>NZ_CP015455.1:800000-2000000 GCF_001888165.1 Syntrophotalea acetylenica
CAGGTCTTAGTGATCCGGCGGTTCTGTATGGAAGGGCCGTCGCTCAACGGATAAAAGGTACTCCGGGGATAACAGGCTTATCTCCCCCAAGAGTTCACATCGACGGGGAGGTTTGGCACCTCGATGTCGGCTCATCGCATCCTGGGGCTGAAGTCGGTCCCAAGGGTTTGGCTGTTCGCCAATTAAAGCGGTACGCGAGCTGGGTTTAAAACGTCGTGAGACAGTTTGGTCCCTATCTGCCGTGGGCGCAGGAGATTTGAGAGGATCTGTCCTTAGTACGAGAGGACCGGGATGGACGAACCACTGGTGTTCCTGTTGTTCCGCCAGGAGCAATGGCAGGGTAGCTATGTTCGGAAAGGATAACCGCTGAAAGCATCTAAGCGGGAAGCCCCCCTCAAGACAAGATCTCCCCGGGAGCAATCCCCTGAAGGTCCGTCGGAGACGACGACGTTGATAGGCCGGGTGTGTAAGCACAGCAATGTGTTCAGCTAACCGGTACTAATTGACCGTGAGGCTTGACCATAAAAAGTTTTAAAAGGAAGGGGCGAGGTTCGCCTCGCCCCGACCTTGATACCGCGCGATGGAAATGTCTGAAACGCTCGAATCGTCGCCAGCTGTAAGGACAGCGCTTAAAGCTGCAAGCTGCGATACGAAGCATCGTTAATGTCTTAAGCAATTGAAAACCAGTTTACGGTTTTCGGTGGCTATAGCGCAGGGGTCACACCTGTTCCCATCCCGAACACAGAAGTTAAGCCCTGCCGCGCCGATGATACTGCACGGGTAACTGTGTGGGAAAGTAGGTCGCCGCCGAAATTTTTTCCGAAAAAGGCCTCTTCGATCTGGAGAGGCCTTTTGTTTTAAATAAAAAAAGCACCCTCGAAAGGGTGCTTTTTTTATATCTGCGCTATCCGATTCGCGAACCATTTATAAAAAAGAAAAAAGACGCGCCGCCAGGAGGGAAAGCCGGCGCGCCAAAAATCGATAACCATTCTATATATATTACCAGTAAAGTAATAAATACACAAGAAGTCATTTGGCTGTCTGGCCGTTCTGGGATTGCTTTTGATGAGTGATAGGCCGGGGAAACCAGAAGGCCTATTTTTTTGCGTCGATTCCATAGGATTTGATCTTCCGATGCAGATTGGAGCGCTCCATGTCGATCGCTTCTGCTGTGCGGGAAATGTTCCCCTCGTTTTCCTGCAACTTCTGTAGAATAAATTCCTTTTCGAAATCTTCCCGTGCTTGTTTCAGACTTATTCCTTCTCCTGTCATAAAAACCTTGATTCCCTGTTCCTCAGGATTTGCATTCTGAATGCCGACGGGCAGATCGGACATAGTTATGGTTTGATGTGGGCTCATGATGACGAGCCTCTCCACGATATTTCTTAATTCACGCACGTTTCCAGGCCAGTTATAGGCCGTCAATGCTGAAATGACATCGGGTTCCATGGTTTTTATATCTCTACTTTCCTTGCTGCAAAAATAGACAAGGAAGTGCCTTGCCAACAGGGAGATGTCTTCCCGCCGCTCGCGCAGGGGGGGGACATGAAATGGCAACACATTGAGCCGATAATAAAGATCCTGGCGGAAATTCCCCTTGCCGATTTCTTCTTCCAGATCTTTGTTGGTCGCGGCAATAACGCGGACATCGACTTCTATGGTTCGATTTCCTCCAACACGCTCGAATTTTCGTTCCTGCAGGATGCGCAGGATCTTGGCCTGGGTTTTGAGGCTCATGTCCCCGATTTCATCAAGAAAAAGCGTGCCTTCGTGAGCCTGATCGAATTTTCCCTTGCGCTGGGCGGTGGCACCGGTAAATGCCCCTTTTTCGTGACCAAAAAGCTCAGATTCAATGAGTTCCTCAGGAATGGCCGCACAGTTGACCTCAACGAACGGCTTATCATTGCGCTTTGAATAATGGTGAATTGCACGGGCCACCAGCTCTTTGCCTGTGCCGTTTTCGCCGGTAATCAAAACCCACCCGGAAGTTGGCGCAGCGATGGTGATCTGTTCCTTGAGCTTCATGATGGCTTCACTGCTCCCAACCATTTCATACTCTTTGGCCATCCTGGCTCTCAGCGAACGATTTTCCTCGACGAGTCGACTGACTTTAAACGCATTTTCTATGCTAATCAGGACCTTTTCCAGGGATAAAGGTTTCTCAATGAAGTCGTAAGCCCCCAATTTGGTGGCCTTGACGGCGGTCTCAATAGTCCCGTGACCGCTCATCATGATAACCAATTGTTCAGGATTGTTTTCACGAATACGACGCAGCGTCTCCAGTCCATCGATTCCAGGAAGCCAGATATCCAGCAATATCAGATCAGGGGTTTCTTCCGTCAGCAGGGTCAGAGCCCCCTCGCCGGTTTCAGAAAAGAGGGTCCGGAAGCCTTCATCCTGGAGGATGCCGTCCAGGCTTTCCCGGATGCTTTGTTCGTCATCCACGACAAGAATTGTCTTCATCTGTTCTTCCTTAACTCACCGTTGGTGGTATCAGCAAAAGTATATGATGTCGCCAGTCATTTTTGGGAAACAACAGACGGTCAGGCGACATTTTCATCGTTGCGTCCGGTTGTCGGCAGTTCGATGATGAACTTTGTTCCTTTGGGATGGTTGTCTTTTACCCTGATATAGCCATTGTGATCGGCGATAATGGTGGCGACGATAGCCAGTCCCAAGCCCGTTCCGGATTTTTTGGTTGAAAAATAGGGTTCAAAGAGGCGCGGTTTATCTTCGCTGGGGATTCCACAGCCGTCATCTGCGATAATAACGCTAACCATTTGCATATCACGATTGAAATGAGTCTCCAAGGAAATATGGCCCTCTTTCTCGATGGCGCCGACGGCATTTTCAAGCATGTTGATCATTGACCGTTTTATCTGATCCCGGTCCAGGTTGAATATTGGGACAGTTGAGTCCGGCATGAATGAAAAAACAACGTGTCGATGGGCTTCCTGGTAAAGAATAAGTGTTTCGTTGATGATTTCGTTAAGGTTGTTCGGCGCAGGATTGGCAGAGGGCATCTTGGCGAAGTTGGAAAATTCATCCACAAGAATTTTCAGTTCATCAACCTGTTTTATGATCATGCAGGTGCAATCGTCGAAGACCTTGTCATCTTCGGGGAACCGGTCAAGATACCGGCGGCGCAGACGTTGTGCAGACAGACGGATTGGAGTCAGCGGGTTTTTTATCTCATGCGCGATGCGCCGGGCCACCTCACGCCAAGCCGCCATTCGCTGGGCTTTGATCATATGCGTGAGATCATCGAAAACGACAACCGTTCCCATGAATTCGCCGTTTTCATCCCGCAGAGTCGTGAGGTTGAGCAATAAGGTGAGTTTGTTGTCCTCCAGTGGGATGGTCATCTGCTTGTGAATGGAATCTTTGCCTGATTTGGCCAATTGCCGCAGCAAGTCGTTGATGATGACCAGATGTTCGGCTTGCAATACCTGACGGAAGTGCTGGCCGAGGACCTTTCCGGGCATTATTTTCAAGAGTTTTTCCGCGGATTTGTTGATCGTGGTAATACGCCCTTGGCGATCAACCGAAATAACTCCTGCGGTGACGTTCTTCAATACGATCTCCATGTAACGGCGGCGTTGGTCGAGTTCCTGGTTTGACGCCCGCAGATGTCGATTCGCATCGCTGATGCCTGCCTGGCTTTTGCGAAGATCCGCCGTCATTTTGTTAAACGCTTCTACCAGAAGAGCAATTTCATCATCGCTTTGCGGAGAAATCTGTACTGTCAGGTCCCCTCCGGCAATTCGCTTGGTAGCCGAAACCAATTCCTGAATAGGAACGGTGATAGTGCGTGCAAGGTAGAAGCCGAACCATGTGGCCAGAAAAATGATGGCCAGGGCAGTAATCAGAAGAACTTGCACATACCCTTTCTGGATGCGATCTTTAAGCAGTTTGGTTGTTTTATATTGCTCGAAGGAAGCCGAAATTTCCTTCATCTTGTTAACCAGAGAGTAGGGGACATAGTAATTAACCACGACTACCCCGACAACGTCCTCGGGATTCCAGTTGGAATAGACCGGCACCACGCCGCGAATCAGATCGGCTTTGCCGATGGGCGTAACCCGCGTGAATCGGTTGCCTTGCAAGGCTTCGCGAATGGTATCGCTGCCGGGATCCGTAAACTCCGATATGGGGATCTGGGGATTTGCGGCACGCACCAATTCCTCGTAGGTTGAAGAAAAGACTTCCACAACGCCTAGGTTGTATTCCTGCTGCTTGGCCTGAATCAAATCCCTGAGCTGCGGAAGATTACTCTCATTGAGCAGTTTCTGGTCCTTGATGAAGCGTGCCAGCTGGTCACCGTAGTAAAGCGCATTGGCTCCTGAATTTTTATAGTATGTCTGCGCCACCTCCAGGGATTCGTGGAGGGAGGTTTCGATTTGGATGTTGAACCAGTTTTCGATGGAACTGGAGACGAATCCTGCAGCCACAAAAAACAGCAGAAGAGTTGGCACCAGCGACAGGGTGACAAAGGCGACGACCAGTCGTGTTCGCAAGCGGGCCCCCGGAACTTCCCTGCGCCGCTCAAGAATGAGCTTGAAGACATTGCGGAAGACCAGAAACAACGTCAGGATGATCAATAGAATGTTCAGATTGATCAACGCAAGAACCAGAAGGCTTTTCGCCAGAGGCACTTGAGAGGAAAATTGGAAGAGTTGTGTCTCGAATTTTGAAAACACAATCACCAGTAACGTGGTAAAGCCGATCAGCAGCCATTCACGACGCCGTTTACGGTTTTCTCGGAACTTTTTATCAGGATCACAGGGCATGGGATTCACGGATACTCTTCCTTCTGGAAGAACGTTGATAAGAGTGTGGGGTGATGAATTGAAACCAGCGGATTGCGTTTTCCCCGGTCTCTGCGGCGCTAAAGCCGAATTAATTCGGAGATCTGCTTGCGCGGCGCCCCAATGGCTGATTAAATGCTGGCCACTTGTCTTTCGGATAATGATGCAAAATGTATGCAACCGATGATAGTGGGCCACATCGGTGATGCCAACAGGCTTGTAAAGAAATATTCAATTCTAGAGCAGGAAACATGCGTTTTGCAACTCCGGGATGTGGTTTCCGGTTCTCACCAAAAAAAAAGCAGCCGGGAAAGGCTGCTTTTGTAATCGCGGTTTGGAATTTTCAGGCTCAGATTTCGGCTATGCCTGCCATTGCCATGGCGGGGCGGTTGCCGAGGGACAGGCTGTTGTGGCTGACGGTTTCGCCAGATTCAACCAACTGCCAGCAGGCAGGATTGGCAAGAATTTTTTCGACTACCTGGTGATTGATGTCATGACCGGCCTTGTAGGCTTTGACATGTCCCAGCAGAGGATACCCAAGCAGACTGAAATCACCCACTGCATCCAGAATCTTGTGCCGAACGCACTCATCCTGGAAGCGCACGCCACCGGGGTTGAGAACGCCTTCCTTGCCCAGCACCACGGCATTGTCAAGTGAACCGCCCAGGGCCAGCCCGTTGGCCTTGAGATACTCGACTTCGTGCAGGAAACCGAAGGTACGTGCTGCCGCGATCTCCTTGCGAAAGGAATCACCGGTAATTTTTATGGCCCGATGTTGAAGCCCGATACTGGGGTGGTCAAAAGCGATATCAAAAGTGATGCGAAAAAATCGCGAGGGGATGATGCTGACGCGTTTTTCCCCATCCACCAGGGTTATCGGTTTGCGAATGGCAAGGTATTTCCGGCGTTTGTCCTGGGCTCGATTGCCGACTTCTCGCAGCATGGCGACAAACGGCGCTGCACTGCCGTCCATGACGGGGACTTCGGGACCGTCAATGTCGATATGCAGGTTGTCGATGCCGCAGGCGGAAAATGCTGCCATGAGGTGTTCAATTGTTGACACGGATACGCCGTCCTTGCCGATAACTGTGGCCATGCGCGTATCGACAACGTTGGCGGATATGGCCGGGATGGCAACACGCCGGTCGCCCTCGATGCGATGGAAGACGATGCCAGTGTCGGAATCCGCGGGCCGCAAGGTCATGGTAATCTGGCGGCCGGTATGCAGACCGATACCGGAAATAGTCAGAGAGCGCTTGAGGGTCGATTGGTAAATCATGGCACGTCCTTTTATGAATAAGGCGAATGGCGTTGTTGTTTTGTCTTTGTATTTTATGGTTTGCAAGGGGTGTGCCACTTGTCAGGGTTATGCAGCGGTCCGATATTGTTGAGTTTTTTCCGGGGCTGGGGGGGCGACGAGCCGTCGGAGCGTGTCATGTACACTCCGGTGTGGCTTGCGGGCCACAATCTTACAGGCGGCCTGAGCGCAGTATGGCTACGGCCAGCCACAATCCGAGTATGGCGGCGATGGTATAGCCCAGAAAGCCCAGGACCGGGAAGCCCATGACCTGCGGTCCTTTATCCACCTGCATGATAAGGGAGGAGCCAACGATAAGGGCACTGATGAGCAGACTGAATGAGAGTCGGTTGCTTGATTTATCCAGGTCGGTGATAAGTTGGCCGAGGCCGCGGTGTTCAAGGTTGATTTTCAGGCGGTTGCGTGTCATGCGCAGCAACAGGGTCCGAAGATCTCGGGGCAGCCTTCGGAGGAGGATACTGTAGTCTCCCGCCACCCCACCCAGTTCTTGTGTGATATAAGTCAAGGACCAGCGTTCACGCGCCAGTTGCTCCATAAAAGGTTTGAGATGATGGACCATATTGAAATCCGGATCCAGCTGCCGTCCGATGCCTTCCATCGTGATCAGTGCCCTTGCCAGCAACAGTAGATCCGGCGGTACACTGATGCGAAACTGCACGAGGATGCCGATAAGATCGGTAAGCAAATGGCCGGTATGGATTTCCTGCAGAGGAACCTCGTAATAGTCGTCAATAAAATCGGAAACCACTTTTTTAAGGTCCGTCAGAATCGGCTCCTCTTCCAGCTCGCCGGAGTCGAGGAGCAGCCGCGAGACCTTTTCGACATCTCTTTCAAGGATGCCTGCAAGCAAATCAAGCAGCTGATATTTAAGATTATGGTCCAGACGGCCAACCATGCCATAGTCAAGAAAACAGATCACCGGACCCGGTAAAATATAGACGTTGCCAGGGTGCGGATCCCCATGAAACAGGCCGTGAACCAGAACCTGTCTGAGCAGCGCATCGGCACCATGTCGGGCAATGACTTTCAGATCATAACCCTCCGCGCGCAATTTGCCGAAATTATTGACCTTGATCCCTTTGATATATTCCATGGTCAATACGGCTTCGCCAGAGAGTTCGCGATACACCTGTGGAACATGAAATGTTTTATCGCCTGCAAAATTCGCCGCGAACCGTTCAAGCGTGTGGCCTTCCCGCCGGAAATCGAGTTCACGCTGGATACTGCGGCGAAATTCTTTTATCAGCGCAACGGGATTGTAGAGGTGTAGCGCCGCGATATGGTGCTCGGCAAGGTAGGCGAGACTCATGAGGATGTCGAGATCGGTCGCGATGATCTGTTCTATATCGGGTCGGCGGATCTTGACAGCAACTTTTTTGCCGTCTGGAAGGCTGGCTTTATGTACCTGGGCAATGGATGCGGCAGCAAGGGGCGTTTTTTCGAAATGTGAAAACAGGGACTCTATTGGCGACCCCAGCTCGCGGCTGATCTGATGGCGGACTGTTTCAAAGGGAAATGGCGGGATGGCATCCTGGAGCCGGCTGAATTCGGCAATGTATTCCGGGGTAAGAAGATCGGGGCGAGTCGACAGCAATTGCCCGAGCTTAATGAAGGTCGGGCCGAGTTCCTCCATCGCCAGACGAAGCCGCACGGCCGGAGATTGACGTCTTGCCGCCCTTATCTCCGGGCTGCCGAAAAAAAGTTGCCGCCCTCGTTGCAGCGTGAAGCGTAACTGCAGCTGATCGAGAACCTGGCCGAAGCCATACTTGAGCAAGGTTCCAAGGATCTGCCGGTAGCGGCGCAGGGAGCGAATGTTGCGGTTGAGCCGCCTCAGGTTCAGCATTTGCCGGGAGCATCATCCTGCGTTGCCTGTTGCAGTGCCCTGAGTTCTTTTTCCAGCGCCTGCACTTTTTTGGCCAGGCGGTTCAGCTCATCTTTTTTGACCATGCCGAGATCGGTACAGATTCTTTGCACCTCTTCCCGGGCGATCTCTTCGAGCTTCTGCTGGTTGTCGCGTGCCATATCCGAAAGCAGGGTTAACAGCTCGCGACCTTTTTCCTCACTCAAGTTGAGCCTGCGTTTCAGCTCGTCGGCCATTTGCTCGACCTTTTTCTGGGTCAAGGTCAGTGCTCCGAGTCCGGTCAATAGCGATTTTTCAATCAAATCGATCATGATATCCCCCTGGGTTGTGAATTCATTGGAAACACTCAAATTTTAACACAGAGGGCACTCCCCGCAATCAGGCTTCGCACAAGGACCGCAATTGTGGGATACATTGGCGAGCAGCCTGCTCACCTGCCGCAATGGCTTCATCCGCGCGGTGGAATTCAAGCATGTTGAATGCGGTGAATACAGGCCGAATCAGCAGCTCAGCCCTGGTTCTTTCCATCTGCAGATCGTTGATGCGGTTTTCCATAATGGCTACACTGCGGGAACAGATGCTGAAAATATTGGGTGGTTTGCGATTTCGCCCTGACTCCTTGTCATTACCCGGGTGGTCGGCCTGCCAAAGATCTCTCCACAGTTTTTCAATATTCGCGGAGGTGAAGAATTCATGCAGTCGGCCCTTATCGCGCCCAGCACCGGTTTCCGAAGGCAGGGATATCTCGCCCGCCGGGTCCTCCATGCGCGGAATGGTGCAGACCCCGATCACTTTATCCGCTCCCATCTGATAGGCGATATCCAGCGGAACCGGGTTGGTCAGGCCTCCGTCGACCAGGAAACGGTCGCCAAAAAGCACCGGAGTAAAAATGCCGGGAAATGCGATGGCGGCGCGCAGCCCTTCAAGAAGGTTGCCTTTGCGGATAATCAGTGCTTCGCCCGTTTCAACATCGGTGGCGGTGATGGCCAGCGGGATGCGCAGCTCTTCGAAGGTGGTTGCCGGCAAAAGTTCCGCCAGGAATGTTGCAACGCGATTGCCGTCCATCAACCCCGAGGTCGGCAGGGTGGGATCGATAAGCCTCGCAAGTGCACGCCAGTCCAGCTCCCGCATGACTTTTTCCATGCGATGCACAGGGACCCCTGCCGCGTAAAGGGCCCCCAGGGCTGCGCCGATGGAGGTGCCTGCAATAAGGTCGATGGGGATTTTTTCCTCTTCGAGAACCTTGAGGATGCCGATATGTGCCAGTCCCCGGGCTGCGCCGCTACCGAGAGCAAGACCTATGAGAGGGCGGGATTGTGCCATGGCGTTCCTTTCCTTTTTCGCGATACGGCAGGGAGCCACTGAATGCCTGAACCGGAAGGGGAATGCATGCGGCGCCGGCTGATCTGAAACCCTGCGGAAGGCATTCTGACAGCAAAACCCCGACCGGGGTTCCGAGGATGGCCGCAAAAACCCTCAGGCTCCGGAGATCAAGTGCCATGGCGGCAGGGATTTTTGTCGCCAGAGTTTCTCCACAATCGCCTTGGCACTGTGCGGGTCTGCCTGGCGCCGGAACACTTCCTTGACCAGGCTGCCGCGGAGTTTGCGCAGATCCTGACGGTATCGATCGAGAATCGAAACGATAATCGAGCGGTCAACGGGCAGGTCGACGCTTCCGATGCGTTGTGATGAGACAAGTACGAGGGCCTGGGCGGCCTCCAGACCTTCGACCTGGAAGGAATTTCCCCTGGCATCCCGCACTTCGATGAGCCCGAAAAATTCTCCTTGAATTGTCAGCGGGGAGTCGAAGACATAGGTGCGTAGTTCCGGCCTGTAATAATCATAAAGATAATGATCGGGGAAAATGGGCGTACCATCCCTGAAGACCTGCTCGCAGACAGCCTCGATCACCTCCTGTTCCGGTGTGTCTGGCAAAGCGGCATGCTCTGTGTGGTCGGTGACGGAACTGGCTGCGGCAGGCAGTTCAGGCAGCGGACCGAGATACAGAGCCAGTTCCCGATCGAGGAGGGAAGCGTTCGGTTCGCTCTGATCCTTGGCCTGCAGGTGCTGCAGTTTTGCCAGGATCTGCCTGTCCGGCAGTGGCAGGCTTTGCCGGAGTACCTCGTTGCGCAGAGCGGTGCGGCGCGGCAGCGGCCGCCCGCCGCTGGCGACCTGCCACAGGTAACGCCCGAGGCCGGTCCGTAAAAACAGGAGCAGGCCTGCTTCCGGAAGATCTGTCCAGGTTTGCGACGTTACCGGATGCAGTTTGCCATTGACGATCATATTCCAGATATCCTCATGCAGAGCAAGAGCCAGGACCAACAGGGATCCTGCCCCCTGCTGAAGCTGCTTCGCGGCAATGCGGCGGACCTGTCTGCCGTGAACAATTTCGACCTCAGCTGCCGCTTGTTGTGATTTGCGCAGTTGCAAGCGCAGGCTGTTTTCCTGTCTGTACAGCTTATGCAGGGCCGCTGTTTCCAGAATCAGCCCCAGCAGCTGTTTTCCGAAGGTGCTGGACAGCCAGTGCGGAGGGGTGACAACATCGTAAAAAGTGTCTTTGGCGCCGAGTCCTACAAGGTGTAACAGTTGCCAGGCCCACATGGGCGTTCGGGGGGGCAGGCGGAAACGCCGCGCCGGCCACGACAGCCTCAGCCGGGCGGTCAACTCCCGTTTTTCCCCAACGGAAGGCAGGCGGCTGTCTGTCAGTGTCCCACAGATCGAAGCCGGTGCGGGCTCGGGGCGCACTTCAAGGGCATTAAAAACACATGCCTTGAAGGGCGTCCGGCGGTACAAGTGGCGCAACAGCACATGAAGGGCAATCAAGGGAGGTGAGGCGACAAGAATCGGTGCTTCGGCTTGTTCCGGAATTGCGTCGGGATGAAGCAACAGCACCGGATTGCAGGCTGGCGCAGGGAGGCCCGGAACTGGGTGCCCACCCAGCTCTGCTGCTGTCTCAAGACGCAGGATTTCAAGGGCCTGGAGGGCACGCTGCGGTTGTCGAGAAATATCCAGTTGCGTGAGTCGGTGCAGCAAAAGATGCAGACGCACCTGAGCTTCTTCCGGAAGAGCAGCCTCTGCAGGCAGCATGCGCAACGCGCTGGCCAAAGGTTCAGGCAGCGCAGCGATGGCGATGGCTATATCGCCTTCCAGTTTTTGGGGCTGTCCTGCTTTGGGCAGCATGTCGTGCAGGGCGAGGGCCATGACGCGCACCAGCGTCGTGAAGGATTTGCCCTGGGCCTGTTTTTCGGCGGGGCTTTCCGGCCGGGTCGATTCGGCCATCCCCCGGTGAATTCTGTAATGCTCTGTCAATGGGGTCTGCAGGGAAGCCATTGTTGCGCGCAACAGGTTCGCCAGGTAATAGGCGGAGAGATTGTCGGGCAGAACGGCGCCCAGCACGCTGAAGGTTTTCATCGCCTCCATCAGCCCAAGCAGCGCTTCATGGGAATCGGCTGCATTGGGAGATTCGCCGCCGCCGACGGGCAGTTTTCTGGCAGCGCTCCAGTCATCCTGGCTGCGCTGCCAGAGGGTGATATGGGAAATATCCCAGGTTACAAAATAATTGAGACCGAGAGCCTCTGCCGCCATTTGTCCCTGAGGCAGCGGCGAGGGATCGGACGGGTCGGGGAAAAAAAGGACGCCCCCGGCCATGTAGCTGTCGCGGTTTATCCAGAACACCAGGGGTGGATGGATTTCCCCCGCAGGGGTGAGGATCGGGGCAAAAGGTTCGATCCGCCGAAACGGGGACCGGCCCCCGGTAATGAATTCCTGGGCCCAGAGGGAGAGTTGTTGCACCCTTTGATTGAAGGGCTCCTGGCCGGTTTTTTGGGTACTATCGGGGGTTTTCATAGGCTCGACAAAAGACGGTGCAGGTTTGGCCGCAGCGTGGACCTGTCAGGAAAATAGCTCACCGCTGGCCTGGCCGCGCGGAATCTGTCGCTGGAAATGCCGGTAGGCCAGTTCCGTGGCCACGCGCCCGCGGGGGTTCGGTTCAGATAGCCGTTCTGCAGCAGGTAGGGTTCGATAACGTCTTCAATGGTATCCTTCTCTTCTCCGACGGCTGCGGCCAGGGTGTCCAGTCCGACCGGTCCGCCGGCGAATTTGTCGATGATGGCAAGCAGCAGCAAGCGGTCCATGTGATCCAGACCGCTGCTGTCGACCTCCAGCCGCGAAAGAGCCATATCGGCAATCTCGCGGGTGATGACCCCATTGCCCTTGACCTGGGCGAAATCCCTGACGCGTCGCAGCAGGCGATTGGCGATACGCGGCGTGCCCCGACTGCGGCGGGCGATTTCCCGTTGGCCGTCCTTTTCGATGGGGATGTCAAGAATCCGGGCGCTGCGCCCGGCGATGGTGGCCAGCTCGTCATGATTATAGAATTCCAGCCGGCAGATAACCCCGAACCGGTCTCGCAGAGGTGAGGAAAGCAGCCCGGCCCGCGTGGTTGCTCCCACCAGCGTGAAGCGGGGGATGTCGAGCTTTATGGTTCGCGCCGAAGGTCCCTGCCCGATAATGATATCGAGCTGGTAGTCCTCCATCGCAGGGTAGAGAATCTCCTCCACCACCGGCGACAGGCGGTGGATTTCATCGATGAACAGCACATCGCCCTCGGCCAGATTGGTCAGGATGGCTGCGAGGTCTCCAGGCTTTTCGATCACCGGGCCGGAGGTACTTTTGATACTGACGCCCATTTCACTGGCGACAATGTTGGCGAGAGTGGTCTTGCCCAGGCCCGGCGGACCGTAAAAAAGAACGTGATCGAGGGACTCCTGGCGTCCACGCGCGGCGTCGATAAAAACCTGCAGGTTTTCCTTGGCCTTGCTTTGGCCGATATATTCCGCCAGTACCCGCGGCCGCAAGGTCGCTTCCAACCGGTCATCCTCTATGTTGAAATCGGGTGTGACAAATCGTTCAGTCATGCCAGTCCGCCTTTGGGGATTTCCGCTTTTCCTGCTTCAGGATACAGAAAGAGCCCACCCCTTTCAAAGGGAAATGTTCTTTCGGTTACGGTCTCTGGTGCCGCGATTTAGCGCATGAGGATTTTCAGTGCCTGTTTGAGGATTTCCTCCAGGGGGGTGCCGGCATCCAGGTCCAGGGAATCGAGTGCTTTGCGGGACAGGTTTTCCTTGTAGCCGAGATTGACCAGTGCCGACAGGGCGTCATCCCGGAAATCGCATGGTGCAGGCACCGGCGGTGTTTTGCTGCCGGCAGCGGAGCCGGCAAGGCTCGTGACTTTGTCACGAAGTTCCAGGACCAGCCGTTCCGCCGTTTTTTTGCCGATCCCCGGAACGGTTGCCAGCTGTTTCGCATTGCCTTGTGACAATGCCTGATGCAATTCCGCCGCTGGCATGTGAGACAGGATGTTGAGCGCCACCTTGGGGCCAACGCCGGATACGGACAGCAACAGTCCGAAAAGCTCCTTCTCGGAACTGCTCCAGAAACCGAACAGCAGCAGCGCATCCTCACGCACATGGGTATGCACTTGCAGTCGTACCAGACCTTCATCCGGAAGGGCGTAGTAGGTCGAAAGCGGGATCAGCAGTCGATAGCCGACGCCGCCGACATCCAGAATAATTTGGCTGATGGATTTATGGATCAATTGTCCATTGAGCACAGCGATCATGGCATCATTCCGGAAGCTAAGAGAAAGTCCGTCAAATCAGCAGGCTCTTGAGATGATAGCAATGCGCGTGACAAATGGCCACCGCCAAAGCATCCGAGGCGTCCTCCTGGGCGATTTCAGGCAGATTCAAGAGTACGCGCACCATCTGCTGCACCTGCGGCTTGGCCGCCTTGCCGTAGCCGACAACGGCCTGCTTGACCTCCACGGCGGTATATTCGGCTACGGGCAGGGCCGCGTTGACCCCGGCCAGCATGGCAACGCCCCGAGCATGTCCAAGCTTCAGTGCCGACAGGGCGTTTTTAGCGACAAATATGCGTTCCACTGCCACGCTTGCCGGCCCATAATCGCGAATAACCCGCGACAATCCATCGTAAATTGTTTTGAGCCGTTCCGCCAGCGGGGCATCGGTGCGGGTGTGGATGGCGCCGTTGTCCACATGAAGCAGGCGGTTGCCGATTTTTTCGATCAGACCGTAACCGGTGATGCGGGTGCCTGGATCGATGCCAAGAATACGCATGTCAAATCACCCTCGATGAGTCCTTGTCAAAGGAAAAAGGCGGGGCTTGCCCCGCCTGATAAATACGGTCGACAGGGACCAGGGCTCATTCCATGATGCGGGCGATTTCCTCGTCCGAAATGTCGAAGTTGGCATAGACGTTCTGAACGTCATCATTGTCTTCGAGTTTGTCCATCATCTTGAGCATCTGTTCGGCCTGCTTGCCCTCCAGCCCAACCATGGTCTGGGGAATCATGGTCACCTCGGCTGTTTGCCACTGCAGACCTTTGGCGGCGAGGGCATCGCGCACTTCCATGAAGTCGGCCGGATCGGTAATGATCTCATAGGCGTCGCCCTCGTCCTTGACGTCTTCGGCTCCGGCCTCCAGTGCCGTTTCAAACAAAGCGTCGAAATCCTGCTCGGTGTCGAAGGAGATCAGCCCCTTGCGATCGAATAGAAACGCGACCGATCCATTGACGCCAAGACTGCCGTTGTGCTTGTTGAAGATGTGGCGAACATCGGCAACGGTGCGGGTGCGGTTGTCGGTCATGAATTCTACAATAACCGCGACGCCTCCGGGCCCGTAGCCTTCAAAGGTGCCTTCTTCGTAGTTGACACCGTCGAGGTCGCCACAGCCTTTTTTAATCGCCCGCTCGATGGTGTCCTTGGGCATATTGGAGCCCTTCGCCTTGTCGACGGCCGTGCGCAACCGCGCATTCGCCTCCAGGTCGCCGCCGCCAATCTTGGCAGCTACGGTGATTTCCTTGATCAGTTTGGTGAAAATTTTGCCACGCTTGGCGTCCTGGGCACCCTTGCGGTGTTTGATGTTGGCCCATTTGCTATGTCCTGCCATGTTGCCGTGTCTCCTTGCCTGGGATAATTATGCTTTTTCCGGGTATTTGGTTGCGCATCAAAGGTGGATGCGGAGCCCTTGTGT
This sequence comes from Syntrophotalea acetylenica, assembly GCF_001888165.1. Classification (NCBI taxonomy): domain Bacteria; kingdom Pseudomonadati; phylum Thermodesulfobacteriota; class Desulfuromonadia; order Desulfuromonadales; family Syntrophotaleaceae; genus Syntrophotalea; species Syntrophotalea acetylenica. Next base: position 815,041 of record NZ_CP015455.1, read on the forward strand.
CGAGGCCCTTGCCGCCGGCAAAGCGTCGTTCAATAAACCGGCTTGAAATCAAACTGGTGCTGGGCGCGGATAAACCGAACTGTGCGGCTTTTGGAACGCATGACGATGGAATGGGTTTCCGCGCCGCCCGACACATAGCGCACGCCGTGCAGCAATTCGCCGTTGGTAACGCCGGTGGCCGCAAAAACCACATCCCCTTGCGCCATTTCCTCGGCGGTGTAAATCTTGTCGAAATCTTCGATACCCATGGTGCGTGCGCGGGTTTTTTCTTCCCGGTTCATGAACACCAGGCGGCCCTGCATGTCGCCTCCCATGCACTTGAGTGCCGCCGCCGCCAGCACCCCCTCGGGGGCACCACCGATACCCATCAGCATGTCGACGCCACTGCCACAGACCGTAGCCGCGATGGCCGGTGCCACATCGCCATCGGAAATGAGGTGAATCCGGGCTCCGGCCCTGCGCACTTCACTGATGATCTTTTCGTGCCGGGGTCGGTCGAGGATCACCACGGTAAGGTCTTGTACATAGCAATTTTTGGCGTCGGCCACCCGCTTGAGGTTCTCTTCGGGTGACTCGTTCAGGTCGATACAGCCATGGGCTTCCGGACCGACGGCGATTTTTTCCATGTACATATCGGGCGCGTGAAGAAACCCTCCCTTGGGTGCCAGCGCAATGGTGGTGATAGCGCCGGTCTTACCCTTGGCACAAATGTTGGTGCCTTCCAGCGGATCGACGGCGATATCGACTTCGGGATATCCGCCGCAACTCTTGCCGACTTTCTCACCTATATAGAGCATGGGCGCTTCATCCATCTCGCCCTCGCCGATAACAACCGTGCCGCAAAATTCGACGGAATCGAGCGTGCGACGCATGGCTTCGGTCGCCGCTTCATCGGCAGCATCCTTGTTCCCCTTGCCAACCCAGCGGCCACAGGCCAGCGCGGCGGCTTCGGTGACCCGTACCAGATCCATGGCTAAATTGCGTTCCATTACAAAAATCCTCCTTGGGCTAAAGACTGCCGTTCGCAGCGGCGCCATCATGACAGAAAAAACTGGTAAAGACAAGTTTTAGGGCACGGAACCCTATTGCCGGCCCGCATGTGTCGGCCGATGACGACTTGACTTGATGTGGTCTCCAAAGCGATGATGCCGTCCATGGTGATGCAAAGGCTAAGATCAACATTTGCCCGGGGGAGATTGGCAGGATGTTTCAAAAAACCGTCATTTGGGCACACCGTGGGGCTTCCGGCAAGGCGCCCGAAAACACGCTGGCCGCGTTTGGCCTGGCAGAATTGGACGGTGCGGATGGCATTGAGCTCGATGTCCGCATGACTGCAGACGGGGTGCCCGTGGTGATGCACGACGCCACCCTCGACCGTACCACGGATGACAGTGGCCTGCTTGCGTTACGATCGCTCGCCGACCTGGCCGGTGTTGATGCCGGACGCTGGTTCGGTCCGCAGTTCGCCAAAGAATCGGTACCAACCCTGGAACAGGTACTTTGCCAAATCCAGGACCGTATGCTCCTGAATATCGAGATCAAGGAGTTTGCGGCCGGTGTGGCCGTCAAGCGGCTTCTAAAGCGGCATGCCCGCTGCCGAGTGCTGATTTCCTCCTTTGACCACGCTGTGCTCCAGGCACTTCATCTTGACGCTCCGGAGTTGTTCCTCGGTTATCTGAGCGAGGATGCCGATTGGGACCGCTTGATCGAGACGGCAGTTGCCAATCGTGCGGTCAGTTTCCATCCCCGCCAGGATCGGGTTGTCGCTGAACAGGTTGAGCTTTGCCATGCCCGGGGGCTGAAGATTTTTCCCTGGGTTGTGGATGAAAAAAAGCGCGCCATGACGTTGCTTGAAATGGGCGTGGATGGCCTGTTCACCAACGAGCCCGGCAGCCTGCGCCGGTGGCTGGCTGGAGTCGCCAGCTCACAGGGAGTGCCGAGCAGGTGAAACGTGGCGCCATTTTGGGAAAGTGAATTTTCGAAAGGGCGGATGATGGAAAATCTCGAGGGACGTAAAGCGGCAGGTTTTGAACTGGAAGGGACCGATCGGCAGATGCACAGGCTGGACGATTATGCCGGAAAGACCGTTGTGCTCTACTTCTATCCCAAGGACAACACCGCCGGGTGCACCAAGGAGGCGTGTTCCTTCCGGGACGTGCATGCCGATCTGCTGCAACGGGAAGCGGTGCTGCTCGGAGTCAGCAGGGACAGCCTGGCGTCCCATGACCGCTTTATCGACAGGTTCGATCTGCCTTTTGTGCTGCTGTCCGACCCCGATGGCCGGACCATGCGGGCCTATGGTGCTTTCGGCGAAAAGAAAATGTACGGCAAGACCGTTATGGGTACGATCCGATCGACGGTAGTTATAGGCCCGGATGGCACGATCATAAAACACTGGCCCCGGGTTAAAAAGGCCGAGACCCATCCGCAGGAGGTACTTGCGTATTTGAGAGGGCTGTAAATTCTTTGGCGTCGTGCCCCAGGGTGGCAGTAGCCGGAGCAGTGGCTTTGACATCTGTTCCGGCTTTTTTGCGAATAACGCCGTGGTTCAGAAAGTGTGCGTGAGGCTGACGCCGATCAGGTGCAGATGGTTTTCATACTCCCCGTTGGCGAGGGGGCCGTACAGGTTGCTGCGCTTGCTGCGATCCTCCTGTAATTGGAAGCCGTAAGCCAGCGCCAGCTTGAGGTGGTCAAGGGACCACTCGGTGCCGAGGGTGAATAGATGGGTGTCGGAGTCGGGAACGCCCGGTTCGAAGGTCCTGTCCGGGATCGGATTCTCACCGTACAGGTATCCGGCCATGATCGCCAGGCGGTCATTCACGCGGTATTTGGTGCCGATGTTGTAAGCCCAGGTGGCGTGCCAGTCGCGGGGCGCCAAGCTGCTGGTCTCGCCACCCACGGGGTCGCGCAGTGTGATTTTGAGCCGCCGGAAGGAGGACCAGTCTTCCCAGCGCAGCCCGATTTCCATCGTCCAGGCGTCTGTGAACTGGTAGGCCAGGCCTGCCGTGAACTGCTGGGGCAGGGTGATGGCCGTTTTGCCGCGTGTTTCGGGAAACAGCAGGGAAATCAGCGGCGAAGCCGAATCGGGGATGTCGAAACGGGCCTTGCCGTCGATATCGACCTTGATCTCGCTGCGGTAGGCGGCGCCAAAGGACAGTTCATCGGTCAGTTTCAGCAATATGCCTGCGTTGAAGCCTGCTGCTTCGCCGCTGCCGGTGAACTGCTGGCCGATTTCCGGTTCTCCGAAGGTTGAGAGATCCACCTTGTTTTTCAGCTTGGCGTCGAGCAGGAGGATGTTCAGCCCGGCGCCAAAGGAAATCCGCGGCGATAACTGCCAGGCCAGCGTCGGATTGATGTTGAAGGTGGTGATGCGGGATTTGGTGGCGATAAAACGCCCCGGCCAGTCGCTGTCCCAGACGGTGCCGAGGCCGAAAGAATTGAAAACGCCGAGGCCGGCGCTGAAGCGGTCGCCGAATTGGTGGGAAACATAAAAAGAACTTGGGAAATAGGCCGTATCACGGTTGTCGGCGGTTGTGCCATCTTCCGCCTTGAAATCCCGGGAGGGCAGGATGACGGTGGTGCCGATTTCCAGTTGCGTGCCGGGCAATTCGGTGAGCAGTGCCGGGTTGAAGAATACCGCCGACGGTCCGTCACTATGGGCGGTGGTTGCGTTGGCTTGTCCCAGGGCGTCGGCACTTTGGGTGAAAATGCCGAAGCCTGAGGCAAAACCGTGACGAGCGCTTGAAAACAGGCACGCGACAAGCAACAGTTGAATGAAAAACGCCCTGAAAACAAAAAGTCTCATGGTCGCCCCCTCGGAAAAAACAGCGAACGGCAAGTTGGCAGATGCTTCCCGACGCAAAATATGGCAATCTCTACAATGTTCAAGACTATATCGGTGAAGCAGGCTGTAGACAATTCGTTTTTTGCTTATAAATTACACATTTGCAGAATTTTAATGGAGCTGCGATGAAAACCCGTACCGCTTATCTGATGGAAAGCGATCAGGAGGCCAGGCGCCTGGATCTTAAAACCGACCGGGAACGTCTGGAAGAACAGGCTCGATGGGCAGGCCTTCAGCCCGGTATGCGTGTTATTGATGTCGGTTGTGGCAGTGGCAAGACCAGCTCGTTTCTGCACCGGATGGTTCATCCCGGCGGGGAGGTGCTGGGGATTGATGCCTCGCCCGAACGTGTGGCCCATGCACGAAGCCACTATGGTGTGGCGGGGCTTGGTTTTGCCTGTCGTGATTTTTATGACCCGCTGCTTGATCTGGGGCAGTTTGATTTTGTCTGGGTGAGGTTTGTTCTTGAATATCATCGTCGTGAAGCCGCGCGGATCGTGGAAAACCTGATGAGCATTCTGGCACCGGGGGGCATCCTGTGTCTTATCGACCTGGATCATAACTGCCTGAATCACTACGGCATGCCACCCCGCCTGGAGTCCGCGCTGACGGCCATCATGGGGCAACTGGAGACACATGGGAATTTCGATCCCTACATGGGCAGGAAGCTCTACAGTTTTTTGTACGATCTGGGATGTCAAAAAATCGATGTGCGACTGAGCGCCCATCACCTGATTATCGGCGAACTCAACGACGTGGATGCCTTCAATTGGCTGCGCAAGGTGGAAGTCGCGGTTAAAAACAGCGGCTATGGATTTCCGGAGTATGCCGGCGGATTTCAGGAGTTCACTCAGGAGTTTCAGGCTTTTTTCAGTGATCCGAGACGTTTTACCTACACGCCGCTGATTGCCTGCCGGGGCAGTCGGCCAAAGTGAAGCGTGGCGTTTATGTCATTATCCGGGGCCTGCAGGTGCAGTATTCAGCAGGAGAGGGATTCCTGGGAAAAATGCCGGCTATGGGTGGCTATGAATTGCAACAGGGTGTCGCGGTGGGGTTTTCGCAGATCGGTAAAAGCGATCCCGCAACCGGGAGGGAAAAGGGTTTTGCGCGGCAGGCAACGATGGTTGATCCAGACGACGCGGCCATTGATCTCCATCGGTGTAGAGCAGGCATCGGGCAGGATAAAGGATAGTTTAACCGGAGCGCCTTCCCTGACCGGAAGCGCGGTGGCCGCGAACAAGCCGCGGCTGCTGATATCCGAGGTCGTGGTTTCGTCTCGCAGGCCCTCGTACTGGATGGTCAGCGGAGCACGGTACGGTACCCGGATGCTTTCCCGAGAGGCTTGACGGCAGGAACCGGGCATGATTGCGGGGTCGCTGGCAAGCTGCTGTTCAAAATATCTCAGAAAAGCATCGACGATGTCCTCCTCAAAATGCCTGCCCCGTCCTTTTTTCAGTTCATCGGCGGCCACATGGAACGGCATCGGTTCGCGATAGTGGCGTTTGGAGGTGATGGCCTCGAAAAAATCCGCGACCGCAATGATCTTCCCTCCGAGGGGAATGTCTTTCCCGGTTAAGCCCAGCGGGTAGCCGCTGCCGTCAATTTTTTCATGATGGGATCCGGCGATAGCCGGAACCTCGGCGTAAATCCCTTCGAAATGAATCTTTTCCAGAATCTGCCGCGTCTGATTGGCGTGATCCTTGACGATTTCGTATTCACGGGCTGACAAACGGCCGGGTTTTTTGAGGATGGCGTCCGGCACCGCGATTTTGCCGTAGTCGTGCAACAGGGCCGCTACACGGATTTTTTCGCGTTCCCTATCGCAGAGAGCCAGTTCCTGGCAGATGCCGAGGGTGAATTGGGTTACTCTCTCGGAATGGCCTGCGGTAAGCGGGTCCCGCGCATCGATGGTGGTTGCAAGTGCATGCAGGGTCGAATTGAACTGCTGCTTGCGGTTCTGCAGTAATTGGGCGTTGCGGATGCTGATGCCAATGATCGGAGCGATACCGCTCAAAAGGGTGATGTCGCTTTTGAGCAAAGCGCGTTTGGTGGTGAGGTTGTCGGCCGCCAGGATACCGATGGCTTCATTGTCGTAGACGATGGGACAGCATAAAAACGATTTGACTCCCATCTTTTTTGCGAAATCCAGGCTGCGTGGTGACAGATCTTCCTGGATATCGTTGATGTCGTTGATAAGAATCGTTTTCTTCTCCCGGAAAGAAACAACGAAGGCGCCTTTGGAGTCCGGGTTGTCCAGATGAAAGGTGCTGCTTCTGAGAAGATTTTCCACCTTTTTCGAGTAACCGTATCCGGCACGGAAAAAGAGGTGTTTTTTGTCCTGGTCGGCCAACAGCACCAGGCCCCGGTCAAAATCAAGGCTTTGCTGAAAATTTACGACCAGACTTTGCAGAATGTCTTCAATGGTGGTTTCCTTGCTGATGCTCTGGGAAATGGCGTTGGTCAGCAAGGCATTGTTGTAATTGTTCTCTATCTGCTCAAGCAGCGTCCCTGATGAAATTCTCAGGGCTTCCATGCTGTTCCAGACGGTTCTGGTCGATTTTTTTTCCAGGAGAAGCCACGATACCAAAAAGCTCAGCAGGCCTGCCTGAACCAGGGGCGATACGAAAGCCGCGGATGTGGAAAAGGCCGGAATTGCCAGTCCGGCGGCACTGGCCGCCAGAGAAGCGCTGCGGAGGGTTTTCAGAAAACAGAAACTTTCTGTTTGCCAGGTAATCACGTATCGGCAACAGCTGCCGCCGTGAAAAAGGCATTCCGGATGTTCTATCTGTGGAAATTTGTGACGAAACAGATGGGAAATCGCCTCGAAAAAGCCGATACGGTTGTGACACTGAAATTCCTGTTCCTGAACATCGGGATGAGGCGTGACGGTGATTTCAATCTTGTTTTTCGCGAGCCGCCGGGATTCGTATCTGGCGGAGCGGGTGAAGTTGGAAGCGGCCTTGCCGATCCACTGGTAAGCTCGATGGGGGCCCAGAAATCCGAGTACGTACTGGTGGATTACCGTATTGGCTTCAGGCGAAGCCGCGTAGCGACCGGCTTCCCGGGCAATTTTTTCGTTGCCTGTCAGTTCGACGACCTTGTCGTAAAAGGCGTTGACCTGGGTCTGGGTAAACCAGTGCCACTGGTCCGCAACTTCATAAGGCTTCATATCTGCGTGGGACAGCAGGCTGGGTATGTCAATTTGCGGATAGCGGTTTTGCAGAAGGCGCAGAAAAGGATCGATGATTCGGCTGTTATATAGATGCTTTTTTGTTTCTTGTTTGTAGTTCATTAGCATCTCTTTTTGTTTTTTGATTCTATTGCCGATTGAATCTGGTCGTCGATCGCATTTGCCTCAGGCCCTGGTCGGAGTTCTTTGTTTTGAAAATCCAGAGGCAATATTGTTTCTCGTAGTTTATAAGGTTCGCCTCTGCATATTCAACAGGAAAAAGAAGTTTGGGGATATTTGTGTGTGGACTTTTAGCCGAAATTAAGTTGATGGCGCAATTCAAGCTCTTTACGGGAAGATTCTGATCAAGGACGAAGATTTTTAAACAATTGGTTAACTCTGACAAATTGATTGCAAGATCAGAAATACTTAATACAAGAATGGATTTTAATTTGCCATTTTCCTTAAAGGCAAAAATTTCCCGCTCTTTTTGAATACCGAGTTTTTTGTACTCACGGTTAAGCTCTTTCTGCTCCAGGGCATCCGCTTCCATGTCCAGGGCGCTGGTCAGCAGTCCGCCCGAACAGTTTTCGTAGAATGCGGCGAAGTCGAGCAGATCCTCGGCGGAGGCCTTTTTCAATTCCCAGGAGCCGCTCACATCCCAATCCTGCGGATCTCCGGTAGCGTCATAAAAGTAGGCGAAATTATCGATCGAACAGTTCTGAGGGTCATTGAGGCTTTCGGTGACACCTCCAAAAACCCGACGGGGGAATTTGTTTTCAGGTCGAAAATAGCAGAGTACATACTCCATGTGCATCGAGTAGATACTGTGCGAATCGTTGATGAAGCTGCCAATCTGGTTCAATACGGCAATTCCCGCTTTTCGGCCTTTATTGCCCTTGGCTGCATGATGATGAATCAGCCAGGCTTTATCATAGAAACGGAGAGTGGAAATGTGACCCAGGATTGCGCCTTTTTCGCGATAGATAAAATGTCGGGCAATGTTGGGGTTTTGAGCGTAAAGGGTCTGGTATACCTGTTTGGCGCGGTCCTTGTTTTTTTGCAGGTGTTGGTATTTCTGCGGATAGATGAACCCTGTATCAAAAAAGAAGCGCCAGAGTTCATCCATGTCCACCGCGTCGCAGATATAGGCGTTGGGATCACAGGCATGCTGGAGCAGACCGAGCAATTGCACATGGTCGTTGACCGCCATGTCCAGAAACACGATACCGCACCGGGAGGCTTGATCGTCATCAACAGACGGTGTGCGATGAATGATCTGGCCGTCGAAAGCCATTTCGAAGTGATTGGTAAAGCGCAGTCTGACATTTTTGAGAAACATGCCTGGCAGCAAAACCGGGTTTGCGCGGTCTTCTTCCACCGCAAGTCCCGACCCGGAAATATCAGTCACCTTCAGATTTATCAGTTTGCGGGTCAAAGGATGGGTGAAGACGATACTTGGCAGAGGCAGCAGTTCCTGGCGCGTGCTGCGTGCTTTTTTCGCCCGGAAGCGCCGGGTGTTGTGGACGGTGGGACAAAGTACGAATTCCCGGTTCTGCTTGGACCCGCCTTCACGGATGATTCTGCATTCTCCACAAAAAATGGTTTGCCTGTCATCCTGCAGCAAAATGTTCACGGGCAGTTCGGCATTCAGCCACTGATAGGATTGGGGGGGCGTGAGTGAGATTCGTACACAGAAGGACAGCGCGTTGAAGTCGATCAGCCTGCCCTGAAACAGGGCGCTGTTCTGGATCATGGAAACATGGATGTCCGGGCAGCGGTAGCGTTCCAGGCGGCGGATGCCGATTTTGGAGCAGAACGCTGGCAAATCCAGGCTGATGCCCTCTAGGTCGCAAACGGCGTCGGTTCCGGGAATGCACAGGGAATCGCGGCCCAGCGGCACCACGATGGTTTCCGTCTCAAAAAAAGCCAGATCTTCCGGCAGTTCTTCAGGGTCCGCCCAGAAACACTGCAGCCGGTTCCCGGAGCAGGGCAGCGGCGTCGCGTTGAGGCAGAGGGCGCGTCCAAAGTCTTTGTGGCGCAGGTTGACAATGACACTGCGTCCCTGAAAATTAAAGAAATTCAAATGATTGACAAGGATATCCCGGGCAATGCCAGGGTCGGCTGTCGATTCCGCTTGAGGGGAAAGAAGTTCTGATTCGTGGCAGTTACCGATAGCTCGCACATCACACCTGCATGGCAAATTGTTTATAACATCAAGCACCGAGGCTTCAGGCGTGAATTCCTGTCGGCAGCCCCCGGGCGAATTTCTGCACAGCATCGACGGCCTGTCGAGGCAACCCGATGAATTGAACGCCGAAGCCCGATGGAAAAGCCGTTTTTCTGGGATGGGATTTGTGATTTACCCATGCAACCCGGCCACCTGCCTCGATAATGTTGTTGGGACTGTCGGGGAGAAAGAAGGACAACTTCAGGGCTGTTCCCTCAGCCATGGCTTCAGGACTGGCGACGAAAATGCCACCGGTGCTTATGTCCGTGCTGGTACCAAAGACGCTTTTCCCCCCGTTTTCAAAAACCACCGGCGTGCGGCACGGAATGCGGACAATTTCACGCTTGACGAGAGGCGCCAGCCGTACCATGCGTTCATAGTCTTCGGGGTAGGCTCGCCTGAAATAGTTCAGAAAGGCTTTGACGATTTTTCCATCAAAATGAGAAAAGGCTTCCTGTTTCAGGACTTTATAGGCGACAGGCAAAGGCATGGGGTCACGGTAGTGTCGCTGCGCCGTAATGGCTTCGAAAAAATCGGCGACGGCTATGATCTTGGCGCCAATCGGTATTTCCGCATCCCTGAGCCCCTTGGGGTAGCCACTGCCATCTATTTTTTCATGGTGAGCGCCGGCCACCACCGGGACGCGTTTGTAGATGCCCTCGAAGTTGATCTGTTTCAAAATGCTGCTGGTGCACTCGGCATGAGCTTTGACAATTTCGTATTCCTCGAGTGTCAGGCGGCCGGATTTTTTGAGAATGGCATCGGGAACCGCAATCTTTCCGTAATCATGCAACAATGCGGAAACCCTGACCATTTCACAGTAATCTTCCGAGAGATTCAACTCCCGGCAGATGCCGAGCGCGTATTCCGTCACTTTCTCTGAATGCCCCGCGGTCAGGGGATCCCGGGCATCGATGGTCGCCGCCAGCACATGCAGGGTGGAATTGAACTGGCGTTTTCGGGAGGCCAGCAATTGTGCATTGCGGATGCTGACGCCAAGCACGTTGGCCAGGCCGCTGAGCAGGTTCAGATCACTTTGGGTCAAAGTCCGGCGGTTTCGAGTCTGGTCTACCGCAAGGACACCCAGGGCTTTGCCGTCGCACAGAATTGGACAGCAGATGACGGCTTTACAGCCGGTTTTGCGCAAAAAATTGCAACTGTAATCAGGCAGGTTTTCCTGTGGGATATCGATGTCGGCGATAAGAAATGAGCGCTTTTCCCGAAAGGCCGTGGTGAAGATATCGCCTGCCGCACGCGTGTCGAGTGGGAACAGGGTGTTTTTTAACAGCAACCTCACCCTTGGCGGTAATCCAAACCCGGCGCGGAAGTTGAGCCGGGTTTTGTCCGCATCGGCGAGGAGGATAAGACCACGATCGAAATCAAGGCGTTTTTCGAAAGCGTGACAGACGCTCTGAAGGATGTCCTCAATGGTGGTTTTGCTGCTGATGGCATGCGAAATATCATTGGTCAGCAGGGCATTGTTGTAGTTGCTGCTGAGTTGGGCGACCATCTCCTCGGAAGAGCTGCGCAGATGATAAAGACTGGTGGACAATCGCTTTTTCAAAAAATGATCCGTGAGCAGCGACAGCCCGCAGAAAACACCCGTCGTAATTGGCAACACCGTCGTCAAGGCGAATTGCGGGGCTGCCAGCCAGGCCGCGGCGGGAGCGGTCAGGGCCGTCACCCCGGCCAAGGTGCGAAGGCGCTGCAATCTTTGGGCATGCGAGGGCTTCCACTGGACGACGTAGCGGCAACAGGAGCCCCCATGGTCGATGCACTCGGGATGCGTGATGCTCGGCATATCCAGGTTGAAGGTTGTGACGATGGCTTCGAACAGGCCGGTGCGAAATTGGCACTGTCCGGTGTTTCCCTCGTTTTTCGCTGCGGGCCATACGGAGATGTCCACACGGCCGGAGCCCGTCTGGCGGGTTTCCAATTTGCTGGCATGATCCAGGGTGGCCATTGTCGCGTCAAGATTGGCAAAGGCGTTGCCCGGTGAATCGAAGCTCAGTACATGTTGCCGTATAAACCCCGTCGCTTCCGGCGCCGCGGCAAAACGGCCGGTTTCCCGTGCGATGCGGGGGTTGCCGGTTTCCCTGATCAGGGTTTCGTAAAAAAGGGCGAATTGCCGTGTGCTGAACCAGTGATTAAGGTCGGCAACCTCGCAAGGCCTGATATTTGATTTTTCTAACAGTTCGGAAAGGTTGACGTGGCCATACCTCTGGCGAACCAGTGTGATGTAGAGGTTGAAAATTTTACTGCTGTATCGAGGTTCGCCGCTCATACGCCCAGAAAAGTCAGGTTGCAGTCATGCGTTGACAAGAACGGACCCGGTTTGATCACTGCCTGGAAAGGTGCCGCGGGGCTGCTTTTGCCACAGCATACATATTGTTTCGCTGTTTAGCATACCCCTGGCGTGGATTTTTGCAATTTATTCATGTCCGGTCAAGAATTAATGTCGGGCAGGAAACATGCGGAAACCGTGGAAGATGGGCGGACGCTCCGATCCGTCAGTCCGGTTTGCGCCGCGACTGGAATTCTTCCATGCGTTTTTCGTAGCCGCTTCCGGATGGTTGATAAAAACAATGCCCCTGTAGTTTTTCAGGAAGATATTCCTGGTCAACCCAGGCGTCCGGAAAGTCGTGGGGATATCGATATCCGAGGCCATAGCCGAGGTCCTTCATCATACGGGTCGGCGCGTTGCGGAGGTGGATCGGGACGGGCAGCGTTCCGGTTTCGCGAACGCAGGCCAGTGCCCGGTCGATGGCCAGGTAGGACGCATTGCTTTTCGGGGCGCAGGCAAGGTAGATTGCCGCCTGTGCAAGAGGAATGCGCCCCTCGGGCAGGCCGATAAGGTGAACTGCCTGCTGGGCGGCAACAGCCAGTTGCAGGCCCCGCGGATCAGCGTTGCCGACGTCCTCGGCGGCGAAAATAACCATGCGTCTTGCAATGAACATGGGATCTTCGCCCGCTTCGATCATGCGGGCGAGCCAATAAACAGCGGCATCCGGGTTCGAGCCCCGCAGGCTTTTGATAAAAGCGGAAATGACGTTGTAGTGTTCCTCGGCGCCCTTGTCGTAACGCAGGCCGCGTTGTTGCATCGCGTCCCTGGCTGCCTGGAGGGATATGGCCGGCTGGCCCCGGCTCAGGTCCGCCGCCATTTCCAGGGCATTCAGGGCCACCCTGGCATCGCCCTGGGCACTTTCGGCGAGAAAAGCCAGCGCCGCGGTTTCGGTCTGTGGAAAGGCGTCTTGCAATCCCCGCGGGTCGGAAAGCGCCCGCTCGAGCAAACGGGCAATCTCCGCAGCGTCGAGAGGATGCAGGACAAACACCCTGGAGCGGGACAACAGAGCCGAGTTCACTTCGAAAGAAGGATTTTCCGTCGTCGCGCCAATCAGGGTAATGTCTCCCTTTTCCACGGACGGCAGAAAAGCATCCTGCTGGGCTTTATTGAAGCGGTGGATCTCGTCGACGAACAGCAGCGTTCTGCGATTGTGAAAGGCCCGCTCCTCCCGGGCTTTCTGGACGATTTCGCGTACTTCCTTGATGCCCTGGAGGACCGCGGAAAAGAAGACGAAGCGGCTGCGGGTCGAGCCGGCAATGACCTGGGCCAGAGTGGTTTTCCCGGTTCCGGGAGGCCCCCAGAAAATCAGGGAGGTCAGCTTGTCCGATTCGATGAGGCGGCGCAAGGGTTTGTCGCGACCGATGAGGTGCTGCTGCCCGACCATTTCTTCAAGGGTGCGCGGGCGCATACGTTCCGCCATCGGGGCCCGGTTGTTGGTGTGGGTGTCGCTTTCAAACAAATCCACGGTCGTGATCCTCGTTCTGGGCTGCTTGCCCCTGAAAAGATGGTGGTGTGCGCCGGCTTGTCTTGCCGTTTGGTGCGTACGGCAAAAGATCCTTGCCTTGCGGTGAAAGGAATGTACCATGAACGCGGTCCGCTTCACAACTGCCGGGAACGGGCTAAGTTCTTGAATGTGATGGACTTTGCCTGGAAGGCTATGTTAGGTTTGCGCCTGATAATTTTGTCGGAGAATTTAGAACCATGAAAAGAATTGGTGTTTACGCAAAATACAATCATCCCGATGCCGTTATGCTTGCCCGTGACGTTGTGTGCTGGTTGCGGGGGCGGGGGCTGGAAGTGTTTCTGGAAAAAAACCTGGCCTGCAACATGGCAGGGCAGGAACCGGGCTACGACCGCGCCGCGATTCCCGCCATGGTCGATCTGATCGTCGTGCTGGGCGGGGACGGAACCCTTATTTCCGTGGCGCGCAAGGTTTGCGGGCGGGATGTGCCTATCCTTGGGGTCAACCTCGGGAGCCTTGGCTTTCTGACGGAAATCACTCGCGGTGAGCTTTATCTCAGCCTGGAGAAGGTTCTTAAGGGAGAATACACCCTTTCCGAGCGCATGATGCTCAACGCCGTGGTGCTGCGCGACGGTATCGAAGCCGGCAGTTTCTGTGTGCTTAACGATATCGTTATCAACAAGGGGGCGATTGCCCGCATCATCGATATGGAGGTTTCCGTTGATTCCGCCTATCTGACAACCTTCAAGGCGGACGGCTTGATAATTGCAACGCCAACCGGTTCAACGGCCTACAATCTGTCCGCGGGGGGGCCGATCATTTCACCGGGCCTGCATTGCCTGGTGGTGACTCCCATATGTCCGCACATGCTGGCCAACCGGCCGCTGATTGTCGCTGATACGGCCTGTATCCGCATCGAGATGAAGTTCCGCGATCAGGATGTCGTGCTGACTGCGGACGGTCAGGTCGGAATGGCTCTGGAAGCGGGCGATGTGGTTGAAATCCGCAGGGCGGGCCGATCTACGCGGCTGATCAAAAGTCCGTCCAAGGATTATTTCGAGGTACTGCGCACCAAGCTGGGCTGGGGGGAACGCTGACCCGGCCTGGCAAGTGGTCAAAGAAGGTGTTCCCGGGGGAAAGACATGCTGACAGATCTTTACATCAGGCATTTCGCGATTATCGACCGACTGCATGTGTCATTCAGCGGCGGGTTCAACGTTCTGACCGGAGAAACTGGAGCCGGAAAATCGATTATTATCGATGCGGTATCCCTGATCCTGGGGGGGCGGGCCAATCCCGATCTGGTGCGCACCGGTGAAGATGAAGCCGTGGTGGAGGCGGTTTTCGATGTTTCCGACAAGCCGTCTCTGCTGCGGGAACTGGCGGAAACCGGTTTCGATGACGGTGATGAACTGCTGATCAAGCGGGTTGTGAATCGAACCGGCCGCAACAAAATCTACATCAATGGCTCGCTTGCCAAACTTTCCCAGTTGCAGCCGTTGACCACGCGTCTGATGAATATCTATGGCCAACACGAACACCAGAGCCTGCAGCGGGTCGAGCAGCATTTGGTCATGCTCGACCGCTTCGCGGGACTGTCCGATATGTTGACTGACTACGCAGCGCTGCACGGGCGGGTCCGGGAGCAGGCCGCCCGGCTGCAGGCTTTGGAAGAGGCCGAGCAGCAGCGCGCCGATCGTCTTGAACAGTTGCAGTATCAGCAGCGAGAGCTTGCGGCGGCGGGCCTGAAGGAGACGGAGGAGGAAGAATTGCAGGCGGAACGGCGCCTGATGCAGAATTCCGAGCGGTTGGTTCGCATCGCCGAACGCGGTTACGATGTCTTTTATGCCGCCGAGGGGGCCATCAGCGAGCAACTCGATGCGATCGCGGGGGAACTGGAGAAGCTTTGCGAGATCGATGCGTTTCTGTCCGGCCCTGCCGAAGAAATCCGCAGCGCTTTGTATGTTGTTGAGGATGTGGCGTTCAAGCTGCGCGAATACGCAGGCCGGGTGGCGTTTGATCCGGTTCGCCAGGGAGAGGTCGAAAAACGTCTCGATTTTATCTCCGGGCTCAAGCGAAAATACGGCATGGCCGTCGGCGAGATGATCGCCCATGCCCGGTCCATCGATGAGCAGATCGAAGACCTCATGCACGCTGACGTTCGCAGGGAGAGCCTGCGGCAACAGCAGGTCGCCGACCAGGAGTTGCTGAGCGACAAGGCCGGGGAGATATCGAGCCGGCGTCATGAGGCCGCGGCACGGTTACGCCAGGCAGTGGAGGAGCAGTTGAGCGATCTCGCCATGCCGCGTGCATCGTTTGAATTGCGGCTTTTCCCTCTCGATGAGCCGGGCCCTCAGGGGCTGGAGCGGGGGGAGTTCTATCTGGCCGCCAATGCCGGTGAAACTCCGAAACCGTTGGCCTGGATCGCTTCCGGCGGGGAGTTGTCCCGCATCATGCTGGCTCTGAGAAGGGCGGCTCCGGAGGGCGATGAAATTTCAACCCTGATTTTTGACGAGGTCGATGCTGGGGTCGGAGGGGTGGCCGCCAGTGCCATCGGCAGCAAATTGCGGGATATCGCCGGCCGCTGCCAGGTTTTGTGCGTCACCCATCTGCCGCAGGTGGCGGCCTGCGCGGATCATCATTTCAGGGTTCAGAAGCAGGAAAAGGACGGGCGTACCTTTACCGAACTGGTGCCTCTGGATGGCGAGCAGCGGGTGGAGGAAATGGCCCGGATGCTTGGCGGCGCACAGGTGACGGAGCATGCCCTGGAACACGCACGGGAAATTATCGGACAGTCGGCTCAGGCCGGCCAGCAAGGAGAGGGGTGAATCATGGTTCGCAAGGCGCGTATTCCCGATGTCAAAGTGATCCACAAGCTGCTGCTCGGTTACGCCCAGCAGGGTCTGATGCTGTCCCGGTCGCTTGCCGATATGTATGAATGCCTTCGCGATTTTTACATTCTCGAACAGGATGGACAGGTGGTAGGCGCGGTTGCCCTGCACATCTGCTGGGATGATCTGGCGGAAGTCCGCTCCCTGGCCGTGGCTTCCAGTCATGAACGCCGTGGCGTTGGGCGCCAGCTGGTGCAGGCCTGTCTTGATGAGGCTCGTGAACTGGGCATCAAGCAGGTTTTCGCGTTGACCTACCAGCCGGGTTTTTTTGAAAAGATGGGATTCGATTTTATCGAAAAATCCGAGTTGCCCCAGAAAATCTGGAGCGATTGTCTGAAATGTCCGAAGTTTCCTGACTGCGACGAAATCGCCATGAGTATCCGGCTGTAAAAAGCACGTATCTTTTTGATGGCAGAAGCGCCAATTTTTCTGGAGATTCAGATTCCGGCAGGGGCTTGAAGGGCATGGAAAGATAAAATTAATCCTTGACAATTCAGGCTGTTTCCCTTTATCTTTCAATGGTTTCATCTTTCCTTATGTGTCAATGGTTATTGCCCTTTCAGGTGTTTCAGGGAGGTTTTTTTGCCCGCGGAGAAGTTTTCCATCATCATTATCCCCGATGGGCACCATCGCATTCGCCGGTTCCAGGCGGGGCGCCGACGGTTGCGATTGCTTGGGGTTGCGCTGGTGGTCGCGGGTGTGATCCTCAGCGGGCTGGCATATCATTGCTTTCGTATGCAGCTCGATTATGCCGAGTTGCAACGTCTGCGAACCGAGAAGAGCGTCTACCGACAAAAACTGCGTTCAATGGCTGGCCAATTGCAGTCATTGCGCAAAGAGATGGTGGTGCTGGCCAGTAACGACACCAAGGTCCGCCTGATGACCAAGTTGGCCAAACCCGTCGAGGGCGTACCGGCCGGCATCGGCGGTCCGGTGGAATCCGATCCGGGGTTGGAGCTGTCCGGCGTTCAGCGTCAGATCGACGAAATTCGCCGATCCATCGACTTGCGGCGCGCAAGTCTTGAAGAATTGCAGGGGGCGCTCAATGACCAGCGTTCCCTGTTTGCGGCAAGGCCTGCGGGCAAGCCTGTCAAAGGCTGGATTACATCAGGGTTCGGGTTGCGCCGGTCGCCGTTTGGTGGCGGCCGCAGGATGCATTGTGGTCTCGATATAGCCGCCCGCATCGGCACTCCGATCACCGCCCCTGCGGATGGCGTGATCAAGCGGGTTGCTACCGCTCCGGATTACGGCAAGATGGTAGTCATCGACCATGGCTATGGTTATCAGACCGTTTATGGCCACACTTCCAAAGTTTTCGTTAAGGCGGGGCAGCGGGTACGCCGCGGCGATATCATCGCGGCTGTCGGCAACACGGGGCGTTCGACCGGTCCCCACCTGCATTACGAAGTCCACCTTAACGGCATGCCTGTCAATCCCCAAAAGTTTTTGTGATGCTGCTCATGCGCTGCCTTCCATAGGCTGGCGCCCTGATCATGTTTTGGTCTCACCTCTCTGGAACGTGGCCGCTGCGGCTCCCCCGGGAGAACTGCGGACAGCCATTCCGGCAGGCGTTGTTTTTCCTTTCATTGAAACGGCTTTCCCGAATCTGTTGACAATAACTGTTCTGAGGCGCTGAATGTACGTCCGTCCCCTGGTCGGGGTTGCCATTCCCGTTGAGGGCGTTCCGCCTTTGTGCTACACTGCGCCCCGTCGAAACGACCTGTTTCTTCCTTTCACGTCCGTTATATCCTCCCGGCCGGATGGGCCGCACTCATGGAGATTTCTTTTATGGTTGGAAACCTGTTGACCAAAATATTCGGCAGTAAAAATGAGCGGGACCTCAAGCGCCTGCAGCCGCTGGTGGCGCAGATCGGCAACCTCGAGGAGCAGATGGCGCAATTGTCTGACGAGGCCCTGGCCGCCAAAACCGTTGAATTTCGCCAGCGGCTGACCCAGGGAGCGGTTCTTGAGAGCTTGTTGCCCGAAGCTTTCGCGGTTGTGCGTGAAGCTGGCAAGCGGGCTCTCGGCATGCGCCATTTTGACGTGCAGCTTATCGGTGGCATGGTGCTGCACCAGGGCAAGATCGCCGAGATGAAAACCGGCGAGGGCAAGACTCTGGTGGCGACTCTGGCGGCCTATCTCAACGCGCTGCCCGGCCACGGCGTGCATATCGTCACGGTCAACGATTATCTGGCCAGGCGCGATGCCGAATGGATGGGGAGAATCCACCGGTTTCTAGGACTCAGTGTTGGATGCATCGTGCATGGACTGACCGACGCGCAACGCAAGGACGCCTATGCCTGCGACATCACTTACGGCACCAACAACGAATTCGGCTTTGACTATCTGCGCGACAATATGAAATTTTCCCTGGATGATTATGTCCAGCGGCCCCTGCATTACGCCATCGTCGACGAGGTCGATTCGATCCTGATCGACGAGGCTCGTACCCCCCTGATCATTTCCGGGCCCAGCGAAGCGTCCAGCGAATTGTACTATTCGGTGAACCGGATCATTCCCATGCTCAAGAAGGGCGAGGTGATCGAGAGTCGCGACGGTCGTGTTGGACAGACGGTGCGGGAATACACCGGTGATTATACGGTTGATGAAAAAGCCAGGAGTGCGACCCTTACCGAGGAAGGGGTCGCCAGGGTGGAAAGCCTTCTGGGGGTGGAAAACCTTTATGACCCCGGTAATATCGAGATTCTGCACCATGTCAACCAGGCCCTCAAGGCTCATGCTCTGTTCAGGCGGGACGTCGACTATGTGGTAAAGGATGGCGAGGTGATGATCGTAGATGAATTCACTGGCCGTCTCATGCCCGGCAGACGCTGGAGTGACGGATTGCATCAGGCGGTGGAAGCCAAGGAAGGCGTCAAGATCGAAAGCGAAAATCAGACGCTGGCTACCATTACCTTCCAGAACTATTTCCGCATGTACGAGAAGCTGGCCGGCATGACCGGTACCGCCGATACCGAAGCGACCGAATTCAGTGAAATCTACAAGCTCGAAGTTGTGGTGATCCCCACCAACCGGCCGCTGGCGCGAACCGACCAGGGTGATGTCATATACAAGACCACGGGGGAAAAATTCAAGGCCGTGGTGGAGGATATCATCCAGCGTCATGCCGAAGGCCAACCGGTACTGGTTGGCACTATTTCCATTGAAAACTCGGAAATTCTGTCCGAGATGCTGCGCAAGCGCGGCGTGCCTCACAATGTGCTCAACGCCAAGCATCATGAGCGGGAAGCGGAAATCGTCGCCCAGGCCGGCCGCAAGGGAGCCGTCACCATCGCCACGAACATGGCGGGCCGCGGAACCGACATTATTCTGGGCGGCAATCCCGAACTTCTGGCGCAGCGCGAGACCTCCGGCACCGAAGAGGACGAGGCGGTCCATGCTCAGGCCCTGGCCCGGTTCAAGGAGGTTTGCGCCAAAGAGAAGCAGGAAGTGCTGGCCGCCGGAGGGCTGTATATTCTCGGTACGGAACGGCATGAGAGCCGGCGCATCGACAACCAGCTGCGCGGGCGTGCCGGTCGCCAGGGTGATCCGGGCGCAAGCCGCTTCTACCTGAGTCTTGAGGACGATCTGCTGCGTATTTTCGGTTCGCACAGAGTCGCCTATATAATGGATCGGCTGAAAATTCCCGAAGGCGAACCCATTGAGCACCGCTTTATTTCCAAGGCCATTGAAAACGCCCAGAAAAAGGTCGAGGCTCACAATTTCGATATTCGCAAACACCTCATCGAGTACGATGACGTAATGAACACCCAGCGCAACGTTATCTACACTCAGCGCCGGGAAGTTCTGGCCGGCCGGCAGCTCCCGGAAACCATTGCCGCCATTGTCGATGAGATGGTGGAGGATATTGTCGCGACGTTCTGCCCGGAAAAAACCAACCCGGAAGACTGGAACTGGACCAGCCTCAATGAGGACTTTTACAGCCAGTTCAACATGATGCCGAATCCGGTGGACGTATCGGCCCGCAATCTGACCCCTGCGTTGTTGGTGGAACAGCTGAAACAGCAGGTTCATCAGCGATTGCGGGAGCGTGAGGAAGAGTTCAGCATGCCGGTCATGCTTCACCTGATGAAAGTGCTTCTGCTGCAGACCATCGATAGCCAGTGGAAAGACCATCTGCTGTCCATCGATCACCTCAAGGAAGGCATCGGCCTGCGCGGTTACGCCCAGCGTAATCCCAAGGAAGAGTACAAACGGGAGGCCTACGAACTGTTTTTGCAGATGATGGGTCGGATCCGGCAGGAGGTGGTGCAAAAGTTGTTTCGGGTCCAGTTGGCCAGGGAACAGGATGTCGAGCGGATGGAAACCCGCCAGCGCCGGCAGCAGGTGATGTTCAATCGCGCCGGGGGAGAACCAGAGGCGCTTCAACCGCTGGTTCGTCACGATAAAAAAGTGGGCCGCAATGACCCCTGCCCATGCGGCAGTGGCCTGAAATTCAAAAAGTGTTGCGGGCAGTGATGCCTGCCGCCGGTTTTTCAATCTTATTCAGGAGTGCATGATGACAACGGTCAAGGGGTTTTCCTTTGCAGCCCGGCCGGCGGGGATCCGTAAATCCGGCAGGCTCGATCTCGGCTTGATTTTTTCTTCGGTCCCTGCCACGTGCGCGGGTGTGTTTACCACCAATAAAATCCAGGCGGCCCCGGTACTGGTGACGGCACCACGGGTCGCTGCGGGTCGGTGTCAGGCCGTGTTGATCAACAGCGGCAACGCCAATGCCTGCACTGGCGAACCCGGCCTGCGCGATGCCCGGTGCTGCGGCAGGTTGCTGGCGGACTGCCTTGGTATCGACGAAAAACTGGTGGCGGTGTCTTCAACCGGCGTTATCGGCCATCCCTTGCCCATGCCGGTTATGCAGGCCGCGATTCCCGATCTGCCCCGGGGGTTGTCGCCGGACGCTGTCGAGGATGTGGCCGCAGCCATGATGACAACCGATTCCTTTGCCAAACTCTCCAGCCGGCAGGGCGCGGTTGCAGGCATGCCCTATACCTTGCTCGGTATGGCCAAAGGGGCCGGAATGATCCATCCCAACATGGCGACCATGCTGGCTTTCGTGATGACCGACGCCTGTGTCGAGCCGAATTTTCTGCAGCAGGCACTGCGGGATGCGGTCGCCAATTCCTTCAATATCATCACGGTGGATCGCGACACTTCGACCAATGACATGGTCCTGGTGATGGCCAACGGCGAGGCCAAAACCCCGGAAATCGTAGCTGGTTCGCCTGAAGCAAAGGAGTTCTCCACGCTTTTGCGGGAGGTTCTTCTCGATCTGGCCAAGATGATCGTTCGCGATGGCGAGGGGGCGACCAAGTTGGTGCATGTGCAGGTGGAAGGTGCCGCCGATGCCGCCGATGCTCGACGGGTTGCCTATCATGTCGCCACATCCAGCCTGGTCAAGACGGCGTTTTTTGGTGAAGATGCCAACTGGGGGCGCATTATCGCCGCTGTGGGGTATTCCGGCGCACAGGTCGATCCCGACCGCATTGCCATCTGTTTTGGCGATGTTCCCGTGGTGCAAAAAGGTCTTGGTACCGGGCCGGAGCTTGAGGCGCAGGCTACGGAGGTCCTGAAACGGGCTGAATTTTCGGTGTGCATCGATCTCGGCATCGGCAATGGTCGGGCGGAGTACTATACATCCGACCTGACCTATGACTATGTCAAGATCAACGCCGCCTATCGGACCTGAAGCCAGGCGGGCCTGCATCAGGTCCGGAAGGCTTTGCATTGCTGCAACTCGTTTCGCAATGAAAAACTGCAAGAACAGGTTTTTTATGGAATCCCCTTCACGGTTTATCGATCAGACGTTGCTCAGGGCGGATGCGACTCCCTCCCAGATTGAACGGTTGTGCCAGGAAGCCTTGCACTGGCAGTTTGCTTCGGTGTGTATCCCTCCCTGTTTTGTGGGGATCGCTGCAAGCTGTCTGCGGGGCAGCAACGTCTCCGTGGGAACGGTTGTCGGCTTCCCCCTCGGCTACGATATCTCTGCTGTAAAGTCTGCGGCCGCGGCCGCGGCCGTGGCCGCAGGTGCCACTGAAATCGATATGGTGATCCCCCTGGGGGCCGCTGTCGAGGGACGTCTGGACCTTGTCGGGGAGGATGTCGTCGGCGTTGTGCGAGCCGCCGCGCCAGCGCCCGTCAAGGTCATTATCGAGTGTTGCTATCTGGACGATGCAGGAAAAGTCGCCCTGGTCGATCTGCTGGCCGGAACGGGGGCCGCCTATGTCAAGACCTCGACCGGGTTTGCACCGCAGGGGGCGACCGAAGCGGATGTGCGGCTGTTGAGCCAGACCGCCGCGGGGCGGATCAAGGTCAAGGCGGCCGGCGGCATCCGAAACTGGAACGCCTGCCGTGCCATGCTGGAAGCCGGGGCGCATCGTATCGGCACCAGCAACGGGGTGCAAATCATGCAGCAATGGCAGGGCGGGATGGCCTCGTGACAGCGCGTGTCTGGCGACGGGTGGTGTTGATCACCCTTGACGGCGTCGGCGTCGGCGGGCAGCCGGATGCGGCGGATTTTGGCGATCAGGAGGCCAGCACCCTGCCGCACGTGGCGGAGCGCTGTGGCGGCCTGTGTCTTCCGACCCTGGAAAGACTGGGGCTGGGGAGGATTGTGCCTGTTTCCGGAGTTCCGGCGGTGGCGGCACCCCGCGGACTTTACGGTCGCATGCTCGAGCGGGCCCGGGGCAAGGATACCACATCCGGGCACTGGGAGTTGGCGGGGTTGGTGCAGGACGAGCCGTTTTCCACTTATCCGCAGGGTTTCCCCGAGGCGGTTATTGACGCTTTTGCCACAATTGCCGGGGTCGCTCCGCTGGGCAATATTGCCGCCAGCGGTACGGAGATTCTCCAATTGCTCGGGGAAGAGCACCTTCGCAGTGGTCGCCCCATTGTCTATACCAGTGTTGATTCGGTTTTTCAGATTGCCGCCCACGAGCAAGTGCTGCCGCGCGAAAGCCTTTATGCCTTGTGCGAAAAGATGCGCCGGGTCCTCGATCCATACCATGTCGGGAGGGTCATCGCCCGACCGTTTGTTGGTACGGCCGCCGGGAATTTCGAGCGAACGGCAGGCCGCCGGGATTTTGCCATGCCGCCACCGGCTGACACGCTTCTGGATCGCATGGAACAGCAGGGGCTGACCGTCTATGGTGTCGGAAAGATCCGCGATATTTTTGCCGGAAAAGGGATTACCCGATCGGTAAAAAGTTCCAGCAACAGCGATGGCATGGCCAAAACCCGCAAGGCGCTCGGCGAGGTTGACCGGGGGCTGATTTTCACCAATCTGGTCGATTTCGACATGCTCTATGGGCACCGCCTTGACGTGCGCGGTTTCGGACGGGCGCTAGAAGAATTCGATGCATGGCTGGCAGGCTTTTTGCCGGCACTTGAACCGGGAGATCTGCTGGTGATCACTGCCGATCACGGCTGTGACCCCACCACTCCGGGGACGGATCATACCCGGGAAAGTGTGCCTCTGCTCGTCTGGCACTCCGGATTGAAGCGGGGCGGGTCGTTGGGAATCCGGCGCAGCTTTGCCGATGTAGCGGCGACTCTTGCCGATATGTTCGGTGTGCGTGTTGAAACGGGATCGAGCTTCGCCGATCAGCTCGGCTGAGGCGGGGCTGGCGGTGTTTCCCAGAGCATCGGAGCCGGCAGGCGCAGTACCGTATCTTCTTCCCCCTGGGTCAGCGCGCCGGTATGCCAGCCATGGTGCCCCCGCCGGTGGGACATCTCCTCTCTGAAGCAGGTTTTTATGTAACGTTCAAGCAGTCGGGCGGCGTTTGGCTGCAGGTCGACAAAACCTACGCCGACCCCCTGTTGATAATTGTTTTTCGGGTCGGGGTGGACCCGGTACAGGACCTTGCCGCTCAGTTCCAGTTCCTCCTTCATGCCCATTAAAGGAAGCACAATGCGAAACCGCTCGCCCTGGTCCAGCCTGAACCCGGTTTTCATAAAGAGGCCGCGGGTGCTAAGGCTCAATACCTCGCCGAGCTGGCATTGGTGGTGGCGACATATCATGCCGGGCAGTTTCAGGGCCAGGCGCATGTTCTTCCGGGGGTGCTTCTCCAGATGCTGCTGAATGGCTGAGAAAAGGGAGAAAATATCCACCGGCACGTCCAGAAGCTGGTGCGGCAGGGGGAGTTGCGGGCTTGTTTCGCGAGACTTCAGAACCATCAGGGATGCGCCTTTGCCGATACAGGTTTCCAGCGCCTCCAGCGTTGCATGATTCGCGTCCAGCCAGTCCGCGTTGATAATGAGCAGGTCGAAGGCCGTATCCCGGATGAGCTTGTTCAGACGCTCCCTGCGGGGCACCGCCAGAACCCGGTAGCCCCAGTGTTTGAGGGTCAGGTCGAGGGTGTTGAGGATGTCTTCTCTGTGTTCTCCGAGGAGAAGGCGTTTCATAGGCAACATTCCGTAAAGATCGATCGTGTCATAATAGAACGCTATTGTAAACACCGTGCATGCCGCCTACGGGTATATGTCAAGGAAGGCGTCTGGTCAAGGGAAATCGTGCTAAAAGTCCGCCTTTTGGCGGTATTGGGCGCCAAAGAGGGGGACTGTGATACGTTTCTGCTTTGTTTTATTGCTGCTTGCGACGATGTGGACCGGGGCCGCATATGGCGAGTCGCCCGGATTGCAGGCTTGTGACCTGACGGTAACCACCGCCATCGAAAACCGCACGCCTGTCGATGCGCTGCGATCCTATACAGCGAATGTTGCCTGCCTGTATTTTTTTTCTCGCATAGGCGGGGCAAAGGAGGCTGCGGTCGTGTGGCACATCTGGTATCACGACGGCCGGCAGGTGGCGAGGGTTCCGTTGTCGGTTCGTTCACAGAATTGGCGGACATGGTCGAGGAAAAGCATTCCTCAGGGCGCTCAGGGTATGTGGCGGGTTGAAGTGCGGGATGCCCGAAGTAATTTGCTCGGCGTCAGAAGTTTCCGATTGTTTTAACGGAGATTCGATCAGGCGCCGCCTTTGGAGCCCCCCCTGAGGGAGGGGCGAGGTGCCATCCGGGGCTATTTTTTGGGTTTGCTTTTTCCGCGCTCCGCACGGGCTTTGGCGAGATTGTCGCCAAGGCCTCGGTCAATGGCCATCTGTCGCCGGCTTTCGGAATAGGCCCGGGCGGCCAGCGGCTGGGTGCGAGGGATGTCGAACTGTTTCCGGTATTCCGAGGCCGTCATACCGTGAGCGGTTTTCAGGTGCCGGGCAAGGGTTTTCATTGCCTTGCCGCAAATCATGCAAATCACCTTGTCTTTTCCAAAGGCCTTTTTGCGGGAAACTGCAGGTGTTTGAGCCGCTTCTTCGTCTTCCATTGCTGTTTCCTGTGCCGTTCCATTTTCGATTGCAACCAGAGCCTGGTGGAGATCGTTTAGTTCTGCAATCAGCTCTTCCTTGGTCATGGGGGTGGTTGAAGCGTGTGATGCGACGATTTCGGCAGCCATTTCAAGCAAATTCGGCATAAAGGTGTCCTCCCTTAAAAGTTGTTTTGAACTCGTTTATCAAATTTAAAATACTAATACAATATCTTTTCCTAAAAGCAAGTAAAAAGATCTTTTTGACCACTTATGGGCTTCTTTTATCGTTTGCAACGATTCTCTTTTGTGGTTTTTGATTTTTGTTTATTTGTCGGCAATGCACGATATTTCAATTAGGCAGCCGCGTGTGTTGTTTGGTAATGCCGATCCTTTTGCCCCTCATGAATACCCAGGGCGAGTGTATTCGACAAGCGGCGTATTTGAGTTCGCGGTTGACTCAAGGCATGTCATTTGTCGGCCCTGTTGTTGCATTTATTTGCAGCATTCAGGTTTGGCGGATAATAAGAAGGTACCGTGGTTCATCGATCCAGGGTGACAGGGGCAGACATGGAAACTGAAGGTTGCCGCCCGCGTTGTTATAGTGTGATTTGGCGGAATCCTTGCGATGGCCCGCTGGGGTTATCGAAATTTACGGAACCTTGTATAGAAGCTGTGAGAGTGCATAAGCTATTGAAATTTCCGGTTAAAAATCTTGACAGGTTAAGGGTGCTATGCTAGCGTTGACGCGTTTTGCAGGCAAGATCATGCATGGCGGTGAACGGGAGGGGGATGTCGAGCCCGGAGCGAAGCCAAGGCATGAAGTCGATTTATGGCCCGGCATGAATTCCAGTTCGGGCCACTACTGCGTTCTTGTACGTTATTGGGAGGCTTGAATGAGCAGGAAGCTTTTGCTGGCCGACGACAGTATTACCATACAGAAGGTAGTTGGCATCATCTTCGCCAATGAAGACTGTGATCTTGCCGTGGTGAGCGACGGTGATTCGGCGTTGGCCGCAGCTCGTTCAGATCGTCCCGATCTGATTATGGCCGATGCCATCATGCCCGGCAAAAACGGCTATGAACTCTGTTCGGCCATTCGACAGGATCCCGGGTTGCGGGATGTGCCTGTCCTGCTGCTGTCCGGCAGCTTTGAGCCGTTCGACGAGGACCGTGCCCGAGACGCCGGCATCGATGACTGGATCGTCAAGCCTTTCGAGTCTCAGGCTCTGCTGGACAAGGTGGAAGCGTTGCTTGCAAGGGGGCCCCGGTTGGCGCCGCCGTCTGCGGTTTCCAATGTCCCCGCGATACCGGAGTTTGATGATGGTTTCGCCGGGCAGGCAACGGTTGCCGATGCCGATATGTGGCAGGAACTGGAGGGCGCGGATTTTGCGCCGGTCCCCGATCTGACCGCCGATGAGGCCGGTGACCTGGAGCCGGATCTGCTGGATATTGCCGATAGCTTTCCTGCGGATGACGAAGACCTCGCGGCGTATTCGGAGCTGCCTGCGGATGAACCGCATGATATCTTTGCATCCACTCCGGCTTCGGCTGCCGGCGGGGATGGGGAGGATGACCTCCTTGCGCAGGACGATGCCGACGACGAGGGGATTCTGTTTCTTGACGAGGATGACATCCTTTGCGAGGAACTGACGGACGACGAGCTTGCCGCGGAACGAGCTTCCGACCTGGCTTTCGAATCGGAAAGCGAACTGTCCTGGGATGCCGGCGAAGCGACTGCGTCATCGAGTGAGGCGGCGGCGGAGATTTCCGAGGCGCCGGAACCGGTTTTTTCCGAACCCGAACCTGTTTTCGAGGCCGAACCCGCAGCTCCGGTTGAAGACGAGGTGCCCAGCCGGGACGGGCTGAGCTTCTTCCAGAACGCCGGCCTGGTGGAGAAACTGTCGCAACCCGCTGCTGCGTCAGCCGCTACTGAAACGACTGCACCTGTGTCCGAACCGCCTGATGCCGGACCCGATGCAGAAGCCGCCCCGACTGACGAGACGGTGGGTGACGGCTCCGGCTTCGTTCCGTCTGCAACGGAGATCGAGGCGCAGGTCCGGGGGATTTCCGAGGAAGATTTGAGCCGCATTGTCGAAAAGGTTGCGGCCGGAGTGATCGAGCGTCTGGCCGATACCATTCTGGAGCGGATCGCCTGGGAGGTGGTCCCCGATCTGGCCGAATCGATGATCCGCGACGAAATCCGCCGCATCACGGAAAAAGTCTGACGGCATGACCCGGACAAAATGGCCGGTGTCGCCGGGCCGATGTGTTTGGCGATGATCCAAACGCCTGTTTTTGCGCCGGGGAAAGCCTGGAGAACAGTTGACCTGCCAAACGGGGATTGTTAAAATCCCCGTTTGTTTTTGATCGGCATGTATCCAATGTCCGCAACGCGCGGGCACTGCCAAAGGATGGACTGTCCATGGAAGCGAAACTCCCCAAAGGTTACGAGCCTCATGACGTCGAGGCCAAATGGTATGAATTCTGGACCGGGCAAGGCTTGTTTCACGCCGATGAACATTCTGCCAAAGCCCCCTTTTCCATTGTGATCCCTCCGCCGAATGTCACCGGCGTTCTGCATATGGGACACGCTCTGAACAATACCCTGCAGGACATTCTGGTACGCTGGAAGCGCATGGAAGGGTACGAGGTTCTGTGGCAGCCCGGTACCGACCACGCTGGCATAGCCACCCAGAACGTGGTGGAAAAACAGCTGGCCGCCGAAGACAGCAGCCGCCACGCGCTGGGCCGGGAGGGGTTTATCGAGCGCGTGTGGCAATGGCGGGAAGAATCCGGCGGACAGATCATCAATCAGCTCAAGCGGCTCGGAGCGTCCTGCGATTGGGATCGCGAGCGTTTCACCATGGACGAAGGGTTGTCCCGTGCGGTGCGGGAAGTGTTCGTCACGCTCTATGAGGAAGGACTGATCTATCGCGACAACCGCCTGATCAACTGGTGCCCCCGTTGCCACACGGCTCTTTCGGATCTGGAAGTGGAGCATCAGGACCAGAAGGGCAACCTCTGGCATCTGCGCTATCCGGTGGTTGGTACGGACCGCTACCTGGTAGTCGCCACCACCCGTCCCGAAACCATGCTCGGCGATACCGCCGTGGCGGTGCATCCCGATGATGAAAGGTATGCTGATCTGATCGGCAAATCGGTCATGCTGCCGCTGATGGAGCGGCCCATTCCCATTATCGCCGACGACTACGTCGACCGGGAGTTCGGCAGCGGCGCGGTCAAGATCACGCCGGCCCATGACTTCAACGACTTTGAAATCGGCAAGCGCCACAATCTTGAATTCATCAACATCTTCGACGCCTCCGGCGTGGTGAATGACAACGGCGGGCGCTACCGGGGCCTGGAACGTTTTGAAGCGCGCAAGGCGGTGCTGGCCGATCTGGAAGCGGCCGGTCTGCTCGAGCGGATCGAGGAGCATCTTAACGCCGTTGGAGAATGTTATCGCTGCAAAACGGTTATCGAGCCCTATATGAGTCTGCAGTGGTACGTGAAAGTGCAGCCGCTGGCCGACAAGGCCATCGAGGCGGTGCAGACCGGCAAGACCCGCATCATCCCGGCGCAGTGGGAAAAAACCTATTTCGAGTGGATGTTCAATATCCGTGACTGGTGCATCAGCCGCCAGATCTGGTGGGGGCACCGTATCCCTGCCTGGTTCTGCGAGGCCTGCAACGAAATAACCGTGTCCCGTCAAGATCCGACCGCCTGCAGCCACTGCGGGGGCAGTGATCTCCGGCAGGAAACGGATGTCCTCGATACCTGGTTCAGTTCGGCCCTGTGGCCCTTTTCGACAATGGGCTGGCCGGAAAAAACCGAAACCTTGCAGAAGTTTTACCCGACATCCTGCCTGATCACCGGTTTCGACATCCTGTTTTTCTGGGTGGCCCGCATGATGATGATGGGGCTCAAGTTCAGGGGTGAGGTGCCCTTCCGCGATG
The DNA here is from genome assembly GCF_001888165.1 of Syntrophotalea acetylenica. Taxonomy (NCBI): domain Bacteria; kingdom Pseudomonadati; phylum Thermodesulfobacteriota; class Desulfuromonadia; order Desulfuromonadales; family Syntrophotaleaceae; genus Syntrophotalea; species Syntrophotalea acetylenica. The sequence goes on from NZ_CP015455.1 coordinate 844,249, forward strand.
TTTATATTCATGCTCTGGTGCGTGATGCCCAGGGTCAGAAGATGAGCAAGAGCAAGGGCAATGTCATCGATCCGCTGACGGTGATCGATGAGTACGGAACCGACGCCTTCCGGTTCACTCTGGCGGCTTTCGCCGCGCAGGGGCGCGACGTTAAACTGTCTGTTGACCGCATCGCCGGGTACCGCAATTTTGTCAACAAGCTGTGGAACGCCAGCCGTTTCGCGCTGATGAACCTTGAAGGGTTCGAGCCTGACGGGGTCGATCTGCAGCAGTGCGAACTTGCCCTGTCGGAACGCTGGATTCTCAGTCGCCTGACCGATGTGGTCGCGGAAGCCCGCCAGGCTCTGACGGAATATAAGTTCAACGAAGCTGCCAGTGCCCTCTATGCTTTTACCTGGCACGAGTTCTGCGATTGGTTTATCGAGTTGAGCAAGGACGACCTTTACGGAGAAAATGCACAGCGCAAAAAAACCGCCCAGGCCGTGCTGTACACTGTCCTTGAGCAGCTGTTGCGGCTGTTGCATCCGTTCATGCCCTTCGTCACCGAGGAAATCTGGCAGGCCCTGCCCGGGGTCCGCCCGACGGTATCGATCATGGCGGCCCCCTATGCCGACGTGTCTGCGCTGCCTGCCGATCAGGCGGGTGCCGCGCATATGGAATTGATCATGGAGGTCATCAAGGGCATCCGCAACATCCGCGGCGAAATGAATGTGCCGCCCGGAAAACGGATCACGGCGGTTCTGGACTGTAAAAACCCGGAGATTTCCGGAATTCTGGCTGCCGGTGAGGGATATGTCAGAAGCCTCGCAAAAGTCGACCAACTCTCCTGTGGTGAAGGCGTCGAACGCCCCTCCCAGGCTGCGACCCAGGTCGCCGGAGAGGTAGAGATCCTGTTGCCACTGGCCGGCCTCATCGACCTGGATGAGGAACTGAAACGGCTGGAAAAGGAGATCGCCAAAGTCGCAAAGGACATTGCCATGTTCAGCAAAAAATTGTCGAATGAATCCTTTTTGTCCAAGGCGCCGGCCGATGTCCTGGAAAAAGACCGTCAAAAGCTCGCGGATGCCGAGGAAAAAGCGGCCATCCTGCGGCAGAGTCTGGCCAGGATTTCCGCCCTGAAGTAAGCCTCGCCGCTCTCCCGGCGGTTTTTTGCATAGAGCCCGTCCAGCCGAAGCATGGCTGGACGGGTTTTTTTCGTTTGCGCGGAAACGCCGACCGCGAAACGCTTGACATGAAATCTTTGATAAGCAATCATTTATGAAATTAACGTAAAAAATTACAACTCATTTTCGGTGCAGGGATCTGCAGGACCCTTCGCTTCAAAGAGGAGAAGCCTGCCATGCGATGTCGGTGGAAATGCCTGCTGGGTCTTGGCCTGGCCATCATTGCCTTGAACGGCATCCTGCTGCTGCTGAGCCGCCAGGTGTTTCTCGACAGTTTTATCCGGTTGGAGCGCCGCCAGGCGCGGGAAACCCTGCAGCGCGGTGTCGGAGTCTATCGGGGACATCTCGCCTTTCTGAAGCGCCTCGCCGGGGACTGGGCCCAGTGGGATGATGCTTATGACTTCATGCAGAGCCGCGATCGCCGTTTTTTGCTGAGCAATGTTGTTGACAGCACCTTTACTTCCTTGAATCTTAACGTGTTGGTGTTTCTTGATGAAAAGGGTAAGATCGTGGCCGGCAAGGCTTTTGATCTGAACAAACAATCGGAAGTGCCAATTTATGCGGGGTTGCAGCAGCTTTTCAGGGACGGCTGGAGTCAGCGGGTGCTGCGAATCCATGCGCAGGGGGTGCACGGTCTGGTGTCCTTGCCGGAAGGCAGCCTCCTGATGGCATTGCAGCCCGTACTGACCGGAGAAGGCAAGGGGCCACCGCGGGGCACTTTGCTCATGGGGCGATTTCTCGACCCAGCGGAACTGGGAAGACTTCGCGCCAAGGCGAACCTGCCTTTTGAATTTACCCGCCTGGAATCGGGGCCGGAATGGATGCCCTGGACAAAAACCGCGAATCCGCGTCCGCAAATCCTGCTGCGGGCCGTCGATTCACACCGCCTGCGATCACGGATTCTGCTGCGTGACATATGGGGGCAGCCGGCGCAGGCGCTAGGTGTCACCCTGCCGCGTGAAATCTATGCCCGGGGGCGGCAGGCCATGGTCTATTTTCACCTTGGCTTGCTGCTTTTCAGCATTGCGGCAGGCTCCTGCATCTGGCTGATCTGGGTACGCCTGGTCAGTTCCGAGCAAAAACAGCGTGACAGCGAGTCCCTGTTCCGGCACGTTTTCCAAAATTCGGTGGATGCCTTTTTCCTATGCGATGCCAATGGCAGGTTTCTGGATGCCAATCAACAGGCCTGCCGGGTCCTCGGCCGCAGCCGCCCGGACCTGCTGGAACTGGGTTGGGCGGATGTTGCCGATACCTCCCTTGAAGATGCACGGGGTGCTGCGAATGTCCTTTCCGCAGCGCGGTTCCTGCCCTGCGAGGTGACGATGCGGGGGCGCCGCGGTCAGGGGATCCCCGCAGAAATCAGTGTCAGTCGTGTCGCGCTGCTGCCGCAGAGTTATTTTTTTGTGCTGGCACGGGATATCTCCGAGCGCAGGGCATCGGAAAACATGCTCCGGGAGCAAAAACTGAAACTCGATTTTCTTGCCTATCACGACGTCCTGACCGGCCTTCCCAATCGCCTGAAAGCCCTGGAGCTTTTGCAGGGCGCCATCGCCCGGGCCCGAAACCGGAATACAACGGTGGCAGCTCTGCTGTTTGATATCGACCGCTTCAAGAACATCAACGAATCTCTGGGGCATGTAGTTGGCGATCAGATTCTTATGGAGGTGGCCCGGCGGATTCAGGGGGTTTTGCGAGGATCGGATGTGGTGGCTCGTTTTGGGGGTGATGAATTCCTGGTGCTGCTGGAAAATCCCGCTGACGGTGAAGGGGGCAGGGCGGTGGCGCAAAAACTGCTGGAAGCGATGGCTTGTCCCTTGCAGATCGGCCGGCACCGCTTCTATCTGACCGGAAGTGTGGGTATCAGCCTGTTTCCGCAACATGGCGGTGATGCCCAGGCTATATTGAAAGCCGCCGACAATGCCATGTTCCACGCCAAGGCACAGGGTCGCAACACCTGCCGGTTTTTCATGCCGTCGTTACAAGTCGACGTCGAGGCTCGGCTCAATCTCGAAACAGATTTGCACCGTGCCCTGGAACAACAGCAGTTCCACCTGACCTATCAGCCGCAGTTCAATTTACAGACCGGCTCGGTCATCGGGCTTGAGGCGCTGCTGCGCTGGCGGCACCCGACCCGTGGTCTGGTGCCGCCGGACGAATTCATCCCTCTTGCCGAGGATACCGGCCTGATTGTTCCCATCGGGGAATGGGTGCTGCGGGAAGCCTGCAGGCAGATGGTGGCGTGGCATCGCGGGGGTTTTCCGCGGTTGCGCATGGCCGTCAATATTTCCGCCCGCCAGTTCCGTCAGTCGGGTTTTATCGATATGGTGTTCCGGTTGTTGCGCCATTACGGCCTGGAACCGGGGCTGCTTGAACTTGAGATCACCGAACGGGTGGTTATCCAGAGTGCCGAGCATGCGCGCAACATGCTCACGATTCTGAGACAGGCCGGTATTTGTCTGGCGGTGGACGACTTCGGTCTGGGCTATAGCTCCCTGAGCTATTTGCGGACGTTTCCGTTTTCCAAGCTGAAAATGGATCAGGCCTTCAGCAGAAATCTGGCGGACGATGCCTGCGACCGGGCGATAGCCGAGGCCATCGTCAGCATGGGGCGAACCCTGGGGATGGAGGTGGTGGCGGAGGGGATTGAAAATGCCCTGCAACTCGATACCCTGCGCAGCCTGGGGTGCCCTTCGGGGCAGGGCTTCCATCTGGCACAGCCCATGACGGCGGCGGAGACCGCAGCCTTTCTCCGGGGCCATCCGCAGGGTGAGTTCTGTCCGGAAGAGCTTCTTTGACAGCAGCCCCGTGTCAAAAGGTGATTTCCAGATGCCTCAGCATCGCGGCAAGGCAGTCGCGGATACGGCTTCCCTCCGACATGGTCAGGATTTTTCGGGCCGTGCTTTCCGCCTCGCGGCTGGAAATGCGGCTCAACATCATTTTTACCCGCGGGATAAAAGGCGCGGCCATGGAAAATTCGCGGATTCCCATGCCGATCAGAGCCAGCAGGTTGAGGGGATCGTTAGCCATTTCACCGCACAGGCAAAGCCCTTTTTTCTGCTTTTGCGCAATTTTTGCGACGTTGTTCAATACTTGCAGCACGGCAGGATGCAGCGGATCGTAATAGCGGTTGACCAGGGGATTGTTGCGGTCGGCCGCCAGCAGGTACTGGATCAGGTCATTGGTGCCAAGGGCAAAAAAATCGACCTCCCTCGCCAGGCTTTCAGCCAGTTGCACGGCGGCCGGCACCTCGACCATTATCCCTATGGGCACATCGGCCGCGAAGGCCAGGTTTTCCCGTTTTAAATTGTGACGGGCTTCATCGACAACCGCTTTGCAGGCACGAATTTCCTCGATCCCTGAAATCATGGGAAACAGCATTTTGACCGGGCCGTGGCAGGCCGCCATGAGAATCGCCTCGATCTGGGTACGGAAAATGTCCCGATTGTCGAGGGATACCCGGATCGAGCGCCAGCCCATGAAGGGGTTGTCTTCAAGGGGGGGCGGAAGTAGGGCAGGGCCTTGTCTCCGCCGATATCCAGGGTCCGGATGGTGACGGGCATCCCGTCGAATTCCGTGACAACCCTCGCGTAGAGGCGGTACTGCTCCTCACGGTCGGGAAAGTCGGCGCGGATCATGTAGGGGAATTCGGTGCGGTACAGCCCGACCCCTTCAGCGCCGTTGCGCCGGGCGATATGAATATCGCTGACCAGACCGACATTGGCACGGAGGATGACCTTGACGCCGTCGCGGGTGCAGGCTGGCAGGTCACGGAATCGTTCAATCTGGTGCAGTTGGCGTCCGGCGTCTTCCTCCAGCCTGCGGTATTCTTCACGGATCCGCGGGCCGGGGTTGATATGCAGAAGGCCGGAATTGGCGTCCAGGATGACATGCTCCTCGGGCGCTATATGTTTCAGTGCCCCCCGGACCCCTACCAGCGCCGGGATGCCAAGGGATTTTGCCATGATGACGGCATGGGAATTGCGTTCGCCGGCCTCGGTGACGATGCCGCGTATCTGCTCGTGATCGAGCATTGCCATGTCCGATGGCAGAATCTCGCGGGCGATAAGCACGCCGGGATGTTTCAGCTGCAGCGGATGCGGATCCTGGCCTGCCAGATTGGCAAGAAGGCGACGGCCGATGTCGCGCATGTCCGCGGCCCGTTCCCGAAGATACGGGTCCTCCATTTTTTCGAACGCTTCGACGTAGTTCCCGATGGTTTTTTCAACCGCGTAGCGCGCCCCGTGGCCCTGGTCGATTTCCGCCATCAGGCGCTGGTGCATGGCCCGGTCCTCGAGAATCATCAGGTGGGTATGGAAAATGGAAGCGTCCGACCGGGACAGCCTCTCGGCCATGCGTTTTTCCAGATAGATGGTCTGGATGCGGGTTTTTTCCAGGGCTTCCTCCAGCAGGTTTTTCTCCCGCTGCGGATCGAGTGCTTCCTCCTCGAGAATATCCGTCAGCCCGTGCGGTGCCGACATGACATGAGCCGGCCCCGCAGCCAGGCCGGGATAGGCGATGCTGCCGCGCAGGGTGCTTTGGGGCGGTTCCTTTTGCGTCGGCGCCTGTCCGGAGACGGACCGTGTCGTGCCGGCAGCCTGGCGTAACACCTCCGCATAGCGGCTGGCCTCGGCTTCCTTGCGCTGGATGGAGTCGAGCAGGCGGGCGTTGATCACGATGGACGATACCTGAAAAGCAATGGTCGACAGGGCGCTGATGTCTTCGTCGCTGAAGCGCCGGGAGGCCCGGCTCTGGATGACAAGCACGCCTATCGGCTCATTGCGGTCGAACAGCGGGATTCCCAGGAAACTGTGAAATCTCTCCTCGCCGGTTTCCTTGAAGTAGCGGAAACGGGGGTGATTCTGGGGCTCCTGAATCGCGACCACGCGTCGTTTTTCCACCACCAGGCCGGTCAACCCTTCGCTGACCTTCATGGTAACACGGCCAACCGCACGACGGGACAACCCCTTGGTGGCTCCCAGCCGCAAGGTCTCCCGATCCTCGTCCAGCAGATAGATCGAACAGACCTCCGACAGGGTCCGTCGGGCGACGACCGACACGATGTTCTGCAGGGTTTCGTGCAAATCGTGGGATTTGAGAATCAGCGTGCTGATATCCTCAAGGGTGCGCAGTCCGATGTGGTTGGTATGTTTTGGCTCCATCACACAATGGCCTTTCTCGGGTGCCGGTTGCACAAACGGTATCGGGTCCGGCAAATCATATTGAAGAGAACCGCGTCGGCGGGCTTGAACTCAAAAGCGTGGCGACGATCAGTCACCTTTCCTCGCCGCCGGGCGGGTCAGAAACTTGCACCGCTGGATGTCGTAGCGTTCCATCAGCCGATAGAAGGTGCGTCGCGGCAGGTTGGCGCGCCTCGCGGCGGCGGACACGTTGCCGGACGATTCGCGCAGGTAACGTTCCAGCAGGCCGCGCTCGATTAATTCCATCTGCCGGCCTCGCCGGGCCCGGAAATCGCTTGGGGATTTTCCGGGATCCGGCTGCGGAGCCGACGCGCCTGCCGCAAGGGGCAAGGACAGGTGCTCCCGTCGCAGGACAGGATCATCGCCGCCAAGGATGACCGCTCGCTCGATGACTGCCGCCAGTTCCAGTATATTGCCTGGCCATGCATAGCGGCACAGGGCTTCCATGGCTGGCGCGTCGATGGCTGCGGGGTTCCTGTTAAGCCGCCGGCCTGATCGCCGCAGCAGCTGTTCGGCAAGTTCCTGGAGGGCTTGCGGCCGGTTGCGCAGAGGGGGGAGGGTCAGGGTACAAAGGCACAGCCGGTAATACAGGTCGCTGCTGAACCAGCCTTCCTTAACGCCCTGTTCCAGGTCGCGGCGACTGGTGACGATGAGTCGCACATCGACCGGAAGCCGGATTTTCGCGCCCACCGGCATGATGGAGCCATGGTTGAGAAACTCCAGCAGGGCATCCTGTACCTTTTGCCCGGCATCCCCGATTTCTTCCAGCATCAGGGTTCCGCCGGCCGCCAGCTCCAAAAGCCCCTGCCGGAAATCCGAAGCGTGGCGGCTTCCGAACAATTCGATCAGCAGCTGCTGTTGATCCAGCCCGGAGCAGCTGAGGGTGGCCAGAGGTTGTTCCGCCCGGCGGCTGTAACGATGGATGGTCCGGGCGGCGGTTTTTTTGCCGGTTCCCATCTCGCCACGCAGCAAAATTGTTTTATCACCAGGCGCTACTTCTTGCACGAGATCGAGAAGCTGCCTCGCCAGCAGGTCGTCACCGGGCATGACCTCCTCGGCGGCCTGTTGCGCAAGCTGCGCGGATTTTTGCAGGCGCGCCTGCTCCGCTTTGAGTCGCTTGACGAAATAGGGCAGGCACATGTCTTCCCGAGCCAGACTCCGGCACACGGCGGTAGCGTGTTCACGGCAGGTGCGATAGCCGCAGGCACCGCAATTGAGTTCGTCACGCTGGGAAAATTTGTCGGTGGACTGCAGAACCCTGCGGATGCTTTCGCCGCTGGGGTGTTCCTGTCGGGTTTGGCGATTGCTGAAAGTCCGCTTGAGATTGACCTTTGCGGACGCGGCGTCAGGCTCGGGCCGGGGGCCGTTGTCGTGCTGACGGGCAAACTGTTCCACCAGCCGGCCCCGCGCAAAAGCGGACAGGCGGCTGCCCGGGTCACACGCGCCGAGGCAGCCGCCGCGACACAGGCGCAGGTCTACAATCCCAGGCCGGATGCGGCCCGCCGCCAGGTCGAGCAGGACCTCCCGCGCGTTTTGGTAGCCTTCCGTCGAGAGCATCTCGCCCTGCTCGGCGTAATCACGCGGCAACAGGCTGGTCGGGGCTCCGCCCGACAGGGCGAAGCGTCTTCCGCTTCGCGCATGGGGCTGGTCGAACACGGTTTCCGGCAAGCGCGTCGGTGTGATGCCGGCCGTTTCGAAAAGTTCGCCTATTTCCGCAAAGGTCAATGCCCCGTCGATGACATCCTGGAACTGGTCGTCCGCTGCTTCGATTTTGGCGGCGAAGCAGGAGCTTATGGTGACGATGCGCAGTGGCCCCGCATGGGTTGCGCGCAGGGCCCGTGCCGCAGCCACCAGCGGCGAGACGCAGGGCGACAGGTTGCGCAGCAGTTGCGGGAAATGGCGCTCCACCAAGGCCACGATGGCCGGGCAATGGCTGAGAATCCGAGGCGCGGTTGACACGGTCCGCAACCCGGCGGCGATGGTTCGGGCGGCAAGTTCGACCCCCCAGGCGCCTTCAACCACGAGCTGAAAGCCGAGCCGGTGCAGGCCGGATACCAGTTGGCCGGGGCGCATATCACCTATGTAGGCCGGGAAGGATGGAGCTAGGATGGCTGCCATCGGTTCTTTGTGCCGCAACAGGCGCTGGCACCGGTTCAGGCTGTTCGGTGCCCTGCGTGCCTGCTGGGAGCAGACCTGCAGGCAGCGTCCGCAGCCGATGCAACGACCGGCATCGGTGTCGGTGCCCTGCGGGGTGACGCGGACGGCCTTGACCGGGCAATGACGAAGGCAGGCAAAACAGCTGCGGCAGCGTTGGATGTCGGTTTGAATCATGCCCACGGGTGGCGAATCCCTTCACAAGGAATCATCGGGCCGGGATGTTGGTTGCGGTAAATATGCCGGAAGTGTGCCATCAATGCCACAGGCAAGTCAAACATTTTGCAAATGTCATTGACGATGGATAATAAACAGATGAGAAAAGCGTCCGCCGCATGATGGGCGTCAACGGTGCGGTGCGCATTGCACGGTCAGTTGCAAGGAAGCTGTTGTGCCTGGCCCGGCCGCGCGTCAGCGAGGAATGCGGTAACGCCCGACTTCCTGGCTGAAATGGCATGCGGCCAGATGGCCGCTGCCCTGGTCGCGCAGTTCAGGGGCCTGACAATGACAGATCTCCTGTGCGTAGGGGCATCGCGGGTGAAAGTGACACCCTTCCGGCGGACGGGTGGCTGAGGGTATTTCACCCGTCAGCGGCCGACGCTGGCGGCGGGCACGGGGGTCGGGGATCGGCACGGCGTTGAGCAGTGCTTCGGTATAGGGGTGGCGAGGTGCCCGGTACAACTGTTCGGCGGCGGTCAGTTCAACGATGCGCCCCAGATACATGACGGCCACCCGGTTGCTGATGTGTTCGATGACCGACAGGTCGTGGGCGATAAACAGGTAGGTAAGCTCGAACTGCTGCTGGATGTCCTGCATCAGATTGACAACCTGGGCCTGGATGGACAAATCCAGCGCCGAGACAGGCTCGTCCGCCACGATCAGGCGGGGATTCAGCGCCAGTGACCGGGCAATGCCGATGCGCTGGCGCTGTCCTCCGGAAAATTCATGAGGATAGCGGTCCATGTGAGGCGCGTCCAGGCCGACGGTTTGCAGCAACCGCAGCACTTCCTGCCGCAGTTCCCTGCCTTTGGCAAGGCCGTGGATGATGAAGGGTTCGCCGACAATGTCGGCTACTTTCATGCGGGGGTTGAGCGAGGCGTATGGGTCCTGGAAAATCATCTGCAGATCACGACGCCGGTTGCGCATCTGGTTTCGGCTGAGCTTCAACAGGTCTTCTCCGTCGAACAGGACCTCCCCCGAATCCGGCTCCAGAAGCCGCAGAATCGCCTTGCCGGTGGTGGATTTTCCGCAACCCGATTCGCCGACGAGACCAAGGGTTTCTCCGGTCTGCAAGGTGAAACCGACACCGTCGACGGCTTTGAGGGACAGGCGGGGTGCGCCCGCCAGGGCGCCTGTGGAGACCTGAAAGGTTTTGCGCAGATTGCGTACCTCGAGCAGCGTATTCATGCTTCTCTCCAGCAGCGTACAAGGTGTCCGGGCGCCACCTCCAGCAAGGGCGGCAGTTTGCCCTTTTCGGGGGCGAAGGGGGCGGGGCAGCTGTCCAGCAGGGAGAGGCCCTTTGCCGGCGTCAGAGTATGGTGAATGGCGAGACGGTGCCGCTTTTGTCCCATCCTCGGAATACATGCCAGCAGACTGCGCGTATACGGGTGGCGCGGATTATCGAAAATAGCCGTTACCGGAGCGTATTCCATAATCAGACCGTCGTGCATGATCGCGACCTTGTCGGCGGTTTCCGCCACCACGCCAAGATCGTGGGTTATCAGCAGTGTCGCCATGCGGTGCCGGGTTTTCAGTTCATCGAGCAGTTGCAGGATCTGAGCCTGGATGGTGACGTCCAGGGCGGTGGTCGGTTCATCGGCAATCAGCAGGTGGGGGCGGCAGGCCAGGGCCATGGCGATCACCACCCTCTGGCGCATGCCACCGGAAAGCTGGTGAGGGTATTCACGGCAGCGCTGGAGGGGCGAGGAAATGCCGACCTGGGCCAGCAGTCCGGCGGCCTGTTGCAGGGATTCCTGGCGATCGATGCCTTGATGGATGCGCAATACCTCGGCGATCTGCTCGCCGATGCAGAACACCGGATTGAGGGCCGTCATCGGCTCCTGGAAGATCATGGCGATCTGGTTGCCCCGCACCCGGCGCATCTCCGTCTCCGGCAGCAGGCGTAAATCCTCGCCCCGGAAAAGCACTTCCCCTTCGACCACGCGGCCGGGCGGCGGCACAAGCCGCAGCATGGACAGGGCGGTGATCGACTTGCCGCAGCCCGATTCCCCGACCAGCGCCAGGGTCTCCCCCTCATCAATGGTGAAATCGATGCCGCGCACGGCCTTGGTCAAGCCGGTTTTGGTAAAAAAATAGGTGCGCAGATTGCGAACGTCAAGAAGGGCGGGCATGCATGCTCCTTGTGGCGGGTTGCAGTCAGCCAATGTAGCCGGAAAGCCGTTGCCCGTCAAGTGCCCGGGCTGCGTGCCGAGTGCCGCTGACAAGTTGGCCTTTTCGCGGTAGCCCGGCCGTGTTAGAATTCGCCCCCGATATACCCATTTTTGGAGGTTTTCAATGTCTCTTAATGCACAACAGGATAACCGCGTTCTTGGTTGCCTGATCGAAGAAACCGGCCTGCGGACTGCCCAGGTAGCCAATACTATCGCCTTGCTGCGCGAGGGTGCGACGGTGCCTTTCATCGCCCGCTACCGCAAGGAGCGCACCGACGAACTTGATGAAGTGCAGATCCGCAACCTGGAAGAACGCCTCGCTTATTTTACCGAACTCGAAGAGCGCAAGGTCACCGTATTGTCCTCCATCGAAGAGCAGGGCAAGCTGACCCCCGAGCTTGCCGCCCGTATCGAAAGGACCCGCCAGAAAAACGAACTGGAAGATCTGTATCTGCCGTACAAACCCAAGCGTCGTACCCGTGCCATGATCGCCCGCGAACGGGGACTGGAGCCACTGGCCGAGCTGATGGCGGATGGCCGGGTCACGCATGGGTCACCGGAGCAGATCGCCGCCCCGTTTGTCGATGCGGAACGGGAGGTGCCGGACGCCGCCGCGGCTTTGCAGGGAGCTTCCGACATTCTGGCCGAAACCCTCAGCGAAGATGCCGATATGCGCGCTGTGGTCCGGCGTTTGACCTGGGAACAGGGTCTGTTCTGCTCGCGGGTGGCGCCTGACTGGGCCGGGAAGGTCAGCAAGTTCGAAATGTATTACGACTATCAGGAACCGCTGCGCGAGGTGCCTTCCCACCGCATGCTGGCGATGCGGCGTGGCGAAAAGGAAGAGGTGCTGCGCCTGTCCATCGCCGCGCCGGAAGAAGAGCTGCTGGCGCGCCTTAAAAATCGCCTGATCCAGGGCGAAAGCATCTTTAGGCCGGTGCTGGAAAAGGTCGCCGAAGATGCCTATCGGCGGCTGATCGCCCCTTCCATCGAGGTGGAGTTGCGTCTTGAGGCCAAAAAACGGGCCGACGAAGCGGCCATTGCCGTCTTCGCCGACAACCTGCGCAACCTGTTGCTGTTGCCACCGGCCGGAAGCCGCCGGGTGCTGGGGGTCGATCCCGGCCTGCGCACCGGCTCCAAACTGGCGGCGGTCGACCAGACAGGGAGTTTTCTGGAGGCTGCGACCATTTATCCACACACGGGAAAGAGTCAGATCGGACCCGCCCGCGGACATCTGCTGCGGCTGATTCAGTCGCATGGCATCGAGATGATCGCCATCGGCAACGGAACGGCGGGGCGCGAGATGGATCTGTTCGTGCGGGAAACCCTGGCGGAAGCCGGACTCAAGCTGCCGGTGGTGATGGTCAACGAGGCCGGCGCCAGCGTCTATTCGGCTTCGGATATCGCCCGCGAAGAATTCCCCGATCTCGACCTTACGGTGCGCGGCGCCATCTCCATAGCGCGACGCCTGCAGGATCCTCTTGCCGAGCTGGTCAAGATCGATCCCAAAAGCATCGGCGTCGGTCAATACCAGCATGATGTCAATCAGCCGGCCCTTAAAAAGGCTCTGGACGATACGGTGGAGAGCTGCGTCAACTTTGTCGGGGTCGATCTCAATACCGCGTCCTGGGCACTGCTCTCCTATGTGTCGGGAATCGGCGCGGCCCTCGCCAAAAGCATGGTACGTTACCGCGAAAGCCACGGCGCCTTCGCGGCCCGCGCATCGCTCCTCGATATTCCCCGCTTCGGCGCTAAAACTTACGAGCAGGCGGCGGGTTTTCTGCGTATCCGCGGCGCCGCTAATCCTCTCGACAACACCGCCGTGCATCCGGAGAACTACGCCACGGTGAAGGCGATGGCCGATGATCTCGGCTTGTCGGTAGCGGAACTGGCCGCGGTCCCCGGCAAGGTTGCCGGGCTGCGGCTGGAACGCTACATCACCGATACCGTGGGTCTGCCGACCCTGCGGGATATCGTCGAAGAGCTCAAAAAGCCCGGACGGGATCCACGGCGGCAGTTCGAAACCGTATCCTTCCGCGACGACGTGCGCGACATCGGCGACCTGAAAGAGGGGATGATCCTCTCCGGTACCGTTACCAATGTGGCCGCTTTCGGGGCTTTCGTCGATATCGGTGTGCATCAGGACGGTCTGGTGCACGTCAGTCATCTGGCCCACCGGTTCGTCAGGGATCCCGGCGAAGTGGTACGGGTCGGCGATATCGTCAAGGTCAAGGTTCTCTCGGTCGATGAGGCCCGCAAACGCATCGGGCTGTCCATCAAGGAAGCTCAGCCGGATCCCGGGGCGACGAAAAGTTCAGGTGCAGAAAAACGCGCGAAAACCGGGAATGCGCCGCTCAAGGATCCCTCCGCCTGGGAAAAGGCGGGGTTCCGGGTGAAGCGGAAGTAAGACGGTGACTGGTGACTGGTGCAGTCCGTACGCCGGTCGAAAGGGGATACAGGGATTGGAAAAGTACGTCGATCTGCATTTGCACAGCCGCTGTTCCGACGGCTTGTACGCACCCGCCGAGGTGATATGCAGGGCCGCGGCCGCCGGATTGGCCGCGGCGGCCCTGGCCGATCACGATAATGTGGACGGTATCGATGCCGCCATGCAGGCCGGCAACGCCTGTGGTATCGAGGTGTTGCCGGCGGTCGAGCTTTCAGTGGTCTGGGGTGGGTTTCGCGATATCCACCTGCTTGGTTACGGTATGGATCACCATCACCGCGAACTGAGTGCCGCTCTTGAGGATTTTCGTGCATTTCGTGCCGGCCGCAACCAACGTATCCTCGAACGCATCAACCAGAAGCTGGCCGAGGAGAATCGTGCGCCGATCGCCTTTGGCGAGGTGCGGCGGCATGCCGAAGGCACCCTGGGCCGACCGCACATCGCCAGGGTGCTTGTCGACCATGGTTACGCGCGGGATTCGGAAGAAGCTTTTGCGCGGTATCTGGTTCCGTGCAACGTGCCCAAACGCTACTTTCCCATGGATGAGGCCATTGGCCTGATTCATCAGGCCGGCGGCATAACCTCACTGGCCCATCCTCCCTACATCACCGGGGATCGGGGTCAGCTGCGCCGCCTGTTCGATGCTTTCGCCGCTTTGGGGCTTGACGGCATCGAGGCTTACAACAACCGTTCTTCCAATGACGATGTCGACTGGTATATAAGCGAAGCACGGAGGCGCAATCTCATCGTCACCGGCGGCAGCGATTTTCACGGCGGGGAGGGGGGGAGATTGTGATCGGAGGGGGCCGCGGTAACCTGCGCATCCCTTATAGCTGTGTGGAAGCTATCCGCCGGGCAGTGGATGAGCGGCGCAAGCGCCAGCCAAAACAGCGGTGATTTGCACGGGCCGGATGCCGGAGAAGGCATCCGGCCCGTGCCGTTATGATCATGTGCCGGCCAAATCGTCCAGCAAAACATGCAGCGGATTTTTCGGCATGATATCTGAGATCGGAAGTTGCCTGCCTGCCTTCCAGTCTTGTATCGCTCCATGTTTTTCCATGCCGGTCACAAGCACCAGCACCTGTTCGGCCTGTCCGAGCGAGAAGGAGCTCAGGCTGACGCGCTCGGCAGGTGGTTTCGGTGCATTTGTGACAGGGACGACGAGGCGATCCATCAGGGGGCGGTGCCCCGGAAACAGGCTCGCGGTATGGCCGTCTTCGCCGAGGCCGAGAATCACCAGGTCGAAAGGCAGGACGCCGACGATTTCATCGGTGTAACGTCTGGCGCCTTCTGCCGGTCCGAGTTCCGCGGGGATGACATGAATTTGCCGCCGGGGAATAGCCACATGATCGAGCCATATCCGGGCGGCCATGGTGCTGTTGCGTTCCCGGTGCGCCGGCGGGAGGCAGCGTTCGTCGCCGAAATAGATATGCCAGCGGCGCCAATCCGCATTCGCGTTGGCCAGAAGCCGGTAGGCCGCTTCCGGCGTGCGGCCCCCGGCCAGAACGATGCGGAACCGGCCGTGCCGGACGATAGCCTCCTTTGCGGCCGCCAATATGCGATCCGCCGCATTTTCAGCAACGGCGTCGGCATCGGCTAAACAGTGCCATATGATTTTTTGTTCATCGGTCATCGGTCAGTTGTTTCCGCTTTTAAACTAACAGCTTACAGCTTACAGCTTACAGCTTACAGCTTACAGCTTACAGCTTACAGCTAATAACCTAGAGCTTCTCCATGCCGCACCCACACGCCCCGAGGGTGTGTCGCCAGGATTGACAGGCACTGTCGAACAGCCTGTCGGCGGCCCGTGGACCCCAGGATCCGGCGGGATAAAGGTGCAGATCTTCTCCCGGTTTCGACCATGCCTTGAGTACGGGGTCGATGATTTGCCATGCCTGTGTGACTTCCTCGTAACTTAAAAACAGAGAGCGGTCACCGCGAACAATATCAAGCAGCAGTTCTTCATAGGCATCATTGACGGTCTCATCGGCTTTTCGGAAGGCGGCGTCGAGAGCGGTCTGGCGTGTGGCGAGCGCCTCTCCCGGCGCTTTGACGGTCATTTCCAGGCGCAGACACTCGTTGGGCTGAATGCCGATCAACAGCCAGTTGGAGGCATCGCACCGGATATGGCTGGAGCGGAAGAACTGCTGGGGCGGTTGTTTGAAACAGATGGCGACCATGGCCTGTTTGGCAGTCATACGCTTGCCGGTGCGCAGCAGGAAAGGGACACCGGCCCAGCGCCAGTTGTCGATATGGAGCTTCAGGGCGGCAAACGTTTCGGTGTGACTGTCGGCAGCCACCCTGCCTTCATCGCGATAGGCGATGACGTCATCGGGGCCGACCTTGCCGGCATCGTACTGGCCGCGCACGGCGTAGTCGCCGATGCGGTCGGCGGGGATGGGGCGGATCGATTTGAGAACCTTAAGCTTTTCGGCGTGCAGGGCCTCGGCCGCCATCGAAACCGGCGATTCCATGGCAACGAAGGTCAGCAGTTGCAGCAGGTGGCTCTGGATCATATCGCGCAGGGCACCGGAGGCATCGTAGGTCGCTCCGCGTTTGCCGATGCCCTGCGGTTCGGCATGAATGATCTGGATATGGTCGATGGTGTCACGGTTCCAGAGGGGTTCCATCAATACGTTGCCGAAACGGAACACCAGGATGTTGCGTACCGTTTCCTTGCCGAGGTAATGGTCGATACGGTAGATCTGCTCTTCGCGCAGATGGTTGGACAGTTTCTGCTGCAATATCGCGGCGCTTTGCAGGTCGTTTCCGAATGGTTTTTCGATGACCACCCGCCGCCATCCCAATTGCTCCTCCAGCAGGGCCACCCGGTCCAGGTTTTCGATAACGCCGGCATAGTCCGACGCCCCCAGGGCCATGTAAAAGGCGGTATCCGCGGGAAAACCCTGTCGATCGGCGAGTCTGGCCTGCAACTGTTTATAGAAATCGGCTTGCCGCAGATCGCCCTGCATGTAATCGACACGGTCGGCAAACCTGGTGAAAACCTCCTGCTGAAGACCGCCCCGCACAGTGCCGGACAGGTCGGCTCGGGTTTCGCTCAACCAGGCGTCACGGTCCGGATGCCGCCGCCCGGTGGTGAGGATGCGCGTGCCCGGATGCAGGCGTCCCGCGGCATCGAGATGGTAAAGGGCCGGCAGCAGCTTGCCGCGTGCCAGATCGCCGGTCGCACCGAAAATGACGAAAGTGCAGGGTTCGGTCATGTTATTCATCGGGAGGGTCCCAGTCGGTGTGAAAGAACGTGCCGCGCGGTCTATCGGTCCGCTCGTAGGTGTGGGCGCCGAAAAAGTCGCGCTGGGCCTGCAGCAGATTGGCCGGCAGGCGGGCGCAGCGGTAACCGTCGAAAAAGGTGAGGGAGGCGGCCATGGCCGGCAGGGGGATGCCGAGCCCGATCCCCAGCGTTAGCGCCTGCCTCCAGCCTGTTTCGGCGCGCCGTAATTGTCCGGCAAAGAAGGGCGCCAACAGCAGACTCTGCAGCTCGGGATCGGCGTCAAATGCAGCGGCGATGTCGTCCAGAAAGATGCTGCGGATGATGCAGCCGCCGCGCCAGATAAGGGCAATCCCCCGGTAATCGAGATCCCAGTCGTAGGCCGAGGCAGCATCTTTCAGGAGCATGAAGCCTTGGGCATAGGAAATAATTTTGGAAGCATACAGTGCGTCGTGGGCGAATTGCAGCGTCTCTTCATCCGCTTTTGGCCACGGACGCAGCGGCGCGGCGGGCTGTTGCGCCGCCAGCAGCCGTTCTTCTCGGCGGGCGGACAAGTTCCGGGCAAAGACCGCTTCGTTGATGGTGGTCAGCGGGGTATTCAGTTTCAACGCTTCGATGGCCGTCCAGCGCCCGGTTCCTTTCTGCCCGGCGGTATCGAGGATTTTGTCGATAAGCGGGGTCCCGTCATCATCCCTGGCGGACAGAATGCGGGCCGTGATGTCGATCAGGTAGGAATTCAGCGGACCACGGTTCCAGCGATGGAACAACCCGGACAGTTGTTCCGGGGACATGTGCAATCCGGAACGCAACAGATGGTAGGTTTCCCCGATCAGCTGCAGGTCGCCGTATTCGATGCCGTTATGCACCATCTTGACGAAGTGCCCGGCGCCCTGTGGTCCTATCCAGCGGCAGCAGGGCTGGCCATCGACGCGTGCGGCGATGGCCTCGAAGATCGGTCGGATATGCGGCCAGGCGTCGGGATTGCCGCCAGGCATCAGGGAAGGTCCGTGCCGCGCGCCCTGCTCGCCGCCGGAAATGCCGCATCCTACAAACAGCAGTTTCTGTGCGGACAGTGCCGTGCTGCGACGACGGGTGTCGTCCGGATGGGAATTGCCGCCGTCGATGATGATGTCGCCGGCTTCCAGGTGCGGCACCAGCAACCCCAGGGTATCATCGACCGCCTTGCCCGCGCTGACCATCAGCAGGATCTTGCGGGGGCGCTTCAGGGCCAGCGCCAGTCCGTCGATGGAAAAACAGGGCAGAATTCCGTGATTCGCTTCCGGTGAGGCGGCGAATGATTCGGTTCTGGCAGTGGTGCGGTTATAGACCGCCACCCGATAGCCGTGATCCCGGATATTCAACGCCAGGTTCTGTCCCATGACCGCCAGGCCGACAACGCCGATGTCCGCTTGCTCCATGCTGCCTCCTCCTGCAAAGGCCTGCGCTTGAACCGTCTTTAACGATTATCACAGAAATGCCGGTGGCGCAAAGCACCGCGCAAGGCAGCCTCCGGGCTGCTCCGGAGCGGGGGCGCAAAACGGTTTGCCGAAACGGCGGGAGGGCGCGCCGCACACGGTTTATTCAGGCGAGGCGTCCGTCCTCCATGCGAATGATGGTGCTGTTGAGACGTTCCGGCTGATCCGGGGAGTGGGTGGCCTGGATGATGGTCATGCCCTGTTCCACCAGCAGCGGCAGCAGTTTGTCGAAGGCTTCGATGCTGGCGCGGTCCATGTTGGAGGTTGGCTCGTCAAGCAGCAGCAGCCGGGGACGCAACACCAGCGCCCGGGCGATGGCCACCCGCTGCTGTTCGCCGCCGGACAGTTCACGGGCGCTGCGCCGGCCGAACCCTTCCAGCCCGACCATTTCGAGGGCACCGTGAATCAGGCGGTGCTGGTCCTTGCTGTTGGTGCCGCGCATTTTCAGCCCGTAAGCGATGTTGTGGTGCACAGAGCGGCTGAAAAGGTAGGGGGATTGGTGCACCAGGGTGATGTCCTGACGCAGCCGCAGCAGGTTTTTTTTCTTCCAGACCACCTTTTCGCCCTGGAAGACCATCTCTCCGAAGGTAGGTTTGAGCAACAGCGCGACAATCTGCAGCAGGGTGCTTTTGCCGCAACCGTTGGAGCCTACCAGGGAATAGATTTTCCGGGACTCGAAACGGATTTCCTCGAGTTGCAGAGCCAGGTGGCTGTTGTAGCGTTTTTCGATGGCGTGCAGCGCTAAAAAAGGGGTCACGGTTACCTCTGTTGCAGGAAGTTCAGAAACATGTTGATAAGCAGGGCGACCGACAACAGGAAGATGCCGAGGGCCAGGCCGAAGGCGAATTCCCCCTTGCTGGTTTCCAGCGCGATGGCGGTGGTCATGGTGCGGGTATAGCCGCGGATGTTGCCGCCCAGCATCATGGCGACTCCGACTTCGGCGATAATTCTTCCGAATCCGGCGATAATGGCGGCCATCACGCCGAAGCGGATCTCCTGCATCAACAGCAGGGCCCCGCGGCTGGTGCTGGCACCGAGGGTCAGGGCGGTCGGCATGATGCGGCTGTCCGAAGCGCTCAGTGCGCCGAGGGTATAGTTGGCGATGATCGGCGTGGCCAGGATAATCTGCCCGACGACCATAGCTGTCGGGGTGAACAGCAGGCCGAACTGCCCCAGGGGGCCTGAACGGCTGAAAAATCCGTACACCACCAGTCCGATAACGACCGTCGGCAGGGCCATGAGGGTATTGAGCAGGGTAATGACCGCGCGCCGGCCGGGAAACTGTCCAAGCCCGATGGCCATGCCGGCCGGAACGCCGGCGACGGTGGAGAACACGATGGCGATCAGGGACACGTACAGAGAGGTCCAGACCGTTTTGTAAACCTCGGGGTCCCATGAAAGGATCAGTACAAAGGCTGTTTTGAGCGAATCGAATATGAAATCCACAGCAAGCTCCGTAATGCCTGGCGTTTTGCGATCGCCAGAGAGAATGTCCGCCGTCAAGGTCGTTGCGATGAGCGCAGGGGGATAACGGGCGGATATGCGATTTGTTGTGGATTATATAGCGTTGCCCGGGGATTTGCCAAGACCTTTGAACAATCACCCGAGGTTTGTCTCCCCGTCGATGCACGGGGCGTCGCTTCGGCCGTGTTATAATTGATCGAGGTGCAGGTGGATTTGTGCGGGAGGTGCGGCTATGCTCGGGGCTTTGGCTGGCGATATTATCGGTTCGCGGTTTGAGTGGCACAATATCAAGACCAGGGTTTTCGAACTGTTTACGGACAGCTCGCGGTTTACAGACGATACGGTATTGACCGTGGCACAGGCCGACGCCCTGCTTACCGGGGAATCCTTCGCCCGGAAATTGAAAGAGTATTTCCGCCTGTATCCCGACGCCGGCTATGGGGGGATTTTCCGGCAATGGGCCGGTAGCGATTCTCTGGAGCCGTACAATTCCTTTGGCAACGGCTCGGCGATGCGCGTGAGCCCGGTCGGATGGTATTTTAACGACCTTGCGGAGGTTCTTGACGAAGCGCGCCGCAGCGCCGCCGTGACCCACAACCATCCCGAAGGCATCAAGGGGGCCCAGGCGGTGGCGTCGGCCATTTTCCTGGCCCGCAGCGGTGAGTGCAAATCCGCCATCCGGGAATTTGTCGCCGCGCGCTTTGGTTACGATTTCAAATGGACCCTCGCAGACATCCGGCCCTGGTATCACTTCGACGTAACCTGCCAGGGGTCGGTGCCCCAGGCTCTGCAGGCCTTTTTCGAGGCCGACGACTTCGAAGATGCCATCCGCAATGCGGTTTCCATTGGCGGCGACAGCGACACCATCGCCTGCATCACCGGGGCGGTGGCCGAGGCCTTTTGCGGCGCGGTGCCCGATGTCATCGCCAAGGAAGCATTCAGTCGCCTCGACGACAGGCTGGCCCGTGTGACGAAGTGCTTTCTGGCGGCCATCGGGCGGCAATAAAAAAAGCGGCCCACCACAATTGTGGCGGGCCGCAGTGTTGCCTTGCCTGTTTACACAGCCTCTAGTCTAGTTTTCATCCGGAAACGGCCCTTTTCCGCCGTGGCGGCGTCAATCCGCAGGCTTGCTTGTGCGGCGTACCGATGTACGCCTCCGCGCAACCCCTTGATTTCCTTGCCACAACGAAAAATTGCTCGTTCCCCATATGAAAACTACGCTGTATCCATCCGGAGTTTCCGGATGGATACTAACCTAGTGCTTCGGGCCGCGTTTCAGGGCGATAAGCTCCGCCCCGAGTTCTTCGGCAATCTGTTTCAGCTCGCACATGCGCATGTGCTTGCTGTAAACCTTGAGGTTCACGTCCGACACGGCACCGACGATGTAGCGCGGAGTTTTGGCGCCGTCCACAATTTTTTCCCGCTCGCGGTAAAAAATCTTGCCTGCCATGGTGTCCTCCTCTCGTTGTACCGCTCTGGATAGCGGTAGATACAGTTGCACTTATAGTATACCACTAAATGCCGGTTCGAGAGCAAGTTTCAGGCGCGAATTACGGTCCCGATCGGCTCGCCGCGCATCGCCCGGATGATGGTTCCGCGTTTGTGTCCGTTGACGATGCGAACTTCCTTGAGGTTGGCGGCATCTTTGAGCAGGTACAGCAGTTTGCGCTCCAGAACCATGTCCTCCATGTCCATGGCCAGCAGTTCCTCCGCGGTTATTTCGGGGATCAGTTTCGCCTCGGGATTGACAAAGGGATTTTCGGTGAACAGGCCGTCGACGTTTTTGACCAGAATGCAGCTCTGGGCGCCGAGCACCTCGGCCATCAAAAACGCCCCGGTGTCGGTGCGGTGCGGGGGGATCAGCCCGGTTCCGGGCGGATGCTCGAACAGGCCGTAGGGGGGCGTACCGTGGGTGACGGGCAGAAAACCGAGCTTCAGCATCATCGGCAGGTCAAGCAGATCGTCGCTCTTGATACGGGTGCCTCCATAGGGCGATAGCAGCAATGCCATGATTTCGGCGTTCTGCTCGCTGATTTTGCCGGCCAGTTCCGCCAGCACACCGGTGGGCATGCCGAGGTCGATGCCGATGTCGAGGATATGCCGGACCCGTACGCCACCGCCGGTGACGACCAGCAGTTTGTGGTTCCTGGACAGTTCGCCGAGTTCCTGTACCAGGGGGATCACCACTTCACGACCGTAATCCATGGTGCCATGTCCGCCGATCTTGATCACGTGCAGATCGGGAATGAGCCGGATCGGCTTGATATGCGCATGGGATTTCATCAGCCCTTTGCGCACCAGCGATTCACCTTTGAGCTTATTTTCCAGTTCGTGTCTGTTCCCCATGTTCGACCTCCGGTTCTGGAATAGCGTCACTTTCAGTGCGTCTTCTCGAAGCGTACCAGATCCAGGGCGGCATTGCAGGGTCAGCCGGGGGAAACGTGCGCTGAGAGCCGCCCCTGACCGCGGACAACGGTTGTAAGGAAAGGTCTGTCGCTTCGGCGCCGGCGTTTCTTATCTGTCGGAAGTTTTGTTTTTTTCCTCCAGGGTCTTCTCAAGCGCTTGCAGCGAATCGAATCCCCACTCTGCCGCCAGGTGGCGATAGGTGGCTTCGGACAGGCTCGATCCGGCCCGCTCCAGCTCCTGCAGGTCCTGAAGCAGCAACGCCAGGGTGCTCTCTGAATAGGTTTCCAGCTCGCCTCGCAGGTAGGTTTCAAAAGAGGTCACGCCGGGGCTGTCCTGAGCCTTGTCCAGCGGCCGCCCGCCCCGCATCAGGAAGGGATACGCCGCAATGAAGCGTTTTTGCCCGTCCAGTGCCATGGCGATGATGGTGTCGATAACCGGGCTGGCATTGTCGCAGGGGATGAGATTCTCCATGCGGGCATATTTGATGGCCAGAAGATTGCGGCTGTTTTTGCGGGCCTGCTGCAGGTCGGCCAGGTAGCTCTGGAGGGTTGCGAGCGACCAGGCCGCAAACTGGGCCCGCCGGTGCAGTTTGAAGCTCTCGGGGTCCTGCTGGCAGCGATAGGGCTGGTCGGTCGGAACGGCGAGGAACATGGCCAGTTCACATTCCAGAATCTGGTCGGTGATTGTTGCACGATGGCTCATAAACAGCACCTTTCCTGGTTTTCAGGGTGAAATAGAGAAGTTTTTTCTCAATACGGGGTCGGCAATACCGGCCTGCACGGGGAACGCGTGGTCGAGCAGAAAGTTGCCGCGGGCGTCGCTCAGCCCCTGCCTGCGCAATTCGTCAATGATGAATTGGCAAAGCTCCTCGATGATGGAAAGCTTTTCCGCATCCTCGGTGCTGGTGACCAGGCAGGTGATTTTTTCGTGAATCACCGCGCCGAGAATGGGCAGTCGGGCCGTGGCCCGGTGCAGCCACTTGTAAAATGGCGGGTAGCATCGGTTGAGCAGAAATGCCATGGACATCAGGTCGTGGCAGAACTGCATTTCGGCATAGCGGCTGGCAAAAGGATCGCCGCGCCGCATGCTGCGCGCCAGATTGTACTGGCCGCTCTGCGCCAGGGTCATGCAGCGCGAGGCAATTTTTTGGCGACGGATATCTTCCGGGTAGTAGGCGAGCAGCGCCTGGCGCCATGTCGAAAAAACGCCCGCGGGATCATGGAACACTGCGCCGTTGGTACAGACGCTCAGATTCTGCTCCGGCAGCCGCAGCCATTCCCGCAATGCTGTTGGCGGATGGTCGAGGCCCGTATAGCGACCATAAAAATTCTCGATGCTCATGACCCCCACGCGATGTTCCTCGCCGGGGCTGCTGCGGCGCGGACCGTACCCGGCATAATTTGGTGGCAGGCTGCGGTAGCCAGCCTGCAGCTGCGCGCCCCAGGTCGCGTAATCCTCTCCAGTCAACCACAGGCAGAAGCCCGGTCCCCAGTCGTGATCGCGGGAGATGGCGTCATCGAAGCCGTAACACTCCGAGCCTGGTCCGACGAGGCCGACGGCGATCCTTGGCCACAGATCGCCGAAGCGGCTTTCGAGCATCGGTTGGCCGTGGGCCAGGAAAAATTCCCGCGCCAGTTGTAATCCCTGCATGATGGTCTGTGCCCTCAGTTGTTGAGCGTGTCGATGTTTTTTTGTGTTTCCAGAGCCTTGTCCTGATTTCCCGACTGCCGATATAGCGTGAGAGCCTGTTCAAAGTGTAACAAACCGGCGTCCTTGTCGCCGCGCATGGCGTGGATATAGCCGATATTGGCGTGCTGATCCGCGATTTTTTCCGCCAGGGCCATCTCCTCGAACATCTCCAATGCCTGCTGGTAATAATTCAGGGCGTCTTCGTAGGCCTGGCGGTCGCGGCACAGCGACCCCATGTTTCCCAGCTGTTCGGCTGCTCTCTGCGTCTGCCCGCATGCCTGGAATCCAGCCCTGGCCTCACCGAACGCCGCCATGGCTTCCGCGTGTCGCTGCAGGCGGCTCAAAAGCAGCCCGATATTGTTCTGCACGGCGGCAATACGTGCCTTGTCAGCGTCGGGCCTCAGAATGGCAAGAACCTCCCGATAAATATCCAGTGCCTGGCCCTGGCGGCCTGTGGCAAAACAGATGTCGGCCATGATCATGCGCTGCGTCGCCTCGCCGGCCTTGTCGCCAGCTTGCTCACAGAGCCTGGCGGCTTCCGCAAAAGCGTCAAGCGCGGCATCATAGGATGCGGTTTTCAAATGGCCGAAGCCTGAATCGGCAAAGGATTTTGCCCTGTCGGCGGCGGTGTCGTTTTTCATGGAACCTCCAGTCGCGAACGGCGTGCTTGCATGGCAAGGAATTGCTGTGTTCATTCTGCCGCAAACAAGGCCTGGGCTCAATAGGAAATGAACGTTATTTTGAGAGCAGTCAAACATTTTGGAGCCCGCAATGCTGTTGAATGTGTTTGCTCTGGCCATCGGGCGGGCATGTGGCGTGGAGGCGTCTGAATGTATACGACTTTTCAGGCCGCTGAAACGGTGTCTTTGGCGTCTTCGGGCTGCTGTCGCTTGCTGTTTTGTTAAGGTTTGTCCGATAAGTTGTGAGGTGTATTGTCCGTCGGAGGGCGCGAATTATCTTGCGCCCGGCGGGTGATCAAAATTGTGGTTGCGGTTTAAGGTATTGAAAAAACGTGGCAGTCGTGGGTTTTGGTGGTTTATGGAGAAGAGCGGTGCGTGAAAGGTTCTTTGCAAAAAATGTTTTGTTGTGGTTAGGTTTTTACTCTTGACAACAAAAACGAACATCATTTACATTGATTTCGAACACAACAGTTCATTCTTTTGAGCGCCTGGCCCCGCCGGCCGGAGAGGATGGGCTTCTGGTTGAGAGTGTCTAACCACGGTTGCTAACCTTTTACACCCAAAATAACGGAGGTTGATCATGGCAGGAACCTGTTGTGGGGGAATGGCTGAAGGCGCCACCCGTAAAAAGTACGAACTTCCCGAACGGATTCAGCGTCTCAAGGATGCCTACCTGCAAGTAAAACCCAGCATTGCCGTCGGTCGCGCCCTGGCTTTTACGGAAATCACCCGACAGAACCCGGGCCTGCCGAACATTCTGCGTCGCGCCCTGGCGTTCAAGAAGGCCTGCGAGGATGCGCCGCTGCTGATCCAGGACGACGAGCTGATCGTCGGGCATCCCTGCGGCAAACCTCGTGCCGGTGCCTTTTCCCCGGATATCGCCTGGAAATGGGTGCGCGACGAACTCGACAGCATCGGTACCCGTTCGCAGGATCCTTTCGAGGTCAGCGATGAAGACAAAAAAATCATGCGTGAGCAGATCTTCCCTTTCTGGGAAGGCAAGTCCCTCGATGAAGTCTGTGAAACCCAGTATCGCGAAGCGGGACTGTGGGAATTTGCCGCCGAGGCGTTCGTCAGCGATCTGTCCTACCATCAGGTAAACGGCGGCGGCGACACCTGCCCCGGTTTCGACGTGATCCTGTTCACCAAGGGAGTAAGCGGCATCAAGGCCGAGGCCGAAGCCAACCTGGCGACGCTGTCCATGGACGTGCCGGAAGACATCGACAGGATTTATTTCTACAAAGCCGCCATTCATACCTGCGATGGTATCATCACCTACGCCAGTCGTCTCTCCGCCTACGCCAGCGAACTTGCGGGCAAGGAGCAGAATCCCGGGCGCAAGGCCGAACTCGAAAAGATTGCCGAGGTCAACGCCCGCGTGCCGGCCAATCCCCCGCGGACCTTCCAGGAAGCCCTGCAGTCGATCTGGACCATCGAGTCGCTGTTTGTCATCGAGGAAAACCAGACCGGTCTGTCTCTTGGCCGTCTCGACCAGTACGTCTATCCCTGCTACGAAGCGGATGTCAAAGCCGGTAAACTCGAAGAAACCGAGGCCTTTGAACTGCTGAGCTGCTT
Source organism: Syntrophotalea acetylenica (assembly GCF_001888165.1). Taxonomy (NCBI): domain Bacteria; kingdom Pseudomonadati; phylum Thermodesulfobacteriota; class Desulfuromonadia; order Desulfuromonadales; family Syntrophotaleaceae; genus Syntrophotalea; species Syntrophotalea acetylenica. The sequence continues at coordinate 870,112 of NZ_CP015455.1, forward strand.
CATTATCAAGTGCGCCGAAATGATGTGGCTGACCAGCGAACTGGCCGCCAAGTATTTCGCCGGCTACCAGCCTTTCATCAATCTGTGCGTCGGCGGCCAGAAACGCGAAGGCGGCGACGCTACCAACGATTTGACCTATCTGGTGATGGACGTGGTGCGCAAGCTTGGCGTGTATCAGCCGTCTCTGGCCTGCCGCATCCACAACCAGTCGCCGCACAAGTATCTGCAGAAGATCGTGGAAGTGGTCAAGGCGGGTCTGGGCTTCCCCGCCTGCCATTTCGACGATGCCCATATCAAGATGATGCTGCGCAAGGGCTACGATTTCGAAGACGCCCGCGATTATTGCCTGATGGGCTGCGTCGAGCCACAGAAATCGGGCCGTATCTATCAGTGGACCTCCACCGGCTATACCCAGTGGCCGGTCGCCATCGAGTTTGTTCTGAATCGCGGCGTGATGAAGTGGCACGGCACCAGGCAGGGCCTCGATACCGGCGATCTGGATCAGTTCGCCACCTACGAGCAGTTTGACGCTGCCGTCAAGAAGCAGATCGAATATATCTGCAAGCTGTCGGCTATCGGTACCGTCATCAGCCAGCGCGTGCACCGGGACGTGGCGCCCAAGCCTCTGATGTCCCTGTTTGTGGAAGGCTGCATGGAGACCGGCAAGGATGTGACCGCCGGCGGCGCTGTCCTCAACCATGGTCCCGGCCTGATTTTTTCCGGCCTGGCCACCTATACCGACTCCATGGCCGCCATCAAGAAGCTTGTCTTCGACGACAGGAAATACACCCTGTCCGATTTCCAGAAGGCCCTTGACGCCAACTGGGAAGGCTACGAGCAGATGCGCCAGGATTGCCTGAGCGCACCCAAGTACGGCAACGATGACGACTACGCTGACAGGATCGCCGCCGACCTGGTCGAATACACCGAGAAGGCCTGCCGTCAGTTCAAGATGCTGTATTCCACCATGAGCCACGGGACCCTGTCGATTTCCAACAACACCCCCATCGGCGAAATCACCGGTGCCACCGCCGACGGCCGCCTGGCCTTCACGCCGCTGTCCGACGGCATCAGCCCGGTGCAGGGCGCCGACAAAAAAGGCCCCACCGCCATCATCAAGTCGGTCAGCAAGATGAATGTGGAATCGATGAATATCGGCATGGTGCACAACTTCAAGCTGATGGAAGGCGTCCTGGAGACCCCCGAAGGCGAGGCCGGCCTGATCACTTTGCTGCGCACCGCCTCCATTCTGGGCAACGGCCAGATGCAGTTCAGCTATGTCGACAACGAAACCCTGAAGCAGGCTCAGCAGAACCCGGAAGAATATCGCGACCTGATGATCCGCGTAGCGGGATACAGTGCCTTCTTCGTGGAACTCTGCAAGGAAGTGCAGGACGAAATCATCAGCCGCACCACGCTGCAGGGGTTTTAGGCGGGCCGCCATCCGGAGTTTCCGGATGGCGACCAGGTAAGAAGATTCCCGGCGGGCCGGCATATGGCCCGCCGGAGGGTTGCCGAAAAACCTGTCACGGAAGATAGTGATGAAAATTTGAACTTTACAGCGTTGAGTCTCTGGGTGGCACGGTTTTTCAAATGTAATTTATGGTGTTATGCCGCAATGCATCAGGAAGGAATGGCGTTTGCGTGTCTTGATGGTGTTGCACGATCGGCAGGTTAACTCGCATTTGAACTTGGCAGTCGCTGGCGGATTGTGGCGCGCCGGCGCACTGGGCGAGAAAATACTCGATGGAGGAACAAGGCAATGAGCAAAGCAAGGTGGATTAAAAGTCTGCTGCTCGGACTGCTGGCCGCGGGCGTCGGATTCGGCGCGGCGCCGGCCGGTGCGGAAATCTACGCAATCGACTACAATGGCTTTCATGCCGGCGCCGGCTTGAGTGCCGCCATGGGCACCTTTCACACCAACAATTCCAATTTCGGGGCTGGCGGCGTCAAGAACGGCGACAAGGATAACAGCTGGTTTGAAGTCTATATCATGCCCAGCCTCAACATGTCCTACGACACCGGAAAATTCGGTACCTTTTACGGCGAGTTTTCCTATGTCGGCACCCAGACCTTCGGCGGTATCGATCCCGCCGGTTTCTCACAGACCTTCGGCGGCAGCGAAAACCCCGGCGACTGGGAATCCGAATTGTTCTATGCCGGTTGGAAATCCGGCAACCTGATCCCCGGCCTGCCTGAAAACGTCATCGACATCAGTTTCGGTGAGCAGGTGTTTTCCGTCGGCGACGGTTTTCTGATCGCCGACGGCGAATTCGACGGCGCCAAAGGCTGTTACTGGATCGCGCCCCACAAATCCTTCCGCGAGACCGCCATCCTCAAAGTCAACACCGAACCGGTGCGGGCCGATTTCTTCTATCTGAAGGCCGACAAGGATTATGCCGATACCGAACTGTACGGGGTGAATGTCGAGTACATCAAGGACGGTTTCGGCACCCTCGGTGCTTCCTGGATGACCATCACCGACGCCAATGCCTTCTATGAAGACGGCGTGACCGAGAACTTCTATGCCAACCGCGATGGCATGGATGTCTGGAGCGTGCGTTTTCAGGGGAATCCGTTGACCGCCTGGGGCCTCGAAGAACTCTTCCTGTCCGGCGAATACGCCGACCAGGCCGGCGGTGACCGGGCCGACGTCGATGCTTACGGTTACTATGTCGAGGCGGGCTGGACCTTCGGCAACCTGCCCTGGACGCCGACCTTGAGCTATCGGTACGCGTTTTTCTCCGGCGACGATGCCGATACCTCCGATTACGAATCCTTCGATCCTCTGTTTTACGGTTTTCTGCGCGGCTGGGGCACCCATTTCATGGGCGAGGTGGTTGGCGAATATCATCTGTTCAACAGCAACCAGCAGATCCAGATGGTGCATCTGAACCTGGTTCCGACCGATAAGCTCTCCGTCGGCGCCATCTACTACAACTTCAAGCTCGACAAAAACAACATTTTCGGCACGCCGGTGACCAGCGACGAGTATGCCGACGAAATCAATCTGTACGCCGATTATGCCCTCAACGACAACGTCTGGCTCAGTGGCGTGTTCGGCTGCGCGTTCCCCGGCGAAGCCGCGGAGCAGTACTGGGGCGACGATCAGGCCATGATGGTGGTTGAAGCCTATGTAACCTTCACTTTCTGACCCTGACGTGGCTGTCATGGCCGCAGGGCAATTCTCTTACGGGCTCCCCGCTCGGGCCGATCGGCTTGCGGGGAGCCTTTTTGCGAAATGTGTACGAGACAGGGATTGCCGTTGAGGCATGGTTTGATGGATGGGGTTTGCCGGTATGTGCCGTCGGCAGGAGGCGGGCAGGGAGGGTCAGGCCAGGGCCTTGCGCAGCATGTTCTCGACGCGGCCGCGGTTATGCTCGAGCCAGCGTACCAGTCGGACATTGTGCTTCAGGTAAAACAGATATTCCTGGTCCGGACAGTTCTCCCGCTCAAGGTAGTAGGCTTCAACGGTGGCCCAGCGGATCAGGCTCAGGGCGGCGGCGGTCAGCAGGGGGGAGAATGTTTCGATCTCTTCGCGGTTTAGTGGCCCTGGCGCGGGCCACTGCGCGGCGCGTTTCTGATAAGCCCGCAGGAACAGATCCGCCTTGCGCAGCCACAGGTTGCCATCCATCTTTTTTTCCCAGCAGCAGCAGAAATAGATAACCGCCAGTGCCACATCGAACAGGCGAAAATCGTAACAGGCGCGGTCGAAATCGAACACGCCGATCACCCGGTTGAGATTGTATTTCTGGTTCCCCGGGTGAAAATCACCATGAATACCCATGATCGGCAGGTTTGAAGCCGCAACCAGACGGTTGTGGATTTTTTCCGCGACCGCTGCCATGTCTTCGAGGTTTTTAAGGAAGTAGCGGTCGAAGCAACTCTGCCGCGTCTGTTCGGCACAGTGTGCAAACTCGACCGGCAGGGTGACGAGGCGTTCGCTGATGGGTCGGTGCATCGATGTCAGCTCCCCCGGATCGAAGCCGGCGGCACATCGATGCAACTCGGCGAGCATGCGGCCCGAGTAGATGTATTCTTCCCTGCTCAGGTGGTTGCAGGTCCAGGAATATTTGTCCTCGCCGCCGATAAACGCGAACATCGCGTACAAAAGCTCTCCGCTGCTGTTGGGATTGGGAATCGGGCGCCGGACGAAATTGGCGCCGTCTCTGGTGCGGATCAGGGCGGCCACCATGTGGCCGCCGCGGTCGACGATATGCTCCACCAGGGAATGTTCGAAGCAGATATGCTCGATGGGGGTTCCCTGGCGGTAAATGCGCAAGAAGTATTTTTGAAAACCGCCGGCAGTGCGGGTGATGACCTTGAAACTCAGGTTGGTATAGCCCCCGTACAGCTGCACGATGTCCTGGAGTTCGCCGATATCGTAGCAGTCCCTGGCTACCCGCGCGGCCTGTTCGGCCATCAGCCTGCAGGAAAGCTGGGTCGGGTAGGAAAAATCCGGCACCGTGGAAACCTGGTGCCGTTTTCTTTGCATCAGAGGACCCCCGCCGGGCATTTAATCCGCCACCAGGACGCGAATGCCGAGGGCCTTGAGGTCTCGCAGGTATTCCTCGGGCAGCTTGTGATCGACAATCAGCAGATCGACTTTGTCGATGGGGGCGACGACAAGGTCCGCCACCCTGCCGAAAGAATTGTGTGTCGCGAGCACGATGACCTGTCCCCGTGTCTGCTGGATCATGGCTCGTTCCAGTGCGGCTTCGGTGAAGGACGGTGTGGTGATGCCGTCCCGAAAGCTGATGCCGTCGGGGATCAGAAAGGTCTTTTTGGGGTGCAGTTCCTGTAGCGTTTCCATGGTCAGCGGACCTTCCATGGAGTGTGTCTCGGGACGATACTCACCGCCCAGCAGGATCAGTTCGGCCCGTTTGCCCTTGACCTCCTGGATGGCGCCGACATTGTTGGTGTAGACACGCACCGGGATTTCCGGGTCGAGGTGGCGCAGGACGTAGAGCGCGGTGGTGCCCGAGTGCAGCAGCAGCGTGTCATGGGGTTCGATCAGGGAGGCGGCCTTGCGACCGATCTGGTCCTTGATGTCGGGCAGTTCCTTGAGCCGGGTCTCGTAGGGCTCTTCGTGGGTCATGCGCTCCTGCCGGTAAACCGCGCCACCGTAGGTCCGTTCGAGAAGGCCCTGCCGCTCAAGGGTTTCGAGGTCGCGACGGATGGTCATCTCTGAAACGCCCATCATGTCGCTCAATTCGGTGACCCGGATGGTCAGTCGTTCGCGCAGCAGGTTGCGGATGCGCATGTGCCGTTCGGCCGGAAGCAGTTGGTCGTTGCTGCCGGAAGCACTCTCGGATCTCGTGATTTTACCATTCTCTTCGAGCATCGCGTATTTGTTCGATCCTTTCTGTTTTTGTTCTTTTATAACATTTCCAACCGCTTCAGAGCAATGAAAGTTTTCTCTCCCAGAGACTTTCAACGGTGTTTTTCTTTTTCAACTCCCGGATTGCAACTGATCTGGAGTTTCAGGGGTGATTATTGCCCGCAAAATATCGGGGATGTGAGATGCGATGGTAGTTTTTCTGATAAAATATGAACGATTTGGTATGAAAGTGTACACCGTCTTAAAAGGGTTGGGCGCGTCGAAGATGTCCGTTTTCAGCTGTCGGGTTGTCTGGTTTGTTTTATTTAAGGCTTTCAAAAACAGGGCTTTACAAAAATATATTGAGCGCCGTGCCGGGCTCCCGGCAGGATGCCAATCCTTCAGATGGGAAGTGTGGAAGCGTGTTCTAAGATGCTTGGGTTGTGTCCGAAATAACACTTGACAACATAAACGAACATGCCATACGATTCAGGTGTTCATATGAACGTTTCACCCATCCGGGTGCGACGGTCTTTTCAAAGCGTTGCGCCGTCGCCGGCTTCGGCACAAGGGTCGGTCCGTCGGGGTGTTCCGGATCCGTTGTCCGACGGTTGATGGTTTGAAAAGCTGCACGGTCGCACAAATGATTGCAATGCCCTTTGCCTGTGGCAGGGGTCACATCGGGGGCAGGACAAAACAACCATTTTATTGGAGACGGCATTATGGCTAACGGGGTGCAAACAGCAAGTATGGCCGGAACCCGCGTTTCGGCAAGGCAGGTTTTCGAACGAAAGGAATTGGGGTTTGTCAAACGCGGCCTGGCAACGGCCCTGGGCTCCGGCATGTTGTGGGGGCTGGACGGGGTTGTTCTCGGCATTGCGCTGGCCATGGCCCCTTTTACCGCCGGGGCCACCATGTATGCGGCCCCGCTGGCCGGGTCGGCTCTGCATGACGGCTTTGCCGGACTGTGGCTGGCTCTCTACAACCTGTTCACCGGGCGCTGGAAAGACATCGGCCGCTCTCTCAAGACCTTTCCCGGCTTCATTGTCTGTGTGGCCGCCCTGCTTGGCGGGCCTATCGGCATGGGCGCCTATCTGCTCGGCATCAACTTCGCCGGGGCCGCCTACGCCATGGGCATATCAGCCGGCTATCCGGTTGTCGGCGCGATTATGGCGCGGCTGATTCTCAAGGAAAAGATCAGCCCCCGCGTGTGGTTCGGCATTCTCACCTGCGTCACCGGCGCGGTTATCCTCGGCTATGTTCCGCCCGAGGGCGGCACCATGCCCAACTTCTATCTCGGCATCGGCTGTTCCCTGCTGGCCGCTTTCGGCTGGGGTACGGAAGGCGTACTGGCTACCTTTGGCATGGATATGGTTGATCCCGCCGTGGCCATCAATATCCGTGAAGCGACCTCCTGTGTCGTTTCCGTACTGGCGGTATTGCCCCTGGTCGCCGGACTGGCCATTTTCGGGCAGGCCCTGATCACGCCCAATGTTATCTGGGTCATCGCTCTGGCCGGCATGGCCGGCGGCTTTTCCTATCTGCTCTGGTACAAGGCTTTCAGCATGTGCGGTTGCAGTCGCTGCATGGCACTGAATATCACCTACGCTATCTGGGGTCTGGTATTTTCCTACTTCATGACCGATGTCGCGATTACCAGCAATCTGGTGGTTGGCGCGATCGTTATCACCATCGGCGCCATCCTGGTTGTCGGCAATCCCAAAGAAATGATCAACCTGCGGGCGGAGGCTTAACATGGCAGCTGTACTTCCTATGCGATTCCGTATTCTTCACTTTTTCTCGACAGTGAAGGAGTCTTCGATCAAAGAACTGATGAACGCGTTGCGCTCCGAGTATGGTGCTGAAGGGCAGTTCAATGAAAATGTCATCGGCGAACACCTTCTTTCCATGAGGGCCGGCGGGTTGATCGAAACCCGGGATATCGAACTGGACCGGGACGGTAATCTGGTGGTGAACTATGCCATTACCGAATTCGGGCAGGGGCGTCTCAAATATCTGCCCAAAGCCTGGAAGGTCTGATACGGCGCATCGTGGCCGCCCCTCAATTCGGGGCGGCCACGATGCGAACAAGCGGTACCCTGCCATGAGCGGTTTTTTCAGTCACGATTCACACAACCGAAAGGTTTTATCCGGTTTCCACCAGGGTTTTCCATCAGATGGGAACCCGCCGGCAACAGGAGTTGCACCATGAGCGAACAGGGACAGTTGCAAGGCATGGTTTTCGATATTCAGAAATACTCCATGCATGATGGGCCCGGTGTCAGGACCCTGGTGTTTCTCAAGGGGTGTCCGTTGCGCTGTAAGTGGTGTTCCAACCCTGAGAGTCTCGCCCCCGGTTTCCAGGTGATGTGCCTGGCTGAACAGTGTGTATCCTGCGGCCGCTGCGTGGAGGTCTGCCCCGCGGGCGTTCACACCCTGGTCGCGGTCGATAATGGTCCGATGCAACATCGGATCGACAGGCAGGCCGCCTGTACGGGCTGCGGCGCCTGTGTTGCGAGCTGCGGGGCCCGGGCGCTGCGTGTTGCCGGACGCGAGATGACGGTGGGGGAAGTTGTCGAGGTGGTCATGGAGGATCACTTCTTTTACATGACTTCCGGCGGCGGGGTGACCGTCGGTGGCGGCGAGCCCACCATGCAGCACGACTTTGCCGGCGCTATTTTGCGGGAGTGCCGGCGCAACGGCGTGCATACCGCGATGGAAACCTGCGGCCAGGCTGCGGCGGAGGTGTATCGCGAGCTGGCCGGCTGCACCGATCTTTTCCTTTTCGACCTCAAGCACATCGATTCCGAACGACATCGGGCCTTTACAGGCGCCGGCAATGAGCGTATTCTTGCCAATCTGGGCATGTTGCTGGATATGGGCGCCAATGTCGTGGTGCGCATGCCCCTGATTGCCGGGGTGAACGACGACGTCGCAGCCTTGTCTGGTACACTGGACTGGCTGGTGCGGGCCGCGCAGGGTAAGGCCAATCTGAGGGGCGTCGAAGTTTTGCCCTACCATCGCCTCGGCGTCACCAAATACCGTCAACTCGATATGCAGTACCCCATGGGAGAGATGCCTGCCCATACCCCGGCACAGCTGGCGGAAGTCGATGCGATTCTCGCCCGGTACGATCTTCCCGTCCGGATTGTCAAGCATGGCTGAGTGGCATGGAATATGCTGAAATGCGGCGGTGCCTGTCGCGTCGCTGAGTCGGCTTCATAGGGCAGCAGGGCGCTGTCTGCCGATTCACGAATCTTGCAGATTTTGCACATCGTGACAGGGCTGGCCGCGCCGGCAAGAGCCGCTGTCTTCCAGGCGACCCGGGCAAGTTTCACCGTGCTCGTGGAGGCTGAAATAATGCATTTTGGCGGCTGCGGAAGTTTCAGATTTGGTGACCAGGGTGGGCCATTCCAAAAACTGTTGCACGGTTTTTCGGCGTGTCTGCCTTTTTTTTGGTCAATTTAGCGGTTCACCGTTTTGTGCTTGTCGCTGTTGGCTGCGCAAACCGGGACCGTCAGTACTGATTTTTGTATTCACGTGAGGTAGCACTGTGGACAATATCGACTGGACGCTGTGGCTGCAGGCGGGCAACTTCGTGGTGTTGATAGTCCTGTTGGAGCGTCTGCTGTACCGGCCGCTGCAGGCGGTTGTGGATCAGCGCCAGGCACGGCAGGAACAGGCTCTGGAGCGCAGCCGGCAGCTGGAGGAACACACCGAGCGGCAGCAGCAGGCCTATGACGCCCGGCTGGCGCAGGTACGCAACGAGGCGCAACAGGCGCGAACCGCAGTATTGGCCGAGGCTCAGCGGCAGCAGTCCCAGCTGCTGCAGCAGTCCCATGCGCAGGCGGCGCAGGTGCTGGCGCAGGTGCGCCACGAGGTGGCCGGGCAGCTGCAACAGCAATCCGAGCAGCTGCCGCGACTGGCCGCGCGTCTGGGAGAAGCAGCTGCGGCGCGGCTGCTGGGGAGGCCGTTGTGAAGGGGTTACGGTGCGGTGTGTTGGCCGGCGGCTGCGGGCTGCTGGTGACGCTGGTGTTTGCGGCGACGGCACTGGCGACCGAGGCTGGCGGCCACGGTGGCGGCCAGATGAAGGATTTTGCCTATCGCCTGCTCGATTTCGGTATCACCGCCGGGGCCTTGTACCTGATACTGCGTGGTCCCTTGAAGCGGGCCCTTGAGGGGAGGCAGCGGCGCGTGACCGAAGAGCTGGAACAGGCGCAGCAGATGCAGCAGGCTGCCGAGCAGTGCTACGAAGCCTGCCAGCGGCAGCTGGCCGATGCCGACACCAGCATCGCGCAGCTGCGTGCCGAGCTGGCCGCGGAGAGCGCCGGTCAAAGTGCGCGTATTGAAGAACAGGCGCGCCAGATGGCGGAGCAGATAAGCCGCGAGGCCTCGCGTAGCGCCGAGCGGGAAATCGAGGCGGCGCGCCGGCAGTTACGTGCCGAGGCGGTGCGGCTGGCGATGGAACTGGCGGAGCAGCATCTCAAGCAGCAGCTCGGACCGCAGGAGCAGTCGCGGTTGATTGACGCCTGCCTGCGCGAGGTGGAGGACAAGTCATGAAACACCGCGTCATTGCAAAACGCTACGCCATGGCCCTGGTGAATCTGGCGGCACGGCGGCAGCATCTGGAGGGGCTTGGTCAGCAGCTGACCCGTCTGCAGCGGGCGTTTGCCTGCGAGCCGCGTCTGCTTAAACTGTTGAGCAGCCCGACGCTGGACGGCACGAAAAAGGCCGGTCTGCTGGCGGGCCTTTGCGACTATCTGCAGCTGGATGCGGAACTGCGCAGTCTGCTGCGGCTGTTGCAGCAGCGTCAGCGGCTCGACAGTTTCGACGCGCTGGTCGACGTCTGCCGGCAGTTGATCGATGCGCGACTTGGCATCGTGCGGGCGCGGGTGGACAGTGCCGCGCCGCTGGAGGCGGATACGGCACGGGCCATCGAGGCGGTGCTGGAACGTCGTTTCGGCGGCAAAGCCGAGCTTGACACGCACGTGGATGCCCAGTTGCTGGGCGGGGTGCGTATCGAAGTCGCCGGGCAGGTGCTCGACGGCACACTGCGGGCCGGGCTGCGGCGCATGGCGGTATATCTCAACGAAGAGGCTTTCCCGGGAAAGCATAAAGGGTGAAACAGGTCATGGACATCAGAGCGGAAGAAATCTGCGCCATTATCGAGCAGCAGATCGAGAACTTCGATAGTCGGATCGAACTGAGCGAAATGGGCACCATTATCTCCGTCGGGGACGGCATCGCCCGCATCCACGGTCTGGATCGCGCCATGGCCGGCGAGCTGCTGGAATTTCCCGGCGACGTGATCGGCATGGTGCTTAACCTCGAGGAAGACAACGTCGGGGCGGCGATTCTGGGCGAGACGCATCACATCAAGGAAGGCGACAGCGTGCGGCGCACCGGGCGCATCGTCGAAGTGCCGGTGGGCGAAGCGCTGGTCGGGCGGGTGGTCAACGGTATCGGGCAGCCGATCGATGGCGGCGGGCCGCTGCAGGATGCCACGGCGCGGCAGGTGGAGATCAAGGCGCCGGGTATCGTCACGCGCAAATCGGTGCACCAGCCGCTGCAGACCGGGCTGAAAGCCATTGACGCGCTGGTGCCGATCGGGCGCGGGCAGCGTGAGCTGATCATCGGCGACAGGCAGACCGGCAAAACCGCACTGGCCATCGACACCATCATCAACCAGAAAGGCCAGGACATGGTCTGCATCTATGTCGCCATCGGTCAGAAACAGTCGACGGTGGCGCAGGTGGTGGACAAACTCAAACAGCACGGCGCCATGGACTACACCATTGTGGTGTGCGCCGGGGCCAGTGAGCCGGCACCGCTGCAGTTCATCGCCCCCTATGCCGGGGTGACCATGGGCGAATATTTTCGCGACAGCGGCCGCCACGCCCTGATCGTATATGACGACCTGTCCAAGCACGCCGTGGCTTACCGGCAGCTCTCACTGCTGCTGCGGCGTCCGCCCGGCCGTGAAGCTTTTCCCGGCGATGTTTTTTATCTGCACAGCCGTCTGCTGGAGCGGGCCGCCAAACTCAACGACGGACTCGGCGGCGGCAGCCTCACGGCGCTGCCGATCATCGAGACGCAGGCCGGCGACCTGTCGGCTTACATCCCGACCAACGTCATCTCCATTACCGACGGGCAGATTTTTCTGGAGGCGGACCTGTTCTACTCCGGGGTGCGCCCGGCCATCAACGTCGGCCTGTCGGTGTCCCGCGTCGGCGGCAGCGCCCAGGTCAAGGCGATGAAACAGGTGGCCGGCACCCTGCGGCTGTCGCTGGCCCAGTACCGGGAGATGGCGGCCTTCGCCCAGTTCGGTTCCGACCTCGACGCCGCCACGCAGAAGCAGCTGGCACGGGGCGCGCGGCTGGTGGAGATCCTCAAGCAGCCCCAGTACCAGCCGCTGGCGGTGGAAAAGCAGATCCTGATCATCTATGCCGCCAACAACGGCTATGTCGACGCCTATCCGCTGGGGGCGCTGCGGCGCTACGAAGAACATCTGTACAGCTATCTGGAAACCCATCACGGGGCGCTGCTGACCGACCTGGCGGAGAAGAAAGCCATCGATGGCGAACTCGACGGGCGCATCAAGGCTGCCCTGTCGGCATTCGGGGAGCAATTCGCACCCTGAGGGGCGAAGCTTTAAGCTGCAAGCTAAAACCTTAAAAAACAAAACTTATAGTTGCCTTTAACTTACAGCTTACAGCTTCGAACTGACAGATCTTCTTTCGGAGAAAGAAGGACCCATGGCAAACCTGAAGGATATCAAAAAGCGCATCGCCTCGGTAAAGAGCACCCAGCAGATCACCCGGGCCATGAAAATGGTGGCGGCGGCACGGTTTCGCAAGGCGCAGGCCGCTATCGTGGCGGCGCGGCCCTACGCGCAGCGGATGCAGCAGGTGCTGGCGTTTCTGGCACTGCATGAGGACCCGGAGGCGCATCCGCTGCTGCAGCAGCACGAACGGCGCGGCCGCGCCATGGTGCTGGCGCTCGGTTCCGACCGCGGCTTGTGCGGAGGCTTCAACCTCAATATCGCCAAGGCCTGTGAGCAGCTGATTGGAAACAATCCCGATGGGTTCGACGGTTTTGAACTGGTGGTGATCGGGCGCAAGGGGCGTGAACAGCTGAAAATCCGCGGTCTGCAGGCCGATCAGGTGTATGAGGACATCACCGCCGAGGCCACCTACGCCACTGCCGCGCTGCTCGGCCAGGAAGTGGTGCAAAACTACTGCGCGGGCACCTGCGACGCCGTGTACCTGATCTACAACGCTTTTTTCAGTGCCATTCGCCAGGAAGTCGTCATTGACCGGCTGCTGCCCATCGCGCCCACCGTGCCCATTGCGCCGGCCGATACCGGATTTCCGGTGCATCCGCTGTACGAGCCGACGCGCGGCGAGGTGCTGGCTTCGATTCTGCCCAAGCATATCGAGGTGCAGATCTACCGGGCGTTTCTGGAATCGATGGCTTCCGAGCACGGCGCGCGCATGAGCGCCATGGACAGCGCCAGCAAAAATGCAACCGAGATGATCGACCGGCTGACGTTGCAGTACAACCGGGTGCGCCAGACGGTGATCACCACCGAACTGGTGGAGATTATCTCCGGAGCGGCGTCCATACAGTAATTAGGCAGGGCTGACCGAAACAGCGGCGTTCACCGCAGAGCCCGCGGAGGGCGCAGAAAAATCCACAAATAAATGATCTTTCCTCCGCGTTCTGTGCGTGCCCGAGTAGGCGGAGCGAACGGGCGGTGAAAAAGGAAGGCATATCATGAACACAGGCAGAATCACCCAGGTTATCGGTCCGGTCATCGACGTCGAATTCGAGCCCGGACAGCTACCCGAGATCTACCATGCCCTGAAGGTGACCAATCCGGGTCTTGGCGACGGAGAATGGAACCTGGTGGCGGAAGTCGCCCAGCACCTCGGGGAAAACACCGTGCGCGCCATTGCCATGGACTCTACAGACGGGCTGGTGCGCGGCCAGCAGGTGCTCGACACCGGCCGCCAGATCAGCGTGCCGGTCGGCCGTGCCACGTTGGGGCGCATCCTCAACGTCATCGGCGAGCCGGTGGACGAACAGGGACCGGTGGAGGCCGATACAACCTGGGAGATCCACCGCCCCACTCCCGAATTCGTCGACCAGTCGACCAAGGTCGAAGCCTTCGAGACCGGCATCAAGGTCGTCGACCTGCTGGCGCCCTACGCCCGCGGCGGCAAGATCGGCCTGTTTGGCGGCGCCGGGGTCGGCAAGACGGTTCTGATCATGGAGCTGATCCACAACATCGCCAAGAAACACGGCGGTTTTTCGGTCTTCGCCGGGGTCGGCGAGCGCACCCGCGAGGGCAACGACCTGTGGAACGAGATGAAGGAGTCCGGGGTGCTGGACAAGACCTCGCTGGTCTACGGGCAGATGAACGAACCGCCCGGCGCCCGCGCCCGCGTAGCGCTGTCGGCGCTGACCGTGGCCGAGTACTTCCGCGACCAGGAAAACCAGGACGTGCTGCTGTTCATCGACAACATCTTCCGTTTTACCCAGGCCGGCTCCGAGGTTTCGGCGCTGCTGGGGCGCATACCGTCGGCGGTCGGTTACCAGCCGACCCTGTCCACCGAGATGGGGGAGCTGCAGGAACGCATCACCACCACCAAGCACGGTTCCATCACCTCGGTGCAGGCGATCTACGTGCCGGCCGACGACTTGACCGACCCCGCGCCGGCTACCACCTTCGCGCATCTGGATGCCACTACGGTGCTGTCGCGTCAGATCGCCGAGCTGGGGATTTATCCGGCTGTCGACCCCCTCGATTCCACCAGCCGCATCCTCGATCCGCAGGTGCTCGGCGAAGACCACTACCGGGTTGCCCGTGACGTGCAGTACGTGCTGCAGCGATACCGGGACCTGCAGGATATCATCGCCATTCTGGGCATGGACGAGTTGTCCGAAGAGGACAGGCTGGTCGTATCGCGGGCGCGCAAGATCCAGCGGTTTTTGTCGCAGCCGTTTCATGTGGCGGAAATCTTCACCGGTACGCCGGGCAAGTACGTGGAACTGAGCGAGACCATCCGGGGTTTCAGGGAAATCGTCGAAGGGCAGCACGACAGCGTGCCCGAGCAGGCCTTCTACATGGTCGGCGGCATTGACGAAGTGCTGGAGAACGCCGCCCGGATGGCACCTTAAAAAGGAAAGTCCCCATGGCGCAGAAACTGCAATTGGAAGTGGTGACGCCGGCCGGTCAGGTGCTCAGCGAAAAGGTGGACGAGATCACCGCGCCGGGCAGCCTCGGGCAGTTTGGCGTGCTGCCGGGCCATACGCCAATGCTGACCACCTTGCAGGTCGGCGAATTCAGCTACCGCAAGGGGCGCGAGGTGACCTATCTGGCGGTCAACTGGGGCTACGTGGAAGTGGCCGACGACCGGGTCCTGGTACTGGTGGAGACTGCCGAGCGGCAGGACCATATCGACCTTGCACGGGCGCGGACGGCGCTGGGTCGCGCCGAGGCGCGGCTCAAGGAGCTGACCCCGATGGACAAGGAATACCACAACCTGCAGGCCGCCCTGCGACGCGCCCTGGTGCGCATCCAGGTCGTTTCTCGCGGCAGACGGCGTTGACGGGCAGGACAAACCCTGTAAAGCGGGACGCAAACCATGACACATCCCTTTATATTTCTCAACTGGCTGCTCGAAAAAGTGCGGTTTGGTCTGTCCACGGACATGCTGGCGCATCACGGATTTTTCCAGCATGTCACCCACACCTGGCTGGTGATGGCCTTCCTCGCGGCCATCGGCTGGCTGGCCACGCGACGGGCCGACATGGTGCCGACCGGTCTGCAGAACCTGGTGGAAGCGATACTGGTCGAACTGCGGCGCATGGCCCGTGAAACCATGGGCTCCAGAGGGGTGGTCTATTTTCCCCTGATCGCCACGCTGGCGCTGTTTCTGCTGGTGTCGAACCTTCTTGGCCTGATTCCCGGGTTCGCGCCTCCCACCGCCAGCCTCAACACCAACCTCGCCCTGGCCCTCACCGTATTCGCCATGACCCATATCATCGGCTTTCGCGAACACGGCATCCGCTATCTGAAACATTTCACCGGACCCATCTGGTGGCTGGTGCCTCTGCTGCTGCCCATCGAAATCATCGGTCATCTGGCGCGGCCTCTGTCGTTGTCCCTGCGACTGTTTGGCAATATGTATGGCCACGAAATCATTCTCATGATTTTCTTTACCCTGGTGCCGCTGCTGCTGCCGATCCCCATGATGATCATGGGCATCTTTGTCGCCTTCATCCAGACCTTTGTTTTCACGCTGTTGTCCATGATCTACATTGCCGGGGCGCTGGAGGAGGCACACTGACTTCACGTCGGAGACCGGCCCCGGATCCGGGAACAAGACCATCGAAACAAAAACGCAGTGACGGCTCAAGCCCGTCCCATCCAGAGACAGACAAGGAGAAGAACAATGGATTTTTACACCTGGGTTGTGATTGTCGCCGGTTTCGGCATGGCCATTGGCGCCATGGTGCCCGCCATCGGGCAGGCCATGGCAGTAAAAACCGCCCTGGAGGGCGTGTCCCGCAATCCCGGCGCCAGCGGCAAGATTCTGACCACCATGATGATCGGCGTTGCCATGATCGAATCGCTGGCCATCTACGTGTTCGTCGTGGTCATGATCCTGCTGTTCGCCAATCCTTTCAAGGATGTGGTATTGCAACTGCTCACAAAATAATGCTCCACCATCCTGCCATCTGCAACCTGCAGCGGGTGCGGTAACAGCGCTTCCGCTGCCGCCTGCCGTTTCGGGTCGGCAAGGATGCACGCCTATCACCCATGCACCACGGCACGGCGCCGGCTCTCCACCAAGGAGATGCCGGCGTTTGTGCGTTGGCTTTCGCGGCTCGGGAAATTAATATTAAAGCCGTTGAAAGAGGGTGCGTCCTCTGCTATTTTCCATAAAGAGCTTCATTGGGAATTCATTAGAAATCACCCGCTACGCTCGCACGCGTCCCGGGCCGCAGAGGAGCAGGCTGTGGCCGAACCTCCATCTTCCTCAGCAACACCATCCAAAGCGTCTTTGCCGTCGAGACAAACGGCTCTCTTCCCGCCGCAAGCAATCATCCGTCTGAAGGGATACGATTATGCAGCCGAGGGGGCATATTTCGTGACCATGTGCATTCAGAAACGGGAATGTTTGTTGGGAAGGGGCGACGATTTTGAACCAAGCGGGGCAGATGGCCAATGAATGATGGCGGAAATTTGCCGCGACGCGGTTGGATGAATATTCCATCATGCCCAACCATTTCCACGGGATCCTGCGGATCGTAGGGGCGGACCCATGTGTCCGCCTGGCCGACAAAGCAAATCCATCCGTACGAACCAGTGTGCAATGGTTTAAAACGATGACCCTCGCCGCCTATATGCGGGGTGTCAACAACTATGGCTGGCCACGGTTTGCCGGTCGGCTGTGGCAGCGCAATTATTACGAGCGCATCATCCGCAATGACGACGAATTGCAACACATCCGCAGGTACATTGAAAGCAATCCGGCCCGCTGGGCATCGGACAAGGAAAACCCGGACAATTGGCAATTTCGGGGTCGGTGTGACGTATTTTGTCGCAATGGTCAGGAAGAATTCAGTGGTAGACTATGTTGAGAAAAAGGGTGGATTGAGAATGGGTAGTTATTTTTGGTACTGGGGCAAATCCTCCGATGATGGCAGATATCATCTGTTGCCATATCATTGTCTGGATGTGGCGGCGGTTGGGTGGCTGCTTCTTGCACCGGATAAGCCTGTGACGAAGTGGCTCTGTTCAAAATTAGGTGTCTCCGCTGAATGGCTTCGGCAGTGGTTCGTTTTTTGTCTGGCGCTGCATGACATCGGAAAATTCGCAACGGCTTTTCAGGGCCTCAAACCAAACTTGTCCGAGCATCTCGTCCCAGCCGTACAGGGCATGCCCTACAATGAGCGGCATGACAGTTTGGGGTTTTTACTTTGGCAAAAAGTTGTAAAGCCTTTGGGGGCACTTTAGAGCCAGGACAGAAAATTGATATTTCCGCCAAGCAACTTCGTGCTTTTGAACCCTGGCTGAAGATCGTGACCGGCCACCATGGGATTCCCCCCAAAGAGGTTTTGAATCGCCATCAGGATTTTTTTACCGAGAATGACGAACAAGCAGCGAAGAATTTTTTTCTAGGTGTTTCGCATCTTCTTCTGAACGACATCAATCTGGACATTTTGGCTAATAAACAGTTCAAGAAAAAACTGCAACAGTATTCGTGGGTTCTGGCCGGAATAACCGTCTTGGCAGATTGGCAGGGTTCCAGCCTGTTAGAGGACCAGTATCGTTCGGATGAAATCCCGTTGTCTGAATACTGGTTTAAGAAGGCTTTGCCTCAGGCCAAACAGATCGCTGTCGCAGCGAATCTCACCCCGACTGCCTGCGCACCCTTTGCCGGCATTCACCATCTGTTTCCCTTCATTAAACAACCAACCCCTCTACAGGAGTGGTCGACTTCCGTTGACGTTAATGATCAGCCCCAGCTTTTTATATTTGAGGATGTAACCGGGGCGGGGAAAACCGAAGCGGCAATGACGTTGTGTCATCGTTTACTGGCCGCCGGTGCAGCGGACGGTGTTTATGCCGGATTGCCGACAATGGCGACGGCCAATGCCATGTATCTTCGTCTGGGCAAGGCCTATAGACGTTTATTCGGCAGTGAGAAAAAGCCGTCATTGGTCTTGGCGCATGGCGCGCGGCATCTGTCGGATGCCTTTCGTGAATCCGTCGGCTTGCCGGACAACACAGGGGAAAATGGGGGCTACGCAAAAGGGGAGTCAAGCGGCGAAGCCTATTGTCACGCCTGGCTGGCAGACAGTCGTAAAAAGGCCCTGCTTGCTGAAGTCGGCGTAGGAACGCTTGACCAGGCCCTGTTGAGCATCCTGCCCGCAAGACACCAGTCCCTGCGTTTGCTGGGTCTTTCGCGAAAAATCCTGCTTGTTGATGAAGTTCATGCTTACGATCCCTATATGAACCTTTTGCTACAAACTCTTTTGCAGGCCCATGCGGCCAACGGGGGTAGCGCCATCCTTCTTTCCGCGACTTTGCCCAACGCAATGCGGGAGGATTATGTCCAGGCCTTTTGTGCCGGTGTTGGCTGCGAGGCTCGCGTTCTGTCGGAAAACGCGGACTATCCCTTGGTAACGCACGTCGCACCGAATGTGTTTTCTGAGGTTGCGATTGAAACACGAAAGGAAGTTGCGCGTTCCACGGCAATTGACTGGTTGAAGAGCGAGCAGGAAGCTCTGGAACTTATTCGTGAACAGGTTGAACACGGCCGATGCGTCTGTTGGATACGCAACACGGTTGGCGATGCCCGTACCGCGTTCGATGTGTTGTCCTGTTGCGAGTGGCTGAAAACAGAGCGGCTTTCATTGTTTCACAGCCGCTTTGCCATGATCGACAGACAACGCATTGAGAATGAAACCTTGGCCTTCTTTGGTAAAGACTCAGATGCGGAAATGCGTTGTGGCCGGGTGCTTGTCGCCACGCAGGTTGTCGAGCAATCCCTTGATTTGGATTTTGATGTGCTGATTTCCGATCTGGCCCCTATTGATTTGCTGATTCAGCGTGTTGGTCGCGAACATCGTCATATCCGGGATGAGGGCGGCAACAGGAAGCGGGAAAAAGGGGCGACGGATCGGCGTGAACCACCCGTGTTTTACATCCTGGCACCCGAGCCGAGCGAGGCACCGGAAGAAACATGGCTGAAAGACGTTCTGCCGGGTACGCAAGCGGTTTATCGGCATGTCGGCCAGCTTTGGTTGACCCAACAGATTTTGCTGAAAGAACAGGTGATCGCGCCCATGAACAATTCCAGAACCTTGATCGAGGAAGTTTTCGGGGAAGAGGCCCAGGATCACATTCCCGAAGCCTTGCGTGGTCTATCCTGGGAGGCGGAAGGGGATGCCGGCGGAAAACGCGGCATTGCCCGGTTGAACCGGCTGGATCTCTCCAAAGGTTATTCCCGGCGCAGCGCCGAAGATAGCGGCGGATGGGATGAAGATACCAATATCCCCACCCGGCTTTCCGAACCGACGGTGGATGTCGCTCTGGTTGTTGAAATAAATGGACCCTTACAGCCCTATGCTCCGGTGAAAAGATACCCGTGGGATATGAGTATGCTCAGCCTGCCGAAAAGGGAATGGGAAGACGTGCGCAAAAGGATTCCACAACAATGGCAATCGCGTATCGATGAATTGCGCGAAAAGGAAAAAGCGCTTACCTGGGTCGAAGTGCTGCCGTTGGTTGATGGTTTATTGCCCTGTTACGACAAGGATAAAGGCTGGAGCCTGAACAAGGAGGTGAAACGTGAATCTGATTGAAGATGCCTGGCTGCCGGTTTTGCGGGAGGAGGGGCCGGACAAGATTGCCCCCTGGCAGATCGTTGAGACAACCAATCCTGTTTTGGAGATAACGGCTCCGCGCCCCGATTTCCAAGGCGCGCTCTATCAGTTTTTGATCGGTTTGTTGCAGACCTGTTTTGCTCCGGAGGACCATGACGAATGGCTGGAGTATTGGGATGAAATGCCGACGGTTGATCAGTTGAGAGGCTGCTTTCAAAAAGTATCTTCGGCGTTTGAGCTGGAGAATCCGGACGGCCCGGCGTTTATGCAGGATTTTAATGATTTTGACGGTGAAGAACTTCCTATCGAAGACTTAATAGGGGGGCTATTAGCGATACAACGAGATCAAAAAATCGGGATTTGTTTACTAAAAGAGGAACAGTTTCAGTTGTTTCTCCTTATTGGGCGGCAATTGCACTGTTCAACGTACAGACGACAGGTGTTTTGGCTTGGGGACAACATCGAATTGGACTTCGGGGAAATGGTCCCATTACTTCATTGGTTTTGCCCACACATAAGGACGCAACTCTGTGGGGAAAATTATGGCTGAATGTGTTGTCTGCTGAAGATTTTGATTCTGTTCCCGGAGAGAAAGAGCTTCTTGAGAAGAAATACATTTTCCCATGGCTGACTGATACCCGATTGAGTCCTGATAAAAAGCCAACAGTTCCTACTGATGGAAACCCTCTTCAACATTATTGGCCGATGCCACGACGAATAAGATTATTTGTCGAAGAAATTGATGGAAAATGTGATTTGAGCGGAGAGCCTATTTCTAAAGGAATTAGAAAATATAAAAGAATCAAAGATGGTGTTTATTATACCGGTGGATGGATGCATCCATTAACTCCTCATTTTCGAAAAGACAGACTGAGTTTTGCGAGTCCTGTTTTGGGAACACATCTGGCTGATGATTATAGGGATTGGTCTGCACTTACGCTTAATGGAAAGTTAGGAGGCGACGGGGATAAAAGCCAATGCGCAAAAAATGTTTCGGCTTTTATACATGAACGATTAGAAGATTTGAATGACAGGGGACGTCTATGGTGTTTTGGGTATGTTGCTAAAAGTGCGGACGTTAAGCGTTGGTATGATGCCGTTTTTCCGCTTTTAGCAGATGAAAGAACAGCCTCAAATATGCAAGCTTGGGCAGGGGAGTTGATTGAAGCAGCAAAGGTCGTTTCCGATTTATTGCGTAACCAGCTCAAGGAAGCCTGGTTCAAACGAACGAAAGATGTCAAAGGCGACATGAATGCTGTTGTCACGGAATTCTGGCAGCAGAGTGAAAAGGATTTCTACGATTTGCTGAAACGACTTTCCGATCTTCCCGGCGAACAGCGCCGAGCACCACCGGAGATCTATGCATTCTGGGAACAGACAATCCGAAATCTCGCACTCGATCTGTTTGATTCCTGGGCGCTGGAATCTCCGGCTGAGGATATGGATATGAAACGGATTATCGGTGCCCGTAAAGAGCTGGAAAAGAATCTTCGCACCAGTAAGGTGATGAAAATATTACGGGAGAAATCCACAACGGAAAAGGAGGGTAAGGAGTGAACGAGCAGAAGTTCTGGACGGAAGAGGCGCAACAGAAATTACGGTCCTGGTTTTCCTGGCTGCAGGAAAATCGCGGCGACCGTGCCCGCATGCGTCGGGCTGAAACGCCGGACGACGTCGTTCTGAGTGAGCCGTTTTTCAATTTTTTGCGGCAGATGCCGGAGGTTTGGGCGTTGCAACAGAACCTCCCCATTGCCGCCATGATCGCGGCTGTCCTTGCCCATGTCAAAGATAACGATGGGAAAAAATCGTTTGCCGCCCAGCTTGCTTCAACGAAACCGGGAACCGACAGGTCCCGCATGAGCGAACTGCGCTTTCAGCAATTGCAGAAAAGCCGTACACCGGATGAATTTTTTCGGCGTTTGATTCGTGCGGTCAAGCTGGCTGATGGACAGGTGAATATCCTCTCGCTGGCTGACAGTATTCGGCGCTG
The DNA here is from genome assembly GCF_001888165.1 of Syntrophotalea acetylenica. Taxonomy (NCBI): domain Bacteria; kingdom Pseudomonadati; phylum Thermodesulfobacteriota; class Desulfuromonadia; order Desulfuromonadales; family Syntrophotaleaceae; genus Syntrophotalea; species Syntrophotalea acetylenica. The sequence goes on from NZ_CP015455.1 coordinate 891,825, forward strand.
GATGAATGAATATCGTTACGGAACCAGCCTGAAACCTTTTGATCGACTGGCGGTACGCTGGGCCAACGATTACTACGTTGCGAAATAACTTATTTACTCAACCAATAAAAGGAGACATCGTCATGAGTCGTTTTATTCAACTGCATCTGCTGACCTCGTATCCTCCGGCCAATCTCAACCGGGATGATCTCGGACGACCGAAAACCGCAAAAATGGGCGGGGTGGATCGTCTGCGCGTCTCTTCGCAGAGCCTGAAGCGGGCGTGGAGAACTTCGGATTTGTTTGAGCGGGCCATGAAGGATCATATCGGCACGCGAACCAAAGAGATGGGGCGTAAGGTTTATGCGCGGTTACTGGAAAAGGGGATCGGGCATAAAGACGCGTTGGCCTGGGCCGGGGCCATTGCCGGCGTTTTCGGGAAACTGAAAAAACTGACTGACAATGAAAAAAAAGCTCTGAAAGACCTTCCTGCCACAAAACGGCGGGAAAAAGAGCTGGTGGAAGTGGAAATCGAGCAGTTGGCTTTTTTCGATCAGGGAGAAGAGTTGGCCGTCTTGGAGTTGACAAATCGGATCGCGGAAAGAAAAGAGGGTCCGCAACCCGAAGAGTTGAATCTGCTGCGGCAGAAAATGACCTCGGTTGATATTGCGCTTTTCGGCAGGATGCTGGCTTCAAGCCCCGCTTTTAATGTCGATGCCGCCTGCCAAGTGGCGCATGCCATCAGCGTGCATCCGGTTGTGATCGAAGACGATTATTTCACGGCGGTTGATGATCTGAACGACGGCAGCGAAGATGCTGGAGCCGCCCACATAGGCGAAACTGGTTTTGCCGCCGGCCTGTTTTACTCGTACATCTGCATTAACCATGGTCTGCTGGTGGATAATTTGGGTGGTGATGATAACCTGGCGCAACGGGCCATTGCCTCACTGACCGAAGCTGCTGTGAAAGTGCCTCCCAACGGTAAGCAGAATAGTTTTGCCAGTCGTGCTTATGCCAGTTATGTGCTGGCGGAAAAGGGCGATCAACAACCCCGCGCCCTGTCGGTCGCCTTTTTGAAGCCGATCGATAACAGGACGCTTTGTCGCGACGAGCAGGATTTTGGCACCGCCGCAGTTCAAGCCTTGGAGACGCATCGTAAAAACCTGGATAAGGTTTATGGCAATTGCGCGGATGAGGCCTATGCGATTAATGCCCTGACTGGAGAGGGGACCATGGCGGATTTGCTTGACTTTGTAATTGGTTAAGGAGGCATGAATGAAACATTTAGTTTTTCGCCTCTACGGGCCATTGTCGGCTTGGGGAGAGATTGCCGTTGGAGAATCCCGGCATTCCGCGGTTTATCCGAGCAAGTCGGCGTTGCTGGGCTTGCTGGCTGCAGCCCTGGGCGTTCGACGTGACGAGGAGGAGCGCCAAGCTGAACTGGCTGCTGGCTATCAATTTGCCGTCAAGGTTTTGCGGACCGGTTCGTTGTTGCGAGACTATCATACAACGCAAGTTCCAGATTCAGCTGGGAAATTGGTCTATCGGACCCGTCGAGAAGAGTTGATTCGTGGTAAAGCGCGTCTGGGAACTATTCTTTCCAGCCGCGAATATCGCTGTGACACAATGGCTCTGGTCGCTGTCAGGGCCAATGAAACGGCTCCTTTCTCCCTGGATATGGTTCGAGAAAAATTGTTGAAGCCGGAATTTCATCTCTACCTTGGTCGTAAATCTTGTCCTCTGGCTGTTCCCCTTGATCCCGTTGTCAGGGACTGGAGAAGTTTCGGACAAGCTCTCGATGAAATCGAACTCAAATCTTTGATGGTCGATCCCGCTGATGAGCAACGATGGATCCCCGTGGACAACCAGATTCGCTATTACTGGGAGGGAGAAGATAACATCTTAAAGGCGCAACAGATTTTGACCCGTCATGATCAGCCTCTGTCACGAGTCCGTTGGCAATTTGCTCAGCGTGCGGAAAATTTGCGCATCGTGAAGGGGGATGTCTGATGTATTTTTCACGTGTCCAGCTTCAGCCGGATGTTCAACGTTCTTCGCAGTTGAGTCATGTTTTAACAACGAACTCTTATGGGCTGCATCAATTGTTATGGGACCTTTTTCCGACAGAGGAGAAACGCACTTTTTTGTTTCGAGAGGAAATTGCCAAAGAACAGTTGAAAAATCAAAGATGCGTTAAAGGGGAGTCTCTTTTCTATCTTGTCTCCAGACATAAACCGTTAAATGAAACCCCCATTTTTCTTGTTGAGAGTAAAAAATATGCGCCGGTGATCAACAAAGGCCAGCAACTCACCTTTAAATTACGCGCAAATCCCATTGTTTCCAGAAAAACACCCGATAAAAAACATTCCGTACGTCATGATGTTGTCATGGATGCCCAACGGCGCTTGCTCAGGGAGCTTGCGTATTGCCTTGGCTTTTCCGATGTCGAGCATCTGAAAAAATCGGTTTTGCGCCATCATGTTTTCAATGCCTGGAGAGAGTCGGAAAATCGATCATGCTCTGAAATATTACGTGAAGTTATTCGGGCCAATGAACGATTTGAGTCGTTGTTGGAAGCAAATCTGACGTCGGCACAGCTGGTTGATTGGGCATTAAAAGCAGTTTCTGATTCCGCGCTTGAATCCTGGCTAAGGGAAAAAGGAGCACGGAACGGTTTTGAGCTTGTCCATGATGAAAGCATGAACGGCAGAAAACGATTTAAGTTTCAGGCAGAAGGTTATCGTTGGCACGCCATGCCGAAAAAGGGCAGGGATGCCGGTTTCAGTTCCGTAGATTTTGACGGTGAACTGCTAGTGGTCGATCCTGAATTGTTCCAGGCAATGCTTTTCAATGGTATCGGCCCCGCCAAAGCCTTTGGTTGCGGGCTGATGATGGTGCGGCGGGCGTAATACTTACCCAACAATCTCCCCCAGCCCCTACACCACCCGGGCCAGCTCCTCGGGGCTGGCCTCGGCGAGCTTTTTGCCAATACGTTCCACGGCAAGGGTGCGGATCTGGCTGATCTTGACCCACGATTTCTTGGGAAGGGCGGGGGAGGTGAGTTCCAGGGTCAGGGGAAAGCCGGCTCGTTGAGGCTGGCTGGTGATGGCTAGGGCAATGACCGTGCCGGAGCGGGCGTTGAAAATATCCTGGCTGATGATCAGCACAGGACGCAAGCCGCCCTGTTCGCTGCCGCGTACCGGGTTGAGGTCGGCCCAGCGGATGTCGCCTCTCAGTATTCGGGCCATTCGCCAAGCTCCTCACTCGCGCCTTCTTCGGCCAGGGCCTTTTCAAACTCTGGGTCCAGTTTGGTGCATTCGCGGGCCAGGCGATTGTGGCTCATTCGCGCCAGCTTTTCCTGGAGCGCTTCTTCTATGACACGGCTGCGGCTTGGGAATACATGGCCGGCTACCAGTCGGTCGATTTCGCTCAAGGTTTTTTTATCAAGAGTGATGACAACTTTGGTTTTTGGCATGTTTGGCATCCTGCAAAGATTGACAACGGTTATGGGTGTGACGATATGTCATACCCGGTGGGCTGTCAAGCGACCTACTCCAATAACAGGAGAGCAAACGAATGGAACCTGTCCTGCCGCAGTTGAAACCGATTCCGATGAAGGACCGGCTCTCGGTGCTATTCGTCGAAAAAGGCCATCTTGATGTCCTCGACGGGGCGTTCGTGCTGGTCGACAAGACCGGGGTGCGGACCCATATTCCAGTCGGCGGCGTGGCTTGTCTGATGCTGGAGCCTGGCACCCGAGTGTCCCATGCCGCCGTCACTCTGGCGTCCCGGGTTGGCTGTCTGCTGGTCTGGGTAGGCGAGGCGGGGGTTCGGCTTTATGCTTCCGGGCAACCGGGCGGGGCGCGAGCTGATCGATTGTTATACCAGGCTAAGCTCGCTCTGGATGATGCGGCCCGGCTCAAGGTAGTGCGCAAGATGTACGAAATGCGCTTCAAGGAAAAACCTCCGGATCGCCGCAGTGTTGAGCAGTTGCGAGGAATAGAGGGAGCCCGGGTGCGCAAAATGTATGAGTTGCTTGCCCGCCAATACAGAGTCCCTTGGAAAAACAGAAACTATGACCATACCGAATGGGGCAGCGGCGATGTGCCCAACCGATGCCTTTCCTCTGCCACCGCCTGCCTCTATGGTATTTGCGAAGCAGCCATTCTGGCTGCCGGGTATGCGCCGGCGGTTGGTTTTATCCATACAGGTAAACCGCAATCCTTTGTCTATGACATCGCCGATATTTTCAAGTTCGATACAGTTGTTCCGATAGCCTTTCGAATCGCCGCCAAGAAACCGTTTGATGCCGAGCGCCAGGTGCGGTTGGCCTGTCGGGATGTTTTTCGTCAGACCAAGCTTTTGAGCCGTATCATTCCAGCCATCGAACAAGTGTTAAAGGCAGGGGATCTGGAAGTTCCAAAGGCCCATGCAGAGGCCGTTGAAGTGGCGATCCCCAACAAGGAGGGCATCGGCAATGCTGGTCATCGTGGTTGAAAATGCTCCTCCGCGTCTACGGGGGCGATTAGCCCTTTGGCTGTTGGAGGTTCGTGCTGGTGTCTATGTCGGAAAGGTATCTCGACGCGTGCGGGAAATGATCTGGGACACGGTTGATAAGGGTATCGAAGAGGGCAATGCCGTCTTGGCCTGGAGTACCAATACCGAATCCGGTTTCGACTTTATGACCCTTGGTGTCAATCGCCGCATTCCAAAAGAAATGGACGGAGTAAAGCTTGTATCTTTTCTGCCGGAAACCCCGTCAGGCATACAAAATAGCGGTGGCTGAAATTTAAGCAAAATCGGTGGTGATTTTTTCTTGCAAGAAATAATCATATGATTTCTAGTAGATAAAGATAGTCCGTTCCCCGCAGGCGCGGGGATGAACCGGCTGCTGGGCAAAAGGCTCTTCTGAATCGACACCGTTCCCCGCAGGCGCGGGGATGAACCGGTTTTCGCCGCGTCCACGGCCTCCGCATAGGTCCGTTCCCCGCAGGCGCGGGGATGAACCGAGGTTCGAGTGGCAACAGCCCATTAAGTACACCCGTTCCCCGCAGGCGCGGGGATGAACCGGTTTGCCACTTTAGTGGGTATTCCGAAATAATCCGTTCCCCGCAGGCGCGGGGATGAACCGATAGCCAGTGATAAGACCATCATTGTCATCATCCGTTCCCCGCAGGCGCGGGGATGAACCGATATGATCTTCTTCGCCGTTAACTATTGATCCCCGTTCCCCGCAGGCGCGGGGATGAACCGTTAACCACTGCATCCCCGTTGGGCAAAAACCGCCGTTCCCCGCAGGCGCGGGGATGAACCGCACGATTGGCGGGATAGGGAGTATTACAGGCCCCGTTCCCCGCAGGCGCGGGGATGAACCGTAGATGCAACGGTTCTCCGCGTTTGTCCCCGCCCCGTTCCCCGCAGGCGCGGGGATGAACCGACATTGTTCGTTGGGCATTAAAGCGTGGTAGGCCGTTCCCCGCAGGCGCGGGGATGAACCGCGGGGTGATTCCGGTAAATTGGGAGGTGTCGACCGTTCCCCGCAGGCGCGGGGATGAACCGGCCGGGGCATGGCACGAAGGCGTGAGATTAAACCGTTCCCCGCAGGCGCGGGGATGAACCGTGAGGTAACTGTGCAGCTGCTAAATTGCACCACCGTTCCCCGCAGGCGCGGGGATGAACCGGTGCCTGATGCAGATCAACGTTGAGATCCCTGCCGTTCCCCGCAGGCGCGGGGATGAACCGTTGCCCCGGAAGGCTTTCGCGCCGAAATAGCTCCGTTCCCCGCAGGCGCGGGGATGAACCGGAGGATGAGCGGCATGCAGCATACCAAGCCAGCCGTTCCCCGCAGGCGCGGGGATGAACCGCTGTGGCGCACAATACGGCCTGTGCGTGGTTTCCGTTCCCCGCAGGCGCGGGGATGAACCGGAACAGGGGTATCGGTACGTCTATGCCGCTGACCGTTCCCCGCAGGCGCGGGGATGAACCGCCTGCTGTAGTTTATACATTTTCGGCCCACATCCGTTCCCCGCAGGCGCGGGGATGAACCGCAGCCCACGAAACCGCGCTGGCCGAACATGCTCCGTTCCCCGCAGGCGCGGGGATGAACCGACAACGCCCGTTTAACCAGTCCGGTTGATTTACCGTTCCCCGCAGGCGCGGGGATGAACCGCGAGCGGTAAAAAAGGTGGGGCTGGCGGGGAGCCGTTCCCCGCAGGCGCGGGGATGAACCGCCTTTCGCAGTATGCAGAACGTCGCCAGCGATCCGTTCCCCGCAGGCGCGGGGATGAACCGCCGTTGCTGTAATAGGTGGTGTTGGCGGCGTGCCGTTCCCCGCAGGCGCGGGGATGAACCGCACCTGAGACAGCACCGGCAAATGAGCCCGCGCCGTTCCCCGCAGGCGCGGGGATGAACCGCCACACCTTGCCGCCTTGCGTCGCGGCCTGCTCCGTTCCCCGCAGGCGCGGGGATGAACCGGTCTTGACCCGCGTGCCCCACACGCCGACCACCCGTTCCCCGCAGGCGCGGGGATGAACCGTATTTTGGCTGGCGCGGCCTGAAAATTTGGTGCCGTTCCCCGCAGGCGCGGGGATGAACCGAATCGCTAAACCTTGCAAAAAACGGCTGGCACCCGTCCCCCGCATGCGCGGGGATGAACCGCCGGTGTGTCGCGAGAGGACGCAGAGCAAGCGCCGTTCCCCGCAGGCGCGGGGATGAAGCGCCCGGCAAAAATGCCAGCGCTGAGGATATGGGATTTTGGACGAAAATGCCTGTTTACCACGGCACCGTCTCGGACCTGGACGCGTTTACCTTCGGTCGCGGCGGTACTGTTTCGGGTAGCCCGGTTGGTACTTTAGGGGTTTCGGTCGCTCTAGACCGAGAAGTAGCCGAAGAGTTTGCAAAAAAGTCTGCCCAGGGGGGAAGCCGGACCGGTCCAAAAGCATCGGGCCGCAAAGCCAAATCGCAACCCGACGGGGTAGTGTTAGACTTATTACATCGCGCAGAGAAACCCGCATTGATAGACCTCACCGGCGGAGAAAACGATTATGACGCGATCATGCGCGGAAATTGTACCACGCCGGGCGGGTTGTTAAAGGGGAAAAGTTTATCCTGATGAAAGATCAGGCGCAGCTAGGCAAAAAGCAGGGCGGACACATGGATCTGCCCCTACGGATGGAACATTGTGCCGGCCTTTTAGGTGGGCGATGCGGACGAAGGCATTACCCGCAACGATAATGAATCGTCTCGCCGACGACACAAATCCGGCTTGTGGTTTTTCAATATGAGAAAAGAGATCGTTGGCGTCGATAAAGACGCAGAATCTATATTTTAAATTAATCCATACATGGTAAAAAGCTTTTGTAAAATACTTTATATGTATTTTATTGTGTTATATAGATTTTTAAAAACATTGACTCTATTTTAAAAGGTTGTTAGCTTTGCCTTGATTCAAATATCGATATATTTGATAAGGGTAAAGCCATGTTTGCTTATATTGAAATAGATATACAAAAATGCAAAGGCTGCGGTCTTTGTACTATTGCTTGTCCACGAGATCTGATAAAGCTTGATGAAAATCTGGATGACGATATTTTTTCGGTGGCTGTTTTTCTTGAAGGTGGTCACTGTTACGGATGCGCTTTTTGTGCGAGTGTTTGTCCGGATCTTGCGATCAAGGTTTGCAGTTTGTGTAAAAATGAAATAACAGGAAGGATGAACAAAAAGTTTTCTTGTTATCGTAAAATAGTCGAAAACCTGTCACGCTGATTTTTCTTTCTATAATCAGCAATGCTTTCTCCTCTCTTCTCGATGTTTCTGTCTGATTCACATTGAAAACAAATCGGTACGCGGTGTTGAGGCCTGGCTTTGTTATTTGGTGTCCATCCGGGGGTGGACAATGGTCGCGCGCCGCCGGACTTTGAGTGCACAGAAAATCGATGCCATTTGCCGGGCTTCCTGCTGCATGGACTGTGACGAAGCCAGGGGTTGTGAAAATCGCTGACGCATGGCCGGATGTTGCGCCAGCATGATGGCTTGCCGGATGAACTGCTCGGCAGTGTCGAAAACAAGCCCCTGAAGCCCTGGCCGAAAAGCCGCCGCGTTGCCCGGAATGTTTCGGGCCAGGATCGGAATGCCGAGGCTGCCGGCTTCCAGCAAAGTGTTGGAGAAGCCTTCGCTGGCGGAATTGTTGAGGATGACGTCGGCTTGCCGCATAACGGCGGCCATGGCTGTGTGCGGTATCTCGCCGACGTGAACTGCCCAGGGGCGCTTTTGCAGGGCGGAGAAAAATCGGGAAGCATAGTCCCTGTCAAGTACCGGACCGCAAAATGCCAGGCGGCATCGCTGGCTGTCGACGACCTTGTCGAACATTTCCAACAGCTCCAGATTGCCTTTGACCGGGCGAATGCCCGCCGGATGCAGAAACAGGACGGCGCTATCCGGAATGTTCCATGGTTTTCGCAGATCGAATGGCTCTGCGCCGAGATCAACGGCGGGCGGTACATGGTGCAGTTTCGACGTCAGTGCGGGGTAAGTGTGTTCCAGAAACTGCCGAGTGGCTGGGCATAGTGTAAGGATCGCGTCGGCACGGGCCAGAACCTGCAGGATGGCCGGTCTTTGTTGCGGGTCATCGAGTCCTTGATGGACATCGGTGCCGGTCAGAGTTACGGCGAGAGGGATGGATTGCGAGGCCGGGCATGTCAGCCAGGGCACGCCGCTGCGGTAAGCGTGCAGCGCGTTCACAATGTCCGGAGCAAAGCTGTTGGCCTGTGCTTCGAGGTGTGCGGTATCCTCCGTCACCTCGAGGATGCGAACGCAATGGCCGAGATTTTCCAGCTCTTTTTTCTGGCGCAGCGCCGATACCCAGTTGCCGGTTGTATGGGGCTGGCTGGGAGTGAGAAAAAGAATACGCACGGCGTTCTCTCAAAAGATGGTGAAATAGGGGTGATCGATTCGCCGGCCCTTTTATCGCCCTCTGGTTTGTGTCAAACGTCGGCGCCGGCGGCGATGACCAGGGTCAGGGGAAAGTGGCTGACAATGGTGGCGACGGATGTCATCATGATCGGCTGCGGCCGGAGCGGGAGTCACTGGTGACGCGCACCGGCAGGCCCGGGCTCAGCAGGGCGCGTTGCTGCTGGGGCAACTGGAAGTTGATGTATCGTTGCGGTCAGAATAATGGCTTTTTTCATGGTACCTGCGTGGCAAAAAAGGCGGTCTGAGGTGTTGGGAAACGAAGGAAGACGTTCGGAGAGCCGGAAGCTTTGCTTCCGGCTGTGATCCGAGAAGATAGGATGATTCAGCGGGGCGTGTCAATGCACAAATGAACGTTCATTAGGCGATTGTCCGATGTCAGAGCTGCTCGATAAGATCGAACAGCTGGTTGTGGCTGGTGATGTTGATGGCTTCGGCAAACCGGCCGCGATACCCGACGAAACGGATGTTGGCGCGGCGGGCCGCCTCCTGGTCCACATCCATGTCTCCGATGAACAGCAGGTTGGCGGGATCGATGCCGAGTCTGTCGGAGGCCAAAAGCAGCATGTCGGGGTGAGGCTTGCCGCGCGCGACATCCTTGCTGGTGAGAATCGTTTTGAAAAAACGCTCCAGCCCGAAATGTCGCGAGATGTCATGCATGCTGCCGCCGCGATTGGTGGCAACCGCCAGCGGCATGCGGGCCGACAGGCGCGAAAGGGCTTCCAGGATACCGGGTTCGGGGACCATCAGCGGGATGAACCGGCTGTAGTCGATGCCGCGGGAAACCTGCAGCGCCTCTTCGAGACGTTCCGGCCCGAGAATCGCTTCGAACAGTTCCGGCGTGGTCACCGTATGGCAGAGATAGATTTTTTCCCGGTCGTCATGGGCGATGGGAGGCATGCCCAGTTGCTGCAGGGCGGCACTGTAAAACGCCACATTGGCGTGCAGGCTGTCGAACAGGACCCCGTCGCAATCGAAGATAAGACCCTTGACCATGGTATTTTCCTTTTGCCTGGACGCTGGATCAAGCCGTTCTGTTCCGCAAAACAAAATGCGGGTGGCGTTGATGCATTGAATAGTGTTTTTTGTTTATATCGATAACAAAACAACAGGTACGAACAATAATAAACATAAAACGCGTTCAAATGCAACGGAAACCGGAAAAAAATTGCCGTAAAAGTTTTCTCTTCAAAAGAGCAGGCACCGCCGCCCGGGCTTAGCGCAGGGAGGCGATGAAGGCGTTCACCGCCGGCACTCCCCCTTCATCCAGAATCCGGATGGCCTGGGAACCGACCACGGCGATATCGGCCTTGCCCTTGATAAATTCCACATCGGCGCGATCCTTGACACCGAAACCGAGGGCCAGAGGCAATTGCGTCGAAGCGCGGCAACGGGCCAGATGGGTGCCGAGTTGTCCCGAAAAATCGGTCTGCAGGCCGGTGACGCCCTTGCGCGCCATGCAGTAGATGAAACCTTTGCCGTGTTCGGCGATCTGGCGCATGCGGGCCTCGCTGGTGTTGGGAGCGTAGATGAAGATCGGAGCCATGCCGTACTTGCTCATGGCCGACAGGTAGTCGTCGGCCTCTTCCGGCGGCAGATCCGGCACGATGGCTCCGCACAGCCCGACTTTGGCCATGCGCTCGGCGAAGGCCCCGACTCCGTATTTGAACAGGATGTTGTAATAGGTCATGAACAAAAACGGGATATCGAAGGTGGCGGCGACTTTTTCCGCGAAATCGAAGCACTGGTCGACGGTAATGCCGGTGGCCAGGGCCTCCTGGTTGGCCTTGAGGATCACCGGGCCATCGGCCATCGGCTCGGAGAAGGGGATCTGCAGTTCCATCAGGTCGACCCCGGCTTCTACCATGGTGCGGACCACTTCGAAGGAGGTCTCCAGATCCGGGTAGCCGATGACGATATGGGTCATCAGCAGGATATCCTGTTGCGCCAGTTTGTTGCGGATGGTGGTCTCAAGCATGGTATTGCTCCGCCTTGTGTTTGATGAATTCCTTCCAGGCCGGGTCGTCGAAAGCGTCGGCGACGGTGAAGATGTCCTTGTCGCCGCGACCGGACTGGTTGATGATGATGATGTCGTCCTTTGACAGCGTCGGCGCTTCCTTGAAGGCCTGAGCGAAGGCGTGGGACGATTCCAGTGCCGGAATCAGTCCTTCCTTGCGCATGGTCAAAGTTACCGCGTCAAGCACTTCGGCGTCGGTTGCCGCCTCGAAGCGGGCGCGGCCGATGGCCTGCAGGTGCGCCAGGATCGGCGAGACGCCGACGTAATCGAGACCCGCCGAAATACTGTGCGTGTCCTTCATCTGTCCATCGCCATCCTGCAAAAAGTAGGTTTTGTAACCCTGCGCCACGCCGACGCTGGCATCCCTGGAGCTGAGGCGGGCGGCATGCCTGCCGCTGTCCAGCCCCTTGCCCCCGGCCTCGACCCCGACCAGCTCCACCGGGTCGTCCATGAATCCGGAAAACAGCCCCATGGCGTTGGAGCCGCCTCCGACGCAGGCGTAGACGCGCTTCGGCAGGCGCCCTTCGTGTTTAAGGATCTGCTGGCGCGCCTCGGTACCGATGATCGACTGGAACCAGGCGACCATCTCCGGAAAGGGGTGCGGCCCGCAGGCGGTACCGAGCACGTAATGAGTGGTGTCCATGTTGGATACCCAGTCGCGGAAGGCTTCGTTGATGGCGTCCTTGAGGGTGCGGGAGCCGTCTGTTACCGGCACCACCGTGGCGCCGAGGCGCTCCATCCAGAAAACATTGGGGCGCTGCCGTTCCACGTCCTCCTCGCCCATGTAGATGGTGCACTCGAATCCCATGCGCGCTGCCATGGTGGCGGTGGCCACGCCGTGCTGTCCGGCGCCGGTCTCGGCGATGACGCGGGTCTTGCCCATGCGTTTGACCAGCAGCCCCTGGCCCATGACGTTGTTGGCCTTGTGGGCACCGGTGTGATTGAGATCCTCGCGTTTGATGTAAATGCGCGCTCCCCCGAAATGCCGCGTCAGATTCCCGGCGAAAGTCAGCGGGGTCGGGCGGCACGAGTAGTTCGACATGACATCGAGGTATTCCTGCCAGAAAGCGGAGTCGGCCCTGGCGGCTTCATAGGCCTTGACCAGTTCCACGAAGGTTTCATTGAGGATTTCGGGGATGAAACAACCGCCGAATCCGGAAAAATAGCCGCGTTTATCCATGGCCGGATGCTCCCATGTGTTGTGAGAAGACGATATGGTCGGTGCGGCAGAACAGCCGCGAAAAAAAACCGTCACGGCCGGCGGCGAAATCGAGGCGCCGTTCGACCTGCAGCAGGGGTGTGGTAACGCTGACGTCGAGGCAGCGGGCCCGCACTGCGTCGAGGTAGCCGATGCGGAAGCTCTGTTTGCCCCCCATCGGCCGCAACATGAAATGCTTTGCCGCGACGCTCGACAGGGAACGGCCGGCCAGGTCCAGACTCTCGATCCCCGCGAACAGTTGCGGATGCAGGTACAGATCTTCGAGCAGCACAGGGGCACCGTCGAGACAGGTCAGGCGCGAGAAGAAGTAGGCTGTGCGGCCGCTGAAAGGGTTGTCCGGCGCATCTTCGATTGGCTGCAGGCGGATCGCTTCGCGGATGAGGGTCGTTGCCGCCAGGCCTTTTTTGTGGAATGCCGCCGACGTGCCATCCAGGGAAAAAAGGTCGATCTCGCGGGCCGGTTCGCTGACATAAGTCCCCGAGCCGCGGCGCCGGCACAACAGACCCTGCCGCACCAGGGAGTCGAGCGCCTGGCGCACCGTGGGGCGCCCGATGCCGTACCGGGCCGCCAGTTGCGGCTCCGACGGGATGCGCTGGCCCGGTGCCAGTTCGCCGTTGCGGATCTGGTCTCCGAGTCGCTCGGCAAGCTGGTGATAAAGCGGTATGGGTGAGTCGGGGTTGAGCATGCTTTGCGCCTCCCTGCAATGGTGTTCATCTTAGACCTGGTCTGTCAGGTTGTCAAGACAACTTATGCTGTTTTGGCGTATGTCCGGAGAAGGTTGGTGCGTAGACGCTGAAAAGCCCGCCGGATGTCCGGCGGGCCAGGATGGCGTGGCGCGAAGGGTCGGTTCGGCGGCCGAGGATCAGTAGCGCCAGTTGACGAACACCATGGCTGGGGCGACCTCGTTGGGCAGGTTGCCGAACCATCTTTTATTGGCGTTCATGATGTTGATAAGGCCGATCTGCACGCCTTTGTCGGCGTTATCCGCGAAGTTTACGAAACCGAGCTGCAGGCCGTGCAGGTTGCCTGCATAGTTGAAGGCCGCCCACTGCAACCCGGTGACGTTTCCCGAGGCGTAATTGGCGATGCAGGCCAGCTGCGCGCCTTTGTAGTTTTCGGCATAATTGGCCAGCAAGCCAAGAGACAGCCCCGAGCTGCTGCCGGTGGAGCCATTGACAATCCCCAGGGCCAGCGCGTTTTGCGGATTCTGGCTCCAGATGCCGAGAGACACGCCGTTGATCCGGGTGCTTCTGGAATGGATGGCGACATCCGGGGTCAGGCTCAACTGGAAATTCTGGGGTGCGGCAAACGCTCCGGACGCCAGAAAACAGCATAAAAATGCCAGTGCCCATTTTTTCATGGATCATTTCCTCCTTGAGATGTTGTTGAGTGGTGCGCGGGCCGATCCGGAAAGGTCTCCGGCCTCGCTGGAATTCAGCCGGAATTATACATCGACAGCATTGAAAAAAAAGGGGCTCTGTCCGAGCCCCTGTAAATCAACGATCCATTTTTTTCATGCTCTATTCTATGCAGCGGGAGCCCAACCCATCTAAGCGGTAGCCTTGACAGGCGGCTTGTAACTCCAGGTAATGATAAAACCGAGGACAAGAAGTGCCGCCGCAACATACAGGGCGGGTGCGCCTTTGACCTGTGCGAAAACCAGAGGCCCTGCGACACCGGCCGCGCCCCAGGCGGTAAGGATGATGCCGTATACCTTGCCGATATAGCCGGGGCCGAAAGAATCCGCGGCAAACGAGGGCATGACTGCAAAGCCGCCACCATAGCAGGCAAGCAGATAGCAGGCTGCGATGGTGAAAACGGTTGCGCTGGTGATTTGAGGGATGTAGCAATAGAGCAGAGCCTGGCTGGCAAACATGACCAGAAAAACATTTTTCCGGCCGATCTTGTCGGATACAGAGGCCCAGAACAAACGCCCCAGACCGTTGAAAATGGAGGCGATAGCCAGAATCAGACCACCCTTGATGGCCAATTGCTCAGGATCAGCGATGCTCAGGGAAAGGATCTTCTGCCCCATGGGCGAAAGCTGGGAAAGAAGCCCGAGTCCGGCGGAAACGTTGAGGAACAGCATGAACCAGATCATGTACCATTGCGGGGTGCGGCGCGCTTGCTCGAAATTGAAGGAATCCGCATGGGAGACGGTCTTGGTGCTCTGAACAAAGCCTTCGGGAGTCCAGCCCTTCGGCGGATCCCTGAACTGAAGGGCCGCGGCGGTGCTCACCACGAGGTAAACCACGCCGAGAACAAAAAAGGTGTTGGCCACGCCCATGCTGACGATCATGCCGGGAACGATCTTGCCGATGAAGAAGGCGCCGGCGCCAAAGCCCATGACGGCAAGGCCGGTAACCAAACCGCGTTTGTCGGGAAACCAGCGAATCAGGCAGGCGATGGGAACCACATAGCCGAAACCGTTGCCGAGGCCACCGATCACGCCATAACCGAGGTACAATACCCAGATGTTCCCGGTCAGGTCCGCCAGGCCGGCACAGAGGGTGCCGATGGCATAACAGACGGCGCCAATGACGGCTACCAGCTTCGGTCCCTTTTTATCCACCAGGGTACCCCCGAAAGCAGCGGCCAGTCCAAGTACCGCGATGATGATCATGAAGGTGCCCTGAGTAGCTGTTTCACTCCACCCATGATTTGCCATGAGCGGTTTCTTGAAGACAGACCACGCATAGACAGTCCCCAGAATCAACTGCAAAACAATGCCCGCCAAAGCAATAAACCAGCGCTTTGACTCCAACTTCTCATTACTCATAGTAACCTCCCAAAAATGTCCAAAGTGGCTCCCGCGCTCCTCACAATAGCTGTGTAACAGCGTTTTGAGTACTATAATTCAATTTCGGTGAATGTACAACAATCGTGAGATAGAGATTTGTCGCTTTTTGCAGAGAAAAAGGGGTTGCGGAATGGATCGCCCTGAAAAAGAAGGGAAATAATATCGTGGTGGTAAAAAGCCCCCAAAACGGTGCGTTTCGGGGGCTCTCCAATGTGGCTCTAGGCTAGTTTTCATCCGGAAACGGCCCTTTTCCGCCGTAGCGGCGTCAATCCGCAGGCTTGCTTGTGCGGCGTACCGATGTACGCCTCCGCGCAACCCCTTGATTTCCTTGCCACAACGAAAAATTGCTCGTTTCCCATATGAAAACTACGCTGTATCCATCCGGAGTTTCCGGATGGATACTAGGCTGAACGGGGCAGGGCGGAGCGGAGCATGTCCGCGCCGAGGGCCTCATCGATGCTTCTTGCGTTCGTCCATGACCCGGTAGGCGCAGAATTCGCCGCACATGGTGCAGGCTCCATGTTCCTCGTCGACCCCCGATTCGCCGCGGCGCTTGCGGGCCAGCTCGGGATCGATGGCGAGGCCGTACTGGGTTTCCCAGTCGAGGGCCTTGCGCGCCCTGCTCATGGCGATGTCTTTTTCCAGGGCGCCGGGCAGTCCCTTGACGATGTCGGCGGCGTGGGCGGCGATGCGGGTCGCCATGACGCCGTCGTGCACGTCCTTTGCGGTAGGCAGGCACAGGTGTTCGCTGGGGGTGACGTAGCACAAAAAGTCGGCTCCGGCGCTGGCGGCGATGGCGCCGCCGATGGCGCAGGTGATGTGGTCGTAGCCCGGGGCGATGTCGGTGACCAGCGGGCCGAGCACATAGAACGGGGCACCGTGGCAGAGGCTTTTCTGCAACTGGATGTTGGCCTCGATCTGGTTCAGGGGGACGTGGCCGGGGCCTTCGATCATGACCTGGATGCCGGCATCCCAGGCGCGCTGGGTGAGTTCCCCGAGCACGATCAGTTCGTGGATCTGGGCGCGGTCGGTGGCGTCGGCCAGGCAGCCGGGGCGAAAGCCGTCCCCCAGCGACAGGGTGGCGTCGTAGGGCCTGACCAGCTCCAGCAGGCGGTCGTAGTGTTCGTAAAGGGGATTTTCCGCATTGTTGCGCGTCATCCAGGCGACGGTGAAGGAGCCGCCGCGGGAGACCACCTCCATGATGCGTCCTTCGCGGTCCATGCGCTCCACCGTGGCGCGGGTCACACCGCAGTGCACGGTAATGAAGTCGACACCGTCGTCCAGGTGTTTTTTGATGCCGTCGAAGATCTCGTCGACGGTCATGTCGACAATGGCCTTGCCCTTTTTTACCACCGTGTCGCAGGCTGCCTGGTAGAGGGGCACGCTGCCGATGCAAACGTCGGTTTCGGCGATAATGGCGCGGCGGATTTCATCGATGGGGCCGCCGGTGGACAGGTCCATGATGGCGTCGGCGCCAGCGGCCATGGCCACCCGGGCCTTTTCCAGTTCCTTGTCGATGCTGGTGTCGTCCTTGCTGGTGCCGATGTTGGCGTTGATGCGCGTCGGCAGGCCTTTACCCACCGCCAGAGGGCGGCCGTTAGCGTGTCTGTTGTTGTGGCAGACGATGGCCGTGCCTTCGGCAATGCGCTGGCGAAGGATTTCAGCATCGATACCGGCGTCGGCGGCGGCCTGCTTCATTTTGTCGGAGACGATGCCCTGGCGGGCCATTTCGAGTTGCGTCATGAATCTACCTTTCATACGTCAAAGCTCTAAGCTGTAAGTTTTAAGATGAAAGTTGAGAGCTATATGGCTTTTTCGGTTGTCAAGATCCTTCGATTTTGTTCAACAGGTATCGGGCCGCGGCGAAATGGTTGACCGGTCCGTGGCCGGTGCCGAGGTCGGCAGCGGTGCGGATCGCCTCGGTGATGAACTCCTTGGCCAGTTTCACCGCCTGCGGCAGCGGCTGGCCGGCGGCGAGCAGGGTGGCGATGGCGGCGGAACTGGTGCAACCGGTGCCATGGGTGTTGCGGTTGTCGAGGCGTGCGGCCGGCAGCCGGTGCAGGGTGCTGCCGTCGAGCAGCAGATCGACTGCTTCGCCGTCGAGGTGTCCGCCCTTGATCAGAATGTTGCGTGCGCCAAGCTCCTGCAGGCGGCGTGCGGCTTTCTCCATGTCCGCTTCGGTTTCCACCGGAAATCCGGCGAGTTCCGCCGCTTCCGGCAGGTTGGGGGTGAGCAGGTAGGTGCGCGGCAGCAGCAGCTCGCGGCAGGATTGAACGGCATCGTCGCGCAGCAGCAGGGCGCCGCCTTTGGCGACCATGACCGGATCGACCACCGCCAACAGGCCACGTGTCCAAAGTTCCCGGGCGACCAGCTCAACGATGGCGGCATCGAACAGCATGCCGGTTTTGACCACTTCCGGGTGCAGGTCTTCGAGCACCGCCGTTAGCTGGTCGGCGACAAATGCCGCCGGAACGGGATGGATGCCGCGCACGCCGCGGGTATTCTGTGCCGTCAGGGCGGTGATGACCGTCATGCCGTAGCCGCCCAGCAGGGTAATGGTTTTGAGATCGGCCTGAATGCCGGCGCCGCCGCCGCTGTCAGACCCGGCTACGGTCAAAACGCGACCGCGGGGCGGGGTGGCGCGGCGGTTGAACTGCAGGGCGATTTCCCGTGCGGCCAGCGCCGGCGACGGGTCGGCCATGACCGCCGAGATCAGGGCGACGGCATCGGCTCCGGCATCGATGACTTCTCCGGTATGGTCGCGATCGATGCCACCGATGGCGACCAGCGGCAGGTCGACGGCGCGGCGCACGGCGCGCAAGGTGTCGAGGCCGATATGCACGGCGTCCTGTTTGGTGCCGGTGGGATAGATGCTGCCGACGGCGATGTAGTCGGCGCCAGCCTGTCGGGAGGCGAGGGCCTGGGCGACGGTACGGTTGGAGGTGCCGATGATTTTTCCCGGACCAAGCACGGCGCGGGCTTCGGCAACGGTCATGTCCTGCTGACCCAGATGCACACCGTCGGCCCCGCAGTCCAGCGCCAGATGTGGATCATCGTTGACGATGAACAGGGCGCCGGCCTGACGGCACAGCCCGGCGAGGGCCCGCGCTTCATGCCGCTGGTCGGAAACGGGAACCTGTTTGCCCCGGTACTGGACGATGCGGGTTCCTCCCTGGAGGGCGGCCGCGACCCTGGCCTGCAGTCGTTCTCCCCGGGAATCGTCGGTGATCAGGTACAATCCCTGCAACGGTCGGTCTTTCATGGCGTCCTCGATTTTTGAAAACAAAAAACGTCACGGCCGTAAAGCACGTGACGTTATCACGATTGCCCTGCGACACCGCTTCCCTACGCCGGCATGATCCGGGTCAGGTTCCAAGGGTTGTCCCGTCTATCTGGGACTCTCAGTGCAGTGACGCCCCCAGCGGCTGTGTTTTTGTATCCGGATACTGTATACGCGCTCATCCATTTTAATACGTCACGGGTCGGATGTGCAAAGCAATTCATGCCATTGCGGCTATTTATTCCACCGGATGCGAAGCGTTGGCCGTCACTCTAGCGAATGCTCCGCAGTCTGTCAAGCGAGCGCCCGGAGGGGGCCGGCGGATGTCCTGCGGGTCGCTGCCACGCACGTTTTTTGCCCTTTACAGTGGCAAGACGTCGTGCTAAGAGTTTGGCTCCGAAACGTGGGCCGTTTGCTTTTTGCAGCGGCTCCGCCGACTTTTCACGCTATCACTTTTCCGGCCGTTGTGCGGCCGCTTATCCCGCAAATTCAGGACCAGAACGTCATGAGTGATCCCTGGGGACACCGGCCCACCCGCGTTGAAATCGATCTTGAGGCTCTGAAACACAATTTCCGCCAGGCGCAGACCCTGGCCGGCCCCGAACAGGGGATTCTGGCGGTGGTCAAAGCCGATGCCTACGGACACGGCGCCGCCCACGTCGCGACCGCGCTTCAGGATGTCGGCGCGCGGATGTTCGGGGTGGCTATCGTCGAGGAAGGCGTTTCGCTGCGCGAGGCGGGAGTGGTGTGTCCGATTCTGGTGCTCGGCGGGCTGTATCCCGGCCAGGAACAGGAACTTCTGCGGTTCGGCCTGGTGCCTACGCTGTTCGACATGGATACGGCCCGGCGCCTGGATGCCTGCGCCCGGACCGCCGGGGTAGTGCTGCCGTATCACATGAAGCTCGATACCGGCATGAGCCGGGTCGGTTTCCGGGCTGCGGATCTGGCATGGGTTCTGGAAGAGCTCAGGACGCTTCCGGGGTTGCGCATGGACGGTCTGTTTTCCCATCTGGCTCTGGCCGACGAGCCGAAGGATCCTGTCAATCGGCGGCAGCACGATGTTTTTCGCGACTGTCTGGCCCGGGTGCGCCAGTCCGGATTTGCACCCCGCTATGTGCACCTGAGCAACAGCGCGGCGCTGTTGACCGGCGAAGCTCCGGAATGCAATCTGGCGCGTCCCGGCATTCTGCTCTACGGGGGGCTGCCCAGTGAGGCATTTGCCGGACGATTCGACCTGCGGCCGGTGATGAGTTTCCGCACCCGGGTGGCGCAGGTGCGCAGCGTCCCCGAAGGCACCGGAGTGTCTTACGGACATCGCTTCGTTGCCGGCCGGCCTACCGTATTGGCGATCATTCCGGTGGGGTATGCCGACGGCTACAGCCGACACTTGTCCAACGTTGGGGAGGTGCTGGTGCGCGGCCGGCGGGCGCGGGTCGCCGGAACGGTATGCATGGACTGGACAATGATCGATGTGACCGACATTCCCGGGGTCGCGGTCGGCGACGAGGTCACCCTGCTCGGCTGCGACAACGGTCAGTGCATCACCGCCGACGAATGGGCGCGACGCATCGGCACCATCAGTTATGAGGTATTCTGCCAGTTCAGTAAAAGGGTGCCGCGCGTAACGCGCGATGACTGAGGTTTTCGGTCGCTGGCGACCGGCTTCAATTTTTGCGAATGTGCAAAACTAGCCAAGGAGGAAAGATGCCCCAGGGAGGCTGCCTGCTGGCGCTGGACCTCGGCACGACCACTCTGGCCGGCCGCCTGCTCGATAGCGACGGCCATGTGCTGGCGCAGGAGCGTCTGCTCAATCCCCAGTCGGTACTTGGCGCCGATATCATGCGCCGGCTTGAAAACGCCATGACCGGCGAGGATCTGCGTTTGCAGCTGTTGCTGCTGGATGGCTTGCGCGAGATCGTCGACAGCATGCTGCGACAGGCGGGGCTGGCCCGCCGCGATATCCGCGGCGCCGCCGCCGCCGGCAACCCCGGTATGGTCTATCTGCTGCGGCGCCTGCCGGTAACGTCGATCCTCTATCCGCCCCATCGGCCACCCTGGCGCGATGCAGTCTTCCTTTCCCCCGACCAGATCGATTTGCAGTTGCCGGTTCCCCTTTATATCTTTCCCCTGATCAGCGGCTACGTTGGCGGCGACCTGGTGGCTTTTCTGTTTGGCCAGGGCAAGGTGGGCGAGGCCAGTTTCTTTCTCGATGCAGGCACCAACGGTGAGATGGCCCTTTTCAGCGGTGACCGCTGGCGGGTTACCTCGGTGGCTGCCGGTCCGGCTTTCGAGGGCGGCGGTATCTCCTGCGGCATGGTTGCCAAAGCGGGCGCGATCCACGACGTTGTCATCGAGGATGATCGCCTGGGTCTTTTGGTTCTGGGAGGCGGGCCGCCTCGCGGTCTCTGCGGCAGCGGCCTGGTCGCTGCGCTGGCCGCCGCCCTGGACGGCGGATTGATCGATGCGCGCGGCAGCATCGTGGATCCCCTGGAGGTTCCGACCAATCTGTCTGGCTACATTGTTGAGACCGCCAGCGGACGGGCCCTGCGCCTGTACCGGGATGCCGCGGTGGATTTGTTGCTGACGCAACAGGACGTACGTCAGTTCCAGTTGGGCAAAGCCGCGGTGCGGGCCGGCACCGAGTGTTTGCTGCGGCGCGCCGGACTGGAAGCCGCCGATGTGGCACAGGCTGTTCTGACCGGTGCCTTCGGGTTTTCCCTGTCCCGACGGGTTTTGAAAAGGGTTGCCATGCTCCCGGAAAACATGGTAGAAAAGGTGCGTTTTGCCGAGGTCGGCGTCCTTGCCGGAGTCGGGCGCCTGCTGTGTGATGCGCAGGGCCCGGACAAGGTGCAGCGATTGGCCGCGACCCTTCAGCCATTACCCCTGTCGGGCTCTCCGGCCTTTGAAAAGGCTTTTATCCACGCCATGAATTTCTAGAAAACCGCCGGCCTGACGGTTTTTTTTGTTTTCCACCCCAAAGGATGACGCGGTTGCGGCCAGGTTGCCGCGGATGTCGTCAGAAATGTATTTTCAGCAGGAAAGGACAGAAGAATATGGCCGTCATCAAGCGCGCGCTGATCAGTGTTTCGGATAAAACCGGTATCGTCGGATTTGCCAGGGAACTGGCGGATTTCGGGGTCGAGATCCTTTCGACGGGCGGCACGGCCAACCTGCTGCGGCAGGAAGGTATTGCGGTCAAGGATGTTTCGGAATACACCGGTTTTCCCGAGATGCTCGATGGCCGGGTGAAGACCCTGCACCCCAAGGTGCACGGCGGCCTGCTCGGCATGCGCGACAACCCCGCGCACGTGGCCAAGATGAAGGAGCACGGCATCGAACCGATCGACATGGTGGTGGTGAATCTCTACCCCTTCGAAGCGACGGTCGCCAAGCCCGATTGCAGCCTTGAAGACGCCATAGAAAACATCGATATCGGCGGCCCGACGATGCTGCGCAGCGCGGCCAAAAACAACCGCGATGTCACGGTAGTGGTCAATCACGCCGATTACGCCCAGGTGCTCGCGGAGATGAAGGGCAGCGGTGGCGCCGTGTCGCGTACCACCAATTTCAGGCTCGCGGTCAAGGTCTATCAGCACACTGCCGCCTACGACGGTGCCATTTCCAACTGGCTGGGGCAGCGCATGGGGGATGAACTTGCGGAGTTTTCCGACACTCTGACCGTGCAGTTCAAAAAAGCCCAGGATATGCGCTACGGGGAGAACCCCCATCAGAAGGCCGCCTTCTATGTCGAGCGCAACCTGCGGGAAGCCAGTATTTCCACCGCCCGCCAGCTGCAGGGCAAAGAGCTGTCCTACAACAACATCGCCGATACCGACGCCGCGCTGGAGTGCGTCAAGCAGTTTGTCGAGGGGCCGGCCTGCGTCATCGTCAAGCATGCCAATCCGTGCGGGGTGGCGCTGGGCGCAAATCTTCTGGAGGCCTACAACCGCGCCTTCTCCACCGATCCGGAGTCGGCTTTCGGCGGCATCATCGCTTTCAACCGCGAACTGGACGGCACCACCGCGAAAGCGATCGTCGATCGCCAGTTCGTCGAAGTGATCATTGCTCCGGCCGTGTCGGCCGAAGCCGTCGAGGTTGTCGCCACCAAGAAAAACGTGCGTCTTCTCGAATGCGGTTACTGGCCGCAGGAGCCCATCGCCCGCCACGATTACAAACGGGTCAACGGCGGCCTGCTGGTGCAGGATGCGGATCTGCTGCTGAGCGGCGACATCAGGACCGTGACCAAGCGGACCCCCAACGAGGCGGAAATGCGGGATCTGCTGTTCACCTGGCGGGTGGCCAAGTTCGTCAAGTCCAACGCCATCGTCTACGGCAAGGACGGCATGACCATCGGCGTCGGTGCCGGGCAGATGAGCCGCGTCAATTCCGCGCGCATCGCCGCCATCAAGGCCGACCTGGCCGGACTGGAAGTGCCGGGTTCGGTGATGGCGTCGGACGCTTTCTTTCCCTTCCGCGACGGTCTGGACAATGCCGCCAAGGCCGGCATCCGGGCGGTTATCCAGCCCGGCGGCTCGATCCGCGACGAGGAAGTGATCGCCGCCGCCGACGAACACGGCATTGCCATGGTTTTCACCGGCATGCGGCATTTCCGGCACTAGAATAGGGCGGTACCGAGAGCTGCGAGCTGAGGTTTCCCCGGATACCATGGGTCCATAGCCAAAGACGGCAATGGCTGGAAAGGAATGTGACAAATGAAGGTTCTGGTTATCGGCAGTGGTGGTCGTGAGCACGCCATGGTCTGGAAGATCGCCCAGTCGCCTCTGGTCGAGGGGGTTTTCTGCGCGCCGGGTAACGCCGGCATCTCCGGGCAGGCGACCTGCGTTCCGCTCAAGGTCGACGACATCGACGGGTTGCTCGATTTTGCCCTCAAGGAGCAGATCGGGCTGACCGTGGTTGGGCCCGAGCTGCCTCTGACCCTGGGCGTGGTGGATCGTTTTCGCGAGGCGGGGCTGACAATTTTCGGAGCCACCCGGGCCGCTGCGCTGATCGAGGGGAGCAAAAGCTTTTCCAAGGATCTGATGGCCAAATACGGTGTGCCGACCGCCGCTTACGGTACTTTTACCGACCGCGACCAGGCGGTGGCTTTCATCGAGCGCCAGGGCGCGCCGATCGTGGTCAAAGCCGATGGCCTGGCCGCCGGCAAAGGCGTGATTCTGGCCGCTACGGTGGCGGAGGCGATCGCCGCGGTGGAATCGATCCTGTGCGAAGGGGCTTTCGGCAGTGCCGGCGCGCGGGTGGTCGTCGAAGAATTTCTGTACGGGGAGGAGGCTTCCTTTCTGGCTTTTACCGACGGCGAGCGGATCGTCCCGCTGGCCTCGTCGCAGGACCACAAGGCGGCTTACGATGGCGATACCGGCCCCAACACCGGAGGCATGGGCGCCTATTCTCCCGCGCCGGTGGTTACCCCGGAGATCCATGACAAGATCATCGCGCAGGTTCTCAAGCCGACCATCGCCGGCATGGCCGCCGAGGGCCGTCCCTACAGCAGCATTCTGTATGCCGGCCTGATGATCCGGGATGGCGAACTCAAGGTGCTGGAATTCAATGCCCGCTTTGGCGATCCGGAGACCCAGCCGCTGCTGGCGCGCCTCAAGTCCGATATCGTTCCGGTGCTGATGGCCTGTGCGCGCGGCGATCTGTCCGGCATTGAGCTCGAGTGGCATGACAAGGCCGCCGTGTGCGTGGTCATGGCTGCCGGCGGCTACCCTGGAGAGTATGCCAGGGGGCAGGCGATCGAAGGCCTCGAGGCTGCTGCCGCCATCGACAATCTGGTCGTGTTTCACGCCGGCACCACCCTGCGGGATGGCCGGGTCGTCACCAACGGTGGTCGCGTGCTTGGCGTGACCGGCCTCGGAACCACCGTTGCCGAGGCTATCGATCGGGCTTACCTTGGCGTCAGGGCCATCGACTGGAAAGGTGTGCACTACCGCAACGATATCGGCCGCAAGGCGCTGAATCGCTGAGTGTTGACCTTGGGTAAATCACATTCCGATTCACAAAACCATCAGGAGAATCAACGCATGAAAAGCAAGCCGCTGGTCGGAATCCTCATGGGCAGCGACAGCGATTACGACATCATGGTCGAGGCGGCCCACGCCCTGAAGCGCTTTGGCATCCCTTTCGAGATGACGGTTTCGAGCGCACACCGCTCGCCGCAGCGCACCGCGGAATATGCCCGCACCGCCCGGCAACGCGGCCTGCGGGTGCTGATCGTCGGGGCCGGCGCCGCCGCGCACCTTGCCGGGGTGGTGGCTGCCGAGTCGACTCTGCCGGTGGTCGGTGTGCCGGTCGATGCCTCGGCCCTCAAGGGGCTCGACGCCCTGCTCGCCACGGTACAGATGCCGGCCGGCATTCCGGTGGCGACCATGGCCATCGGCAAGGCCGGCGCTCGCAATGCCGGCATCTTCGCCGCCCAGATCATTGCCGGCGACGAACCGGACATGATCGAAAAGCTGGAGAGTTTTAAACGTGAACTTGCAGACGGTGTGACGGCCAAAGCCGAGGCGCTGCAGGAGCGCCTGGTGCGCGACGGCTTCTGATCCCCCCGCCCGGCCCGGGTCGCAACGGCCCGGGTGCTGGATTCCGCTGACGGGAGCGTTTATGAACTCCGAATACTTTGCACGGATGCGGGCCTCCCTGACCCGCGGCCTGCGCTCCCTGAAGCTGACCCTCATTTCCCTGTTTCTGCTGGCGGGAAGTTCCGTGATCGGGACCATCCTGCCGCAGGGCCTGCCTCTGTCCGAATACGAACGGCGTCTGGGCCCTCTTGGCGCCCACATCATCGGTATTCTGCAACTCAGCGACATGTACCATGCCTGGTGGTTTCTGGGCCTGCTCGGGCTGTTCGCCCTGAATCTGGCGGCCTGCTCCCTGCATCGCCTGCCGGGCGTCTGGCGGCAGGTTCTGCATCCCGATCCCGCCCCCGGCGAACGCTGGCTGCAGGGCCGCCCCTGTCATTGCCGCTGGAGGGATGCACGTGCTCCCGAGGCGCTCCTTCCCGAGTTCAGTAATATTTTCACGCAACGCTTCGGAAAGGTCCGGCACGGCGAGGTGCGCGGCGTCGTCTGGCTGTTTGCCCAGAAGCAGGGCTGGTCGCGGTTTGGCGCCTACATCACCCATGGCGCGATTCTGGTCATCCTGCTGGGCGGCATGATGGGTAGCCTGGGGGGATTTCGTGGCTATGTGACCATCGCCGAAGGACAGATTGCGGACCGGTTTTATCTGGACGATGGCCGCCAGTCGCGGCCGCTGGGGTTTGGGGTGCGATGCGACCGTTTTGCCATCGAACGCTATGAAAATTCCGACCGGCCCCGGGAATATCGCAGCCTTCTGACCATCCTCGAAAATGGCCGCGCAGTCCCCGGCCTGACGCAGGTGCCGGTGCGTGTCAACCACCCGCTGCGCTATCGTGGCCTGAATTTCTACCAATCCGGTTACGGTCTGGACGGTTATTTGCTTCATTTGTCGGTGTCGCCGCGGGCCGGGGGCGGACGTTTCGAAATAGAAGTGCCCTCCGGGCAGAAAGTCGGCCTGCCCGACGGCACGTCCGTGACGATAGCAGGCTATGTCACCGATTTTGACGGGCAGGGACCTGCCGCCGGACTGGAATTGCATTATCCCGACGGCGGACATGGCCGCGCCATGGCCTTCCAGTCCGAGCACCTGCGCGCCGGAGATGGCGACGTGCCCTATGATTTTCGGATTCTGTCTGTCGCGCAACGCTGGTATACCGGCCTGCAGGTCAATCGGGATCCCGGGGTGATGCTTGTCTGGGTGGGCTGCCTGCTGCTGGTGGCCGGAACCCTGGCCGCCTTTTATTTCTCTCATCAGCGCTGGTGGCTGCAGCTGCGCCAGGACCAGAATGGCACTCTGGTGGTTTTCTCGGCCCAGTCCCATCGCCATACCGAATCCTTTGCCCGACGTTTTGACGCCCTTTGCCGGGAGCTGCAAAGCGGTTCCTCACCGGAGCGATCATGACCAGTTTTTATCTGTTGAGCTTCGCCACCAGCGCTTATTTTCTGGGTTTCTGGCTGCTGGTTGCCCATGCCGGAACCCGCCGCGAAGCTCTGGGGCGCGCCGGCCTCGCGGCGACCTGGTCCGGATTTGTCGTGCATGCGGCGGGCATCGGGCTACGCTGGTATGAGTCCTATCGCTTGCCGGGAGATGTGGGGCATGCGCCGTTTGCCAATTTTTACGAGTCGGTGGTGTTTTTCGGCTGGACCATCGTGCTGGCGTATTTGATGGCCGACCTGCGCGTGCGCCGGCGCATTCTCGGTGTGTTTGCGCTTCCGCTGGCTCTGGCCTGCATGGGCTGGGCCCAGTTGTCGGGACGCGAAGCCATCGAACCGCTGATGCCGGCACTGCGCAGCCGCTGGCTGACCTACCATGTGATCAGCTGTTTTCTGGCCTACGGCGCCTTTGCCATGTCTTTCTGTGTATCGCTGATGTATCTGATCAGGGCCCGGACACAAGGCGGGGGCCGCATCGGCATCTGGTCGGGGATGCTGCGCCTGTTCCCTGCAATCGATGTCCTGGACGATATGAACTACCGGTGCGTGGCGGTCGGCTTTCCGATCTGGACCGTTGGCATCGTTACCGGGGCGGCCTGGGCCAACTATGCCTGGGGCCGCTACTGGAGCTGGGATCCGAAGGAGACCTGGAGCCTGATTGTATGGCTGGTCTATGCCGCCTTTCTGCATGCCCGGTTAACCCGCGGATGGAGCGGGCGAGCCACGGCCTGGCTGGCGGTCGGCGGCTTCGCCGCAACCTTGTTCTGCTACCTTGGCGTCAATCTGTTTCTGCCCGGATTGCATTCCTATGGCAGCTGATCCGTTGTTGCGGCCCGGTGAAACGCTGGATGATCTGCGGCTGGGCGGCCTGCGCATCATCCAGAAGAAAGACGGCTACCGGTTCTCCCTTGATCCGGTGCTGTTGTGCGCCTTTGCGCATATCCGGCCGGCGGCATCGGTTTGCGACCTCGGCAGCGGCAGCGGCGTGATTCCCCTGATACTGGCGCGCACCAGCCCGGCGGCACAGATCGTCGGACTGGAAATTCAGCAGCAACTGGCAGAGCGCGCGGCACGCAGTGTACTGTTAAATCGGCTGCAGGACCGTGTCGAAGTACTGCACCAGGACGTGCGCCAGGTGCAGGCGCGGATGCGTGCCGGATCCTTCGACGTGGTGCTGGCCAACCCCCCCTACCGACGGCCTTGCAGCGGGCGGATCGCGCCTCGGGACGAGCGGGCGCGGGCGCGCCACGAGCTGGATGGCGCACTGGCGGATTTTCTGGCCGCGGGGGCCTACCTGCTTGGAAGCGGCGGCCGGTTTTTTTTGGTGCATCTGGCCGAACGCCTGGTCGACCTGCTGGGGGAAATGCGTTGTGTGGGACTGGAACCCAAGCGTTTGCGCTGTGTGCACTCCCGCGCCGGTGAAGCGGCGCGTCTGGTGCTGGTGGAGGGGCGGCGCGATGGCGCGGCGGGGCTGGCGGTGCTGCCCCCGCTGTTCATTTACGAGGGATCCGGGTATTCGGCGGAAGTGATGGCCATGTATGGTGAAGGATGAGCCGCTATCTGGAAGGTTTGTCCTGCCGCTCGCCACGAGCCTTGTCAAGACGGCACTGCATCTCCATCAGGTGCCGCAGGTGCCGGCGCAGTTCGGGGTCGGCGACAGTGGCTACCTTATGTTCGATCTGCCGGCGTTCCTCTTCGGTCAGCGGCTGATCCTGCCACTGGGGCGGCAGGGGATCGGGCTGCACGTCGGCCGCGACTTCATTGGGCCGTCCGTGCCGCAGGTACAGATCATCGATCCGGTGGTCGCCCAGTTGTGCATTGAGTCGGGACAGGATACGTGGTTTCAGCAGCTGCAACTGCTGCATCCAGATCGGGTGGTCGACGCGCACCTCGAGGGTCGTGCCGCGCAGGCGTATCGGCCGGGCGCGGGCCGCAATCTGTGGTCCGACAGCCTCTTCCCATAATTGCCAGACGCGGTAACGGCCGAATTTTTCGTCCATGCCGCGGCCTGCAAGCCATTGCTGCAGGACGCGCTGGATACCGTCGATGCGGTTTCGGGAAGAACTCATGGCGATACTTTCGGTTCGAGAGTGCGGGCCGGAGCGGTTGTGGCGCCGTTGGCGCGATCGCGGCAAACCGTTTCCGGAGGGGTCCATCAGTCTAGCTTCAGGCGGTGTAGCTGTCAATCCCGCCGCAGCTCCGCGGCCTGTTTTCGCGGCACGCGGCAGCAAGTCTTTTCCCTTGACAAAGCAGGGGGGCTCTCCTATAGTTCGCATTTACGCTAGGCTTGATTCTATTGTGCGGACAGGCATTTGAACATGTTTGACAACTTGACGGACAAACTCGATTCGGTCTTCAAGAAGCTGCGTGGTCAGGGGCGGCTGACGGAAGACAATATTCAGCAGAGCCTGCGGGAAGTCCGCCTGGTGCTGCTCGAAGCGGACGTCAATTTTCGCGTGGTCAAGGATTTTGTCGCCAATGTGCGCGAGCGCGCCGTAGGGCAGGAAGTTCTCAAAAGTCTCAACCCGGCGCAGCAGGTGATCAAGATTGTGCGTGATGAACTCGGCCGCCTGATGGGCGAGGGACAGGACAATCACCTCGACCTTGCCGCCCGTCCGCCGGTGCCGGTCATGCTCTGCGGTTTGCAGGGTGCTGGAAAGACGACCTCCTGTGCCAAGCTGGCGCTGAAGTTGCGTCGCGAAAAACGCAACCCACTGCTCGTGCCCGCCGATATTTATCGGCCCGCGGCCATCGATCAGCTCAAGACCCTCGGCAAGCAGCTTGATATTGCGGTTTTCGATTCCCGCGCGGATGTCGATCCGGTTAAACTTTGTACTGACGCCAGGCAGTTTGCCGAGCTGAACGGTTACGATACCCTGATCCTCGACACGGCCGGAAGGCTGCATGTCGACCAGGAGCTGATGGCCGAGTTGCAGCGTATCAAGCAGGCGCTGCAGCCGCGGGAGATTCTGCTGGTGGCCGATGCCATGACCGGTCAGGATGCCGTCAATGTCGCGGAGAGTTTCGATCAGCAGCTCGACATTACGGGCGTGATCCTGACCAAACTCGACGGCGATGCCCGTGGTGGCGCCGCCTTGTCGATCCGCGCCGTGACCGGCAAGCCCATCAAGCTCGTGGGCCTTGGTGAAAAGCTCGATGCTCTGGAGACTTTTCATGGCGATCGCATGGCTCAGCGCATCCTTGGCATGGGGGATGTTCTGTCGCTGATCGAAAAGGCCCAGGCTGCGGTTGACAAAGATGAAGCGCAGGCCATGGAGCAGAAGCTGCGCAAGGAGGGTTTTACCCTTGAGACCTTCCGCGACCAGCTCAAGACCATCAAGAAGATGGGCTCGATGGAATCGCTGCTCAAACTGATCCCCGGGGCCGGCAAGGCCATGAAACAGGTGGGGGACATGCAGCTTCCGGACAGGGAGCTGAAAAAAATCGAAGCCATCATCAACTCCATGACCGCCGCCGAACGCCGCGATCAGCGCATCCTCAACGGTTCGCGCCGTTTGCGCATCGCCCGGGGCAGCGGTACCACGGTGCAGGATGTCAATCTGCTGGTCAAGCGATTTACCGAGGCGCAGAAGATGATGAAAAAGCTGCAAAAACTCGGGCCCAAAGGCATGAAAGGCATGAAAGGCATGATGGGCAGGGGCGGTTTGCCCATGTAGAAAATTTCGGGCCGGCCGGTTCCGCCGGTCCGTGCTCAGACGCGCCGTTTGGCCGACGTCGCGCGGGCCGCGCATGGCCCGCTTTTTAGTGGCAAAGGAACTTCAGGAAGCTGATATACTTCAACAACATTCGTACAAACGTTTTTGAAACACCCAGGAGGAATAACACATGGCGGTAAAAATCAGACTGGCTCGCGGTGGCGCCAAGAAAAAACCTTTCTACCAGGTAGTGGTAGCGGATGAGCGTTTCCCGCGCGACGGTCGTTTTATTGAAAAACTTGGACAATATGATCCCCGGCAGAATCCGTCGATGGTCAACCTGCAGGAAGACCGGACTCTTGAATGGCTGAACAAAGGCGCCCAACCGACCGATACGGTTCGCCGTCTGCTGCGCAGCCAGGGTGTTTGGGCCAAGTTCAAGCAGGCCTGAGCAGTCTGATTCCAGGCAGGTGACCTGACGGGCCGCTTTTCTCCAAAGGACCGATGACTATGAAGGAGCTGATCGAATTCATCGCTAAATCCCTGGTAGAAAATCCTGATGCGGTTTCCGTTTCCGAAGAGGTGGGGGAGGACGGCAGCGTCCTCCTGAAGCTCGCGGCAGCTCCCGAAGACATGGGGCGCATCATCGGCAAGCAGGGGCGCACCGCCAAGGCGATGCGCACTTTGCTAAATGCCAAGGCGACTCGCGAAGCCAAACGGGCTTCCCTGCACATTATGGAGTGATGGTTCTGCAACCAGGCGCTTTACTTATCCTTGGGGTCGTTGTCGGTACCCATGGGTTGCGGGGTGATCTCAAGGTACGCGGTTGCGCCAGGGATGCGAGCCTGCTTTCCAGAATCCGTCAACTGGTTTTCCTGCGGGATGATCAGAGGGTGCTGGAGTGCGTGCGGCGCAAGTCCGACTGGCACAAGGGGCAGCTGCTGGTGTCGTTGTCGGGTCTTGACAGTATTGATGCCGTGCAGCATCTTGTCGGTTGCGAGGTCGCGGTTCATTCGGAAGATGTGCCTGCGGCGCCCGCCGGTGAATATTACTGGTTCCAGCTCAAAGGTCTGGCGGCGCGGGATCGCCGGTTGGGAGACATCGGTCGCCTGGACGACATTTTTACTACGCCCGCGCATGAGATCTATGTAATTCGCGGGGCCTACGGCGAGGTTCTGGTGCCCGCCGTGGCGGCATTCCTGGTCGAGGTTGATCTCGAAAAGCGGTATGTCCTGTTCGACCTGCCCGAGGGGCTGGTTGAGGAAGAATGATGGTCTTTGACGTTCTGACCCTTTTCCCCGGCATGTTCGATTCGCCTTTTGCCGACAGTATTGTTGGCAAGGCGGTGGACAAGGGCCTCGTGCAGATAACAGCGCATCATCTGCGCGACTGGGCGCAAGGCAAGCACAAGGTCACCGACGATGTGCCTTACGGTGGCGGCGATGGCATGGTTCTCAAGCCCGAACCTGTGGCAAGAGCCCTGCGGGAGCTGCGCTGTCGGCAACCCGGATCCAAAGTCCTGCTGATGACACCCCAGGGGCAGCCGTTTCGCCAGGCGCACGCCCGGCGACTGGCGCAGCAGGAGGGCCTGATCTTTCTCTGCGGTCGCTACGAGGGATTCGACGAGCGGATCCGTACCATGGTCGACGAAGAATTCTCTCTTGGCGATTTTGTACTGACGGGCGGTGAGCTGGCGGCCATGGCCATGATCGATGCCGTTGCCAGGCTGGTGCCCGGGGTGCTTGGCAATCGCGACAGCGCTGACGGCGATTCCTACAGCGACGGCTTGCTGGAGTATCCCCAATATACCCGGCCCGCGGATTTTGAAGGCATGAGCGTCCCCGACGTTCTGTTGTCGGGCAATCATGCCGCCATTGCCGCGTGGCGCCGGCGGCAGCAGATTCTGCGCACCTGGCTGCGGCGTCCCGAGTTGCTTGAAACGGCGTGCCTCAGCGACGAGGACCGTCTGGTGCTGCGCGAGGTGCAGCGTCAGACAGGCGAGGATTGCGCCTCGTGAAGCGTCCCGTTGCCGTTGCCCTGGTGCATCATCCGGTGGTCGACCGTCGCGGCGATGTGGTCAGCACCGCGGTTACCAACCTCGATCTGCATGATATCGCCCGCACCGCGCGGACCTACGGGGTCGCCCGCTTCTATGTGGTGACGCCGGTGGTCGAGCAGCAGGTACTGGTGAAGCGCATCCTGTCACATTGGCTTGACGGTCATGGTGCGTCCTACAATGCCCATCGCGGAGCCGCGCTGTCCTTGATCCGGATTGTCGCCTCCCTCGACGAAGCACTCGCCGATTGGCGGGCCGAAGCGGGGCCTGATGCCCTGCCGGTTTTGACCGGTGCTGCTCGTGCGGACGGCATTTCTTTCGCCGAGTGCGCCGCGGTGATCGAGAAAAATCCTCTGCTGCTGGTTTTTGGTACCGGCTGGGGGCTTGCTCCGGAACTTTTTCAACGCGGATGGACGGTGCTGGAGCCGATCCGCGGACGAGGCGGATATAATCATCTGCCGGTGCGCGCCGCAGCGGCGATCATGCTGGATCGACTGCTGGTGAGGCCGGCCTGAAGTATCAATCAAAAAATGCCAAGACTCGCTCTAGAGGAGGATGAAAATGAATATTATCGATTGCTTGGAAATGGAACAGATGAAGAAGAATATCCCCCCCTTCAAAGCCGGGGATACTCTCAAGGTTCACGTGAAAATCGTGGAAGGCGACAAACAGCGTATCCAGGTGTTTCAGGGTGTCTGCATCAAGCGTCACAATAAAGGTCTGGGTTCGACGTTCACCGTGCGTAAAATCTCCGATGGCATGGGCGTCGAGCGCGTCTTTCCGCTGCATTCGCCGACCGTGGAAAAGATCGAACTGGTGATGGTGGGTCGGGTGCGCCGCGCCAAACTGTACTATCTGCGCAAACTGCAGGGCAAGGCTGCACGCATTCGCGAGAAGCGCCGCATGTAATCAGCCGTTTCGCCGACAAAAGCCCCGGATGCATGCCGGGGCTTTTGTTTCTGATCTTTGCGCCGCGGTTAACCTGCCGGGTACGCTTGGGGCCGGCCGCCGCATCTTTGGATCAGGATTGCTTATGCTCGAGCTTTTTCCCGCCGAAGAAATATCTCCTTTGCATTTCGAACGGCAGTTGCGCGGTCAGGGATTTGGCCGGATTGCCGGCATCGATGAAGCCGGCCGCGGTCCTCTGGCCGGTCCGGTGGTGGCCGCCGCCGTTATCCTGCCCGCCGAGTTCGATCTGCCCGGACTCGACGATTCAAAAAAAATTTCCGCGACGCTGCGGCAGCGGCTGTTTCCCCGAATCCGCGAGCAGGCCCTGGATTACGGTATTGGCCTGGCGCATGCCGAAGAAATCGATACCCTGAACATTCTGCAGGCCACCCTGCTCGCCATGCGACGTGCCGTCGGCCGCCTTTCCCAACCTCCCGATTATCTGCTGGTGGACGGTATTACTCCGCTGCCGGTGTCTTTGCCGCAGAAAACGCTCAAGCAGGGAGACAGCAGGTCGTTGTCCATCGCGGCGGCTTCGGTGTTGGCGAAGGTGGTGCGCGACCGTTTGATGGTTACCTACGACGCCAGGTATCCGGCCTACGGTTTTGCCGGGCACAAGGGCTACGGCAGCGCCGCGCATCGGGAAGCCATCGCCCGGTCGGGGCCTTGCGCCCTGCACCGGAAAACGTTTCGCGGGGTCAGGGAGTATCTATGACCTGCCGTCATCTGAGCCTTGGACGCTGGGGGGAAGATGTGGCGTCGTCGTATCTTATCCGGCAGGGGATGAAAATACTGGGACGCAATGTCCGCACCCCGGTCGGTGAAATCGATATCGTTGCCCGCTGTCGGCGCACCCTCGTGTTTGTGGAAGTAAAGACCCGGCGCGGGCTTTCCCGCGGTTATCCGCAGGAGGCTGTCGGCATGGCAAAACAGCGACAGATTCTGCGTGCCGCCCAGTGGTACGTGAACGAACAGCGACTCGAAAAACTGCAGGCCCGGTTCGATGTCGTGGCGGTGCTTGGCGATGGCGAATCGGCGCGGATTCAGCATATTGCCGCTGCTTTCGACGCGGACGGCTGGTAGATGATCCCGGCGAGGTCCATGCATTGCTTTTGCCTCGCCCGCCGGTTACAATGCCGGCAGCAAAATCCCTCGTAACTCGCGCGGAAGGATGAACTGTTATGGATATTCGCATGGCGTCGCATGGATATGTGAGGGTGGGAGTCTGTACGCCGGCCTGCAGGGTTGCCGATGTGGCTTACAATTGCGAACAGATTCGCAATCTGGTGGCGGAAACTCCAGATTGCCGTTTTTTCGTTTTTCCCGAATTGTGTGTGACCGCCTATACCTGCGGGGATCTGTTTTTTCAACCGTTGCTGGTCGAAAAGGCACGCAGCGCCCTGCTTGAATTGGCAGCTTTTACCTCGGAACACCGGGTGACCCTGGTCGTTGGGGCGCCCATCGCTTTTCGGGGCAGGCTTTACAACTGTGCGGTTTTTCTGTCCGACGGGGAAATCCGGGGGGTGGTGCCAAAACGGTTTTTGCCCAACACCCAGGAGTTTTACGAAGAACGCTGGTTTTCTTCGGCGTCCGACCTGGAGGCGACGCACCTGGAGTGGGAAGGTCAACGCATCCCGTTCGGCGATGATCTGCTGTTTCGCGCGGGAAGCATGCCCGATTGTCTGATCGGCATCGAAATCTGCGAGGATGCCTGGGTCGCCAACCCGCCCAGTGGCCGCCTGGCCGTTGCCGGGGCAACCCTATTGCTGAATCTTTCCGCCAGTCCGGAACTTCTCGGCAAGATGGAGTATCGTCGCGCCCTGGTGCAGGCGCAGTCGGCGCGCTGCCTGGCCGCCTATGTGTACGCTTCCTCGGGGCCGGGGGAATCCAGTACGGATCTGGTCTTTTCGGGTCATTCGCTGATCGCGGAAAACGGCGCCATCCTGGCGGAGACCGAGCGGTTTCGGTTCGATAGTCAGATAATCGTGGCTGATCTCGATATCGAAAGGCTGGTCAACGAGCGTTTCAAAAACAACAGTTACGGCTCCTCCCGCTCCGAAGCGTCCTTCCGGGTGATCGAATTTTCCCTTGCCGACCTGACCTGCGAGCAACTGCTGCGCCCCGTGGTGGCGACGCCTTTTGTGCCGCAGGCCGTGGAGGAACGGGCCCATCGCTGCCATGAAATCTTCGCCATCCAGACCACCGGCCTGGCCAAGCGGCTGTTGCATACCGGTGCCACCCGTGCGGTTATTGGCATTTCCGGCGGACTCGATTCAACTTTGGCGCTGCTGGTTACGGTCAAGGCGTTCGACAAGCTCGG
Source organism: Syntrophotalea acetylenica (assembly GCF_001888165.1). NCBI lineage: Bacteria > Pseudomonadati > Thermodesulfobacteriota > Desulfuromonadia > Desulfuromonadales > Syntrophotaleaceae > Syntrophotalea > Syntrophotalea acetylenica. The sequence continues at coordinate 927,097 of NZ_CP015455.1, forward strand.
TTTCAGCCGTTCCGGTATCGAAACCGTTACCATGCCCGGCTTCGGTACCACGCAGCGCACGCGGAGCAACGCCGAGCGCCTGGCGGAGATGCTCGGCACCAGTTTGCGGGTCATTCCCATCGATGCCGCGGTGCGCCAGCATTTTGCCGATATCGGGCATGACGAGTCCGTGCATGATATTACCTATGAAAACTCCCAGGCTCGCGAACGGACCCAGATCCTGATGAATATCGCGAACCAGGTCAACGGGCTGCTCATCGGTACCGGCGATCTGTCGGAACTGGCACTGGGATGGTGCACCTACAACGGCGATCACATGTCCATGTACGCCGTGAATACCGGTGTGCCGAAAACCCTGGTGCGTTATCTGGTGAGCTGGTGCGCCGATGCCGAATTCAGCGGTGCGATTGCGGCGATTCTGCACGATGTCTGCGATACTCCGGTTTCGCCCGAACTGCTGCCGCCCCATGAAAATGGCGAGATCAAACAGCGCACCGAAGACAAGATCGGACCCTACCTGCTGCACGACTTTTTCCTTTACCACGCCGTGCGCTTGCAGAACCGGCCCTCAAAAATCTTTTTTCTTGCCAAACAGGCTTTTGGCGGGGATTTCAGCGACCCGCAACTGCTGCACTGGCTGAAAACTTTTTATCGGCGGTTTTTTTCCCAGCAGTTCAAGCGCTCCTGTCTGCCGGACGGGCCCAAGGTCGGCAGCGTAGTGCTGTCACCGCGGGGCGACTGGCGCATGCCGAGTGATGCCAGTGCCGCATTGTGGCTCGATGATTTGCATCAGCTTGAAGGAGTTGTCGGTGAAGGGTGAGACGGCAACTCCCGGAACCCTGTATCTGGTGGCGACTCCCATCGGCAACCTGGAGGATATGACCTTTCGGGCTCTGCGGGTGCTCAGGGAGGTCGATCTGGTGGCGGCCGAAGATACGCGCCACAGTCGCAAGCTGTTCAATCATTACGGCATTTCAACGCCCCTGACGTCTTATTTCGCCCATAACGAGAGCCTCAAGGGGGAGAAAATTCTCGACCTGCTGCGACAGGGCAAGTCGGTGGCGCTGATAACCGATGCCGGCACGCCGGCCATTTCCGATCCGGGCTTTCTGCTGGTCCGGGCCTGTCGCGATCATGACCTTCCGGTGACAGCTGTGCCCGGAGCTTCGGCGGTGATCGCGGGGTTGTCGGTGTCCGGCCTGCCTACGGAACGGTTCGCCTTCGAAGGTTTTCTGCCACCCAGGACGGTGGCGCGGCGCAAATTGCTGCATGCCTTGCGGGAGGAAAAGCGTACCCTGATATTTTACGAGGCTCCCCATCGGCTGCGGGCGGCCTTGCAGGATCTGGCCGAAGCTCTGGGTGACGACCGGGAAGTTGCCGTGGTTCGTGAGTTGACCAAACTGCACGAGGAGGTGTTCCGGGGAACCGCCGGGCAGGCCGTGGAATACTTCGGACGGGACCGCGTGCGCGGCGAAATTGTGTTGATGGTCGGCCCCGCTTCCGCACAGGTGCCGAAGGAAACGGTGGCGGAAGCGCTGCTGCGATGGCGCAGGGACACCGATCTGCCCATGCGTCAGATCGTCAAGGAGGTCGCCCGGCAGTTCGGGCTTTCCGGCAGCGAGGTTTACAGGGAAAGCCTTACCCTGCCGGATGACGAAAACGCGTAGGGACAAGGTCGCGATTCAGAAGCGCACCTCGAAGCGGTCGAAAGAACCGTCGGCGGGCTGCCGATGGATGCTCATGCCCTCAACCCGGCTGGCCGGTGGCCCTTCTTGCAGGACCGCCAGCCATTCATCCAGCTGTTCCCGTGTGCCTTCGGCCACCGCCTCGACGCCGCCGTCGGGGAGGTTGCGCACCCAGCCGGTGAGTCCCAGCCGCAGGGCGGTCTTGAGGGTAAAATGGCGGAACCCCACTGCCTGCACCCGGCCCTGGATTTTTACCGTTACCCGCATCACTTTCATGCTTTTTCCATTTCGCTCATCATCTGCAGGAACTCCTCTTCGCTGAGAATGCGAATCCCCAGTTCACGCGCCTTGGCCAGTTTGCTGCCGGCCGCTTCTCCGGCGATTACCCAATCGGTTTTGCCGCTGACGGAGCCGCTGGCGCGTCCGCCAAGGCGTTCGACGGTTTGCTGCGCCTGTTTGCGGTTGAGGCGGGTCAGGCTGCCGGTGAAAACGAAGATCCTGCCGGTCAGCGGGCCGTTGCCGCGCCGGGTTTCAACTTGTGGCGCCACGCCGGCCTTCTGCAGGGCGGAGAGGATTTCACGGTTGCGCGTCTTGGCGAAAAAGTCGATGACGCTGTCGGCCACCTGGGGGCCGATTTCGTGAATGGCAAGCAGCTCCTCGCGTGTTGCGCGGCACACTTCTTCCAGTGAGCCGAAATGGCGGGCCAGCAGGCTGGCGAGGTGCTCCCCCACGTGGCGGATTCCCAGGGCGAAGAGGAAGCGCCCGAGCGGGCGGGATTTGCTGGCTATAATGGCTTTCAGGAGTTTGTCCGCCGATTTGTCGGCCAGTCTTTCGCAGCGCAGCAGGTCTTCCCGGGTAAGCCGGTAGAGGTCCGCCACGCTGTCGATGAGCTCCAGCCTGAGCAGTTGCTCGATGGTGCGTTCGCCGAGGCCGTCAATGTCCATGGCACGGCGGGAGACGAAGTGCTTGATCGATTCGCGCAGGCGTGCCGGACAGGACAATTCCTGGCAGCGAGGGACCACTTCGCCCTCAAGTTTTGCCACCGGTCCGCCGCAGACCGGGCAGTATTGCGGCAGAGGCACGCTGCGCTCACTGCCGTTGCGGTGCTCCATCAACACCCTGACAATATCCGGTATGACATCTCCGGCACGTTCCACGATCACCGTGTCGCCGATTTTGACATCCAGTCGGGCGATTTCGTCCCAGTTGTGCAGGCTGGCGCGCGACACGGTGACGCCGCTGACTTCCACCGGCCTGAGCTGGGCCACGGGGGTGATGGCGCCGGTGCGTCCGACCTGCAGGATGATATCCTCGACTATGGTAACGGCCTGACGCGGCGGGAATTTGCAGGCGATGGCCCAGCGCGGGGAACGGGTTTTTTCTCCCAGTTCGCGCTGCAGGGCCAGTTCGTCGACTTTTACCACCAGGCCGTCGATTTCGTAAGGCAGCCGGTCGCGCATGTCCTGCAGTTGCCGGAAATAGTCCACGACCGGCTCGATCCCCTCGAAGGTCCGGGTGTGGTCCAGATTCACGCGCAGTCCCCACTGGTGAAGTTGCTGCAGCAGTTCGTGGTGACTGGTCGGCAACGCACCGGAGAACTGGCCGATGCCGTAGCAGAAAATTTTCAGGGGCCGCCTGGCGGTTACCGACGAGTCGAGCTGGCGCAAGCTGCCGGCAGCCGCGTTGCGAGGATTGGCGAACACCTGCAGGCCTTCTTCCTGCCGTTCCTGATTGAAGGTCTGGAAATCGCCCAGATCGATATACACTTCGCCCCGAACTTCCAGTAGCGTGGGGGCGTCGCCGCTCAAAACCAGGGGGATGGAAGGGATGGTGCGCAGATTTTCGGTGATACCCTCGCCGGTGGCGCCGTCGCCACGGGTAGAGCCGACGGCAAGGACGCGGTCACGATAGACCAGCTCCACCGCTACGCCATCGATCTTCAGTTCGCAGACGTAGCGCACGGTTTGTTCGCGGCCCAGGAAGCGTTTTACGCGGGCGTCAAAATCCCGCAATTCCGCCTCGTTGAGGGCGTTTTCAAGGGACAGCATCGGCAACGCGTGGCGCACCGGCTCGAACTGTACCAGCGGCGCCGCGCCTACCCGCAGGGTGGGCGAGGCGGGCGTCACCAGTTCGGGATGGGCCTGTTCCAGTTCCTGGAGTTCCCGGAAAAGCTGGTCGTATTCGGCATCCGATATTTCCGGACGGTCGTGGGTATAATAAAGCAGGTTGTGGCGGTGCAGCTCGGCGCACAGCTGCCGGTGGCGGCTTTTGGCTTCGGCCTTGTTCATGAATACCTCGCAGAGGGTCCGGGACGGTCGTGATGGCGTGCTGAGCGCCTTATAGCACAGGGCAGGCCATATTTCAAACATGCACGATCCCGCGCGATTGTAATCCCCGCGCTTCTGGGGTAAACTCCTGCCCGTTATTTATGGGCGAAAATTCATGATGCCGGAAGGTGCTGATGCAAGACTATATTTTCTATGTGTCCGGTTTACTGCTGCTGCTGCTGTTTTCGGCTTTTTTTTCCGGATCGGAAACGGCTCTGCTGTCCCTCGACTCGCTGCGGGTCAAGTATCTTGTGCACAAGCAGCAGCGTGGCGCGCACCAGCTTGAAAGGATACTCAGCCGCCCCGACGATCTGCTGGGGGCCATCCTGGTTGGCAACAACCTGGTCAACATCGCTGCTTCGGTATTTGCAACCACTTTTTTCGTGCAGTTGTTCGGCGACCGTGGCGAGCTGATGACCATCCTTATTTTGACGCCGGTTCTTCTTATCGTGTCCGAGGTCTGCCCCAAGACCTTCGCGGCCCGTCATCCTGAACGGGTTTCTTTTCTGGTGCTGCGCCCCATCATGCTTGTGATGCTGGTGTTGCGTCCGGTGGTATGGCTGGTAACGGGCCTTTCCCGACTGTTGACCCTGTTTGTCAAAAGCGAGCCGAAACCCGTTATTTCCGAGGATGAAATCCGGACCCTGATAAGCGTTGGCGAGCAGAGCGGCGTGGTCGGCGAAGACAAACGGCGCATGCTGGACGGGATTTTCGATCTTTCCCAGATCAGCGTGCGGGATGTGATGATTCCGCGCACCGAAGTCGTGGCCCTGGAGGTTTCCGATTCCTTTACCGAGGTCTTGAGCGCCGTGCAGCAGTCCAGCCATTCCCGGTTCCCGATTTACCAGGGGTCCCTGGACAATATCATCGGCATCATTCATTCCAAGGATATCCTGCGCTATGTGCACCGGGCCGACGAATTTTCCCTGGAAAAACTGGCGCGCAAACCTTTTTTCGTGCCCGAGGCGAAGCGGATCAACACCCTGCTGCAAGCGTTTCAGCGCCGTCAGGTGCACATGGCGGTGGTGGTGGATGAGTACGGCGGCATGGAAGGCATCGTGACCCTGGAAGACGTGGTCGAGGAAATCGTCGGCGAAATCCGGGACGAATACGATATCGATGAAGACCTGATCTGCGAACTGGGATCCGGTCGTTACCTGCTCGATGGCAGTATCCCGCTGCGAGCCGTCAATCAGCGCTTCGATCTCGGCCTGTCCGAAGAACACGCGTCGACTCTGGCCGGCTTCATGCTCGGTGAGTTGGGCACCATCCCCCATCCGGGAGACAGTTGCCAGGTGGGGGAGATCCGGTTGACCGCGCGCCAGGTTCTGGATCACCGTATCGAAGAAATCGAGCTGCAGATGCCTCCGCAATAGCCCGTCTACGAGCGTCTTTTGGAAGCAACAAAAAAAATCCCCGGCAAGGGGATTTTTTTTGTTTCGGCGATGCTCTAAACCCTTAAAAAATTAGAATAAACGCCTTGACAAGGTGGGGAGTGCTCGTTATAGTTGGCCACAAAGTGTTAAATTGTGTCAAACCGGGCCTGGGACGTGCCATGCTGTTCAAGGGTGAATTCAATAACGCCATCGATGGCAAGGGGAGGGCGAGCATTCCGGCAAGGTTCCGGGAAACGCTCGGCGCCACCTATGGCGATGACCGTCTCATGGTTACCCAGAGAGATGGCGGGCTGGCCGCCTATCCCCTGCAGGAGTGGGAAAAGGTCCTGGAAAAGGTGGAGGCGCTGCCTGCCAGTGATTTGAAGGATGCCATCAACCTGGCGTTGATCTCGCCGGCGGTGGAATGCTCCTTCGACAAGCAGGGCCGCATCCAGCTGACCAAGGCACAACGCTGTTATGCCGGTCTTGAATCGGAAATCCGGGAAATCGTGGTGGTCGGCTCCATCGACAAGATCATGATCTGGAACCGTGCCAAACACGCTGAAATGCGCAAACAGGCCGAGGAACTGCTCAAAAACGAATCGCAGACACTCAAACATCTCGGGTTTTAGGCCATGGCTTCTGAGGATTTCCAACATAGTTCGGTCATGCCCAAAGAAGCGCTGGAATGTCTTGCGCCCCGGCCTGGAGAGGTGTTTGTCGATGGCACCGTCGGTGGCGGCGGGCATGCCCGCCTGATCCTTGAAGCCACGGCGCCCGACGGCCGCCTCATCGGCCTGGACCGGGACCGGGAAGCCCTCGCCGCGGCCGGTCGCGGATTGGCGACCTTTGGCGACCGGGTGCTGTTGCGTCACGGAAATTTTGCCGACATCGACCGCGTTCTGGAGGAACTCGGCGTCGATGTCGTGGATGGCATTCTGCTCGATCTCGGCGTCTCCTCCTTCCAGCTCGATACGGCAAGACGCGGATTTTCCTTTCAGACGGATGCCCCTCTCGACATGCGCATGGACACTTCCGGCGGAACGACCGCCGCCGATGCGGTCAATTTTCTGCCGCCGGAGGAACTGGCGCGGATATTCCGTGATTACGGGGAAGAACGCCATGCGCGCCGCATTGCCCGGCGCATCGAAAAGGTGCGCGCCGAGGCGCCGCTGCTCACCACCCGGGAGCTGGCCGAACTGGTGCGCGACGCGGTGCCGGGGGGGCGGGTTCCGGCGCGTATTCATCCGGCCACGCGGGTGTTTCAGGCTCTGCGCATTTACGTGAATGCCGAACTGGACAGTCTGCGGGACGGGTTGCGGCGTGCCATGGCTGTACTCAGGCCGGGTGGCAGGCTGGTGGTGATCAGTTTTCATTCTTTGGAAGATCGCATCGTCAAGCAGTTTTTTCGCGCGGCTGTGCAGACATGCACATGCCCGCCGGGGTTGCCGGTCTGTGTCTGCGGCCGCAAGCCCGAGGCGGTGTTGCTGACCCGTAAAGGGTTGCGGGCCACCGATCTCGAGGTTGCAACCAATCCGCGCGCACGAAGTGCCGTACTCAGAGCGATTCGCCGGCTTTAGGATCCAATGTTGCCGCTATGCGGCCCTGGTATGACGGGAGGTTTGTTATGTCGTTTTCCACCCAGCGCGTGCTGCCCGGAATTGTCATCGGCAGTCTTTTCAAGCGGCGTTTTTCGGTCGGGCAATTCATGGTTTTTCTGATAGCTCTGGTCGCAGCCGGCGTTTTCTATATCTGGTCCTGCAGCCAGTTCATTGAGCTGGGATATGCCATTTCCAGTTATGAAAGCCAGTTGCTCGATCTGCAGCGCGAAGAGAACTGCCTGCGACTGGAAGTCGCGACACTTAAAAACCCCGCCCATCTCGAACGCGTTGCCACCACCAGGCTGAATCTCCATTATCCGGAACCCCGCCAGGTGATTATTGTCCGATGAAACTGACGCCGGAGAAAAGTTGCAAAATCCGCATTGTCCTGATGGGAGTGGGTTTTACGCTCTTTTTTCTGGCGATTGTGGGGCGCGGTTTCTGGCTGCAGGTCATCGATGCGGATGCAACTGCCGCGCGTGCCCGAAAGCAGTACAAGCGGATTGTTCCGCTGACGCCAAAACGGGGAGGCATTTTCGATCGCAACGGCGCGGAACTGGCCCGCAGCATCAGCATCGATTCGGTTTTTGCCGAACCGTTGCGCATCGAGGATGTCGACGGCACTGTGCGAGCCCTGTCCCGGCTGCTCGGGCAGAGCTCGGGGACGTTGCGTAAAAAACTGACATCCAACCGCAGTTTCGTCTGGCTGAAGCGCAAGATGCAGCCGGAGCAGAGCGCGCGGATTCGTGGTCTGAAGCTGCCTGGCATCGCTTTTACCAAGGAACATCAGCGCTTTTATCCCAACGGGCATCTGGCCGCCCAGTTGCTCGGGTTTACCGGGCTGGATCCGCGTGGTCTGGAGGGGCTGGAACGTTTTTATGACAGTCAGCTGCAGGGCCAGGAAGGATTTCTGGTCGCTGCCAAGGACGGGCGCCGCAAAGGGATGGGCGCGAGCGACAAGGTGATCCAGGGGGCAGTGACGGCAACAGCCTCTATCTCACCGTTGATCGCAATCTTCAGTACCTGGCGGAAAAGGAGCTGGCCAAAGCCCTGCAGGAGAACAAGGCGCGGGCCGGCTGCGTCGTCATTGTCGATCCGGCCAGCGGGGATATCCTCGCCATGGCCAATCAGCCGACCTACAATCCCAATGCCTTTGGCCGGTTTCCCGCATCCAGCCGTCGAAACCGGGCCGTCTGTGATGAATTCGAACCGGGTTCGACCCTCAAGGTGTTCCTGGTTGCGGCGGCTCTGAACGAAAACCTGGTGCGGCCGGAGCAACTGATCAACTGCGAGAATGGCGCTTACCGGGTGGGGGGATGACGATTCACGATCATCACCCTCACGATATTTTGAGCGTTGCCGATGTGCTGCGGCTCAGTTCCAATATCGGCTCCGCCAAAATCGGCAAGATTCTGGAACGTCGACGCTATTTCGACTATCTGCGGAAGTTCGGGTTCGGAGACAGGACCGGCATCGATTTTCCCGGTGAGGCTACCGGTCAGTTACGCAAGCCGGAACTCTGGTTTGAAGGCGACCTGGCGGCCGTCTCCTTCGGCCAGGGCATGACCGTGACGGCGCTGCAGCTGGCCCGCGCCACTGCCGCCATCGCCAACGGCGGATTGTTGATGCACTCCGGCCTGGTCCGGCAGATCGTGAACGATCACGGCGAAGTCGTGCAACGCAACGAACCCCGGGTGTTGCGGCGAGTCGTCTCCGAGCAGGTTGCGGGGAGGATCCGCGGCCTGATGGAACTGGTCACACGCGACGGCGGTACCGGCACGCTGGCGTCGGTTCCCGGCTATCGGGTCGCGGGGAAAACCGGCACGGCGCAAAAAGTCGATCCGGTAACCGGAGGATACTCGGCGGACAAGCGGGTGGCTTCCTTTGTCGGATTTGCCCCGGTGGAGAATCCCCGCCTGGTGATCATGGTGATGGTCGATGAACCCCGTTCGCAGGTGTACGGAGGTCTTGTGGCTGCCCCGGTGTTTTCGCGCATTGCCGGTCAGGCGCTGCGCTATCTCGGGGTGCCGCCCAGCGAGGCGGAAATGGACCCGCCCCTGCCACCGGAAACCATGGAGACCAGGGAGGCCATCACCACCGGTGAAGTGCAGACATTGCAGGTTTCCGAAAAAGGCCTGCCGGTCATGCCCCAATGTTTCGGCATGAGTTGTCGGCAGGTTCTGCAGTTCATGGATCGTCTCGGGCTCAATATCCGGATCAGGGGATCAGGGCGTGTGGTCGACCAGTTTCCGAACCCCGGAGAGACCATACGTTACGGCGACGAAGTCTGGGTAAAACTGGAGCCGCCAGCTTGAAAAATCCCTTTGACTTTTTCCTCTGAGGAAAGGAAAATCACCGTTTCCATGAATATTTCCATCCTCTGTCAGAGTATCGATCCCTGCGATATCACCGGCCCGGTTGCCGGGGATATAAGCGGGCTGTATTTCGATTCCAGGCGCGTTTCTCCGGGCGGGGTGTTCTTTGCCCTGCGCGGCGCCAGCGTCGATGGGCACCGGTTTATCGCGGCGGCCGTCGAGCGGGGCGCCATTGCGGTGGTGATGGAGGACCCTCAGCCATTGCCTGCCGGGGTTACCGGCCTGCAGGTCAGGGATGCCCGCCGGGCCATGGCCCTGGCCTCCGCCGCTTTTTACGGCGAGCCCACCAGGCATATGCTGGTGGTGGGAATCACCGGCACCAACGGCAAGACCACGATCAGTTATCTGCTCGAAGCGCTGCTAAAAAAGGCGGGTTATCGTCCGGCCGTCATGGGAACCGTTGATTACCGTTTCGAAGATCAGCGGCTGCCTTCCAGCCATACAACTCCCGAGTCGGTGGATCTGATGGCCACCATCGCCGAGTTCCGGCGGATGGGTGCCGATGCACTGGTTATGGAGGTGTCATCCCACGCCCTCGAGCAGCGGCGGGTGGATGGCGTGTTTTTCGATGTTGGCGTGTTCACCAACCTGACGCCGGAACACCTCGATTACCATGGCGACCTGGAAAACTATTTCAGCGCCAAGCTCAGGCTTTTTACGGGGCTGGGCGAACGTTGCCCGCGGCAGGCGGTGGTCAACCTCGACGACCCCTGGGGCGCCCGGCTTGCCGGCATGCTGCCGGCGGTGGTCGGTTGTGGTCTGACGCCGTCGTGCGCGGTCGGCGCCGAACAGGTGTCCATCTCTCTGCACGGCATCAGCGCCATAATGCGTACTCCTGCCGGCATGGCCCGTTTGCGGTCGCCGTTGATCGGCAACTATAATGTGCAGAATCTGTTGTGCGCCGCGGGCGTGGGCGTTGCCCTGAATGTGCCGCCCGGGCCGATCGCCGAAGCCCTTGGCGCCGCGCCGCAGGTGCCCGGTCGTCTGGAAAGCGTCCCGAATCGGATCGGTGCGCTGGTGCTGGTGGATTACGCGCACACCGGTGATGCCCTGGAAAACGTTCTGACAACACTGCGCCAGCTTGGTCCGCGGCGGTTGTTGTGCGTGTTTGGTTGCGGTGGCGACCGCGACGCCGGTAAACGGCCGGTCATGGGTGAAGTGGCGGGCCGATTGGCCGATCTGGCCATCCTGACCTCGGACAACCCCCGCAGCGAAGAGCCGCTGAGCATCATAACCCAGGTTGAAGAGGGGTTGCGACGGGTGCATGCCGGTCCCTGGTCCCTGAAGCAGGTCCAGGAGGCTGTCGGCCGGGGATACCTGACCCTGTGCGACCGCCGCGAAGCCATCGGTTTCGCCGTCAGTGTGCTGCAGCCCGGCGATGTGCTGCTGGTGGCCGGCAAGGGCCATGAGGATTACCAGATCATCGGCACGCAGCGCCTGCATTTCGACGATCGCGAGGAGTTGCGCAAGGCTCTGGCATCGGTGGAGGGAAAATGCGTTTCGACCTGATACAAATCGCCTCGATCACCGGCGGCACCCTGATCCCCGATCGGGCTGCCGCGATCGTTACCGGCGTGTCCACCGACAGCCGCTCGCTGCGTCCCGGGGATCTGTTCGTACCTCTGCGCGGCCCCCGCTTCGATGGCCACGATTATCTGGTGCAGGCCGTTCGCGGCGGTGCCAGCGCCTGTTTGAGCGAAGAGGTGGTCGCGGGCTTGCCCGTGCCGGTTGTTCGTGTGGCGGACACCCTTCGGGCGCTGGGTGATCTGGCGGCGGCCGTGCGCCAGGATTTCGACGGGCCGGTGGTGGCGGTCACCGGTTCCTCCGGAAAAACCAGCACCAAGGAAATGCTCGCCGGCATTCTCGGCCTGCGCGGCCCCGGACTCAAGACCGAAGGCAATTTCAACAATCTCATTGGATTGCCTCATACCCTGTTGCGTCTCGAGGCCGACCATGGCTGGGCGGTATTGGAACTCGGCATGAGCGCTCGCGGCGAAATCGCCCGCCTGGCCGAGATCAGCCGTCCCGATGTCGGCATCGTCACCAACGTCGGCCCCGCTCACCTGGAAACTCTGCTGACCCTGGACGGCGTGGCGCGAGCCAAGGGCGAACTGTTTGCCGCTTTGCCGGTTGGCGGCACTGCAGTGATCAACGGGGATGACCCGCGGGTGCTGCAACTGCCTGTCGCCAACGGCGTGCGCCGCCTGATATTTGGTTGCGGATCCGAAGCGCAGGTGCGTGCCGAGGGGTTGACCGCGGATGGCGACGGCATGCGTTTTGATCTGCTGCTGGACGAAAAGGTCTGGCCGGTACGGTTGTCGGTGCCCGGACGCTACAACGTCTGCAACGCCCTGGCCGCCGCGGCGGCGGCGCATGCCCTGAAGGTTGACGGCGCGCAGATCGTTCAGGGCCTGGAAAATTTCCGCTCCTGCAGCGGACGCATGAAAGTGACGGAACTCGCCAGCGGCGCCACTTTGCTGGAGGATTATTACAATGCCAACCCCCTGGCTGTCGAAGCGGCGTTGACGGTTCTGGACGATCTGCCCGGCAGCGGTCGCCGCATCGCGGTGCTGGGCGATATGCTGGAGCTTGGTGAGGCCGCCGCCGGTCTGCACCGCCAGACCGGCCTGAAGGCATCGAAATGCACCGATTTGCTGATTCTTCTCGGCCAGAGGGCCGAGGATACCGCCGCCGGCGCGCGGCAGGGCGGTTTGCCGCCGCAATCGGTGTGGGTTGTAAAGAACCATCAGGAGGCTGTAAGCCTGCTGCAGGATCTGTTGCGCCCGGGGGACCGGGTGCTGGTCAAGGGGTCGCGCGGCATGACCATGGAAAAAATATGTGATGGCCTGCGCGCCAAGGACGGACGCCCGTCCGCCGGGCATTAGGAGACCCAAGGATGCTGTACCATCTGCTTTATCCGCTGCATGAACAGTTTTCGGCGCTGTACATTTTCCGCTATATCACCTTCAGGGCGATTTACGCGACCATCACGGCGTTGATGATTTCGTTTATCATGGGTCCCTGGCTCATCGACAAATTATCCAGACTGCAGATCGGGCAGAGTATCCGCAAGGACGGACCCCAGTCCCATTTCAAAAAAGAAGGCACGCCAACCATGGGCGGCACCCTGATCCTGCTGGCCATCGTGCTGCCGACCCTGCTATGGACCGACCTGGGCAATATCTATGTCTGGGTGACCCTGCTGGTCACCGTGGGGTTTGGCGCGGTCGGTTTTATCGACGATTACCGCAAGGTCAAGCTGCGCAACAGTGATGGCCTCTCGGCCCGGCAGAAGATGTTCTGGTTGATGCTGATTGCCGCTACCGCCGGGTTTGTACTGTATGTTTACCAACCTTTCCAGACCACCCTCGCGTTTCCTTTTTTCAAGGGATTGCGGCCGGAACTTGGGCTTCTGTACATTCCCTTCGCGGTGCTGGTCATCGTTGGTGCCAGCAATGCGGTGAACCTGACCGACGGTCTCGACGGCCTGGCCATCGGACCGACCATCATTGCATCGGGTACGTATCTGCTGTTCGCCTATCTGGCGGGCAATGCCCGGCTTTCCGAGTACCTGCAGATCAGCAGCGTGCAGGGGGCCGGGGAACTGGCGGTGCTGTGCGGCGCCATGGTGGGCGCCGGCCTTGGTTTTCTCTGGTTCAATACCTATCCGGCCCAGGTGTTCATGGGTGATGTCGGCAGTCTGTCACTGGGTGGCGCCCTCGGTACCATCGCGGTCATTACCAAACAGGAGATCGTACTGGTTATCGTCGGTGGCATTTTCGTGGTAGAGGCGTTGTCCGTCATCGTGCAGGTCTCTTCGTTCAAGCTGCTGGGCCGGCGGATTTTCCGCATGGCGCCCATCCATCATCATTTTGAACTCAAGGGATGGGCCGAGCCGAAAATCATCGTGCGATTCTGGATTATCAGCATCATTCTTGCGCTGGTGGCGCTTTCCACCCTGAAGCTGAGGTAACCATGTCCGCATATGCGGGAAAACATGTGATCGTTGTCGGCGCCGGCTGTACGGGCCTGGGGCTGGCGCGCTTTTTTCTTGATCGTGGAGCCGACGTCACCCTTTCCGAAAGCCGCCGCCGGGAAGATATCGGCGGAGTCGAAGAATTGGCGGCGCGTGGCGTGCGGTTCGATTGCGGCGGTCACGACGCGGCGCTGATGGCAGCTGCAGATCTGGTGGCGATCAGCCCCGGCATTGCCCTGGACGTGCCCGCTGTGGCAGGCGCCATGGCCGCCGGGGTGCCGGTGCTCGGTGAAATCGAGATCGCCGCCCGCGAACTGGCTGCTCCCATGATCGCCATCACCGGCACCAACGGCAAATCCACCACCACCTGTCTGGTGGGTGAAATCCTGCAGCGCTGGAATCGTCGCGCTTTTGTCGGCGGCAACCTCGGCACACCGCTTATCGAAGCCACCCGGGACAGCGACTGGGACTGGATCGTGGCGGAAATATCCTCTTTTCAGATGGAAGCCATCGAGACCTTCAGGCCACGGTACGGCCTGCTGCTCAACCTGACCGAAGATCATCTCGACCGGTATCCCGACATGGCAAGTTATGTCGCGGCGAAACTGCGTCTGTTTGAAAATATGACGGCCGCCGACGTGGCGATCCTCAATGCCGACGATGCGCTGGTGATGCGTTGCGCTGAAGCGCTGCCCTGCCGCAAGATCTGCTTTTCCTCAAGCCGTGTGTTGCAGCAGGGCATGGGCTTTGACGGGCAGGACATCGTCTGGCGGTTTGACGGTGGCGAGCAGCGCTTTGCCGTTTCGCAACTGCGCCTGAAAGGGCTTCACAACGTGGAAAACGCCATGGCCGCCCTCATCGCGCCGCTGCTGGAGGGCTGCCCCGCCGATCTGGCATGGCAGGCCGTATGCGGTTTTTCCGGCCTCGATCACCGCATGGTCAGGGTGCGGGAGCTCGACGGGGTCACCTGGTACGATGATTCCAAGGGAACCAACGTCGGCAGCGTGGTCAAAAGTCTTGCCGGACTGGAAGCCCCTGTGACCCTGATCGCCGGAGGCAAGGACAAGGGCGGAGATTACGCGCCCCTGGCGCAATTGATGCGTGACAAGGTTGCGCATCTGATCCTTATAGGTCAGGCTGCGGACCGGATGCAGCAGGCTTTTTCCGGACTGACCGGGATTCTGCGTGCCGCGACCCTGGAGGAAGCCGTGCAGATGGCCTTTGATCTGACCGCTCCGGGAGGAACCGTGCTGCTATCCCCGGGGTGTTCAAGTTTTGATATGTTCCGCAGCTATGCCGAACGTGGGGCAGTCTTCTGTCGCGCGGTTCAGGCATTGCAATCAAGGGGCTGAGCGCATGACCGAGCGTGGCGGATACGATTATTGGCTGCTGGCGGTAACGGCGGTACTTACCGCCATCGGTGTGCTGATGGTTTATTCGTCTTCCTCCATTATGGCGGCGGAACATTACAAGGACGGTTTCTATTTCCTCAAGCGGCAGGGCGCCTATGCCCTGTTCGGCATGCTGCTGCTGGTCGGGCTGATGCGCTGCGATTACCATCGGCTGCGGAAGTTCGCCGCTCTGGGATTGCTGGTCAGCACCATCGGCCTTGCCCTGGTGCTGGTGCCAGGTATCGGATCCACCGCCGGCGGCGCCGCCCGCTGGATCCGCATAGCCGGTTTCACCATGCAGCCGTCGGAGTTGGCCAAGCTGGCTCTGGTGCTGTTCATGGCGCATTCGCTGGCCCGCAAGCCGGAAAAGAACCTGCGCACTTTCAAGCTTGGCGTGCTGCCTTATCTGGTCATTCTGGGCATGATGCTGCTGATGCTGATGCTGCAGCCGGATCTCGGCAGCGCCATGACCATGGGGGCGGTGGCGATGGGGATGATGCTGATCGCCGGCAGTTGCCTCCGGCACCTGCTGCTCTCCATTCTGCCGGCGCTGCCGGCCCTGTATGTGGCCATCTGGCGGGTCGATTACCGCCGGCGCCGCATGATGGCATTCATGGATCCCTGGAAATACCCCTCCGACGAGGGGTTTCAGATAACCCAGAGCCTCATCGCATTTGCCAACGGTGGCTGGAAGGGGCAGGGCCTCGGACAGAGTCAGCAGAAGCTGTTCTTTTTGCCCGAGGCGCATACCGATTTCATTTTTTCGGTGGTGGGCGAAGAGGCCGGCTTCATCGGCGTGCTGACCATTGCGCTGCTGTTTCTGGTGCTGGTCTGGTTGGGATTGCGCATTGCGTGGATGGCGCCCGATGATTTCGGCCGCTATCTTGCCTTCGGTCTGACCCTGCTGCTGGGGCTCGAAGCGTTTACCAATATGGCAGTGGTGACTTCGTTGTTGCCGACCAAGGGACTTGCATTGCCGTTTCTTTCCTATGGCGGCAGCAGTCTGGTCGCTTCGCTGGTCGCCGTGGGCATACTTCTGAATGTCTCGAGTCAGGTCAAGGAGGGACGGGCATGAGACTGCTGCTGGCAGGTGGAGGTACCGGCGGACATCTGTTTCCGGCCGTGGCGTTGGCGCAGCGGCTTATCGAACAGGATCCGACCGCACAGGTACTGTTTGTCGGTACCACGCGCGGCATCGAGGCCCGGGTGATTCCCGCCCTTGGCATGCCGCTGCGGTTTATTGATATCCGCGGTTTTGTCAATCGGGGTCTGCTGGGCAAGCTCGGCATGGTCCCCTGCCTGGTACGGAGTGTCTGGCAGGGATTGCGCATCCTGCGGGAATTCAGGCCCGACGTGGTGCTCGGTGTCGGCGGCTACGCTTCGGCGCCTCTGCTGGTGGCGGCACGGCTCAAGGGCATTCCCGCCGTGATTCATGAGCAGAATGCCTGGCCGGGGCTGACCAATCGCCTGCTGGGACGCTGGGCACGCTGTGTCTGCCTGTCTTTTTCAGAAGCGGAGCGGGCCTTCCATCGCGCCACCACCATCGTTACCGGCAATCCCCTGCGCAAGGGTATGGAAGCCAGTTCTCCACCCGGCGGCGACCAGCCCGAACTGCTGATTTTCGGCGGCAGTCGCGGCGCCCGCGCCATCAACGACGCGGTGCTGGCGGCCCTGCCGTTGCTCTCCCGGTGGCGGCAGAGGCTGACGATCGTGCACCAGACCGGCTCCGAGGATTTGCAGCGGGTGCAAAAGGGCTATGCGGAGGCCGGCTGGCCTCAGGCAACCGTGGTGCCTTTTATTGACGACATGGCGTCCGCCTACACCCGGGCGCACCTGGTGGTGTGCCGCGCCGGCGCTACCACCCTGGCGGAACTGGCGGCCTGCGGGCGGGCCGCGATTCTGATACCCTATCCGCATGCGGCCGGGGATCACCAGACCATCAACGCCCGGGCGATGGCCAGAAAGGGGGCGGCGCTGGTTCTGCCGCAACCTGATCTGACCGCCGAACACCTGGCGAGCCTCGTCAGCGATTTGCTCGATAATCGTTCGCAACTGATGAACATGGCGGCAGCGGCCAGGTCGCTGGGCATTGCCGGGGCCGCCGACCGCATTCTCAACGTTTGTCGCTCCGTGTACGACAGACACTGACCGGTTTTTTAACACCGCTCTGAGCGGGGAAAGTCAATATTCGGTTTATGTACGGAAAAATTCGCACCATACATTTTGTGGGTATCGGCGGCATCGGCATGAGCGGTATCGCCGAGGTGCTGCTTAACCTTGGTTATCGGGTCAGCGGTTCAGACCTCCGGGAAACCGAGATCACCCGCCGCTTGACCGATCTTGGCGGTGTCATTGCCTATGGGCATGCTGCCGAAAACCTCGGAGAAGCGGATGTGGTCGTGACCTCGACAGCCGTCAAGCCCGAAAACCCTGAAGTGGTCGAAGCCCACCGGCGGCTGATCCCGGTGATTCCGCGTGCGGAAATGCTGGCAGAACTGATGCGCATGAAATATGGCATCGCGGTGGCTGGCACCCACGGCAAAACCACGACCACCAGCATGGTTTCCACCGTTTTGTCCCGGGCCGGCATCGACCCGACCGTGGTGATCGGCGGGCGGCTCGATTCCATCGGCTCCAACGCCAAACTCGGACAGGGCAAGTTTCTGGTTGCCGAAGCCGACGAATCGGACGGCTCGTTTCTCAAGCTGTCGCCGACCATTGCCGTGGTCACCAATGTCGACGCGGATCATCTCGATTATTACGCCGACCTGGATCAGATCAAGCAGACCTTCGTCGACTTCATCAACAAAATTCCCTTTTTCGGCGTGGCGGTGCTGTGTCTTGACGATGCCAACGTGCAGTCCCTGATCCCCCAGGTGCGCAAGCGTTTCGTCACCTATGGCATGACTACCCAGGCCGATTACAACGCACTGGATGTTTGCCATCAGGAAGAGCGGACCACCTTTACGGTCTGTTATCAGGGCGAACGCCTCGGGCAGTTGTCGATCCGCATGCCGGGGCGGCATAACGTGCTCAACGCGCTGGCTGCCGTGGCCGTCGCCCGCGAACTGGAAATCCCTTTTGACCGGATCGCCGAAGGCTTTCGCGATTTCTGCGGTGTGCAGCGGCGCTTCCAGCCCAAATACCAGGGGCAGGACATCATGGTGGTGGATGATTACGGCCATCACCCCGCCGAGATCAAGGTGACCCTGGCCGCTGCGTGTACCGGGTGGAACCGCCGCATTGTCGCGGTGTTCCAACCGCATCGCTACAGCCGCACCCACGCGCTGTTCGATGAATTCGTGACCGCGTTCTATCAGGCGGATTATCTGGTGGTGATGGATATCTATGCCGCCGGCGAGACTCCGATTCCCGGGGTCGAGGCCCGCCTGCTGGCCGAGGGTATCGCCGGACACGGTCATCGCGAGGTCCATTTCTGCCCGGATGCCGAGGCGGTGATGGCGCATCTGCAACAGGTTGTCAAGCCTGGCGACCTGGTGCTGACCCTGGGGGCCGGCAATGTCTGGCAGGTTGGCGAAACTTTGGCCGAATGGCTCAAGCAGCGAGGCTGAGATGAATTTTCTGGCCGCCGAATTGCGCGACATTCTGCAGGGACCGGTGCTGGTCGGCGAACCTTTGCGCCGCCACACCACCTGGCGCATTGGTGGCCCCGCCGATATTTTCATCGCACCGCGAAACGAGACGGAACTGCTGGCGTCGCTGCGGCTTCTGGCGCGGGTCGATGTGCCCTGGCTGCCCCTTGGAACCGGCAGCAACCTGCTGATAAGAGACGGAGGCTTTCGCGGCGCGGTGATTCATACAGGCGCCTTGCGCGATTCGGAATTCCTGGGTGAAGGCAGGGTCAGGGTTGGCGGCGGCCTGCCGCTCATGCGCCTGGTCCGCGCCTGTGCCCGGAAGGGTCTTGCCGGTCTGGAAGATCTCGCCGGTATTCCGGCGACCGTGGGCGGTGCGGTGGCCATGAACGCGGGGGCTGGCGGCCAGGACATCGCCGGAGTTCTGGAGACGGTTTCTCTGGCCGGACCGGACGGTATCGAAATCTGCAGCGCGGCACGCCTCGACCTGGGCTACCGCCGGGCAGCGCTACCGCATGGGCGGATTGTCGCCGCGGCGCTGCTGCGGTTTCAGCCCGCGGACCCGCAATGGCTGGAGCAGCGCATTCAGAGCCGCCTGCAGAACCGGCGCAAGGCGCAGGGCGTCGGCAAGCCCAACGCCGGTTCGGTGTTCAAAAACCCGCCAGGCGAGCAGGCCTGGAAACTCATCGACAGGGCCGGACTGCGGGGGTACGCGGTGGGCAATGCCGAGGTTTCGGAAAAACATACCAATTTCATTGTAAATCGCGGCGGCGCCAGGGCTTCGGACGTGCTGGCCCTGATCGCCGAGATTCAGAGAATAGTCCGGGAACAAACCGGCATCCTGCTTGAACCGGAAGTACAGGTGGTGGGCGACGCCTGACGGCCCTTGCGGGTCCCCGACCAAACAGAAATGGGAGACAAAATGCAGCGCCAGGAATTGAAACAAAAGCAGATTGCGGTATTAATGGGGGGACTTTCGGCGGAGCGGGACGTATCGCTGCGCACCGGCCGCGCCATCGGTCAGGCATTGCAGCGCTGCGGTTATCAGATTGTTGAAATCGATGCCGGGCGGGATCTTCCGGCTCAACTGGAGCGGGCCGGTGCCGAGGTGGTATTCATTGCCCTGCATGGCCGTTTCGGCGAGGACGGCACCGTTCAGGGATTGCTGGAACTATGTGGCATTCCCTATACCGGCAGTGGCGTGCTCGCTTCCAGCCTGGCCATGGACAAGGTGGCCACCAAGAAGATGCTCTGTTACCATGGCATCGTTACCCCCGCGTTTGCGGAGCTGCGCCAGGGCGATGTTATTGCGGACAACCTGCCGGATTATCCCCTGGTGGTCAAGCCGGCCCGGGAAGGCTCCACCATCGGCATCAGCATAGCCAACGACCGGCGCGCTCTGGAGGAAGGTCTGGCGGAGGCTTTCCGGCACGATGACCTGGTGCTGGTGGAACAGTTCATTGCCGGTGCCGAAGTGACAGTGGGCGTTCTCGATGGTCAGCCGTTGCCGGTGATCCAGGTGGTACCCAAGGGCGGATTTTACGACTACCAGTCCAAGTATACGCCGGGTGAAACCGAATATCTGCTGCCCGCACCCTTGCCGGAGGCGACTTATCTGGCACTGCAGGAAGCCGCCGTCAGGGTTTTCAGGGCGGTCGGTTGCCAGGGCGCCGCGCGGGTCGATTTCATGGTGACCGATACGGATTTTTACTGTCTGGAGGTCAATACCATTCCGGGTATGACCGAAACCAGTCTGCTGCCCAAGGCGGCCCAGGCCGCCGGTCTGTCTTTCGATGAACTGGTGGAGCGCATTCTCGAAGGTGCCGCTCTGAGGAAATAGCTTGCTTCAGCCAGACATTTTCCGGAGAGGGTAGGTGAGCATGGTGAATATGGCCCCCCCTAAACAGCGGCGTTCCAAGGGCAAAGGCAATCATTTCAGGAAGCCGCGCCGGGTTGTTCCCTGGCGCCGCCTGTTGACCGGCGGACTTTTGATTGTCCTGACCTTGGCCAGCGCGGCGCTGGTGGTTGCCGGCGCCCGCTTTGCCGGCCAGACGCTGTCCTCTTCCGATTTTTTCCGGATCGAGAACATCCGGGTGGAGAACAACCGCCGGATTCCCGGCAAGGAAATACTCGCCCTTTCGGATGTCCGTGCCGGAGCCAATATTTTCGAACTCGATCTGCAACGTATCGGCCGGCGCATCGAGCAAAATCCCTGGATCGCCGAGGCCAGGGTGCGGCGCATGTTTCCCGATCAACTCGTCATCCGGGTCGAGGAGCGCACCCCGAAAGCTATCGTGCGTCTCGACTATCTGTATTACGTTGACGCTTCGGGGCAGATCTTCAAGCGCCTGGAACGGGGCGATGGTCTGAATTTTCCGGTGATTTCCGGCATCGAGCGCCAGGCGCTGCTGGAGCACAGGGATGCGACCCTGCAGCGACTCAACGAAGCGATCCGGCTGCTGGAAGAACTGGAGCACCGCAAGGTATTCAGGCCGGCGGACGTTTCCGAATTAAAACTTGACGACACCTGCGGCATTACGCTTTATACTTGCAAAGGCGGCGTGCCGGTGCGCCTGGGACACGATGGTTTCAGTGCCAAGCTGGATCGCCTCGAGAAAATTTTTCCCCAATTGGCAACACGGCTGGGGATCATCGATTACATCGACCTGAATGTCGCGCGGCGGGTTATCGTCAAGCTGGAAACCGGCGAGGCAAGAGGCAAGGGTTAGATACCAAGGGGGAAGGCACGCACATGAGCAATAACAAAAACAGCCTGATCGTAGGCCTGGATATCGGCACCACCAAGATTTGCGCCATTGTCGGCCATCAGACCGAAGAAGGTCTGGATATCGTCGGCATTGGCACCAGCCCTTCGCGCGGATTGCGCAAGGGCGTGGTGATCAACATAGAAAGTACCGTCGAGGCGATTCGCAAGGCTCTCAACGATGCCGAACTGATGGCTGACTGCAAGATTGACAGCGTGTATGCCGGTATCGCCGGAGGCCATATCCGCGGATTCAATTCCCAGGGCGTCATCGCCATCAAGACGCGGGAAGTGACCCATGACGATATCCGCAGGGTGCTCGACGCGGCCAGGGCTATCGCCATCCCCATGGACCGCGAAGTCATCCATACCCTGCCGCAGGAATATATCATCGACGACCAGGACGGCATTCTCGACCCCCTCGGCATGTGCGGCGTGCGCCTTGAAGCCAAGGTGCATATCGTGACTTCGGCCACCGCCAGTGCCCAGAATATCGTGCGCAGCTGCTACAAAGCCGATGTGGAAGTGGCCGATATCGTGCTGGAACAGCTGGCTTCGTCCGAAGCGGTGCTGTCTCCGGACGAAAAGGATCTCGGCGTGGCCATTGTCGATATCGGCGGCGGCACCACCGATATTGCCATTTTTGTGGACGGAGCCATCAAGCACACCTCGGTGCTGTCGCTGGGAGGCAACCATCTGACCAACGATATCGCCGTCGGGCTGCGCACCCCCATGGCGGAAGCCGAGGTGATCAAACAGAAATACGGCTGCGCCATGACCTCGATGGTCGGCAAGGATGAAACCATCGAGGTGCCCTCGGTGGGGGGGCGTGAACCGCGCATCCTGTCACGGCATCTGCTGGCCGAAATTCTTGAACCGCGGGTCGAGGAGATCTTTACCTTGGTGCAGCGTGAAATCATCAAGAGCGGCCTGGAGGATCTGCTCGCTTCCGGCATCGTGCTGACCGGGGGCAGTTGCATCCTGCCCGGCATGCCGGAAATGGCCGAACAGATTTTCAACCTGCCGGTGCGCCGCGGCTTGCCGCAGGGCATCGGCGGCCTGACCGATGTGGTCAACTCGCCCATTTATGCCACCGGGGTCGGTCTGATCAAATACGGGGCGCGTTGCGGCGGTGCGCCCAAGTTCAACAAAGCGAGCACGGATAACCTGTTCGATCGGGTTTTCCGTCGCATGAAGGAATGGTTTGTGGAGTTTTTCTGAGCACGGCGGGGCAGCGCTTTAATCAACGCGGCCGGGTTACGGAGAGATCCGGTCTACAAGGGAATCGGAGGGATTTATGTCGGATCATATCATGTTCGAATTCGATGAAAACATCGACCAGACCGCAAAAATCAAGGTGATCGGCGTCGGTGGCGGCGGCAACAATGCCGTCAACACCATGATCATGGCGGAGCTGGAAGGGGTCGATTTCGTGGCCGCCAATACCGACGCCCAGGCGTTGCGTAAAAGCCGCGCACCGGTCAAACTGCAGATCGGCGGCAAGCTGACCAAAGGCCTCGGCGCCGGCGCCAATCCCGAGGTCGGCCGTGACGCGGCGGAGGAAGACCGTTCGCGCCTGGCCGAGATCCTGGAAGGTGCCGACATGGTGTTCATCGCTGCTGGCCTGGGGGGGGGACCGGTACCGGGGCGGCTCCGATCATCGCCGAAGTCGCCAAGGAGCAGGGTGCTCTGACGGTGGCGGTGGTGACCAAGCCGTTCAGCCGCGAAGGCAAGCAGCGCATGAAAAAGGCGGCGCAGGGTATCGATAACCTGAAAAACGTGGTCGATTCCCTGATTGTCATTCCAAACGACCGCCTGCTCGGTCTTTCCGGTAAAAACACCAGCATTCTCGATGCCTTCAAGCCCTCCGACGACGTGCTCAGACAGGCGGTGCAGGGCATCTCCGAGCTGATCACGACCAGTGGCCTGATCAACGTCGACTTTGCCGATGTCAAGGCGGTCATGAGCGAGCGCGGCATGGCCATGATGGGCATCGGTCTTGCCGAAGGCGAGCGCCGTGCCGCGGAAGCCGCCCAGAAAGCCATCAGCAGCCCGCTGCTGGAGGATATCGATATCTCCGGCGCCAAGGGTGTGCTGGTCAACATCACCGCATCCTCCAACATGACCATGGAGGAGTTCGACGAAGCTTCCAGCATCATCCATGACAAGGTGCACGAAGAGGCCAACATCATTATCGGCCTGGTGATCAATGAGGATATGGGCGACCGCATCAAGATCACCGCCATCGCGACCGGTTTCGGCGATTCCTTCGAAAAAGGGCGCCGCAACGTCGAGGACTTGCGCAGCCGGGCCATCGCCGGACTCGACAAGGTCGACCGTGATCTGCCGACCTTCATCCGTGACCGGCAGAAAGAGGCGCCAAAGGCGTTCCGCACCACGCTCGGGGATGAGCACGAGTACGACATCCCTACCTTTATGCGCAAGCGGGTCGACTGATCCGGTCGGCCATCGGCCCAGACGCGTCAGGTCCGGATCGGCCGGATGCGGGGATCTCCGCCCTGTGTCCGCTTTTCCGAACGCGCCGGTCGGGGTCTGTCGGTGATGCCGGCAGGCGGTGGGTCGCTGTTCCCAGAATTTGTAGTATCCGATGATTCCCAGACGGGGGAGCCTGAGACGGTTCCCCCGTTTTTTCAAGCTGCCGGCTTCAAGGTTTTTGCCGAGGTCGCGATCACCGAAGCATGCTTTTCCACGAAGGTCCTTCGATTCTTACGCTTCGGGTTTTCACCAGAACCGCTCTGGATTAAGATAGCCGCTCCGACGCATGGGTGCCGATGGACAGCGCCGGGCATCACCACAACGGGCGGAAGATCGCTTCCCGCTTGTTGTCGTTTCGGGAGAAATGCATGTCACGAAAGCTTCTGGACAAAGCACAGCGCCGCCTGGCTGCCGAGCGCGGGCTGCCCTCCAGGCCATGGGGCGGGCGACTGGCGGTGGCTCTGATATACCCGAATGTCTACCATCAGGCCATGAGCAACCTGGGGTTCCAGACCGTCTACGAGTGGATCAACCGGCGCGACGATGCGCTGTGCGAGCGGTTTTTTCTGCCGGACCTCGAAGATCTGGCGGAACATCGCAAAACCGGCTATCCGTTGTTTTCTCTGGAATCAGGGCGGTTTCTCGAAGAGTTTGACCTCGTCGCCATTTCCCTCTCCTTCGAAAACGATTATCTCAACCTGCCGCACATCTTCGGGCTGGCGCGCATGCCGCTGTTCGCAGAGGAGCGGCAGGATAAATATCCTCTGGTGCTGTGCGGCGGCGTCTGTGCGTTTCTGAATCCGGAGCCGCTGGCGGGCATCATGGATTGTTTTGCCGTCGGTGAAGCCGAGGTTCTGCTGGCCCCGTTTCTGGACAGATTGCGCCGGACGGACGAAACCCGGGCGGCAATGCTGGCCGATCTGGCCCGGCTGCCGGGGATCTATGTCCCTTCCCTGTACCGGGTGAATTACACCGAGGATGGAACCCTTGCCAGCATGGTGCCCTGCGCGGGGGCTCTCGAACATGTCCGGCGCCAATGGCTGCGACGCCTTGACGACCATCCCAGCCGCACCTGCGTCTATGCCGACGATACCGAGTTCGGCGATATGACCCTGGTCGAGGTGTCGCGCGGTTGCTCCCGCAAATGCCGCTTTTGTGCGGCCGGCTATATCTACCTGCCGCCTCGCGAGCGCTCCGCTGCCGGTTTGCGGCCCATCATCGAGGAGGGCCTGGCGAACCGGCAACGGGTGGGGCTGGTAAGCCCGGCGGTTGCCGATCATAGTGAAATCGACGCTATCGCTCAGCAGATTCTTCAGGCTGGCGGCCAGATTTCGGTGGCCAGCGTGCGCATCGATTCGCTGACGGCCGGTGATATCGAAGCGATGGCGGCCTCCGGTCACCGTACCGTGGCGATCGCCCCCGAGGCCGGCAGTCAGCGGCTTCGCGATTTTATCAACAAGGGGCTCAGCGAGGCACAGATTCTTGCCGCCACCCGTCTTATCGCCGAAGGGGGCATTCCCAATCTGAAACTCTATTTTCTCATCGGCCTGCCCACCGAAACCTTTGAGGACATTGAAAGCCTGCTGCGGCTCGCGCAAGACATCCGGCGGGTATGGCTCGATGCCGGACGCCGGCGGGGCCGACTCGGTAACCTGACCTTGTCCGTCAATCCGTTTATTCCCAAACCGTTCACGCCGTTGCAGTGGGCGGCCATGGAACCGATCGCGTCCCTCAAAAAAAAGCTGCAGTATCTGAAACGCCAGGTCGGGCGCATGCCCAACACCAGCCTCATCTGTGAATCCCTCAAGTCCTCGGAACTTCAGGCGTTGCTGTCCCGTGGCGATCGCCGCACTGGCCGTTTGCTGCCGCACTTGGCCGCAGGGGATTCCCTGGCTGCGGCCTGCCGCCGCGAAGGACTCGACGCGGGATTTTACGTGACGAGGGAACGCGCCGAAGATGAAAAGCTGCCCTGGGAAATCATCGATCAGGGGGTGCCGCGCAGCTTCCTGCGGGCCGAATACGATCGCGCCCGGCGCGGCGAACCGACCCCGCCCTGCGGTCCCGGTTGCAGCCGCTGCGGATTGTGCGGAAAAAAAGGCCCCTGACAGGAATCGTCGCCCCCGCTGTTCGCCTGAACTGTTTGACGATGCATGCACATGCGATACTCCTGATAAATCGACTCAACCCATTCAAAGGAGTGCATCCATGCCCGAAGAACGCACAGGACTGGTGACATTTAAAGGCAATCCCCTGACGCTGATCAGGAAGGTCGTGGAGGAACCCGATTACCAGGCCGCTATCGATGCGGTGAACCAGCTGCTCTGATAGGGGTTACCGCCGTGATTTTTGCAAAGGGCCCCCGTCTATGGACGGGGGCCCTTTGCAATGAAACAACAGGATTTGTTTTTCAGGGGGAACGTTTTTCCGCCGGTACGGATACGGCGCCGTGAAGGTGTCAGTCGTTGTCCTGGATCAGGCTTGCGGCCGCGAGCAGGCCGAGATGATAGCTCTCTGCGCCGAACCCGCAAATCTGCCCCTTTGCCAGCGCGGCGATGACCGAATGCTGGCGGAACGCTTCACGGGCATGGATGTTGGACATGTGCACCTCCACGATGGGGATGTTGAGGATGCCAAGCGCGTCGGCAATGCCGTAACTGT
This sequence comes from Syntrophotalea acetylenica, assembly GCF_001888165.1. Classification (NCBI taxonomy): domain Bacteria; kingdom Pseudomonadati; phylum Thermodesulfobacteriota; class Desulfuromonadia; order Desulfuromonadales; family Syntrophotaleaceae; genus Syntrophotalea; species Syntrophotalea acetylenica. Next base: position 953,339 of record NZ_CP015455.1, read on the forward strand.
AATGGGTCCAGGCACCGGCATTGATGACCACGGCGGCGACCTGTTCCCCGTGGGCGCGGTGAATGCGCTCGACCATGTCGGCTTCGCTATTGGTTTGAAAACACTCGACCTCGACGCCGAGACCGGTCGCCCATGCGGCGATGCGGGCGTCGATCTCGGCCGAAGTGATGGTCCCGTAATGGGCTGCATCGCGCTTGCCGAACATGTTCAGGTTGATCCCGTGCAGAACAAGAATTTTTTTCATGCAGCCCTCCAACAGATGTCTGCCGGCGTCATTGCCAATGGAACTTGATACCTGACGCCGAACGGTTAGACCTTTGTTTATCCTTTTCCGGAGCATCACGTCAAGGCCCGGCTTGTGTCCATGGCGGGCCTCCGGATGGACACAAGCTTGCCGTTTTAAACGGCCTGAGTGATAGAAACGGCTTCCTGCCCGGATTTTTGCAGGTAATAATCGTAATCACCTTCATAGGCCAGCATGCGGCCGTGGTCGATTTCATAAACACGGTCGACCAGGCTGCGCAGAAAATGCCGGTCATGGCTGACCAGCACCACGGTGCCGCCAAACCGTTTCAGCGCATCCAGAAGGACTTCGCGGGACACGATATCCAGATGGTTGGTCGGTTCGTCGAGAATCAGGAGATTGAGCGGCCGGGCCAGCAGGGTAGCCAGCACCACGCGGCTCTTTTCGCCTCCGGACAAGATCTCGATGCGTTTATCCACATCGTCACCTTGAAACAGAAAGGCGGCGCAGAGGTTGCGCACCACCCCGACGCTGGCCGTGGGCAGGGCCTCGCTGATCGTTTCCAGAACGGTTCTGCCCGGGTCGAGGATATCCATGGCATGCTGACTGAAATAACCGGCATGCACGTTGGCACCGATAGTCACCGCACCGGCCGAGGGGGCGGTGTGTCCTGCCAGAACCTTGAGAAAGGTCGACTTGCCGGCACCGTTGACCCCGACCACGGCGATTTTTTCGCCGCGCCGGATGAGGCCCGACACGCCGCCGAATACAGACTTGCCGCCGCCTTCGGGGAGATCCCAGGTCTTGCCGAGATCCTGCATGACGACGACGTCGTCGCCGCTGCGGGGCGGTTCCGTGAATTCGAAGCGAACCACCTTCTGCTCCGGCGGCAGTTTGATGCGCTCGATTTTTTCCAGCTTTTTGACCCGTGACTGGACCTGCGCCGCATGGGAAGCGCGGGCGGCGAAACGCGCGATGAATTCTTCCTCCTTGGCCAGCATCTCCTGTTGGCGGCGGAAGCTGGCCAGCAGCTGCTCGCGGCGGATTTCGCGTTCGCGCAGATAAAAGTCGTAGTTGCCGCCGTAGGTGGTGATGGTGCCGTTGCCGACTTCCACGATGCGGCTTACCAGCCGGTTCATGAAGTCGCGGTCGTGACTGGTCATCAGCAGCGCGCCACTGTATTCTTCCGCCAGCCAGTTCTCCAGCCAGACGATCGATTCGACATCGAGATGGTTGGTCGGTTCGTCGAGCAGCAGTACATCCGGATTCAGGGTCAGGATTCTGGCCAGGGCGATACGCATTTTCCAGCCGCCGCTGAACGATTCAACCGGCCGCGCCTGGGCCTGCGGATCGATGCCGAGGCCGGCCAGAACCGCTTTGGCACGGTTTTCAAGCTCGTAGCCGCCGCGGTGTTCAAATTCCTGCTGGGCGTCGCCGTAACGCTCCAGCAGGTCTGCCAGGGCATCGTCCGGCATCGGTTCGCACATGGCCGTTTCCATTTCGCGGATTCTCCGTCCGAGTTCCACGGTGCGCGCCGATGCGGCTATGACCTCTTCAAGGGCGGAGCGTCCGGACATTTCGCCGACATCCTGGGAAAAATAGCCTATGACGGCTTTCTTTGCGCAGCTGATTTCACCGCGGTCCGGCATTTCCTCGCCGGTGATCAGGCGGAAAATGGAGGTCTTGCCGGCACCGTTGGGGCCGACCAGGCCGGTGCGTGTCGCGGCGGGTATCTGAAAGCTGGCCCCATCGAAAAGGATCTGTGATCCGTGTTGTCTGGTGATATTGGTAAGGTGAATCATGGTGTCTCTCCAGGTACAAAATTTTGGCATTGGTACCACAGGCGGCACCGGGACCGCAAGCCCGCATTTGCCCCTGACTTGCGATTGACCGCAAGGTGGGCCGCGGGCATAATGACAGCCGGTTTCGCACGCATTCCATAAGGGGGACACAACAGATCATGGAGATTTTCCAATTGCGGGGACAGGAATTTATCGAACTTTGCAGCCTGTTGAAGGTGACGGGGCTGTGCGGTAGCGGCGGCATGGCGAAAACGGCCGTGGCTCAGGGGCAGGTAACGGTTGACGGTCAGGTGGAATTGCGCAAAAGGTGTAAAATCCGCTCCGGACAGACCGTCGGGTTTGAGGGCCGGCAAATTCGCATCGACTGAAGCCTTCATCGTAGCGTTTCCGCTGGTGTCCGGATTGAAGGGAGGGGGGGCGCCGCCGGGATTCAGCTCTCGCGGCTGTCGCCGGCACCCAGGCAGCGGTTGAAAATGGCGCGGATATTTTCGGTGGCGTTGTGGTAGGCGGCCATGAGTTGCCGGTCGGCGCCGGCCTGCTCATAGCCAAGGCGCCGTGCCAGCTTTGCCAGGGTGGCGCTGTCACCGGAAAAAGTGTTGATGGATTGATCGTGGACCAGCCGCAGGCGACTCTCCAGCCGGCGCAGGAACTGGTATCCGCCCGCCAGCAGACGGTATTCGGTTTTTTCCAGCAGCCCGTCGCGGCGCAGTGCCTTGAGGGCTTCAAGGGTATTGGGCGTCTGCAGTGACGGGTGCCCGCCACCATGCAGCAACTGCAGGTACTGAACCAGAAATTCGACATCGAGCATACCCCCCGGCCGGTTTTGATGTCGAGGCGGCCGCCATTTTCCCGGGCAAGTTCCTGCTCCATGCGCTGGCGCAGCTGGTAAATTTCATTCCGGTGACCGGCGGGCAGGGGCTGATGATAAACAATATCCCGGTTGTAGGTAGCGACGCGGTCGGCCAGAGGCCCCGTGCCGGCCACCACCCTGGCCTTGATCAGAGCCTGCCGCTCCCACAACTGGGCCGAAGACGCGTGGTAAGCGCGGTAGGCGTCCAGGCTGGTGACCAGGGGGCCCTGGTGACCGGAAGGGCGCAGCCGGGTATCGAGCCGGTAGACATACCCTTCGCGGGTGGTGAGACTGAGGATGGAAATAATGCGCTGCGCCAGTTGGGCAAAATATTCCCGGTTGTCGCGCCGGCGAAACCGCCGCGGATCGGTTTGCGGTGCTGCAACCGTTGTTCCTTCCCCCTCAAAGATGAAAATAATGTCCAGCTCCGAGTGGTAGGTGATCTCCCGGCCGCCAAGCTTGCCCATGCCGATGATGACAAAACCGGCTTCCGCAAGGGAACCGTCCTGTTGCCGGCACATGGGCAGCCCGAAGCGCGGCAGCAGTTCCTGTCGGGCGATGGACACCGCCTTGTCGAGAAGCACCTCGGCCAGTTGCGTGAGCTGCCGCGGGCCTTCCTGGGGAGGCATGCGGCCGTGCAGGTCGTTGAGCGCTATGCGCAGGAACTCCTCGTTGCGGAAGTGCCGCAGGGCGTCGAGCCGGCTCTCGTAGTCGGGTGCCAGTTGCAGCAGACGTCCGAGATCCTGTTCCATGTCGGCACGGGACTTGCGCTCCACGGCGTGAGCCCGGGCCACCAGCATATCGAGGATTTCAGGATGCAAAATGAGATTGCGCGACAGAAACTGGCTGGTGCCGAAAAGGGAGATGAGCAGCTTGAGGATCTGCCGGTTTTCGGCCAGCAGGGCGTAAAAGGTGGCGCGGGCATGCAGCCCCGACAGGAAGCGTTCCAGATTGCCCAGCGCCATGTCCGGCTCGGGGGAATCGAGACATTCCTGCAGCAGCAGCGGCGCGATCCGCTCCAGATGCCGGCGCCCCAGGGCGGACAGGCGCACGAAGGGTGGCCCGTCCCGCAGGGTCAGCAGATTTTCATAGGCGGCATCCGGGTTGCCGAAACCTTTTTCCTCAAGGACATCCTTGGCCAGATCGCTGTCGAGGGCAGGGTCGAGCAGCATGCGCACCTCGCGGCCGACCTCGGCGGCGGCTTCCTCCTCTCCGGTATAGAAAAGGTCGTGATAGATCGCCTTCACCCCGGCACGGTGATGCTCCAGCTCACTGAGGAATGCGGAGCCATCGACATGGCCGCAGCGCCGCGCCAGCAGTTGCAGCTCGCGGGGGTTGCGCGGCAGGTTGTGGGTCTGCCGCTCCTGCTCTACCTGGATGCGATGTTCGGTGTTGCGCAGAAATACGTAGGCGGCTGACAGAATATCGTAGGTTTCTTCATCGACGAGGCCTTCGCGGCGCAGCAGGCTCAGTGCCTTGAGGGAATTCCGTTCGCGCAGGCCCGGATGTTTGCCGGAATGGATCAACTGCATGGCCTGAATAAAAAACTCGATTTCCCGAATGCCGCCCTGACCAAGCTTCAGATTGAGCTCGCCCTCCCTTTCACGTGTCAGGTTGCGGTCGATCTTCTGCTTCATTATTTTCAGGTCCTCGATCATGGTGTAATCGAGGTAGCGCCGGTAGATGAATGGATCCAGATAGCGCAGCAGTTCCTCGCCGAGTTCCAGGCAGCCCGCCACCGGCCTGGCCTTGAGCATGGCGCAGCGCTCCCAGCTCTGTCCCCAGTTTTCGTAATAGGATTCGGTGCCGCGCAGCGAGTTGACCACTTCGCCGCTCCTGCCCTCCGGGCGCAGGTTGAGATCGACCCGGAAGACCACCCCGTCTTCGGTGCGCTGACCGATGGCGCGGGTGACCAGTTCCGCCAGTTTGACGAAATACTGATGCAATATCAGCTGGTTTTTCAAGCCTCCGTGCTCGTCCGGAATGCCGGTTGTGGTGCCGCGATCATTCGAATAGCAGTAAATCAGGTCGATGTCGGAGGAGAAATTGAGTTCGCGGCCGCCGAATTTACCCATGGCGAGAACCACGAATTCAGCACGGGCGGCCGGCGCATCCGCGGACGGCGCGACAAGGGGCACCCCGTGTTCCGCCTGCAGCAGGTTGCCGCAGATGTCGACGGCGCGCTGCAGGCAGGCTGCGGCCAGGTCGGACAGCTCGGCGGTGGTTTCCGTCAGGCAGGCCAGTCCGTTAAGATCCCGGCCGGCAATGCGCAGGATTTCCTGTTGTTTGTACAGCCGCAGCTGTTTCTGCAGTTCCGGGAAATTTCCGGGACCCGGCGCGGTTTGCTGAAGCTCGGCAAGCATGCGGTCGAAGTCCTTGCCCCGCAGCAGTTGGTCATCGACAAACAGTGGGCGACACAGGGCCGGGCGCCGGCACAGGATATTGGTCAGGAAGGTCGATGCGCCGAGCATCACCAGCAGCATGCCGCACGCTTCGTTTCGGGAAAACAGGTCCTGCCGGTCCAGCGGGGACAGCATCCCCGCCAGACGTTCGAGACCGTTTAGAGCCTGGTCGGGGTCGGCCGCGGTCAACGCCTGGCGGGCAAGGCGCGCGAGCGCGGCGCCGTTGCCCGCCCAGGGGTAGAGACACAGAAGATTGGCGGCTGTTTTGGAACCCTCGGAAAAACCGAGATCGGTGGCAACGGTGGCCAGGGTTTTTTCATCTCCCTGGACACAAAGGGATTCCAGTCGGGCCGACAGTTGCTCCGGGCTCATGGCTCAGCGATGCTCCCTGAAAAGCTGGGCCAGCCCGGCGACGTAATCGCCACGAACCACCCCGCGCTCGGTAATGATGGCGGTCACCAGCCGTGCCGGAGTGACATCGAAAGCGGGATTGCGCACCCGGATGCCTTCCGGAGCCAGACGGGTGGCGCCGCAGTGGGTGACCTCGATGGCGTCCCGCTCCTCGATGGGGATCTGGTCGCCGTCGGCAATGTTGCGGTCGATGGTCGACAGCGGCGCGGCGACATAGAAGGGCAGGCCGTGTTCTCTGGCCAGAACCGCGACGCTGTAGGTGCCGATCTTGTTGGCCACATCACCGTTGGCGGCAATGCGGTCGGCGCCCACGATGACGCCGTCGATTTCTCCCTGGCGCATGAGCGCGCCGGCCATGTTGTCGCAGATCAGCGTGACAGGGATGCCATCCTTGTGCAACTCCCAGGCCGTCAGGCGGGCGCCCTGCAGAAACGGCCGCGTTTCATCCGCCAGTACGCTGACGCTTTTGCCGCTTTCCACCGCGGCCCGGATCACGCCCAGAGCCGTTCCGTAGCCACCGGTGGCCAGCGCGCCGGCGTTGCAATGGGTCAGTATCCGTGCACCGTCGGGGATCAGTACCGCGCCGTGGCGGCCCATGGCGCGGTTGATGGCCTCGTCCTCGGCGGCGACAGCCAGCGCTTCGTTCAGCAGCTCTGTGCGGATGTCGTCGAGGGGGCTGCCGGCCAGCTGTCGCGCGCGGGTCCGCATGCGGTCCAGCGCCCAGAACAGGTTGACGGCCGTGGGCCGGGTAGCGGCCAGGGTGGCGCACACCTTTTCCAGTTCGGCGTAAAACTCTCCGAAGCCGGCCGCCGCGATGTCGCGGGCGCCGAAAGCGACGCCGAAGGCCGCCGCCACGCCGATGGCGGGCGCGCCGCGAACCACCATGCTGCGTATGGCTTCGGCCACGCTTTGATAGTCGCGGTATCGGATCCACACCTCCTGCGTCGGCAGCAGGCGCTGATCGATCATGCGGATCGCTCCGTCCCGATATTCAATGGGTCTGATGGACATGGACAACTCCTGTAAAAAGCAGCTGGTTCACTCCCCCGCCAGTTTTTTCTTGAGCAGCTCGTTCAGGGCCGCGGGATTGGCCTTGCCCTTGGTGGCGCGCATGACCTGGCCGACGAAAAAGCCTATCAGCTTGTCCTTGCCGGCGCGGTATTCCTCGACCTGACCGGGATTGGCGGCCAGCACAGCGTCGATGGCGGCTTCGATGGCCCCGGTGTCGGTGACCTGCTTCAGACCCTGTTCCCCGATAATGGCGTCAGCGTCCTTGCCGCTCTGCCACATGGCATCGAAGACGGTCTTGGCGATTTTGTTGGAGATGGTATTGTCGTCGATACGCCTGAGCATGCCGTTCAGCATCGGCGGGGTTACCGGGCAGTCGGCGACACGCATGCCCGAATCGTTCAGGGCGCGCTGCAGCTCGCCCATCACCCAGTTGGCGCACAGCTTGGCATTGCCGTTGAGCACCACCAGGGCATCGTAGTATTCGGCCATGGCGCGGTCGGCGGCCAGCACTTCGGCATCGTATCGGGCGAGGCCGAGCTCGCCGATAAAGCGGGCGATCTTGGCTTCGGGCAGCTCGGGCAGCTCACGGCGCATCTGCTCCACCAGGTCGGCCGAAACCATGAGCGGCACCAGGTCGGGATCGGGGAAGTAACGATAGTCGTGGGCTTCTTCCTTGCCGCGCATGGAGCGGGTGGTGCCGCTGGCGGTGTCGAACAGGCGGGTTTCCTGCACCACCCTGCCGCCGTCATCGAGGATGTCAGTCTGGCGCTCGATCTCGTAGTCGATGGCCTGCTTGATGAAGCGGAAGGAGTTGATGTTTTTGAGTTCGGCGCGGGTGCCGAATTCCTTCTGCCCCCAGGGGCGGATCGATACGTTGGCGTCGCAACGGAAAGAGCCTTCCTCCAGGTTGCCGTCGCAGACGCCAAGATAGACCACGATCTGATGCAGTTTTTTCAGGTAGGCGATGGCCTCGTCGGAGGAACGCATGTCCGGTTCGGAGACGATCTCCAGCAGCGGCGTGCAGGCGCGGTTGAGATCGACCCGAGAGGTGTCGCCGCTGTCGTGCAGCAGTTTGCCGGCGTCTTCCTCCATGTGGATGCGGGTGATGCCGATCGATTTGGATCGGCCATCCACCTCGATATCGAGACGCCCGTGTTCACAGATCGGCAGTTCGAACTGGGAAATCTGGTAGCCTTTGGGCAGGTCCGGATAAAAGTAGTTTTTACGGGCGAAGATGGAGCGTGGGGTGATGCCGCAGTTGGTGGCCAGGCCGGTCTTGATGGCGTATTCCACCACCTTGCGGTTGAGCACCGGCAAAGCGCCGGGCAGGCCGAGACATACCGGGCAGGTCTGGCTGTTGGGCTGGTTGCCGAAGGCCGTGGAACAGTTGCAGAAGATTTTGGTTTGGGTGGTGAGCTGAACGTGGACTTCCAGTCCGATGACAACTTCATAGCGCGATTTCATGGTCGATTCCTTCCGCATGCGGGCAGCGGGCGGTTCCGGCCCGTTGCTGCACGAATATCATGGTCGATGCCGAGGCTACAGAGGCGCCTTGTGACGGTGCCAGTCGGTTGCCTGCTCGTAGGCATGGGCGGTCTTCAGGATCGTTGCCTCGTCAAACGGCCGGCCGACGAGCTGCATGCCGATGGGCAGGCCGTTCCGGGAGAAACCGCAGGGCACGCTGATGCCGCAGGTGCCGGCGAGGTTGACCGGAATGGTGAAGATGTCCGACAGGTACATCTGCAGCGGATCCGCGGTTTTTTCGCCGATGCGAAATGCCGGTGTCGGCGCCACGGGCGTGAGAATGACATCGACCTGATGGAACGCGTCGAGGAAGTCCTGGCGGATCAGGGTCCGCACTTTCTGGGCCTTGAGATAGTAGGCATCGTAATAACCCGATGACAGGGCGTAGGTGCCGAGCATGATGCGGCGTTTGACCTCGGGTCCGAAGCCGGCGGCGCGGCTCTGCATATACATGTCGATCAGGCCTCGCCCCTCATCCACACGCCGGCCGTAACGCACGCCGTCGTAGCGGGCCAGGTTGCTGGAAGCTTCGGCGGTGGCGATGAGGTAGTAACAGGCCACGGCGTATTCGGTATGGGGCAGGGAGACCTCCACCGGTTCGGCGCCGAGTTCCCGCAGGGTGGCGATGGCTTTGTCGACGCACTGCCGGATGTCTTTATCGAGCCCTTCGATGAAATATTCCCTGGGCAGACCGATGCGCAGGCCCTTGATTCCCTGACGGAGCGCAGCCTGATAATCCGGCACCGGCAGGTTGACGGAAGTCGAGTCGGCGGGGTCGTAACCGGCCACCGCGCCGAGCATGATGGCGCAGTCTTCCACGTCGCGGGTCAGCGGTCCGACCTGATCGAGGGAGGAGGCGTAGGCGATGACGCCGTAGCGCGACACCCGGCCGTAGGTCGGTTTGAGCCCGACCACGCCGCAGTGGGAGGCCGGCTGGCGAATCGATCCGCCGGTGTCCGTGCCCAGGGTCGCCACCGCCTGGCGCGCCGCCACGGCGGCAGCCGACCCGCCCGACGACCCGCCGGGCACGCATGCCTGATTCCAGGGGTTTCTGACCGTGCCGAAGGCGCTGTTTTCATTGGAACTGCCCATGGCGAATTCGTCCATGTTCAGCTTGCCGAGCAGCACCGCCCCCTGTTCCCTGAGCCGGCGCACCGCGGTGCCGTCATACGGGGGGATGAAGTTGTCGAGGATCCTTGAGGCGCAGGTGGTGCGGGTCCCGGCGGTAACGAAAATATCCTTGAGCGCCAGCGGGATGCCCGTCAGTGCGGCGGCATTGCCGGCGGCCAGCCGCGCATCGGCGGCATCGGCGCTGTTCAGTGCCGGTTCTTCACAAAGGGTTATGTAGGCACCGATCTGGGCGTCGGTGAGTTGGATGCGCGTCAGAAAAGCTTCGGTAAGTTCGCGGGAAGAGACTTCCCGGTTTTTCAGCAGTGTCTGCAGTTCGTGGATGGTCAGATCCGTTAATGCCATGTTGCTCTCCTGTATCTTGTATGCGTCGCACGGAGCCGCGGCGTCCGGTTGCCGCGGGCCGGAAACCTATTCGATGACCTTGGGAACGACGAAGCAGTCGCCTCCTGCTTCCGGGGCGTTCAGCAGAGCCTTTTCGGTGCCGATGGATGCGCCCGCGACATCTTCGCGGAAGGCGTTCTCCACCGGCACGGCATGGGCCGTGGGGATGATATGGTCCGTGTCCAGCTCATTGAGCTTTTCGACATAATCGAGAATCGCGTCCATCTCGCCCGTCAGGGTGTCCAGTTCCGCCTTCGTCATGGCCAGCCGTGCCAGTTTCGCGACGTGCTCAACCTGTTGTCTCTGTATTTTCATCGGTTCACCTCTGTAGAAAGATACCCTTTTTCACAAACTGTCAAACTAGCATGGAAAACAAGCGTGTTTCAAGATTTAACCCTTGCATCGCAAAACGCCGGGCGGCAAAAGGCGCCTCGTGTTCGTTACGGTGCGGCCAGGCGATGCTATACTTTGCTTGATTGGGTTGTGGTTATCCAGATGAGGATGCCCGTCGTTTTTCAGGTAAACTTATCGGCCTGTTCTTCGTCTGAGTCCACGAAGCAAAAAGCCCGTACGGTTTTTTCCGGAGGGCAATGTGTCGCCATTATTAGACTTTGCTTTTTCCGGGAAGCATGCTAGCTTTCATCCTGAAATGGCCCTTTTGGCCATGGCGGCGTCAATCCGCGGGTTTGTCTGCCACAACGAAAAATGGCTCGCCTTGCATATGAACCCACGCGGTATCGCTCTGGCGTTTCCGGGCGGATACATGCCGGAAATCAACCCATGTGATAGATGATTTGTGCGATCGGCACGCTTGTTCTTACCACCCATTCATTCATGGAAGGAGCAGTTTATGAAAAAAATGTTCACGGTTTTTGCGCTGATATCCCTGCTGGCGGCCGGTTGCAGCCAGCCGATGACAGGTACCCAGAAAGGCGTGGCCGTCGGCGCCGGTACCGGTGCCGCTGTCGGCGCCGGGCTTGGTCAGCTGATCGGTGGCGACACCGAAGGCACTCTCATTGGCGCCGGTATCGGCGCGGCGCTGGGGGGGACGGCCGGCGGGTTTTTCGCCAACTACATGGAAAAACAGGAGAATAGCATGCGCCAGCAGTTGGCCGGGGTTGAAGGGGCCAGCATCCAGCGCGACGCCGATGTGCTCGCAGTGACCTTCAAGTCCGATCTTCTGTTCGATATCAACTCCTATACGGTCAAGCCCGGAGGCTATGACGAGCTGCAGCGGGTGGCCGGTGTGCTCAACAACTACCCGCAGACCAATATCCTGATCGCCGGGCACACCGACAGCAGTGGCAGCGAACAGTACAACATGACCCTGTCCCGGCAACGTGCCGAATCGGTTAAAAATGTCCTGGTCGGTTACGGCGTCGCTCCGGCGCGACTGACGACTGTCGGTTATGGTGAAAGCAAGCCGATTGCCGGCAACGACACCGAGTCCGGCCGCCAGATGAACCGTCGGGTCGCTATTACCATTACGCCGAATCAGCAGCAATGAACATGCAGCCTTAGTAAGATCTCTCGAAAAAACGCTGTCAAACGCCCGTCCGGAGCCGATCCGGGCGGGCGTTTCAGTACCAGCGGGGAAATCCGGCGCGGTGACAGACGGCGCTTGACCGCATACACATATGTCCTTACATTTAAACAGGTGTAGGCAATCGGCCGTTTCCGATGCCTTAAACATACGAGGAGATATTCCATGCTCAATGAATACCTGCACCATGTTGATGAGCGGGCCGCTCTGGGGATCCCGCCGCTGCCGCTGGATGTGCCGCAGACCCAGGAGCTCTGCCGTCTGCTGACCGCTCCTCCTGCCGGTCGCGAAGCCCTGCTGGTTGACCTGCTGGAAAACCGCATATCTCCCGGCGTCGACCCGTCGGCGCAGGTCAAGGCTGAGTTTCTGGGGCGAATCCTGGGCGGCGTGGCGAGCAGCCCGCTGATCGGCAGGGAAGACGCGATTCGTCTGCTGGGCGCCATGCTCGGGGGATACAACATCGCACCGCTGATGGCGGCGCTGCGGGATGACCAGCTGGCGTCACGGGCGGCCAGTGCCCTGAGCGGTCTGATTCTGGTTTACGATGCTTTTGAAGACATACAAAAGCTCGCGGCGGAGAACGTTTTTGCCCGGCAGGTGATCGAAAGCTGGGCGCGGGCTGACTGGTTCCACTCCCGCCCCGAAATCCCCGCCCGCCTTCGGGTAAAGATTTTCAAGGTTGAAGGCGAAATCAACACCGACGATTTTTCCCCTGCAGGGGATGCCTGGAGCCGGCCGGATATCCCCCTGCACGCTCTGAGCATGGGGCACAGCCGTTTCGTCGGCGGCATCGAAACCATCGCCCGCTGGCGCAGGGAAGGCCACCAGATCGCTTTCGCCGGAGATGTGGTCGGTACCGGCTCGTCCCGCAAATCGGCCTGCAACAGCCTGCTGTGGCATATCGGCGAGGATATCCCCGGAGTGCCCAACAAACGGCGCGGCGGGGTGATTATCGGCGGCGCCATCGCGCCGATTTTCTTCAACACCGCGCAGGATTCCGGCGCGCTGCCGATCCGTGCCGACGTCGACCGAGTTGCGCATGGCGATGAAGTGATCATCGAACCGCTGGCCGGCCGCATCCTGGATGCCGAAGGCAAGCTGCTGACGACTTTTGACCTGTCCCCCAATACCCTGCCCGACGAATACCGGGCCGGCGGGCGCATCCCGCTGATCATCGGCCGGGCGCTTACCGACAGGGCACGAAAGGCTCTCGACCTGGAGCCGGCAAGCTTTTTCACCCGGCCGGACAATCCCGTGCCGCCACCGGATCAGGCTTATACCCTGGCACAGAAACTGGTGGGCAGAGCCTGCGGCCTGCCCGGCGTCCTGCCCGGAACCGCCTGTGAGCCACGCATGACCACCGTCGGATCCCAGGACACCACCGGGCCGATGACGGCCGATGAACTGAAGGAGCTGGCCTGCCTTAAATTTCAGACGCCGCTGTTCATGCAGTCCTTCTGTCACACGGCAGCCTATCCCAAGACTGCCGACGTAAAAATGCACCGCACGCTGCCCGCATTCATGTCGCAGCGTGGCGGCGTGGCACTGCGCCCGGGAGACGGCGTCATTCACAGCTGGCTCAATCGCCTGTTGTTGCCCGATACCGTCGGCACCGGCGGCGATTCACACACACGCTTTCCCGTCGGCATATCCTTTCCGGCGGGGTCGGGGCTGGTGGCTTTTGCCGGTGCGCTCGGCTTCATGCCTCTGGATATGCCGGAATCGGTGCTGGTGCGCTTCAGGGGGAGCCTGCAGCCGGGCATTACCCTGCGGGACGTTGTCAACGCCGTGCCCTATGCGGCTATCGGCCAGGGCCTGCTGACTGTTCCGAAAAAGAACAAGAAGAATATTTTTAACGGGCGCATTCTCGAAATGGAGGGACTCGATGACCTGACCGTAGAGCAGGCCTTCGAGCTGACCTGCGCCGCCGCCGAGCGCAGCGCCGCCGCCGGCTGCATCCAGCTTTCGGAAGAGCGGGTCGCGGCTTTTCTGCGCTCCAACGTGGCCTTGATGAAGAGTATGATTGCCGATGGCTACGAAGATGCCGAAACCCTGGAGAGGCGCATTTCCGCCGTGGAACAGTGGCTGGCCGAGCCCCGGCTGCTGCGTGCCGATGCCCACGCCGGTTACGCGGCCGTTATCGAAGTCGACCTCGATGAGCTGAAGGAACCGCTGGTATGCTGTCCCAACGATCCGGACGATGTGCGCCCGTTGTCGGAGATCGCCGGGGAGGCTATCGATGATGTCTTCATCGGTTCCTGCATGTCGAATATCGGCCATTTTCGGGCAGCCGCGGCTCTGTGGGAGGGCCGTTCCTTCAATGCCGCGGTGCGCACCTGGGTCTGTCCGCCGACCCGGATGGATTACCGGCAACTGCGTGACGAGGCCCGCCTGGCGATTTTCAGCGCTGTCGGTGCCCGCATCGAGATGCCCGGCTGCTCCCTGTGCATGGGCAACCAGGCCCGGGTTCCGGCCGGCGCCCGGGTGTTCTCGACCTCGACGCGCAATTTCGACAACCGCCTCGGTGATGATGCGCGGGTGTATCTGGGCTCCGCCGAACTGGCGGCCATCGTGGCGACCCTGGGGCGGATTCCTACCCCGGACAGGTATTTCAGTGTTTATCAGGATCGCATAGCGCCACGGGAAGAGGAGATTTATCGGTACTTGCAGTTTGACGAGATGGAACCATAGCGCAACGCATGTGGAAGCGGCCGTCTTTCCCCGGGGGAGGCGGCCGTTTTTTCGAAGGTTGCGGTGGCGTTGAAACCGCTTTGTCAGACGGCGAGCATAGCGTGCCACTGATCGAAAATAGCGACCTTATCCGTCCCGAAACGCATCAGGGCATTCCGGACCTGATCGGCGGAGCGCTCGCTGCCATCCCTGGCCGGATCTTTGGAAAAAAACAGGTCGGCGTAGGCGACGATCTGCTCCTCCAGCGTGATCGGCGCCATGTCGCGGCATGGCAGCGGAAGGTTTTGCCGACGGATTTCCGCCGCTGTCAGGCCGACGCCGATATGCCTTTCGCACACCATGGCGTGGCGTGGCAGCCCTTCAGCTTCGAGGATTTCCCGTCCTTTCAGGCCGTGGCACAGATAAGGCAGTTCGCCGAAACATCCCAGGGCCGGCGCGGCCGTGAAACGGATGCCGATGTCGTGCAGCAGGGCCGCCTGGATAACAAACGCCTTGTCCACCGTTGCGGCGGGCAGGCATCGTGTAACACGGGCGGCTTTGGCGGCGACACTTCGACTGTGGCGCACAAGGATGCTGTGGGCGTCACTGCCGGGAGGATAGTATTTGTCCAGAAGGGCAAGGGCATCGATCATGTCGGGATCTCTTTCGTTTGCAACCGGTTTTATTCTACCGTATGCGGGGCATCGCGTGCCAGGGTAAACATCACAGGCCAGGAAGCAGGCGGCGCCGTTTTTGAAGGAGGGCGGTTATGTCAGAGCAGCAGGTGAAGTTGCAGGGCCATGTTATCGACCGGCAGATCCTGTCACGGGTGCTCGATGCCGTGGAACTGGCAGGGGGTAGCTGGGAAATTGCTGAACTGTCGATCGGCCGCACCCGCAGGGATGAAAGCACGGTGCTGTTGAACATCGGCGCACCGGACCAGGCCACTCTCACCGCGGTGCTGAGCGAAATCTCCCTGCTGGGAGCTGTGGCGCTGCAGGCAAAGCCTGCGGTGTTGCATGAAGCGCCCGCCGATGGCGTTTTGCCCGACCGGTTTTACGCTACCACCAACCTGCCCACGCAAGTGCTGGTGGGCGAGAAGTGGCTTGCCGTGGAGGGAACGGAAATGGACCTGGCCATCGTCGTGGAGCCGCAGGCCATGAGCGCGCACGCCGTCCCCATGGCCGATGTCCGGAAGGGTCAGCGCATTGTGGTCGGGGGGCAGGGGGTGCGTGTGCATTATCCTGACCGCAACCGGCAGGAGCAGGATTTTCGTTTTATGGCCAGTGCCGTGTCGGCGGAAAAACCCAAACGGGTACTGATGCGGAAAATCGTGGCGGCCGCGCGCAACGTGAAAGCGGCGGGGCGCAAGCTTCTGCTGGTGGGGGGACCCGCCATCATTCACACCGGTGCCGGGCCGGTAGTGGAAGCCCTGATCCGCAACGGCTGGATCGATGTGCTGTTCGCCGGCAACGCCCTTGCGGCCCACGACATCGAATCGGCCCTGTTTGGAACCTCTTTGGGCGTGCCCCTGGATGACGGATGCACCGGCCCCCAAGGGCACGCCCACCACCTGTGGGCCATCAACCGCATCCGCGGGGCAGGTTCGATCGCCGCAGCGGTGGCGGATGGCAGCCTCGCCGGCGGCATCATGCACGCCTGCATTACCTGCGACGTGCCTTTCGTGCTGGCCGGCTCGATTCGTGACGACGGCCCTCTGCCCGATGTGATCACGGACGTGCTCGCCGCGCAGCGCGCCATGCGCGGCCTCATTCCCGGTGTCGGCATGGCAATCATGATCGGCACGACTCTGCATTCCATCGCCACCGGCAATCTGCTGCCGGCGGCGGTGGCAACGGTCTGTGTCGATGTCAATCCGGCGGTCGTAACCAAATTGCAGGATCGCGGCAGCCGCCAGTCCCTCGGTATTGTCATGGATGCGGCATCGTTTCTCGAACAACTGGCGGATGGGTTGGGGACGAAACTCGAGTGCTGAGTGCTGGGTGCTGAGTGCTGAGTGCTGAGTGCTGAGTGCTGGGTGCTGGGTGCTGGGTGCTGGGTGCTGGGTGCTGGGTGCTGGGTGCTGAGTGCTGGGTGCTGAGTGCTGAGTGCTGGGTGCTGGGTGCTGAGTGCTGAGTGCTGGGTGCTGAGTGCTGAGTGCTGAGTGCTGGGTGCTGAGAATTCAGGTTGCGGTGCGGGTTAAGAACTTTTTCGCCGTGGGCGGCAGCAGCACGGCAAACGCTCCTGCCAGCAGTAAAAAAGCACTGTCAAGCCCCCACTTGTCAGCCACCATGCCGATCAGGGGGCCGGTGACAATGAAGCCGAGACGGAAGGACAGGCTGTGCAGGGACTGGATGCTGGCCCGGTTGCGGCGGGCGCTGGCCTGCTGCAACCGGTGGCGTATCATCGGGCCCTGCAGGCCGCGCATGGCGGTCAGCAGATAATAGAAGGCAAAGCTTCCCACTCCCGCGGTCAGGCCCAGGCCGCCGTAGGCAACGACAATCAGGCCGATGAACAAAAGGCTCATGTTGCGGAGGCCGATGGCCGCCTGCAGCCGATGGCTGGCCAGGGAGCAGGCCGCGACGGTCAAATTGGCGCCCGCCCAGACCGGCCCGAACCAGCTCAGGGGCACCCGGCACTGCTGCATGAAAGGCTGAATCATCCATACCGTATAAAAGGAGGCCAGACCCAGCAGGGTGCCGAACATCATGGTGGTGCGCACCGCCGGATTTTCGCGCCAGGCATAGCGGCACACCCCCAGCGCTTCGCGCAGGTGCGAGCGGATGATGTCGCCATGTTCGGCGGGGGGTTCCCGCAAGCGCAGGCAGATGCCCAGCGCCAGCACCCAGATGACGATCTGCAGCGCGAAGGGCAGGGCCGGCGAGGCTGCGTACATCACCCCGGCGAACAGCGCTCCCGCCGCCTCGCCGGTCTGCCCCCAACTGGTCATGCGTCCGTCGTAGCGCGCATAGTGTTCTTCGCGACCGTCGGTCTGCAGCGTCTCGAACAACAGGGCGCTGTCCGAGCCGCTGATAAAGGCGTAGCAGACGCCGAGCAGCAATTCCGCCAGCAGTGCCCCGGCGAAGGATTCCGCCACCAGGTAAAAAGACCAGCCGGCAATGCCGAAGAGCGATGCCACAGTCAATGCTGCCCGGTAGCCGAGCCGGTCGCTGACGTAACCCGAGGGATACTCCATCAGCACGTTCGCCAGGGAAAACAGCCCTTGCAGCACCAGAATTTCCGTCAGGTCCAGGCCTATGTGGTCCTTCCAGAACAGGGTGATGACCGCCATGGGAAACAGGGTCATCTTGAGGAAGGCGAAGATGTAGAGTTTTTTTATGTTGTGCTGTAGTGTGGTCACGGCGCTCGATTCACCATAATGAAAAAGCGGTTGTCCTGGAATCACGCGGGAAATTCCCTGCTACCCGGTTTCTTGTCCGGAGCTGGCCTCGTCTGCCAGTTTTGGCGGCCATCCTGACGTCTGCAAAAGATTTTATCATTTCATTGTTCCCGGGTGATGCTTGTGTTATTTTGGCGTTTGTTTAGTGTAAATTAATTCAGGCTGCTCCGGGGGGAAAGAATGGCCAGGGCTTTCGGTTTACGCACCGAGATTATCCTGCATATGACCATGTTGCTGGGTGCCGCTCTTTTGTTCGGCGGTTTTTTGATTCTTAAGCTGACGGAGCGGGAACTTCTCGATCAGCGGGTTGCCAGCCTCAATATTACGGCGGAAATTCTGGGCAGCACCCTCGGCGACATGCTCGGTTCAGAGTCGGGAACCGATATTTTGCGGCAGCGCACCGCTCCTCTGTTCGAGCACCTGCCCCACGGGACGGCTGCCGGTGTCTGGCGTTGGACGGGAACTGACCTCGATTCCATGGTTTTGCAGGATGCCGCGGGTGTCGGTTTGGACTCGGCGCAGAGGCTTGCGTCGGTGCGCTATCTGCAAGGCTCCCAATGCTTTCTTTCCTACTCCCAGGCCTGGCTTTCTTCGGCGAATGCCGTTGCTTCATATTATAAAATTACCCGGGCTCTGTATGATCGGGGCAATTTCGTCGGGGTCCTGCAGATGCGCTTTCCCCTGAACGGGATCGGCTTACGTGTCCGCGCATCTCTGAAGATCCTTGTCGCATATGTGTTTCTTTACGGTGCGGTGCTTTTTCTGTTCGGTCTCTACCAGTTGAATCGAAATGTCTCCGGGCCGGTTCGAAAATTGATGGCTTCCACGCGGGCGGTGGCCGGCGGCAATCTCGAAGAAAAGGTCAGTGAAGAGGGCCCCGCGGAAATCGCCTCTCTGGCGCGCTCCTTCAATTTTATGCTCGAGACCCTGCGCGACAGTCGCCGATGCACTGACGAACATATCCGGTCGCTGCAGCAGGCCAACCGGGAGATCAAGGAGACCCGCGATGCGCTGCTGCGTTCGGAAAAGATGGCCTCCATCGGGCATCTTGCCGCGGGTATGGCCCATGAACTCGGCAATCCCCTGTCGGCCCTGATCGGTTATATGGAAGTTCTCAAAATGGATTTGCCTCCAGGTCGGACACGGCAGATCATCGATCATGCCGGAACGGAGCTGGAGCGCATCGACCATCTGGTCCGTGACCTGCTGGATTATGCCAGACCCAATCCCGATCGGGAAGAACTCATTGACCCCGCTCCTGTGGCACGCCAGGCCATGACCATGCTGCAACGCCAGGGCATGTTTGACGTGGTGACGCTGGTGGACAATTTGCCCGAGAACTTGCCGTCTGTAAGGATGGCGCCTCACCGGTTGATGCAGGTTGTTGTCAACCTGCTGGTCAATGCGCGGGATGCATCGCCGCTCAAGGGCAAGATCCACGTGTCGGGCGGGCTTGATGACAAGACGGTCTGGCTGGAGATAGCCGATGATGGACAGGGGATTCCCGAGGCGATCCTTCCTTATATTTTCGATCCTTTCTTTACCACCAAGGCCCCTGGCAAGGGGCGCGGGCTGGGGCTCGCCGTTTGCCAGCGGGTACTGGAAGAGGCGGGGGGAAGGATCGAGGTCAAAAGTGAAATCGGGGCCGGAACCCATTTCAAGGTGGTTTTGAGACGGGAGTACAGCGGCGATGCGTAATGAAAAAAATGATGTGCTGATTGTCGATGATGAAGCCGGCATGCGACATATGCTGCGCCTGGTTCTCGAAAAGGGGGGATATCGCGTTACCGAGGCCAAAGATGGTCGCGAAGCCCTGGATTATCTGCGGCACGGAGACTATGACCTCATCCTCTGTGACATCCGGATGCCGGAGATGGATGGCCTGGAGTTCCTCCGGGAGATTGCAGCCCGGGATATTGGTGGCATTGTGATTATGATGAGCGCCTACGGGAGCGTGGAGACGGCCATCCAGTGCCTCAAGGCAGGGGCCTATGACTATATCTCCAAGCCTTTCAAGCCGGACGAGGTGATCCTTGCTCTGCGCAAAGCCCAGCAAAAATTGCGGCTGCAGCGTGAAAATGCCCTGCTGCGCAAAAAACTGTCACGAGGAAAATCGAATCACGAGATTGTTTTTCAGAGTACGGCCATGGAGCATCTCATGGCGATGGTTTCCCGGGTGGCCCAGTCTTTCAGCCCGGTGCTGATCACTGGCGAAACAGGGACCGGCAAAGAACTGGTGGCTCGCGCTCTGCACCGTCAAAGCGCCAGGGGTGATTGCCCCTTTGTGGCGATAAACTGCGGAGCCATTGCCTCGGGTCTGATCGAAAGTGAACTTTTTGGACATTCCCGTGGAGCTTTTACAGGAGCATTGCAACAGAAACCCGGCCTCATCGAAGAAGCTGATGGCGGTACCCTGTTCCTGGATGAAATCGGAGAGCTGCCGCTGGAGTTGCAGCCCAAACTGCTCCGGGTGCTCCAGGAAGGAGAAATCCGTCGCGTCGGGGAAAACCTCCCCAGGAAGGTCGATGTCAGGGTCCTGGCGGCGACCGCTCTGGATCTGCGCGAGGCGGTGGCCAAAAGCAGGTTTCGCGATGACCTGTATTTCCGCCTGGCGGTGGTGGAAATCAATATCCCTCCGCTGCGGGAGCGCCGGGAGGATATCCCTGTTCTGGCAAAGCATTTCATCGGTGTCATAGCCGATCGCGAAGGACGCTCCGCTCCATGTCTGACTCCCTTGGCGCTGGATGTCCTGCGTCGGCAGAACTGGGACGGCAATGTTCGCGAATTGGCCAATTTCATAGAACGCGCCATGATATTCAGCCGCGGTGACACCCTGGAAATCGATGGGATGCCGTTGGACAGACGGTTCGAAAATCGTAAAAATGGCAAAGATTTTTCGCTTAAAAAGGCATCTGTCCGTCTGGAGAAGGAGTATATCCGCAAAGCCCTGGCCGTTACGGCCGGCAACCGCACCCAGGCTGCACGGCTGCTGGAAATAAGTTTGCGGAAGCTTCTGTACAAAATCAAGGAATACCGCATCGAATCCTGAGTTCCTTTTGTGGGTGTGCACCTCTGCGCAACCCCCTGATTCCGGCCATAACTGAATAATCACGCGCCTCCCGGGTAAAACCTCCGCCGCGTTCTTCCGGAGCTTCCGGAAGCATACAAACTGGCGGACAATTACCGGAAGGGGTGTGCAAAATTTGCGTCCCCGGACAGGTAAAATTTGCGTTGCCATGATTGTAATTTTTGTTTAATCTCTTGTTTTTGCATATGTTTTTTCATTATGGTTAAAAAATGTATTTTGGATCGGGTTTTGCTTTATCCTTTATCGGCACCGCAGCGGGCTGTTTTCTGCAGATGCTGCGGCAATCCCGCCGCAGGGAGCGAGGCCTTTTCGGATAGATGCCCGAACGGATACCGTTTCGGCAGTGATCTTCGGCCTTCAGGCTCGAATAAAATTTACTTTGATGAGGACGATCCCCATGGTGATGTTTCGGAAAAAGGAGTCCGGATTCACGCTTGTCGAAATTCTGGTGGCTATCACGATTTTCGCTATAGGCTTGCTGGCCTTGGCCGGCATGCAGATTACCGCCATAACCGGCGGTTCCACCTCGCAGCGGGTGACAGCCGCCGTTGCGCTGGCGGATGGCATCGTTCAAAATCTTCTGGCTCGCGATGCCGGTGACGCCATCTTCGCGAGTACCGTGGATCCTGCTGCCGCCTGGCCCGAAACCTTGCCGGTAAATGGATTTTCCGCTACCTACGCTGTCGCCGTGAACACCCCGGTCGCCGGTATTTCCCGGATTACAGTGTCCGTTGCGGACAATGCCTTCGGCGGACGGGTGGTTTCCAGAACGACCATGAAAAGGACGCGTTAGGAGGCGTTGTGGGTTATCGTCAAAAAGATATGCGGGGATTCTCGTTGATCGAGGTACTGGTTGCGATGGCCATCATGGGGGTTGTTGTGGCCGCCGTCTATGCAACCTTCATAGCGACCCAGCGTCAGGCCTACACCCAGGAAGATGTCATCGAGGTTCAACAGAACCTGCGGGCCGGGCTGGATTTCATGGCCCGGGACATTCGCATGGCCGAGTTCCTGACGCCAGATGATCGGTCGGCATTGATCAACGCTCCGGATCAGATGCTGGTGGATGCCAATAACGACGGGGATTATGACGATGCCGGCGACAGCCGTCCGTTGCTGTCCCTGGTCAGCGCAACTTCCGTTCACGGATATGCCCGGATTGAGGAAGCAACGGTGAATGGCGTTCATCTGGAACTGGATGTCTCTGCCACAACCATGCAGCAGTTTGGCGATGGAGACGCCGTGCGGGTTTTTCGTGCTGTCGATCTGAGTCCTGTTACCGATATTTATCCGGTAACGGGAACCCCCTCGGGCGACGAGGTGGTCCTGGACATCTCCGGGGGAGGGTATGTGGCCGGCACGATCCGTTCGGGTGACCTGCTGGTTCGCATTCCTGACGGCGCCGCAAATGACGATTTTCCCCTTCAGATCGACTATCAAGTTGTGGACAGTGCCTCCGGCGATCCCGCTATGAACGAATTGCGACGGCGCGTGCGCGACATGGATGGCAACGTCATCGAGGATTTTCAGCTTGTTGCCACCAATATATCGGGGATTGCCCTGGCGTTCCTGGATAACAGAGGCAACGCCACCTCCGCCCTGGACGATATCGTCGCCGTGCAGATCACCATCACGGGGCAGACCGATGCCACGGGAACCGGGCGGGAAAATTTTTCAGGCGTCAAGACGCGAACCTTGTCCACGACGGTCAAAATTCATAACGGGGTCGTATTATGATTTTTTCGGGAAAGAAATCATTGGGGTCGGAAAGAGGCTTCGCCCTGGTTCTGACCATGTCGATGCTCATCATCCTGTCGATCCTGGGGATTCTCGTCCTCAGTGCGACCAATACCGATCTGGCGATTACGACCAACTACCGCTCCTCCGCCGATGCCTTTGTCGCTGCTGAACGTGCCGTGGAGTATGCGTCCAGCCCGGACATCCTGTTTGAAACCGATGATACCCACCTGGCGCTGGTGCAGGAGGGAACCGATGATTTTGTCACCGATACGGATGAAACCGTTGCGGGTGCCACGGTTGCCGACCGGTTTGCCGACCTGCAGGACACGGCCACCGGGACCGAACTCGTGAAGTCCGATGATGAAGATATCAACGTGGTCAAAAACCTTGGTCCCAGCGATCTGCCGGCGGCCCTGCGGAGCAAGTTCGGTGATGAATTTGCCGGAAATTTTTACCGCATCAATATCGAGGCTCAGGCCCGCAACGATTCGCGATCCAGAATAGAAACATCCAAAGTCCGCATTTTCAAGAAAAGCGATGATTCCGTATTTGTCACCACCTCGGGGGGCTAGAATGAAAAAACTGCAAACAGCCTTTGTAATCGCTTCCCTGCTTTTTTCGGTTCAGGGAGCCTTTGCAAGGCCGGATTATTACCACGGTGACAGCTCCATTTACGTAGGTGGACAAACCTCGTCGGTGAAGCCGAATATCCTGTTTTTTATCGATACCTCCAAGCAGATGAGCGAGGCCGGCACCGCCGGCACCTACGAGCGCAAGGCCACCGCCTGGCCGGGCAGCCGCACGCCAGGTGCCATTTATTACAAGAGCAACGCGACCTATCAGGTGGTCTCCAACACCGATATGACGGAGGTCCAGAGCGGCTATCCCGCAGCCCATTCCGCCCTTTACAACAACGGCAATTTTATCGGTTGCATCGATAACAAGGGAGAGCGGTGCACCAACAAGACCACGGATTATTACACGGGCGACTATCTGAACTGGAAGGAGGCGGCGAACACTGCCAGTGAATGGAGCAGCGCAACCGGCTACGCTGTCGGCGACCTGGTGTACAAGGCCGGTGCCCCATCAACCAGCCAGAAATACAAGTGTGTTGTCGCCGGGACTTCCGGTGGCAGCGACCCTTTTCCTGCGTCCGATGCGGTCGATATCTCCGTCACCTACACCGATGGCACGGTCAGCTGGCAGCCGCAGGCGCCCCTGATCAAGGTCCTGGAGCATGAACTCAACAACAATATTTTCCCTTATCTGGCACCTCTGGCCAACATCGGCCTGATGGAATACAACAGCAACGATCAGGGCGGTGCGATCGTTCTTCCCGTGGCGGGCAACACGGCAGCTAGCCTCGCCAGCAAGATGACGGATAAAATTGTTCCCATTACCCAGACGGCCAATGCCCAGCCCCTGGGCGGTGCCCTGTGGGATGCCTGGCTCTACTGGGTCGGCGACCCCACCGGTTCGTCGCATGCCAACAGCACCTCGAACGACAATGCAGCCTACGACGATTCCCCCATTCAGTACTGGTGCCAGAACAACCATATGGTCGTGCTTGCCACCGGCGCCACCAAGGACAATCTCGGCACCAGCAATCCGGTTGCACTCATGGATAAAAATGCCGAGCTGGGGGCAGGCCACAGCGATGACTACTACACGCCCGAAGCGGCCCATTATCTTTACAACAGCCTTGATTACGAGGTCGATGACACCCAGTCGCGCGTTCATACCCACATCATCCAGTTGATGACGCCCGTGATTCAGCAACTTGTCGATGCCGCGAGTTATGGCCACGGCAGTTATGTCAACGTCAGCAATTCCAGTGAAATCTACGCCGCTCTGGCGGATATCATCATGTCCATCCTCGAGGAGGACACATCCTTTGTCGCTCCCGTGGTGCCGGCCAGTCCGGAAAACCGGACCTACAGCGGCCAGCGTATTTATCTTGGCTTTTTCAAGCCGATGAACGATGAGCCCTGGAAGGGAAATCTCAAGAAATTCGGGTTGAGCGCCGACAACGAAATTGTCGCCTTCAATTCTTCCGGGGAACTTGTCAACGCCACCGATGACGACGGCTATTTTCTGACGGATGATTCCACCGATCCGCCCACGCCGGTTCACCGCTCCTTCTGGACGCCCACCGGCACCTACGACGGCGGCATGGTCAACGCTGGCGGCGTTGGCGGCCGTCTGAAAGCACGCACCTCCGCCAGAAATATCTATACCTATCTGCCCGGCTCCGGAGTGACAACCGATCTGTACAACAGCGTGCATGCCTTTACCACGGCCAATACACGCCTGACGGCCGCGATTCTGGGTGTTGCCGATGATGCCGCCAAAAACAGTCTGATCCATTTTGTGCATGGCTATCTGGATGACGGCACGACCAAGCGCGACTGGCTTCTGGGAGACATTCTCCACTCCAAGCCCCTGATCGTCAATTATGCCAACTATGCTTTTACGGAGAGCAATGAAGCCGACGCCACCAAGAATAAGAGCATGGTGTTTTTCGGTGCCAACGATGGCATGCTGCACGCGGTGTACGATCATAACGGCGAGGAGGCCTGGGCCTTTATTCCGCCGGAACTGCTTGATGATCTCCGCTACCTGAAGGACATCAGCAGTCACTATTACTTTGTCGACAACTCTCCGCTGGCCTATGCGCACGATGCCGATGGCGACGGCACCATCGAGGACGGCGACAGGGTCATCCTGCTTTTCGGTCTGCGGCGTGGCGGTGGCGGCAATACCCTTGGAACCTCTTCGCGCGGCTCCTACTATGCGCTGGATGTAACCAACCCGCAGCAACCCAAATATCTCTGGCACCTCAACAGCGATACGGCCGGATTTGGCGAGCTTGGGCAAACCTGGAGCCAGCCGCGCCTGGCCAAAATGAACATTGGCGGGGTCACCAAAATTGTTGCGGTTTTCGGTGCGGGATATGACAACAATGAAGATTTGCGTTTTGGCAGCAATCAGAAATTTCCGGACGGCACGGGTGCCACGACCGATGTCTCTTCTGCTCCCGACGGCTTCAGCAGTGGGGCCAGCGCTGGTGGCAGCTGGCAGTTCCGACCCCGCGGGCGGGGCCTGTACGTGATCGAGCTTGCGCGGCTCAGCGCGACCGAAGCCGGCTATGTTCCCGATTTTTCCCAGTCGGGATCCCTGATCTGGAGCGCAACTTATGACGCCACTCATACCGACCGGTCGAGCATGACCTATTCGATTCCGTCCGATATCCTGGTTTACGACCGGGATCTCGACGGCAACGCCGACAGGTTTTATGCTGTCGATACCGGCGGCCAGCTGTGGCGCTTTACGGTAGGGGACGCGTCCACGGCAAACTGGAGTGTAAAACGGATTTTTCAGGCCAATACCGGGACCTCCGATGTCGGCCGCAAGGTTTTCTATAAACCGACCATAACCTACAAGTATCCGGATACCTTTGTGTATTTTGGCAGCGGGGATCGTGAGCACCCTTTGAATTACCTGAATCCGGGGACCACAGGGGGGGCCGTCATGGACCGCATCTACATGGTGCGGGATCGCGAAGCCGATGACAACCCCAGCGCGCCATCGGTGCTGACGGAATCGCACCTGGTCGATGTTACCGATAATGCCTTGCAGCGCGATGATACGACCAACGCTGAAGCCGATGCTTTGCTGGACAAGCTGTATAACTATGAACCGGCAGACGCGGATGGGCAGCCCCGGTCGGTTTATTACGGGTGGTTTATCAAGCTGAACGAATCCGGCCACGAAGGGGAAAAGGTGCTTGCCTCGCCCACGGTGTTTGCCAACGTCGCCTTTTTTACCACCTATACGCCCAACTCGGACGCGAGTATTTCCCAGGATCCCTGCTCCGGGGGCAATCTCGGGATTTCCAGACTTTACGCGGTTAATTCGCGTACCGGAGAAGCTGTGTTCAATTGGCTCACAGGCAGTGGCACCGATCGTTTCGGGGAAAGTCAGTCATCCGCGATCACAGACCGGGCCAAATCGGGGGATGCGGACAGTTCCGATGTCCTGCGGCGCGCCGATCGTTCGCTGGCTATCGGGCAAGGCATTCCTTCCGGGCTGGTCATGGTTATCGGCAAGGATGGCAGTGCTTCCATTCTTGTCGGTTCGGGCGGGGCGTTTCCGAATGTCGCTCTCGATGACATCGAAACCCTTTATCCCCTTTATTGGATGACCTGGTGATGAATTCCTTACTCTTCAGGCTCAGGCGTGTTGTGGCAAGGGCCGGTGTGGCGCTCATGTTCTGCTGCGTTCCGTGCAGCCTGGTTGCCGCCGATGCGCCGCAGATTCTCGACCTCGCCTACGAACCCATGCCCTTTCATGCGGGGACCGGCATTCGGGTAAAACCCCGACTGTTGCGTAAGTCGGGCGCAAATACCCGTTTTCAGTGCCGCTGGTTCGTGGAGGGTCGTGAAATCCCCGGGGAGTCGGGGACCTTTTTGCCGGGTGATTTTTTTGCTCGCGGGGACAGCCTCTCGGTTGAAGTCACGGCTTTGCAGGGTAGCTTCCGTGGCAGGGCGGTACGAAGCGGCGAGATTGCAGCGGGCAACGCCCCTCCCGAGATCACCTCCCTCCCTCCGGAGACATTCGAACAGGGTATTTTCGAATACCGGGTTGAAGTAGAGGACGCCGATGGCGATGATGTGAGCATTGCCCTGGTCAAGGCGCCTGAAGGCATGCGGCTGGATGCCAGCGGATCAACCTTGACCTGGCGCGTGCCTCCCGGGGCCCAGGGCGTTTTCGCGGTAGGCGTGTTGGCGGATGACGGATATGGCGGCCAGGACCGTCAGGATTTTGAATTGAATTTATCTCAAACAGGGGGACAGGGTGCGGTCAGGGAATAACAAAGGGACAACCTTGCTGGAAATGCTTACCGTGGTGGCGGTGCTGTCGGTTCTTTTCGCCCTGTCCATTCCTCTGACGGGTCACTGGCGAAAAGGCGCACAATACAAGGCAGCCTCGCGGGAGATTTTATCCACGCTGCGCCGAGCCCGCAGTGTAGCCATACATGAAAACCGGAGTGTATCGTTTTCCATAAATCTCGATGACGGTAAATATACCGCTGATGGTGACGTAACCTTCTTTCCGGACCACATTAAAATAGAGTCCAAAGACACGGCAGCCGAGGCCTGGTCCGGTTCCGGTATCTATTCCATCAGTTTCCGTCCGCAGGGAAATGCCAATAAAACCATATTTATCAGAGTGAATCAGGATTCCGATCTGGTTATCATGGTGGATTCAAAAGCTACGGGGTTGGCTCATATGTAGAGCCTGCCCTTTGGGGACCAGGATTCTCTCCAGGAAACAACCCTTCCATACCCTTCCAGGCACACCCACCGTTTGTTGCATGCCCACTTTTTTTATCCCAGCATAATCGGCTGAAATCATCTCTGCATTCAGGCCGTCAACAGAGGCCTGGATTATTTTTGCGTTACGCATGCGCAAATATTGCGTGCTTGACGCCCATTCCTGTGAAAACGTCGGTATTTTACCCATTGACGTATTGAAATTAAATGGCTCTATTTTTGCAATGAAAATTTCCTGATAAACATTTACACCTTAAGCCATTTTCACTTATTGTTTTGCGGCGCGACGGTCTGGCTGATTTCCTGTCGTGCAGGGCCGTGGTTTTCAGTGGGTTTGGCCTCTCTCAATATCCTTACAGGGAGGCAGGGGAGATTTTAAATATGAAGGTAATCCTTGGCAACCGGGGGACCACCCTGCTGGAGTTGCTTGTCGTTGTGGGCATATTGGCGATTTCCATTGGTATTGCCGGTTTTTATCTGGGAAACCGGGGAGCCCGGGCGCAGATGAAAAGCAATCTTCGAGAGCTGGCCGGTTACATGAAGCTTGCCCGAGCCGGCGCCATCCGGGATTCCAGGCCGTGGGCCATCCGGTTCGATGCCACCAATAAGCGGTATCTGGTATACAGCCATTCCGGTGAGAGTGCGGGAAACGATGACTGGACCGACGGGGATGAGACAATTTACAGGACCGTATATCTGGCCGATCCCGTTTCCTATGGCAGCAGGCAGGGCAAGCGACCGGATGCGACCAGTCTTCCGGTGAACGGCATCAGCTTTCTGGCGGACAGGGTGGTGTTCAATCCCAACGGCACAAGCCAGTCCGGTACGGTTTATTTTTCCGTGTCTGATGGTGCGACCATGGCGGTCGGCAGCCTTTCGACAACCGGGCGGATCAAAGTCTGGAGAAACTACGGTTCAGGCTGGGTGGAATGAAGGGGGGATCGATGAGTAAACAGGAAAAGGGGTTTACCCTGCTCGAAGTGTTGATCGCAATGGTCGTGCTGGCGATTGGCCTGCTCGGGGTTGCCGGCCTTCAGGCCACGGCCATCCATGGCAATATGCACGGCGGTACCATATCGCAGGCCACGGCGCTGGCGCAAAATGTCATCGAACGGATTCAGGTAACAGATTACGCGAGGGTAAACGATATAAATTTTCCAACCCTGGAAAAAGGCGTGGATGGCACCATTTTCAACCGATCCACGGTGATTGAGGAGAATGTGCCTGTCAATGACCTTAAACGTATTACCGTGACGGTGGAATGGTTGTCGTCCCGTCAACATCGGGTCGTGCTGCGATCCTTGAAGTCGAATGAGGGATAAAAATGAACCGGACAGTCAAAGCATGTCCCCGATCGGGGTTTACACTGGTGGAGTTGCTGGTTGCCATGACCATTTCGCTGGTGGTGGTGGCCGCCGTTTTCAGTGTCTTTGATAACAGCCAGCGTTCCTACGTGGTGCAGGAAGGGGTGGCGGAGGCTCAGCAGAATGTACGAACCGCCAAGCTTTTTCTTGAGCGGGATCTGCGTATGGCCGGCGCGGGAATCCCGGATTTTTCCTTTGGCGGAGAGATTCTTTTCCCCATCGAGTTTGAAAACAATGTTGACGGCACATCCGGCACGGCCGCTACCCTGCCAAATATTGTTGTCGGCTCGGATCTGGTTCGCGTCCGGTATCAGAATTTTGGCGTTGGCAGTTGCGGTGCCGATCCCGGAGGATCACTGCCACCCTGCGATATGCTGCCGCAGTTGACCCTGGCGGGCGAAATGCCGCCGTCAGCTACGGTGGCGGATGTCAACGAGGACATTCAGGCCGGCATTGGTTGGGATGGCAGTTGTTATTGCGCCGGAACGCAATTCATTCAGCCTTCTCCTGGCATGCCGTTCATCATTACCCATCCGGACGGTTCCCGGTCGGCGGTCCTGTTTCATACCGAAACCTTGCCGAATTCGGACAGGATCGGCAGCCATCCCAATTTCACATTTCAGGGCAAAACCTATTTGAACAAGCTTTTGAACACCTTTCCCGCCGGCAGCCTCATCAGCTTCTTCCATCCCGATGGTATTTACGACGCGCTCTACTATCTGGAAAATCGCGGGGGCATTCCCTGCCTTATGCGGGACACAGGCCATGGAGGACAGGTGATTGCCGAATACATCGAGGATTTACAGCTTGCCTTTGAACTCGACACGGATGATGACGGCGTTGTGGATACCACGATCAACGATGCGGATTTAACCGACCTTCAGAAGCCCCGGGTGCGGGTTGTGCGGCTTGGCCTTGTCGCGCGGTCCGCCCATGATCAGAGAGATTTCCGCGGGCAGCGTCCGGCTCTGGAAGATCATGCCGCAGGCAGCACCGACCACTTCCGGCGGCGCCGGCTCTCCGTTACGATTCGAACCAGAAATCTGGGGCTTTGATAAAACTCAAAGGAAAAGGACAGTCATATGCCAGCCAAAATCGGCCGTGGTCAGCGCGGTGCCGCACTGATCACAGCAATGGTTATTCTGACGTTGCTGACCGTGATAGGTCTAGCGGCAACCAATACTTCCATTTTGGAGACGATGATTTCCGCTTCGGATCGCACCCATACCGAAGCGCTATATACGGCGGAGGCCGGCATCGAGCATTTGCGCAGGAATTTCAAAACCCTGTTTATGGACAAAAATTCCAGCCATATTGCCGCCGGCATCGATCCGGACTGGGATTTTGTGCTGAACGGTTCACAGCCAGACGTTGCGGCGGCCACCGATACCCGCTACGAGGGTGGCGCAAAGTGGATCATCGATGCCGAACTCGGTGCCTCTTATCGCTATACCGTGACGGTATGGAACAACGACGATGGCGGCGGGCCTACCGACGACACCGATTCGGTTATTTTTATGCGCGCCGATGCCCGCGGACCCCACGGTGCTGCCGCGAGTGTTGAAATCAGTCTGTTTGGCGGGACCTCGGGGGAGAAGCCCTGGCGGGATACGGTGGGCAGGAAGGCGGCGGTGCCGGGAAAAACTACAATTCCAACGATGCGGGGGCTGTTTCCGATTTCAGTTTACAGATCGATTAAAGTTCAGCCGGGAGACAAACCATGAATATGTGCAAAAAAAGTTTTTTACGAATCACCATGTGCCTGGGGTTGCTGGCTGCCATCCAGGGAGTGGCTTGCCATGATCCGATGCCGGCCTTTGCCCAGGACGAGATCCTGGTCAGTGTATCGTTCGACGGCGACGGCAACGGCAAGGTTACTCTCAAGGGATCGCTGGGCGGTGCCTGTACCCTGGCTTCCGATGGCAGTTGCACTTTTGCGCAGGGAGAACGCATTACGCTCTACGCCAACGCCAGTGTCGGATCGGAGTTTTTTGGCTGGTCCGGTGGACATACGGGTTCGGAGAAGAGCTTTTCCATGGCATTGTCCCAGGCTGAAAGCTTTACGGCCGATTTTGGCCTTGCCGCCGACGCTGCCGTGCCCGGATGCGGTTCCAGCACCTATACCGATTACGCCAGTGGTTTTGCGGCACAGGATTTTTCCCTGAACAATGTCACCGTTACGGAAGATGGTTATCTGCACCTGGAAACCGGCAATGATGCGATTGACCCGAACAGCATCATTGTCCCCTTCGAACAGGAGGTCGCCGTGACCTTTTTGCATGAGGGGGCCGGTTACGATGAGAGTGATTTTGGCTGGATGCTGGCAAGCGAGGGGAGCGGTGGCACACGCCACGAGGTTTATACCGATGTCAATGACAATAACGCCAACGGCGTTCTCGATGATCGCGAAGGCATTGATGCCAATGGCGATGGTTTGGTCAATGCTTTTGATAACCGTGTGTCTCTCGGGACTTTTGCCGCGGGTACAGAGCTGGTTTTTTATCTCAAGGTGGACAACGATTCACGCAAGCCGACCTATTTTACCAAGATGGCCTGGAATCCCGATACGTATGGCGGAGATTGTTCCAACGGAACGAAGATATTCAATCTTGGCATTGCCCGCAACGCTTCCACGGATACCTGTCAAACGACCGGCTGGCTGGATAACGAGGCATTGACGCGTGCCAAAAATCTGTTCGATCTGCAGTTTTCCACCGCGGACACCCAGAGTATGGAGATCATCGGTGGCGAAAAATACCCGCATGTTATCGTCGGTGCCCCCGGCAACAAACCCAACGAGTGGATATTGGGCTGGGAAGATTTGTGGCGAGGTGGCGATACCGATCATAACGACATGGTGTTTATTG
Organism: Syntrophotalea acetylenica; assembly: GCF_001888165.1. Classification (NCBI taxonomy): domain Bacteria; kingdom Pseudomonadati; phylum Thermodesulfobacteriota; class Desulfuromonadia; order Desulfuromonadales; family Syntrophotaleaceae; genus Syntrophotalea; species Syntrophotalea acetylenica. The sequence continues at coordinate 985,103 of NZ_CP015455.1, forward strand.
TCGAACGCCGCACCGGCGGCGTGGCCCAGCTGAAATCCAGCGAAGCGATCGAGCCGGATGAGGAGGGCGCTTTTTACACCGCTGTCGAGATCGAAGTCTGGGACAGCATGCCCTGTTCCGGGCAGTCCGCCATCGATTATTACGTGTCGATTGACAACGGCGTCAACTGGGTTGAAGTGAGCACCTGGGACACGGTGCGCAGCTTTACCGTCGATGGCAACGGGCTGAAACAGCTCGGAAGTGTCGTGGCTTCGTGGACCCCGGGAACACCGCGCTATACCTGTCGGACGCGGCGGATAGATTTTGCAGGGCAGGGCATTACGGGCAGGCAACTGATCTGGAAGGCGGTTCTTTCCAGCGAAGACGAGGCCTGTGCGGCGGAAATTCTGGATGTCAACCTGACCGGAACCGTCGCGACACACGGCGAGATTTCCCGCTCATCACCGGTGGCCGTGGCCAATGTCCTTTATTCCGGAAGCTACGAAACACCCGCCGTCGATTGGGCGGAAAAGGAGCTGCGCGGTCATTTGCGCGCAATGCGCACCTATGATGCCCTGAGTGCCTATGGCACCGATAACGTGGAATTGTGGGATGCCGGAGCTGTTCTGAGCGCCCGCGCCCCCAGTTCGAGGACTATCTATTACCCGACCATTTCTCTTGACAGCGTTGTCGATGAAGAGCTCGCGACCGCAGATGGCGTGACGGAGGGGTTCGGCGGCACGCTTGCCCATGCACCGGTGGTCGGGGAGAGCGTTGTTATTGCCGCCGGTACGGAAACCTTCACCGATCGTCATACCGACAAACTCGTCGGCAGTATGGGGGGAACCGGAACGATCAACCGGTTTACCGGGGAGTGGCAAATAACGCCTCATGCCGTGGTCGGAAACGGCATACCCATCAAGGCGTCCTACAAATGGTATGCGACCTCTTCCATTCTGGTTCCTTTTACGGCGACCAATATCGACAACAGCATGCTGGGGCTGGATAATACCTACGTTGTCGGAGCAGGATATCGCTATGATTTCAATAAGGACAACGCCTTTACGCAGGCGGATGGCGCCTGGCTGGTGAACTGGGTGCGCGGGTATGCCGATGGCGGCAGCGTTAAAAAAACCTGGGTCCTGGATCCCCTCGACCACTCCGTCCCCGCCGTGGTTACGCCGCCAAGCCGGCCAGCCTGGTATTATGGAGCCGCCGTTACGGAAACCGAGCGTGACAGTTTTGATGCTTTTGTGACGACTCATTCCCAACGGGATACCGTTGTGCTGGTCGGATCGCGCAGCGGTATGCTGCACGCTTTCAATGCCGGACAGTTTCGCTGGGGAGACAATACGGAAACCCCCCAGCGGGAATTGCGCGGCTATTATCTCTGGGATGACGACAGCAGCGTGACTTCCTGGTGGAGCAGCTTTCTGTCCGGCTATCCGGATACCAGCCCGGAAACCTCCCCACCCTTTTTCACCTGGCAGACCAGGGGTAGCAAGGCACCTGATTATGGCGATGGCCAGGAGCTGTGGGCATTTATTCCGGCCAATCTGCTGTCCCGGCTGAAAAACAATTATCTCAAAGGCGAGGACCGCGCCTTTGTCGACGCCTCTCCGGCGGTCGCCGATGTTCATATAGGTGGCGCCTGGAAAACCGTGGTGCTTTGCGCCGAGGGCAATGGCGGCGACTCGGTGTTTGCTCTGGATATCACCGATACCCGTCATCCCACCTTCATGTGGGAGTTTGCCGACCCGGATCTGTTTCGCAGCCGTTCCTCGCCTGCGGTGGCGGTGCTCGGGAAGATCGTGGCCGGCGGAAAGGCCAGATGGGCGGCATTTTTTGTCAGCGGCAAAACCAATGACGGTACGCTGTTCCCCTCGGTGTATATCATCGATATTGCCGATGGCAGTGTCATCGAACGGATTTTTCTCAACTGCGAGCCAGCGGGTGTCGGCGGGGTGCCTTCCGGTCAACCCGCCATCGTTGACAGTGACGGGAACGGTTACATCGATCGACTATATATCGGCACCGACAAAGGGTATATGTACAAAGTCAACCTCCCGGATCTCCCGGGCAGCGTCGCCTATCCGATCAGCCAGTGCGTGATCAACACGGATTTCGATTATGTCAGGGTGAACGATCAGGGCACGGAAGATACCGCCGACGATGTTTCCACAACCATGACGGTTCCGGAAAATCAGAGGTATCATTCCATCTACGCGTCGCCAACGGTCGTCGTCGACAACAGCCTCAACAGCAGTGGCGCACTGGTGCATAACGTGCGCATTTTCTTCGGTAGCGGCGACAGCCCCTATGTCGATGAGGATATCGACACAGGCAATACAAGCTACCATTTTTTTGCCTATGCCGATCATGCCGCGAAAGGATCGACAGAGGCCTCTGATGTCGAACTGGCCTGGTTTGAAGCCCTTCCGGCCGGGCATCGGATTTTCGCTTCAGCTTACGCAGCGGCCGGCAGTGTTTATTTCGGCACCGCCACCTCCGACACCGAAGATCCCTGCGGCGGACCCAACGAGGGCCGCATCTACGCCTTCTCCTATTCAGGGCTTTCGTTGCTGAGCGATTCCGCGGGCCAGCAGGGGCTGGAGGTCGGTGATATCATAACGGCACCGTTGGTCGAGGATCAGCACTTGTATTTCAAAACCCCTGATGGGCTTAAGTCCCTGGGTTCCAATCAGTACAACAATCCGACCCGAACCGGGGGGCTGCCTTACTCCCGGGTGCGGAGCTGGCGAGAAGTATTCTGAGAGGATAGAAAAACCGACAGGGCAAAAGAGGCAAGACGGTCCGATGGGCTTGCCTCTTTTGCCCATTTCGCGCCTGACCTGGCAGGCGCAGCCCGTGTTCCAGACGTCTTGCCGCTTCCCGTTTTTCCCGTTTTTCCCTTGCGCCTTCCGTAAACCATTGCGTATAGTTAGTTTTCATCCGGAAACGGCCCTTTTCCGCCGTGGCGGCGTCAATCCGCAGGCTTGCTTGTGCGGCGTACCGATGTACGCCTCCGCGCAACCCCTTGATTTCCTTGCCACAACGAAAAATGGCTCGTTTCCCATATGAAAACTACGCTGTCTCCATCCGGAGTTTCCGGATGGAGACTAGGTTAGCTTTCATCCGGAAACGGCTCTTTTGCGCCGTGGCGGCGTCAACACGCGGGCTTGCTTGTGCGGTGTACCGATGGCCGCCTCCGCGCAACCCCTTGATTGCCTGGCCACAGCGAAAAATTGCTTGTTTCCATGTGAAAACTACGCAGTATCCAGCCGGAGTTTCCGGCTGGATACTGGTTGAATCTTTGTTCCGCTCGCCAACACGTACCGCAAGGGAGTTCAGACGTATGGCAAAGATCGCTCCGTTCAGAGCTGTCCGTTATAATCTCGAAAAGATTCAGGACCCCGTCAGCGTAACGGCGCCGCCCTACGATGTCATTTCGCCTGCGTTGCAGGACGATCTGTACCGCCGCAGCCCCTTCAACCTGGTTCGCCTGATTCTAGGCAAAATCGAGCCGGACGATGATGCGGCCAACAACCGCTATACCCGGGCGGCGGGATTTTTTCGCCAGTGGCAGGACGACGGCATTCTGGTCCGGGACAGGGAGCCTTCCATCTACCTGTACGATGAAGAGTACCAGGCTGAAGGCATGGGGACCGTGGTACGCAAGGGCTTCATCGCCCTGGCGCGGCTGGAGGATTTTGCCACCGGCATGGTCAAGCCGCATGAAAAGACCCTGAGCGGCCCCAAAGCTGACCGCTTGCAGCTGACCAAAGCCTGCGAGGCCAATTTCAGCCCCATTTTCGGGCTCTATTCCGACCCCTGCTGTGTGCAGGAAGCCCTGACCTGGGAGCTGAAAAAGCGCACCCCCGATTTCGAGGTGACCGACGATGACGGTGTTGTCCACCGCCTCTGGCAAGTCACCGACCGGACCGTGATCGGCAGGATCTGCGGCCTTCTGGAGAACAAGCCGCTGTTCATCGCCGACGGCCATCACCGCTATGAGACGGCCCTGAATTATCGCGATTTTCGCAGGGCGCAGAGCGAAGGGTTCAGCGGCAAGGAGTTGTTCAATTATGTTCTGATGTATTTTGCCAATATGGAAGATCAGGGTATGCTTATCTTTCCAACCCATCGCGTGGTGCACGGGTTGGAGGCGTTTCGCCTGGAGCCGTTTTTGACCGAACTGGGCGTTTATTTCGAGGTGGAGGCACACACCGTGGATCCGGACGATGCCGATTCCCGGCGCCAGGCCCGCGATATCCTCCGGAACAAGGGCGAAAACAAGCCGGCCATCGGGTTGTTTGCCGGCGGGCGGACCCTTTATGTGCTGACTCTCAAGGACGCGGCAAGCATGGATGCCTTTTTCGACGAAAAAACCTCCAAGGCGCTGCGCACCCTCGATGTCTCGATCCTGCATCGCCTGGTGCTGGAAAAGATGCTCCATATCACTTCGGAGGCACAGGAGCAGCAGACCCATCTTGGTTATGTCAAGAATTTTGACGAGCCGTTCTCCATGGTGCAATCGGGGCAGTGCCAGATGGCGTTCCTGATGAATTCCACCCGCATGGTGCAGGTCAGGGATGTTGCCAACGCCGGTGAAAAAATGCCGCAGAAATCGACCTATTTTTATCCCAAGCTGCTCAGCGGTCTGGTCATCAACCCCATCGTTTGCGGCGAAACGGTTGAAGACTGACGTTGGCCCGGCGGCAGCGGCCCGGGTATGCCGTGCCCATTTCGCATGGGCCGTTTTGGAAGGCTTCGCCGATTTATGAGTCTCTCGCCCGACGATCTGCTGAATCTGTTGCTTCAGAACCGGGGCAAGCCCCTTTCGGGAAGACAGCTGCTGGCCGGTTTTGATCTTTCCCGCGATGAACGCCAGGCTGCTCTGCGTCTGCTGGAGACACTGGCGGACGAGGGGCTGGTGCGCCGCGCCCGCAAGGGGCTGTATTCCCTGCCGAAATCGACGGAGCTGGTGATCGGCAAGATCGCCGTGCATCGCCAGGGCTACGGTTTTGTCGTGCCTGAAGAGCCCGGCCGCCCCGACGTGTTTGTTCCCGCCCGGTTCATGCGGGATATCATGGATGGGGACCGTGTCGCGGTGCGGCTGCAGCGTGCCCCGAGAGGAGGTTTCGAGGGGCGCGTCGTGCGGGTGCTGGCGCGGGCGCATCACAGCATTGTCGGCGTGTTCCGGCCGGACTCGGGGCATGGCATGGTATTGCCCAGCGATCCGGCCCTGTCGCAACCGGTTCTGCTCCTTGCCCCCTGTGCCTTGCCGGTCAATGCGGGAGATCTGGTAATCGCCGCCATAGAGCGTTATCCCACCCGCCGGCAGTATCCGCAGGGACGCATTGTCGAGGTTCTCGGCGATCCCTCCGATCCCCGGGTTGAAGTCCTGGCCCTTGCCCACAAGTACGATCTGCCCCGGGAGTTTTCCCCCGCCGCCCTCGACCAGGCCCGGTCCGTGCCCATGGAAGTCGCAGAGGGCGACCTTGCCGGCCGCGAGGATCTGCGTTCGGTGCCGTTTGTCACCATCGACGGCGAGACGGCCAAGGACTTTGACGATGCGGTGGCGGTGTGCTGGGAGGCGGATGGCGCCATCCGCTTATGGGTTGCCATCGCCGACGTGGCCCACTATGTCTATCCGGACAGTCCCATCGACAAGGATGCCCTGGACCGTGGCACCAGCGTCTACTTTCCCGGCATCTGCCTGCCCATGCTGCCCGAGGCCCTGAGCAACGGCATCTGTTCGCTGAATCCCGGCGTCGACCGCCTGGTGCTGACGGCGGAAATGCTGTTCGACAGGCGCGGGGCCAGGGTGTCAAGCCGCTTTTATCCCGCAGTGATGCACAGCCGGGCCCGTTTGACCTATCACCAGGTGGCGCAAGTTCTGGACGAAACGTCAAGCCATGATTCCTTGCCGCCAAAGACGCCGCTGGAGGATCTGAGGCTTATGGCCGAGCTGGCGCTGCGGTTGCAGCAGATGCGTTTTCGGCGCGGCAGTCTCGATTTCGATCTGCCAGAACCCGAGATCGTGCTGGACCTGCAAGGGCGTCCCGACCAGATCCTGCGTGCCGAGCGCACCCTGGCGCACCGCCTGATCGAAGAATTCATGCTGGCCGCCAATGAAGCCGTCGCGACGTTTCTCTCGGAGCACCACATTCCGCTGCTTTACCGGGTGCATGAACCGCCCGATATGGAAAAGCTGCTGGCGTTCCAGACCTTCCTTGCCCATTTCAACATCGGGCTCGATCTGTCGGAAGAAACCGTGTCTCCCGCGGCGCTGCAGGGGGCGCTCGATGCGGTTCGCGATCGTCCCGAAGAGCGCATGGTCAACCAGTATTTGCTTCGCAGCATGAAGCAGGCGCGTTACGATGCCGCCAATCTCGGCCATTTCGGTCTTGCCTCCGACTGTTATTGTCATTTCACCTCGCCCATCCGCCGTTACCCCGACCTGGTGGTTCACCGCATACTGCGCAGGGTGCTGTCCGCGGGCAAGGCCCCGTTGAAGGTTTCCGTGCTTGAAAAGCTGGGCGAAGCAACTTCTTTCAGGGAACGCCGCGCCATGGACGCCGAGCGGGAGATGGTGGCCCTGAAGCGCTGTCAGTTCATGCAGGACCGGGTCGGAGAGATTTTCGAAGCCTGGGTGGCGGATGTGCAGCCTTTTGGTATTTTTGTGGAACTGCAGGATGTTTTCGTCGAAGGTCTGGTGCATGTCGCCACCTTGAGCGACGATTTTTACGAATTCGATGAAGAGCTTCACCGTCTGGTGGGGCAGCGCCGTCGCCGGATTTTCCGCATTGGCGATGCCGTGACGGTAAAGCTTGTAAAAGCCGACCTGGATCGCAGGGAACTCGATTTCGAACTGGACGAGCCGATGTCCGCACCGCCTCCGGGCCGGGCGCGCAGGCGTGACGGCAAGGCCAGGCATTGAAACCAAATTTATGAAAATTGTACGCGATATTGATGAATTGAGGAGCCCGATCAAAAATGCCGTTGTCACGATCGGCAACTTCGATGGCATTCATCTGGGGCATCGGGAAATTTTCCGGCGTGTCGTATCCCGCAGCCGTCAGACCGGCGGGACGTCCGTTGTGTATACCTTTGTGCCGCATCCGTTGAAGATACTGGCTCCGGACCGTGCCCCGGCTCTGATCAATACCTACGCCGAAAAAGAGCTCCTGATCGAGGCATCCTGCATCGATGTGCTGATTTGCGCACCCTTCACCCGCGAATTGGCCGACTTGCCCGCCCATCGTTTCGTCCGGGAACTTCTGGTGGACAAGGTCGGTGTCACGCATCTGGTGGTCGGCTACGATTATCTGTTCGGCAAAGGCCGGTCCGGCGATATCCACCTGCTGCGGCGCATGGGGGAGTATCTCGGATTTTCCGTGGAGGTCCTCGAACCCATCGCCACCGGCGGAGAGGTTTACAGCTCGACCCGGGTGCGGGAAATGATCCGGCAGGGCAGCGTTGCCGAAGTGGTCCAGGTCCTCGGCCGCCACTACACCTTCGAAGGCAGGGTGGTGCATGGTTTCGGCCGCGGTTCCCAACTGGGCTTTCCCACCGCCAACCTCAAGACCGACAAGGAGCTGATGCCGCCCGCCGGTGTCTACGCCGTCAAGGTCAAGCGTGGTGACCGCCTCTACGACGGAGTCATGAATCTGGGACAGAATCCGACCTTCGGGGCCGCCGGTTACTTCATCGAAGCGCATATTCTCGATTTTAGCGGGGATCTTTACGGCAACGATCTTCGGGTCTATTTCGTGGAAAGGCTGCGGGAGGAAAAACGCTTCGCCGGGCCACAGGCTCTGAGGGAGGCTATTCAGGAGGATATCCGCAAGGCCCGCCAGATTCTGTCGGCATCGAAAATCGTCGAATACCAGGAATATCTCGATTGCGGTAAGCGGGCAGGGGAGGAACAGGCATGATGATCCGCGGAACCACCCGGGTGTTCGGCATATTCGGCCATCCGGTGGACCATTCCCTGTCGCCGCTGATGCACAATGCAGCTTTTCGCGCCCTGGGCATGGATGCCGTGTACGTGCCGTTTGCCGTTGCGCCGGTCCGGCTGGGGGAAGCGGTGGCCGCCCTGCGGGCCCTGCGCATAGCGGGTGTGAACGTCACCATTCCACACAAGGAAACGGTCCTTGCCTATCTCGATGAGGTGGATGCCGCGGCGCGCCTGATCGGCGCCGTCAATACCGTGCATAACCGGGACGGGTATCTTGTCGGTTATAACACCGACGGGACAGGTCTTATAAGGTCACTGGCCGCCGACCTGGCATTCGATCCCGCGGGCAAGCGCGTGCTGCTGCTCGGGGCCGGCGGTGCGAGCCGCGCCGCTCTGGTCGCTCTGGCTGAAACCGGCGCGGCATGGATCGGCGTCGCCAACCGCACCCGCCCCAAAGCCGAGAATCTCGTCGCCGAATTCAGGGATCATTTTCCGGGAACGGATTTTGCTGTGCTGGATCTTGCCGCTTCGGCACTGGCGGCCGTCTGCCCCTCGGTCAACCTGTTGCTGAACGGCACGTCCATCGGACTCAAGGGCGAGGTTTTCGATGCGCTGCCCTGGCAGCAGCTCAATCGCGCGGCGGTGGTGTGCGATATTGTTTACCGCAGCCCCGACACGCCGCTGGTGATGACGGCCCGTTCGCGAGGGCACCGCGCCACCGGCGGTCTGGGCATGCTCATCGCCCAGGGGGAGGCCGCGTTTCGCATCTGGACCGGGCAGGAGCCTCCCGCCGGGGTGATGCGGCAGGCGCTGGCCCGGTAAAACAATTTTTTAATGTGTTCTTGACTTGTTGTCGCCCTTCATCTAACCTGCGGGACGATTATTGCTGTTCTGTAATTTTCCCGATTTCTCCACCTGTAAATATCCAGATTCATCGGCTGTTTGAAAGTCTGATCAGAGGATTTTTTCATGACAAGTAACCGTCTTGGCGAATTGCTGGTTCGCAACGATCTGATAAATGCCCAGCAATTGAACCAGGCATTGGACGACCAGAAGCTCAACGGGGGCCGGCTCGGTACCTGTCTGGTGCGCCTCGGTTTCGTCAAGGAGGAAGAACTCTCCGCGTTTTTGTCCAAGCAGTACGGCGTCCCTTCCATCAACCTCAACGATTTCGAGATCGAGGCGGATGTCATCCGGCATGTCCCCGCCGATATTGCCCAGAAATACCAGATCGTTCCGGTAAACCGGGCGGGTTCGACCCTGATCGTCGCCATGAACGATCCGTCCAACCTGTTCGCCATCGACGATCTGAAGTTCATGACCGGCTTCAACATCGAGGTGGTGGTCGCCACCGAGTCGGCGATCAAGGCGGCGATCGACAAATATTACGACCAGAGCGCCACCTTTGCCGATGTCATGGACGACCTGGAGGACATCGACATCGAGGTCGTCGACGAGGACGACAGCGTCGATGTCCATGCCCTTGAAAAAGCCACGGAGGACGCGCCGGTCGTCAAACTGGTCAATCTCATCCTGACCGATGCCATCAAGAAAAAAGCCTCCGATATCCATATCGAACCCTACGAAAAATCCTTTCGGGTGCGCTATCGCATCGACGGGGTGCTGTACGAGGTTATGAAACCGCCCATGAAACTGCGCGCCGCGATTACCTCGCGCATCAAGATCATGGCCGAAATGGATATCGCCGAGCGCCGCCTGCCGCAGGATGGCCGCATCAAGATCAAGCTGCCCGGCGGCAAGGACATGGACTACCGGGTCAGCTGCCTGCCGACCCTGTTCGGCGAGAAAATCGTCTGCCGCTTGCTGGACAAATCCAATCTGCAGCTGGACATGACCAAACTGGGCTATGACGAACAGCCGCTGGAATGGTTCAAGGAAGCCATTCACAAGCCTTTCGGCATGGTCCTGGTCACCGGGCCGACCGGTTCGGGCAAGACGGTATCGCTTTATTCGGCTCTTGCCGAGCTCAACGACAGCACTCTCAATATTTCCACCGCGGAGGACCCGGTCGAATTCAACTTCGCCGGCATCAACCAGGTGCACATGCACGAGGAGATCGGTCTTAACTTCGCCTCCGCCCTGCGCTCCTTTCTGCGCCAGGATCCGGATATCATCATGATCGGCGAGATTCGCGACTTCGAAACCGCCGAGATCGGCATCAAGGCCGCTCTCACCGGCCACATGGTGCTCTCGACGCTGCATACCAACGACGCGCCCAGCACCATCAGCCGCCTGCTGAACATGGGGATCGAACCGTTCCTGGTGGCTTCCGCCGTCAACCTGATTACCGCCCAGCGCCTGGGACGCCGTGTCTGCAAGGAATGCAAGGAGATCGAGGAGGTCCCGAAACAGGCCCTCATCGACGCAGGCGTGGCGCCAGACGAGGTCGACGACTACATCTGTTACCGCGGCGTGGGCTGCGGTGTCTGCAACAACACCGGCTACAAGGGCCGCGTCGGCATTTATCAGGTTATGCCCATGTTCGAGGAAATCCGGGAGCTGATCCTGGCGGGGGCCAACACCGCCGAGATCAAGCGCGAGTCGATGCGCCTCGGCGTCAAGACCATGCGCCAATCGGCTCTGCTCAAGCTCAAGGAAGGCGTCACCTCCTTCGAGGAGGTGCTGCGCTGCACCGTGTCGGATGATTAGCGCTGAGCGCTGAGGGGGCGTTGTTTCCGGAGGAATGTTTTTTGCTTGCGTATTGCATTATGACGACAGGGGAGGTTGGTTTCAGATATGCAGGAATCGGAACAGCAAGTCAAAGTCGGGGTTCGTGAGCTGTTGAAGACCATGGTCGAGATGGGGGCTTCCGACCTTCATATCACCACCGGCGCACCCCCCCAGGTTCGGGTTGACGGACAGGTCACGGGGTTGAAGTTTCCCCCCCTGCAGCCGGCCGAAACCAAGCAGTTGTGCTACAGCATTCTCACCGATGCGCAGAAGCGCAAATTCGAGGAGGAAAACGAACTCGACCTGTCTTTCGGGGTCAAGGGGCTGGCCCGCTTCCGTGGCAACATATTCCTGCAGCGCGGAGCGCTGGCCGCGGCTTTCCGGATGATCCCCTACAAGTTCCGCAGTTTCGAGGAACTCGGCCTGCCGCCGGTGGTAAAAGATCTGTCGCGCAAGCCCCGCGGCCTCATTCTGGTGACCGGCCCGACCGGCAGCGGCAAATCGACCACCCTGGCGTCCATCATCGACGCTATCAACGAGGAACGTCGCGAGCACATTATCACCATCGAAGATCCCATCGAATATATTCATCCGCATAAAAACTGCCTGGTCAACCAGCGCGAGGTGGGATCCGATACCCATTCCTTCAAAAAGGCCCTGAAATACATCCTGCGTCAGGATCCCGACGTGGTGCTGCTCGGCGAGCTGCGCGACCTGGAGACCATCGAGGCCGCCCTGACCATCGCCGAAACCGGCCATCTGTGCTTTGCCACGCTGCATACCAACTCCTGCGTGCAGACCATCAACCGTATTGTCGACGTGTTCCCGACCAACCAGCAGTCCCAGGTGCGCACCCAGCTGTCCTTCGTGCTGGAAGGCGTTCTGTCGCAGAACCTGCTGCCGCGACTGGGAGGGCCCGGCCGGGCGCTGGCGCTGGAGGTCATGGTGCCCAACACCGCCATCCGGGCCTTGATCCGCGACGACAAGATTCACCAGATCTACTCGCAGATGCAGATGGGGCAGGACCGCTACGGCATGCAGACCATGAACCAGTCCTTGTTCATGCTGGCGCATCGCAAGATGATATCCGTCGAGACGGCGCTGTTGCGCTCGCCCGAGCCGGACGAACTCAAACAGATGATGGCCAACCCGGCAGCGGTCCTCAAGCGGCAGGTGCGGGTCGGCCAATAATTGTTTTTCGCGTAATACGATGTTTTTTCGATGATGATGTGACCGCTGTCTTCCACCTTGTTCCAGCGTTATGGTGTCCGCTACCGGACCGGTTCGAGGCGATCAGTGCTTCACGTCAGATCATTCCAGGGAGGTAACCGTGGCCAAGTTTGCGTGGGAAGGAAAAACCCGCGGCGGCGAAGTCCAGAAGGGGGAGATGGAAGCGCCCAGCGAGGCGGCCGTCGGTTCCCAGTTGCGGCGTCAGGGCATCATGCCCAGCAAGATCAGGCAACGAGGCAAGGGGCTTGATGTCGAAATAAAGATCCCCGGCATGGGTGGCAAGGTAAGCACCAAGGATCTGGTGGTCTTCACCCGCCAGTTCGCGACCATGATCGATGCCGGCCTGGCCCTTGTTCAATGCCTGGATATTCTGGGGCGTCAGCAGGAAAACAAAGTGATGAAAAAGGTGCTGATCGACGTCAAGGAAAGTGTCGAGTCGGGATCCACCTTTGCCGATGCCCTGAAAAAGCACCCCAAAGTCTTCGATGAGCTGTTCGCCAACCTGGTGGCGGCGGGGGAGGTCGGCGGCATTCTCGATACCATCCTCAACCGTCTCGCCGCCTATCTGGAAAAAGCGCACAAACTCAAGAAAAAAGTCAAAAGCGCCATGACCTATCCGGCCACGGTCGTCGGCATCGCCGTCATCGTCATCGGCGTCATCATGGTGTTTGTCATCCCTTCCTTTGAAAAAATGTTCGCCGATTTCGGCAGCGCGCTGCCGGCGCCCACCCAGGTGGTCATCAATCTGAGCAACTTCATACGGAGCTGGATTTTTGCCATCATCGGCGCCGTCATGCTGTTCATTTTTCTGTTCAAACGCTTTTACGCGACCCCCAAGGGCCGCGCGCTGGTCGATGCGTACGCCCTCAAGGTGCCGGTTTTCGGCACCCTGATTCGCAAAGTCGCGGTGGCCAAGTTCTCGCGGACGCTGGGCACCATGATATCCAGCGGCGTGCCGATCCTGGACGGCCTCGATATCGTCGCCAAAACGGCCGGCAACAAAACCGTCGAGGAGGCCATCTACAAGGTGCGCAGAAGCATCAGCGAGGGCAAGACCATTGCCGAACCTCTGGAAAAGACCGGGGTGTTTCCGCCCATGGTGTGCCAGATGATCGCGGTCGGCGAGCAGTCCGGTTCGATCGACAGCATGCTTAACAAGATCGCCGATTTTTACGATGATGAAGTCGATGACGCAGTCGGCAATCTCACCGCCATGATGGAGCCGATGCTCATGTTGTTTCTGGGCACCACGGTCGGTGGCCTGGTTATCGCCATGTACCTGCCGATCTTCAAAATCGCCGGTACCGTCGGCGGCTGACAGGGATACTTGTTCCGCATGTCACCACAAGCCGTTTCCCGAATGACGCCGAGGCTGATGCACTGGTTTCTCGGCGTGCGCGTGCTGGTCATCGGCCTGTTTCTGGGCGGCGCCATAGTGTTTCAGCACAAAGGCAGCACTGGCTATCTTTGGGTAGAGTTGCGCTGCCTTTATCTGTTGGTGGCGGCGGCTTATGCGCAGACCCTCGTGTCCCTGCTGCTGGTCAGGATGTTCGGTCCGGCGCGGTGGCTGGCGCAGCTGCAGATCGGACTGGATCTGCTGTTTGCCACGGCGCTGATTCACATTACCGGCGGCATCGAAAGCTTTTTCGCTTCTTTTTACATCCTCATAATTCTCAGCGGGGTGTTGCTGCTATCCCGCCGGGACGTTCTGATTGTCGCCTCGGCCGCCGCCATCCTGTACGGGGGGCTGATCAACCTGCAGTATTACCGGTTTATCCCGCCGGTTCCGGGATTGGCGCTGCCCCTGGAAATCAGCGGGGTGGAAACCCTGTACAAGCTGTTTATCAACATCAGCGCCTTTTTGCTGGTAGGGCTTCTCGGCGGCCTGCTGGTCAGCCGCCTGCGGCTCAGCGAACATGACCGCCAGAAAATCACCATCGATTACGAGGAACTCGAAAGGCTCAACCGGGCGATTCTGGCGAATATGACCAGCGGTCTGATCATCGTCGACCGCCAACTTTGCATACGTTCCATGAATGCCGCTGCCGAGGATATGCTTTGCGTGGTCTTCGAACATGCCTATCACACACAGTTGTCCCGTTATTTTCCTGATGTGACGCTGTTGCAGGATGGGCAGTTTCAGGTCGTGTCCCGGGGCGAGGGGTGGCTTGTCGACGGCATGGGCAACCGGCGCCCGATCGGCTTCAATACCTCGGTGCTGACCGATCCCGCACAGGCTGTTGACGGCTTGCTGATCACCTTTCAGGACCTGACCAATCTGAAGGAGATGGAGGAGCGCCTCAAACGCACCGATCGCCTGGCCGCGGTGGGTCAGCTTGCCGCCGGCCTGGCTCATGAGATACGCAATCCCCTCGCTTCCATCAGCGGTTCCGTGCAGCTGCTTCGTGAAAATGAAGCGCTGAGTCCGGAAGACCGCCACCTGATGAATATCGTGGTGCGCGAGGCCGACCGGCTTAACGGCCTGCTGAAGGAATTCCTCCTGTTCGCGCGGCCTTCGCCACCGCATCAGATCTGGTTCAAGGCCAGCACACTGATTGGCGAGCTTGCCGACCTGTGTACTGCGGACGGGCGTTTTGCCGCGCTGGAAATCCAGCAGAACAGCCCCCCCGGCGCCATGATTTACGGCGACAGGAACCAGTTGCAGCAGGCGGTATGGAACCTTCTCATCAATGCCGCCGAAGCGATGCCCGAAGGCGGGCGCCTGGAGCTGGCCTATCGGCCGCTGACGCGGCAGCTGGTGGTTACCGATTCCGGTCCGGGGGTTTCCGAAGCGTTGCGCCAGAAAATATACGACCCCTTCTTTACAACCAAGGATCACGGCACCGGTCTGGGGCTGGCCACCGTGCACAGCATCGTCGAAGCGCATGGCGGCACCCTCGAGCATCAGCCCGGCATCGATGGTGGCGCCACATTCCTGATCAGCCTGCCGGTTTGAAAAAGCGGTGTTTTCGGCAGGCGGGGCATGCCGGCGCCCGAAGGCAACAAAGGGCTTTTTTTATGGCGTAGTCTGCGTTAATCTGTGACCGGCCTTGACGTAAAATGGCGTTTGCTGATGGCAGCCTCCATCGGAGAAAAGGATGGCATCCCCTTTGGACAAAACAACCATGGACACTGGGCAGAAAAATCGGCATCGCATTCTCGTCGTCGACGACGAAGAGGGCATGCGTGATTACCTTGCAATTCTGCTGCGGCGGGATGGTTATCAGGTTGAAGTCGCGTCCGACGGCCAACAGGCTGTCACGCAGCTCAAGGACCAGGCTTACGATCTGATCATCAGCGATATCAAAATGCCGAGACTTGACGGTTTCGGCGTTCTCGACTATGTCAACGAGCGCTGCCCCGGCACCGCCATCATCATGATTACCGCCTTTTCCACCACGGAGCAGGCGGTCGACGCCATGAAAAAGGGCGCCTACGACTACATCACCAAGCCCTTTAAAAACGAAGAGATCCGCCTGATTGTCGAAAACGCGCTGGAGCGCATCGATCTGCGCCGCGAAAATCAGCATCTCAAAAAAGCGCTGGGCACCAGGTTCTCCTTCTCCAATATCATCGGCAAAAGCAAGCTGATGCAGGAAGTCTATTCCCTGATCGAAAAGGTTGCCGCCAGCAAGGTCAACGTCCTGATCACCGGGGAAAGCGGCACCGGCAAGGAGCTGGTGGCCAAGGCCATCCACTACAACAGCGAACGGCGCGATCAGCCTTTCATCGCCATCAATTGCGGCGCTATCCCGGAAAACCTGCTGGAGAGCGAACTGTTCGGGTACGAAAAGGGCGCTTTTACCGGCGCGGTTCAGCAAAAGCAGGGCCTGTTCGAAGTCGCCGATGGCGGTACCTTGTTCCTCGATGAAATCGCCGAACTGCCGCCGATGATGCAGGTCAAGCTGCTGCGCGTGCTGCAGGAGCACGAATTTCGCCGGGTCGGGGGCACCCGCAACCTGAAAGTGGATGTGCGGCTGGTGGCGGCTACCAACAAGAACCTGGGCGACGCGGTGTCGGGCGGAAGTTTCCGGGAAGATTTGTTTTACCGGCTCAATGTCATCCAGATCGGCTTGCCACCATTGCGCGAGCGGCGCGAGGATATCCCGCTGCTGGTCGAGCATTTTCTGGAAAAACTGTGTAAAGCCGAAACCATGCAGGTTCCGGATGGCGTCATGCGCCGGTTGCTGGATTACAACTGGCCCGGCAATATCCGGGAACTAGAAAACACCATCGAGCGATGCCTGGTTCTCGGCAGGGGCGGGTCGATCTGCGAAAGCTGCCTTCCCGCGCATATTGCCGGCAGTAGCGAGGGCTTCTCCGAGACCCGGTTCCTGTTGCCGGATGGGGGATTCGATCTGGACGCCCATCTTGGCGCCATCGAAAAGGAAATCCTGCTGCAGGCCCTCGAACGCACCGGCGGCATCCGCAAGCGGGCCGCCGAGCTGCTGGGCATCACCTTTCGCTCCATCCGCTACCGGCTGGCCAAGTTCGGTATCGAAGTCGAAGGCGACGATTAGCCCGCACAAGGTTTTTCATGGCCGGCCAGGGCAAATTATGTTATATCGGGGTGACAAAAAATGTCGTGAAAAGGTGTGATACCCGCTTACTATTTTGAAATCTATTGAATATAAAGAACAAATTGTTTTGGCATGTTGTGTGCTTTGCAATATGACCATGACATCTCGCGCAGTCTCAAGGCTGCATTCTAACCCCGAAAGGAGAATAGGTATGTTGGAGAAGTTCCGTAAATCACAAAAGGGTTTCACCCTGATCGAACTGCTGATCGTCGTCGCGATCATTGGTATTCTGGCCGCGATTGCGATTCCGCAGTTCGCCGCGTATCGAACCCGAGCGTTTAATAGTGCCGCGCAGAGTGATCTGCGCAACTTCAAGACTTCCATGGAAGCGAATTTCTCGGATGAGCAAGCATATGAAGAGACCTTCACTGAAATTTAATCCGATGATTAAAAGGGACGATTATCTTACCGTATAAAGGAGAAAAAAGATGAAGAAACTCTTTGTTGCGCTGTTATCGGCGTCATTGGTGTCGTTTGCTGGTTTTGCACATGCGGATGCTGTAATTCGCGGTGGCACTGGTGATACCGCTGTTCAAGCGTTTAATATCGGCACTGAAGCTTTCCGTCTCTCCAGTAACGTTCAACTTAATATTAATGCATCTTCCTCGGACTATGCGGTTGTTTCCGGGCATCTTCAGGGCGACACGCAATATGGGTCCTCCAGTCGTCGCAACACTATCATGCAAGTAGCTAAAACAAAAGGTGATTTCAGTGACCTGGTAACACCAACGGACGCGACTACGATTGGTGGTTTATTTGCTGATCTTGAAGGAACAGTTGGTGACGAGGAAGGTGGCACTGGCGATGGCACTGGCGATGGCACTGGCGATGAAGGTTAGCATTAATTTACTTCGACAGTGTTAGGCTGGTATGCGTAGTTTGCGAAAGGGTTGGCTTGGGTCAGCCCTTTTGCTTGTTTTTTGGGAGAGGACATATGGGGCGTTTTGCGTGGACTACAATGCTTGGTTTTTGGCGCGACCGCTTGTTTCTTGGTCTGCTGGCCTTATCGGTCGCCCTGTCGCTGGCCCCGGTAGTTGGCATGCTTTCCATGCGGCAGGTTACGGAGTTGACTATGACTCTGTGTCTTTCCTTGTCTTCTCTGTTGCTGTTGCTGCTGGCTGTATTTGGCGGCACAACCGTGCTGTGGCGTGATTTTGAAAGGCGCTATGCGCAAAGCGTTTTGACCCTCCCTGTGCGGCGCTGGCAGGTTTTGCTAGGCAAGTTTCTCGGCGTCGCCTTGTTTTTGGCTGGTGTCGCGCTGGCACTGGCCCTAGTCAGTGCTGGCTGCATCCTGTTTGCAACCTCCATTTATCCGCCCGATCGACCTGTGGTTTGGGGTCTTTTTGTTGCAGCCATGGTTTTTGATACGCTCAAATACATTCTTTTGGCCGCTATTGGTGTGTTGTTCTCTTCCGTCAGTACCAACTTATTTTTGCCTATCTTCGGCACGGTGATTCTATACCTGGTTGGCACCGCCACGCAGGATGTTTACGAATATCTTTCGGGGCCCCTGGCCGAGACCGTTACGCCCGCAGTAGGACATATAGTCCGTTTTTTGTACTATTTTCTACCTAATCTGAAGGCTTTTGATCTCAAACTGAATGCTATTTATGGATTGGCTTTCACCCCATTTGAAGGGGTAATGGTGATGGGTTATTTTATTGGCTACATTTCCGTGGTGTTGGGACTGGCATTGGTGGCGTTCAACCGCCGGGAATTTTTGTGATGTGTGTGCGCGGTTTTCTGCTACCCATTAGCGGATTGCTGATCCTTCTGCTTTTGACGCCGCCCATGTCCCGATACATGGCCCAACGGCCGTCGTCCTCTCGTATTGGCAGTGTGCCCCACTACCAAGTGCTGCGCTATGCAGCTCTGGATCACCGACCTTTGGTCGGCGCGTATTACATGCTCAAGGCGCTTAATTATTTCGGTGGGCAGACCCTTGCCGGATCTCCCGATAAGATTGACTATCTTGGCATTTATCAGGCCATTGAAGCCGCTTTGCGGCTGGATCCTTACAATATGGATGCCTATTATTTTTCCCAGGCCATTTTGGTTTGGGATCTTAGGGAGATCAAGCTTGCAAATTCAATTCTTGAATATGGTATGAGACATCGCACCTGGGATCCCTTTTTACCTTTCTCCGCAGGCTTCAATTATTCTTATTTTCTTGAGGATTATAAGTTAGCTGCTCACTACTATAATCGTGGCGCGAAAATATCCGGTTCATCCCTGATGACCAGTTTGACCAGCCGCTTTTTGTATGAAAACGGTCAAACAAAGTTGGCGATCATATATCTACAGACCCTGTTGCCTCAGCTTACGAATGAGGCGTTACGCCAGAGTAGTCAGCGCCGCCTTGAGGCATTGCAGGCCATTGATTGCATTGAGAGTGCATTGAAGCAATATCAAAAAGTGCACGGCGCGGAGCTGGTTCCAGGCGATCTTGATGACCTTGTGTCATCTGGACTGCTTTCAAGTTTGCCTGATGACCCTTATGGGGGGCGTTTTTTTCTGGATGAAAAGGGAAGGGTACGTACTACCAGCAATTTAGCCACGCATAAGCGGTCTCGGCAATAGGTGGTCTATGAGACCTAGGCGGTCATACATTGGGTGGCTGCTTTTATGTTCAGGGAGAGGGAGGCGATGTGCAAGGGGCTATAGCAATTCAAAATCTGTGCAAAACTTATCGCGGAAAACGGGGTAAGCGTGTTACTGCCCTGGCTGATTTGAATCTGCAGGTCGAAGTCGGACAGGTTTTTGGCTTTCTGGGGCCTAACGGTGCAGGCAAAAGCACCACCATAAAATTGCTTCTGGACCTCATTCGTCCAACCTCCGGGGTATGTCGTCTGTTCGGTGCCGATTCGCGCGACCCCGCTACTCGGCAGAGGATTGGCTATCTTCCTGAGAATCCATCATTTTACGACTATCTTTCAGCTGAAGAGTATTTGTCCTTCGTTGGCAGTGCTTTTCGTCTGGATCGTTCTATAATGGCTGCGCGTAAGGGAGAAGTATTAAAACAGTTGGGTCTTTGGGATGTCCGAAAAAGAGCCATTCGAACCTACAGCAAGGGTATGGTTCAGCGCCTCGGTATTGCTCAAGCCCTGCTTCACGATCCGGATCTCTTGATTTTTGATGAGCCTATGAGTGGGCTTGATCCTTTAGGACGAGCCCTTGTCAAAAGCGTAATTAGGGAATTGCGCCAGTTAGGCAAAACTGTATTTTTCAGTACTCATATCACTGCCGATGTCGAGGCGGTATGCGACCGGGTTGGAATACTTGTTGGTGGGCATTTGCGGGTAGTCACCGATGTAAATAAAATTCTGACCAGGGGGCTACAAGGCTACGTTGTTGAAGTCATCACAGACGGAGGCGCTGTCTCGATAGCGGAGGTTGGGAAGGATGACCTTCAAAAGGAATTGAATCGTTTTTGGAGTGAAGGCTCGCGTATAGAACGCATCGAACCCATTCGCCCTGATATGGAAAGCTATTTCCTGAGTGTTGTTCAGCAAGTCGAGGCGCCATGATTAGAGTCAAAAATCGCTAAAAAATTTAGGACTCCCCCTGTGCCATCGCCTTTTGGTCTGACGGTGATAGGTACTCGTTTTCATATCAGTGCTCTCGCGCCTACTTATTTTGAAGAGATCTATGTGACAACGGCCAGCAACATCATCACTAACATTCCTGCCGTCAAAGTCGATGTGTCTCGTACAACTGACAACTGACAACTGACAAAAGGCCTGCAATGTCGATCACTTTTCTCAATACGGTCATTTTTATCTTCGGTGCGGTCATCGGTTCCTTCCTCAACGTCTGCATCTTTCGCATCCCGGCCGGTGTTTCCATCGTAAAGCCGGCATCCCGCTGCCCTGTCTGCGAGTCTCCCATCCGCTGGTATCAGAACATCCCCATTCTCAGCTATCTGGTGCTGGGTGGGCGCTGTGCCCGATGCCAACACAGCATTTCCTGGCGCTATCCCCTTGTCGAGGCGCTGACCGGGCTGCTGTTCCTGCTGGTTTTCAGAAGTTTCGGCATGATGTGGGCTACGCCGGTGTACTGGGTGCTGGTTGCGGCGCTGGTCGCCATCTCCTTCATCGACCTCGATCATCAGATCATCCCCGATGTTATCAGTCTGCCCGGGGTCCCGGCCGGTTTTCTGCTGACGTTTCTGGTGCCGTGGCTGTCCTGGAAGGATTCTTTGCTGGGGATTCTGATCGGTGGAGGAAGTCTGGCCTGCGTGGCGTGGATCTATTATCTTGTGACCCGGAACGAGGGCATGGGCATGGGGGATGTCAAGCTGCTGGCAATGCTCGGCGCCTTTATGGGATGGAAGGCTATTTTGCCGATTATTTTCATTGGTTCCGTGATCGGCTCTCTTGTCGGTGTACCGCTGATGCTCATCAAGCGTGCCGATGGTAAATTGGCGATTCCCTTCGGCCCTTTTTTGTCCCTGGGGGCCATCGTCTTCCTGTTGTGGGGGGCGGATCTCATAAACTGGTACCTGTCTTTTTTGCCAAGATAGTTTTCATCCGGAAACGGCCCTTTTCCGCCGTGGCGGCGTCAATCCGCAGGCTTGCTTGTGCGGCGTACCGATGTACGCCTCCGCGCAACCCCTTGATTTCCTTGCCACAACGAAAAATTGCTCGTTTCCCATATGAAAACTATCTTGTATCCATCCGGAGTTTCCGGATGGATACAAGATAGTTTTCGTTTGGCCCCTCCCTTGCCATCGGTGGCGGCATCGAACTGCGGGCTTGTTTGCGCGGCCTACCGATGTACGTCTCCGCGCAACGCCCTGGTTTTTATGCCACATCGAAAAACGGCTCGTTTCTCATCTGAAAACTGCGCTGTCCTTTGAACTGCGCTGTTTCAAATGCTTCGTCCAAAATCTTGGGTGAATTCCGGGTATTTTGCACACCATCTAGTGTTTATCCTAACTGTTTGAATTTAAATGGTTATAAAGTTGTTTCTTTTGTTGACTATTTTTTAATGTTCCATATAATTGGGTGCACTTGTAATTAATTTTATTAATTTTTATTGACTGGCAGGTCGTTCCTTTTACAATCACGCAAGGTATCCTGATGCGTTTCTGCTGATGACAAAGACGGAGTTGCCGGATGAGGTTCAATTTTTCTGCTGATCCGGGGCTGATTAATTGTCTCGATTACCCGGTTTCCGGTGCGTCAAGGTTTTTCCCTTCATCATGTGGCACATTTGTTGCTCAAACAGTCACTCGATTGCTTGAAATTTAAACTTTTGAGTTGAGGTCGATCGATGTTCTTCTTGAATAAAAAAGATATTGTTGGCGTGGATATCGGGTCTCACTCCATTAAACTGGTGCAATTGCGCAGGGAGAAAAGCGGTTGGCATCTGGTCAATCTCGGCATGGCCCAACTGCCGCCCGAAACCATTGTCGACAATACCATTATGGATTCCGGCGCGGTGGTGGAGTGTCTACGGAATCTGGCGGAAAGCCAAGGCCTCAAGACAAAAAATGTCGCTTCGGCTGTTTCGGGAAATTCCGTCATTATAAGAAAGATCAAAATGCCCACCATGACGGAGGTCGAGGCCGAAGCCGCCATCGAGTGGGAGGCGGAGCAGTATATCCCTTTTGAAATTGCGGAAGTGAATCTCGATTTTCAGATCCTCGGGCCGGATTCCCAGGATCCCTCCAATATGGATGTGGTGCTGGTGGCCGCCAAGAAAGATTTCGTCAATGAATACGTAGCGGTCTTCGATGAGGCCGGTTTTTCGCCACTGATTATGGATATTGACTGTTTTGCGTTGGAAAATGCCTACCAGGCCAATTATGATCAGGACGAGGAGGTGGTGGCCCTGGTGAATGTGGGGGCTTCGTCCATGAACATCAATATATTGAAGAACGGCACCTCGGTGTTTACCCGCGATATTCAGATAGGGGGCAATACCTTTAACCAGGAAATTCAGAAAAAACTGGGTCTCACCGGTCTCGAGGCGGAGAAAGTAAAACTGGGCGCCTCCTTGCCGGATGTCGATTCAGCCGATATCGATAACGTTTTGAAGGAGACCATGGATCATCTTTCGCAGGAGATTCAGAGGTCTCTTGATTTTTATTCCGCCACATCGTCCGACGACAGGATTCAGAGGGTATATCTCTCCGGCGGGGTGGCGAAAACTGCGGGGTGTGTCGAAAGTCTTCAGCAGCGCCTGGGAGTTGACGTCGAGTTGCTGGATCCTTTTCGCCAGATTCATGTTGACGAAAAACATTTTGACATGGAATTCATTCATGCTGTCAGTCCTTTCTTTGCGTTGGGGGTGGGGCTGGCCACAAGGAGGTTGGGCGATAAATGATCCGCATTAATTTATTGCCGGTCAGAGAGGCACAGAAGCGCGCCAGAATTTTTACCCAGCTGGCAGTCGGCATCGCTGTCCTTGCCGTGACCGTGCTGGCGTGCGCCGGTCTCTATTTTGCCAAGGCGGCCCAGATCTCCCATAAAAAGGAGGATATCCGGACCGCGCAGCAGGAGATCAATCGCCTGAAGAAGGCGATTGGCGAAGTCGCTGACTTCAAAAAGAAGCAGGCCGAGCTGCAGGGCAAGCTGGATGTGCTGAACGATCTGAAGGCAAAGAAAAGTGGTCCGGTGCATCTGCTTGACGATCTCAGCAAAGTGCTGCCCTCCAAATTGTGGATCGAGTCCTTCAAGGAGTCCGGAGGCAAGATCAGCATCGATGGCGTGGGGCTGAATGAGGAGATGGTTGCCACTTTCCTGCGGGATCTGGAGGCGTCACCCTATTACAGAAATGTTGAACTGAAGGTGACCAAACAGACCAAAAAGAAGGATCTCAAGCTTCAGCAGTTTTCCATATCCTGTCAGGTTGAGACGCCACCAAGACTCGAAACGAAATAGGGGAATGAGATAATGGCCCTGGGGTTGGAAAAAATATCCAAGCTGAAACTCTATCAGCAACTGATTGTTTTGGGTGTCATTGTCCTGCTGGTTGCCGCGGCGTTTGTTTTCGGCGTTTATCGCCCTATGCTGCAGGAACTGAAGGACCTTGACAATGAATATGCCCGAGTGGAATCCAAACTGCTGGAAGATCAACGAATCGCCAGCAACCTTCCTGCTTTTCGGGCGGAATTTGAAAAGCTGCAGGCGCAACTCAATGAAGCTCTGGCCGAACTGCCCAATCAGAAGGAGATCCCATCGCTGCTGACCAGCATAGCCGGTCTCGCCCGCGAGGAAGGCCTGGAGGTTTTGAGTTTCAAGCCCAAGGCGGAGCAGGTCAAGGGTTTTTACGCCGAGGTGCCCGTGGATCTGGAACTGCAGGGAGCCTATCATGAAGTTGCCATGTTCTTTTACAAAATAGGCAACCTTGCGCGTATCGTCAACATCAACAACCTTTACATGGACAAGGCCAGAATGGCGGCAGGGCGCAATGTCCTTTCCATCAAATGTCTTGCGACCACTTTCAGGTTTGTAGAGAACGCTCCGGAGCCTGGTAATCGGAAAGGAAAGAAAAGAAAATGAGTTTCCGCCGGTTTTTGTCAGTAGGGCTGCTTTGCTGTGCCTGGTTGGTTCTCGCTTTTGGCTGCCAGTCGAAGGAACAGACGGTTGACAAGCCCGTTGCGAAACAGGCCGTCAAAAAAAAGGTGGCCAGGAATGACATCGCCAGGCCTGGCGAAAAAATGCCATCGGAGGGATCCGCGCAGGAGCCTTATGTTTACAGTCCAGCCGGGCGCCGGGATCCCTTTATTGCCTTGCTCGAGGTCAAAAAAGCTATTCCTGTTGACGAAGGGCCCTTGACGCCTCTGCAGACCTTTGAAGTGGGACAACTGAGGCTCGCCGGAGTCGTGGTCGGACATGCCAGGCCGATCGCCATGGTTATGGTGCCGGGAGGAAAGTCCTACATCGTCAAAAAGGGGGATAAGGTCGGCAAGAATCATGGAACCGTCATCGCTATAAATGAACAAGGGGTTCTGGTAAGAGAGAGGTTTTATGATTTTGCCGGAGACATCCGGGAAAACGTTCAGCAGATCCCACTTCCCAAGCGGTCAGGAGTCGAATGATATGTACGCACGCGCGGAAAATTTAATCATTACAGGAGTGTGGCTGGCATTGTTCGGATTGTGTTTTGCCGGCCTGGCTGTCGCCGCCCAGCCTAACAGGGTTCAGAATGTGGTGCTGGATGGCAATGACGTGGTTATCGAAACCATGTTGCCGGTCGATGGGGAGTATGCCGTTTACGATTCAGTCGATCCGACGCGGATCGTCATCGATTTCTCCAAAGTGGCGATCGAAAATTCCGCTTTCCCGCCCCTGCCGGATTCTCACCCCTTCGTTCGTTCGTTTCGTGCTTCGTCCTTCGATTTGAGTTCCGGGCGGATGGGGCGCATCGAAATTCTGCTCGCGCAAGCTGCGGAGTACGATGTCGAATCCTTGAACAACGGTCTGCGGTTGCGTTTCCGTGGTGCCAAGGCCGTCTCCGACCCAGGCAGCAATATGCCTCTGGATGCAAGTGGTGACAGCCCGGCGGCCGCTGCTGATGATCCCGTCGTGGAAGTTCCCGAAGTGCTGGCTCCAGCATCGGTGATTGGCGCCGTGCAGGTTTCCGATGGCAGGGTAGCTCTGGTCGCTGACGGCGAAATTACCAATATCAAACATTTTTACCTCACCAATCCGACGCGTTTTGTTGTGGATGTCCATCAGATCAGGCCCGGGTTCGATCAACGTGCCTACGCTCTTTCGGGTGGATTTTCCAAACTTCGCGTTGGGGTTGAAAAAGACAAGCTGCGTTTTGTTTTTGATGCGGATAAAGGCGTTCGCCCGGAAGCCAGGCTTCTCAACCAGGGCAACGTGGTGCAGATCCAGTGGGGCAACGCGCCCACCGACGCGCCCCCAGTCAAACCTGTGGCGGAGGCGCCCGCACCTCTCAAGCGGGTCGAGATCAGCGCTGTTGAATTCCGCAGCAACCAGGGGCAATCGATTCTGACCGTCGCTCTTTCAGGACCGGCCAAAATTTATGCCCCTGAAAGACATGGCGAAATTGTCCGGTTCGGCGTCGGGAACGCAACCATCAGTCGCTCGCTGCGGCGCTCCATTGATGCTTCCGCTTTTCCGAGCGCGGTGCGGTTGGTGACTCCTTATCTTACGCGCAAAGATAACCGGCAGGATGTCTGGTTCGCCGTGGAATTCAAGGGGCAGGTGCCTTACGCTTTGCGGCAGGATGGCAATCGTCTGCTGTTTGTGGTTGATGATGGGCCGTATGCGGAGGCCGCACCCAGGTCTTTGGATAAACAGGTCATTCCCGTTGTTTCCGCCGGTCCCCTGCCCGCGCCGCAGGTTGGGGTTGAAATCCCGACGATCGAGAACGATGCCTTTGATTCGGAAATTGCCCCGGGTTATTTGCCCCGCTCCGTTGTCAGCCTGGCTGCTCCGGCGGGCAAGCCCCGCTATACCGGTCAGAAGGTAAGTCTAGCCTTTGATGACGCCAATATCAGGAACATTCTTCAGTTGATCGCGGAGGTAAGCAATCTCAACATCATTGCCAGTGACGATGTCAAGGGGACCATTACCCTGCGGTTGGTCGAAGTTCCCTGGGATCAGGCCCTGGACCTCATCATGGACATCAAGGACCTCGGCATGTTGCGCGAGGGCAATGTCGTGCGGGTGATGCCCCGTGAAAAAATCCGGCAGATGCAGGAAGAGCGGTTCAAGGCGGCCCGCACCAAGGAGGAACTGGAGGATCTGGTCACGGAAACCATGATAGTCAGTTACAGTGACATCAAAACCGTGGCCGAGCAACTGGCCAAACGCAAGACGGACCGTGGCAAGATCATCGAGGATACGCGCAACAAGAGGATTATCGTCACGGATATCCCCTCGGTGGTTGCGGAAATCAGGAACCTGGTCGCCTTGCTCGATGTTCCCGTAAAACAGGTGCTTATCGAAGCGCGTATCGTTGAAGCCAGCGCCACCTTTGCCCGGGATCTTGGCGTCAAGTGGGGCGCCTCCTACTCCAACGATCCCAGCGTCGCCGGCAATGACGGCAGCATAGGCCTCGGAGGCAGTTACCTGCTGGCCCCGCCTACCGTCGGTGATGTAGCTTCCGCCGCAGGGCTTGCCAGTGGTTTGACCTTTGGCCGGGTGGGATTGGACAAAGCGGTTCTCGATCTGCGTATTTCCGCTCTGGAAAGCTCCGGACAGGGACGCATCATTTCCACGCCTCGTGTCACCACCATCAATGGCGAGGAAGCCGAAATATCGCAAGGCACCGAGATCCCCTACCAGTCCCTTGGCAGTGACGGCATGGCCAAGACCGAGTTTAAAAAAGCCGAGTTGAGTCTCAAGGTGACGCCCGAGATCAATCCCGATGGCAGCGTGATTCTGGAGATCGAGGCCAAAAACGACTCGCGTGGCGCTGCGGTCGTTACCGGTTCCGGATCTGCCATTGCCATCGATACCAAAAAGGCGGAAACGACGGTTCTGGTCAAGGACGGCGAAACAACGGTCATTGGCGGCATTTTCATTCAGGACAAACAGGAAAGCGAGGATGGTGTGCCGTTTCTCAGAAGCGTTCCCATTCTCGGGCATCTGTTCAAGTCCAGGTCGGTCAGCGAAGAGCGCCGCGAACTGCTGGTGTTTATCACGCCGCGCATTTTAGACTAGCCAAAAACGCTCTAATTCGCTATTCTCTCCATCGTAAAAAACTAAAGGACAGGTGTTTAGCCTGTCCTTTTTTATCGTGGAGACAGGATGGATCAATGAACAGGTTGCGTTATCTGACCGCAGGTGAATCTCACGGTCCCGAGCTCACCGCCATTGTCGAAGGGTTGCCGGCTAATCTGGCTCTGGAAGAGCATGAAATCAATCGGGACCTGGCGCGCCGGCAGCAGGGTTATGGTCGCGGCGGCCGCATGCAGATAGAAACAGACCAGGCACGTATCCTTTCCGGGGTGCGCTGGGGCAGGACGCTTGGTTCCCCTGTAACGCTTTCCATCCGCAATCGCGACTGGGAAAACTGGGGAAGGAAAATGTCCCCGGCGGCCGACGATTTTGTCGAGGGCATCGCCATTACCCACCCCCGGCCCGGTCATGCCGACCTCAGCGGGGTGATCAAATACCGCCAGCAGGATGCCCGTAATATTCTGGAGCGCTCCAGTGCCAGGGAAACCGCCGCCAGGGTGGCGGTCGGAGCGCTGTGCAAGAAACTTCTCGCCGAGCTGGGGGTTTCGGTTCTTGGTTACGTGACCGAAATTGGCGGTGTGGTCGCCGACAGCGTTCCGGAAGATTACCGGGAGCGCTTTGCCCTGAGCGAGGAATCGCCCTGTCGCACTTTCGATGGACAGGCCGAGCAGCGCATGATCGAGGCCATCGATCGGGCCCGGGAGCAGGGGGATTCCCTTGGTGGCGTGGTAGAAGTCGCGGTACTGGGAGCGCCGGTCGGGCTTGGCAGTTACGTTCAGTGGGACAGGCGCCTTGACGGGCGGCTGGCCTGGGCGATGATGAGCATTCAGGCTTTTAAAGGGGTGGAGATAGGCCTCGGATTCGAGGCGGCCAGGCGTCCCGGATCGCAGGTTCATGACGAAATTTACTACCAGGCAGATGCCTTTATCCGCAACACCAACCGGGCCGGCGGCCTGGAGGGGGGAATGAGCAACGGCGCGCCGATCGTGGTGCGTGGCGCCATGAAACCCATCCCCACGCTTTACCGGCCGCTGCAGACAGTCGATTTCCGGTCCAAGGAGGCCTTTGCGGCGGTGGTGGAACGCTCCGATGTGTGCGCCGTGCCGGCGGCCGCGGTGGTTGCCGAGGCGGTGGTGGCCATTGAAATGGCCCAGGCCCTGCTGGAAAAGTTCGGCGGCGACGCCGTGG
This sequence comes from Syntrophotalea acetylenica, assembly GCF_001888165.1. Lineage (NCBI taxonomy): Bacteria > Pseudomonadati > Thermodesulfobacteriota > Desulfuromonadia > Desulfuromonadales > Syntrophotaleaceae > Syntrophotalea > Syntrophotalea acetylenica. The sequence goes on from NZ_CP015455.1 coordinate 1,013,398, forward strand.
AGGAAGTTCAACAGAATCTTCAAGCCTACCGTGACTATGTCAAGGGGGTTTGACGGTATTGATTGCATGGGGTGCGAAAGCTTGAAATTGGAACGATTGAAATTGGGGCTTGGCGAGCGCAGTTATTCGATCTGGATCGGCGGCGGCATCCTGTCCGATCTGTCGCAGGCTTTGGAGGAAGTGAAATTCCCCCGCAAAGTCGCTGTTGTGGCCAATCCCCGCGTTCAAGCCCTGTATGGCGGAGCGCTTGCCGACGCCCTGTGCGCCTGCGACCGCGAATATCATTACATCACCATAGCCGACGGTGAGCATTACAAGAACTGGTCCACGCTGCAGACCATTTATGATGCCCTTATCGCTCTCGATTTCGACCGCCATTGCGGACTGATCGCTCTGGGTGGGGGCGTGACCGGCGATATCAGCGGCTTTGCCGCCGCCACCTTTTTACGCGGCATCCCCTATATTCAGGTGCCGACAACCCTGCTGGCGCAGGTGGACAGTTCCGTCGGAGGTAAAACCGCCATCAATCATCCTCGGGGGAAAAATCTCATCGGCGCATTTTACCAGCCTCGCCATGTGCATATCGATGTTCATACCCTGCAGAGCCTCGATGCCAGGGAGTTTGCCGCAGGCATGGCGGAGGTCATCAAATACGGCGTCATCCGCGACCGAAGTTTTTTCGACTGGCTGCATAACCATCGGAAAGACCTGCGGAAACGGAAAGATCAGGCCCTGGTGGAGGCGGTAAAGAGGGCTTGTCAAATCAAGGCCAATATTGTAGAAATTGACGAAAAAGAGAGCGCTTTAAGGGCCATCCTCAATTTCGGACACACCTTCGGCCATGCGGTTGAGAGCCTGTCCGAATACCGTGTGTACCGGCACGGCGAGGCCGTTGCCATCGGGATGGTGGTTGCAGCCCGTATCTCGTGTCAGCTGGGGCTCTGTTCAGCCGATGACATCGACACCATACGTGATCTTTTACGGGCTTTCGATCTTCCGGTTGATCCGCCCGATTATCCCCTGGATGCCTGGCTCGATGCCATGAAGCATGACAAGAAGGTACAAAGAGGTGTTTTGCGATTGGTCCTGAACAAGGGGGTGGGTGATTGCCTGGTGCGGGAGATTGCCGATCCCGCTCCGCTGTTTGCCGATGCCCTGAAAGAGCTCAAACCATCAAGGTGAAACGATGACAAAAGAACAGGCAACGCAATTGCTGGGAACAATCGCGGGGTATCTGGAAATTCTCCGGAAGGATCCGCATTCCACGACCTTTGTGCCGTTAAGCGACGCCTACCGGAACCTTGGCATGCTCGACGAGGCCTTGGCCATAGCGCGCCAGGGCATCGAGGCGCTGCCTTTTTTCAGTCCCGGCTATGTGGTGCTTGGTCGTGCGCAGATGCAGTGCGGCGCGCTCGAGAGTGCCGCCTGTTCCTTTGAAAGAGCCCTTCAAATCGACCCGGGCAGTGTGACCGCCCTGAAAAACATGGCCAAGCTGTGTGTTTTTCGTGGCCAGCGGGCCCGGGCTCTTGAATTGTACGAACGTGCCGCGGAACTTGCTCCGGAGGATCCGGTGCTGGCCAATCTGAAGGCATCCTTGCAGCCGGCTGCCGAAATGGCCTGCCATGCCACCTGCGAGACTGACGCCGCTGAACCGGAGCAGCAGGAACCGGTGTTTGCCACGGCCACGGTAGCCGAACTCTGTCTTCGTCAGGGTCACCTGGAGAAGGCGCATGCCATCTATCAGAACTTGCATCAGGCCAACCCTGCCGATGAAGCCATTCGCGAGCGCCTTGCGCATGTCGCGTCCCTGCTGGGGGCCGAAGCCCTAGACACGGCCGCCGAATCGACCTCGCATTCCGCCGGGACCGAATCTTCAGCGTCGGACGACGATGCGCCGCACGCTGTTGTTGCCACATTGCAGAAATGGTTGTTGGCCATCAAGGCAAGGAGGGAGCATGTTCAGAAGCATTCTGCGGGACATTGTTGAGCAAGCCGGCGGCGCTATCGGTTCGGCCCTGATGGGGTACGACGGCATCGCTATCGATCAGTATGAAAAACCCTGTGAAGGGATCGATTTGCAACTGGTCGCCGTTGAATATGCGAATGTGCTCAAGGAAGTCAGGAAAACGGTGGAAATTCTCGAAACCGGGGAAATGGAAGAGGTGGTGATCCGCACCGGGCGTTTTACCGTGCTGATTCGCGCCCTCAATGACGATTATTTCGTGACACTGACCCTGAAGCGCGATGGCAATTTCGGCAAGGCCCGCTATCTGCTGGCCAGGGAATCGGCCCGTTTGCGCGAGGCATTGGCGTAACGACGCCGATGCCATGGTTGCAATACCGATCATTTTTCCTTTCGGGATCTGGCCTTGCGGCTCGATTCCCTGTCAGATTTCGCGGCACTGTGCAGGTGCTTCTCTTCGGTTTTTTCTTTTTTCCGTGATATATGACAATAACGGTCGGGCGGCCATGCCCTGACGGTGGTCGATTGTGCCGGTGGCAGGCGATGATTCCGAACGAGCGGAGAGATTGAGTGCAAAGCGACTTTGTGGTAAAAAACAGAACGCAGAAGTTGCGGCAGCTGCTGCAACGCTTCGAGCTTGATGCCGCACTGCTCACCGGGCCGGCGAATCTGCGCTATTACAGCGGCTTCACCGGAACCGACGGCGCTTTGCTGGTCAACGGGAAAACGTCGGTCTTTCTGACCGATTCCCGATATACGAGCCAGGCCCGGCAGCAGGTGACGGCTGATCGCATGGTTGAATATCAGAGCAAAACCGGGGGGATCGCCGATCTTCTTGGCGAATTGCTCATAACTTCTTTAGGGTTTGACGCTGACAATCTCAGCTGCGCCCTGTTCGAGGAACTGCGGAGCAAGTGTCCAGGTGAATGCAACTGGCAATCCTTGCCCAGGGAATTCAAGGCGCTGCGCGGCATCAAGGACCAGACGGAAATCGCGCTGATGAAGCAGGCGGCCCGTGTTGCCGCCGAGGCTTTCGAGGAAATCCGCCCGCTGGTCCGTCCCGGTGCCATGGAACAGGAACTGGCCCTTGCCCTCGAATTCGCCATGCGGCGTCGGGGCGCACAGGATCGCTCCTTTCCTTTTATTGTCGCCTCCGGGGAGCGTGGGGCTCTGCCGCATGGCGTGGCGTCCGAACGCCGCCTGCGGGACGGAGAGCTGGTAACCTTCGATTTTGGCGCCATCTGGCAGGGATACTGTTCCGATGAAACGGTGACGCTGGCTCTGGGAACAGCGGATGTCCGGTTGCGGGAAATCTACGATATCGTATTCGAGGCACAGCAGCGGGCGTTGGCCGCCATCCGGCCCGGTGTGTCGCTGGCCGAAATCGATGGTACGGCAAGGGCGTATATCGGCGAGCGGGGTTACGGAGCGTTTTTCGGCCATGGGCTTGGGCACGGAGTCGGCCTCGAGGTGCATGAGTATCCTGTCGTATCGCCGCGTTCGACCGATGTCGCTGCGGAGGGAATGGTGTTTACGGTCGAGCCGGGAGTATACGTTCCCGGACTGGGGGGCGTGCGACTGGAGGAAACGGTGCTTGTCACCACGTGTGGGTATGAGCTGCTGACCACCATCGGCAAGGATTACTCCGCCGTTATGGTGTAAGACGATCCAAACGTAGCGACAACTTATTTTTAAGTTCAAGTGCAAGGAGGCAAGTCCTTATGGATATCAAAGATCTGAGAAATCTGCTGAAGATGGTGACGAACACCGATATCACGGAATTTGAATGGGAGCAGGGGGAAGAACGCATCGTTATCAAGCGTGGCCAGGTTGCCGGCGGCATGCAGGCAGCGGCGCCTTCCATGGTCATGAGCGCTGCGGCCGTACCGGTCGCACCTGCCCCGGGCGCTGCCGTAGCCGTGACGCCTGCCCCGGCCGCTGAAGAGGAAGAGGGCTTTGAAACCATCGAGTCGCCCATCGTGGGCACCTTTTACCGGGCACCTTCGCCGGATTCCGATCCGTATGTGGAGGTCGGCAGCGTTATTGAAAAAGGGCAGACCCTGTGTATTGTCGAAGCCATGAAGCTCATGAACGAGATCGAATCCGAGTTCAAGTGCCGCATCGTGAAAATCCTCAAGGAAAATGCGCAACCCGTCGAATATGGGGAACCCCTGTTTCTGGTCGAGCCCCTTTAGTCACGGTCGACGCTGCGTTGTCCGCGAAGGGCAGCCAAAACTGCTGAATACGGCGCGAATGGCCGCCCGCACTTCAGGTCGATGGATATCCGACGTTGCGCCCCCAGGGCAATCCCCCGTCAGGGCGGGTTGCATCAGGAGTTTCTATTCCCATGTTTCATAAGATACTTATTGCCAATCGTGGCGAAATCGCCCTGCGCATCATCCGCGCCTGCAAGGAACTGGGCATCAAGACCGTCGCCGTGCACTCCGACGTGGACGGCGAGTCGCTGCATGTCAAGCTGGCCGATGAAAGCATCTGCATCGGTCCGGCGCCGAGCAGCGCCAGCTATCTGAACATCAAGGCGATCATCAGCGCCGCCGAGGTGACCGACGCCGAAGCCATTCACCCCGGCTACGGGTTTCTGGCGGAAAACAGTGAGTTCGCCGAGATCTGTGAAGAATGCGGCATCACCTTTATCGGGCCCACACCGGAAAACATGCGCCTGATGGGGGATAAAATCCGGGCCCGGCAAACCGTCACCAAGGCGGGGGTACCGATCCTGCCCGGAACCACTGAAGGCGTCGCCACCATCGAGCAGGCCCGCCAGGTTGCTGACGGGATCGGTTATCCCGTGATCATCAAGGCAACCGCTGGCGGCGGCGGACGCGGCATGAAGGTTGTGCATTCTCCCGCCTCGCTCGCCAATGCTTTTGCCGCCGCCCGTTCCGAAGCCCAGGCCGGTTTTGGCAATCCCGAGGTTTATATCGAGAAATACTGCGAAAATCCCCGGCATGTGGAAGTGCAGATCCTGGCCGATAAGCATGGCAATGTCATTCATCTGGGCGAGCGCGATTGTTCCATCCAGCGCCGGCATCAGAAACTTCTGGAAGAGGCCCCCTGTCCGGTCCTGACCGAGGAGCAGCGCCGGCGCATGGGTGAATGCGCTGTGGCCGCCGCCCGGTCGGTCAACTATTCCAGCGTCGGCACCATGGAGTTTCTGCTCGACGGCAAGGGGGATTTTTACTTCATGGAAATGAATACCCGCGTGCAGGTCGAGCACCCCGTCACCGAAATGGTGACCGGCGTGGATATCATCAAGGAACAGATCCGCAGCGCCGCCGGTCTGCCTCTGGCCTACAAACAATCCGATATCCATATCAAGGGTCATGCCATCGAGTGTCGTATCAATGCCGAGCACCCCTTTAAATTCACCCCCTCGCCGGGCAGGATCGAAGGATATCACACCCCGGGCGGACTCGGCGTGCGGGTCGACAGCGCTGTTTACGATCAGTACAAGGTCCTGCCCCATTACGATTCGCTGGTGGCCAAGCTGATCGTGCATGCCGATACCCGCGAGGAAGCCATCCGCCGCATGGCCCGGGCTCTTGACGAATACATCATCGGTGGCATCCGCACCACCATTCAGCTGCACAAGCGCATCATGCAGAACAAGGAATTCAAGGAAGGGGCCGTCAATACGGGGTTCATGGATCGGTTGGTGTTCTGACGCACCGTGGTTTGACGATCATCGGTACCACCAGGATGGACTGGCACGGGCCGGGCGCTTAGCCCGGCCTGCGTTTTTCGGCGCGCTACCGCACCATGGAGGTATGTCATGAGGTGTGTCTGGCTCACATTGATTCTGGTGCCGCTGACCTTCTGCTGTGCCGCGGCCCAATCCCCCGATATGGGGCCTTGGCCAGAGGGGGGCGCATCGGTACTGACGTTGCGCGATGTTTTGCGCCTGGCCCTGGAACGCAACCTCGACCTCAAGGCGCAGCAGTACGAGACCAGGGCCAGCGATGCCGAAATCAGCAAGGCCTACGGTCTGTATGATCCGGTTCTCGGTCTTGAATATGCCGAGGGCGAGAGCCGGCAGCGCCTTAACCTCCAGTTTTACAGCGCCCAATCCAGCGAAAGATACCGGCGGTTCAATCTCGGCCTCCGGCAGAAAATCCCCACCGGCGGCGATCTGTATCTTGATTTTACCAATCAGCGGGCCGACCAGCAGCCTGCTCCCGGCCTGAATCCCTACTACGAGGGTGCCGTCACCCTGAGTCTCGTGCAGCCGCTGCTCAAGGGATTCGGCGGCACGGTTACCGAGCAGAATATCCTGTTTGCTGTCAAGGGCCGCGATATGGCTATCGAGGATTTGCGTGAGAGCGCCTTTCGCGTGGTTGCCGATACGCGCGATGCTTTTTTCGAGGCACTGCGGCTGCGCGACAATGTGGGTTACCGGCAGGCCTCCGTGGCTCTGGCCGACAGTCTGCTGCGGGAAAACCGGGCCAGGGTTAAAGCCGGGGTGTTGCCCCGGGTCGACGAACTGGAGGCCGAATTCGGCCTCAAGCAGCGACAGCGGGATCTGCTTGACGCCGATCGGGAATATCTGGACGGATTGGACGCGCTGGCGTTGCTGCTCGACATCCAGGACGAAATCGCCCTGCCCGATGTGCCGCCAGGGATCCCGGATGCCGTTGCGGATGTGCAGCAGGGGGTCGCTCAGGCTCTGGCCAAACGTCCGGATGTGCAGCGGCGGATGCGCGATATCGAACGGCTGGAGCTGCAAAGCCGCATCGCTGGCAACGCGGTGCTGCCCGCGCTCGATCTGGCGGCCGCCTATGGGCACCGGGGGCTCGGGCAGGATTACAGCGACAATCTCCGGGATATCGGCTCGGACGATTTTCGCAACTGGGAAATAGGCTTGACCCTTTCCTATCCCCTTGGCAACCGCGAAGCCCGTCACGAATACCGGCGCAGTGAGTTTGAACGCAAGGGCCGCCAGGCGCAGCTCACACAGCTGAAAAACCGTGTCCGCACCGAGGTCCGGGCCGCCATCCGCCTGCTGGAGGTGAGCCGCAAGAAAATCGATGTCACAAGCAGCCAGCTGGCATTCGCCGAGGAAAAGCTGCGTACCCTGCTCAAGCGCAGGGAGGTGGGGCTGGCGACCACGCGCCAGGTTCTGGAAGGGGAGGAGGACCATGCCCTGGCCCAGACCGAGCAGGCGGCCGCCATGACCGATCTGCACAAGGCCGTAACAGGTTATTACAAGGTTACCGGCCAACTGCTTGAACGGGAGGGCGTGCGTTTCGTCGACACCTTCCACAATGAAGCGGCCTCGCTGCTCGATAGCGGCCGGCCATGAGTCTGCGCGTCGGGCACATTGCCTATGCCAACTGCGTCCCCTTTTTCCACCATCTGGAGGCTGCCGGCTTTCAGGGGGTCATTCGCCCCGGGGTGCCGGCGCAACTCAATGCCCTGCTGGCCGATGGCCGCATCGATCTGAGCCCCTCGTCCTCCTTCGAGTACGGAAGGCACTGGCGCCGCTACGGCCTTTTGCCGGATCTCTCCATCAGCGCCTGCGGGCCGGTGCGCAGTGTGCTGCTTTTTTCTTCCAGCCCTTTTGACAAACTCGCCGGAGTTCCCGTTGCCCTGACCGGCGAATCGGCCACCTCCATCAATCTTCTGAGACTGCTCTGCCTGGAATTTTACGGGTTTCCATTGCGTGAGATGACCGACTGCCGACAGCCGGTGGAGGAAATTATTGCCGCCGGAGGCTCGGGACTTCTCATCGGGGATCGGGCTCTCAAGGCCGCCATGCGGTCCGGCGCTGCTTATGTCCACGACCTCGGTGAACTCTGGTGGCGTCACACCGGTCTGCCTTTCGTGTTCGCCCTGTGGATCGTACATCGCGATGCCATGCGGCGCAAAGCTTTGGAATTAAGGCAGTTCCAGCGGCAGTTACATGTTTCCCTGGACCGCGCCCTGTCCGACCTTCATCATCTCTCACGCCAAAGCGCAGAGTCCTCCTGGCTCGGCATCGCGCAACTTGCAAACTACTGGCAAGCCATGTCCTACGAATTTACCGACTGGCACCGGCAGGGCCTTGAACGCTATTTTCATCTGGCCGTCAAACATCGCCTGCTGCCGGAAATGCCGCAATTTAACTTCGTTGCGTCCGTTTTATAGAGAGCGCCTTTTGAGTTGACGCTGACAGGTGAATCCACTAGTATGGCTGCGTTTTCCATGCCCGGGTGGCGGAACTGGCAGACGCAAGGGACTTAAAATCCCTCGGGAGTAATCCTGTACGAGTTCGATTCTCGTCCCGGGTACCATAATAAAAGCAAGGGGTTAGCCAATGATTGGCTAACCCCTTGCTTGTCTTTAAATTGTTAAATTTAAGTTTTGTGCCTATTCTGTGCCATTCAGCTACAACTCTTTACAACAAATCACAGCAAGTTTGTTTACTCGAGCACTAAAAACTTACCGCGGTGATTGAGAAAATCCCCCCTGCTAAGAGTCAGATTGGAGTGGCTTCAAGTGAGATCTAACTGCCGCCGCAGTCTTCGCGAGACAAGCTTTGGACATTTCTGGGGCCTTTTTTGCTTTATGTTCGTCACTGATATGGGAATATCTGAGAGCCATTACAAGTGTCTTCTGCCCAAGGAGTGCCGCAACTTCGGCAAGGGTACATCCGCTTTCGGTGAAGTAAGACCCCGCGGAATGGCGGTTGTCATGAAATCTATAATTCTCAATCCCTGCTCTTTTTAACGCATTTTTCCAAGCATTTTCGAAGTCCATAGGCTTTGAGGGATTTTTTGATCCCGGGAATAACAATCCTGTGGATAGGTTTCTATGCTCATACAACCATTCCAAGTAGGGGAACAGTTCATCAGACACGGTCAAGGTAATCATGTTATCCCTTTTCATCCGCGAGCGAGGGATTTGAACTGTTCGTTCGCTGAGGTTGACTTCGCTTTCATGGAGCCCCACTAGAGAATTCCTTCGCAACCCTAATCCAATGGCGAGCATGAACAGGGGGAGTAGACGCTTATTGCGGCTTTTTCCACAGGCCTCCGCTAACAACGGCAATTCAACTTTTCTGTCCAGAAATCTGCCTGGTGTATCTGGTTCTGCGAGTTGTGCTATCTGTTTAACAATATTAAATGGTAGCCAGCCTAGGCGTTGTACCCCGAATTGAAATGCCATTCGCAGTGAGGACATATATCTGTTCGCTGTTGAGGGAGATCGTAGTTTCCCACGATATGTTGTTTCGTTAAGCAACTCTTCCCTTGCAAGACATATATTGACGGCTTCCACCTCAAAGAGTTTGAGTGTTCCTAAGTGAGTCTGCCACCAGTTCAAATGTTCTTTAAGCTTTTTATAGCCTTTAGGTTTCTCTCTTTCCATAGACTTGAGGTAGTGCTTGAATAAGTCAGCTACGGAACGTTTTTGCGCTTCATTGTTCGGGAAACGTCCAAGATCGAACTGGTCCTCCTGTTTTTGGGCCCATTTTTTAGCGTCGGTTTTCCTTTTAAAGGTCCTGGTTATCTCCTTGTTTTTAATTCTGACACGGGCCGTAAAGGTGTTTCCCTTTTTACCGTTGTTCATGCGAATTTGAGCCATTTTTCCTCCGTTAAGAAGAAAGACTCGGCAAGATGTTTGTCGAGTCTTTCTTCTTAGATATTTGTATTTTTTGTGCTGTCGTTATAGTCGTAAGTCAGAACATAAGTTTAGACCATGATTCTGGTAGAAAACCTTACGCAACTTTACGAAGATGGATAGCAGGTGTGACTTGCACTCCCCTGATAGAATAGTGCCTCATGATCACAGTTTTTCCGGAGTGGATGGTTCTTGTTGTTTTCTCACCCATTCAAAAAACCGATCCTCATCGATTAATACCGTTCTTCCAACCCTTGAAACACAATTCGAAAAGCCATTCTCCTTCTCATTGAAAATTAAATGACGAAGTCCACCGATCGGAGGCCAAGGATGATAATCATTCCACTTTGTAACAGGTATGAGTCTAGTGTTTGTGCCGACCGAGTTATTTGACAAGTTCATAAAATATCTCCTTGTTGCCTTAGTGATTAAGTTATGTGCGAATACCGTTTATGCACATCGAAAACTCTGTTTATATAATGGTGCCAAAAAACAAAATTAAATCAATAAAAACCTAGTATATGAATGATAGAAATAAGTATCTTGTGGAACTTACGAAAACTATATGTTCGTATGATTGTTAATATGAACAACGTGAATAGCAATACCGGTGCCAACATTCGTAGATATTGTTTGTGTTTCAGTTGTGGTCTTGTAAGTCCCTGCGAAATAAAGATTATTTATTTTCCGGTCTTTTTGGGTTTTTCATGAATGGTGGGGGCAAGGCGGGAGTTTGGCCTACGGTGGAGAATATTTTGAAAGGAAGTTGAAATATTATCTCGATTCATACAAAAAAATTTTCGTTTTAGAAAAAATATTTTTCTAATTTAAAAAAACAGTGTAAATGCAGGACCTTACAAGTTCAGCATCATCAAATATTTTTGATGGTTTAAATTGGAGTTTAAATCATGAGGTGTTTGATGGAAAATCATGTCTCGACTTCACAATAGCGGACATTGACCATTACCTAAGCGGTCTTTTTGAAAAATTGCCCCTCTTCAGTCGTCTGGGCTTTGTAGCCATTGGACGAATGGTTCCCTCACATGGGTTCTTGCTCGCAAAACCATGGCCGATGCATCCCGCGCCGTCGGTTCGATCCCTTTCAAAAAAAGCAGTTATATATCAATCCGCAGCGAGACCCTTCAGGCACACGGGATTTTTCCTTCACTGCAAATTGGGAGCGGTGCTCGGTTATGATCCCGAATATCGATGAGGGTCCGTAGAGAAGATGGCCAAAGGTTTTTTAAGAATGACGCGCTCCCGCTGAAGGCGTTCATTCAACAACTTTGACACTGCTTCGGGCGACGGTGGATTAGTTCGGCCAGTAAAGGCAGCATCTTGTTGGACCTGTTGCTTCTAAATTTAGCCCTTCAAAGCCCTGTAGGTAATCCTTGGGTTTCATTCAGCCTGACGAAGGCCGAGACCATCTTCAATAACCTGACGAACAGCCTCGAGTATAATGTCTGGTTCGTATTTTAGATGATTGCTCAGAAATATACCTCACGTTCTCGTTAGGATATGCGGGGTGTCCATAAAAGCGAAGATAACTCAATGATCCAAAAATCATATGTCCCCCCCCCTCGGAATGACGATCATTGCTCCCTGCAAGAAAGCGCAAATTGCTCAAGGCGTTCTGTAAACAAAAGTCCACATTCATCCCGATTTGCTAAAGGGTATGAATTCAACCATCCGACTATTGCGATGCGGCCCAATATCGATAATCACTGCTTTCACCCAGGCAACCAACGGGATACAGTTGATTACATAAACGAACAACTTAAACCGTTCGATTTTGTTCGGTAGAGTCTTGATCTGCATTGTCTTTCTCCCGTTTGGATTTGATAGTTTTCGCAAAAAGCATCGTATCTATCCAGGAAAGGCACTGCTTTAATTTTCACCACCACCCACCCACAGATTCTGCGTTGGAAGCGCAAGCTATAAGGTGTTTACAGTTTACTTTTTGTTTTTTCGACGCTTTTTTCGCTTCCTTTGGCTCTTGTTTCGTTTTGCAGGTTTTCCTTGAGACAGCGATTTTGAATCTTTAACCTGTGGAGGTATTGGCCTATGTTTTTCTGTGCCTGTAGTCTGTCGGTTGTGCCCTTGCACATCATTGGATTGCTCTTCTTGTAGTTGCTGCAGGACCTGCTGCAAGAAAATTAGCAATTGGTGCGGCAGCGGTTGTTGGCGCACTTGAGAAAGGTCTTTGGCCTGATTGGCTGAAAATTGTCTGGCGGCCTCTATTAGACACCGAACCAAGCCTTGTTCGATCGGCCTGATGTCCTTCCTTAAAGCAAGTGGCCTCCGCTTACGGTTTAGCTCTTCCTGTAGTCTTTGTACTTCCGCCCGTGCCGCGTTCACTTCATCCTTTAACGTTGCGATCTCCAGAAGGTGAGATAATCGGTCCCGCTCCTTAAGGAAGTGGTTGATTCTTTTTGTGTCCCCCGCCAAGTAGTTTTTAATTGCCGCTGCTGTAACGCTTAATCCCTGCTTTTGTATCGATTCTATTGCCTCTAAATACTTCTCATCGCTAAGACTTGGACAACAGTTCATTTTGTCACCTCCACTATTTTTATTGTAAAACTCATATATCCTACTTTTCAGAAGGTAAGAATAAATAGTTTAGGCCGTACAGAATAATATTTAAATTATAGATGAGTGCTTTGTGCTTAAGGCCAAATCGAAGTCTCTAGGCCTAGAAATTGTCATATGGTCAGTCCGAAAACAAAGCAAGTAGTCCGGTTGCTGTGGAAAAGATTTTGTGAATAGTTCATGTATATTCCATCTCGTTAGTCCTGACGCACCTATTTGTTGAGTAGTAGGTTGTTATACTAGTCAAGCAAGTGGATAATAAAAAAACACCGAAACCTATCGTGATAACAATATTATTCAAAACATATATAAACTACGTCTCAGTTGTCGTTGACATTGGTGAATTTATGGCTGGAAGATTGAGGTCTGGACAAGTATTTTGGATTGACTTGTTGTTTAGGTGATTCTGTAACCATCCCCTAAGGTAGGGCCATCAATTTATAGAGTTTTCCCGCATACTCAACGATTTAAGGGAGGGCTTATAGGTGCGGAAATCTTGATTTAGACAAATGCAGATCCTTGAAATGCTCAAAGAGATCAAAGTCGGGCGTATTGTCAAAGGTATTTGCCGCGAACATGGCATCTCGGATGCTACCTACTACAACTGGAAATTAAAATATGGCGACATGGAGGCCTCCAACATCAGGCGCCTCAAAGGTCCTGGGGAGGAGAATCACAAACTAAGGCAGATGTTTGTCGCTCTCAGCCTCGAAACCAGTACGTTCAATTATGTCATCGGAAAAAAACTTTAACGCCGATAGAAAAACGCTTCCTGATCATTTACCTTCGTTAGGAACGCGCTTTAAGCTAACGAGCAGCTTGTCGGGCGCTTTCCTTGAGTCGATCTGTTTATGTTTATCGACCGGCCCCAAAAAGGACCAGCCTGTGATTTACCTGCTACAGGAACTTGCCGAAAAATATCCTCGCTATATCTTCAATAAACTCTTTGAACTCACCCGTTGGCGTGGCAATAGCTGGAACCACAAGCGTGTCTACAGTGTTTATTGCCATTTGGAACTGAATTTTTCCGCATGGGCATAAAGAGGTTGACGAACCGCAACCCGGAACCCTTGCCGGTACTAGCCTCGGTTATCCAGTGCTGGTACATCGACTTTATGAGCGATGTTCTTTGGTGTGGCCAGCGATTCAGAACATTCAACGTGCTGGATGACTTCAATCGCGAGGCACCTACTATTGATATAGATTTAAATTATCCTGCCCAACGCGTTATCCGCACGCTGGACCGGATAGCTGTCTGGCGAGGTTGTCCGGCAAAGTTGCGTCGGAGTTTATTTAGCTGAAACTTGCCATCTAGGCCGAAGATTACGATGTCGAACTAGGGTTCTTTATGCCCGGCCAGTGACTCAAGATTCATTTATCAAACCGATTATCGGACCTGTCGTAACGATGCCCCCGATTCATATGTCTTTCATCGACCATAAGGGGGGCGAGAAGGAGCCGACAACTGGATCATAGAATATAACGAAATCAGACCTCACGATTCGTTGGGAAAATTGGCGCCAAAAAAATGTCTAGAAGCAAAATAACCGCCGGAGCTCTCTATTTATCGGTGGCCTTAAAAGAGAGAGCTTTGCAGCCTGACATACTCCACGTTTCATAGGGAGGAGTTTGTTTCTTTAGGGCGTGAGGGAAATCTTTTATGCGCGAGGTGGCTTTACTGATAGAGGGGGGAGCTAAAAAGGAAGTTTTTAGACCGAAGGAACAGGTCTAAAAGGGTAGACATTAGACGTCTAAGTAGCAGTTTTTAGTTACTTCGGTAAAAAGGCTTCTGAGACACGACGTTACTTCTTTTTGTTAACAAGGCAGTTTTTAGACTCGACGAGGGGTATCTTGGGTGATTTTTTCGGTATGGAAAATTAGACACCAAATTATTCCCAGTTTTTGTTTAAGCCTTTTTTGAAAAATTGAGCGGTGTTGTCAAGGTAGTTGTTGGTGTGCCAAGAAGGTGAAGCCGCAGGATTTGGCTTAGCCATGCTGCACCAGTGATGAGGGATAGGCCCCTCGGTGTCGTCTATCAGGAGGAGACACCAAACCACCCTGAGCTGCGGCCTAAAGAGCGACCGTGGTGAGCGTCATGGGAAAAGGCAGGAGGAAAAAAACTGTCAGGTATGAAATACGGAGACGAACGCAAGTGAACCATCCAGGAAGTGTCGATAATTGTAAACGATGTCAAAACCGGGGTCTCGACAACACCCCAGGACAAGTCAGACGGCGACCTGAGTTTTGGTCTGGCGGCATCAGCATAGAGGTGGCGTGACCTTATTTCAGGCACTGGAGTGGAACTTGGGAAGCTGTCGTTCCGATGCTAAGGGAGCGGTTCAAGCGGAGAACCCGCAAGAGCCTGAGTACCAATGCGGAGCACAGTGGCGGAGTCATGCGTAGTAGCGATGAAGGAGTTGTAATGACTGTGGAGCAAAGGCATGACCTTATCCGGTTTTTGGGGATGCGACAATCGTGAAGCGGGAGGATCCTTTGCCCAAAGCCAAACCCTTTGAGATACCCAAGCGGGTTGTCTGGGAAGCTTGGAAACGCGTGGCCGCCAATAAAGGCGCACCGGGCGTGGATGAGAAGAGCATAGAGGCTTACCGGAGCTGCTTGGGCGATAATCTCTATACCTTGTGGAATCGGATGAGTTCGGGGAGTTATTATCCTCAACCGGTACGGCAGGTCTTAATACCCAAAGGGGAAGGAAATTTCCGCCCCCTGGGCATACCGACTGTGGCCGATCGGACCGCTCAGATGGTCGTCAAGATGATACTCGAACCGAGGTTGGAGCGAGTATTTCACCCCTCATCCTATGGTTATCGTCCAAAGCGAAGTGCAAAGCAGGCGGTCGCGCAAGCGCGTCGTAACTGCTGGAACCATGACTGGGCGATCGACTTGGATATCAGGGCCTTCTTTGACACCATTGACCATGAACTGATGATGCGTGCGGTAGAAAAGCACGTACCGGAGAAATGGATCCAACTCTACATCCAACGCTGGTTGGAGAGTGAAGTTGAGCTGGCAGATGGAACGATAGGAACACGGAACTGCGGAACTCCGCAGGGTGGTGTCATCAGCCCACTGCTGGCGAATCTCTACCTGCACTATGCCTTTGATCACTGGATGCAGCGGAATCATCCGGCCATACCGTTTGAGCGGTACGCGGATGATGTGCTCTGCCACTGTCGAAGTCAGAAGGAGGCTGAGGCGCTCTTAGAAGCGCTACGAGAAAGACTGTCCGATTGCAGGCTGGAGCTACACCCGGCAAAGACGAAACTGGTCTACTGCAAGGATGGGAAGCGAAGGGCAAAGTATGCCCATACCCGCTTTGATTTCCTCGGATTCAGCTTTCATGGACGAACCGTACAGGACAGGCGCGGGAACCTTTTTACGGGTTTCAATCCAGCAGTGAGCCGAAAGGCACTGAAACGGATGAACCAAGCAGTCCGAGACCTCAAAATCCACCGTAGAACGAGCTTAACTCTTCAAGAGTTGGCTGCCCTCCTCAATCCAATGGTACGAGGATGGGTGGGATACTATGGAACCTTCTACCCAGAACCGCTGCGACGGTTTCTGGTTAGACTGGATCTGAGACTAGGACGCTGGGCAAGGAAGAAGTACAAGACCTTGCGAAGGAGAAAGCAGCGCTCATGGGCATGGCTCAAGCGCTGCAGAAAGTCTTCCCCGCGGTTGTTTGTACATTGGGAATATTTGTTCTCATAAGGCGATGGATAAGAAGAGCCGGATGAAGCGAGAGTTTCACGTCCGGTTCTGTGAGGGCCTGAGGGGGAGGTTCCTTCGGGCTACTCGACCTCCTGTTGATTACGCAGTCTTATTGCAAAGGTCGCCTTCGGGTGGCCTTTTTGGTTAAGGGGGTAACCGTACAGTTCCGATTGTTCCCCAGTTGCGAGTTTGACAGGGCCAGCTACCAGAGTTCCTTTGCGGGGCTAACTTGTAAAGTTCTTGGCGTTTGTTCAGCCTACCTTTTCCCTAACCAGCGGTCGGGGTGCTGGTGGTCGGCTTGAACAGGAAGTGGGAGGCCGGGGTCAGAGAACACCGTTTGAAGATACGCTCTTTAACTATTAGCACCTTGCTCACCACCGTTTTTAGTTTGTCCTAGGCCCTCTTGCAGCAAGCCCTTCTGTAGAACGAGAAAGCCTGAACGTGGGCATCTAGAACCATCCCCAATCTCTCACACAAATAAGCTAGGCAAAAAACTTGCGACTATGACAACAGCGGAACTGGCGACCTTGATCTGGACCTTTCCACCTCTCAGCTCGACCGGTTCATAGCTCCAGTCGAATTGAAACCCCTCTTCCGGCGCAAAATCCAAGGGAACGAACGCCATGCTCGCCCCATTGATCTGCTGTCGCCATTTTTTGTCCCATAAGGTCTCACGTCAAACAGTGTTGCAGATAAAGGTTGACACGGAAAAGTAACACCTGATAGTTTGTTAGTTATCCAACCAAAGTTGGTTATCCAACCAAACGGTTGGCCAGCTAAGCCTAGAGGTTGTGTCCCGATAAATAACAAGAAAGCGCGCCTGCTGAAAGCGGGCAATTTTGTGGGTTTGGCTGGTTCGCGGCGGATGCGGAAGGAAGGAGGTGGCGGCGAGAAGATAAAGGGATGGCAGAACTGGTTGTCGCTGACAGGCTGCCGGAGGGTTTCTGGAGTGCTTAGAAGGATATGAAACTTTCTTGTTTGTCTGGTTGGTAATTGATGGAAGGTCAATTCAAGAAATGGAGTGGGTTATCAAATGGCTGTGAAAACTTTGAAAAGCTTTCTGTTTGTAGTAGTGGCGCTGTGCGGTCTAAGTCTTGTCGGTAATGTGGACACTGCTCGTGCTGGACTGATTCCCTATAGTTTCATTCAACCTCACGATTTTCAGCTTCCGATAGGGAAGGAAGTTCCGGCTGGTGGCCTCGATTTGTATGTTTCCTATAACACCTATAGGGAAGAGGGAAAAGCTTGGGATGGTGACAGTGGTACTCGGAGCGTGTTTCTAAACCTTAACCGCTACATACACGTATGGACGGTCGAAGGATTGGATAACTGGAGCTTTCTTACCGAGGGTGTAGTTGGTCTCGGAAGGGTGCTGACTAAAGACGATAATAGCGAAACTGGGCTGCTGGATACAATGGTCGGTGGTGCCGCTGCGTATAGAACGGGTAACTGGACAAGCGTCCTTGAATACTTTCTGTTCATGCCTACCGGTAGCGATGAGCTGTCTTCGAATTCCTGGAACCACAGCCTTACCTATCTGACAAACTACCACGTAGGTGCTTTCACTTTTGACGGTTCCGTAGGTTACCAGCTTAAGGGGGACAGCAAGGTAGGCGGTACTCACATTGAGCAAGGAGACACCTTTTACGTTAATACTGTTTTTGCTTACAAGTTTCAGGACCTCATAGAGCCTTACATTAAGGTTGATTACCAGACAACCGAGTCTGGAAAGAATAAGAATACCGGCGATTCTATTTCCAGCCAGGATGAGCTTGCTGTGGGGATTGGTAACCACTTCACGTTAAGCGACAGACTGACTCTTGCGCTGTCGTATGAAAAAGGCGTTTCGGGAAGAAATACGACTAAAACAAATGCCGGTTGGGCTCGCTTTATCTGGGTTTTCTAACGTTTGTTTAGGCAGCGTAACGTTGAGTCCGGGCGGGAGTCTGCTGTCGTTAGACTGTCGTTCTTGGGCTCTTGGGAAGAGAAGTCAATTATTTTTTTAACTCAACAAAAAGGTACTTGGGTCGGAGGGTAGTCCTGTTGACCCGCTAAGCACTAGGAGGTACAAAATGGCTAGCAAGAAGCACGTTGTCTGTCAGTCCTGCGACATTAATTGTGTTGTAGAGGCTGAAGTGAAGGCTGACGGTAAGATCCAAACAAAGAGTATCTCAGAGCCTCACCCGACAACTCCCCCCAATAGTATTTGTATGAAGTCGGTGAATGCGGACACGATCAGGACTCATAAGGATCGTGTGCTCTATCCTCTGAAAAACGTGGGTAGTAAGAGGGGAGAGCAAAGGTGGGAGCGAATCAGTTGGGACCAGGCATTGGATGAAATTGCCGAAAAGTTGAAAAAGATTATAGCGAAATACGGTCCGGAGTCCCTTGGTGTAAGCCAGACTGAGATTAATCAGCAAAGCGAATATGGAACGCTCCGGAGATTCATGAATCTCTTGGGTAGCCCGAACTGGACTGCCGCCATGTATATGTGTATCGGGAATACAGCCGGAGTTCATAGAGTAACTCATGGAAGTTACTCTTTTGCGAGTTTTGCCGACTCTAATTGCCTTTTGTTCATTGGTAAAAATCTCAGTAATCATAATTGGGTCTCCCAGTTCAATGACCTTAAGGCTGCTTTAAAAAGAGGCTGCAAGCTTATTGTGCTTGATCCGCGCAGAACCAAGGTCGCAGAGATGGCGGATATTTGGCTTCCTCTTCGGTATGGAACAGATGCAGCTCTATTTCTCGGGATGATTAACGTTATCATCAATGAACAGTTGTACGACAAAGAGTTTGTTGAAAACTGGTGTGTTGGGTTTGAAGAGCTTAAAGAACGGGTTCAGGAATATCCTTTAGACAAAGTTGCGGAAATAACCGGATGCGATGCTGGAGAAATCAGGAAAGCGGCTGTTATGTTCGCAACTGAGAGTCCCGCATCCATACCTTGGGCTGTTTCAACTGATATGCAGAAAAATAGTTGTTCGGCGATCCGCGCCCAATGTATTTTAAGGGCAATTGTCGGCAGCTTTGTGAATGGAGCGGAGATTTTGGGGGCCCCTCATTCGGATCTGGTGCCCATTTCCAAAATTCAGATGCACGAAGCACTGCCTGAAGAAAAGAAAAAACTTCAGCTCGGTACAGAGACGTACCCGTTCCTTACATACACGGGGATGAGCGCGTTGGAAGAGCCGTCAGAAAGAGTGTATGGGGTGAAATATTTCCATAATATGGGCGCGTTTATGGCCAACCCGACTGCTCTTTTTACGGCTATGGCTACCGAAAAACCGTATCCTGTAAAGGCCTTTTTTGCGCTCGCCAGCAATGCGCTGATGGGCTATGCAAATCAGCAAAACGCACTTAAGGGCCTCATGAATCAGGATTTGGTTGTTTGTTATGATCAGTTCATGACGCCTACAGCGCAGCTTGCCGATTATGTTCTCCCTGGTGACCACTGGCTGGAGAGGCCTGTTGTCCAGCCGAATTGGGAGGGCATTCCTTTCGGCAATACTTCCCAGCAAGTTGTCGAACCGGCTGGCGAAGCCAAGGATGAGTATTACTTCATCCGAGAGCTGGCCGTCAGGATGGGCCTTGAAGAGCATTTCCCATGGAAGGACCGGCTTGAATTGATCAACTATAGGATAAGCCCGACTGGTATGGAGTGGGAAGAGTACCAGAAACAATACACCTATATGTCTAAGCTGCCTGATTACTTTGGACCGGAGGGGGTAGGCGTAGCGACTCCATCAGGAAAAGTTGAGCTGTATTCAAGTGTATTTGAAAAGCTTGGTTATGATCCATTGCCGTACTACCATGAGCCGCTGCAGACTGAAATAAGTGATCCGGAACTTGCGAAGGAATATCCTTTAATCCTTTTTGCTGGTCTGCGTGAAGATTCAAACTTTCAATCGTGTTATCACCAGCCTGGGATACTTAGAGACGCAGAGCCCGATCCTGTTGCCTTGCTTCATCCAAAAACTGCGCAGTCCCTTGGACTTCCCTCCGGCGAATGGATCTGGGTTGAGACAACTCATGGGAGGTTGAAGTTGCTCCTCAAGCATGATGGTGCGCAGCCGGAAGGTACGATAAGAATACCCCATGGACGGTGGTGCCCTGAACAGGAAGGGGGGCCTGAGACTGGATTTAGTGGAGCCATGCTGCATAATGATGCCATGGTATTAAGTGATGATGACTGGAATCTCGATCCGGAGCAGGGTTTGCCAAATCTTAGAGGCGGTATTCTTGCGAAGGCATATAAATGCTGAAAAAGGCTTGTGGATAGGTAGGTGGGGTATTGCAGCAGGCTGCCAGTCGATCGATTTTACGTGCCGAGCGTTTGATGAGTGAGGCGGATTGTGCAGATTTTCTGCCGGAGGTAGACCGCCGGCTTGCAGGATTGGTTCTCATTCTTTGAGTTACAGGATGTTCTGGTAAATCGGATTTCTTGGAAACCACCCCACTTCGGTGGCCATGCCTTCTCCTTCAGAAAGGATACTTTGTGTTTGGGGGAGGCATGGTCACTACCCTTACTTTGTTGAGGCAGATGAGTGATCACCCTATTGGCAAAATTAGTGCTTACGTGTCAGGTCCCGCATGATTCCTGACCTGTTTATGGAAAAGTTCCATTTTCTTTTTTTGCCAATCTTTTCGACAGTAAACAACGCATAGATTTCTAACGTCCCGTAGGGTTTCATGTTTGGGAGGATGCTGCGATAAAAGGGAATTCGTCATTAATAACCGGCATTATCCTCGTTGGCGGATAGAACCGTCGTATGGGAACCGATAGGGCATTCCTAAAAATCGAAGGCATTTCCCTTTTTAAACGGGTCCTCCAAGTTATGGAGTGACCTGCCCCACCTGATAGGTCTACTTCGAATGTTAGTGTAGCGCAACCCTGTCGGTTTCCAATGCCGCTGCTTGAATAGGCAGCGGCATTATTGTTTCGGGTACTGGTGGACGGTAGCCGAGCGAACTGTGTGGACGGATTGTGTTGTAATGTCATCGCCACTGTTCAATCAGAATCTTGTCCTCCTTGAGGGTATAGAAAATCTCCCCATTGAGCAACTCATCCCTCAGTTTACCGTTGAAGGATTCATTGTAACCGTTCTCCCAAGGGCTGCCTGGCTCAATGAATAACGTCTTGGCCCCGAGACGCTCCAACCAGCCCCTGACCAGCTTTGCCGTAAATTCTGCGCCATTATCAGGCCGGATGTAGCCAGGCGTCCCTTGATGCAGAAACAGGTCAGACACTGTCTCCACCACATCGTTCGAGTTAAGTTTTGATCAACCCGCATGGCCAGGTACTCCCGGCTGTATTCGTCAATCACGGTCAGCATCCGGAAGACTTTGCCATCGTGCGTTCGATCCTGGACAAAGTCATAGGCCCAGACATGATTTCGATATTCGGGTCGCTTGCGAATACAGGACCCGTCATTGAGCCAGAGTCGGCCTCGTTTTGGTTGTTTCTGTGGGACCTTTAGTCCCTCCCGTCGCCAGATCCGTTCTACCCGCTTGTGGTTGACCGTCTATCCGCCATGTTGAATGAGGGCGGTAATACGCCGATAGCCATAGCTGCCATATTGACTGGCCAATTCAATAATGGCTGCTGTCAGCGAGCCTTCGTCTTCTCGTGGCTGGGGTGGTCGTCTCTGTACGGATCGGTTGTTGGCCTAAGACGCGACATGCCCGCCGCTCCGAGATACGTAATCTTTCCTGAACGGCATTCACGCAGGCCCGGCGACGCTCAGGACTTAGAAGTTTCCCTTGGCTGCTTCCTGCAGTATCAAAGTGCTCATCCCGCCATACTCTTTGCGCCAGCGGTAATAAGGCACTTCACTCACTCCGATTGCTTTGATTGCTTGAGCCACGGTCTGACCTTGACCGATCAAAATGTCTTCTTCACGCAGTTTGGAAATGATCTCTTTGGGACGGTAACGTTTCTTCGCCATGTTCTTCCTCCTTGTCAAATCCGGTCTTGGGACTTAACACAAAAATGGACCGATTTGCTGGGAGAAGGTAACAAGTGCTGAGGTGGATCAATTTGGGTCGATGATTGCCCTCGAAGGTGGGGAGGTTTTGGATGGCAATTAACAAATAAGGTCAAAAAGGGACATTTTTGCATGCCGATTGAAAAAATAGGTTGACTCGGGAAAGCAGGGCCTGATAGTGTGTTGGTCAACCAACCAAATTTGTTTTAAGTTTGTTGTTTGCGAAGGTATTTGGTTCTGTATTGAATAGTTTGTAAACCAAGTAGTTGCAGTGCAGCAAGAACCGTTTTGTTCGACCTAGATATAGCTTTTAGAATTATCAAGTAGTTGAGTAGCCTCCGCACATGAAAAGCTAGTCTTTACCTCCTTGGAATCCCAAGTGGGGGGACCTCCTCTCTCCCCACTTGGATCTTTTTTGACTAGCGGTTAAGGCTTTAGAAAGTTTGTTTTAACTTTTTCTAGAGGTGTGCAGGTCGAGTCATGAGCTTTCAAGTTACATGGTTGTTCATAGCGAAGGCAAAATGCTCTAACAGTAAATTGTTGAGTTTGTTTTTTGTAGGAATATTGAATCATGTATTGAATAGTTTGTTGGTCAAGAAGTTGCGGTGTAGATAGAAACTTTTTTGTTTTCCCTAGATATGGCATTTACAACTGCTCAAATAGTTGAGTAACCCCCACACACGTAAAAGCTAGTCTAGTTTTATCCTACCTATGTAATTCCAAGTGGGGGGGTTACTCCTCCCTTTCCTCTCCTACTTGGAGATATTTTGCATCCAAACATTGGACTTTCCAGAGAGTTTTTAGCAAGGACTTGGCCTTCAAATTCACAGGTACTGCAAATGTCGTTCTCTGATCTCGTGTCTTACATAATTAATAATAACGCTAGTCACTTTCTTGTGCCGCTGTCAGAAAAATTTGACGTAAACATCTGGAACGCCGCCATGAACGAAGCCTTCAGGCAAATGGGGCTCGTTAATAAATGAAGCGCGGTATAGCTGTTTGATTTTTGCGGTGATTGTGACGTTCTGATAATTACATTTTTTTGTTAGCCGTCACGGGGCTTCGGGCCGGGCCGAGAGCCTGTGACGCAGGTGGCTGTTTTGCAGGTGACAGCCTGGCTTAAGCCCGGAACCGCACTAGCGGTTTCCGGGCTTAAGTCGTTTCAGGGGGCAAAGCCTGTGGTTGGCGTCATGGTCAGCGAGTCATCCGGCAAGCGAGTTTGTAAGCAGCAATGGGGCTGAGTTGTTACCTTTTTGCTTGGTATAGAGGTTAAATATGGAACATCGTATCAAGATTTGCATGGGCAGTTCCTGCTATAGCCGCGGCAATCAGGAGAACCTGGAGCGCATCGAACGCTACCTGAACTATCGTCAGGTCAACTGCGCCATCGACCTGCGCGGCAGCCGTTGTGAAGGACGCTGTTTTGAAGGGCCGAACATCGAGATTAACGGCCGATTGTTCGGTGGAGTCAAAGCCGAGACCATCGAGCAGTTGCTCGACCAGCAACTGGGCTTGTATTGACGGGAGTGTGTCATGGGGTATTACCAATGTTCACCGATTTTTACGGCGGAAAATGAGTGCCAGGATTGTTCGAAATGCGTTCGGCATTGCCCGGTCAAAGCAATCAAGGTAGCTGACGGCCAAGCCAGAATCGTGCCTGAGAAATGTGTGGCCTGCGGAACTTGTGTTCGGGTGTGTCCTGCTGGAGCCAAGCGGGTGCGTGATGACCTGACGGATGTCAAGCAGCTACTGCAGCAATCGAAGAAGGTTTTTGCCTCCCTCGCTCCTTCTTATGTCAGCGAGTTTCCAGGTATACCCACGGCGAACATAATTGCCGCCCTTCGGCGACTGGGGTTTGCCGGGGTCAGCGAAACCGCTTTGGGAGCCCAGGAAGTTTCTGCCAAGGTGGTCAGGGAGCTTAATGAGGGCCGGCAAAAATTGATTCTGTCCTCCGCCTGCCCGGCGGCGGTTACCTACGTTCAAAAATATCTGCCGGAATTTGCCCATTCGATCGCTTCTGTTTTTTCCCCCCTGCTGGCCCACTGTACCATGCTCCAACAGCATTACGGTTCTGATGTCGCGGTCGTTTTCATCGGACCCTGCGGGGCCAAGAAAAACGAAGGGGACCGTCATCCGGAATTGATGGATGCGGTCATCACCTTTACTGACCTTAGGGCTTGGTTGGGCGAAACCCGTATCAACCCGGCTGCCCTGGTGATAGGGGAGGAGGATCGTTTTGTGCCTGAAAGTGCTCAAGAAGGCGCTTTGTACCCGATTGAAGGCGGTATGATTGACACCTTGCGCATGCAGGGTGGTAGCGATCGGGTCCATTACGGCACTGTGGGTGGCCTTCGCGGCATCGAGCACGTACTGGGTGATTTGCGGCCGGAGAATGTGACTCTGCCGACCTTCCTCGAATTGCTGGCTTGTCGCGGCGGTTGCATCAACGGTCCCTGTGCCACTCCAGGACAGGCCGGACTGAAGCAATGGCAGGAAGTGATCTCTCGGGCCAATATCCCGGCCGAGCCTGTTCTTCGCCAGCCCTTATCCAATATCGATGAGAATATTTGTGATCTGCCACTGCCGGCTCGGAGCTATGGTGAACAGGAAATCCGTCAGGCTCTACGTCGCGTCGGCAAAGAAAGTCGCGACGACGAACTGAATTGCGGCGGCTGTGGTTATGAAACCTGCGGGGAATTCGCCAAAGCTATTCTGTCGGGCCATGCCGAATCATCAATGTGTCTATCCTTTTTGCGGGAACAGGCGCAGAAAAAGGCCAATGCTTTGTTGCACTGCATCCCCTCCGCCATCGTGCTGGCCGACAATGAGCTGAAAATTCTCGATTGCAACTGTAGCTTTGCAACCTTGTTCGATGAGTCGTTGCTTGAAGTTTATGAAGTCTGTCCGGGGCTAGCCGGTGCTTCGCTGCGGAGAATACTGCCTTTTGGCGAACTGTTCGAAGAGGTGCTGAAAAGCGGAGAGTCTCTGCGCCGCGAATCGCTGCATGTGGACAATCGTATTTTCGACCTGACCATCTTTCCGATCGATCCGGGTCTGGTAGTCGGCGGGGTCATCACCGACGTCACCGATTCGGAACTTCCACGGGAACTGATAGCCCAGCGAGCACAGGAGGTCATTCACAAGAACCTCAAGACCGTACAGGAGGTTGCTTGCCTGTTAGGCGAAAACATGGCGGAAACGGAAATCCTGTTACGTTCGTTGGTGGAAGGGTTCGCTCCGGAAGATGCCACCGCACACAAATTGGTTCCGTCAGTCGAAGAAAAATAAGGAGTAAAGTGAAGGGGGCTACTGAAGATGGCACAGGACCTGTTTGTCGAGATTGAATTCAGTCAATGCAACTACCACGGCGAGGATGTCTGCGGCGACTCTTTTCTGATGCAGAAGGTCGAAGACCAGAACCGCAGGATCGCCGTGCTCTCCGACGGATTGGGACACGGGGTCAAGGCCGGAATCCTGTCGACCATGACCTCCTCCATGGCCCTGAAATTCATCGCCAGCGACCTGGAAATCGGCCGCTCGGCGGAAATCATGATGGATGCCCTGCCGGTTTGCCAGAGGCGCAAGATCAGCTATGCGACCTTCTCCATTTTTGATTACCGGGAAAGTGGCAGCGCACGGATCATTGAGATGGACAACCCGCCATTTTTGCACATCCGCGAAGATGAAGTATTGAGTACGGACTACAAAGAAGTCTGTTCACCCCGGCACCAGAAACGCAAGCTGCGTATTTCCCACATTGAACCTCGTTCCCAGGACCGTCTGGTTTTCATATCGGATGGCATTACCCAGGCCGGCCTCGGTTCACAGCAGTACAAGCTCGGCTGGCGACTGTCCGGCTGCGCCGATTTTGTACTCGATATGCTGCGCGACGATCCGGCCATTTCCGCTCGCGACCTCTCGCAAGAGATCCTCGAAGCGGCCCTGCAGAAAGAACCCGGCCAGCAGGCCGGGGACGACATCACGGTGGGGGTGGTCTATTTCCGGGTGCCGCGGCGGACAATTTTGCTTACCGGCCCGCCGTTTTCCCAGGAGCGCGATGTCGTTTATGCCAATTACCTTGATTCATTTGCCGGGCGCAAGGTGATTTGCGGAGGCACTTCGGCCGATATTGTGGCTCGCGAATTGGGTCGGGAGATTCATACGGATCTGGGTAGCCATGGCTGCGGCATCCCGCCAGTATCGCACATGGAGGGGGTTGATTTGATTACGGAGGGGATTTTGACCTTGACCCGGGTAGCGCAATTTTTGGAGCAGGGGGACATCCCTCAAGAAGGCCACGGCGCCGCCCGGCTGGCCCAGATGTTGCGCGACAGCGATGCCATTTCGTTTCTGGTCGGAACCAAGATCAATGAAGCGCATCAGGATCCGAGTCACCCGGCGGAACTGGAGATCCGGCGTAACATCGTCAAGCGCGTGGCCAAGGTGTTGCAGGAGAAATATCTCAAAGAAATATCACTACAGTATATTTGAGGGGCTCTGCAAGGAATTTGCTTGGTTGAGTCTACAATCATACTCGATCTGAGGCGTTGCCCGAGCGTTTACCTGATGTCGGCTACCAGCAGTCGGAGTACTTTGGTCTGGTAACTAACAGGTCGGAACAACACGCTACCTTCGTTGCTTGGCACGGTCCCTTCAGCCTCTCCGATGCACTGATCACCCGCTGGTGGCAAGCGGTGCGCTTGGGCTCAGTGGTATCGCGCATCGATCTGCCGGTTACCGAGCGAGTCTACGGGGATGATCATCACGCCTGGTGCCTCTGGTATGCCAAGGGGACCTGCGGCGCCTGCGCCAATCGCTGCCCGGCCGACGCCATCACGACAAGAGGGGGACACGACAAGCAGGATTGTTGCAGCTACATCCTGGAGACAACCGCGCCTTACGCCACAAAAACCTACGGCACCGGCGCTACACCCTGCGGTCTGTGCCAGATCAAGGTTCCTTGCGAGGTCCAGGTGCCACAAGAATTGATCTGAACATGTTACACCAGACTCTGGTGCAATCATTCATAATAAGTGGAGAAATCATGCAGGTTCCGTTAAGCGAATTGCAGCAGCGGCTGAACTGTTTCCGAAGCCAGATGGATAGCACCGAGCCCGACTGGCAGGCAGCGGTCATTTTCGGCAAGGTTAATCAGTATTATTTCACCGGCACCATGCAGGACGGCCTGTTATGGATTCCGCGCGGCGACGAGGCAATCTACTGGGTACGCAAGAGTATCGAACGGGCCAGGGATGAATCGCTGTTTCCCCGCATCGAGCCCATGAACAGCTTTCGTGATGTCGCTGCGACAGTCGGAAATATGCCCGCCCGCCTGCACCTTGAGTGCGAGCTGGTGCCTCTGGCTATGCTGCGCCGCTTCCAGAAATACATTCCCGTTAGCGATATCCGGTCCATTGATGGGGCCATGGCAGCCGTACGGGCGGTCAAAAGCGACTACGAGCTGAACCTTATGGAGCGTTCCGGGGAGATACATCGCCGCATTCTTGAGGAGCGGGTGCCGGCCATGCTCAGGGAGGGCATGAGTGAAGCGGAGTTTGCAGCAGCGCTCTATCCGGTGATGGTCGAAGAGGGCCATCACGGTGTGGCTCGGTTCGGTATGTTCCAGACCGAAATGGCCCTGGGCAATATTTGTTTTGGCGAAAGTTCGATCTATCCCAACTACTTCGACGGCCCGGGTGGCAGTTACGGTCTACACCCGGCGGTGCCGCTGCTTGGCAGTCGCACCCACAAACTGGGCAAAGGCGATTTGGTTTTTGTCGATATTTGCTGCGGTGTGGACGGTTATCATACCGACAAGACCCAAACCTACATGTTTGGCGGGCCGATTGCCGACGAGGCGATTGCCGCTCACCGCGAATGTGTGGCGATTCAGAACCGGATCACCGAACAGCTTCGACCCGGGGCCATCCCCTCGGCGATCTATAAGCAGGTCATGGACAGCCTGAGCGACGAGTTCCTTCAGAATTTCATGGGATATGGCGCCCGCCCGGCCCGTTTTCTCGGCCACGGCATCGGTCTGCAAATAGACGAGACTCCGGTCATCGCCAAGGGATTCGATGAGCCGTTGCAGGAAGGGATGGTGCTTGCTCTGGAACCTAAAAAGGGCATCGAAGGGATAGGTATGGTCGGTGTCGAAAATACTTTCATTGTTACTGCTGAAGGGGGGCGCTGTATCACAGGCACACATCCCGGATTGCTGAAAGTATATTGACCCTCTAGCCAAGCTTTACGTGACGCTTGCGAGGAACCATAAGGCCGAAGGCTTTAACGTTAGGTGGAAACGATTGTTGGCAAACAAAGAAGGCCTTCCTTTTTGTTCAGAAGTAAGGGGGACAATTATTTTAAGAATACGAAAAGCCTCACTTTAAGCTTTCTTTCTTCTTCTGATAGGGCAATTAAATTTAGAAACTTTAGAATAGATTGATGATAGCGATGCTAGTATCAATGATTAAATAGATAAATCTGCTAGGGCTATACTAGAGGCGTGCGCAACCATTACAACATTATTTTACAAATATTTTAAATATGGTTGGAGCTTGATGAGATAATTCAATCTCAGGCTGAGAAGGCATGCGCCCACCTTATTAATATCAAAATAGATAATGATACCTTTTCCGGAGACAGTATCTAATGTGTATTTCACATGGTCAGAACAGTACATTGGTGAATATTGAGCAGCGTCGCAGTATTCGTTCTTTTACGGATAAACTTGTTCCCGACGAGCATCTGATGACCATTTTGCGTGCAGCCAATCAGGCGCCTTCGGCTCACAATCAGCAGTCCTGGAAATTTATCGTTATTCGCGGTAAGCGCAAAAACGAACTTGTCGGCCTGGTAGGCGCCAAAGCTGGAGAGTTTCCAAGAGCGGCAGCAGTTTTGTTGCGCATGGCAGCCAGAAGCATCAATTCAGCACCAGTGGTTATTGTCGTGGCCAATACCGGAAAATTGATTGGACATGGCACCGAACTGTTCCAGGTCGAAAAGGATCAGGCGCTGGATTTTTTCAAAACAATGGAGATACAAAGTTCGGCGGCGGCGATCCAAAATCTGCTGGTTGCGGCCGCCTCCCTTGGTTTGGCGACGGTATGGCTTGGGATTTTGTTTCTAATAAAAGATGAGGTGCTACGTCTTATGGGGGAGCAGGAAGGAGAGTTCATGGCGGTAGTCCCCTTGGGGTATGCGGCCAAGGATGTCAAGGAACCAAAAAAAATCAATTTTGACATGATGGTGAAGTGGTTGGAATAACGTGTAGTTAAACTACGTGAAATACTAATGGTCAGATTCAATTTGCATGTGCCCCACCCATGACTTGACCAAGCCGGAAATGAAAGTGCTGAAAATATCGCCCAAGGGAAAACCCACTATAGAGGATTTTCGGTAATTTAGAGATAAACAACCACATGGAAGAGGTGGTGGCCAGAGAAGAGAGGATTATCTAGCCCGAATCAGGAAAGAAACCAGCTCACCGCTCAACATCATCTATTTCCGGGAAGATTTGTACGGCGCTGCCGGTAACAAATCTTCCTTGCTTTTTCAGGAGAAAATATAATGCTCAGTCCATTGCAAACATCTTTCACCAAGGTTCTTTCCCTTACCAGCGATGAGGCTTTGAAGCGGCGCTTCATGGTTTTGGATGTACCGATTCAGGCCAACATGCGCTTCGGCCTGCTGCTGGAGGTTCTCGACAAGGTGGCGGAAGAGGCCGCACTCAACTACGTCAACCAATTTTTCCCGGATGCTCGAGTAGTCACGGCGGCTATCGACAATATCATTATCCGTCATGTCACCGACATGTCACGGGACGTGCACTTCAAGGCGCGTATCAACCACGTCGGCCGCTCCTCCCTGGAAATCGGCATTCGTGTCGAGCAACCCGGCGTCCCGGTGCGTCATATTGCTTCCTGTTACTTCACCATGGTCGCTCGTTCGGGAATGGGCGAAGGAGCGGTGAGCGTTGCCCTGCCCGGCCTGGACTATGGTGAGGATATCGAGCAACAGCGGGCCGACAAGGCTCTACAACGGCGCAAGGAATACAAGCAGCAGCAGGCGCGTCTGAACGAGCCGCCCAGTCGTGAGGAATTCCAGATGCTCACCGACCTGCATGCGGCCCAGGATGACCCTGGTTTCAAAGGTCTGCTAGCGGGAAAATTGACCGCCGACGCCTGGGAACGCATGTACCCGGAACAGGAAAACGTGCCGAAAAAGATTTTCGGTGGATACCTGATCCGTCGCGCCTACGAACTGTCGTCCATCTGCTCCGAGCAGATAGCCCCCAATCGCCCTATTGCCGCGGCGGTCAACCGCATCAACTTTTTTCACCCGGTACGCATGGGCGACACCCTGCACTACACCACCCGTGTGGTCTATACCAAAGGCAGCTTTATCTGTGTCGAAGCGAACATCGAGCGCATCAGTCGAGACAAGACCACCAAGGCTCTGTCAAACTCCTGTCTGTTCACCTTTGTCAATGTCGATGATGACCTGCAGCAACAACCGGTACCCCAGGTCTATCCCACCAACTACGGCGAAGATGCCCGCTACCTTATGGCCCATCGCAGCAGCCAGACCCTAATCGCGGAGGGGGCAAACGATCTGAGCTGATTGGCAGGAATTTTGGTCTATTGTCTTGGCTTTGGTTCGAAAGAAGAGGGTATGGTTTTGTGCCGAATCTGTGCCATGTTGGAACAAACTTTGGCGTTAAATGACTATTAACGACAAAACACCACAAAAACGTCACCTAACTATAAGCGAGACAAGGTGTTGAAATTACTTGTTGAAATGTTTTTTGGATTGTTGTCTTTTATTGTGGTTTGTGGGGAGTGAAAAGGCGCGGGTAGGACTTAAAATCCCTCGGCCGTATGGCTGTACGGGTTCGACCCCCGTCCCGGGCACCACTAGAAAAAACAAAGGGTTAGCCGTTTCTTGGCTAACCCTTTGTCGTTTCGAAACGTTGAAGTTTCAGGTTGCGCCGTTTTTTTGTCATGCGGTCACAAGCCGGTACAACAAACCCGCGTTGTGGAGTAGTTGTCCGGCCCGGATACTGTCTTCGTTTTGCCGGGGATTTTCCTTCCCACGATTAATTCCGGGTCACTTTTTCGTACTGCCGCAAGAGGCGGTTCCCGGATCCTTCCCACCTGTTTTTTATCTTTCCTGACAAAAATTGAGTTCAGTCAATTTCCATGAGCATCGGATTCGATAAGATGGAACCACATGGCGGATCGTCCTTGGGCAGAAAGGAACGGATGATCCTGAACAGCGTTTTGATTCGGGCCTGATACAAAAGGAGCGCATATGCAAAAGGACTGGGAACAGAGAAAAGAGCAATTTGAGATTGTGGACGTGAGGAAGTTGACCGGAAACTTTTTGCCGGGATTTCTTAAAAGGGCCGGGCAGGTCGAAGTGGGCGACGGGATATGCGTGGTGCAGACTTTCGATCCGGTTCCTTTGTATTCCGCGATGGCATCCCTGGGTTTCGAGCACGTTACCGACAAGGTTTCCAGGGAGGAATATCGGGCCTATTTTTACCGGAAGGAAAACAGGGAAGCGCCTTTTCCTCAAACGGGCGATGTTCCTCTAAAACCGACGGCACTGCTCAATTTTAAAAAAATAGATAACACCCTGGCGGATATCGCGGTCAATTTCTGGACCCTGACCTGGGGCAAGGAGGCCCCGGCCATCGATCTCAAGACGAAATTGCTGCTGTCGCTGGCCAACGGCGTGGGGGCGGGGAGATTCCGTCAGGCGACGCGCGAGCTGATAAAAGTCTATTCGCTTGGTATTACCGTGGCCGAACTGGATGAGCTTTTTTCCCTGCTTGTCTGGAATGGTGGAATCGGCACCTTCGCCTCCGAGATCGGGCCCTCGCCTTTGTTCGGAGCCTATCAGACCATCAAAACGCTGGAAGGCAAGGGCCTGGCGCGGCAAGAGGTGATGATGCGCCTGATGGAAAAATTCGGCGAAAAAAACCCGGAAGTGGACGTGCTCACATAACGAACAGGGAGGTCCCACATCATGAACCCGGATCCAAACACGACCATTCGCATGTTCGGCGTGCTGTATACTTTGCGGCGCCAATCGGGTCTTCCACCGACGGCCAGGGTTTTTATCCCGCCCGAGGGGCGACATTGCCTTGACATCGCCAGGGAAGTCCGGTTGCCGGTCGACAAGATCGAGGGCGTGTTCATCAATCATACCGCCTATCCGCCGGATCGAATCATTATGCCGGGGGATCGGGTTGCCTTCATTCCCACGGGTGTGCCGGGTTCCGACTGGCTGTCCTATTCTTTGCGCAAAAATCAGGAATCCCGACATTGATGCCACTGGAGCGGCGCGGCATGGCGCGGGGTAAATCCCGGCCGTTTCGCGTCGCTCCCGTAATTGTAGGCTGCGGCGGCTACCTGTATAACTGATGGGAATAACCTGCGAGTTGGTTTTTATCCGGCAACGGACCTTTTTCACCGTTGCACTATCCCCACCGTATATGCAGTTAAGCACGTTTAAAACTTCGTGAACAAAAATATGTGAAGAAGTTGTTTGATAATCATACCGTATACTGGTGCCTTGCCGGAACGTACTAATTTTAAACGCCTCCACCTCTTTATTATCCCATGACCCTTGCGGTTACTTCCTTGTTAATATTTCGGACACTCAGCCAAACGCAAAGTAGTTGACGATTTATATGAATTGTGTTAATGATCATGCGCCGTTTTTTGGCGGCACTGAAATTAAGTGTAATTACTTGTTCCCTGATCTCGCAAATTCCTACAAAAATTTAAAAAACCGCGGACTCATCCGGGTTGGCAACAGGGATTGTCGCCATTTTCGGGTTTGTGCGCCTGGGCGCCATGGTGCCCGCTCTTTGCTGTGTCATCGTTATGTCCTGAGAGAAATAATGCCTATCGCCTGAAAGGTTGACGGTACGCTGCGTGCCGTTGGGTTGAAGGAAAATTAAAAACAGGAGAGGAGAAGAACATGGCGGTTTGCAAGTGTACCGGCGAGCATGTTGATTCGCCGCAAGATCTGAAGTTGAAGGAGCTGCTGGATCACTATCGGGATTACGATGGTGCGTTGATTCCGGTGTTGCAGGGTGCGCAGGATATCTACGGGTATCTGCCTGCGGAGGTCCTCGAAACGATTTCGAAAGAGTTGAACATTCCCTTCAGCGAGGTTTTCGGCGTAGTGACCTTTTACGCCCAGTTTCACCTCAAGCCCCGTGGCCGCAACATCATCCGCGTCTGTCTGGGCACCGCCTGCCACGTGCTCGGCGGCGGCAAGATTTTCGACAGGCTGCAGGAAATTCTCGGCGTCGAGAATGGCGGAACCACGGAAGATCTGCGCTACACACTGGAGTCCGTGGCCTGCATCGGGGCCTGCGGCCTGGCGCCTTGTATCATGATCAACGATGATACCCATGGTCGTCTGGTACCGGGCGGTCTTGAAGAAATTCTGGAACAGTATCAGTAAGGGGGGACGGCGTACGATGAGCAAATTACAGGAAATGCGCTCCGGAATCGAGGAGCAGTACAAATCGAAACAGGACCGTGCCCGGATCGTGGTCGGCATGGGTACCTGCGGTATTGCCGCCGGCGCGGGCAAGGTCATGAACGCCATCAAGGCCGAAGTGGAAAAGACCGGCATGGACGTGGATGTCGATTTCACCAGCTGCATCGGCATGTGCTTCGCCGAGCCCGTGGTGGAGATGATGTCGCCTGGCAAGGCCAGCGTGGTATACGGCGGAGTATCTCCGGACAATGTGGTGCAGCTCATGAAGAGCCACCTGGTGGACGAGACCCCGATGCTCGACATGGCCCAGATTCAGATCCTGGGCGGCGCCAAGCCCTACGCGGATATTCCTGTCATGGAAAAGTCCGGGTATTACGCGCAGCAGGTGCGTTCGGTCACTTCGCGGCTGGGTCGCACCAACCCCGAGCGCATCGAGGACTACATCGCCACGGGCGGCTACGCGGGCATTGAAAAAGCCCTGAGCATGGAGCGCCTGGCGGTTATCGACGAGATCAAGAAATCCGGACTGCGCGGCCGCGGCGGCGGCGGTTTTCCTACCGGCACCAAGTGGCAGTTCGTGCATGACGCCGTGGGCGACAAGAAATTCATCGTCTGCAACGCCGACGAGGGCGATCCCGGGGCGTTCATGGACCGCAGCGTTCTGGAAGGCGACCCGCACGCGGTGCTGGAAGGGATGATGATCGCCGCTTACGCCATCGGTGCCAATGAAGGCGTGATCTACTGCCGTGCCGAGTATCCGCTGGCCATCCGCCGTCTCAATATGGCCATCAAGGTGGCGGAAGAGATGGGCATCATGGGTGAAAACATCATGGGCAGCGGCTTCAACTTCAAGGTGCGCATCAAGGCCGGGGCCGGAGCGTTCGTGTGCGGCGAGGAAACCGCGCTGCTCAACTCCATCGAAGGCCAGCGCGGCATGCCGCGGGTGCGTCCGCCGTTCCCGGCCCACAAGGGTCTGTGGCAGAAACCGACCTGCCTGAACAACGTGGAAACCTTCGCCAACGTACCGAATATCATCCGCAACGGTGGCGACTGGTTTGCCAGCATGGGCACCGAAAAGAGCAAGGGCAGCAAGGTGTTCTGTATCACCGGCAAGATCAACAACACCGGGTTGTGCGAAGTGCCCATGGGCATTACCTTGCGCGATCTGGTGTACAACATTGCCGGCGGCATCAAGGACGGCAAGAAATTCAAGGCGGTGCAAAGCGGCGGTCCCTCCGGCGGCTGCCTGCCGACCGAGAAGCTGGATCTGTCCATCGACTACGAGAACCTTGGCCAGGCCGGGGCGATCATGGGTTCCGGCGGTCTGGTG
This sequence comes from Syntrophotalea acetylenica, assembly GCF_001888165.1. Lineage (NCBI taxonomy): Bacteria > Pseudomonadati > Thermodesulfobacteriota > Desulfuromonadia > Desulfuromonadales > Syntrophotaleaceae > Syntrophotalea > Syntrophotalea acetylenica. Next base: position 1,048,136 of record NZ_CP015455.1, read on the forward strand.
TTCATGGACGAGACCAGCTGCATGCTGGACATCGCCAAGTACTTCCTCAATTTCACCCAGATGGAATCCTGCGGCAAGTGCACCCCCTGCCGGGAAGGCACCAAGCGCATGCTGGAGATTCTGGAACGCATTTGCGAAGGCAACGGCGTGCCGGAAGACATCGACAACCTGGAACGCCTGGCCCGGGTCATCAAGACTTCGGCTCTGTGCGCCCTGGGTCAGACGGCACCGAACCCGGTGCTGACCACCCTGAAGTATTTCCGCGACGAGTACGAAGCGCACATCAACGAAAAGCGTTGTCCGGCAGGGGTGTGCCCGGCGCTGCTGACCTACACCATCCTGGAGGACAAGTGTGTGGGTTGCGGTGTGTGCATCAAGGCCTGTCCGGTGGGCGCCATCAGCGGCGAGAAGAAAAAGGCCCACGTCATCGATCCGAAGACCTGCGTCAAGTGCGGTGCCTGCGTGGCCAAGTGCAAGTTCGACGCTATCGTGAAAGCGTAAAAGATCGGCATTCGGCACGTATTGCTGGTAGCGTGCCGATTTTCTCAAACGTGAAGAGAATATCGAATCTTGCGTGGATAGAAGGAGATAACAATTGTCTACTGTTTCTTTAACCATAAATGGCCTTGAGGTCACGGTACCCAAGGGTACCAAGTTGCTGGATGCGGCGTTGGGAGCCGGCTTCTTTATTCCGACCTTGTGTCACGATGAAAACAGCCCCAACTACGGTGGCTGCCGCATTTGCGTGGTCGAAGTCAAGGGCGCCCGCGCTCTGGTCGCCTCGTGTTGCGCCGAGGCCGCCAACGGCATGGTCGTCGAGACCGAGTCGCCGGCTGTCGTCGAAGCCCGGAAGACCATCCTCGAACTGATGCTGGCCAATCATCCTGCGGATTGCCTGACCTGCGACAAGGCCGGCAATTGCCGTCTGCAGGACTATGCTTTCCGTTACGATGTGAAGCAGCCCAACTTTGGCGGCGAGAGGAAAGACCACGAATTCGACGATAGCAATCCCTACATCAACCGGGATATGAACAAATGTATCCTGTGCGCCAGGTGTGTCCGGACCTGCAAAGCCGTGACAGACCGGGCCGTCATCGATCTGGCCTATCGCGGCTTCAAAACCAAGGTCGCGACGGCGCTGGACGCCAAACTCGCTGAATCCCTCTGCGTGTCCTGCGGGCGCTGCGTGTCCGTGTGCCCGGTAGGCGCCCTGACCTACCGCTCCTTCTCCGGCAAGGCCCGTATGTGGGAAGTGGAAAAAGAGCAGGTAACCTGTACCTGGTGCGACGCCGGTTGCCAGTTCGACCTGGTGCGCAAGGACGGCAAAGCCATCGGTGTTGCAGCCAAAAACCCCTCCGAGGGACGCCCCTTGTGCCTTAAGGGCCGCCTCGGTCTGGAACTGCGCTACAACGATGAGCCGCTCAAGCCGATGCTCAAGAAGGACGATCAGTTTGTCGAGGTCTCCTGGACCGAGGCACTGGGTCTTGAAGAGATTGTTTCCAAACTGAAATAAAGGCGTAAAACGGAGCGTTTCCTCCTCGTGGGGAAACGCTCCGCCATCGTCAGCTGCATCTTCAGAGTGGCGTACATGGTGCTTCGCTCCATCTTGTGCTTGATGTCGATGCGACCTGGTCTGACCCGCAACGAAGTGCACCCTGTTGATTGATTCATTTGCAGTTTTTCGGACTGCCCCGCCTCTATCCGCGCAATATCGCCTGGCCAAATATTAAATACCTGTTGTATTCCAACGTCCTGTCGCCGCAAAATATACCGGTTGTCGTGATGTCCGCGTTTGACGAGTTCTGTCCGCGGTCGGCTTTGAATCCCCTTTACACAGACGATTGTCGAGGAACCTCGTGAAACTTCTTCATACATCGGATTGGCACATCGGGCGCACCCTGTACGGCAGAAAGCGTTACGAGGAGTTCGAAGCATTCCTGGACTGGCTGGTCCGGGTGATTCAGCAGCATCGAATCGATGCGCTGCTGGTGGCGGGTGACGTGTTTGATACCAGTGCTCCGAGTAACCGCGCCCAACAGCTGTATTATCGCCTGCTCTGCCGGGTGGCGGCGTCCTGTTGTCGCCATGTGGTGATTGTGGCGGGCAACCACGATTCGCCTTCGTTTCTCTCCGCCCCTAAAGAACTGCTCAAAGCCCTCGATGTGCATGTGGTGGGAAGCCCTGGCGAAGATCCGCAGGACGAGGTGCTTGTGCTTCGCGACAAGCAGGGCAGGCCTGAACTGATCGTCTGCGCCGTGCCTTATCTTCGCGACCGGGATATTCGCGTGGCGCAAGCCGGCGAGAGCATCGAGGACAAGGAGCGCAGTCTGGTCGACGGCATAAGGCGGCACTACGCCGAAGTCGCGGCACGGGCCGAAGGCAGGCGCGCCGAATTATACGCGGAGGTGCCCATCGTCGCCACGGGGCATCTGTTTGCCGCGGGCGCTCAGACCGTTGACGGCGATGGCGTGCGCGAACTCTATGTGGGCTCCCTGGCGCATGTGAATTCCGGCATTTTTCCGGATTGTTTTGATTACCTGGCACTGGGGCACCTGCATGTTCCACAGATGGTGAGCGGCCTCGAAACCATGCGTTACAGCGGTTCGCCGCTGCCCATGGGATTCGGGGAGGCGCAACAGCAGAAATATGTGGTGCTGGTCGATTTTAAAAGCAGGACGGCCAACCCCGCCGACAAAACTTCCCAACCGGGCATCGAACTTTTTCCCGTTCCGGTGTTCCAGAAACTGGAGCGTGTCAGGGGGGACTGGGAAGGCATCGCAAGCCGCATTATCGAACTGGCCGCGGCAGGGTCCCCGGTGTGGCTCGAAATCATCTACGATGGCACGGAGGTCATCGGTGATTTGCGCCAGCGTCTGGATGCCGCCATCAGCGGAACCGGAATGGAAATTCTGCGTGTCAAAAACAACCGCATCGTCGATCGGGTGCTGGGGCAGATTCACGAAGAGGAAACCCTCGACGACCTGAACCTTGACGATGTGTTCGAACGCTGCCTCGCCATGCATGACGTGCCTGAAGAGCAACGGCCGGAGCTGTTTCGTGCCTACCAGGAAACGCTCGCGTCTCTCTATCAAGACGATGTGCGGGCGGAATAGAGGGGGCTGCTGATGAGAATATTGCAGATACGTTTCAAAAATCTGAATTCCCTGGCCGGCGAATGGGAGATAGACCTGGCGCATCCGGCTTTCGCTTCTGACGGCATTTTCGCCATCACCGGGCCCACCGGCGCGGGAAAGAGTACCATCCTCGACGCGGTCTGCCTTGCCCTTTACGGGCGGACGCCCCGCCTCAACAAGGTCACCAGGGCTGGCAACGAGATCATGTCCCGTCAGACCGGCGAGTGCTTTGCCGAAGTGACTTTCGAGACGGAGGCAGGGCGATTTCGCTGTCACTGGAGTCAGCACCGGGCGCGCAGGAAGCCGGATGGCGAACTTCAGGCGCCTAAGCATGAAATCGCCGATGCCGATTCCGGCGCGATTTTTGAGTCCAGAATCAGAGGTGTCGCCGAGCAGATCGAGGCGGCCACCGGCATGGATTTTGACCGGTTCACTCGATCCATGCTGCTGGCGCAGGGCGGTTTCGCCGCATTCCTGCAGGCGGCACCGGATGAGCGAGCCCCGATCCTGGAGCAGATAACGGGCACCGAGATTTACAGCCGTATATCCATCCGTGTTCATGAGCGCCAGCGTGAAGAGCGGGTCAAGCTGGATACCCTCCAGGTCGAAACGGCAGGCATTGCCTTGCTGGAGCCGGAGCAGGAAAAACAGATTCTGCAGGAACTGGAAGCCAGACAGAAACAAGAAAGTGACCTTGTTGCCAGCTCCGAGGAGGCTGGCAGGGCCATGGCCTGGCTGCTCGCGGTGGAGGCCATGAAGCAGGAAATCGTCAGCCTGGCAGAGGAAGCGAACAGGCTGCAAAGCGTCATCGATGGGTTCAGGCCGGAGCGAGACAAGCTCGTCACGGCTTTGCGCGCCGCGTCGCTGGATGGTGCACACGCCACCCTCACCGCCATCCGAAAACAACAGGCGGATGACCAGAAAGCGCTGACAGGGGAGCAAGGCAACCTTCCTGCCCTGGAAGACTCTGCCAAAAGACAGGAACAATCGCAGAAGCTGGCCGAGCATCGGACCGCTGAAGTCAAACAGGCGCTGCGAGCCTCTCAGCCCCTTATCCAGAAGGTGCGCTCCCTCGATCAGAAGCTGGCCGATCAGGAAAAAGCTGTTCGGGAAGCAGAAGAGAACTGCCAAAATGCTGCGGCAAAAAGCGATGCGGATAAACAGGCGAGACTCAGGGAACGGCAAAAACGCTTTGAGGCCCAGCATACACTGGAGGGCATTGACGCTTATCTGCGGGAACACGCACCGGATGAATGGCTGGTCAGCGGACTGGCCGGTGTTGAAGAACAGTTGGGTGCCCTGCTGTCCAGGCAGACAGAAATCGCGCAACGGCAGGCCGATCAGCAACAGGCGGCGATGGCTCTGGAACGGGCGAGGCGGCATCTCGACGATCGCCAGAAACAAGGCGCCGCCCGACGCCGGCAGCTGGACGACGCCTCAAACAGGCTTCAGCAAGCCAGGGATGCGCTGAACCGGCTGCTGGGAGGGCGGCTGTTGCGCGAATACCGGACCGAGAAGGAAACCCTGCTTCGCGAAATGGCCTTTCTGGTGAAAATAGCGGAGCTTGAAGAGCACCGGTCCAAACTGGAAGACGGCAGGCCCTGTCCGCTGTGCGGGGCGACGGAGCACCCCTTCGCTCAAGGCAATGTTCCCGCTGCCGATGAAACCGAACAGAGGATCGAAGCGCTTGCCAGGATGATTCGCCGGGCCGAAGACCAGGAAGCTGCTATCAGAAAATGTGAAGAGGCGGAAGCATCGGCCGGCAAAAATCTGGTGGAAGCAGAAAAACAGGAGGCCGCCGCGGCACATGAAGAGAAGTCTGCCAGCAAAGCGCTGGTGGAGGTCACGAACGGCCTGGAAAAACTTTGTGCAGATTTTACCGAGCGCAGGCAGTCGATAGCAGACAAACTCCAGCTGCTTGGCTTTGCCTTCGATTTTTGCAATCCCGAATCCGCAATCCGGAATCTGCAGGCTCGAGCGCAAACATGGCAGACGCAGGTCAGAAAAAAGGCCGAAATCGAGAAAAGGATTGCGGCTCTTGACAGTGAGATGCAGCGTCTGGATGCGGTCATTGAGACCCATGCCACGGCTCTGGCCGAAAAACGGGAAGGTCTCAAAAGCCTGAAAACCCGGTATGCCGCCGGAAGTGACGAGCGCAGAGCCCTGTATGGCGACAAATGTCCCGAGGATGAGGAACTGCGCCTCAACAAGGCGGTTTTAGCTGCGGAAAGTGCCGAAAAACAGGCCCGGGATCGGTACATTGAACTGCGGCAGCAGTGGAGCACCGCAAAGGCCCATGTTGAATCGCTGCAAAGGCGCATCTACCGGAGAACCCCGGAGGTGCGCCATGCGGAAGCCGTTTTTTCATCAGCGCTGGCAGCCGCGGGGTTTCTGGATGAAGAACAGTTTCTCGCGGCCCGGCTGTCCGCCGGGCAGAGGGATGCCTTGTCCGCAAAAGCCAGGCAGCTGGATGACCGCCAGATTGAGCTGCAGGCCAGACAAAAAGATCGGGAAACGCGCCTGGCTGCGGAGATGGCCAGGAAACTTACCGACAAATCCGTGGATCAGCTCGAACGGCAGTGCACAGAGTATCAGAATGCGCTGAAGGAGCTGCGGGGCACCGTCGCCGGCCTCAGCCACAGGCTGAGTGAAAACCGTGCCGCCAGAGAGCGCATAAAGGCCAGACAGGCGGCTATCGAGGCTCAGCAGGCAGAGTGCCGCCGATGGGATAACCTGCACCAGTTGATCGGTTCAGCAGACGGCCGGAAGTACCGCAATTTTGCCCAGGGGCTGACCTTTGAAATGATGATCGGTCACGCCAACCGGCAACTGCAAAAAATGAGCGACCGTTACCTGCTGGTGCGGGATGAGGGCCGTCCGCTGGAACTCAATGTGATCGATAACTATCAGGCAGGCGAAGTCCGCTCCACCAAAAACCTGTCCGGTGGCGAGAGTTTTCTGGTCAGCCTGGCGCTGGCGCTGGGGCTGTCGCAGATGGCGAGCCGGAATGTCCGGGTCGATTCCCTGTTTCTGGACGAAGGCTTCGGCACGCTGGATGAAGAGGCTCTGGACACCGCACTCGAGACCCTGACCGGTTTGCAGCAGGATGGCAAGCTGATCGGCCTGATCTCCCATGTCGCGGCGCTCAAGGAGCGGATCAGCGCCCGCATCGAGGTTATCCCCCGGGCGGGCGGACGAAGCCGTGTAGCCGGACCGGGGTGCCGGGCGGTCAGATACTCTGGATGATTTTGACCGGCCGGAGGCCCAGATCGATCCAACGTGAAGAGATCATCAGAATAAGCAGCATCAGAAAAGCCGCGCCGTAAAACACCATGGGCATGCCGACATGGTCCATGATCCATCCGTTGGCCCAGGTGCCGGCGGCGCCGCCGACGAAGAGATTGAAGGATACCAGGGACATGACCGTGCCCCGCATGGACGGCATGAGGTTCTGGGCGGTGGTGACCAGGGTGGAATGCACCGATATGAAGGCAAAACCAAATCCGAACAGGGCCAGGCCAATGAGTATCGGAGAATGCAGAACGGGCAGGGTGGCCAGGCACAAGCTGCCGAGCAGGGCCGAATAAGGTACGAAGCGGTTGTTGAAATGCCGTCTCAGGGGGGTTACGCTGCGGGCTCCGATGACGGTTGCAATACCGAACAGCGACAGGATCATGCCCACCCCGAGAATGCCATAGCCGGTATTGCCCTGGACAAATTTCCCCGAGTAGGTGAAGGTGCCAAAGACGCTGAAGCCAGTCAGAAAGATGGTTGAAACCACCTTGATCAGCTCTTTGTTCTGCGCGGTCTTTCTGTAGATCTTGCGGAAGTTCAGATGTTCGATAACGCCCGGCTGTTTCTCGATGCTCTTGAGCATGATGAAGGCGATGACCAGTTCAAAAAAGCCGTACAGAAAGTAGACGGTTCGCCAGGAGCCGAAGTGGGCGATGAGACCGCCGATGGCCGTGGCCGACGCACCGCCCAGAAACATCATGCCGAAGAATTTGCCGATGGAGCGCTGCCGGTGGGCGTCCGTCGAACTTTCGCCGATATGGGCGACGCAGACCGGAAAAATCCCCGACCCGAAGGCGCCGTTGAAGGCGCGCAACACGATCAGGCTGGTGAGGTTGTAGGAAAAGGCGCTCAGGATGCTGAAAATGGCGGTGCCGAAGGCAGCGATGTTGATGATCCGGGTTTTGCCGTAGCGGTCCGCCAGGGGGCCGACGAAGATGGTAAAAAACCCGAAACAGATCATGTAGGAGGTGACGGAAAAGGCGGTCTCGGAAATGCTCAGATTCAGCTCTTTCGACATATCGAGAATCAGGGGAGCCACCGCGTAGTTATCCCCATTGGCTAAAAAGGCCATGATCCCCAGTACCAGAATAATCCAGGCTTGTTTCTCCTCGTCACGCATGCTGCCCTCCGTTTCTGTTTGCCTATCCCCGCCTCAATAAAAATTGTGCCATGTCATATGGATACAGCGTAGTTTTCATCCGAAAACTTAGTTGGTAAGGGACTGGATCGGTGCCGGAATCCTGCCGCCGCGGGCGATGAAGATCTCGGAACTGAACCTGTGCACCGGCATGACCGGCGCGCTGCCCAGCAGGCCGCCGAATTCGACGGTGTCGCCGACCCGGGTGCCCGGCGCGGCGATGATGCGCACCGCGGTGGTCTTTTTGTTGATCATGCCGATGGCCATTTCATCGGCGATGATGGCCGAAATGGTGGAGGCCGGCGTGTCACCGGGCACCGCGATCATGTCCAGGCCGACGGAGCAGACGCAGGTCATGGCTTCAAGCTTGTCGAGGCTCAGGGAGCCGCGACGCACCGCGCGGATCATGCCTTCGTCCTCGCTGACCGGGATGAAGGCGCCGCTGAGGCCGCCGACAGAGGACGATGCCATGGACCCGCCTTTTTTGACCGCGTCGTTGAGCAGCGCCAGAGCCGCGGTGGTGCCGTGGGTGCCGCAGCTTTCCAGCCCCATGGCTTCGAGGATGGCGGCGACGCTGTCCCCCACCGCCGGCGTCGGTGCCAGGGACAGGTCCAGCACGCCGAACTCGGCGCCGATGCGGCGCGCCACTTCCTTGCCGACCATCTCGCCCATGCGGGTGATCTTGAAGGCGGTTTTCTTGATGCATTCCGCAATGTCGCCCAGCGAAGGGTTCTGCAGGGCCCGCACCGCCGCGTTGACCACTCCCGGCCCGCTGACACCGACATTGATCACGCAGTCCGGTTCGCCCACGCCGTGAAAGGCGCCGGCCATGAAGGGATTGTCCTCCGGTGCGTTGGCGAACACCACCAGCTTGGCGCAGCCCAGTCCGCCGGCATCGCCGGTAAGTTCGGCGGTCTGTTTGATGATGCGCCCCATTTTCGCCACCGCGTCCATGTTGATGCCGGCCTTGGTGGATGCCACGTTGATCGAGGAGCAGACTTTTCGGGTCGATGCCAGCGCCTGGGGGATGGACTCGATAAGACGACGATCGCCGGGGGTCATGCCTTTTTGCACCAGGGCGCTGAAACCGCCGACAAAATCGACGCCGATCTCCTCGGCCGCGCGGTCCAGGGTTTGAGCCACGGAACTCAGATCCTCGCATTGGCAGGCTTCGGCGACGATGGCGATGGGGGTGACGGAAATCCGCTTGTTGATGATGGGGATGCCGTACAGATTCTGAACGTCCTGGGTGGTACGCACCAGTTTTTCGGCACACCGCATGATCCGGTCGTAGATCTGTTGATTGAAGGTGGCGATGTCGGGATGGCAGCAGCCGCGCAGGTTGATGCCCATGGTGACGGTGCGGATGTCGAGGTGCTCGTGGGTCACCATGTTGATGGTTTCGAGAATTTCTTGCGGATGGATGAGCATCGGCGGCCTCCTCAGATCCTGTGCATGAAACGGAAGGCGTCTTCGTGCTGGACGATGACCTGTACGCCCAGTTCCTTGCCGATGGCCGACATCGCTTCCTGAAAGGCCGTCAGATCGAAATTGTCCGATTTTACTTCCGCCAGCATCAGCATGGTGAAAAGATCGTTCATGATGGTCTGCCGGATATCGGCGATATTGACACTGTATTCGGCCATGACGCGGGTGATGCCGGCGACGATGCCAACACGGTCCAGACCGATGACGGTAATGACGAAGCGACTTGATGACATGGGTTTTCCTTGGGTTCGTTGCTCGTTATGGATAAATAAAAGGTCCCCGCCTCTAAGGATTTTCGGATGTGGGGATTCAACCCGTCATCCTGACCCGGTGCCCGGTGTATGCCGCTGCACCAAAGGCGGTTATTCACAAAGGCGTTAAGTATCGCGCCAAAGCCTTCGCAGGTCAAGGTCGGGATCCTTGCGAACAAATTTTTGCTCTTTTCAAACCGGCCCGCGCCGGGTTATGCTGCCACGGATTTGTTGGCTTAACCGTGGCGAATACAAATTTCCAGCCGGGAATCCTATGACCGAATCCAGCAAACAGACTCTGTTGATGGGCAACGAGGCCATTGCCCGCGGCCTTGTGGAGGCCGGTTGCGCGGTGGCCGCGGCCTATCCGGGCACGCCTTCCACCGAAACCATGACCGCCCTTGTCCGCCTGCAGCCGCAACTCGGGGCGGCGTTGCATGTGGAATGGTCGCTTAACGAAAAAATCGCTTTCGAGGTTGCCCTGGCGGCCAGCTATACCGGCAAGCGTGCGGCGGCGATCATGAAACAGGTAGGCCTGAACGTGGCCGCCGACCCCTTCATGCGCGCCGCTTACCTGGGCGTGGTGGGCGGACTGCTGCTGGTGGTGGCCGACGACCCCGGGCCGCACAGCTCCCAGAACGAGCAGGATTCGCGCTTCTTCGCCCATTTTGCCCGGGTGCCGGTGCTGGATCCTTCCAGTCCCGCCGAAGCCCGCGACATGGTGGCCCTGGGGTATGCCTTGTCCGAACGCTATCGGCTGCCGGTCATGCTGCGCCCTACCACGCGCATCTGTCACGCCCGTCAGAATGTCGGGCAGGCCGAACCCCTTGCGCTCGGTCGCCGGGCGGATTTCGTCCGCGATCCATCGCGCTGGGCGGCGACCCCGGCGTTCCTGCCGGCCCTGCATCAGCAGCTCAACGACAAGATCGATCGCATCGCCCGGGATCCACAAGTCGCTCCACGGCTGCTCGCCGGCGACGGCTCCTTCGCCGGGCGCTGTGTGGTCGCGTCCGGGATCGCTTTTGCCAACGCCTGTGATCTGCTCGCCGACATGCAGCTTCTGGGCAAGGTCGATGTTTATCAGGTATTGCTGCCTTATCCGCTGCACCGGCCATTTATCGATGCTCTGCGCGACCGCTACGACACAGTTCTGATCCTGGAGGAGACCTATCCCGTCATTCAGCAGCAGTTGGCCCATCCCGGCGCCGTCGGCCGCGGTTCCCGGCTGCTGCCGGCGCATGGCGAACTGCTGCCCGACGCCATGCTGCCGGCGCTGGAAGATTTTTTCGGCCTGCAGCCGTCATCCGCCGGGGACGCCGCACCGGCCGGACGCGACAAACGGCCGGCCCTGTGCGCCGGTTGCGGGCACCGGGCCGCCTTCCATGTCATCAAGAAGGTGTTTCCCGGGGGCATCTTCCCCAGCGATATCGGCTGCTATACCCTGGGCCTGAACCTTGGCGCCGTCGATACGGTGCATTGCATGGGAGCCTGCATCAGCCAGGCCGCCGGTTTTTATCAGGCCTATGCGCAGGACGGCGGGGAGGTTCCGGCCATTGTCGCCACCATTGGCGATTCGACTTTTTTTCATGCCGGCATCCCGGCGCTGATCAATACGGTCATCCAGCAGGCGCGCATCATCGTCGTGGTGCTGGATAACGCCACCACCGCCATGACCGGTCACCAGCCCAGCCCTCATCTGGGGCTGCGGGCCGATGGCCGTGCCACTCCCCGCGTCCTTATCGAAGATCTGGTACGGGCCTGCGGCGTGCGGTTCCTGGAGGTGTGCGACCCTTATGATACCGACATGCTGGCCGGGCAGCTGAAACAGGCCGATGCTTTCTGCCGCGGTGAAGACGGCGGTCCGGCGGTGATTATCGCCCGCCACCCCTGTCTCATGGACAAACAGGCGCGGCACGACCAGCCCCGCTTTTGCATGTCGGTGGGGGACGATTGCAATGGCTGCCGGTATTGTCTCCAGGCTTTCGAGTGCCCGGCGCTGTTTTTCGATGAAGCTTGCGGCAGGGTGGATATCGATCAGGATCTGTGTGTCGGTTGCGGTGTCTGTCAGAAGGTCTGCCCCCGTCAAGCCATCCGCAAGGAGGAGCCATGTGCATGAACCGGCAGCTGTTTGTCAGCGGCATGGGTGGGCAGGGGGTGCTGTTTGCGACCCGGGTCATCGCCCAGGCGGCGGTGGAGGCGCACCTGCAGGTATTGACCTCGGAAACCCACGGCATGGCGCAGCGTGGCGGCACCGTCATCTCCATGATCAAGATCGGGGATTTCCGCAGCCCGTTGCTGCGTCGTGGTCAGGCGGATGTCGGCCTGTTTCTGCATGCCGGCAACCTTGAGGTGCACCGCTGCCTGCTCAAGCCAGGCGGCCGGATGGTGGTGAACAGCCCGGCCGCGGACATCGATGCGGCCATCGATGCCTCGGCTCTGGCGCGGCGCCAGGGCAACCCGGTACTGGCCAATCTCATTCTGCTTGGGCATGCGGTGCGCCGCACGCCATGGTTCTGTTCCCCGGAAGCGATGGAACGGGTCATCCGGAACCTGTCCCGGGGACCATTCGCGGCGGCTAATCTGGCCGCATTTCGGCTTGGTTTCGACTTCGGATATTGAAACTGCCGTTCTGGCACGCCAGGCAGTTTTCATTCCCAGCTGCAAGAAAAGATCGGATATGCCATGAATCAAAACTTCATGCCGGATTTTCAGAACGAACAACAACTGCTCTCCCACCAGCTCAAAGGGCTGCAATGGACCATCCGGCATGCCTGGCAGGGATCGGAATTTTACCGCGCGCGGCTGGACAGGGCCGGCATTCGCCCTGACGACATTCACAGTCTCGCGGACCTGGAGCGACTGCCTTTTACCACTGCCGACGATTTGCGCGACGGCTATCCTTTCCCCTTGCGGAGCGTGCCTTTCGAGCAGATCGTGCGGGTGCATGCCAGCAGCGGCACCACCGGCAAGCGCAAGGTTCTGTGTTATACCCAGCAGGATCTGGATGACTGGTGTCACTTTTTTGCGCGCTGCTACCAGATGGCTGGCGTGACGGCCGAAGACCGGGTGCAGATCGCGGTCGGGTACGGGGTCTGGACGGCGGGCATGGGGTTTCAGTCCGGCTGTGAAAAGATTGGCGCACTGGCGGTGCCCATCGGTCCTGGCAACGTCGATCTGCAGTGCCAGTTTCTGATCGATTTCCAGCCGACCGTATTCTGTTGTACCGCTTCCATGGCGCTGCTGATGGCCGAGGAGATTCACCATCGAGGCATCGCCGACAAGATCAACGTCAAAAAGATTATCTACGGTTCGGAACGTTCCTCGGTGTCCATGCGTCAGAAGATTTCCCAGCTGTTCGGCGGCGCGGAACTGTTCGATATCACCGGCCTGACGGAACTGTACGGTCCTGGAACCGGCATCGAATGCTCCCATCATGACTGCATCCATTACTGGGGCGATTACTATATCGTCGAAATCGTCGACCCCGAGACACTGCGGCCCGTGCCCCCCGGTGAATGGGGTGAAATGGTGGTCACCACCCTGTGCAAACAGGCCGCGCCCCTGATCCGCTACCGCACCCGGGATGTAACTCGCATCCTTCCTGGCCGCTGTTCCTGCGGCAGCCTGATGCCGCGCCATTCACGCATTCTGGGGCGTACGGACGATACCTTTATCTTTCGCGGCGTCAATATTTACCCCTCCAGCATCGACAGCATTCTTTCCACGATTGGCGGCCTCGGCTCTGAATATCAGATCCATCTTTCCCGGGATGAAGAGCGTGGCCGCGATTCACTGAAACTGGTCGTGGAACGGGGGCAGGGTGTATCCGATGCAGGGGATCGGGCGCTGATCGGGGAGTTGCTGCATCAGTTCAAGCGGCAGTTGCTGGTCACGCCGGAAGTCGAACTGGTCGCCTACGGCAGCCTGCCCCGTTCGGAAAGAAAAAGCCAGCGCGTATTCGACGCGCGGATCACCGATTCCATCATCTGAGCACGGCATTTGCTTATCCGTCAGGGTTCTGCCGGTGTGGTTTTCGTGCCCGGCCTCATCTACAGCAGATCTTCGGGGGCAAACACGGACAACAGGGCATTTTTCAGGTGTTGCCACCAGGTGGTGAGCGGTTCCTGATGATAAGCTCTCGCCTGCCCGTTATCCACGGTATGCCAGACCAGGTTTTTCCCGCCCTTTTTACCGGGGATCAGCTGCAGCCGGTAGCTGTTGTGCGGCATTGTATAATGCGCGAACAGGGCAGCGACCCGGCTGGCGAGTTCGGGACTGTCCACCAGAATGCCCACTTCCGTATTCAATGCCGCTGAACGCGGATCATGATTGAAGGAACCGATGAAGACGCGCCGACGGTCCATGACGTAGGCCTTGGCGTGCATGCAGGCCTGGGACGAACCTGTCAGTGCCAGCCGATCCTTGCGTGTCTCCGGGGGCGGAAAGGTCCTCTTGAATTCGAACAATGCAATCTGTTCCTCCAGCAGGGGCCGACGGTAACGATTGTATCCCGCCTGTACGATTTTCAAATCCGTGGCTGCGTAGGAATTGGTCAGAACCCTCACTTCAACCCCCTGCTGCTTCAGTTGCCGAAACAGGGCGATGCCGTCCTTGCCGGGAATAAAATAGGGCGAGATGATCAGCAGTTCCGATTCGGTTTCCCGGAACAGGGCATGAAAACGGTCGAAATGCAGACTGGCGCAATCGGGTTGACCGGGTGAGAGTTTGCAGGGGAAATCGGCCAGAACCTGGCCCTGGGCCCAGATGACCGGTACGTGGGGAGGCGTGGCGGCAAGTTCTTCGAGATAGGCGACGACAGCAGGCCGCCGGCGGTGATCGTCGAGCTGCATCCGCAGATCCTGCAAGGGGGTATTGCCGGTGGGATGGATACCGAGGGCCGTCACTGGCACCGATTTGTCGAAATTCCAGTAGGCGTCGAAACTGGCGGAAAGTCGCGGCACTACCGGACCGAGGGTCCACAGGTCGATGTCGCGCAGGTCGATGCGGGGATGAGCCTCGAAGTACTCGTCGCCCAGGTTGCGGCCGCCGACAATGGCCACCGTATTGTCGGCGATAAAGACCTTGTTGTGCATGCGCCTCTGCACGCGGCTGAAATCGTACAGCGCATCGACCAGACGGCCTAAAACCGGGGTGTGGCGGAACACAAAGGGGTTGATGACCCGCACCTCCACCCCGGGGTGGGTATCAAGGGCGGCAAGGTGAAGGGCGCTCTGGTCGAAGTGCAGATCGTCAAGCAGCAGACGGATGCGAACCCCGCGATCGGCTGCCTGCAGAAGCTGATCCAGCAGCAGCAGGCCGCTGAGGTCGCTGCGCAGGATGTAGTATTGCAGATCGAGGGTTTGTTCGGCCCGCTCGGCAAGCTGCAGGCGCATGGCGAGGGCCTGCAGGCCGTTGTCAACCAGTTGAAACGCTGAATGATCAGGGTGCTGTACCAAAGAGGAGCTGTACTGCCTTGCCAGTGCGGTGCTGTCGGACGGCGGCAAAGCCCGGCTTGCGGAGCGTTCCACCGCGGCAAGATCAATGGCGGCGCAGCCCCCCAGACACAGGATTGCAAGACAGGTCAGAAACGGATTCATGGCCAACAGTATAGCGCAGTGCCGGCACTTTGCAGGTCGCTTTCGCAGGGTGGGAACAACGAGGCGTTTTTCAGCCGAGGCTGCCGAGGCTGGCAAGCGCCACGGCCTGTTTGGGGGGGCAGGCGGCGCCGTCGCAGGCCACCATCAGGGTGCCGCAGCCGCTGCGGATAAAGCCGCACTCTGCCAGCAGGGCGGCGGCTCCCGTCGAAGCGAGCACGTCGATGTGAAGGGTGCCGCCGCCTGCGGCGCGGATGGCGGTGCGGATGACGGCGGCATGCTCGCGGGGCGAATGTTCCCTGGACAGCCAGGGCCCGAGTACTTTGAGCGATCCGTAGTTCTGGAGCAGGGCGATGCTGTTCCCGGTACGGATGATGCGGCCGCCGGTGGCCAGATACTGAAGGATCAGGCGGCGGTCCGTACCCCAGACGCGGCGGTCCATCCTGTACAGGTGCTCCAGATCCGTTGGCAGCACAGGGGCGCTGCAGTGTTGGAGGGGCGGTATGAACATCTGCCAGCGCTCGATGCGGTCACATGGCCGAAATCCCCGCGATGCGTACAGGGGGCGTCCCTGCTCCGATGCCGTCAGCCACAGGCTCTGGATGCCGCTGCGACGGAGTTTGTCGCATACCTGGTCAAACAGGTGGCGGCCAAGGCCCATGCCACGTTTTTCCGGGGCAATGATCAGGTTGCCGATCCAGGCAAAATCCGCATAGGGCACGGCGGTGGCGAAGCCGCAGGTCTGATCCCGGGATCTCAGCGCGAATGCCCAGTCGGCCAGGGGGCCTCGAAACAGCGCCGCCTCCGCTGGCAGAACCTGCCAGTATTCGGCCTGCGCCCAGAAAAAAAAGGCGCCCCAATCACGTATTTCCGGACGGATCAGAGCCAGCTCGTCCTGCTGCTGCGTATCGGCCACCTGTGCGCTCCCTCTCCGCCGCGAAACGTGCCGGAGATTGTTGAATGATCAGCCGATCTGGCGGCCGAACTGGTGAAATTCATCGAAGTTGCTGAATTCGGCATCCGCCAGATATTCGTTGGGGGCGTTGATGAACTCGTAAAACGCCTCGATCATGAAGCAATCATGCTGTTCATGGTTGAATAACTGCCGCAACAGATCCTGCATGGCGCTGCCCGGGGCCGTATTGCACAACTCGCGATAGAACTCGGTGTTCATCGATTCCAGTTCCATAATGGCTCGGATGGAGGTTTCGGCATCGCGTCGGTTTTCATCGCATTGCAGGGCCAGAAGCCGACCTGTCAGGTGTTTTGCGAGACGGCTCAGGTTTCGGGATATATCACCGTCGCAGGCGCCGTTGCCGGTCTGGGTTTCGAGGGTGCGGTAGCGCATCTCATGGTCCGCAGCCAGGTCGGCGATCAGCGCTCGCAGGCTGGCGGCCCCGGTTTTGCGGGCGAGTCGGCCGTAAAGCTCGGACGCATCTTTTTCCAGTTTTTTCGCGACACTCAACGCATTCATGGTTTGCTCCTTGCCGATAGTGGTTTGAACTGCTGCCCTCCGCCGTATCACATAACAAGTCCTGACAGGCTTCACTTCCCGCCGGTCTGCCCGGCCAGAGCGCAATACAGAGCTTCAAGTTCCGGGTCTTCCACGGGGCGTTTGCACCGTTGGGATACGGCGCGCACCCGAAGCAGAAGCGTTGCAAGGCAGACCGCGGACGGGTCGAGTCCCAGCCCCCGCATGTGCGCCGCCAGCCCGTGCCGGCCGGTGTGTTTGCCCAGAATCAAGCGGCGGCTCGAACCGACCTCGCCCGGCTCAAAGGGTTCGTAAGTGCCTGGATCCTTCAGCACGCCGTCCACGTGCAGACCCGATTCGTGGGCGAAGGCGTTTTCCCCTACGATCGGTTTCCAGGCCGGCAGCGGATGCCGGCTGGCCGCAGCGACGTAGCGGGATATCTCCACGAAGCGGCTGGTATCGATGGTGCACGGCAGGCCGCAGGCATGCTTGAGCCCCATCACCACTTCTTCCAGGGCGGCGTTGCCGGCCCGTTCTCCGAGGCCGTTGACGGTCGTGTTGATAAATCGGGCGCCAGCCCGGGCCCCGGCGATGGCATTGGCGGTGGCCATGCCGAGATCGTTGTGCGTATGCACTTCAATGTCGATCTCCACGCGCTGGCGCAGGTAACGGATTTTTTCGAAAGTGCCGAAGGGGTCGAGCAAACCAAGGGTGTCGCAGAAACGGAAACGATCCGCGCCCATGCCGCGGGCCAGCTGCATCAGTTCAACCAGATAGTCCAAATCCGCACGACTGGCGTCTTCGGCTCCGACGCTAACGTACAGATTGTGTTGCTTGGCGAAGCCAAGCGCCCGTTTGAGCTGTTCGCGTACCCAGTTGCGGTCCTTGCGCAGCTTGTGAAGGATATGCAGGTCCGAAACCGGCAGGGAAATATCGACCGCCGTCGCTCCGCATGCCAGCGAGGCACGGATATCTTCCACCAGCGCCCGGTTCCAGGTGATCAGCCGGGCCTTCAGGCCAAGGCCGAGCAGCGCCCTGACGCAATGCTGTTCGTGCCGCCCCATGGCCGGGATGCCGCATTCGATCTCGTGCACACCGATGTCATCCAGCAGGCGGGCGATGGTTCTTTTCTCTTCCAGTGAAAAAACCACTCCCGCCGTCTGTTCGCCATCGCGCAGGGTTGTGTCGTCGATAATGATGTCGGGAAGGGGGCAGGTTTGCATGGCGCCTCGTTTGGTCAGATGAGGGGTTCCAACATCCAGGCCGCGGGCCGCAGTGCCTGTTACGGCACCGTTGCTGGAAGCTAGCAAATGATTTTGCAATCGGTATGCCATGGGTAACTTATTGAAAACAGGATAAAAGTTTTTTGTGTTTTCCGTGCTTGCCGATAAATTGGGCGTTGGTGGCTTTGCAAGCCGATTATTGTGGCATGGTTAAAAATCCCGGATGATTATGCGTTTGGCTGTCGCCGCTCTCGGAAACCACGGCATGGCGCCGGGGCGTCTCTTCGAGATACGACAGGTCGATATCCCCACCCAGCATGCCTGCCGCATCGGCACGGCATTGCCTGCAATGTCGCGCCTGCGGCAGGATATGCTCGGCCTGGTCGCGCACCAGGGCCATGCGGGTCGGAGTTGGTGCCGGACATTCACGGAAAATCCCCTGGGGAATAAGCGGCAGAATGTTCATCATGTCGGCACCGCAGCGTTTGGCGGTGCGGGCCAACGGCAGGGTCTCGTGATCGTTGACGCCTGGGATGTAGACACTGTTGACCTTGACCAGCATGCCGGCCCGGGAGGCGGCCTGGATGCCGTTGATCTGGGCATCGAGCAGGGTCGATGCGCCTGCCTCGCCGTGCAGCACGATGCCGTCCAGTCTGACGCTCTGGTAGATTCTGGCACCGGTCGCCGGGGTGATGGCGTTCATGGTGACGGTGACGCTGCCGACGCCAAGGCTGCGCAGGGCATCCAGGCGTTCGGCCAGCAGCAGGCCGTTGGTGGAAAGACACAGTTGCAGATGGGGATACGCCGCTTTGACCAGGCGGAAGGTTTCGAAGGTATTTTCGTTCGCCAGCGGGTCACCGGGGCCGGTGATGCCTACAACCTTCAGCCTGGCGCCGACTTCGGGATGGCCCAGTAAAGCGCGGACCCGGTCAAGGGCCTGCTGCGGCGAGAGGACGCGGCTGGTGACACCGGGGCGGTTTTCGTTGGCGCAATCGAAGCGGCGTTCGCAGAATCCGCAGCGGATATTGCATCCCGGCGCCACGGGCAGATGGATACGGGCGTTGTTCTGATGTCCGGCACCGAAGCAGGGGTGACCGGCGGCATGACGATCTTTTTCGGAGCAGGTCTTGGCGGACATGGTGTTTCTCCTTTCAGGCTCGCCGGGATTGCCGGCAAACCGTCGAAAACTGCTGGATGAAGGCCCGGGCGGACAATGCCGCCGGGCCTCGTTGCCGTTATGCAGCCGGGCACATCCTGGCGCCGCCTGCCGATGCGAACTGTTCGATGTCCATCAGGGGTTGGGAATGGACATCAGGCTATTGGTAGCCCCTCCCGGTTTTTTTTTGGCAACTGCGCGATCAGAGCTCCAGTGGTTTGAAAGAAAAAGCCTTTTTGGGACAGGTCACGCCGCAGGCGGCGCACCCGATGCAGTTGCCGGGATTGTCCACGTACATGAACATGCGGGCGGAATCCTCTTCATCGACTTCGTGGAAGCCAAGCACATTGCGCGAGCAGGCCTTGTAGCAGCGGCCGCAGCCGAGACATTTTTCATCGTCGATCTTTTCCACGAAGGTCGGAGTCCAGGGACTGCCGTCTCGGGTTTTTCCGGTGTAATGAGCCATGAGTGGTTCTCCTCCAAGGGTTTTTTCCGGATCAGGCGCAAAGACGTTGCGAGGGCATCGCGGCATAGCATTATTTCTGCATCGCCCGTCGCAGCCAGGGGGGAGGGTTGTTGGCCAGAACCGCCTGAATCCGGCCGATAACTTCCCGAATCGTTTCGTGCCCCCTGCTTTTGACCGGATGGATTCTGTTGGCCACCAAGCGTGCGGCGGCGGGCCCGCCAATCTCGGTTACATAGACAATGGTGCAATCAGCGAGTCGTTTCAGCCGGGCATCGATTTTGTCGTCTTCATGGTCCGAAGCGGGTTCAATGTCGACCATGCTCAAAAAACGTGACTCATCGGCGCCGACTTCCCAGATGGCAAATTGTGTGGACCAGCCAAAATGCTGGTCGATGCTTTGGTTGTCCGACGTGGCGAACGCGATTTTCATGACGATCCCTCTCTGCTTCACAGCGGCGATAGTGCCGCAACATCCGCCGGCAGGACTTTGTTTGGCGGATTAGTGAAGAACACCCTGTTAGCGCATCATTTCAAAATGCTTGTCTTCGCAGTTGCGGTCGACCTCGTCCAGAAAGCTGTTGGCGATAGCGGTCAGCAGGTTGATGGCACCCTGGTAGCCGATATACGGCACACGGTGCAGGTTGACCCGGTCCAGAATCGGGAAGCCGACGCGGATCAGGGGAATGCCGGCATCGCGGGTAATGAATTTGCCGTGCGTGCAGCCGATCAGGGCATCGACGGGATCGGTCATCACCAGACTGCGCAGGTGCCACAGATCCTTGTTCATCCAGAGCTTGCAACCTTGGCCGTAAGGGGATTTGTCGAGCAGCGCCTGCAGGTATTTGCCGACCTTCTTGCTGCCACGACTGCAGACGACGTGGTAGGGCCGTGCCCCCATTTCGAGCAGAAAGGCGATCATGCCCGCCAAAAAATCCGGATCGCCCCAGAGGGCGAATTTTTTGTTGTGCAGATACTGGTGGGCGTCGGTCATGGCATCCACCGCACGGCCCCGTTCGGCCTTGAGGGTCGGCGCTACGGGCTTGCCGAACCGTTCGGCGAGGTTCATCAGAAAGGCGTCGGTATTGGCGATGCCGATGGGCGATGGCATTACTTCCACCGGGGCATCGGTCTGCTCCTTGAACCACTTGATGGTTTCCGTGGTGGCATGCTTCTGCAGTGAAAGGGTGGCGTGGGCGTTCAGCGCATCGGCGGCCTCGTCCAGGGGCGTGCCGCCGGGGTAGGGGCGGTAGGTGCCGTCCAGGGGCGAGTCGAAGGATTCGCTGATGTCGGCCAGCACGGTAACCTCGATGCCCATTTCCTGACAGATACGCTTGTATTCCCGATAATTGCCGGTGTTGCAGTCGAACCCGGGGATCAGATTGAGTTTCCCATTGTCCTTGCCTTCCACCTTTTTGTCGGCGGACAGACACGACAGGACCGATTTGAGCATCGCGTCGTAGCCGTGGATGTGGGTGCCGTTGAAGCTCGGCGTGTTGGCGTAGGGCAGAGGGTAATCCCTGGCGACGATCCCGGCGTTGCGCGCATTGGTGATAAAGGCGTTCAGGTCGTCGCCGATGATTTCCGGCATGCAGGAGGTGAAAATGGCAATCATCTTCGGCGCATACAGTTTCAGGGCGTTTTCCAGGCCTTCGTGCAGGTTGTTCTGACCGCCGAACACCGCGCCGTCCTCGGTCATGGCGCTCGATACCGCGGCCGCCGGCTCGCGGAAGTGGCGGGTCAGGGCACTGCGGTAGTAGGACGCGCACCCCTGGGAACCGTGCACGTAAGGCAGGGTGCCTTCAAAACCGTGGGCGACCAGTTGGGCGCCGAGGGGCTGGCAGGCATGGACCGGATTGATGACGACGGCTTCGCGGGCGAAGTTTTTTTCCCGGTAGTCTTCCGAATTGATCCATTCTTCAACCCGAGCCACCTCTTCCGGTGTGTTTTCGGTTACTTTTTTAACGGCGCAAGTTTCGCTCATGGTGAATACTCCTGTCCTGTGTTGAAGTGAGCAGCGAGGTAGTTTTCATCCGGAAACGGCCCTTTTCCGCCGTGGCGGCGTCAATCCGCAGGCTTGCTTGTGCGGCGTACCGATGTACGCCTCCGCGCAACCCCTTGATTTCCTTGCCACAACGAAAAATTGCTCGTTTCCCATATGAAAACTACGCTGCATCCATCCGGAGTTTCCAGATGGATACGAGGTAGTTTTCATCCGAAGTTTTCGGATGAAAACGAGGTAGCGAGAGCTGCGTGAGGTGCCATCCCGTTTGCTTCGAGCGGTTCTTAAAACGGCGCCTTGACCAGGCCCCAGGTCGGGCTGTTGATGGCCATGTCGATGTCCCGGGCGAAGACCGGGAAACCTTCATAGCCGTGGTACGGGCCGGAATAATCCCAGCTGTGCATCTGCCGGAAGGGGATGCCGGCTTTCTGGAACACGTACTTTTCCTTGATGCCGCTGCCCACCAGATCGACCTTGTACTCCCTAGCCCATTTTTCCAGCTCGATTTCCGAGGCGTCGTCGAAAATCAGGGTGCCTCGGGCCATCTCTTCGTAGGTGCGCTCATAGTCGTCGTTGTGGGCGAATTCATAGCCGGTGCCGACGATTTCCAGCCCAAGGTCTTCATAGGCTCCGATGGTGTGACGGGGCCGCAGACCGCCGACGAACAGCAGGGCGCGTTTGCCTTCGAGGCGCGGGCGGTACTCGTCGACGATCGCCTGCATCATCGGCGTGTATTTTTCGATGATCTTTTCAGCGTTGTCCTGGATCGTCCGGTCGAAACGGGCGGCAATGGCGCGCAGGCTGGCGGCGATCTTGGTCGGACCGAAGAAGTTGAATTCCATCCAGGGGATGCCGTAGCGTTCTTCCATGACCTTGGCCATGTAGTTCATGGAGCGGTAGCAGTGGATGAGGTTCAGTTTCACCTGATGGGTGGCGGCGATATGTTCGATCTGCCCGTCACCGGTCCAGATGGCCCGTACCCGCAGGCCGAGTTCTTCCAGGATCTTTCTGGAGGCCCAGGCGTCACCGCCGATATTGTAGTCCCCGATCAGGGCGATATCGTAAGGTCCCGGCTCATCATCGAATTCGCGGGTGCCGATGACGAAGTCGCGGATGCTGTCATTGGAAATATGGTGCCCCAGCGACTGGCTGACGCCACGAAAACCTTCGCAATTGCATGGAATCACTGGCAGATTCAGTTCCTGGCAGGATTTTTTGGCGACCGCGTTGATGTCGTCACCGATCAGGCCGACGGGGCATTCGGATAGAACCGAAATACCTTTGGCCAGGGGGAACAGTTCCCTGATTTCCCTGCAGATGACCGCGAGTTTTTTGTCGCCGCCGTAGACAACGTCCTTTTCCTGAAAATCGGAGGTGAACTGCATGGCGCTGAACACGTCCACACCCTGGTGACCGTCCACCAGATTGCGGCGGGTGCCCCAGCTGTAGTAGCCGCAGCCGACCGGACCGTGGGAAACATGGGTCATATCCCGGATCGGTCCCCATACCACGCCTTTGGCGCCAGCGTAGGCGCAACCGCGGGCGCTCATTACGCCGGGCACGGTCTTGCGGTTGGATTTGACGCTGCAGCCTTGGACGCCGGGATCGTTGGCCGCCATGTGGGGGGCGCGCTTGTTGCGGGCTTTTTCCGGATAGAGTTCGAGGGTCCGGTCGATCAGCTCTTCCGTTGTCTGCTTTTGGATGCCATCGAGGGGCACCTTGACGGCTGTATGGTCCTTGTCCATGATTAACTCCTGTGCTGATGTCTGAAAAAGGCGGCGGCGGTCCGGTCGGGGACCGCCTTTCCCGTCCGTTATTGTTTGTCAGGCCGATTCGGCTTTGCCGATAATGGCTTCGTCTTCTTCCTCGATAATGCCGAATTCCATCAGCAGTCCTTCCAATTCATCCATGGTCAGGGGCGTCGGCACCACCAGCATTTTGTTTTCGTCGATCTTGCGGGCCAGTTCCCGGTATTCGTTGGCCTGCGGATGCTCGGGGAATACTCGATGACCGTCATGCGGCGCAGTTCGGCGCGTTGTACCTGGTTGTCGCGGGGCACGAAGTGAATCATCTGGGTGCCGAGCCTGGCAGCCAGGGCTTCGATCAGATCGGCTTCCTTGTCGGTATTGCGGGAGTTGCAGATCAGGCCGCCGAGACGTACGCTGCCGGAGGCGGCATACTTGACAATGCCCTTGCAGATGTTGTTGGCGGCGTACATGGCCATCATTTCGCCGGAGACCACGATGTAGATTTCCTGGGCCTTGTTCTCGCGGATCGGCATGGCGAAGCCGCCGCAGACAACGTCGCCGAGGACGTCGTAAAATACGTAATCGAGGTCTTCGGTATAGGCCCCTTCCTCTTCCAGGAAGTTGATGGCGGTGATGACACCGCGGCCGGCGCAACCGACACCCGGTTCCGGGCCGCCGGATTCGACGCACTTAACGCCTGCGTAACCGGCTCTCAGTACATCGTCCAGTTCCAGGTCCTCGACGGTGCCCAGCTCACGGACCTTGTCCATGACCGTTTCCTGGGCCTTGGCATGCAGCATCAGGCGGGTGGAATCGGCTTTGGGGTCGCAGCCGACAATCATGACCTTTTTACCGAGGGAAGCGAGGCCGGCGACGGTATTCTGGGTAGTGGTTGATTTGCCGATGCCGCCCTTGCCGTAGATTGCGAGCTGTCTGATTTTCTTTGTCATGATGAAACCTCCATTGGGGTCGGGTTGTGGCAGGTGCGGGGCGGGTAATGCTGCCGGCGTCAACTCCGGACGAAGGAATGACCGTCCCGCGCAAAAGCCTGAAAAACAAAAAGCCCCAATCGGAAGAGGTCTTCTTCCAGAATGGGGCGTCGTTGCCGCAAAGCCGAAAACACGTCGTTGTGCCGTCTGCTTTGCTTTTCCTTTTTGCAGGGGGCGTGCCAAGAATGCCGTGCCGGAATACGGCTCTTTTCAACTGTTCCGGGGAGAAAGATTGCCGACTTTTTAAGGGCGGTGGTTAAAGCTTGTGCAGAATCGGCAGCTCGGACATCCCAAAAAAAAACCGTGTTTGCAGGCAGTTGCAGATTCTTGGTCGGCAATCGGCCGCAAACCGGACAAAAAACCCCGCCCATTGATGCACGGGCGGGGTTTTTTCGCGATCCAGGCGGGCGGCGTGTTACGGTCAGATGCTGCCCAGATAGGTGTAGGATACCAGCGCCTTGTCGAGCAGTTCGAGGAAATGGCTGGTTTCCTCAAAGGATATCTTGCGCGAGGCGACGCCTTTTTCCAGGGTGTCGCGCACGTGTTTGAGGATCTCGGGGCCTTTGTACTGAACGTATTTGAGGCTTTCCCAGGTGGCGTCGCCGCTGATCACCGTGTCGATCTTGTAGTTGGTCTTGCGGTTGAAGGTGACATGGACCGCATTGGTGTCACCGAACAGGTTGTGCAGGTCGCCGAGGATCTCCTGGTAGGCGCCGATCAGGAAAAAGCCGATATAGTAATCCTCGCCGGCCTCGATTTTGTGAATCGGCAGAAACTCGGCGCGGCCGTTTTCACCGACGAAACTGGTGATCTCGCCGTCGGAATCGCAGGTGATGTCGGCGATGGAGGCCATGACCTCGGGCTTTTGGCTGAGACGCTGGATCGGCACAATCGGGAACAGCTGGTCAATGGCCCAGGAATCCGGAAGGGACTGGAACAGCGAAAAATTGGCGAAATAGGTCTGACGCAGGCTCAGCTGGAATTCCTGGAATTCGTCCGGTACGTTTTTGAGGCGATCCACGATGCCGCTGATTTTGATGAAAATCTTGCTGCAAAGCCACTCGGCCAGCGCCCGGTCGTGCAGGTTCAGGTAGCCGAGATTGAACAGGCTGCCGGCTTCCTGGATCAACTGGATGGTGTCGTGGTAATCGACCCGCAGCGAATGGCGGTCGAGGCTCTGGTAGATATCCACCAGCTTTTTGACCGTCGGCGACAGGTTTTCCGTCTTGGCCAGCGCTTCCTCGAAGTCGGGCAGCGCGTTCTGGGTGTTGGTGTTGAGAATATTGGTTACCAGCACCGAATAGTGAGCGACAGTGGCCCGCCCCGATTCGGAGATGATGTTCGGGCACTTCACGCCCGCTTCGTCGCAGATATTTTTCACCTGGTAGACGACATCGTTGGCGTATTCGTCGATGGTATAGTTGGCGCTGGAAAAATCGCTCGACTTGGAACCGTCGTAATCGACCCCCATGCCGCCGCCGATATCGAGGTATTCGAGACCGACACCCATCTTGCGCATTTCGACGTAGATGCGGGTCCCCTCGATGAGGGCGTTCTTGATCTTGTCGATTTTGGTGATCTGGCTGCCGATGTGGAAATGCAGCAGCTTCACCGTATCGAGCATGCCGTGCTGCTTGAGAATATCGACCGCGGCCAGCAGTTCCGAGATTTTCAGACCGAATTTGGCCTCATCGCCGCCCGAGGTCGACCATTTGCCGATTCCCTTGGAGGAGAGTTTCACGCGGATGCCGAGCTTGGGGACGATGCCCGACTGCTTGGACAGGGCGATGATGCGCTCCAGTTCGAACAGCTTCTCGACCACGATGGTGACGTCGTATCCGATGCGGGTGGCGTACAGCACCATTTCGATAAAGTCGTTGTCCTTGTAGCCGTTGCAGATCAGCGGAATGTTTTCCCCGGTGGCGAAAGAGATGGCCGCCACCAGTTCCGGTTTGGAACCGACTTCCAGTCCCATGTTGTGTTTCTTGCCGAACTGGGCGATGGCCTCCACTACCTGGCGCTGCTGGTTGACCTTGATGGGGAAAAAGGTCTGGTAGGCGGCGGGATATTCATATTCGGCGATGGCGTTTTTGAACGCGCGGTTGATGGCGGCAATACGCCCCTGCAGCACGTCCATGAAGCGCAGCAGGATCGGCGGTTTGATGTTGCGCTTGATCAGATCGTCGACCAGAGCCCGCAAGTCGATGGAATACTTGGAATTCGGCGAAGGGTGGACGCACATGTTCCCCTTTTTGTTAATGGAAAAAAATCATCCCCCAGTTTGGCAGGTTGTAGATTTTTGCGGAGTCCTTGATCGACCAGCGTTTCATAGGCGTCACCCGTCGGGTTGTTGATGGAAAAACTGGAAGGATCGCCCTTCCTCGGCAAACCAAAATCGTGAGATAGTTTTCATCCGGAAGCGGCCCTTTTCCGCCGTGGCGGCGTCAATCCGCAGGCTTGCTTGTGCGGCGTACCGATGTACGCCTCCGCGCAACCCCTTGATTTCCTTGCCACAACGAAAAATTGCTCGTTTCCCATATGAAAACTACGCTGTATCCATCCGGAGTTTCCGGATGGATACGAGATAACCGGGAAGCCCTTTTCAGGCCAGACGGTTTTTGAAATCCTCGTAAACAAAACTGCGCAGCACCTCGAGCTGGCCCGTTTCCGGTTCGTAGGTGCAGATGTGCGGATGCTGGATACCGTTGAATGTCGTGGTTTTCACCATGGTGTAATGGGCCATGTCGAGAAACGCAAGACGTTGCCCCGGCGCCAGGGGGGTGTTGAAAGACCAGTCGCCGATCACGTCCCCCGCCAGGCAGGAAGGGCCGCCGAGACGGTAGGTAAAGGGTTGTTCCCCGGCGTCGAAGCCGCCGTGGATGCCGGGGCGGTAGGGCATCTCCAGCACATCCGGCATGTGACAGGTGGCGGAAACATCGAGGATCGCCGTGGAGACCTGATTGTGCACCACGTCCAGCACTTCACTGACCAGCAGGCCGGTGCCGATGGCGATGGCTTCGCCGGGCTCCAGGTATACTTCCACCCCGTATTTGCCCCGGAAGTGCCTGATCAGCTCGACCAGGCCGTCGATATCGTAGCCCTCGCGGGTGATATGATGGCCGCCGCCGAAGTTGAACCATTTCATGCCCGGCAGAAAACAGCCGAACTTGTCTTCCACGACCGCCGCGGTGCGGGACAACGGCTCGAACAACTGTTCGCACAAGGTATGGAAGTGCAGACCTTCAACCCCGGCGAGGGAGCGTCCCTCAAACTCCGCACGGGGAATGCCGAGACGTGAACCGGGGGCGCAGGGATCGTAGATGGCCGTGTGACCCTCGGAGTGCTCCGGATTGATGCGCAGTCCGATGGAAACACGACCTTTCTGTTTTTCCCACAGCGGGCGGAACCGCTCCAGCTGGGCAAAGGAATTGAACACCAGATGGTTGGAGATGCCCAGCAGTTCAACCACGTCGCTTTGCTTGAAAGCGGCGGCGAAACTGTGTACCTCGCGGCCAAACTCCTCCCGGCCAAGTCGTGCTTCCCATGGCGAGCTGGCGCAGACCCCGTGCAGGGTCTGCCGGATCAGCGGAAACACCCTCCACAGTGCAAAGGCCTTGAGGGCCAGCAGGATTTTGGCGCCGCTGCGCCGCTGCACCCGGTCGAGGATCTCCAGGTTATGGCGCAGCCGGCCCAGATCGATCACGTAAGCCGGGGAGGGTGCCAGTTCCAGAATTTTGGGAATGTCGATACCGGTCACAATGGCCTCGTTTCAGAAGTTTGCAGCTTACAGCTTACAGCTGATAACTGATTTAAAGCTCCGGCCATTCGCCGCCGTCGATGACCACGGTGGGCAGCCCCATGGGGGCGAGGGTTTCGAGGAACGGCTCCGGATCGAACTGCTCCATGTTAAAGACCCCTTCGCCTCGCCATTTGCCGGTCAGCATCATCATGGCGCCGACGGCGGCCGGTACGCCGGTGGTGTAGCTGATGGCCTGGGAGTTGACTTCTTTGAAGCAGGCTTCATGATCGCAGATGTTGTAGATATAGACCTGTTTGCGCTTGCCGTCCTTGATGCCGCGGGCGATGACGCCGATGCAGGTGCGTCCCTTGGTCAGCGGGCCGAGGCTGCCGGGGTCGGGCAGCACCGCCTTGAGAAACTGCAGGGGGACGATCTTCTGTCCCTGGAATTCGACCTCGTCGATGCGGGTCATGCCGACGTTCTGCAGCACCTCCAGGTGCTTGAGATAGTTGTCGGAAAAGGTCATCCAGAATTGGGCTTTCTTGATGGTCGGGATATGCTTGACCAGCGACTCCATCTCCTCATGATACATGCGGTAGATGTTCATCGGCCCGATACCTTCGGGAAAATCGAAGCTGCGCCTGGTGGACAGCGGCGCGGTTTCGACCCAGTCGCCGTTTTCCCAGTGACGGCAGGGGCGGTCACCTCGCGGATATTGATCTCCGGGTTGAAATTGGTGGCAAAGGGCTGGCCGTGGCTGCCGGCGTTGGCGTCGATGATGTCGATTTCGTGGATTTCATCGAGGTATTTCCTGGCGGCCAGGGCGGTATAGACGTTGGTCACGCCCGGGTCGAAGCCGCTGCCGAGCAGCGCCATCAGGCCTTTTTCCCTGAACCGGTCATGGTAGGCCCACTGCCAGCTGTACTCGAATTTGGCGGTCTCCAGCGGCTCGTAGTTGGCGGTGTCGAGGTAATCGACCCCCGTCTCCAGGCAGGCATCCATGATGGTCAGGTCCTGGTAGGGCAGGGCCACGTTGAGAACCAGCTGCGGCTGCTCCTGTTTGATCAGAGTCACCAGTTCGGGGACATTGTCCGCATCGACCTGCGCGGTTTTGATGGGGAAATCAGGGATCTCCGCGGCAATGGCATCGCACTTGGACCTGGTCCGGGAAGCCAGCGTGATAGCGCTGAACACATTTTTGGCCTGGGCACATTTGTGGGTTACGACACGTCCGACACCACCTGCACCGATAATCAGCACTTTGCTCATGATTTTATCCTTTTTGGTTTAAGAGCCTGAAGCCATTCAGCGGGTAAAAAGTATAAGATCCTGGAGTCATCGAGATGCTTGCCCTGTCTCCCGGTGTGCCATGGAAGCCGGGACTCTGTTATTTCCCTTTGTAGTCAAAGGTTGGCGGAGTCACGACCCATAAAATTTTCGCCGGCCCCTTGCCGATGTTTCTGACCGCATGCCGCCGATCCGAGGTGAAGAAGAAGCATTCGTTTTTTTTCACCGTGTAAGCTTTATCGTCGAGGCGCACCTGAATGCGGCCCAGCAGCACGAAGCCGAACTCTTCGCCTTCGTGAATATCCTGTTCCTCCATCTCGGCGCCGGGTTCCAGCGTTACCAGGGCCGGATCCATCTCGCGGTTCTGGGCGCCGGGGACCAGCAGCTCCACCTTCACCGCGTCGCCGGTGCCAGCCGGTTGTACACGGTGCCCGGCGCCGAACACCACATCGGCATCGACGGGATCGGTGAAAAACTCCTGCATGCTTACACCGAACACATCGAGGATATCCTTCAATGTGGCGATGGACGGACAGGCGGCATCGTTCTCCAGTTGGGAGATGTAGCCCTTGGTCAGGTCGGCGCGGTTGCCAAGCTCTTCCTGGGTGAGCGAGTTGATCATCCTGAGCCGCTTGAGTTTTTCTCCGATATTCAAAACGCGCTCCGTGGTTCGGGCAAAAATGCCGGTCAGGGAAAAATCAGGCGCTGATAATAGGGGTTTTGACCGGATTGTCAATACAAAAGTTTAGGTATTATAAACCGCTTGAATACTGATTTTTACCTGAATCCCGGGCGCTGGAATCCGGTATCATGGGTAGATGGTTATTTTTCCAAGGGTTTTTATTTTTTTTGGACGTCTATCGATTTTCTTTGAAGTATAACAAAATGCATCAATCGCGTGGAACTTCAGTGGATTTTCATGGTTTTTTACATTGGCAGGAAGAAAAGCTCAGCCTTTTGCTCCGCTCCCAAGCGGCGAAAGCAGCACCAGTCGCTGCGTCAGGGCATGTGTCTCTGCCCTGACCGTCGGGTCGAGTTTTTTCACCCAATGGCGGGGGAAAGCATCGTCGGCATAGAAGGCGCCAGCGATCATGCCGGCGATGGCACCGGTGGTGTCGGCGTCTCCACCCTGGTTCACCACACCCGTGAGGCATTCTTCAAAATTACCGGTGCCGAAAAAGTAGTGGAAGACAGTTTGCAGGGTTTCCACAATGTAAGCCGAGGCTTGTCCCCGATAATTTTTGCAGTGGAACTTGGGGTGTTCGGCGCCCAGTTCCCGAACCAGCGCATGGAGTTGCGGCCGATTGGCCCCCAGCAGAGCTCTCTGCACCAGTTTTCCAACGGTCAGACAGGCGGCATCGGAGAGGGGATGGTTGTGGGTGAGCCTGGCTTGTTCCAGGGCGCAGCGTTGCAGCAGTGTCTCATCGCCAAGGGTAAACAGGGCCACCGGCAACATACGCATGGCGGCGCCATTGCCGGCATCCCAGTCGCTTGGGGGCTTTTCCAGACGGCCGGTGAGGATGTAGTCGCTGATGCCGCGCCGGCATGTGGCGCCGACGTCGATCGGTTTGCTGCGCAGCCAGGCGGCTAAGTGGTCGGCCACGCGACGCAGGCTCCAGCCTCCTGCTTCGTCGATGGCGCGGGCGATGCACAAGCTCATTTCGGTATCGTCGGTGACTTTGCCCGGTTTGAGATGCAGCCAGCCGCCGCCGATGATGCGACGGTGAACCTTGTACTGCTGGCGGATTTCCGCGGGCGTGAGAAATTCGGTGGTGGCACCCAGCGCGTCGCCGATGGCCAGCCCCAGGAAGGCGGAGCGGGCGCGGTGGATGAGATGTTCCAGGGTGCTTCCATCGACAGTCATCGAAAGCCTCCCGTAATGATCTCGACTTCGTATTCGCCGCCGATCACCAGGTTTTCTTCTTCGCCCCGCAGCAATGCCGAACAAAACAGGCCGCTGAAAAACAGGATCTTGCTGGCGGGAACCTTTGCGGCCAATACCCTGGAGCCGAACTCCCAGGCACGTTCGAAATGGCTCGTGAAGGAATTGAGATTGTTCAGGCGCACTACGCAATGGTGGGGGGCTTGCTGTTCCAGCACGGGATGTTCGGCAAAATCGTAGATGCCGCGGTACATCTCGAATAGCGTCTGCCCCGCATGGCGGCGTTGCAATTCGTACTGGGCGAATTCGAACAGCAGATCGAACTGGGCCTGAATGGCGCTGCTGCGGGCGCTGCCGCGCATGCGGTCGATGAGGTAGGCCTGGTAGGCCTCGGACTGGATGCTGGCAATCGGCTGTCCGTGGTAGGTCGGGGCGAGTCCGAAGCGGCTTTCGACCCAGCCTTTGAGCACGGCGCCCTCACGGCCGTTGGCATCGAACATCCAGCCGCGTAAAAACCGCAGGTAACTGTTTTTCAGGCTTTTGCGGCCACCGGCGGTTTTCTGTTGCTGCCACTGGTGTAACTGGAAGGTAACGTCCATGTAGTCATGGAAAATCGCCGTACGCCGCCTTGGATCGGTCTCCGCGTCGAGCAATCTGAAAAAGCCGGCGTGGCCGCGGCGTACGCCCTGCAATTCCAGAGGCTTTGGATAGCGGTTGAAGTGCCGTGAGGCGATGACCCAGGGAGGCAGGGAGCAGTAATTGGTGCAGCAGGATTGCACGGCGTGGTTTACTCCTGGGTCAAGAGGATGGCTTGTGCAACTTCCGTGAGGGTTTTCCGCTTGTTCATGGCCATGCGCTGAATTTTCCGGTAGGCCTCCTGCTCCGAAAGTCCTTGCTGCATCAGAACACCCTTGGCCTTTTCTATGAACTTGCGCGATTCCAGGGTTTCCTTGAGTTTGGCGACTTCCTGGCGCAGATGCGCGATCTCGACAAAATGATGTATGGCCAGATCAACGGCCGGGAACAGCTGGTCCTCGCGAAACGGTTCGACGACATAATTGGCGATTCCCGCCAGACGGGCTTTTTCGATGGTCGCGTGGTCTGCCCGGGTCGTCAGCAGGACGATGGGGCGGGGCATTTTTTGCTGATTATTTCAGCAGCGGTGATGCCGTCCATGACCGGCATGATGTAATCCATGACGATCAGCAGCGGATGATGGGCCTGGGTCATGTCGATGGCCTGTTGGCCGTTTTCCGCCTCCAGAATATCGGTGAATCCGTACTTCATCAGGGACTCGGCCAGGCGGCTTCGAATATCGGGTTTATCGTCTACAACCAGAACGCTTTTCACGAAGGGGGCCTCCAGGGGGATATGCGATAGGGCACCATCGGATACATCGGATCTTTCTGCATATTCGGTGCCTGTTTCACGCCGGTTTGGCACGCGTTGCACGGGCGGGGCGAACGGTCCATTGCATGGGATTGGATGAGCGGTTGTCAATATTGACAACGGGTTTGACTTGGGTGACGCAGTTCGCTATATTTTATCTGATATAGCGACGCCTCGCTTAAGTGTTTTTTGCACGCTTTTGGCTGCGCAGGCGCCTGACAATTCTTCAGGGGAGACATGAGGAGGTAGTAAAATGGGAAAAGGACTGGTGCGTCACGTTTTCGTCATGGTTTGTCTGGCAGCGGCAGCGATGCTGCCGTCGTCGGCGTTTGCCGCGCCCGCGGGCAAGCTCATCGTTTTTCATGCTGGCAGCCTGGCGGTGCCTTTTCAGGCCATGGAAAAGGCCTTTGAGGCCAAATATCCCGCCGTGGATGTGCAACGCGAGGCCGGTGGCAGCACCAAGATGGCGCGTTTGATTTCCGAAGTCGGCAAGCCCGCCGATATCATGGCGTCGGCCGATTACACAGTTATCGATAAAACCCTGATTCCCGATAACGCGGCGGTCAACATTCGCTTCGCCACCAATCAGCTGGTGCTCTGCTATACGGACAAGAGCAAATTCGCCAAGGAAATCAATGCCGACAACTGGTACAAAATTCTGCAGCGCAAGGGGGTGGTGTGGGGGCATTCCGATCCCAATCTCGACCCTTGTGGTTACCGCAGCCTGATGGTTCTGCAGCTGGCGGAAAAATTCCATGAGATTCCCGGACTTTACAACAAGCTTCTGGCCAATCGTCCCAAGGAAAACGTGCGTCCCAAATCGGTGGAACTGATCACTCTGCTGCAGAACGGGGACATGGATTATGCCTGGGAATACCGCTCGGTAGCTGTGCAGCATGGTCTTAAATATGTAACCCTCGACGATCACATCAATCTCGGCAATTATCAGCTGGACGATTTTTACAAGCAGGCCACCGTTCAGGTCACCGGCGACAAGCCCGGTACTTTCATTACCCGTGTCGGAGGGTCGGTGACCTACGGCGTGACCCTGATCAACGATGCGCCCAACCCGGAAGCGGCGGAAGCCTTCATGGCCTACCTGCTGGACCCTGAAGGCGGATTGAAGATTCTCGACGAAATGGGGCAGCCGGCATTCATCCCGGCACGCGTGCCGAGCGACGAAATGCATTCGAAGCTGCCGGCAACCCTGCGGCCGCTGGTCGAGGTCAGGAAGTAGGTCTGAGTGGCTGTCAAGTGTGATGATGGCAAGGTGGGGGCTGCGGGTGAAACTGCCGGTAAAAGGCGGGTGTCTCTCGGCAGCCCCTTTCTTTACGTAACCTTTTTCTGCAGTACGGCGGTATTGCTGTTTATCGTCATGCCGTTGTTCCAGATGGTGTCCCAACCCTCTCTCGGAGCCTTGCACGAGACCATCCGCGATCCGGAGGTGCTGTCGTCTATCTGGCTGTCGGTGTACACGGCGGTGATCGCGGCGGCGATCGCTTTTGTCTTCGGTACGCCGCTGGCCTACCTGCTGGCCCGGCACGATTTTGTCGGCAAAAAGCTGGTAGAGAGCATCGTCGATCTGCCGATCATGATTCCGCATCCGGTGGTCGGTATTGCCATTCTCAGCCTGCTGGGGAGAGGCCATCCCCTGGGGCAGTTGATGGCCAAGGTCGGGCTGCGCATCATGGGGAGCGTCACCGGCATCATCGTGGTGCTGACCTTTGTCGGTTTGCCTTTTTATCTGAATGCCGCCAAATCGGGGTTTGAAAGTGTGCCGGTGCGTCTGGAAAATGTTTCCCGGAGTCTCGGTGCCAGTCGCGCGGCCACCTTTTTTCGTGTCACCTTTCCCCTCAGTTGGCGGCATATGCTTGGCGGTGTGATCATGTGCGCGGCCCGGGCGGTGAGCGAATTCGGGGCGGTGGTGATCGTCGCCTATCATCCCATGATCGCACCGGTGCTGATGTACGAGCGGTTTACGGCTTACGGTCTCAAATATTCCCAGCCGGTCGGGGTGTGGCTGATTCTGGTCTGTCTGCTGTTGTTTATGGCGCTGCGCCTGGTGTCTTTGCCGAGCAAGGTGGAACGATGATCAAACTGGAAAATCTGAGTGTCAAGCTGCCGGGGTTTGCCGTGCGGAACGTGAATCTGCAGGTGGCTCCTGGTGAATTCTTCGCGCTGCTGGGTCCGACAGGGGCGGGCAAGACGGTCGTATTGGAATCCATCGCGGGGTTGCTGCATATCACCGCCGGAAAGGTAAGGGTGGCAGGCCGGGACATGACGCGGTTGCCGCCCGAAAAGCGACGCATCGGCATTGTCTATCAGGACTATGCCCTGTTTCCCCATCTGACGGTGATGGACAATATCTGTTATGGCCTGCGGTACTTCAATCAGGATACCAAGGCGGCCCGCCAGCGAATCGGCGACCTGGTCGACCTGCTGGGCATTGCCGGGATCGTGCACCGGCGGCCGTTGCATTTGAGCGGCGGCGAAAAGCAGCGGGTGTGTCTGGCGCGGGCCTTGAGCGTCAATCCGGAAGTGCTGCTCCTGGATGAGCCGCTGTCGGCTCTCGACCCCAATTTCCGTGAAGATATCCGCCGTTTGCTGAAAAATCTGCACGGCGAGTTGGGCATCACCTTCATGATGGTGACGCACGATTTTAACGAGGCTTTGTATCTGGCCGACCGTATCGGTGTGATGCGGCAGGGGCGCATGGAGCAGATCGGAACCACCGAAGATGTGTTTTTACGCCCCGCCACCCCCTTTGTCGCGGAATTTGTCGGCATGAAAAACATCTTCGAAGTCGCTTTGTCCGGACAACAGGCGGTTTTCGGTGGCCTGAATTTTCCCATGGCGGAGCCTGGCGGCGACAAGCGAGGGGTGCTGGCCATCCGTCCCGAGGATATCGTGCTGCAGCGCGAGGACGGATTCGAGGGTGGATTTGTGCGCTATGCCGGGGTGATCGAGCAGATCGTCCCGGCCGGGCTCTGGCATGAAGTCAGTGTCCGTTGTCAGCAGGCCCTGTTTAAAACGGTAATAGACCGAAAAACCGTGCTCTCGCAAGGTTACGGCGAGGGGGACGCGGTTTTTCTGGGCTTTGACAAGGACGCGGCACGGGTGTTCTGACGGCAGTGAAGTCGTTTACCGCTGGTTCGTTGCCAATGGCCTTGGGGTGTTAAATTGCGGAGAGGAATTGGATATGATGGCAGTAAAAACGTTTTTCAGGTTTGTGGCAACCGCGCTGGTGCTTCTGTGCGTTTTGCCGGTTGGAGAGGCGCTGGCCGCGCCCAGGGGCAAACTGATCATTTTTCATGCCGGCAGTCTGACGGTGCCTTTCGCGGCCATGGAAAAAGAATTCGAAGCGCGTTATCCCGGTGTCGACGTGCAGCGCGAATCGGGTGGCAGCACCCGCATGGCGCGCCTGATTTCCGAGGTTGGCAAGCCGGCCGATTTGATGGCTTCGGCGGATTTTCAGGTCATCGATCACAGCCTGATACCGGGGCTGGCCGATTTCAATATCCGTTTCGCCAGTAACGAACTGGTTTTAACCTATGCGGAAGGCAGCAAGTTCGCCGATGTGATCGATTCCGGCAACTGGTTCGAGATTCTGGGGAAGCCCGGTGTTGTCTGGGGGCATTCCGATCCCAACATCGATCCCGGCGGCTATCGCAGCCTGATGGCCATTCAGCTGGCCGAGAAATTTTACAAGCGGCCCGGCCTCTACAAGCGCCTGCTGGCCAACCGTCCAAAAACAAACCTGCGGGACAAGTCGGTCAGCCTGACCTCCATGGTGCAGAACGGGGATATGGATTATGCCTGGGCGTATCGTTCCATCGCCCTGCAGCATCGCATGAAGTTCGTTACCCTTGACGAGCACATCAATCTGGCCAATATCGCCCACGATGCATTTTATCGCACCGTCAGCGTGCGGGTGACGGGAGAGCGGCCCGGCTCCTATATCGATCGCCAGGGCCGGTTTGTCGCCTATGGCATCACCATGCTCAAGGACGCACCGAACCGCGAGGCCGCCGAGGCTTTTCTGGCCTATCTCCTGGATCCGGCGGGTGGGCAGAAAATCCTCGATCAACACGGCCAGCCGCCCTTCAGCAAACCTTTTGTTTCCAGCAAGGCGATGCATGACAAACTTCCGCAGAGATTAAAAAGTCTGGTTTTTGTAACGCGTTAGTTATAGAATTCTATTTTTCCTTTCCTGAACGGCTGTGTGCAGGTCTGGCCGGTTCGTTCGATGCGGGATAAGGGAATTTTTTTCAACCTTACCGGGGAGGTTTTTTACAATGAAGAGGGTCGTCGGTTTCGTGATCGTCGCGCTTTTGTGCGGTTTTTTGCCGGGTACGTTGGTTTATGCGGAAATCGCTGAGAATCAGGGGCTTTTTCATCGGCAGATCAAGCTTTACACCGGCGATGCCCAGGACTCATATCTGCTTGTTTTCCCCGTCGAGGTGACGCAGCCGGGAAGGGTCGAATGCGAATTCAAGCTGCTGCGCCCCGATGAGGAACGTTACCAAAGGACCCTGGAAAAAATCCGTCAGGAGCGGGGCAAGGCCTTCATGTTCCGCTGGTCGTTGGTCGATTCCCGGTTTTTTGACCAGAAAAAACCGATGGAGCCCGGGAAATTTCAGCAGTGGCTGCAGGAAGCCAACAACTACAACCCGGTCGAATATCTTGCCGGCGACCAGATCCGCGGCATGGTCAGAGGCGCCAAGGCGGCACTCGATTTCGTGTTTGGCAAGAAAAAGAAGAAGCAGGCGCCGGTTTATCTGCACGGTTACAGCCAAAGCGTGAGGTTTCCGCACACGCCGGACAATCATGTCACGACCGGCCGCATGCGCCACGATATCGATTTCAACGAACTTGCACAGACCCAGGGGATGTATTTTCTGGTGCTGGAGAACTTCAGTCAGCTCACCCCCGAACTTGAAGTGAAGGTTTCCTTCCCGGGCAAGCAGCACCAGGTGGACAAGGACTTCCTGCTGCCGCGCGATCTCGGCATCACCGCATTGCAGGTTCATGGGGACCATGTCTATGTCGAGGTGCAAAATCTTGGCGAAGCCAGCTTGCCGCAGGAACTGTATACCCGCAAGGGCAAGGATGCTGCGACGCTGATGCTGTGGCTGGATGGCAAGAGCTGGGGGGGCGTTACCCTGGCGAGACTGGATCCGGCAAAAAATCTGCTCGAACCGGGTGGCAAGGCCGGCTATACCTTCAAGGTCGCGGTGGCCGACAACTCCGAAGTTGTTTCGAAGCTCACTCTGCCGAAATTCGAGGATGCCGATGCCGGCAACAACGAAAAAAAACAGCTTCGCAGGGCCTTGCTGAAGGGCCTGACCCCCATCAAGGAGTTGCAGCCCTGATCTGTGTCACTCGCGACTCCGAAAGGTCGGTCGCGTCTGGGGATTTAACCCGGGTTCTGCCGAGAGCGGTTTGCGTGAAAGCTCCGGCGCGCTGGAAGTATCGCGCGCCGGAGCTTTTTGTCTGGCGCGGACCGGGCCGGAGCCGCGCGATTCATGATCATCATTTTGCCGTGGACATGCAGGGGCTGCTGACTTAAAATACCGCTTTGCACACTGCGGCGATCTTCCTGCGCACCTTTCCGCTCATTCTCCTACTCAATCCATGACCACACTCCGCCTTCGGGCGGTTCTGTTTTTGAGCGGGAAAGAGCATGGCCGTGCCGGGCGGATGGCAATCTATAACCTTATAACATCAGCGAGTCGGAACCATGGATATTCTTTCGAAAGTAAGGGAACGTCACGCAGAAACCTACGATCTGCACAAAAAATATATCAACCCTCAGTTCGTGCGGGTGCTGGAGGTTATCGGCTTCAATCGCAACTACGTCAGCGGCAAGGGGGCACGCCTTATCGATTCCGACGGGCGCGAGGTGCTCGATTTCCTGGCCGGCTTCGGCGTCTTCAATATCGGGCGCAACCACCCCCTGGTGGCTCAGGTGCTGCATCAGATGCTCGATTCCGATCCGGCCAACATGGTGCAGATGGATCTGGGAGGCATTTCCGGCCTGCTGGCCGAGGCCCTGGCCAAAATCACGCCTGGCGATCTGGATGCGGTATTTTTTACCAACTCCGGAGCTGAAAGTGTGGAAGGGGCGCTGAAGTTTGCTCGCCAGGCGACACGTCGCCACAAGGTTGTGCACTGCCATCACGCCTTCCACGGACTGACCCTCGGGGCGCTCTCGGTCAACGGCAACCGTGAGTTCCGCGATTTTAACGAACCGCTGCTGCCCGGCTGTATCCAGGTGCCCTTCAACGATCTGGAGGCCCTGGAGCGCGCCCTGTCCGGCGGTGATGTGGCGGCGTTTATCGTCGAACCGATACAGGGCAAAGGGGTGTTCGTGCCGGATGACGATTACCTTCCCGGCGCCCGCCGCCTTTGTGACAAATACGGAACGCTGTTGATCGCTGACGAGGTGCAGACCGGTTTCGGGCGTACCGGCAAGATGTTCGCCGTCGATCACTGGGATGTGGTGCCGGATGTCATGGCGGTTTCCAAGGCGCTGTCCGGCGGGTTCGTCCCGGTTGGCGCGGTGATCACGCGGCGCTCGGTTCACGCCAGGGTTTTTGACAGCATGGATCGCTGTTTCGCCCACTCCAACACCTTTGGCCAGAACGATCTGGCGATGGCCGCCGGATTGGCGACCCTCGAAGTGCTGCAGAGTGAAAATCTCCCGGCACGGGCCGCCGAAACCGGGACCTACATTCTCGATGGTCTGCGCGAAAAAGCTCAGCGCTACGAGATGCTGCACGAAATACGGGGCAAGGGCCTGATGATCGGCATGCAGTTCGGTGAGCCCAGATCCCTGACACTCAAGGCTGGCTGGAAACTGGTGCATAAGATGAATGCGGATCTTTTCGGGCAGATGATTACCATGCCGCTGATGGAAAAACATCACATTCTGACTCAGGTGGCGGGCCACGGTCTCGATACCGTCAAGATTCTGCCGCCGCTGGTTATCGGGAAACAGGAGGCGGACATGTTCCTTGACGCCATGGAAACCGTTCTCAAGGACGTTCATCGGTTCCCCGGTTCGGCCTGGGCCACGACCAAGGACCTGGCCATGCGCACCATGAAGAGCGCCTGATCATGTTTGAAACCCTGCAGAACAGATTGCTGGCCGGGCTTTGGCACCTGATTTCCCGCGCGCCGCGCAGCGTTGTGTGGTGCGCGGTGTTTCTGGCCGCGGCATCGACACTGGTCTCGGTGCTGTTTTTGCGCCTTGACAGCGATCAGGACAAGCTTGTCTCCCGGGACCTGCCCTATCAGCAGCGCTATCTGGAAGTGCTGCGGAATTTCGGGGACCAGGAATATCTCTATGTCGTGATCCAGGCCGGGGCGGAAGAGCAGGGCAGAACCCGCGCCAGGGCCTTCGCCGATGCGCTGGCGACGCGTTTAAAAGCAGCTCCCGATCAGATCCAGGAGATTCACTACCGCACCACCGCCAGCGATCTTGGTCCACAAGCGCTTTACTACGCGCCGTTGAAGGAGGCAAAGAGCCTGGTCGGCATGACTTCGACCGTTGGTCCCGTGGCCATGGACTGGCTGCGCAGCGGTGAACTGGCGGATTTCATCCGCCGTGTCGGCAGTCTGCTCGACGGTGGCGTCCGGCATGGCGATGCGGCCGATCCGGCGTTGCTCGAGACAGCGCTTGGCGGTCTCGACGGCTTTGCCGACCGCCTCAATGCCGCCCTCGATGGCAAGGATCCCGGCGGTCCGGTGATCGATATGGCCAATCAGGGCAACCACTACTTTTTTACCGCTAACCAACGTCTCCTGATCATGCGTCTGCTGCCGGCCAAGGACTACGGCACCATGGACGTGATCGCCGGCCCTCTGGCGACAGTGCGCACCGCCCTGCGCCAGACCCGCGCGGAGTTTCCCGGCCTGCAGGCCGGCCTGACCGGGCGTCCGGTGCTGCAGGCCGATGAAATGGCCACCACCAACCGCGATATGACGCGGGCTTCGATCATTTCGGTGATTCTGGTGGGGCTGCTGTTCATGGTGGTACTGCATGGATGGCTGCGTCCGCTGCTGGTCATTTTCTGTCTGGGGCTGGCGATTGCCATGACCTTCGGCTTCACCACGGTGACTCTGGGGGTGCTCAATCTGCTGTCCATCGTTTTCGCCCTGGTGCTGGTCGGGATCGGGGTCGATTTCGGTGTGCATGTCGTTTTGCGCTACATCGAGGAACGCAAGGAAGGTAAAAGCGTCGAAGACGCGGTGCGCATTTCCCTGATGCAGACCGGTCCGGGAGTCATTGTCGGCGCCATTACCTCGGTTTGCGCTTTTTATGCGGTGCTGTGGTCCGACTTCACCGGCCTGGCGGAACTCGGTCTGATTGGCGGAACCGGCATTCTGATCTCGCTGGTGGTGATGCTCACCGTGCTGCCAGCTCTGCTGCTCATGGCGGGCCGTCGTCAGCTGTTCCCCAAATCCCTGCCGCATGTCACCAGCCTGCCGGTTCTGGGTCGTCTGTCCGCAAGGCCGGGACGGCTGCTGTCGATCCTGGCATTGTTCACTCTGCTTTTGTTGCCCGGGCTGTTCAGGGTCGGGTTCAATTACAATCTCCTTGAATTGCAGGCCAGGGGGCTCGAGTCGGTCGATTATGAAAAGCGCATGATCGAGGATTCCGACGAATCGACCTGGTTTGCGGTGTCGGTGGCTGACAGCGCGGCGCAGCTCGATGTCCTGGGGGAAAAATTCAAAGCGCTGCCGAGTGTCGGCAAGATTGAAAGCCTGGTCGATTATCTGCCCCGTAACCAGCAACGCAAGGCGGCCTTGTTCAGGCAGGCATCGGCGAATCTCGGCGCGATGCCACCGGTCGTGGCGGCCGCTGCCATCGATACGAAGTCGGTGCTCGAAGCACTGGACAGCTTGTCGGCGTCCCTCGACAACCTGGCGGAGAAACTGTTTGCGGCCGGCGCCGGAGAGGAACTCGCGCGGCTAGACCGGCTGATGGAAAAACTCGATGCGGTTTATGAAAAGCTGGCCGCGGATCCCCGCCTTGCCGCCAGGCTGACGCCGGTGCAGTCCCGCCTGCAGGCCGACGTCAGGGACGGTATCGGGCAGCTGCAGGCGTGGCTGGCGGCGGGTCCGGTGACAATCGATACTCTGCCAGCGTTTTTGCGATCCTTGTTTATCGGTCGTGACGGTAGCATGCAACTCAAGATCACGCCGCGCCACGATATCTGGAAGTTCGCCAACCTGAAGACTTTCATCCGGGACTTGCGCAGCATCGACCAGCGGATTACCGGCGTGCCTGTCAGTGTTTATGAATCCGCACAGTTGATGAAAAGGACATTTCTGTCCGCCGCCATTGTAACGCTGGCACTGGTCAGCGTGCTGCTCTGGATCAGTGGTCGTTCCCTGCGCTATGTGCTGCTGGCCCTCCTGCCGCTGTCGGTCGGCATGATCTGGTTGCTGTCGCTGATGGGATGGCTGGGGCTGGATTTCAATCTGGCCAACTTTTTCGCCATCCCCATTCTGATAGCCGTCGGGGTTGACGGCGGGGTGCATTGTCTTGCACGCTGGCAGGAATTGCGCAACGGCTGTCTGTTTTCCACCACGACGCCGACGGCGGTGGCGCTGAGCTTCACCACCACCATGATCGGTTTCGGCGGGTTGCTGTTCGCCCATCACCGTGGCCTGGCCAGCCTGGGCTGGGTCATGGTGCTCGGTTCGCTGACCGGGATGCTGAGTTGCCTGCTGGTTCTGCCGGCGGCGCTCAAGCTTTTCCGCTACGGGCAGTCCCTGGACAAGGAGTCGTGATTTCGATGCGAAAATTGCTGATCGCAATGCTGTTGGTAATCGCCGTCGTCGGTTATGCGCAGGGTGCCGAACCCTTCGACTTTGTGGTGATACAGCCCGGGCAACCCGGTTCGTCGCAGGATGCGCAACCGGTCATGGATGCATTGGCCGCCTACCTGCGGGACAAGCTTGGCGGTTCGG
The DNA here is from genome assembly GCF_001888165.1 of Syntrophotalea acetylenica. Lineage (NCBI taxonomy): Bacteria > Pseudomonadati > Thermodesulfobacteriota > Desulfuromonadia > Desulfuromonadales > Syntrophotaleaceae > Syntrophotalea > Syntrophotalea acetylenica. The sequence continues at coordinate 1,090,365 of NZ_CP015455.1, forward strand.
TCACCGTCAGGGGGCACTACTTCAACGAAGCCTCGGCGGCTTCGGCTTTTCTCGCCACGCACCAGCCACGCTGGGGGATCGTATCTCTGGGCTATTTCCTGACTTACCACGGTGCAGGTTGCCTGGTGCCGCTGGCCGCAACCAGGCCCGGCGGCGCCGACAGCGATGTCTGGCGGTTGATGGTGGTCCAGGACGGGCCGGATGACTGGCGTGCCGTAAACGGGAGCGTCGAGGGCACGATGCTGTTTCAGCCACAGGTCGCGGCGCGCCTGATGTTCCGGCGCCCTGTCGGGGGAATGCCCTTCGCTCTCAAGGGGACCTTTCGCCCGCTGAGTTCCCTGCGAAACCTGTCCCGGGGCAAGGGGGCCGGGGTGATTCTGGACAAACCCCAGTTCGATGCAATCCAGGCTCTGCCCCAGTCTTCCAGGCTCAAGGTCATTGCGGCTTCCGATGCGCTTCCGACGCCGGCCGTGGTGAGCTTTGGACCGCCGGGCAAACTGCATGCCAGGCTTTACAAGGTATTGCAGTCCATGAAACAGGATCCCGCCGCGGCCGATCTGCTGAAATTGTTGCAGACCGACGGTTTCGGCCCGCCCGATGCGCGTCTGAAAACGTTGAAGGGAAAAGGCCTATGAAGCTTGTGATTCCGATGCTGTTTGGGGTAGTATGCGTGCTTTCCGGTTGCGCGTCGGGCCCATCCACAGCGCCGCAACGGAGTATCGATGCGTCCGCGGCCCGACCCGGAGCTTTTGACCTCTGGCAGGACTGCGATATGGCGGACGCCGAAGCCTGGCGTCTTGCTGCCCCCGGGATGCCGATGCGGCCCTGAGCGGCGCTGCCTGCCATGCTTTTTTGGTGGAGCAGGGGCAGGGAGATCTTAAAACCGCCGAAGCCGGGCGACGACTCGCCCAACAAGCTGTCGACGCTTTGCCCAAAAGCGCCGAAGCGCATTATCTGCTCGCTTACCTGTCCGGCCTGGAGGCACAGCGCAATCCCCTGAAGGCCCTGGCGCTGGTGCCGGTCATCGAGAGGGAGGCGCTGGCCGCCCTGAAGCTCAACCCGGCGCTTGACGAGGCCGGTCCAGCCCGCATGCTCGGGGACCTTTACCTGCAGGCGCCGGCTTTCCCGGTGAGCATCGGGGATCCCGCGCTGGCCGTCGACTACTACGAACAGGCCGTGGAATTGGCTCCCGATCAGTCCGAAAATCGCCTGGGGCTTGTCGACGCACTGCTCACGGAGGGGCGTCCTGCCGATGCCTGCCGTCAGTTGCAGCGTTTCTGGAAGGGCCTGATTCCAGGCGAAAGCTCCAGCGGTCCGTGGGAGCGGGGACTGGAGCTGCAAGGGCGCATGTGTGAGGCTTTGCAGGAAGAGTGATCGATGTAAATCTCAGTGTCTCTGGCTGACGCAGGATACCTGTCCGGTTGCTCGGAACGGGGATGTCCTGCGTCGCTGTGTTTTGCCGTCGCGATATCGACCGCGCGACCATCGGGCCAGGTCCACCGGCGTCCGAATTTCCGGATGGCCGAGCGCCGGCCAGAATTCATGTCTCAAGGAGATCTGCTTTGGGTGTTCCTTTTATCCAGAAAGCCCGTATCGGGGGCTATATTTGCAGGCAGTTGGCCAAAGGCAACCGCCGTTTTCCCCTGGTGTTGATGCTTGAGCCGCTGTTTCAGTGCAATTTGCGCTGCAAAGGCTGCGGAAAAATTTCCCATCCGCCGGAGATCATGAACCGCCGCATGACCGTTGAGGAGTGCGTGGCCAGGGCCGAAGAGTGCGGTGCCCCCATCGTTTCCCTGCCCGGGGGTGAACCGCTCATGCATCCGGACATCCATTTGATCGCCCGGGAACTGATCGCCCGTAAACGTTTTGTGTATCTTTGCACCAATGCATTGTTGGTGGAAAAGCGGCTGGCGGATTTCGAGCCGTCGCCCTACCTCACCTTCAATGTTCACCTGGACGGTCTGCGGGACAAACACGATACCCTGGTCAATCGCAATGGCGTCTTCGATCAGGCGGTGCAGGCCATTCGGCGACTGGTCGCCGATGGCTACCGGGTGACAACCAACACGACCTTTTTTGGCGACGAGACCCCGGAAAGCGCGGCGGCCCTGTTTGATTTTCTCATGTCCCTGGGCGTCGAAGGCATGACGGTGGCGCCGGCTTTCAATTATGAAAGTGCCGAGGAACAGGATAATTTCCTCGGTCGCGAGGGCAGCTGCAAGCTGTTCCGCGCCCTGCTGCCGCAGGCCCGCAAACGCGGCTGGCGCTTCAATCACAGCAGCCTGTACCTCGATTTTCTGGCGGGCGGGCAGCAGTACGCCTGTTCCCCCTGGGGAACGCCTGCCGCCAACATTTTCGGTTGGCAGCGCCCCTGTTATCTTCTCAACGACGGCTACGTTGGCAGTTTCCGTGAACTGATGCAGGATACCGACTGGGAAAGCTACGGAACGGCAGGGGATGCGCGCTGCGCCGATTGTATGGTACACTGCGGATTCGAGCCAAGTGCGGTGGTGGATGCGGCGCTGCATCCGCTCAAGGCATTGGGGGTTTTTCTGCGTGGCGCCGGCAATTGATGCCCCTTTGAGGGGCGTCGTTATTTTCGGGAGTGGAGGCATGGGTGGCTTCACGTTGCGCTGATGCGGACCGTCATCTCGGCATGGTGGTGGCTCTGCCCGCCGAGGCCAGAGCCCTTCTCGGCAGGCAGCGGTGGATAAGGCGCGGTGGTTTTGCCATCTATGAAAGCCGCGGACCGTCATCCGTGAAGACCACCTGGGCGTGCTGCGGGATCGGTCACCAGCGGGCCGCCGCCGCCGCCGCTTTTCTGGTTGAACAGGGCGTGACCCGTCTTGGTATTGCCGGAGTTTCCGGCGGACTGGACTCCGGGCTGGCCAGCGGCGATCTGATCGCTGCCAGAGGCGTTACCGATGAGGCCGGTTGTCTATGGCCGGCGGATCGACAGCTGTGTGCGTGGCTTGTTTCCAGCCTCGGTAATGAGGCCCGTTGCGGACTTGTCCTGACCACCAGCGAACCGCTGCTGACCACCCGGCGGAAAGCCTCCTGGCAAGCCCGCAGCGAGGCGCTGGCAGTCGATATGGAAAGCGCCGCCGTCGCCAATGTCGCGACCGTTGCGGGTAAACCGTTTTTTGTGTTGCGAGCGGTCTGCGATGATGCACGGCGCTCGGTGCCTCCGGCGTTGCTGCATCTGGTGGATGAGCAGGGCCGTCCCCGGCTGTTATGGATTGCGGCTCGCCTGGTGCGGCAGCCGTCCTTGCTGCCTGAGCTGCTGCGCATGCAGGGGGATTTCGGCCGCGCGCTGAAGGCGTTGCGGCGTGGCTGGCGGGCATGTTGCGCTTCGGACGCCCCGTATTTCGATAAGGAGTGATGATAAATGGCTGATCCAATCAAGGACGGTGATGTAATCCGGGTGCGGTATACCGGCCGCGACCAGAATGGCGAAGTCTTCGACACCACCGACGGGCGCGGGCCCTTTACTTATGTGGTCGGTTCCGGCGCCGTCATGCGGGGTTTCGATGCGGCGGTGCTTGGTTTGCGAGCCGGTGAGCGTACTCGCGTAATTCTCGCGCCGGACCAGGCTTACGGAGCGCGTAACGAGGAGTGTGTCATCAGTATTCCCCGTAGCAGTGTTCCGGCCCGCCTGAATATTGTGCCTGGCATGCAGTTGAAACTGCCTCTGCAGGGGGGCAAGGCGATGACGGCTACCGTCACCAAAATTACCAGGGAACTCATCCGCCTCGACGGCAACCACCCCCTGGCGGGAAAAACCCTGACGTTCGATATAGAAATCGTGGCTACCGGCCTCAGGCCGACGGAACTGTTCGCATCGTAGCCTGTTTTACCCGGCCGCTTCTGAGCGGAAACGCAAGAGGCGGGCATTTCGCAATGGGAGATACAATGCTGCCGCATGCTGTGGGGGCATTTCTCGACCATCAGACCAAGGAGACGAGGAAAAATGGCGGAAATCATCCAGACTGGAGATACCATCAGCGTTAACTACACCGGGCGTTTCGAAGACGGCCAGGTGTTTGACTCTTCCGAAGGGCGCGCGCCCCTCAAATTCACTGTCGGTTCCGGACAACTCATCAAAGGGTTTGACGATGCCGTGGTGGGGCTTAAACAAGGCGATAAAACCACTGTCACGATCGAGGCCAAGGACGGCTACGGCGAATACCGGGACGATCTGGTCATTGCCGTCCCCAAAGCCAACGTTCCCGAGAATCTTGAGATCGAGATCGGCAAGCGCTTTCATCTGCGCGATCAGAGCGGCCGTCCGGTGCCGGCCGTGGTTGTTGAAATTACTGAAGAAGCCGTGAAGCTGGATGCCAATCATGCGATGGCCGGCAAGACCCTGATATTTGATATCGAAGTGGTCGAAACCGGATTGCAGGCCGAGGCGCCTCAGGCCGCTTCCCACTGTGGTGACGGCAGCAACGGTTGCCGGGGTTGCGGTCAGCACTGAGTGGTGGACGCAAGCAGGATAAGCATATTTGCGGAGCCGGCATATTCCGGCTCCGTTTTTTAATGCCTGCAAGCGGGAGAAAAATATGAATTCCATGGTCATTTGATTTTGCGTTTTTGCCGGCCGTGTCACGGCAGGCCGCCCTAAAAAATATTGTTTTTCGATAACTACCATACGATCCAGCCGGGACGTCCCGCCGGCATCAGAGGCATGTCCCTGCCGCTGCATTGAAACTGGCCTGCGGGCGACCTGCCTGCAGTCGCCGGTGGCCGTGGCTGATTCAGGATGTTATGCTATAAATGTTTTCGAGACCCGTTCGGATGAGCCGTTGGCAATGGATGGCAGGCGCGCATGGGGCAGGGATGCGGGATGGATAAAGAAGAGGCGATTCAGGTACAGTCTGGGGAAACTTCCGCGGCACAGGGCGATACGCCTGACGGTTTTGGCACGGCGCGCTGGGGAGGCCGGCGACTGTTCGGTCTGGTATGCGGGCCGGTTTTGTTCGCGTTGATGATGCTGCTGCCCGAGACTGTCAGCCTTTCGCCAGAGGCCCGCAAAATGGCGGCTATCGCTCTGCTGATGGCGACCTGGTGGATGTGCGAGGCGATTCCGATTCCAGCCACCGCGCTATTGCCGCTGGTGCTCATGCCTCTGTGCGGATTGCTGCCGATGAAGGAGGCTGCGGCTCCCTATGCCAGCGAACTGATTTTTCTGTTCATGGGCGGATTTCTGATCGCCCTGAGCATGCAGCGCTGGAATCTGCACCGGCGCATCGCGCTGCTGGTGGTGAGCTGCTTCGGGTTCGCCCCGGACCGGCTGGTGCTCGGGTTCATGGTGGCCAGCGCCGGACTGTCCGCCTTTGTTTCCAATACGGTAACGGCGCTGATGATGATGCCCATCGGCATGGCGGTCATCCAGCATGTGATTGCCGAGGGGCGGCGCACGGGAAATGATGCGGAGATCGATTTTTCTCCGGGGAAATTCGCTTTCGGTGCCAATCTGATGCTCGGCATCGCCTACGCCTGCTCCATCGGCGGCATCGCCACCCTGATCGGCACGCCGCCGAACACGGTGCTGGCCGGATACCTGAAGCATGCCTACGGCTACGAGATAACCTTTGCCCGCTGGATGATGGTCGGCGTGCCCCTGTCGATCGTGATGCTGGCGGTGTGCTGGGTCTGGTTGACCCGTTTTGCCAATCCCATGCGGCTTGAGCAGGTTCCCGGCGGCCGCCATCTGATTCAGGCGGAACTGCGCCGCCTCGGCCCGATGGATGCCGGGGAGATCGTCACCGCCGTGGTATTCGGCTGTACCGCCGCCGCCTGGATTTTGCGGGAAACGGTGGCCGGTTTCTGGCCGGCGCCATCCATGATCAGCGATGCGGTGATCGGCATGACCGGCGGCTTGCTGCTGTTTGTGATTCCCGTAGGCCGGCGTGGCGAGTTCGCCATGAATTGGGAATGGGCTGGCCGTCTGCCATGGGGCATGCTGCTGTTGTTTGGCGGTGGCCTGTCCCTGGCCAACGGGTTCGAAAAGACCGGCCTGTCGGGCTGGCTGGCGGGCCGCATCGAACTGCTCAGCAATGCGCCGCTGCTGATTCTGGTGCTGGCCGTTACCGTATTGATTATTTTCCTCACCGAACTGACTTCCAACACCGCCACCGCCGCCATGTCCATGCCGGTGCTCAGCGCCGTGGCTTTGGGGTTGGGCGAAAACCCCCTGCTGCTACTGGTGCCCGCCGCCCTGGCGGCATCCTGTGCCTTCATGCTGCCGGTCGCAACGCCGCCCAACGCCATTGTTTTCGGCTCGGGCAGCGTGACCATGCCGCAGATGATCAAGAGCGGCTTGGCCCTCAACCTTATCGGCATCGTGCTGATCACGCTGCTTACCTACGGCCTTGCGGTGCCGCTGTTCGATATTGTCTTCGGCCAGCTGCCGGCATGGACATCCTCTGCCTGGCGGTGATTCGCAGGTTGCCGCAGACCCCTTCCTGATTTTTTTTCAGAACATCACGCGACCGGCCGGCTTACCGCTCCGGTTTGACATTTCGTCCCTGACGGCGACAATTCTAGAAAGTGTCCATCTGCAAACCACGGATGGATGCGCTGCGTTTTGCATTCTGACAACAAGCCTTTTACGGATAAAAACGGGAAAAGTTGCTGCCATTTCAGACTTTGATGGCGATCAGGGAGGATACTGCCATGCTGGATGCTTTTACTTATGCTGACACATACGGTCCCGCCAGGATCATCTACATCCACGAACCGCGCATTACCCTGAAGGGCGTGCTGGTAATCGACAATGTCGCTGTTGGCCCCGCCATTGGCGGTCTGCGCATGGCGCCGGATGTAAATGTCGGAGAATGTTTCCGTCTGGCACGGGCCATGACCCTTAAAAATGCCGCTGCCGGGCTGGCCCACGGTGGCGGCAAGTCGGTGCTTTATGGTGATCCGAAAATGCCGGCGCGGGACAAGGAATGCCTTATTCGTGCCATGGCCTGCGCCTTGCGCGATTGCCAGGACTATATCTTCGGCCCGGATATGGGCACCGATGAAACCTGCATGGGCTGGATCCGGGATGAAATTGGCCGGGCCGTGGGTTTGCCCGAATCCCTTGGCGGCATCCCCCTTGACAAGATCGGCGCGACGGGGTGGGGCGTGCGGCATGCGGTGGAAGTCGCGGCGCCGGTAGCGGGTTTCGATCTGTCTGGCGCGCGGGTCGTGGTGCAGGGGTTCGGCGCCGTGGGACAGCATGCTGCCCGTTTTCTAAGTGGGACGGGCGCCGTGCTGGTCGGGGCCGCGGATACCAGGGGGACCTTGTACGATCCGCAGGGGATCGATGTCGGTGCCCTGATGGATCTGAAGAATCTGGGCAAGAGTGTTGTCGATTACCCCAAGGGCCAGAAACTGGACCGGGACGCGGTCATCGACCTCGAGTGCGAGGTCTGGATCCCGGCGGCACGCCCCGATGTGATCAACGAAGCCAATGTCGACCGGTTGCGCACCCGACTCGTTGCCCAGGGTGCCAATATCCCCGTAACCGCCGCGGCGGAAAAAACCTTGCATGAGCGCGGCGTTCTGTGTCTGCCCGATTTTATCGCCAATGCCGGTGGCGTGATCTGTGGGGCGCTTGAATATCACGGCGGCTGGAAGGGTCTGGTGTTCGACGTGGTGGCGGAGAAAGTTCGCGCCAACACCGAGCAGATGCTGCGCCGGGTCCGGCAGGAGGGGCGTTTGCCGCGCGATATTGCTGTCGATATGGCTCTGTCCGTTCTGCGCAAAGCCATGGCGACGCGCCGCTGGTCGATTTACTGAGCGCCGTCGAGGCAGGAACCGAGGCGAAGATGTATCGAATCCGTTTTCATGGCCGTGGCGGCCAGGGAATCAAGACTGCAAGCCGCATCCTCGGCAGTGCCCTGTTCATCGAAGGGTTCGAGGTGCAGGATGCTCCTCGCTATGGCGCCGAGCGGCGCGGCGCGCCGATATTCGCCTATGTGCGGGCGGATCGGGTACCCATCCATGAGCGGGGAGTGATTCACCAGCCCGACCTGCTTGTGGTGGCGGATGAAACCCTGTTGGCAATCTCCACCGGGCAGGTGCTGGAGGGGGTCGCCGAAAACAGCGTGGTGCTGATCTTGTCTGGCAGGCCACAGTCATGGTGGGAACGGCATCTTGCGTGCCGTGGACGTATGATCGTGCTGGAGTCTTCCCGGTGGACCAATGGCGTGCCCGCGGGAGCGGTTTGCGCGGGGGCCGCGGCCGCGCTGCTTGGCACGGTATCTCCGAGGGCGCTGATCGCGGCGGTGGAGCAGGAACTGGGTGATCACGACCCTGCCGTGGTGCGGCGTAACCGTGATGCCATCCTGAAAGCTTATGACGCGGTCGGTTCGCTGCGCGGCGTGGTTACGGCGGGGGTTGAACAAACGTCTGCGCCGGACTGGGTCGAGGTGCCTCTGGATGCGGTCGCCATCGGTGCGCCGGTGATCCACGGCGGCCCAACCAGCCAGTTGGTCAAAACTGGGCTGTGGCGCACCCATCGGCCGGTTATCGACAGTAAGAAGTGCCACCGTTGTTTGAAGTGCCGCGCCTTGTGTCCGGAAAACGTCATCACCGCGGCAGAAGACGGACTGCCGGTCATCGATTACGATCATTGCAAGGGGTGTCTGGTGTGCGCGGCCAGTTGCCCCTTAAAGGCGATTCGTGTGATCCCGGAGGCGCAGGCCGGAAAGGAGCAGGATGCGTGAACTTCTGACCGGAAACAAAGCCGCGGCCTGGGGGGCTCGCCTGGCGGATGTGGATTACCTGCCGGTGTTCCCCATCACTCCCCAGACCGAGATCATCGAAACTTTGGCCGAATGGATCGATCATGGCCGGATCGATGCGCGACTGACAATCCTGGAGTCGGAGCATTCCATGGTGACTGCCGCCGGTGCGGCGGCGGCCACGGGGGTGCGGGTGTTTACCGCGACCTCCAGTCAGGGGCTGCTGTATGCCATGGAGATGCTCTACAATCTGGCCGGTTGGCGGGTGCCGCTGGTGCTGGTGAATGTTTCCCGCGGCCTGTCCGCGCCAATTACCCTGGAACCGGATCACAACGACGTGCTTGCGGCGCGGGACTGCGGTTTTCTGCAATTGCATTGTACGACCTGTCAGGAGGTTCTCGACAGCGTGCTGCTGGGATATCGACTGGCAGAGGATATGCGGGTGCGTTTGCCGGTGCTGGTCAACCTGGACGGTTTTTATCTGTCCTTTACCCGTGAACCGGTGGAGATCCCGTCCGCGGAACAGGTACGCGCCTTTTTGCCGCCTTTCCACCCTGGCTCCAACAGATTTGCCGGCGGCACGCCGGTCAGCCAGGCAGTGGCGGTGCTGGGGGGAACTCCTTACTCCTATTTCCGCTACCAGGCGCATCTGGCCTCCCTTGAAGCCGGACGGATTTTCGGCCGGATCGCGCAGGAATTCGAAGCGCGGTTCGGACGCTCCTTCGAGGCGGTGGAGGACTATCACTGCGATGATGCCGAAATTCTGTTTGTCATGATAGGCTCATTTGCCAGCAAGGCCCGCGCGGCCGTCGACAGCCTGCGCGCCTCGGGGCAGAAGGTCGGCCTGGTGCGGCCGCGTCTGTTGCGACCTTTTCCCGTGGCATCCCTGGTCCGGCTGTTTGAAGGCAAGGCGGGGGTGGCAGTGGTCGACCAGAATCTTTCCAATGGTTCCGGTGGCATTCTGCACACCGAATTGGCGGCTGCGCTCTATCCCCTGTCGAAAAGGCCACTGCTGGTCAGCTTTGTCGGTGGTCTGGGCGGGCGCGACATTACCGCCGGCGAATTTTTCGCCATGCACGATGTGGTGCGCCGGGCTGTGGGGACGGGGCAGGCGCCGCCGCCGCGGTTGTTGTTCACCAAAGATGAGCTGGCGGCCGTGCGGCATATGCAGGACATAGCGGCCGGCACGGGAGAAACATCATGACTGAATCCGCAGACAAACGGTGCGGCAGTGCCAAAACCGGCACGCTTGCGCCCGGCACGCCCATGTGCGCCGGTTGCGGCGGGTTGCAGGCATTGCACCAGATTTACGATCTGCTCGGCGACAGGACCGTATTTGTCAACGCCGCCGGGTGCATGACCCTGCTTTCCATCTATCCGTATACGCCGTTTCCCGGTTCCTGGCTGTATACCGCCATGGCCTGCGCTCCCGCCGGAGCCCAGGGGATTCGGGATGCTCTCGACCTTTTATTGTCCAAAAAGAGAATCAGGACAAAGCAGGATCTGTTACCGGTGGTGCTGACCGGCGACGGTGCGGCTTACGGCATCGGACTTTCCGCGACTTCGGCGGCCATCGACCGCGGCCTTGATTTTCTCTATATCTGCTACGATAACGAGGGTTACGGCAATACCGGACACCAGTCCTCGGCGGCGACGCCAACCGGGGCGCGTACCGCCACCAGCCGTGTGGACGGTTTCGCGGGCATCAAAAAGGACCTATTTTCCATCTGGTGTGCCCATCGCCCGGCCTACGTGGCCACCGCCATCGGCAGTGAACCGGCCGATCTTTCGAAAAAGGTCAAGAAAGCCTTGAGTTTGCGTGGACCGCGTCTGCTGCTGGTGCTGGCCCCCTGCCCGACGGGGTGGGGGTTCGAACCGGCGCGCATGGTCGATATCGGCAAACTGGCGGTCGAGACCGGCAGTTGGCCCCTGAAGGAGTATGTGGACGGAATGATACGGCACACCCATATCCCCTCCCGAAGGGTTCCGCTTGAAGATTACCTCTGTCTGCAGGGGCGCTTCCGGCACTTGTTCAAGCCGGTGCGGGAAGATGAAAGACTGAGTGGACTGCAACATCGGGTGGATGATTACTGGGCGAATCTCAAATAGGAACATTCCCTGAAACGGAGATGGCATATGGGTAATACGGGCAGCAGTTATTATCATTGCGGCGGTTTGGAACCTCTCAGGGGGGAAACCATACCGGAACATTTTGCCGGCGTCGCGAAACGTTTCTCTACCCGGGAAGCCATTGTTTCCAGACATCAGAAAAGGCGATTGAGTTACGGGCAATTGGCGGCCGAGGCCGATCGTCTGGCCCGTGGCTTGCTCGGCATGGGCTACCGACGCGGCGACCGTATCGGCGTGTGGGCCACCAACAGCATCGAATGGCTGTTGCTGCAGCTCGCCATGGCGCGCATCGGCGTGGCCCTGGTGGCCATCAACCCGGGGTATAAGGAGCAGGAGATCGCCTATGCCTTGCAACACTCCGAAGCGCATGGTGTCTTTGTCATGCCGTCCTTCCGATCCAGCGATTATGTGCGGATGCTCGGTTCCATACTTCCGGGGCTGCACAAGAGCGGCCTTGTTCCGGAAGCGGATGCTTTTCCCCATTTGCGCAGGGTTGTTCTGTTCAACCCCTGCAATCCCGCATCGACCCGCCGGGGCCTGCCGGGAATGACGGTCTGGTCGGAGGTGCTTGCGGCGGCGGACAAGGTCTCACAAGAAGACCTAGAAGCGGCCACCGCCACCCTCGATCGCGATGACACCATCGCGCTGCTTTACACCTCCGGTTCCATGGGCTCGCCGAAAACCGCGGTTCTTTCCCACCACAATATCCTCAACAACGCCTGGTTTACCGCCCGGCGCATGGCCTTTACCGAAGCCGATCGGCTCTGTGCGCCGGTGCCGTTCCACCACTGTTTCGGCATGGTTCTGGCCAACCTGGTTTGCATGGCGGTGGGCGCCTGTGTCGTGTTGCCGGAAGAATATTTCGATCCACTGGCCACCCTGGAGGCCATCGAGGCCGAGGCCTGTACCACCCTCTACGGGGTGCCCACCATGTTCCTGGCGCAGGTGGAACATCCGGGCCGCAGCTGCTTTGATCTGAGCAGCCTGCGCACCGGCATCATGGGCGGCGCTCCCTGTCCGCCGGCGCTGGTGCGACGGGTCATGGACGAATTGCATTGTCCCGGCATTCTCATCGGTTATGGCATGACGGAGGCCTCGCCTCTGACCCACCTCACCGCGCCGGAGGATCCCCTGGCAAACCGTCTGGAAACCGTCGGGCGCAATCTGCCCCATCAGGAGGTCAAACTCATCGATCCGGAGAGCGGCGCCACCGTGGCCACGGGAGAGGTGGGTGAGGTGTGTTTTCGCGGCTATCATGTCGCCAGGGGGTATTACGCCGATCCGGCGGCAACGGCCGAGGGGATCGATGCCGCCGGCTGGCTGCGTTCGGGCGATCTGGGGACCATGGATGCCGACGGTTATGTGCGGATAACCGGGCGCCGCAAGGAAATCATCATCCGCGGCGGCGAAAATATCTGCCCCTGGCAGATCGAACAGCATCTGCTTACGCATCCCAAAGTGGCTGAAACGGCGGTTTTCGGCATCCCCGATGATTTTTATGGAGAGCAGATCATGGCCTGGGTGCGACCGGAAAGCGGCGAGACGGTGGACGAAGAAGAACTCAGGAGCTATTGCAAGGCCGGCCTGGCCCATTTCAAGGTGCCCCGGCATATCTGGATCGTGGATGAATTCCCCAAAACCGGCAGTGGCAAGCTGCACAAACCACGTATGCGGGAAATGACCATGGATCGTTTGAAAAAAGGATGATGTTCACGGTTATCCGCTGGATTGAATTCGACGGGCCGGGGCCTTCAACGCATGAGGGCCCCGGCCGCATTTGTGGGTGAATTCTGGGAATCTTCAGATTTTGCCGTCGTCCTTTTCGCGGATTTCGACCCGACGGATCTTGCCGCTGATGGTTTTGGGCAGCTCCGGGACGAATTCGATGATGCGCGGGTATTTGTAGGGCGCGGTGACGTTTTTGACGTGGCTCTGCAGTTCTTCGATCAGCGCGTCGCCGGCCGCGTAGCCTTTGCTCAGCACGATGGTCGCCTTGACCACCTGGCCCCGGTCCGGGTCCGGCACCCCGGTAATGGCGCACTCCAGCACCGCGGGATGTTCCATCAGGGCGCTTTCGACTTCGAAGGGGCCGATGCGATAGCCGCTGCTTTTGATGACATCGTCGGCGCGGCCGACAAACCAGTAGTAGCCGTCCTCGTCCCGCCAGGCCATATCGCCGGTGTGATAGTAGCCGTCGTACCAGACCTCGGCGGTTTTGGCCTCGTCCCGGTAGTATCCCGGGAAAAGCCCCAGAGGCCTGCCGGCTTTGGTGCCGATAACGATTTCGCCCTCCTCACCCACGTCGCAGGGGCGGCCGTCGGCACTGAGCAGATCGATATCGTAGAGGGGACAGGGTTTGCCCATGGACCCCGGTTTGGGCTCCATCCAGGGCCAGGTGGCGATAGTGACCACCAGCTCTGTCTGGCCGTAGGCTTCCATGAGCTTGAGCCCGGTGTACTTGAGAAACCGCTCGTAGACTTCCGGATTGAGGGGTTCACCGGCGACCACGCAGTATTTCAGGCCGGAAAAATCGTACTGTGACAGATCTTCCTTGATGAGGAAGCGGTAGATGGTCGGCGGCGCGCAAAAGGTGGTGACCCCGTAGCGGGCGGCCATGGCCGCCATCGATGCGGCGTTGAACCTGTCGTAGTCGTAGACGAACACCGCGCTGCCGCACAGCCACTGGCCGTAGATTTTGCCCCACACCACCTTGGCCCATCCGGTGTCGGCCACCGTGTAATGCAGGCCGTCGTCCATGTTGTTCTGCCAGTACCTGGCGGTCAGGATATGCGCCAGCGGGTAGACCATGTCGTGATGGATCAGTTTCGGGTAGCCGGTGGTGCCGGAGGAAAAATAGGCCAGGCAAACATCCTCGTTGCAGGTATCCAGCTCTTTTTCGGGCCGCCGGAATTCCGAGGGCGCCCTTTCAAGTTCGTTCTGGAAATCGATCCAGCCTTCCCGCGGTTCTCCCAGCAGCAGTTTGTGCCGGATTCTGCCGCCGGTCTGCCGCTGGCCTTCCTCGATATGCTCCACAAGGCCGTCGTCGGCGACGCTCACGATCATGGGGATGGAGGCCACCTCCACGCGGTATTTGATGTCCTTGGCGGTGAGCATGTGGGTGGCGGGGGTGGCGATGGCGCCGATCTTGTGCAGCCCCAGCAAACAGAACCAGAACTCGAAGCGGCCCTTGAGGATCAGCATCACATGGTCGCCTTTTTGGATGCCGTAACCGCGGAACAGATTGGCGGCCTTGTCGCTGTAGTGTTTCAGGTCGGCGAAGGTGAAGGTGCGGTCATTGCCATGGTCGTCACACCATACCAGGGCCCGTTTGTGCGGTTGCTCGGCGGCATAGACGTCGACCACGTCGTAGGCGAAGTTGAAATTCTCCGGGATGCGGATGGACAGATGGTCCCGGAAATCCTCGTAGGAATTAAATTCGGTCCGGTTGACGAACCGGTCCAGAAGACAAGACATGGTTCCTCCTCAGAACGGCACGGCTGGTGGCCAGGGCCAGAAGACTGCGCGCCGAAATTACAGGATGATGGCCAGAAACTTCGCCGGGCGACCATCCAGGGCCTCCATGGCGTGTTCATAATTGGCGTCGAAGTAAATTGAATCTCCGGCTTCCAGTTCGACTTCGTTGTGATGGATATGGATCTTGATCCGGCCTTCCAGCACCAGATTGAATTCCTGGCCGGGATGGGTGTTTTTTTGTGGCTTGCTGCCGTCCGGCCGGGGCTCGACACTGACCAGGAACGGTTCGGCCTTTTTGTGGACGAAATTGGCGGCCAGGCTCTGGTAGCTGTACTGGCTGCGGCGTTCGACCGCCACCCCCTTGTCCTTGCGGGTCACGGTAAAGATATGCATGCGCGGCATGTCGCCGGTCAGCAGCAAACCCATGTCGACCTGCAGATCGGTGGCGATCTTGTAAAGGATGCTGGCGGGGATGTCCTCGCTGCCGTTTTCGTAGCGCTGATAGGTTAAAATTGGCAGATTGAGGCTTTCCGCCATCTGCTCGACGGATATTTCGGACAATTCGCGCAACTCCCGCACGCGCGAGGCAATTTCGCGGATTTTCTGCTGCATGCTCGGCTCCCTTCTGAATGCCCGGCCGGGGACAGGCCACATGGGCCAGTCTGGCATGAACGGTTGACTCTCGCTTTATCAGGGGTTATTCGCAGCCGTAATCGCGGCCGTAGTTTTCCATTACGAAATCGATATCCTTGTCGCCGCGCCCGGACAGATTGACCAGGATGGTCTGTTCGGAAGGCAGGGTGGCGGCGAGTTTCATGGCGTACGCCACGGCGTGGCAGCTTTCCAGAGCCGGGATGATGCCCTCCACCCGGGAAAGCTCGAAAAACGCGTCGATGGTGTCCTTGTCACCTGCGGTTACGTAGTTGACCCGCTTGAGGTCCTTGAGGAGGCTGTGCTGGGGGCCGACGCCGGGATAATCCAGACCGCTGGCCACGGAGTATACCGGCAGCGGTGCGCCGTTTTCGTCCTGCAGCATATAGGAGCGGAAACCGTGCATGACGCCGGGTTTCCCCAGGGACAGGGTGGCGGCGTGGTCGCCGTCGTTCAGGCTTCGGCCGGATGGCTCGACCCCGAAGATGGCCACGTCCTGGTCGTCGAGAAAGGCGGTGAACAGGCCGATGGCGTTGGAGCCGCCGCCGACGCAGGCCACCAGGTTGTCCGGCAGGGCGCCGGTTTGTTCCAGAAACTGCTGGCGGGCTTCGATGCCGACGATCTCCTGAAAATCCCGTACCATCATCGGAAAAGGGTGGGGGCCGACCACCGAGCCGATAGCGTAAATCTGCCGGACCGGATCTTCGAGATAGGCCTCGAAGGCCGCATCGACGGCATCCTTGAGGGTGCGGGTGCCGCGCGTTACCGGCACCACCCTGGCGCCCAGAATTTTCATGCGCGTGACATTGGGCCGCTCCTTGGCGATATCGACCTCGCCCATGTATATATGGCATTCAAGGCCCACCAGCGCCGCGGCGGTGGCCAGGGCCACTCCGTGCTGACCGGCCCCGGTTTCGGCGATAAGGATCTGTTTGCCCATGCGCTTGGCCAGCAGGGCTTCGCCGAGACAATGGTTGATTTTGTGGGCGCCGGTATGGTTGAGGTCTTCCCGTTTCAGGAAAATCCGTGCGCCGCCGATCTTGCGGGACAGGTTGCGGGCATAAAACAGCGGACTGGGTCTTCCCACATAATGCCGGTAAAGAGACTGCAATTCTTCAACAAAGGAAGGATCCTGCTGGATCTGCAGATAGGCTTCGGTAATCTCATCCATGACTTTCTGCAGCTGCTCGGGGATGAAGCTGCCGCCATATTCGCCAAAATAGCCTTTACTGTCGGGCAGCGGTATGTCTTTCAGGGTATGGCTCATGATGTACTCCATTGCAACAGGTTTGCACAGTTGGAAAGGATGACGGAATAAAGCATAAAAGCTAGCGGAACAGCGTTTAAAGATCAATCACTAATTCGTTGCCGGAGTCTCGATTGAAGGCGGCAACGAGGGCGGATCAGTGCCGGTTTGTGTAAGGCGACGGGGGGCGAAATGCCGGTAAATTATACATGATGATGGCGCTGGCGATGCAGGCCATGCCAGCCACGGGCCACAAACCTGGCGATTCTCCGGGCAGCAGCAGCCAGCTGAGCAGGGCGCCGCAGACCGGAATCAGGAATTTCCACAGATTGAGTTCGGATACCTTGACGCCGGGTCGGCGCAGCAGGGTGAACCACAATGAAAAGGCGGCCGCCGAAAGGAAGGCAAGCCACGCCAGCGATACCCAGAAGGGCCAGGGCAGGGTGGCCGGCAGCGCGCCTTCCAGCGGGCGGGACAGGCACCACAGGGCGAATCCGCCAATGAACAGTTGCGCCGAGTTGAGAAACAGGGGGTGCAGGCTGGTTGTGTGACGTGCCACCAGAATATTGCCCATGGCCCCAGCGGTGTTGGAAAGCAGCAGGATGGCGATGCCCGCCAGTTCCATCAGGCCGGTGGCGGAACGCCATGGCAAGCGGCTCAGGCTCAGTATCGCCACCCCGGCCAATCCCAGCAGGATGCTGCAGGTTTTGGCCCGGTTCATGCGGTCGCCGGTCATCAGGAAGTGGGCAAGAACGGCGGCCACCAAAGGCGATGCGCCAACGACCATGGCCGCCAGGGCGCCGGGGACCAGGGTCATGCCGATATAGAACAGGCCATAAAGGGTAAAGGTCTGAAAAAATGCTATCCATGCGATCAGTCGCAGGTGCCGCAAGGTGTCGCGAAGTGTCGGCCGGTGCGGCCACCACAACGGCACCAGCAGCAGGCCCGACAGCATGAAACGGATGCCGGCAAAGGCCAGCGGGCCGGCATATTGCAGGCCGGTTTTGACGCCGACGAAGGCGGTGGACCACAACAGGCAGGCGGTCACGGCCAGCAACGGGGTGCTCGTCAGGCGATGGTCCTTCATGGGCTTTCTCCTTTGCAGCACATGGGCGTGGCGCCATCCTGAACCATTGGCGCAATCTTGGCAACAAGGTTCGTTCCGAAACGGCTCCCGTTATGCTGCGCGCGGGTGTTTCAACTTGCCATTAAAAAAGCCCCCCGCTTGCGCGGGGGCTGCTTACCGGAGGATTAGGTATGGTTGGTTAATGCTCTGGTAAGAGGGTGCGGCGTCTCAGCCCTGTACGACGCGGCGGGCGGCACGCTTGATGTTGACCAGGTTGCGGAAGCTGACCTGGTCGGAAGTGATGTTGTTGCCCTGGGGGCCGCAACCGAGGGTCAGCGACGGGATCAGGACGTTGAACAGGCCGCCGATGGCGCCGTGGCTGGTGGGCGAGTTGAACACGACGCGGTTGGCGTCAACGCGGCTGGCGAAATCGATGCACAGGGCGTCGTTGGCGGAGTGGATGCCAGCGGTGTGGCCGGCGCCGCCTTTTTTCAGCAGTTCGACGCAACGCTCGATGGCGGCTTCCTGGCCGTCGACGATCATGTAGCCAAGGGAGGGGCTGAGTTTTTCGCGGCTCATGGGCTCTTCGTTCTGGGTGCCCTTGAGGGGACCAACAACCAGGGCCTCAGTGTTTTCGGGCACGGAGAAGCCGGCCATTTCTGCAATTTTGGCGGCGGGCAAGCCAACGACCTTGCCGGAGACCACGTAGCAGTCACCGAAGTAGAGTTTTTCCAGCTTGGCTTTTTCTTCGTCATTGCAGATATAAGCGCCGAGTTCCTTCAGCTTGGCGATGGCTTTTTCGGCGGTTGCGGGGTTGTCGAAGATCAGGTTCTGCTCGGATGCGCAGACAACACCATGGTCGAAGTTTTTGGACAGCAGCACGTCGGCCATGGCCTGGTCGAGGTCGGCATCGCTGGCGACATACACAGGGCAGCCGCCGGCGCCGACGCCGTAGGCGGGGTTGCCGGAGCTGTAAGCGGCCTTGACCATGGCGCCGCCACCGGTGGCCAGAATAACGGCAACGCCAGGGTTGGTCATCAGGGCGTTGGTGGCTTCGATGGAAGGCTGCTCGATGTACTGAATGCAGTCTTTGGGGGCGCCTGCGGCGATCGCGGCTTCGAGGGCCAGATCCGCGGTTTTGGCGGAGCATTTCTGGGCGCGGGGATGGAAGCCGAGGATGATCACGTTGCGGCCTTTGAGGGCCGAAAGGATCTTGAAGCTTACCGTCGAAGTGGGGTTGGTGGTCGGAGTAACGCCAGCGATGACACCGTAAGGCTCGGCGATTTCGATGATGTCGTTTTCGTCCTTGACGACGCCGACGGTCTTCACGCCTTTCATGTCGTTCCAGATGACGGTGGAGCCGAAGTGGTTTTTGATCACTTTATCTTCGTACTTGCCGAGGCGGGTTTCCTCAACAGCCATTTTGGCCAGTTCTTCCTTGTTTGCCTCGATCGCTTTGGCAACCGCTTCGCAGATGGCGTCGGTCTGTTCCTGGTTGAGCTTTTTCATCTCGGCCAGGGCGACCTGGGCCTTTTCAACCATCTGGTCAATGACTTGTTTTGCGTCCATGGTGTTCCTCCTAGATTTGGTTGGAAAATTACCTGCAACAAAGTGCTTCAATGCAGCCAGGTCATCGGGACAAGGCCGTGGAGATCTTCAACCGTCGGATCAAAACGCGGTCCGAAGCGAGGCTTTCGGGCAGAATACCCCCTTCAATCCACAATCTGTCTGCTCTGTCTGTAGATTGCGATGGATCCTTGATTCCGCGCTTTCAGGATGCAACCTTCTAGGAAGATTCAGGGTTAAAGTCAAGACAAAAAGGTAAAAAAATACCTTATATCGAAAAAAATATTTCGCGAGAAAAATCATCCAACCGCAGGAAAGACAAGGGAAAAACAGTGGTTGATTCCGGCCCTGAAAAAAGGTTTGTGCATGACTGCCCGGTTTTTGGGTCCGGAGGCCTGCGCGGCGTGCTTTGCGGTCTGCCGGTACGGCGGTTCTTGGTTGTGCATTGCCCAAAGGGCGTGGCACTGTGGTTATGAACAGTATCCCGGTTCGCAACAACACCTTGCCCCCGGCAAGGCAAGCCGATATAATCGCGCCGCCTAACAGTGAAGCGGTTCCCGGGCGGGCCCTCTTCCTTGGTCCATTCTATCCCGTTTTTATCCGGAGTTTCCGGATGGATTCTACCTTTAATACTTCGGCATGGCCGATTCTGCCCGTCTGGGGGGTCGACACCGTGCAAAGCCGGAAAGAGGCAGGTATATGTATCGTGAAGTCAATGACATGTTGAATTTCCTCCAGGACAAGCTCGACGAGCTGAGGAGGTATCTTTGATGTCGATGCCAAGAAGGAACGCATCGCCGAGCTCGAAGCGGAAATGGCCCGTCCAGGCTTCTGGGACGCGGGGGACCGTGCCCAGGACCTGCTTCGGGAACGCACCGGCCTGGAAAAACAGGTAGCCGGAATCGAAGAGGCACACCGGGAAATCGACGACCTGCGGGTTCTGTCGGAACTCGGTGCCGAGGGGCAGGACCAGGCGGTCCTGGATGAAATCAGCGGGCTGCTGCCCGAGGTGGAACGCCGCATTCAAAAAATGGAACTGACCCGCATGCTCTCCGGCGAGCACGATGCGTGTAACGCCATTTTCAGCATCACGGCCGGCGCCGGCGGCACCGAGGCGCAGGATTGGGCCGACATACTGCTGCGCATGTATCTGCGGTTTTTCGAAAAAAAGGGATTCAAGGCGGAAATCACCGATTACCAGCCCTGTGAAGACGCGGGCATCAAGGGCGCGACCCTGACGGTGAGCGGCGATCATGCCTATGGCTGGTTGCGGGCGGAAATCGGCATCCATCGCCTGGTGAGGATTTCTCCCTTTGATTCCAATGCACGGCGGCATACCTCCTTTTGCTCGGTGTTCGTTTTTCCGGAGCTGCCGGACGACGTTGAGGTTGAAATCAATGAAAAGGACCTCAAGGTCGACACCTACAGATCGAGCGGCGCTGGCGGCCAGCACGTCAACAAGACCGACTCGGCGATACGCATCACCCATGTTCCCACCGGCATTGTGGCAGCCTGCCAGAACGAGCGCTCGCAGCACAAAAACCGGGCCACGGCCATGAAACAGCTCAAGGCGCGCCTGTACGAACTGGAGCTGCGTAAAAAGGAAGAGGAAGCGTCGGCTATCGCCGGAGAAAAAATGGAGATCGGCTGGGGCAGCCAGATCCGGTCCTACGTGCTGCATCCCTACCGCATGGTGAAGGATCACCGCACCGGGTTCGAAACCGGCAACACCGATGCGGTTCTGGATGGTGATCTTGACGGCTTCATCGAGGCTTATCTGCTGTCGGAAAAGTAGTCTCCGGCCGCTGTGAAACGGGCCGCCTGACGGCTCCGAACCGCCAGTAAAAACAGGCTTTCTCCTTGACTTGCCCGGGGGCATTGTTTAAGGTGCCTTGTTTGCCAAACCGGAAGGAAAAGGAAAGGGAAAAATGGAAGAACTCAACGATCTGCTGCTGCAGCGCCGGGCCAAACTGGAGGAGTATCGCAACCAGGGTATCAACCCTTATGCCAATGATTTTACGGTGACGGCCACCTCCGGGGATGTGGTCGATGCCCACGGGGAGCAGGACGCTGCCGCACTCGAAGGATGCGACGCTCTGTATGCCCTGGCCGGGCGCATGATGGCGCGGCGTGACTTCGGCAAGGCTGCCTTTATACAGATCCAGGACCGCAGCGGCCGGCTGCAGGTTTTCGTGAGCCGCGACAATGTCGGGGAGGACGCTTTCCAGGCGTTTCGCGGGCTGGATATCGGTGATATTGTCGGCATTACCGGCAAGCCGTTTCGCACCAAAACCAACGAATTGTCCCTGCGTGCCGATTCGGTCCGGTTGCTGACCAAATCGCTGCAGCCCCTGCCCGAAAAATGGCATGGCCTGACCGACGTGGAGACGCGCTACCGGCAGCGTTATCTCGATCTGATCGTCAACCCGGAAGTTCAGGAGGTATTCCGTAAGCGCAGCCGGATCATCAGCCTGATCCGCAATTACATGGTGGATAATGACTTTCTGGAAGTCGAGACTCCCATGATGCAGCCGGTTGCCGGCGGCGCCACCGCGCGGCCTTTTGTGACCCATCACAATACCCTGAAGATGGACCTGTTTCTGCGCATCGCGCCGGAACTCTACCTCAAACGTCTGGTGGTGGGCGGTTTCGATCGGGTATTCGAAATCAATCGTAATTTCCGCAACGAAGGGATTTCCATTCAGCACAATCCCGAATTCACCATGATGGAATTTTATCAGGCCTACGCCACCTACGAGGATTTGATGGATTTCACTGAAAAGCTGGTCTGCCACGTGGCGCAAGAGGTGGTCGGGTCCCTCAGGTTTTCCTATGGCGGCCGCGAGGTGGATCTCAGCGCGCCGTGGGACCGTCTCACCGTCAAGGAGGCGATTCTCAAATACGGGGACGTGGAGCCGCATGTGCTTGAGGACAAAAGCCGCTGCCTGGCTTATGCCCGCAGTCTGGGTCTCGATTTCGACGACGGCATCGGCCATGGCAAGCTGCTGACCGAAATTTTCGACGAGGTGGCGGAACCGAAGCTGTGGAATCCGACCTTTGTCACCCAGTACCCGACGGAAGTGTCGCCCCTGTCACGTAAAAACGACAGCAATCCCGAGGTCGTGGACCGTTTTGAACTGTTCGCGGTTGGGCGCGAGCTGGCCAACGCCTTTTCCGAACTCAATGACCCCATCGACCAGAAAGAGCGTTTTGCCAAACAGCTTCTGGAAAAGGAAGCCGGTGACGAAGAGGCGCATGCCATGGACGAGGATTATATCCGCGCCCTGGAGTACGGACTTCCGCCCACCGCCGGCGAAGGGATCGGTATCGACCGGCTGGTGATGCTGTTGACCGATGCGCCCTCGATCCGGGAAGTCATCCTGTTTCCCCAGTTGCGCCCCGAAGCAAGATAATTTTTGTGTGGGGCGGTGTTGTTTGCTGGCACCGCCCCCTTTTTACCTGCGGGAGATCCATGGGTTACGAATGGTTTGTCAGCCTGCGGTATCTGCGGGCCAAACGCAAGCAGACCTTTATCTCGGTCATTTCCTTCATCTCCATTGCCGGAGTAACCCTCGGGGTTGCCGCGCTCATCGTGGTGCTGGCGGTCATGACCGGTTTTCATGACGGCGTGCGCCAGCAGATTCTCGGCAACGTGCCTCATGTCCTGATTCAGCAGCAGGGCGGTGCCATCGACGGCTACCCGCAACTGGTGAAAACCGTCAGGCAACAGGTGCCGGAGGCCGTGGCGGTAAACCCCTTTGTAAGCAAGGAGGCCATGCTGCTGGCCCGGGGCAATGTGGCCGCGGTGAACGTCAAGGGGATCGAGCGGGGAAACAAGGTTTTTCGGCAGCCGTTTTTTCAGTCTACCGACGAGCAGGTTCAGGCCGCGCTGTACAGCGGCAGTGACGGCCCGCCCGGCATCGTGCTGGGTCTCGATACGGCATCGACCCTCGGGGTTGGCCTCGGCGATACGGTCAATGTCATTCCGCCGAAATTCAATGTTACGCCGTTCGGTCTTATCCCCAAGATGAAACCCTTCCGGGTTGCGGGTATTTTCCAGCACCGGGGAGGTTTTCTCGATGCCTACTTCGCCTACGTCGATCTGCGTCAGGCCCAACAGTTTCTCGACGCCAACGGGCAGGCCAGCGGCGTGGAAATCGAGCTGGTGTCCTTCGAGCAATCGCGGCAGGTGACGCAGAGACTGCGTGACAGCCTGCCCTACCCGTATCTGGTCAGCTCCTGGGAGGACCTGTTCGGTTCCTTTCTGTCCGCCCTCAAACTTGAAAAGCTGGGTCTTTTTATCGTGCTGGGCATCATCGTACTGGTGGCGGCGTTCAATATCGCCACCACCCTGATCATGATTGTCATGGAAAAGCACAAGGATATCGCCATCCTCCGCTCCATGGGTGCGAACTCCCGCAGCATCCTGCAGATCTTCGTGTTCCAGGGTCTGATCGTCGGTTCCCTCGGCACCGCGCTGGGTACGCTGCTGGGTGTGACCCTGGCCGGCAATGCCGATCCCATCATCAAGGGGCTGGAAAGATTGCTCAAGGTGCGGATTTTCGACCAGGCCGTTTATGGCATGGAGCGGTTTCCTTCGGTTGTCAACGCGGATGATGTGATCGCGGTGGCGCTGACGGCCATGGTTATCTGTCTGCTGGCGACCATTTATCCGGCATGGCGGGCTTCACGGATGGATCCGGGCGAAGCTCTGCGCTACGAGTAGGGGGAAGGGTGATAGAAGTCCAGGGCTTGTGCAAAAGTTTTGTCAGCGGCAGCCGTCGGGTCGATGTCCTGTCCCATGTCGATCTTGAAATCGCCATGGGGGAACGGGTGGCGGTCGTCGGCGCCTCGGGCGCGGGCAAAACCTCCCTGATGCATATTCTCGGCGGGCTGGATCAGCCGAGCAGCGGCGATGTGCGGTATGACGGTCAGGATATTTTCCGGCTGCGCGGCGCCGAACTCGATGCTTTCCGCAACCGCACCCTCGGTTTTGTTTTCCAGTTTCATCAGCTGCTTCCGGAGTTCACGGCGCTGGAAAACGTCATGATGCCGGCCCTGATCGCCCGCTGGTCCCGCTCCAGGGCCGAAGCCGCCGCCAAAGACCTGCTTTGCGAAGTCGGACTCGAGCCGCGACTGAGCCATAAGCCTGGCGAACTCTCCGGGGGAGAACAGCAGCGGGTGGCCATTGCCCGGGCGCTGATCATGTCGCCCCGGGTTCTGCTTGCCGACGAACCGACCGGCAACCTCGACAGCGCCACTTCGGACGGCATCTACAACCTGTTGACACGGCTTCATGACACCCGCGGACTTACCCTGGTTGTGGTGACCCACGATGCGCGGTTGGCCGCGGGGCTCGATCGCATTGTCCATATGGCGGACGGCCGGATCGCGGATTGCGCCTGATGTATGCCGGCACGGCCCGCCACGGTGTTCCGCCATGCGCCAAAACCCCTGGTGCTCGGAGCCGCCGGCGTTTGAGGGGGTTTACACCCTCGCGATCTTTACCTATAATGACCCACTTTCTTGCCTGTTCGGAGTAATGGCTGCATGAAGAATCGTTGGATAATCTGGCTGATATCGCTATGGTTGATACCGGTCGTCGGGATGGCTTCTCCGGTTCAGGTGGATCAGGTGCTGATCGACGGCAACCGCCGCGTCGAGCGCGGTTACATCGAAGGGGTGCTGACGGTTGCGCCCGGCACCTCCGTTACAGTCGAGGAGATCGACCGTAACATCGAGGCGATCTTCAAAACCGGCCGCTTCCAGGATGTTTCCGCCGAGCTGGTTGAACGCGACGGCAAGAAGGCTCTGGTATTCAAGGTAAGCGAACGGCCCCTGCTGCGGAAAATCAACTTTACCGGCAACTCGGAGATAAAATCCGAGAAGCTCGGAGAAATGGTCAATGCGCAGAAGATAGAATTCTATCGTCCGCAGGTCGTTCGTGACGCCACCGATATTATCAAACGCGCCTACGTCCAGCAGGGCTACTACGCCACCGAAATCGATGCGAAGGTCGATATCAACGAGCGCCAGGAAGCCACCATCACCTTCAATATCAATGAGGGCGACAAGGTTTACGTAACCAATATCCGCTTCGAGGGCAATACGGTTTTCAAGGCCAAGCAACTGAAAAAAGCCATGTTGTCCAAGGAGAAATGGTTTTTGTCCTTTATTACCGGCCGGGGTGGTTATAACGAGGAAATGACCAAGGTCGACCGGGACATTATTGCCGACCAGTACTACAACGAAGGCTACATCCAGGTACGCGTCAAAGGTCCTGTGGCCAATCTGCTGGCCGATAAAAAGTCGATGGAACTGCTTTACGAAATCGAGGAGGGACCGCAGTTTTTTGCCGGGAAAATGGATGTGTCGGGGGATCTGCTCAAGGACAAGCAGGAACTGCTCGGCGTCATGAGCATGAAGGAAGGGGATGTCTTCAGTCGCAAAGTCATGCGCGAGGACATGCTCAAGCTTAATGATCAGTACGCCGATACCGGCTTCGCCTACGTTAACGTCACGCCCGAAACCGAAGTGAATGAAGAGACCCGCAGGGTCGACATTACCTTCGATGTCGAGCAGGGCATCCGTGCCCGTATCGGCCGCATCAACGTCGCCGGCAACACCCGTACCCGCGACAAGGTCATCCGGCGGCAGGTCAAGCTGGCGGAAGGGGATGTCTACAGCGCCTCCCTGATCAAGGACAGTCGTCGCAAGATCAACAATCTCGGATATTTCGACGAAGTCAATCTGACCACCCGCAAGGGCGACGATCTGTCACTGATGGATGTCGACATCGATGTCAAGGAACGCGCCACGGGCAGTTTCAGCATCGGTGCGGGTTTTTCTTCCGTCGACGGCCTGATGCTGCAGGGTTCCGTGTCCCAGGATAACTTTCTCGGCCGTGGTTTGCGTCTCGATCTGTCCGGTTCGCTGGGCGGCAGCCGCACGGTTTACCGCATCGGCCTGCTCGACCCCTATTTTCTCGACCGCGATCTGGCCCTCGGTTTCGATCTCTACGACACCGAACGGGAATGGACCGATTTTGAGCGCGAAACCACCGGTGGTGACATCAAGCTCGGCCTGCCGATTACCGACGATATCCGGTCCTTCTTTGTCTATCGCTATGAAAAGAAAAACATTACCGATGTCGATGATGACGCCAGCTGGATGATCAAGGAACAGGAAGGCAAGCATACGCTGTCGTCCTTCACCGCATCCCTGAGCCGCAACACCACCGATTTCCGCCCTGATCCGAGCCGCGGCAACATTACGGAAATCGCCGTTGAATATGCCGGTCTGGGAGGTACGGAGCGTTTCATCAAGTACACGGCCGACCATCGGTTCTTTTATCCGCTGCCCTGGAACATGGTCTTCAGCATTCACGGTCAGCTCGGCTATATCCAGGAAATGGGCGACAAGTCGATTCCTCTCGACGAGCGGTTTTTTCTGGGCGGCATGAACTCCCTGCGTGGCTTTGAATCCCGGGAAGTCGGCCCGCGGGACCCCGAGACGGGCGATTTTTACGGAGGCGCCAAGGAGGCGGTGTTCAATTTCGAACTGACCTTCCCGCTGCTGAAGGAAATGAAGATGAAGGGCCTGCTGTTTTTCGATACCGGCAACGCCTGGGATACCGATGAATCCATGTTCTCCGAAATGCGTTACAGCGTTGGCGCCGGCATCAGCTGGAACAGCCCCATGGGGCCGCTGCGGTTTGCCTGGGGTTACAATCTGGACCCGGAGGAATGGGAAGAACCTACCGCCTTCGATTTTTCGGTTGGCAGAATGTTTTAAATGAACGAGATCCGGGCAGTCACGGCTGACAACTGCCCTTCACACAGTGTGTGCGATAAGAAAACTGGGCCGATACACTTACCCTAAAGGAGCCTGACATGAAGAAGATTTGTGGATTTCTGGCAGCTGTAATGCTTTTTGCCGCGGTACCGGCCGGCGCCGCCGGAAAAGTCGGCGTTATCGATCTGCAGAAGGTTTTGCGTACCTCGGCCGCTGGCCAGGCGGCGCAGAAGACCATCGCAACCAAGGCCGAGTCCTTCCAGAAGACCATGCAGAGCCGGCAGGCTGCTCTGAAAAAAGCCAACGATGAGTTCGAAAAGCAGAAGATGGTGCTGTCCAAGGACGCCGCTGCCCAGAAAGAGCGTGATCTGCAGAACAAGATCAAGGATTTTCAGCGGTTTGGCAAGGACGCTCAGGAAGAACTGCAGCGGGAGGACCGCCAGGCGACTTCCAAAATTCTCGACGAAGTGGCCAAAATCGTCAAGGACCTGGGCGCCAAAGGCGGTTACGACGTCATTATTGAAAAAAGCACCACGCTGTACACCAATCCCGCCGTTGACATGACCGATGCCGTTGTCAAGGCCTACGACAAGAAACACAAGGGAAAATAAGGAGATAGCATGCCGACCCTGAATGAATTGGCGGCCCTGCTCGGCGCCGAGGTGGTTGGCGACGGTTCTGTCGTCATCCATCGCATGGCACCGATCGACAGCGCCGGACCCGGCGATATCACCTTCGTCGCCAATCCCAGGTATCTGGCCAGGCTCAAGGATACCACCGCATCTGCTGTTATCATCAAGCCGGGGTTTGAATGCCCCGGTCTTGCCATGCTGGTGTGCGACAACCCCTACCTGGCTTTCGCCAAGGTTCTCACGGCGCTGCATGGGCAACGCCCCGCGCCGCGGGGGGTGATGGATGGGGCCTGGGTCGATTCGACCGCCGAGCTTGGTGAGGACATTACCGTTTATCCCGGCTGCGTTGTCGGCAAAAATGTGCGTATCGGCCGCGGCACCATCCTCTATCCCGGGGTGGTCCTCTATGATGGGGTGGAAGTCGGGGAAGACTGTCTGGTGCATGCCGGGGTTCTGGTCAGGGAAGGGTGCCGCATCGGGCATCGCGTGATTGTGCAGCCCGGCGCCGTTATCGGTTCCGACGGATTCGGGTTCGCTCCCGACGGCAGGGGTTACTATAAAATTCCGCAGGTCGGCATCGTGGTGCTCGAAGACGATGTGGAGGTCGGCGCCAATGTCTGCATCGACCGGGCGGCGATGGGGGTCACGCTGGTGAAACGCGGTACCAAGATCGACAATCTGGTGCAGATCGCGCATAACGTGACCATTGGCGAAGATACCATTCTGGTGGCGCAGGTCGGCATTGCCGGCAGCAGCAAGGTAGGCAACCACTGCACCATTGGCGGACAGGCCGGCCTGGCCGGGCATATCAAGATTGGCGACAACACCATGGTTGCCGCGCAAAGCGGGATCATGAGTGATCTGCCGGCCGGTCAGGTTTTTTCCGGTACGCCCGGCATGCCCCACAGGGAATGGCTCAAGGCCTCCGCCGCCGTGAAAAACCTGCCGTCCATGCGCAAGACCGTCAGCAGTCTGCAGAAACGCATTGAAGAACTGGAAAAACTGGTAAGGGAAAGGTAACCGCATGACCCTCGAAATTCTCGATATCATGAAATTGCTGCCGCATCGGTACCCATTTCTGCTCGTCGACCGTATTGTGGATCTGGAGCCGGGGAAGCGGGCCGTTGGCATTAAAAACGTCACCATCAACGAACCGTTTTTCCAGGGACATTACCCGGGGCATCCCATCATGCCAGGGGTGCTGATCATCGAGGCCATGGCCCAGGTCGGTGGAGCTGTCGCCGCCCTGACCGCCGGCGACAAGGCCGATCAGGTGCCTTATTTCACCGGCATCGACAAGGCCCGTTTCCGGCGGCCGGTGGGGCCTGGCGATGTGCTGCACCTGCAACTGGAAATGATCAGCAACCGGCGCGGCCTGCATGTCTTTGATGGCAAAGCCATGGTTGACGGCAACCTGGTGGCGCAGGCGGAATTAAAAGCAGTCTTTGCACCCCGTTCGCAGGATTGATCTCATGATTCATAAAACGGCAATCGTTGAAGACGGCGCGCGCATCCACGACAGCGTGGAAATAGGACCCTATGCGGTTATCGGTTCCCATGTAAGCATCGACGCCGGCACCCGCATCGGAGCCCATGCCGTTGTCGAAGGCTGGACCCGGATCGGCAAGGACAACCGCATCTTCCAGTTCGCTAGCATCGGCGCCGAGCCGCAGGATCTAAAATTTCACGGGGAGCAGTCCACCCTGCGCATCGGAGATCGCAACACCATCCGGGAATTCGTCACCATGCATCGCGGCACCCAGGACGGCGGTGGTGAGACGGTGGTCGGCAGCGACAACCTTTTCATGGCCTACGCCCACGTCGCCCACGACTGCGCCATCGGCAACCGGGTCATTCTCGCCAATGGCGCCACCCTTGGCGGTCATGTCAAGGTGGACGACTGGGCGATCCTTGGTGGACTGTCAGCGGTACACCAGTTTACCCGTGTCGGGTGTCATGCCATGATCAGCGGCGGCAGCATGGTGGCGCAGGATATTGCCCCCTATATCATCGCCCAGGGAGATCGCGCCAAAGCGGCCGGAATCAATCTGGTCGGACTGAAACGCCGCAATTTTTCCGATGCTCTGGTACGTGACATCAAACAAGCCTACAAACTGATGTTTCGCAGCAACCTGCGGCAGGAAGAAGCGCTTTCGCGCATCACCGCCGAAATTTCCGATGCGCCCGAGATCCGCGCATTTGTCGACTTCATCCGGGCCAGTGAAAGGGGCGTGGCACGGTGAGCGCTCTGAGGGCCGCGGTCATAGGGGTTGGCTACCTCGGGAGATTTCATGCCCAGAAGTACGCGGCACTGACCGATGTCGAGCTGGTCGGTGTGGCCGACGTGAACCGGGAAGCCGCCGAGCGCGTCGCCGCCGAAGTCGGCTGTGCCGCTTATGCGGATTATCGTGAACTTCTCGACAGGATCGACGTCGTTTCCATCGTGGTGCCGACCCGTCTGCATTTTGCCGTGGCCAGGGAGTTTCTGGCCGCTGGGCGGCACGTCCTGGTGGAAAAGCCGATTACCGAGACGGTGGACGAGGCGGATGAACTGATTGCCGTGGCGCGGCAGCAAGGCGTCTTGCTGCAGGTTGGACACCTTGAGCGTTTCAATCCGGCGATTGTGGCGTTGAACGGCGAGTTGCACAAACCCATGTTCATCGAATCCCACCGACTGACGCCGTTTCGAGGGCGAGGGACCGATGTCAATGTGGTGCTGGATCTGATGATCCACGATATCGATATCATCCTGAACATGGTGCAATCGGAACTGGTTGCGGTTCACGCCTCCGGTGTCCCGGTGCTGTCCCATGAAGTCGACATTGCCAATGCCAGGCTCGAGTTTGCCAGCGGCTGCGTTGCCAACGTGACCGCCAGTCGCGTCAGTCGCGATGCAATGCGCAAGGTACGGGTATTTCAGTCCGACGGATATTTCTCGATCGACTACCAGAAACGGCGCATCGCCGTGTGCCGCAAGGGCGGTGATGGCATGGCGCTGCCAGGGCTGCCGGGTATTACCATGAAGGAAAAGGGATTTGCGGAAAGCGATGCGCTGCGGGACGAGATTGCGGCCTTCGTCGCAGCCGTCAGGACGGGGACATCGCCGGTTGTCGCTGGCGAAGATGGCCGTCGCGCGCTTGCCGTGGCCTTGCAGATCAGCAGCTGTCTGGGGGGTATCCTGCCGGGCTGAGAGGCGGCTGTCCGACAGATTGCGCGCAAGGCGAGGCCCCTTTGCCAGTCCTCGCCTTTTATTATTGGCACTGCAGGCACCTTTAACACAAAGGATACTTACATATATGTCCATTCCCATGGTTGACCTTAAAGGGCAATACGAAAGTCTCAAGGAGGAAATTAGCCGGGGGTTGTCCGAGGTTCTCGAGTCCACCCGCTTTGTGCTCGGCCCGCAGGGTGAAGCTCTGGAACGGGAAATCGCCGATTACTGCGGCGTGCGGCACGCGTTTGGTGTCGCCTCCGGAACCGATGCCCTGCATCTGGCATTGCGCGCTGCCGGCATCGGCGCGGGCGATGAGGTCATCACCACGGCGTTTACCTTCATTGCGACCGCCGAGGCCATTGCCTATGTCGGCGCCACGCCGGTGTTTGTCGATATCGACCCCGCTACCTTCAATATCGATCCGGCCGGGATCGAAAATGCCATCACCGAGAGGACCCGGGCGGTGATTCCCGTGCACCTGTTCGGACTGCCGGCCGATCTGCGGCCGATTGCCGCTTTGTGCGAAAAGCACGGGCTGCGTATGGTGGAGGACTGTGCCCAGTCCTTCGGCGCTGTCTACCAGGGGCGCATGACCGGTGCCTGGGGCGATTTGGGGTGTTTCTCGTTTTTCCCGAGCAAAAATCTGGGATGTTATGGCGATGGCGGCATGATTGTCACCGACGATGACGGTCTGGCGCAGGATATCGTCATGCTGCGCAACCATGGCAGTCGCGAGCGCTATCATCATGCGGTTATCGGGTATAACAGCCGACTGGACGATCTGCAGGCGGTCATTCTGCGTACCAAGCTCAAGCATATCGATCGTTATAACCGGTTGCGTCGCGAGAATGCCGCCCGCTACAACGAACGCTTGCGTCATGCCGATGTTCTGATTCCTGGTGCGGAGGGCGCCGGTTCCCATGTTTTTCATCAATATACCGTGCGCCTCAAAAATCGTGCGAAAGTGCAGGCGGCACTGGCCGCCGAGGGTATTGCTTCGGCCATCTACTATCCTGTGCCGTTGCATCGGCAGGAGGTCTTTGCCGGGGCCTGCGCCGGCGTTTGCCTGCCGGTTACGGAACGGATTGCCGCCGAGGTGCTGAGCCTGCCCATGTATCCGGAACTGACCGAGGCGCAGATCGATCTCGTCTGCCGCACTCTGCTCGCAGCCCTGTAGGTTCGGAAGAGATGCCCACGTTACCAACAACCGGTCGTGTCATGATCGTCACCGGCGAAGCCTCCGGTGATCTGCATGGCGCCCATTTGATCGAAGCCGCGGGTCACCTTGATCCCGGCCTGCAGTTTTTCGGCGTTGGCGGCCCTTGCATGGCCAGGGCGGGGTGCGAAATCCTCATCCCCGGTGAGGAACTGGCGGTTATGGGGCTGGTGGAGGTTCTGGGCCACCTGCCGGCCCTCTGGCGCGCTTTCCGGCGCCTGAAAAAAATCCTGC
The DNA here is from genome assembly GCF_001888165.1 of Syntrophotalea acetylenica. NCBI lineage: Bacteria > Pseudomonadati > Thermodesulfobacteriota > Desulfuromonadia > Desulfuromonadales > Syntrophotaleaceae > Syntrophotalea > Syntrophotalea acetylenica. Next base: position 1,122,326 of record NZ_CP015455.1, read on the forward strand.
ATGGACCACAGCGACCCGATGTGCTGGTGCTGATCGATTTCGCCGAATTCAATCTGTTGCTGGCAGCCCAGGCGAAGAAGGCCGGGGTGCCCGTGGTCTACTATGTGAGTCCGCAGGTCTGGGCGTGGCGGCGGGGCAGGGTGCGCCGTATTGCCGCGGTGGTCGATCGACTGGCCGCCATTTTCCCGTTTGAGCCCGAGCTTTACAAGGGCCTGGACATCGATGTCGAATATGTCGGACATCCCCTGCTTGACGCGTTTGAAATTTCCAGCGAACGTTGCAGCTATCTGCGGGCATTGGGACTTGACCCCGACAGGCCCGTGATCGGGCTTTTCCCCGGCAGCCGCAAAAACGAGTTGAAATATATTGCGACAACGATTCTGCAATCCGCGGTTCTTCTGCGCAGATCTTTTCCCGATGCCCAGTTTCTTCTGCCGGTGGCATCGAGTTTCCGCAGGCAGGATATGCAGGATCTGGTGGCGCCTTTTGGCCTGCCCGTGACCCTGACCGACGGCAGCATCTACGACACCATAAAGGCCTGCGACGCGATAATTACCGTGTCCGGAACCGTTACCCTGCAGATTGCGCTGGTCGGCACTCCGATGGCCATTGTCTACAAAATGGCGCCGTTGAGCTATGCCATCGGCAAGCGCCTGATCCGCGTGCCGTTTATCGGACTGGCCAATATCGTGGCCGGTCGTGGTGTGGTCAAGGAGTTCATACAGCAGCAGGCAACCCCGGATCAAATCGCGCGGGAGATTGAAGCGATTCTCACGAATCCGGATTACAACGACGCCATGCGTGCCGGCCTCGCCGCCATTCAGCATCGCATGGGTGAGGGCGGCTGCGCCGCACGGGTAGCCCGCATGGTATCGGAACTGAGCCGCAAAAGCACAGCCAAGGAGCGTTCTGCGTGAGATACAACCCACGGCTACTCTACAGGCGTCTGTATCGCTATTCGAAGCCCTACCTTTTCAGGATACTGCTGGCGATGGCGGCATCGCTGCTGGTGTCCGGTTCCGATGTGGCTACCGCCAAGCTCGTCAAGCCTTTTGTCGATGATGTGCTGATCGCCAGCAAAAGCGGTCTGGTCAATCTGGTGCCGATCATTGTCCTGGGACTGGCTCTGATCAAGGGCGCCGGCCGCTATATCCAGGAATATTTCATCAAAACCGCCGGCCAGTTGGTGGTGCAGGATATTCGCAACGATCTTTACCGGCACTCCATGAACCTTTCCATGGGCTATTTTTCACGCAGTTCCACTGGCAATGTGATGTCCCGCATTCTGAACGATGTCGGGTCGCTGCAGCGCACTGCCGCGGACGTGGTGGTGGAGGGGCTGAGAGAGAGTTTCACCCTTGTCGGTCTCACGGTGGTGGCTTTCCAGAGCGACTGGCGCCTCGCCAGCATCGCTTTTGTGGTGATGCCGATCTCCATCGTGCCCGCCAGTGTCATCGGCCGGCGCATCAAGGACAATACCCGCAGAGGGCAGGGGGCTCTCGGCAACCTGACCCGCGTGCTGCAGGAAAGCCTTGCCGGGATCAAGGTGATCAAGGCCTTTGGTACCGAAACCCGCGAGAGCGAACGTTTTCGAAAAGAGAATCAGCGATTTTATTATTTTATTCGCAAGGTGCTCAAATACGATTCGGCGGCGACGCCGGTGGTGGAAATCCTTTCTTCCATCGGAATCGGGGCGGTGCTCTGGTACGGCATTCAACGGGTCAGCCAGGGCGCGATGACCCAGGGTGACCTGTCCTCCTTTCTGGCCGCCATGTTGATGATGTACGCGCCCCTGAAGCGCCTGACCAAGGTCAGCAACGCCGTGCAGCGCGCCCTCGGTTCGGCCGAGCGTGTGTTTGAGCTGATGGATGAAAAACTTGATATCGTGGATCGGGAAGACGCCCTGGTGGCCGCCCGTCCGGCCGGCCACATACGGTTTGATCATGTCGGTTTTTCCTATGGGGAGGAGCCGGTCCTGCACGATTTCAATCTCGCTATCCAGGCCGGCGAGATCGTCGCGCTGGTAGGCCCGAGTGGCAGCGGCAAATCGACCATTATCGGGCTGCTCAACCGGTTTTACGACCCTCAGCAGGGCCGCATTCTGATCGACGGCCAGGATATCCGGCAACTCACTCAGCAAAGTCTCAAACAGAGCATCGCCCTGGTCGATCAGGAAACATTTCTGTTCAACGATACGATCCGCAACAACATCCGCTACGGTCGTCCGGAAGCTACGGACGGCGAGGTGGAAAAGGCGGCCTCTCTTGCCTACGCGGACGAGTTCCTCAGCGTCATGCCGGAGGGATACGAGACGGTCATCGGCGATCGCGGCGTGCGTTTGTCCGGAGGCCAGCGGCAGCGAATCTGCATCGCCCGCGCCATCCTGCGCGACGCGCCGATCCTGCTGCTGGACGAAGCTACCAGCGCTCTGGATACGGAGAGCGAAGCCATGGTGCAGAAGGCCCTGGTCAATCTGATGGAAAATCGCACGACCATCGTTGTCGCCCACCGGCTTTCAACGGTCATGCATGCCGATAAAATCGTCGTGCTCGAAAATGGCCGCATCTGCGAAACCGGCAGGCACCAGGATCTGTTGTCCGGCGAGGGGCTTTATCGGCGTTTATATGAAATGCAGTTTGCCGACCGTGTCTGACCGGCAGGCGAGGGGAGGATGGCGTGTACCTGCTGTATGATCTGATCTGGCTGTTTTGTTGCCTGTTGCTGGTGCCCTGGTATCTGTTGCGCAGACACTGCGGCGGCAAGAACCGGCAGGGGTTGCGCGAGCGCTTGGGCTGGTATGCCAGAGGGCGCCTGGCACCGCTGGAAAATCGCCCGGTGCTGTGGCTGCATGCCGTGTCGGTGGGAGAAACCAGAGCCGCCATTTCCCTGATCCGGGCCCTCAAAAAAGCTTTTCCGGAATACGCGCTGGTTCTCAGCAATGTTACCGAAACCGGCCACGCCATCGCCCGGGAAATCGCCGAGATCGACCTGTGTCTGTTTTTTCCCTTTGATATTTCCCTGGCGGTGCGGCGGGTTTTGCGCCAGTTGCGCCCCGCCATGGTTGTCATTGTCGAAACCGAAATCTGGCCGAATCTGGTGCGGTGCGCCCATCGCGCCTCGATTCCGCTGGTGCTGGTCAATGGGCGCATATCGGACCGGTCCTTCCCCCGGTATCATAAAATTCGCTCCCTGCTGCGGCCTGTACTGAACCGGTTCGCATTCCTGTGCATGCAGACCCGCCAGGATAGGGAACGCATCCTGGCGCTCGGCGCGTCTCCGGAGCGGGTCGAGGTGTCCGGTAATCTCAAATTCGACATGTCCTGTGACGGTATCGGCAACCGTTCCTCTCAGGAGATGCGCGCCGTTTACAAATTGCCCGCCGATGCCCTGGTCTGGGTGGCCGGGAGCACGCACCCCGGCGAAGAAGAGCAGATACTTGAAACCTTTGAGAAAATACAGCGGCAAAACACCGGCGTCTGTCTGGTGCTTGCGCCACGTCATCCGGGCCGCTGTCCGGAGGTGGGACAGTTAATGACGAGCCGCGGGCTTGGCTGGACGGCTCGCACCGACCTTGACCGCCGCAAGACTCCCTTGCAAACCGGCGAGGTGCTGCTGGTCGATACGGTCGGCGAGTTGCTGAATCTTTATGCGGCCGGCGACGTGGTTTTTGTCGGCGGCAGTCTGGTGCCTGTGGGCGGGCACAACGTGCTGGAAGCAGCGTTACTCAAAAAACCGGTTTTGTTTGGACCTCACATGGAAAATTTCCGGGAAATCGCCCACCTTCTGGTCGAGGCCGGCGGCGGCCGGATGGTTCAGGCCGAGGATCTGGGCGATGCCATGAGCGCATTGCTGGCCGATCGCCAGCTCAGGCAGTCCATGGGCGAGGCCGGATTCCGGTTCTTGCGGCAGCATGCCGGCGCCACGCAGCGCACGGTGGAGGTTATGCGGCGCCTGTTGAGGTCATAGCATGTTCAGACCGGTTTTGTTTTACCGCCGCCTTGGTGTTGCGGGACCGCACGCTTTTTTGGAATGGCTGGTGTATGTCCTGTTGCTGCCGGTAAGCTTTTTGTACGCGGCCCTCATGCGTCTGCGGGCTTTTCTGTACCGCATTGGCTGGTTGCATGTCTACCGTGCGCCAGTTCCGGTCATATCCGTCGGCAATCTGAGCGTGGGAGGCACCGGCAAGACGCCGGTTGTCGACTATCTTATCCGTTGCTGTTTGTCCCGGGGCAGGCGCGTGGCGGTGGTCAGCCGTGGTTATGGAAGTGCGGACGGACCGGCACTGCGCGTGGTGTCGGCGGGCAAGGGTCCGGTTCTGGATGTGCGGCAGGCCGGTGACGAGCCCTGGCTGCTGGCTCGCCGCAATCCTTGCGCCTGCGTGGTGGTCGCGCCGCGCCGCGCCGATGGCGTGCGTTATGCTGTTGACTGCCTGGGAGCCGACCTGGTGCTGCTTGATGACGGGTTTCAGCATCTTGCGGTTGCAAGGGACTTCGATCTGGTGCTGCTCGATGCATCGCGGCCCTTTGGTAATGGCAGAGTGCTTCCGGCCGGCATCCTGCGGGAACCGATCTCTGCTTTGAAGCGCGGCAGCCTGTTTTTATTGACCCGTGCCTCCGGTCCCGGCGCGGATCCTCCACTGCTGCCCGGACCCGTGCTGCGCTGCCGGCACGTCATGGCGGATCATGCCATCGGTCCGAATGGCAATTCCTGGTCCTTTGCCCAATTGGCGAAGCTGCGTGGCCTGGCTTTCGCGGGCATTGCCGAGCCGCAGAATTTCTTTCACGGTCTTGAACAGCGCGGTCTGAAACTGCATCAGACCCTTTGTTTTTCGGACCACACAAAGTATGATGGACAGGATCTTTCCCGGTTGGTGGCCGCGTCGGTTCAGGCGGATTATCTGATCACCACCGAAAAAGACGCTGTCAAGCTGATGGCGGCGCGCCTGCCTCTGCCCTGTTATGTCGTAACGATGGATGTGGAATTTTTCGAAACGGGAGAATTGGAAAAGCGGCTGTTTGCCGTCATCGATGCGAAAGGGTAAATACCATGCCTGTTGATCGAGAACTGCTTGAAATACTGGCCTGTCCGCAATGCAAGGGGCCTTTGCGACCGATAGGGCCGCCCGAAGCGCTGGCCTGCGACCATTGCCGGCTGCTTTATCCCGTAGTGGACGGCATCCCCGTGATGCTTGTCGACGAAGCGCTGCCGTTTCACGCCGAACACCCCGGCACATGACGGCACTTTTCTCCCATCCGGGCCTCTTGCTCCGAATCGGGGCATTGACGGAGTGACAGCCATTGAAACCGATTGATCCGAAAACGGTGCACCGCATCATGGTGCGTTCCACCAACTGGGTTGGGGACGCGGTGATGACCACGCCGGCCATGGCCGATGTGCGTCGCGCCTTTCCCGAAGCCGAAATAGTGGTCATCGCCAATCCCCTTGTCGCACAGCTTTTCACCTGCCATCCCGATTGCGACCGGGTGCTGGTCTACGACAAAAAGGGTCCCCATGCCGGAATGGCCGGACTTTGGCGGTTCTCCCGTGCGTTGCGCGAGGAAAACTTCGATCTGGCGATTCTGCTGCAGAATGCCATCGAAGCCGCCGTCATGGCGTTTCTGGCCGGTGTGCCGAGGCGCGTCGGCTATCGGACCGATGCCCGCGGCTGGCTGCTGACCCACGGTGTGGCGGTCGGCCCCGAGCAGAAACGATTGCATCACACGGAGTATTATCGTTTCATGTTGCGGCAATTCATCGCGACGCAGGGCGATGGTCGCCTGCGTCTGACCTGCAATGCCGAAGAAACCGCGTGGGCGCTTCATACCCTCGGTGACGGCGGCTGGGTCGCCATCAATCCCGGCGCCGCCTACGGTTCGGCGAAGCGTTGGCTGCCCGAGCGGTTTGCCGAGGTCGCCGACAGTCTGCACCGGGAATTCGGCCTGCGCGTGGTGTTGACCGGCGGCCCCGCGGAGCAGGAAATCGGCAGGGATATCGAACAGGCCATACAGGCGCCGGTTCTGAACCTCATTGGCAAAACTTCGATACGGCAGATGATGGCCGTGCTGGCATCCTGCCGGCTGGTGGTGACCAACGATTCGGGGCCGATGCACGTGGCCGCGGCTTTTGATATCCCGATCGTGGCGGTGTTCGGTCCGACCGATCACAGCACCACTTCGCCCTGGTCAAAAAACAGCCGTATCGTGCGCAAGGCAACGGCCTGCGCGCCCTGCCTGCTGCGCCAGTGCCCCACCGATCACCGTTGCATGCGTGCCATTACCGCCGAAGACGTCATGCAAGCGGCCCGTGCCTTGCTCGGAGGGACCGCATGAGGGTTCTGATCGTCAAAATAAGCGCCCTTGGCGATGTGGTGCATGCCCTGCCGGTATTGACGCATATCAAAAGCGCCTATCCCGAAACCAGCATCGACTGGCTGGTGGAAGAGGCCTTTGCGCCGTTGCTCGATGGCCATCCGGCTCTGCGCCGGATCCATCGCCTTGGCCTCAAGCGCTGGCGCCGGCAAGGTCCTGGCGCGGTCTGGGCCGGGGTCATGGATACCCTGAAAGAATTGCGCAGCGAACGTTACGACCTGGTGCTTGATTTGCAAGGTAACTGCAAAAGCGGTCTGTTCACCTTGCTTTGTGGAGCTCCCCGGCGTTATGGATTCTCCTCCAGCGGCGTGCGGGAATGGCCCAACCTGTTGGCGACCAATCACAAGGTGCAGCTTACCGCGGCGGATCACCACGTCAGCGACCGATCCCTTGCCTTGGCTCGTGCCGCCTTTCCTCTTGGTACGGTTCGCTCCCTCGCCGGCCCCATGTCCGTTTCCCCCGCAGCCCGTACCGCTGTGGAGAAACAGCTTTGCGCGTTGGGTCTGAACGGCCAAAGCCTGGTGGTTCTGCAATACGGCACCACCTGGCAAACCAAGCTGTGGCCCCTCGATTCGTGGCAGGATCTGGCCCTGCGGATGTGTCGGGAGGACCAGCTGCGGCCGGTTCTGATCTGGGGCAACGATGAGGAGCACCGGGCCGCCGAAGCGATATCGCGCGTCACCGACGGTCGCGCCCTGGTCTGGCCGCGAGGCAGCCTGCAGGAACTGGCTGCCCTGCTGGAGCGGGCGGATCTGGTTGTGGGCGGGGACACCGGGCCGATTCACATTGCCGCCGCCCTTGAAACCCCCACGGTTTCGATTTTTCGGGTCACGGACGCCAGCCGAAACGGACCCCGCGGCCCGTTGCACATCCGCTTGCAGAGTCCCCTGGAGTGCTCGCCCTGTCTGCGAAAAGACTGCCCGCGGGATTCAGAATGCGGTCACAGCATCGGCGTCGACCAGGTGCTTGAAGCGAGTCGCGCACTGTTGTCCCGGCGCAGCATGTGATCTCGGCGGCGGGCGCGACAAAATGTTATCTGGTGTCCATCCGGAAATGTCCGGTGAAAATCAGCTTGTCTCCATCCGGAAACTGCGGATGGAGACAGCGTAGTTTTCATATGGGAAACGAGCAATTTTTCGTTGTGGCAAGGAAATCAAGGGGTTGCGCGGAGGCGTACATCGGTACGCCGCACAGGAAAGCCTGCGGATTGACGCCGCCACGGCGCAAAAGGGCCGTTTCCGGATGAAAACCAGCTTATATAAGAAAGGGTCTGCTTGCTTGAAGACCGCTCCCGTAACCGTCATAACAGCCGTCTATAATGCCGAGCGTTTTCTTCGGGAAACCGTGGAATCGGTTTCGAAACAGCAGCTGTTGCCGGTTCAGCATCTGCTTGTCGATGATTGTTCCACGGACGGGTCTCTGGACCTGGCGCGCGAGCTTGAGAAGGAATTCCCTTTGGTTCGCGTTGTATCCCTTGAAACAAACGGCGGTTATCCCGCTGCGTTGAATGCAGGCCTGCGTGAAGCCGCCTCGGAGTATGTGGGGATCCTGGACAGTGACGACATTGCCATGCCGCACTGGCTGGCATCGGTGGTTCCGGTTCTCGATGGCAATCCGGATATTGGTTCGGCAGGCGGGGGCGGTGTTATCATGACCCATGACGGGCTGGTAACGGGACATGCCAAATACTGTTCGCAGGCAGGTGATGTCACAGCTGAGGTTATGGCTGGAAAGTATGCCATATTGCATCCAGGATCCGTTCATCGCCGCGATTTTCTATTAAAGACAGGTGGCTATAACCCGCGGCTCCGAAGTGCCGAGGATTGCGACATGTTCCTGAATATGGCCTCTGTGGCACGTCTGGTAAACGTGGGAGAACCCTTGATTTATTATCGACGCCTGCCGGGATCTGAAAGCCGCAAAACGCCTGAATTTGCGGCTTTGGCGGAGGCCTATCTCGCGCAAAAAGCGCAAATGCTGTCCGCGGGCAAATCCTTGCCGGCAACCAATGCCGAGCTGGCGTCGCTTGTGAACGCCCTGGCGGCTCTGCCGCGACTGGCTCCGCTTGTGAAGGGAGCCTATGAATATGAAATGGCCGAAGCGCTGCGCCGTGGAGACCGGCGCCTTTGCGCCTCCCGTTTTTATTTTGCATCGGCAATCTCCGGTCATAAGCGTTTTTTATGCTGTCGACGCGCTCTGCGCTGTCTTATGCCGCGGCTGAAATCGACCTCCGAGCCGAAAAAGGCCTGAAAAAATGCAAACCGATGCCCACGTTCCCCCGGTGTCCGTGATCCTGCCTGTTTTCAACGCTCAGGCCACTGTCGCCGCCACATTACAATGCCTGTTGAACCAGACCTTGAAAGACCTGGAAATTATCGTGGTCAATGATGCCTCCGCAGATGATTCCCTGACGGTTGTCGAAAGCATAGCGCGAAAAGAGCAGCGGGTCCGTTTGCTGTCTCTGGAAAAGAATGCGGGTGTGTATCGAGCCCGAGCGGAAGGCATTAAAATTTCAAGGGGTGAGTATGTCGGATTTTTTGATGCTGACGACTTTGCCAAGCCCGATATGTTCGAAATTTTGTTTTCCAACTGCAAGCAACACAACGCCGACATTGCTGTTTGCGGGGTGGACTGTGTTTCCGATTCCGGAAAATTTATCCACCATAAAGTCAAATTTAAAAAAGACAAAAACGTTACAAGCCAGATCTTCTCAGGTTTTTGCCGAAAACATTTCGGGACGGGAGCTCTGTGGAACAAGCTTTACCGCAGGGAACTGATTGAAACCTACGCTACCAGGCCATTTCGATGGCGCCAGGATATTGGCGAAGATACCATCGTAAACATTGGCTGTTTTCTTGACGCCAGACGTATCCGATTGATTGATAAGTCTCTTTACGAATATGTCATGCATCCCCGAAGTACCACCCAGATATTGGATAAATCCAGTGCTTTTTGTCGGATGATGCAGGCTTATGCCATCGCTGTTGATATGTACAAAGACAAGGGCGTTGAAGTGCTTGAGGGAATAACCGAGCTTTATGCACGGCAACTGAATTTTTCAGCCTATCGGATTTCATCGGCCGAACAGTTGAGGGATTGCGAAGAACTGCTTGCCGACGCCCTCGGATTGCTGGCCGAGCAATACCCCGCGGGCCTGGCGTGTCTTGTGAATCGGGGGTTTTGCCGGGGAGGGAAATCGCGGAAATCGCGTGGGCTTTTATCTGCTGCCCAAAAAAAACTGAAACAGTTTCTTCAGTTAAGGACGTAATACCCTTTTGATGAAAATATCGATTTTTGAAAGGCTTGTTTGGTTTAAAAAACCAGTCCGAAACACCAACGATAGGCAGATGTATCAAGATTATGATGTCTTCAGAAAAAAACAATCCGTTTGTTTCAATCATAATTCCTACGCGGAATCGATCCGATCTTTTACCATATGCTATAAAATCCGTGCTTGACCAGACGTATAAAAACCTTGAAGTGGTCGTTGTTGATGACGGTTCGGTGGATGACACTGAAGTCATTGTCATGAACATGATGAAAAACGATAATCGTATTCAGTATATTCGAAACGATATATCAAAGGGAGCCTGTGCCGCCAGAAACCTTGGGATAATGTCAGCAAAAGGTGACTTGATTTCTTTTGTTGATGATGATGATCAAATATCTATAAACAGATTGGAAATTCTTGTTGCGCACTATGACGACCAATATTCACTGATCTGTTCAAAATACAGTAGTGCACCGCTGGGTGGCGCTGTTTCGAAACATAGGATTACAACAAAAAAAATTTCTCTTTCAAATCTTCTGAATAAAAATTACATTGGCTGTTCCGCTCTTGTATCCAAACAAAAAATAATGGCAGTAGGCGGATTTGATATCAAATTGCGGGCCCGGCAGGATTATGATTTATGGGTTAGAATCCTTGATGAATTCGGAAAAGCCCTGCAGATATCCGCCAAGACCTACTATTGTGACAAGTCTTCGGAACGAGAAAGGATTTCCAACTCAAAAGCCCGAAGAATAGGAGTGATACAGTTTTACAAAAAGCATTCCCGCCTGATGACGTGCCATCAGCGTAAAAATGCAATTGTTGCATGTTTGGAGGCCAATAATTTTAATCCCGGGTTTTTAAAACTTCTGGTCCTTTTGACCTGGCGTAACCGGAAGAAAGTCTTTGGTCTTCTCAAGGTTTAGTTTATTTTCAATAATATGAATGTTTAAACAAACTCACTGTTTTTCATAGTGCGATCCTGCATTCACACACATTTTGACTGGAGTTTGACAACACTGGGGAAACCATGAGGGTTCTGCATTACGTCAAGCAGTTTTCTCCCCTTTCGGAGACTTTTGTTTACAATCAGATCATTGATCTTCAATCCGGGGGATTGAGAATTTTGTAGTAACACATAAAAGGGTTAATGCCGAAGGGCGGCCTTTTGCTCCCGTATTCGAATTATCCGAAAAGAAATCCTTTTTTTATCGTGAGATGCAGCGGTTTCTTCGAAAGCACGGCTACTACAAATATGCCCTTTCCACAAAGGTCTGGAAGGAAATCCTTCAAAAGTTCGCCCCTGATGTGATTCATTGCCATTTTGGAAAAAGTGGCTTTTATGTATCCTCGATTCTCGATAAATTAAAAATCGACCTTCCGCTGCTCATTGCCTTTCACGGGACCGATGTTTTAAAAACACCTTTTGAGGACACGTCGTATAAGTCTCAAATACAAAGAACTTCCCTGAAGAAAAAAGTCGCATTCACTACGCCTACTTTATTTCTTAAAAACCTTGCAGTCTCGAATTTCGGCATTCAACCCGATAAAATCGTTGTCAATCCCAATGGTTTTCGGTGCGATTTCAACGGATTTTACCGTGTCAGAAAAAATGACGGGCATTCTTCCTTCAAGATCATAAATATCGCCCGTTTTACCGCATGGAAAGGGCAGGATTACCTGATAAAAGCCTTCAGGGAATTTTCGGGCCGGGTTGACTGTGATGTTGCGCTGACCCTTGTCGGATACGGGGAAAGAAAACCGGCCCTCCTTCAACTGATAAACGACCTGGGCCTGCAGGACAAGGTTACCGTCCTGGAGAGTGTGCCGCATGAATCGATACCGGCGATATTGAAGGAACATGACCTTTATGTGCAACCGTCCATAACGGATCATAAAACGAAGCAGGCGGAATCGTTCGGCGTTTCCATTCTTGAGGCCGTGGCTGTCGGTCTGCCGGTTATTGTGACCGATTCAGGGGGTATGCAGGAGGTTGTTCTGGGGGGGATCAAGCAACGGCCATTGTTGTCGAGGAAAAAAATTGCCGAGCTTTGTGCGAAGCCATGACCAGGGTTTATGCATGCGGGAGAAACATCGACCTCGTTCTGAGATCCAGGATTCTGGAGCGTTACAATCAGCCAAACAATACCGCCGCTGTGGTCCGGATGTACGAATCCCTCCTTCAAGACGGGTGATTTTTTTCGGAAACCCAGCGCGGGTTTTGCGTTTGTGAATTTATCTGCCATGCCCTGCCAGGCAGCCATGGCGGTACAAGACCAGTGTCGGGGGCGTTTAAGTCGCGCCCGGTACTTTTAAAGGACAGGACAATGACGCCGCCAGCAACAGAACGGGTGACGATCATCCCGGACGCCCGCCCCGTGCTCGAACAAGCCGGACTGCGCAGCTTCAGGGACTTCATGGATTATGCCGGAGGCCGGCGTGTCTGCCATAAAAGGGGACGGTCCACGGTGCGCATTGCCATTGGAGAGCGGGCTTTCTATCTTAAGCGCAACCGTTTTCATTGGGTTGAATTTCTCAAAGGGCTGGTGCGATTGCGGTTCCCGGTTCGCGGCGCGCTTCGGGAGTGGCGCAATATTGCGCGGGTGAGGGAATCCGGCGTGTCGACCCTGGTGCCCATCGCTTTCGGGGAACGGCCCTTCTGGGGATTTGAAACCAGCTCTTTCAGCGTGACGGAGGAGTTGTACCGGTGCCAGCCGCTGGACCAGGTGCTGGGCAAGGAATTGCCTGATTTGCCGTCGCCTGCCGCGCGGTTTCGCAAACGCGGCATTTTTCGCCAGTTGGGGGCCTTTGCGGGGCGGCTGCATGGCCATGGGCTGTATCATCAGGATTTTTATCTGAGCCACGTTTTCCTTGGTCCCGGCGATGTTTTGCACCTGATCGACCTGCAGCGTGTTCTGCATCGTCCCTGGCGTGCCCGGCATTTTTGTATCAAGGACCTGGCGCAGCTCAATTACGCCGCCAGCCGTGTCCCGGGTGTCAGCCGCACCGACAGAATGCGTTTTTTGCATGCCTATTTCGGGTGTTCTACCCTGGGCTTCGAGGAAAAACAACTGGTGCGGGCGGTGTTGGCCAAAACTTCACGCATCGCCCGTCACGATGTCAAACTTCTGGCCCGGCGGCGCCGTCGCGGAGAGATAGCCTGATCCCGGAGGCGTCGGCAAAGGAAACGGACCATGCCAAAAATCAGTGTCATCTGCGCACCGGCTCCCCGGCCCAATCCCGGCATGGCGAGCGTCGATTTTGCTTTTCATGCTCTGAGCCGCCGCCATGGATTTGCCGACCGGGTGGCTTATTATCAGCTCTACACCGCCGACGAATTGCACGCCCGTGCCGATCGCGCGCTGCAGGCCGAAATCCATGCCCGCCAGAGCCTGCCCTTTGCCTACAGGGGGTTGCGTCAACATCTGCAGGAAATCTTCCACAGTGACAAAATCGTCTTCTGGGGGGATTTTCTGCACAGTGCCGATTATCATCAGTCCGCCGCGCGGCGACTGGTCAAAATCGGTGTAACCACCAATGCCGGCGCAGCGCTGGATTGGGTAAGGGATCACTATTTCCTGCGGCACGCTCCGGCGGAGATCTGGCCCAAAGTCATGGCTTTTGGCGGCAATCTGCTTTTCAACCGTCCCGAGCATTATCTGGATGCCGGTTATGGCGCCGAAGTCCGGAGGTTTTTCCGGCAGGCGGCGGCGGTGCGCATGCGCGATGTATATTCGGCGGCGAAAATATCCGAATTGCGTGATGATTATTCCACGAATTATTTGGGGTGCGACTGTTCCCTGCTGCTGCTGCCCGAAGATCTGGAAGCGCTGCCGTGCAGCGACTGGCACGCGGACATTGCAAGCGGCGCTGGCCGGGCCGGCATTTTTTTCGGACGCAACAAATGCCGCCCGGCGCTTATGGCCCGTTTTGCCCGGGAGCTGTGCTACCGGCTGGGAGTGCGCGGCCAATGGCTGCCCTGGGGGTTGACTAAAGGGTTTGGCCGCATGCGTGAAAAAATCCGGTTCTGGTTTCCCGGCATGGAGGTTCTGTCCCACACCGCGCCGCCGACCCCTGGCGATCTGTACCGGATGCTGGGACGCTACCAGCTGGTCATTTCCGATACCTATCATGTCTGCGTGAACGCCTGGCGGCTGGGGGTGCCGGCCGTCTGCATCGGTCAGGCCCTGGTCGCGGATGCAGATAACATCAACAGTGGCAGCAGGTTTGCCTGGCGTGATAAACGTCAGGTGTTCTACGGCATGAATGACGCGTTGGAATATTATGTGTACGCCGAAGAACTCGAAGATCGGCGTCTGCGCCGCCAGCGTCTTGAACAGTTGACATCCCTGCTGCAAAACGCTCAATATCGGCAGAGCGTGCATCAACGCATCCTGTCGGGCGCTCGCGCCATGGAGAAGGCGGTGGTTGGCGCGCTGCTGCCGGCGACGCGATGACGCGTCCTTGATCGAACCGAACACTTGCCACGGACAGCTGCCATGCAATGGTCTATTGTCATACCTACCTATAATTACGGTCGGTTCATCGAAAGATGCCTGGCTTCCATTGTGGATCAGCCGGGAGACGATTACGAGATTGTGGTTGTGGATGACGGATCCACGGACGACACCCGGGCCGTGGTCGAGGCATTCGTACGCTATCGGCAGTTGCCCACCGGGCGACTGCGCTACCTCTGCCAGCACAACCAGGGGCCGGCCGCGGCCCGCAATCATGGTATCGCCGACAGCCGTGGGGATTTTGTCTGGTTTCTCGATTCCGACGACAGGCTGGCGGCCGGGGCTTTAGAGCAGATGCGGCAGACGGTGCGGCAACATCCGCGGGGAGAGCTGTTTTTCGGCGGCTACCGTTCAATGGCCGAGGATGGCCGCGGTTCGGATAAGCTGCCCGGCAAGGTGGCTGTCTGCCGGACAGAAAATTTCAGGCGGTTTCTGCGCAAGGAACTCAGGAGCCTTACCACCGGCGCGGTGGTGGTGCGCAAATCTTCGCTGGGGGATATAAGGTTTCCGGAGGGCATTCATATCAACGAGGATGTGGCCTTTTTCGGCCACCTCGTTGCAAGCTGCAAGGTGGTACCCGTGGCGCGGATCCTGGTCGAAAAAATCCGTCATCCCGCCAGCCTGCGCGGCAACCTCGGGCGCATCGAGGAAACCGGCTTGCGCAGCGTCGATGCCCTGTTTGATGCGGCGCGTTTGACATCCGCCCAGATGAAGTTGCGCAGCCGGTATCGGGCCGATCGCTGCCTGCGGTTGTTTCGCGCCCATTATCTGCATGGCAATTACGCCCTGGCCCGATCTTATTATGGACAGATGCTGAAAACTGCGCCGTGCTATCTGTTCAAAGCGGGATACCTTCTCAGGTTTTTACGTTGTTTCGGGAAATCAGAAGGGGGGGCGTCCGATCCGCCGGACGCTGCCGAAACCCATGATGTCTGAGCGGCACGGGACGTATCGTTGCTATTTTCCCGATGCCCCCAGCCAGAAGGATTTAAGGGCAGCGCTGTTGCCGGATCCCGACCGTCTGCTTGAGAGGGGAGAGTGCATTTCTTCGGGACGCGAGGGCAATCCCCGCCACCTTGCCAAAGTGGCGATAAATGGCCGGGCCTATTTGCTCAAACGTTACGATTGCCAGGGGGCTTTTTACCGGATCAAGAATGTTTTCCGAGCTTCCCGGGCTCTGCGTTCGCTGCGGGCAGGCCAATGGCTGCATTCGGTCGGCGTGTCGACACCGGAACCGCTGGCCTGCCTGGAGGAAAGGCAAGCCGGTCTGCTTGGTCGCAGTTACCTGCTGTGCCCCTTTCTGGAGGGCGTTCGCCCGCTGCTGGCCGTATGGCCCGAACTCGATGCCGAGGGACGTTGGCTTTATCTGCGACGCCTGGGCGGGATCATGGGACGCTTGCACCGGGCGCATATCGTGCACGGCGACAGCAACTGGCGAAATATCCTTGTCGGTGAAAACCGTCCGGGAGAACTCCGCTTCTGGCTGGTGGACCTGGATTGCACCCGGCGCTACCCGCGCCTTGCGCCGGCCCGGGCGGAACGGGATATCGGCCATTTTCTTCGCGACCTTTCACGCAGCGGGGCAGGCGCGGAATGCATGCAACTGTTTCGCCACCATTGGCGGGTTGCATTGACCAACAACCAAGGAGACATTCGGTAATGATAACCGCGATGCAGGAGTACTTTCAACAATTGCGGGATGTGATCGATCGGGTCGGACGCGATAAATCCGAGGAAATCTGGCTAAGCATCGAGGCGCTGTGCGAAGCCCTGCGCGATGGCGGCAAGATCCTGATCATGGGCAACGGCGGGTCGGCGGCGGATGCCCAGCATTTTGCGGCGGAACTGGTGGGGCGGTTTCTGATGGAACGCAAGGCTTTGCCTTGCATCGCCCTGACCACGGACACTTCCATTCTGACCGCGGTGGGCAATGATTACGGTTTCGACGAGATTTTCAAGCGGCAGGTCGAGGCCCTCGCGGAGCCCCGGGATGTTGTGATCGGCATCAGCACCAGCGGCCGATCCAACAATGTTTTTCATGCCCTGACCGCCGCCAACCGGATCGGGTGCAAAACCATCGGCCTTCTGGGGCGCGACGGCGGCAGTATCGCCTCCATCGTGGATCTCAACCTGACCATTGAGGAACACCACACGCCCTATATCCAGACAGCCCATGGCGCTGTGCTGCACCTGATTTGCGATCTGCTGGAAAAGGCCTTGTTCGCTCCTTTCGATCCCTCCTGCCCCGCATCGCCGGGCAAGGGATGATGGCAACATGAACATTGCGGTAGTGCGCAAGGAATGCAGTTTGAGAAAAGGCGGAGCGGAGCGCTACTGCGCCAACCTGTGCCGCTGTCTGGCTGAAATGGGGCACCGGGTGTGGGTGCTGGCGCATGAATGCGATCGTGATATCCATCCCGACCTGATCCATGTGCCGATTCCGGTGAGCAACCGGACCTCGGCTGCCCGCAATCTGTCTTTTCATCACAACAGCCAGCGGGCCCTGGAGCGGCTGAAGGTCGATCGTGTCTACGCTTTGAGCCGCACCTATCCCGCCGATGCCTTCCGGGTCAGCGATCCTTTGCACAACAGCTGGCTGGATGTGCGCTACACGGGACGGTTTCGCAACCGACTGGAAAGGCTCAATCCCCGCCACCGTACCATATTGGCGCTGGAAAACGCCATCCGAGATGCCCGGCAGACCGGCGTGATCATCACCAATTCGCAATGGGTGCGCAATGAATTGCTGGCCTGCGGCGATTATCCGGCCGAGCGTATTCAGGTCGTGTACAACGGTGTCGATACCAGCCTGTTCCGCCCGCTGCCGTCGCACGGATCGTTCGATGCGCCGCTGAAGCTGCTGTTCGTCTCCCACGACTTTACCCGCAAGGGACTTGGGTTTGTGATCGAGGCTCTCGCCGAGCTGAAAACACTGGGAATTAGCTGCCACCTGAGCGTGGTGGGTAAGGACGATCCGCGTCCCTTTCGAAAAAAGGCCGAAAGACTTGGCGTGTCGCGTGATGTGGAGTTTTGCGGGGCGCTCAGTGATCCCCGGGCCTGCTACACCGATGCCGATCTGCTGGTGCTGCCTACCCTGAGCGACCCTTTTGCGAATGTCTGCCTGGAAGCGCTGGCCTGCGGGCTGCCGGTCATGACAACCACCAACAACGGCGCCTCGGAAATTCTCACCGAGGGAGAAACCGGCTATATCCTGGATTCGCTCCGTCCGCTGATGCCCCAGATCGTGGCCGGCATCGCCCGGTTCGGCCGTCTGGCACCGGAACGGCGCCTCGACATGGCAAGCCGGGCCAGGTTGTGCGCCGAGCGGTTTACCATTGAACTCAATGCCTGCCGGACGTTGGAGGTTCTTGCCGCCATGACGCCAATCGAGAGACCGTGGCATCGCCGGTGAAACACAGGTTGCCTGACGGAAGGGGCAGGAGCCAAGAAACACTATGCGCCAATGGATTTTTCCGGGGTCAAGCGGTACTCTGTGGCCACCCGGGACATTTAAA
This sequence comes from Syntrophotalea acetylenica, assembly GCF_001888165.1. Classification (NCBI taxonomy): domain Bacteria; kingdom Pseudomonadati; phylum Thermodesulfobacteriota; class Desulfuromonadia; order Desulfuromonadales; family Syntrophotaleaceae; genus Syntrophotalea; species Syntrophotalea acetylenica. The sequence goes on from NZ_CP015455.1 coordinate 1,139,997, forward strand.
AAAACGCGCCGGATCACTGAAGGAGTCGCGCACCGAAATTCAATTTCCGCGTAAGGCTGCAAGGCATAGCATGTGGGGGATGACGTGAGAAGCATTAACAGGTTAAAAAGAGAACTGTCGTGGTATATAAAGGCGCAACTTGCCAAAAACTCCTCGGGAAGAGGTCTTTTTATTTTAGGCACCGGCCGGTCGGGGACCCATTTTCTAACCCAATGCCTGATCAGCCATCCGGAATTTACCGACCTTATGGGCGGCAAGGAAAACCCCTATGTTTTCAGAGATGTTGTTGACCTGGCATTGAACAATTGCAGGGATGCGGAGAAGATACAGCGTGTTCTGAAAAAGTATAAGCAACTCATGAAGGTTGCCTCGCCGAAGATCTTTGTTGACCAAAGCCATCCCAACCTGTGGTTGGCCGACAAGATCGCAGAAAACATTCCCGGGTCAATGTTTGTCGGGATCATAAGAGATCCTTTTTCCGTGGCCTATTCCACCACGCAGCATGCGGGGGTGAGCGGATGGTTTGACAAGTGGGAGTCTTTTCCTCTGCCCAATCCGTTTCTGGGGATAGGTGTCGCGGACAGGGAACGTTATGTAACAATGAGCATTGCAGAAAAAAGTGCCCTGCGCTGGATTTCTCATGTAAAACGTCTCGGCGAATTGAAGCCGATTCTGGGAGATCGACTTGTAATCGTTAATTATGAAGATTTATGTAATGCCGGGGAAGACCAAATGCGAAGAATCTCAGAATTTTTAAATGTTAAAAACAAGTTTGTTATGCCTTTTGTGACCAAGGAATCTTTATACAAGAAAAATAAACTTTCAAATGAAGATATTGAACTTATGAAATCGACAATAATTAATTATCAGAATAATAATAATATAGAAAAAGATATGTATAAATCTGTTTGTGGATACTTGGATATTTAAGTTTATATTTTTATATTACGAAAAGTGTTTATGTTCTGCGACAGCAGATAGAAGCAGAATGCAGAAGGATTGCGGGCAGGAGTTGCGCGGGTGAAATTGGGTTTTTGTCTGTTCCGGTATTTTCCTTACGGAGGATTGCAGCGTGATTTTCTCAAGGTCGCCATGGAATGCCGGCGTCGAGGACACCGCATCCTCGCGTATGTCATGGATTGGCAGGGAGAGGTTCCGGAAGGTCTCGAGCTTGAGGTGGTTTGCGCGCGGGGGATAACAAATGCCGCCCGCTGCCGGGACTTTGCCGCTCAGGTCGCCCGTAAGCTTGGAAAAGAAGACTTTGCCTGTGTTACCGGTTTCAACAAAATGCCTGGGCTCGACGTCTATTTTGCGGCAGACCCCTGTTTTGCGGCCCGCCTGCATGAGGACAAACCTTTTTTGTGCCGCTTCAGCCGGCGTAACCGGATCTATCGCGAGCTTGAACGTTCCGTGTTTTCTCCGCAGGCCAATGTGCGCATCCTCATGCTGACCAGGCTTGAACAGGAACGCTATGTCAAGTATTATCGGACACCCGCCGAGCGCTTCACGCTGTTGCCTCCGGGAATTTCCCGCGATCGAATCATCTCTGCCGGCGCTTCTGAACGAGGACTCCGGATGCGCCAGGAGTTCGGGATCGGCGCTGACGAAAAACTGGTGCTGATGGTCGGCTCCGGCTTTCGCACCAAGGGGCTGGACCGGAGTTTGCGGGCCCTGGCATCCTTGCCGGAAAAGGTTCGGAGCCAGGTGCGCCTGGTGGTGATTGGCGCGGGTGACACCAGGCCCTTCCTGAAACTCGCCGAAAGGTTGGGGGTGGGCGATCGGGTGCGTCTGCTCGGGCCCCGTGATGATGTCCCCGATTTTCTGCTTGCGGCGGATATGCTGTTGCATCCGTCCTACACCGAAGCGGCAGGCATGGTTTTGCTGGAGGCCATGGCTGCCGGGTTGCCGGTGCTGGCTACGGATATTTGCGGTTATGCGTTTCATATCCAGCAGGCCAGCGCCGGGCTGCTGATTCCATCTCCCTTCCGGCAGGAAAGAATGAACCAGTTGTTTGCCCACATGTTGTTTTCCGATCAGCTGTCTCAGTGGCGTCGCAATGGCCTGGATTACGTCGCCCGAAACGATATCTCCAGCCTGCCGGAACGTGCCGCTGATGTTATCGAAGAGGTCGCACGACGAAGGGGCCACCTATGATGGAATTGTATGGCCCCTGTCGGGAGGCCTTTTCCGGTCCGGACGGCTTTGACCGGGTTCTGGCATTGCAGGGACAGGTCTATCGCGAAATGGACGGTCGTCGAACCTTGCGTTTCACCCTTGACGGGCGCGGCTTTTTCGCCAAGCTGCACTTCGGGATCGGCTGGAAGGAGATTTTCAAGAACCTGCTGCAGGGCAAACGCCCGGTTCTGGGCGCGGACAACGAACGCGAGGCGATCCGTCGCCTGGAACAACTCGGTGTCGCGACCATGAAGGTTGCGGGGTTCGGGTACCGTGGGCGCAACCCTGCCAGGCGGCAGTCCTTTCTGATCACCGAGGAGCTGGACAACACCATCAGCCTCGAAGATGTCTGCTTGCCTTGGAAACGAAAGCCGCCGTCAGTTGCGTTCAAGCGGGCGCTGCTGGCGAAGGTTGCCACCATCACCCGCACCCTGCACGATCACGGCATCAACCATCGGGATTTGTATATCTGTCATTTTCTGTTGGATAAATCCTCGGTTCGCCCCGATCCGGACTGGCCGCGGCTTTACCTCATCGATCTGCATCGGGTGCAGATCCGTGACAAAATCCCCCGCCGATGGGCGGTAAAAGACGTGGCCGGCCTGTATTTCTCCAGCCTTGATATCGGTCTGACGCAGCGTGACCTTTTTCGGTTCATGAAAATATACCGCGGAAGTTCGTTGCGTGAGGTCCTGCGGACCGAGTCGCGCTTCTGGGAGGATGTTGTCCGCCGCGCGATCAGACTTTACGTGAAAACCTTTGGCCACAGGCCTTCGAATTCCGGCGAAAACGCATGATGCCCTCGCATCAAACCGGCTTCTCTGCCGTTATGGGAATATGGATATTTTAAAGCTTTACTGGTCGACGAGCCTGCAGAACGGCCACCGGAATTTCGGCGATTGGCTTTCGCCGCGGCTCTGCGAGGCCCTGTCCGGCATGAAGGTCGTGCATGCAAGGCCCAATCGATGCGACCTCATGGCGCTTGGCAGTATCCTCGGCAAGGCCAAAAATCATTTCTGGAACCGCCGCATCGACATCTGGGGATCGGGTCTTATTGCCCGTTGCAAGCCATTCAAAAGCCCTCACCGCATTCATGCCGTCAGGGGTTGGCATACTGCCCGTGCGATTTCCAATCAACAGATTGCCGTGGTGGGCGACCCCGGTTTGCTGTGTGACATCCTGGTGCCGGGGAACATTGCGGTCCGAAAAGATTACAGCGTCGGCCTGATTCCCCACTACGTCGACCGGGAAAATACACTGATCAGAAGCATCGTTGAGCAAATCCCGCGGGCCAGATGTATCGATATCTTTTCCGAAACCCTGGATTTCATCCGTCAGGTGGCCGCCTGCGAATATGTGCTGTCCTCCAGCATGCACGGTCTTATAACAGCCGACGCACTCGGCGTGCCCAATGCCTGGATTCGCCTGTCCGACAAGGTCTGGGGCGAGGACTTCAAATTTCATGATTATTTTAGTGTTTTCGGGCTGGAAAACGTACAGCCGTTTCCCCTTGAACGGCACACCTCGCTGCGGGATATCGAACAGGGTCTGGCCGGTTACGGCCGGCCCGGGTTGCAAGATATCAAAACGCGACTCTATCAAGCTTTCCCTTACAAGAAATCATCGTGAAACCCGATAACAGCATAAGGTCGTTGACGGATGGCGGGGGCACTTGGCAGATGCCGCAAGATGGACAGCCCCTGGCCGATTTTATGCCTCGCTTTTATGCCCGACTGTCCCCCGGGGAAAAGCGAAGAATGGCTGTGAAACTGGGCCAGGCAGTTCGCCGATGGCACGATGCCGGGACGCAGGTGTGTAAAGCAGACGATATTGTGGTGACGCATCGGATGCCCGCAAACACAGATTTTTTGCCAAGAGGCCGCCATTTGCCGGGCAGCCATCGGCCGTTGTCCAAGCGCCGCCGGATTAAGGCCCTCGGCGGTCTGCTGTCGGATTGCTGGGATTTCACCAGCCGCTCCGAGCGGCAGCGTTTTTTACGGGCTTATGTTCGATCCGGCCCGGAGATCGGCCAGTTGCACCGGGGACTTATAGAAAAATGTGCCTATGAAAAAAGCTACGCTGCCTGGCATCGGCAGGGGAGGTATTGTTTCGGTAACAATGCAGCGTTTTGTGCCGGGCACCGCGATGGATTTCGCTATCACGGCGACAAGCAGCGGGCCGGCACTGCCCTGCGGGAACTGCTGCCCGATCCGGACAAAATTCTTGAACAGGGGCAGATATTCAAGCCGGGCAGCCGTACTCATGCAGGCAGAATCTATTTAAGCTGCGGCGAAGGTTTTTTGAAAAGGTTCAATGACCGGGGCTGGTGGTACAGGGTGAGGCACCTTTTCCGTCGGTCCCGTGCCGTGCATAACTGGAAGGTTATGTGGGCGTTTCGCTACCGGCGGATTCCCGTCGCCGATCCGGTGCTGTGCCTGGAAGAACGCTTTTTCCGGATATTGAAGAGGTCCTATGTATTGACCGATTTTGCGGAAGGCGGGCAGCGGCTGAAGATCGTCTGGCAGGGCCTTTCCGACGCGCAGCGGTGTTGCCTTCTTATTGTCCTGGCTCAACTGCTGGGACGCATGCACCGCTTTGGTTGTCTTCACGGCGACCTTAAATGGGACAATATTCTGGTTTGCGCAACCGGAAAAGGTTGGCGGATTACCCTGGTCGATCTCGACGGCAGCCGTGTTCTGCGAAGACCGGCGGCGAACAGGGCCATCCGGGATGTCGGGCGGTTTCTCCGGGATCTGGAGCAGGTAGACACGACCGGACAGTGGGGTCGCATGTTTCGCCGCAGTTGGAAAAAATGGATAACAAATATCTGATCAGCCCAGTTGCAGCAACCACAGACGCCCTCAAAAGGCTGTTGGTGAATGTGCAATGGACCGCTGGCGGTGAGCATCTGGCCAGCTTGCTGCGAACATTGCCGGCGACGGCAGGGGATGCACACGCCATCGATCAAACCGGCCTGTGGCTCTGGCGCCGGCCGATGGACGCCTTGTCTTTTTTGCATTGGCTTCCTGTGGCCGGTGCCGGGAAAAAAGGCTTTCGGCAACTGTCCGTTCGTGGCCTGCCGGGCCCAGAGATTCTGGCGCGGGGCATGGAAAGGGTTGTCGGCCATAAACCGCAGCAGGTACTTGTAGTGCGGGGCTGGCTACCGGGCAAATATCTGGATGATTTTTTCGCCGAGGACTTTCCGTCTCTGCCGGCGACACACCGTCAGGCGATCGTGCGTGATTTCGGACATTTTGTCCGCGACATGTTCGAGCGGGGCGCTCAGCCGACCCGTCTGACCCTGACCCGTTTCTGGGTCGATGCGGGGCAGGATCCTGTCGGGTTTCGCCTTGCCGGGATCGATGGTTTCCGTTGGCACAACAAGCCACTGACCGACCGGCAAAGATTTGTCTGTCTGCAGCATCTGCTTGGCACCTTGCCGGTGCATGTCAGCCGCAGCCAGCGGTTTCGTTTTTTCCGGGCTGTGTGCGGCGATCAGGGCCGGTTGCGCGAGTTTCGTAACCTCCTTGTGGATCTGGAAGCCGCCGCGCTTTGTTCGGCCCGGCGCTACTGGCGTCGCAAGGCACGTTTGAGTCTTGGCAACAATGCTTGGTTTGCCGTCCTGCGCCACGAAAACTGGCGCATCTGGAGACGGCGGTGCGACGAGGCATTGCGCCTTCAGCAAAGCATGCTTGCGGAACCCGCCGCCACTTTCCGGGCTGGCCTGGCCATGGCGGGCAGGGGTTCCGGATGCTCGGCCGCCAGAATCGAAGTCGGCGGGCACCAGTATTTTGTCAAACGTTATCGCCTTCCGGGGTTGAGGTACCAGGTCAAATATCTGTTTTTGCGCTCCAAGGCGTTGGCTGCCTGGCTTGCCGGATGGCAGTGCGCAGCACGCAGCCTGCCGACCGCCCAGCCCCTGATGGTGATGGAAAAACGCACTTTCCGGATTTTAAAGGAATCCTACCTGGTGTCTGAATTCTGCAGCGACGGGCGGCCGCTGATGACGGTATGGCCGGAGTTGAAGCCGCACGAGAGACGCCGTATCATTATTCGCAGTGCGCAATTGCTGGCCCGGGTGCACAGATCCCGATGTCTCCACGGGGACACCAACTGGAACAATATCCTGGTGCGCCCCAATGGCGCATTGCTGCTGGTGGATCTGGACTGTTTCAGGCAGAGACGATCCTTTGACTACACGCGCGCCTATCGCGATCTCGAGCATTTCATACGGGATCTGCGGCGTAAACGTAACGACGGGGTGGGGTATCTGGACCTGCTCATCTCCACCTGGCGGAACTGGCTCGATGCAGGCAGCCGGGTGAGCTGTGAGGAGCATGCCCGCATTGTCCGCGCCAATCCCGGTCGCCGGGTGGACGATTGCATCTGAGGGTCTGGCCAGGGTTTTTCACAACGGAACGCAGACCAGGCGATGTTTTTCAGCCGCATATTGCCCGCGAAAGAAATCTGGGATATGATGCGCGACACGTGTTTGTTGCGGAAGCGGAAAACAAACGTTTCCGGATGCAATCAGCCGTTGCATCCTGGTGGCGGATATTGGCAGACACGATACCGGCCCCGTTGGCCGGTTTCATTTTTTCTGAATTGAGAACTGCCTTACAGATACAGGGGACATTGGATAATTTTATGAATAGATCGGCCATGGAAACTCTGCTTGGCAGATTGAGCGGCATCCGCGCGCTGGTGATCGGCGATCTGATGCTGGATGAGTACCTGTGGGGACGCACCGAGCGGATTTCTCCCGAGGCGCCGGTGCAGGTGGTGGACATCCTGCGAGAAGACCTGCGCCTCGGCGGGGCCGGCAACGTCATCAACAACCTTGTCACCCTGGGATGCCAGGTACATGTCGCGAGCGTGCTGGGGGAAGGGCATGACGGGCTGCTTTTGCGCCGCCGTCTGGAAGAAAAACGGGTCGGCACCGAGGGGCTGCTTTTCGACGGCAAGCGCACCACCAGCCGCAAGACCCGAATTCTTGCCTCGGGGCAGCAGATGATGCGTTTCGACCGGGAGAGCCGCGCGCCCATCGACGCGCAGCAGGAAGCGTCTCTGGCGGCCTTCGTGCGCGACAACGCCGATCGCTTCGACGTCATCCTGGTGTCCGATTACCTCAAGGGGGTTCTGACCGAGGGTCTGCTGCAGGCGGTCATCGCCGTCGGCAAGCAAAAAGGCATCCCGGTGGTCATCGATCCCAAGGGCAACGACTACGGCAAATATCGCGGTGCCACCCTGCTGACCCCCAATCGCAAGGAAACCGAGGTCGCGTCAGGTGTCGCCATCGTCGATGAAGATAGCCTGCGGCTTGCCGCCCGCACCCTGATGGAACGCATCGATCTGCAGACGTTGATGGTCACCCGCAGCGAGGAGGGGATCTCCATCTTTTTCCGCAATCAGGAGGAAGTGCACCTGCCGACGCAGGCGCGGGAAGTGTATGATGTGACCGGGGCCGGCGATACGGTGCTGTCCCTGGTCGGTCTTGGCCTGGCCGGGGGATTGCCGGTCAGCGAAGCGGCGGTGCTGGCCAATATCGGCGCGGGGATCGTGGTGGGCAAGGTTGGCACCTCCACCGTCAACGTCGAGGAAATCCGCGAAGCGCTGGCGCACAATGCCCTGGAATACGATACCAAAATCCGGCTGCGGGAATCGTTGCGCGATGTCCTCGCGGCTGAACGCCGGCGCGGCAAGACCATCGTCTTTACCAATGGCTGTTTCGACCTGCTGCATGTTGGCCACGTCAAATATCTGCAGCAGGCGCGTCGTCTCGGTGACCTGCTGGTGCTGGGCCTGAACTCCGATGCTTCCATCCGGCGACTGAAAGGCCCCAACCGCCCCCTTATCAGCGAACAGGAGCGCGCACACATCCTGGCGGCGTTGAGCTGCATCGATTATGTGGTGGTATTCGACGAGGACACGCCCCTGGCACTGATCGGCATGCTGCGCCCCGATATTCTGGTCAAGGGGGGAGATTACACGCCGGAAACCGTGGTCGGCCGGGATCTTGTGGAGAGTTACGGCGGGCGGGTGGAACTCATCGATCTGGTCGACGGGCGTTCCACCACCAACATCATCGAACGGATCCTGGACCGCTATGAGCAGGGCTGAGAGTCAACGGGTCCTGCGCAGGGCGGTATTCCTCGATCGCGACGGCACCATCAATGAAGAGCGGCACTACCTGTACCGGCCGGAAGACTTCGCCTTCATCGCCGGTGTGCCGCAGGCCATCGCACGCCTGAACCAGGTCGGCTATCTGGTGGTGGTGGTGACCAACCAGTCGGGGGTGGCGCGGGGCTATTTCGATTTATCCGATGTCGAGGCCCTGCATGCTTATGTGCAGCGGCAACTGGCGGATGTCCGGGCCCATATCGACGGGTTTTATGTCTGCCCCCACCATCCGGAACACGGGCAGGGCGCGCTGCCTCGGGACTGCGATTGCCGCAAGGGGCAGCCCGGCCTGCTGTTTAAGGCCGCGGCGCAGTTGCACATCGATCTTGAGGGGTCGTTCATGGTTGGCGACAAACCCGCCGATATGGAGGCCGGAACGCGCGCCGGTTGCGTTCCATTGCTGGTGATGACCGGTTACGGTGCCGAAACGGACAAACTTGTGGCTCCTTCCATCCAGCGATTCCCGAGTCTGGTGGAAGCGGTCGATTTCATTTTACGGCAGGATGGTGAGCGCAGGGTCACCGCCTGATTCGATCTTTGGAAAGGACTGTTCATGATAAAAAGCATGACAGGGTACGGCAAAGGGCAGGCGACCGCTGACGGTATCGCGCTGACGGTGGAGATCAAATCCGTCAACCATCGTTACGCCGATATTTCCGTGAAGGCGCCACGTTTTCTTCTCGGTTGTGAGTCGGAGATAAAAAAGCAGGTTGGCGAGCGTCTCAAACGGGGGAAAATCGATGTCTTCATCAATGTCGATAACAATGCCTGTGCGGCCCGCATGCCCGTGCTCAACAAGGAACTGGCGGCGGCTTATATGGTATTGTTCCGGCAGATGCGGGCGGAATTCGATCTCGAAGGGGATATCACCGTCGATCTGCTGGCCGGACAAAAGGACGTCATTACCATCGCCGAAGCTGACCCCGGAGAAGAGGCGGTTATCGGCTGTGTAGGCGAAGCCCTGGCAAAAGCCCTGTCGGCCATGGAACAGATGCGGCAGACCGAGGGCACCGCAACCCGCCACGATATGGAAGAGCATCTTGCGCATATCGAGGCGCTGCTCGCGACAGCTCGCGAGCGGGCGCCCCAGGTGCCGCTGGAATGGCGGGAAAAGCTTATGGAACGTCTGGCGCGACTGGAGAACGGTTTTGACGTCGATCCCCAGCGGGTTGCCCAGGAGGTCGCGGTATTTGCCGATCGTTGCGATATCAGCGAGGAACTGGCCCGTTTTTCAAGCCATATCGAGCAGTTTCGGGGGTTGTTCAGTGTCGAGGAGGCCGTGGGGCGGCAGATGGATTTCATTCTCCAGGAAATGAACCGGGAAACCAACACCATGGGATCCAAATCCAATGATCTGCAGCTTACGCGGGTCGTTGTGGCCATGAAGGCCGACCTGGAAAAAATCCGTGAGCAGGTTCAGAATATCGAATAACCTTCCCGGGCATGCCCTGCTTGCCCGGTTGTGGAGTCGTTCCATGAAACGTAGTGGCATTCTGTTTGTCATATCCGCGCCGTCCGGTGCCGGCAAAACCTCTTTATGCCGGCGGATTGTTGACATTTTTCCTGATATGCGGCACTCTGTGTCCTTCACCACCCGTCCGAAACGAGACGGTGAAACGGACGGTATCGATTACCATTTCGTCAGCCAGGATTGCTTCGATACCATGGTGGCCGACGGGGCTTTCGCCGAATGGGCCAGGGTCCACGGCAACTGCTACGGAACGGCGCTGGCCACCTTGCAGGAAGCGCGAGACCAGGGGCGGGACGTTCTTCTGGATATTGACTGTCAGGGGGCCGCTCAGTTGAAACGCAGCTGCCCGGACGGCGTTTTTATTTTTATCCTGCCGCCGACCTTCGAGGAGCTGGAGCGACGCTTGCGCGGCCGCAATACCGATACCCCCGAAGTGATAGGAAGGCGTCTTGCCAATGCCCGTCGTGAAATGCGGGAACTGGTCTGGTATGATTATCTTGTCGTCAACGACGATTTGTCGCGTGCCTCGGAAGAGCTGAAAGGCATCATTCTGGCCGAGGGCTGCCGCACCGGGCGAACCAGGGATAGTGTGGTTCAGCAGTTCGGGATCGACAAGCAGGAATTCTGACGGATCGCCGCCGGGCGGCGTTTTTTCACGAAATATTACCATGGAAGGATAAACAGTTTTATGGCGAGAATAACTGTCGAAGATTGCCTCCAGCAGATCCCCAATCGTTTTCTGCTGGTTATGGTTGCCTCCAAGCGCACCAAGCAGCTATACAAAGGGGGGCAACCGCTTATCGAAAACAAGTCCAATAACAAAAAAATCGTTCTTTGCCTGCGCGAAATCGCCGCCGGCAAGGTCGATTACGAAATTCCTACCCGGAAGGGCTGACATCCCGCAGAATTGCCACGACTGCGGAACCGACCCTTTGGGGGCCGTGGTCGGTTATGTTCCGGATCTTCTGGCCTGGCAGGGATAAAACCCGCAGGCTGCGATTGTGAGATGCCGGCCCCACGGCATGCAAGACACAAGGCCGGGCGCACAGTGCCCGGCCTTGTTTTTTACTCGCGCATACTCTTCAAGCTTCCTCGCGCCTTCTTTACCAGGGTGCCGGCGCCTTCGCCGGTGGAATCGCCATGCTTCGTCTTGACCAGATCATCGAAAACGTTCTGACGTACAATCCCCGCGCCGATGTCGATGCATTGCGCAAGGCCTATGTGTACAGCGCCAAGGTGCATCGGGGTAAATCCCGCGTTTCGGGTGAACCCTATCTGGGCCACAGCCTCGAAATTGCCTTTATCCTGACCCGTCTCAAGATGGACGTCGCCACCATTATCACCGGTCTGCTGCACGATATTCTGCAGCAGGAGCTGGCGGATATCAATGAGCTGCAAGCTGTTTTTGGTGCGGATGTCGTAGAACTGGTGCAGAGCCTCACCAAACTCGGGCGTATCTCTTTTATTACCAGCGAAGAGCAGCAGGCGGAGAATTTTCGCAAGATGCTGCTGGCGATGGCCAGCGACATCCGCGTGATACTGGTCAAGCTTGCCGAGCGTCTGCACGACATGCGCACACTTGAGGGCAGGAGTGCCGAGGAGCAGCGGCGTATCGCCCAGGAGACCCTCGATATCTATGCGCCGCTGGCCAATCGCCTCGGTATCAGCTGGATGAAGTGCGAACTCGAGGACCTGTCTCTGCGCTACGTTCTGCCGGAGGTGTATTGCGATCTGCACTCCAAAGTGACGCAGCGGCGCAAGGATCGCGCCGGCTACGTCGAGGAAGTGCGCAAGCAGTTGTGTGACAAGATGCGCGAGAATGGCATCGAAGGGGAATGTTACGGCCGCCAGAAGCACCTGTATTCCATCTGGCGCAAGATGCAGCGCCAGGGGATCGAGTTCGAGCAGGTTTATGACCTTATCGCCTTTCGCGTTATCGTCGGGGATGTGCGGGATTGCTATGCCATGCTCGGCGTGATCCATGCTGCCTGGAAACCGATCGCCAGCCGCTTCAAGGACTATATCGCCATGCCCAAGGCGAATTTGTACCAGTCCCTGCACACTACGGTCATCGGTCCCTACGGAGAGCGCATGGAGGTGCAGATTCGCACCGAGGACATGCACCGGGTCGCCGAGGAAGGTATCGCCGCCCACTGGAAATACAAGGAAGGCCGCGGCGGCCAAAGTATCGTGACCAAGGACGAGAGACAGTTCGGCTGGCTGCGGCAGATGCTGGATTCCCAGCAGGAATTCGCCGATTCCCATGAATTTGTCGGCTCCGTCAAGGTCGATCTGTTCTCCGAGGAGGTCTATGTTTTTACCCCCAGGGGGGAGGTCAAGGCGTTTCCCCGGGGGGCGACGCCCATCGATTTTGCCTACAGCGTGCACACCGAAGTCGGCAACCGTTGCGTGGGCGCCAGGGTCAACGGCAAGCTGGTGCCGCTGAAGACGCCGCTGAGCAACGGCGATGTGGTGGAGGTGGTTACCTCGCCGAACCAGACGCCGAGCAAGGATTGGCTTAAGTTTGTCGTCACCTCGCGGGCGGCCAGCAAGATCCGGCACTGGGTCAAGACCCAGCAGCGGGAGAAGAGCATCGAGCTCGGCAAGGAGCTTCTGGAAAAACGACTGCGCAAATTCGGCTGCAGTCTCAAGAAAATCCTGGCCTCCAGGGAGTTCGCGCAGTGCTTGCAGGATCTTGGCTATCATACGTCCAGTGATCTGCTTGCGGGCATAGGCTACGGCAAGGTTCCCTTGGGGCAGATTGTCAGTCGGGTCGTTCCCGTTGGAAAGCTGCATCCCGAAACGGAAGAAAAGGCAAGGGCGGCCACGGAGACCGGGGCGCCGGCCAAAAAGCCATCGAGCGCCATCAAGATCCAGGGCATTGGCGATATCATGGTGCGTTTCGCGAAGTGCTGCAACCCGCTTCCCGGCGATCCGGTGGTCGGTTTCATTACCCGTGGTCGCGGAATTACCGTGCATACGGTCGATTGCCCCAGCGTCCTGGAAAGCGATGCGGAACGGCGGGTCGAGGTTGAATGGGATATCAAGAAAAAAGCGCCACACACGGCCCGCATTCGTCTTGCAACCGAAGACCGCAAGGGGGTCCTGGCCAGCGTCAGCAATGCCATCAGCGCTTGCGAAGCGAATATTGCCAGCGCCACCGTGCAGCGCACCAGGACCCACAAAAGTATGATCGTTTTTGCGGTTGAAGTCGTCGACGTCGAACATCTCAACCGTGTGATCAATGCTCTGCATCAGGTCAAGGGGGTTTATCAGGTAGAGCGATTGCGGCACTGACCTTTCAGCGAGGAGATATGACCATGAGCATCCAGGCCATCGCGACATCCCAGGCACCGGCCGCCGCAGGACCCTATTCCCAGGCGGTGCGCGCCGGTGATTACCTGTTTTTTTCAGGCCAGATCCCCCTCGACCCCGCCTCCGGACGGGTGGTCGGGCAGGATGCGGAAGCGCAGGCCCGTCAGGTTCTGCAAAATATCGGTGCGGTATTGTCCGCGGCGGGACTTGGTTTTGACAAAGTTGTCAAGACCACCGTGTTTTTGGCTGACATGGCGGATTTCGAAGTCATAAATCGGGTTTATGCGGGATATTTCGGTGATCTGGCGCCGGCTCGGTCCACGGTGCAGGTGGCGGCTCTGCCGAAAAAGGTGCGGATTGAAATCGAGGGGATCGCCTACGCGGGGCTGTAAGCCACCGGGGAGGCCAATGTTGATTTGAGCATGAATGCGAAAGGGGAAGCCGGACGGCTTCCCCTTTCAAGATCCGATTATCGCAAGGTCCGGATTAAACGGCCTTGGTCACCGCACCGGAACGCAAACAGCGCGTGCAGACCTTGATGGACTGCACTTTGCCTTTGTGCAGGGCCCGGATTTTCTGGAGATTCGGATACCAAACCTTGCGGGTCTTGTTCTGCGCATGGCTGACATTATTGCCAGTGGTCGGTTTTTTACCACAGATATCGCATACTCTGGACATGTTCTTACCTCCTGGAAATTTAGAGCGGCTATATGTACCATGTAGGGCCGCGTATTGCAACCTCTTTTTATGCTGTCGTCGGCCGTAGCAAGGCGCGGTCAGAGCAGGGCAGCGTCTGCATGCGTAATCCGGCTCGCGGTTCGAGCCGCTTCATCTCAAAGGTCTTCCTCGCTGAAAACACGCAGGCCGCTGCGTTGCAGCAGTGCGCTCGTCACCCCTTTGCCGGCGACCCGAGCGCCGTTCCGGCAGATACGGTGAACGCCGCAGGAAGGGCTACCGTCCTTGAATAGCGCCTGCTGGCAGCCCGCCAGACGGGCGATTTCCAGAGTCCGGGTCGCTCCCTGGATAAACAACCGGCTCATTTCAATCCGGTTTTCGTTTATCAGGTTTCCCGAACCGTCGAGCACATCCGTGCCGTCGCCGCAGGCAAAAAACGTCATGGGCCGCGGGGTTGCCAGTCCGGCCAGTTGCTCCGGGCACACCGGCACGGGAATCATGCCGCACTGTCTCAGGTAATCCAGCGCCTTTTGGTTATGCTTGGCTCTGCCGTCATAGCGGGTCGGAAGGCCGAGCAGGCAGGCGCTGACCAGAATGGCTTGTGGCTTCATGGTTTCTCGCAGACCGGATAGAAAGGCGACGCGGAACTTACGGGATGGCTGGACTGGCCAGCGCCGTTTTATCAGCAACCTTCTGGTCGATGCGCACGCGGCGTCCTTCGATGCGCAACCGCCCTTCGGCATACAGCTGAATGGCGCGGGGGTAGATGCGATGTTCCTGCTCGAGAATGCGTCGGGCCAGGCTCGATTCATCGTCATCGTCGAGTACGGGAACGGCGGCCTGAATGATGATCGGACCGGTATCGACGCCCGGATCGACGAAATGTACGGTGCATCCGGCGAGTTTGACGCCGTATTCAAGCGCCTGCCGCTGCGCGTCGATGCCGGGGAAAGCGGGCAGCAGGCCAGGGTGGATATTCATGATGCGTTGGGGGAACGCGCTCAGAAACACCGGGGTCAGGATGCGCATGAAGCCAGCCAGGATCACCAGGTCGACCTCGGCCTGGCGCAGGGCATCCACCATCCGCCGGTCAAATGCTTCGCGGTCAGGGCAGTGTCGGTGGTCGACAACCACCGCCGGAATGCCGCAGCTACGTGCACGCTGCAGAGCGCCGGCCTGCGGTTTGTTGCTCAGAACCAGGACGACTTCAGCCGCCAGCTTGCCCTCCCGGCAACGGTCGATAATGGCCTGAAGGTTGGTGCCGCCGCCGGATGCGAGCACCCCGAGGCGCAGCTTTTTATTCATGCTGTTTTCCTGTCCCGCATCGACACCGGCGCCGCATGTCAAACCAGTACAACGGTCGGTTCGCCGTCTTCGGCACTCTTGGCGATCTCGCCGATCACAAAAGCGTTTTCCTTCAGACCGGTGAGGCGCACCATGATTTCCTCGACTTCCGCTTCGGGCACGACCAGCACCATGCCGATGCCGTAGTTGAGGGTGCGGTACATCTCCTCTTCGTCGATATTGCCGGCTTTGCGCAGCAATTCGAAGATGGGCTGCTTGGGCCAGCTGTCCTTGCGGATAATTGCCTGGCAGTTTTTCGGCATCATGCGGGGCACGTTTTCCACCAGGCCGCCGCCGGTGATGTGAGCCATGCCCTTGATCTGGAAGTCGCGCAGCAGATTGAGGATGGTTTTGACGTAGATGCGGGTCGGTGTAAGCAGTTCCTCGCCGAGCGGTCGTTCAAGTTCTTCCACCCTGGAGTCAACGCTCAGCCCGAGATGTTCGAACAGCACCTTGCGCGCCAGGGAATAGCCGTTGGAATGCAGGCCGCTGGAGGCCAGGCCGATGAGACGGTCGCCGACGGTAATGGTAGAGCCGTCGATAATGCTGCTATTGTCCACGATGCCGACGGTGAATCCGGCCAGATCGTATTCGCCTTCACTGTAAAAACCCGGCATTTCAGCCGTTTCGCCGCCTATCAGGGCACAGCCTGCCTGAATGCAGCCCTCGGCGATGCCCTTTACGATATCCTGGGCTTTTTCCGGAGAGAGTTTGCCGGTCGCCAGGTAGTCGAGGAAAAACAGCGGCTCGGCGCCCTGAACCACGATATCGTTGACGCACATGGCCACCAGGTCGATGCCGACGGTATCATGCTTGTCCATCATGAACGCCAGCTTGAGCTTGGTACCGACGCCGTCGGTGGAGGCGACCAGTGTCGGTTTCTGATATTTGTCGGCATGCAGGGAAAACAGGCCGCCAAAACCGCCGATATCGGTCAGCACCTCGGGACGCGAGGTAGCTTTCACCAGGGGTTTGATCAGCTGGACGAAACGGTTGCCGGCATCGATATCGACGCCGGCGTCTTTATAGGTCATTTTCTTGGGGTCGCTCAAAGGAACCTCTCTTCTTCTCTATGGCAAAAAGTGTGACGCCCATTTGTAAAACAACCTTTTTAGGTTGTCAACGCCAAAGTCCCATGTGGCGGGAAGGCTTGACTCTTTACAGACCCGCGCCGGTGCTTTATCATCTGCGAAATGTGTACGCTTTTGCCATCGGCGGACCCTGTGCGGCCGAACAGGCCGTTTTTCCCGACCGGGTGGCTTCCGTTCGGTCTGTTTTTGACGAAACCGCGTGAAAGTCTGAAAGGATGTCGTGTGCCGGGCCCAGCATCGGAGACCTATTCCATCCGTTCCATGGCGGTGGACGATCTTGCGGCGGTGGTCGAGCTTGAACGGCGCTGCCATGTCAATCCGTGGTCCGCGCGGCTTTTCGAAGAAGAACTTTGCAGGCCCCACGCTTTTATCGACCTGTTGTGCATGGCCGGGCGGATCGTCGGTTATGCCTGCTGCTGGCATGTTTGCGATGAACTGCATATTCTCAACATTGCCGTAGATCCCGCATGCCGCCGCCGCGGCCTGGGTGGAATGCTGCTTGAATACACGGTTCGCCGCGCTTGCCAGAAGGGGTGCGAGCGCGCCTTTCTCGAAGTGCGGGCCGGCAATCACGGGGCCATTCACATGTATCGGACCCGCGGTTTCGAAACTATCGGGCGGCGGGCGAATTATTACGCCGATGGCGAAGACGCCATACTCATGGAACGGAAGATGCGCGGCGATTGAGAGGTTGGAGGCGAGGGCTTCCGCGCAGGCCGCACAATAAAGACAAATATAGCCAATTTTTCCAACGACGGAACGGTTTTATGCAAAATTTTCATACATCCATCATTTCCAACCTGGAGTTGTCGCCGGGTTATTTTCGCATGCGGATTCTGGCTCCCGGTTTTGTGGCGACCGCCAAACCGGGCCAGTTCGTCATGGTTCGTATCGGTAACGGTCTGGAGCCGCTGTTGCGGCGGCCTTTCGGCATTTTCCGCACCGGTTTTTTGCCGGCTGATTGCCAGGGCCTGCCGGACAAGGAATATGTGGAGATCCTCTACAAGGTGGTCGGCAGCGGTACGGCACTGCTTCGGGACCTGCATCGGGGCGACAGGGTCGAACTGCTGGGGCCGCTGGGCAACGGTTTTGATATGCAGCCAGCCGCCGAACAGATCCTGGTCGGCGGCGGCATCGGCCTGGTGCCCCTGTACATGCTGGCGCGGCAACTGGTCAAAACCGGCCGGGTGCGGCTGCTCATGGGGGGGCGTTGCCGGGACGACATTCTCGCCGTGACCGAATTTGAACGGCTGGGCGTGGCGACCTATGTATCGACAGATGACGGTTCGCTGGGCGAGGAAGGCCTGGTGACCGACGTGCTGCGGCGCAAACTCGAAAAATTTCCCGGCGCCGCGATTTATGCCTGCGGTCCGATGCCGATGCTGCGCGCCGTGCACGATCTGTGCAGCGCGCATCGAGCTCCGCTGCAGGTTTCGCTGGAGGCGTTCATGGCCTGCGGCGTCGGAGCCTGCCTCGGGTGCGTGGTCAAGGGGGCCGGACATAGCGAGGCCGATCCCCATTATCTGTGTACCTGCAAGGAAGGTCCGGTATTCCGTTCCGAGCAACTTGAATGGGACAAGCTCGAAGCGGGGCATGAGGATTGCGGCTGCGAGGAGGAACGGGCATGAACGAAAACGCTCCCGTATGCGGCAGGAAGCCCGGTCTGGCAGTGGAAATTGCCGGCCTGCGGCTTAAAAACCCCGTCATGCCCGCTTCCGGAACCTTCGGCTATGGTCAGGAATACGCGCCGTTTTTCGACCTTGATGAACTTGGCGCTATCGTGACCAAGGGGCTTTCCCTGCATCCCAAGGCCGGCAATCCCACGCCGCGCATCGCTGAAACGACCAGCGGCATGCTGAACGCCATCGGCTTGCAGAATGTCGGCGTTGATGTTTTCATTAGGGAAAAAATGCCGTTTCTGCGGCAGTTTCGCACACCGGTGATCGTCAATTTCTTTGGTAACAGCCTGGAAGAATACGGGGAAATGGCCCGGCGCCTGTCGGACTTGCCCGAAGTCGCCGCGGCGGAACTCAACATCTCCTGCCCCAATGTCAAAAAAGGCGGTATCGTGTTCGGTACCGATCCGCTGGCTGCCGCGGAGGTCGTGTCGCTGGTCCGCCGCCATATGGACAAGCCCCTGATCGTCAAGTTGACGCCGAATGTCACCGATATCACGATCATGGCGCGGGCGGTCGAAGAGGCCGGTGCGGATGCCATCTGCTGCATCAATACCCTGACCGGCATGGCGGTCGATGTCCGCCGTCGATCACCGCGGCTGGCCAACCTGACCGGTGGGCTGTCCGGGCCGGCCATTCGTCCGGTGGCGGTGCGCATGGTTTATCAGGTGGTACAGTCGGTGAAGGTGCCGGTCATTGGCGTCGGCGGCATCACCTGCGCCGAGGATGCGCTCGAGTTCCTGATTGTCGGAGCTCGCGCCGTTCAGGTAGGGACAGCCAATTTTGTCGATCCCCGGGCAATGCCCGGAATTGTCGCGGGACTGGAGGACTATTGCCGCACCCAGGGGTGGACGATATCAACGAGGTTATCGGTTCTCTGCGCGTATCCTGACAATGGCGCGCACAGGTGCCGGTTGTTTGCGGTTGTCCAAAGGGCCCGCGGGTCTGTCCCGATCGTTTTTTCATAGCAACCGGTGATCCTGTATGGACGTCATAACCACGCATATCAACGCTGATTTCGATTGCCTGGGCGGCATGATTGCCGCCCGGCGCCTCTATCCCGATGCTGCGATGGTGTTCGCCGGAGCGCAGGAGCGCGGTCTGCGCGAGTTTTTCATGCAGAGCGCCTTTTATGCCTACGAGTTCAAGCGCATCCGGGATATCGATCTGGATGCCATCACGCGGCTGATTCTGGTCGATGTCTGTCAGGCCGAGCGCATCGGGCCTTTTGGCGAAGTGGCCACCCGTCCAGGTGTCGAAGTTCATATTTACGATCATCATCCCAACAAACCTCACGCCCTGCATGGCAGTGTCGAAGTGATTCGTCCGGTCGGTTCGACGGTGACGGTTCTGACCCATCTGTTCATGGAGCGCGGCATCCATCCCACCCCCGATGAAGCCACCATGATGCTGCTCGGCCTGTACGAGGATACCAGCAAGCTGCTTTCTCACGCCACCTCCGCCGCCGATTACCAGGCCGCCGCCTATCTGGTCGAACACGGCGGCAACCTCAACACGGTGTCCGATTTTCTGGTTCAGGAGTTGACGTCGGACCAGGTGTCCCTGCTGCACGAATTGCTGCAATCTCTGACCGCCATCAACGTCAACAGTGTGGATATCCATATCGCCCACGCTTCCATCGATAATTTTGTCGGCGACCTGGCGATACTGGCGCACAAAATCAAGGATATGAAGACCCTGGATGCGCTGTTCGTGGCGGTGCGCATGGGGGACCGCATCTTCATGGTTGGCCGTTCGCGTATTCCCGAAGTGCCGGCCGGGGATATTCTCGAGGAGTTTGGCGGCGGCGGACACGGATTTGCCGCTTCGGCCACGGTCCGGGACATGACGCTGGTGCAGGTCCTGGAAAAACTGCCGGCCGTGCTGAGGCGCCATGTCAATCCGCACTGGGAAGCGCGTCATATCATGTTTTCGCCGGTGAAAACCGTGCAGGTCGCGGATACCATCGCCCAGGTGCGGGAGATTCTGACCCGCTACAACATCAATGCCCTGCCGGTTCTCGACGGAGAACGGGTTGTCGGCATCATTACCCGACAGGTCGCCGAAAAGGCTGCGCACCACCTGCTGGAGAGTGTGCCGGTCGCCGAGTACATGAACAGCGATTTTGCTTCGGTCAGGCCGGAAATCTCTCTGCGGGAGCTGCAGGACCTGATCGTCGGGCGGCATCAGCGTTTTGTGCCGGTGGTGGAAAACGGCCAGCTGATCGGCGCCCTGACGCGTACCGACCTGTTGCACCATATGGTTTCGGGAGCGGTGGCGCGCCGGCGCCAGGGGATCGGCGAGCCTGGCAACGGTCTGACGCTGAAAAGACGCGTGGTGGCGCATCTGCTGCGCAACCAATTGCGCGAACCGCTGCAGAAACTCCTGTTCCATATCGGCGAGGTTGGTGATTTTCTGGGACAAAACGTGTTCGTTGTCGGCGGCTTTGTGCGGGACCTTCTGCTGCGCCAGGAGAATTTCGATATCGATGTGGTCGTCGAAGGGGACGGCATCGGCTTTGCCGAAGAGTTTGGGCGACGGCATGGCTGCCGGGTGCGGGCACACCGGAAATTCGCCACCGCCGTGCTGGTTTTTCCCGACGGGTTCAAGATCGATGTCGCTTCGGCTCGCACCGAATACTACCTGGAGCCGGGCGCCTTGCCGACGGTGGAAACCGCCTCCATCAAACTCGACCTTTACCGGCGGGATTTTACCATCAATACCCTTGCCATCGCCATGAATCGCGCCCATTTCGGGGAACTGCTCGATTATTTCGGCGGTCAGAGCGATCTGCGGGAAAAAGCCATCCGGGTACTGCACAACCTCAGCTTTGTCGAAGATCCGACACGCATGTTCCGCGCCATCCGTTTCGAACAGCGGCTGGCGTTTCAGCTCGGCAGGCATACCGAGCATCTGCTCAAAAGTGCGGTGCGCATGGGATTCCTGGAAAAAGTCAGCGGCCCGCGGGTGTTCAATGAGATGCTGCTCATCCTTCGAGAGCCGGATCCTCTGCCGGCCATCGCCCGCCTTGACGAGTTGGGGCTGCTGGCCTATATCCATCCCCGCATGTCCTGCCGGTCGGAGATCAACAGGCTGCTGGCTGCCGCGAAACGGACCGTGGACTGGTATGAGCTGCTCTATACCGGTGAGGGTTGCCAGCGCTGGCAGGTTTTTTTCCTGTGCCTGTTTTCCGGGCTTGACGAGTCGGAAGTGAATCAGGTGCTGCGGCATCTCGGCATGCCGCCACGCTACGCGGAGTTTTTCGGTCCCGAACGGGAGACGGTGCACCGGATTGTGCATCAGCTTGAATGGCGCTGCTCCCAACGTCGGAACTTGTCCAATAGCGAAGTTTACCGGATGCTGCGGGAGCTTCCTATCGAAGCCCTGCTCTACGGCATGGCGCGGACCGAACATGAAGAAGCACGACGCCTGATGTCACACTTTGTCACCCATCTGCGCTCGGTGGTCAGCCTGATAGGGGGGCGGGATCTTCAATCCATGGGACTGAAGCCCGGTCCGTGCTACGGGGAGATTCTCAACAAGCTGGTTGCGGCCCGTCTGGATGGCCTGGTGTCCACGCGCGAGGACGAATTGCGGTTGGTGCGGAGGCTGCTTGCCGGCTAATTTGTTGACCCATCCCGGGCCTTTTGCTAAAAGACACCGAAGCGGGTTATTGTTCGGTGCGGAGAATTGATGGAGATAATTTTTCAGAAATTGTCAATCATACTGGTGCCTGGCCTGCTGGCTATTACGCTGCACGAGGTCGCCCATGGCTGGGTGGCCGACCGGTTGGGCGATCCGACCGCCCGCCTGCTTGGCCGGTTGACCCTCAACCCCTTCAAACATCTTGATCCTGTCGGCACCTTGCTGCTGTTTTTCATTGGCTTCGGATGGGCACGCCCGGTGCCGGTCAATCCGGGCAATCTGCCAAATCCTCGACGCAACATGCTTTGGGTTGCGCTAGGCGGTCCGACCGCCAATCTGGGGTTGGCCCTGTTTTCCGCACTGTTGCTCAGGGGGCTGGGACGCATGCCGACAAACGGGACCGGCATGTCGGCGCTGGCCATGCTGCTGGAGCCGCTCACCCTGATGGTGGCTTTCAGCGTGTATATCAATCTGGTGCTGATGATCATCAACCTCGTTCCGGTGCCACCGCTGGATGGCGGGCGCGTTCTGGCCGGGCTGTTGCCCGAACGGGCTGCCGCGGCCATGGCACGGCTCGAACCGTTCGGTTTTTTCGTGGTGATCATTCTGTTCTTTTTTTCACCTTTGGCGGAACGCGTGCTGTGGCCGTCGGTCGGTTTTCTGACGGCGCTGCTGACCGGGCCTCAACTGGTGCTGGTGCAGAAGGTTTTTGCCATTTTGTTCAGGTCCTAGCCTATGCCGTATGAAATCGAACTCGAGATGTTCAAGGGGCCGCTTGATCTTTTGCTGCATCTGATCAAGAAGCACGAAATGGATATTTACGATATCCCCATTGCCGAAATAACCTCCCAGTATCTGCAGGCGCTTGACGCCATGCGGGCTCTCAATCTTGATGTGGCGGGCGAGTTTCTGGTCATGGCGTCGACGCTGGTGCATATCAAGTCCCGCATGTTGCTGCCTCTGGCGCCTGATCCGGAGCCCGACGAAGAGGACATCGATCCCCGTGCCGAACTTGTCAGCAGGCTTCTGGAATATCAGCGCTACAAGGATGCCGCTGCCGTTCTCGATGCCAGTCCGATGCTGGGCAGGGATGTGTTCGGCCGCGCCTGCGTCGTGCCGTCCGAACTGCAGGCCGGCGATGCGGAACTGCAACCCGTCGGCGTCTTTGAACTGGCGGAGGCTTTACAACGGCTGCTGCAGGATGTTTCGCCGGAACCGGTTCATCAAGTGGTGCGGGAACGATTGTCGGTCGCCGAGCGGGTTGCCATGGTGCTTGAGGCTTTGAAGGATTGTCAAAGTCTGGCGTTTGAAACCCTGTTGCCCGGTCCACTCACCCGGGAAGAACTGGTGGTAACCTTTCTGGCCGTGCTCGAATTGGTGAAACTGCGCCTGGTGCGCATTATGCAGAACTGCCGTTGCGGCGCCATCTGGCTGTTTCCCGGTGTGGTTGACGGTCAAAGGGAGTTGCCGTTGCAGGACGAATCCTTTGGATACTGCTGACCTCAGAGCTGTTCTGGAAGCCTTGCTTTTCACGGCGCCGGGCCCGGTTCGCATCGAGCAGCTCGCGCTGGCGATCGAGGTCGAGCCCCGCATGGTAGCCAAAGCGCTGGATGAACTGCGGGAAGAATACCGCCGCGCCCGAAGAGGGTTTGTGCTGGCGGAGCTGGCCGATGGGTATCAACTGCGCAGCCGTCCCGAGCATGCCGAATATATCCGCCGCCTGCAGGTCAGCCGCCCGGCGCGTATTTCCCGCGCCGCGCTGGAGACGCTTGCCATCATTGCCTACCGGCAACCCGCGACCCGGGCCGATATCGAGTACCTGCGCGGTGTCGACTCCGGAGGCGTGATCAAGAGCCTGCTGGACAAACGCCTGGTACGAATCGCGGGCAAAAAGGATATGCCCGGGCGTCCCCTGCTGTATGGCACCAGCCGGGAATTTCTGGAGTTTTTCGGTTTGCGCTCGCTGGAGGATCTGCCCAGCCTGAAGGAGTTCACCGAGCTGACCGCTGAAAGCGAAACCCTGCTGCTCGACTTCGAGGCCGAGTCATCGGAACCCCAGACAGAACCGTGACGTAAAACGTCGGGTTGGCGGAGAACGGATAAAAAACATTCATGATGAAACAGCGATTGCAAAAACTGATTGCCGTTGCCGGTCTGGCCTCGCGCCGCAAGGCCGAAGAATGGATTGCCGCGGGGCGCGTAACCGTCAACGGCACGGTTGCCAAAATCGGTGAGCAGGCCGATCCGGACAGGGACCGCATCCTGGTTGACGGGCGCCCGCTGCCACGGCCCGAGGCGCCGGTCTGCCTGTTGTTGTATAAGCCGATCGGGTACGTTACGAGCCGGCGTGATCCCAAGGGGCGCCCGGTGGTCACCGACCTGCTGGGAAAAATCAACGCTCGCCTGTACCCTGTAGGCCGCCTGGACCTCAATACCGAAGGTTTGTTGCTGCTGACCAATGACGGAGACCTGGCCTGGCGGCTCAGCCATCCGCGCCACGAGGTGGGTAAAACCTATCTGGTGCGAATGCAGGGGAGTCTGTCCGACGAATCGCGCCGAAAACTGGAGGCGGGGGTCTTGCTTGAAGATGGCCCGACCGCTCCCGCGCAGGTGTCGAATGTTCGCAAGGCGGGCAGTCACACCTGGCTGGAGTTGACGATTCACGAGGGGCGCAACCGTCAGGTCCGGCGCATGTGCGAGGCTGTCGGCTGCCCGGTGAGCCGGCTGAAGCGCATCCGCTATGCGTTTCTCGACCTTGGGACGTTGCGTCCCGGACAGTGCCGGCAATTGAGCCCTGCCGAGGTGGCGCGTCTGAAGGCCTTGTAAAAGGGCTCATGCCGCAACCGGTGCATGACCTCGACGCTTGTTTTGCCGGCCACTTTGCCGGCCACTGTTTAATCTTGAAAAACAAGCATTTTTCCATAGTTTTCCGATTTCCTGTGGTGCTTGACAGGTCGGATGAAACTGGTTTAAATTGACCCTCTGTCAATTAACCTTCATACAACGGGTGGATGGCTTTGTCCAAAAAGGATAAGCTGCTTCAGGCAGCGCAAAAAAACATTCAAAAAGGGCAGTGGCTCAAGGCTGCCAGGGATTTCCAGAAGGTGTTGGAAACCGATCCCAAGGATGTCCGCACCCGCCAGCGGCTCGCTGAATTGCTCGGTCGCGCAGGCTGCCGGGATGAATCCCTGGAGGCCTACGAAACCGTCGCCAAATCCTATGCGGATAATGGCTTTTATCTCAAGGCCATTGCCGTTTACAAGCAGATGCAGAAGATCGATCCCTCCCTGGCGAAGGTCTATCGTCGGCTTGGCGAGTTGAATGAAAAACAGGGCCTGATCGGAAATGCCCTGGGGGAGTATCGGCAGCTGGCCGAACTGTTCGAATCCTCCGACAAGGGCGAAGAGCTGATCGAAGTTCTGGAAAAGATGAAGGAGCTCGATCCGGAAAACAGTGCCTTGCGGTTGCGGATCTGTCAGGCTTGCTTCCAGTACGGTTCTCAGGACAAGGCCCGGGGCGAACTGCAGGAAGCACTGGCTTTGCTTGATAAGCTCGGGAATGCCGCGGCAGCTCTCCGGTTCAAGGATCTGGTGCGGTCCTGTCTGCCCGATGATATGCCGCTGGCCATCGAGATGGGTCAGGTGCTTCTGACCTGTGGCCAGCCGGAAGAAACGCTGGCGTTGCTGGACCGAAACACCGAGGGGCACCCGCAGCACAAAGCGGTATTGGCGTTGCGGGCCCGGGCTTATCGCGCGCTGGAGGATTATGCCGCTGAACGCCAGATTTACGAGGGGTTGCTGACAGAGGAGGAGGCGAATCTCGATTACCGCGAAGGATTTGTCAGGGCCTGTCTGGCCACAGGCGACGACCGTCAGGCTCTCGATCGACTGGAGGAGTGGAAAGCGGGGTTTCTTGAAGGGGAACGCCTGGCCACCCTGAAGGCGTTCTACGAGCAATTGCAGGGCACCTGCGGCGAAGACGACCGGGTGCGACAGACCCTGCACGATATCTATGAAAATACCGGAGAGGGGTCCAAGCTGTTCGATCTGCTTTCCGGTGATCAGCTTCAGTCCGAGCCGTCAGACGCTGACGGCGCTGAGTCGGATGCCCCTGGCGAGTGGTTTGGCAGCGATCTGCTCGATTCCGGGGAAAGCCACGATTTTTTGGCCGACGGGGCAGTCGTGCCGGAGTCGGCGCAGCAGAATTCTTCCACGGACCAGGCTCCCGGGCAGGACACCTGGCCCACCGGGGACATGACCTCGTTGCCGGCGGATGCCGATGATAGCCTCGATCTTGACCTTGACGGGATGGCCGACAATGTTTCCGGAGCGGCTTCGCCCGATGGGGAGGAGGAAACCGGGATCGAACTCGCATTTGATCTCGAACTTGAACTGGACCTGCCGGCGGATGACGCTTCCGAAGAGGATTTGCCGGAGGCCAGTCTGGTAGAGGAGCTGCTTCCGGCATCCGGGCAAGAGCAAGACCTCCAGGATGGCCCGGAGCGCGACGGTTCGGAGTTTGATGTGGTGGGGGCCGAGGATAGTGGCCCCATCGAAGCTGCTGATGCCGATGCCAACCTGTTTGATGACAGCCAGGTCGAAACAGCCTCTTCCGGCGATGACGGGGAACTGGCCGATTTTCAGCGCGAACTGGGTGCCGTATTTGAAATGGATTCCTTCGATCTGGAGGATGATGACGAGCCGGACCTGACCAGCGATCTGGAGGAGGCCGAGTTTTATCTGCAGCAGGATTTTCTGGAGGATGCCCGGCAAAAATGCCAGGCCTTGCTTGAAACGCACCCGCACTGCAAGGAAGCGGACGAAATGTTGCGGCAAGTCGAGCAGCGGTTGGCCGAAAAGCCGTCCATGCCCGTTGCTGGCTCCGGCAGCTCGCAGGCAGGCGGCACATCCTCGGCTTCGCGAACGGTTCAGGAAAACAGGGAACACAGCAGACTGCAAGGGAACATCTCTGCTTTCAGAAAAGGGATCGAGGATGCTGTGGCGCAGGACGATTGCGAAACCCATTTCGATCTTGGCATCGCTTACAAGGAAATGGGGCTGTTCGACGAGGCCATGGAAGAATTCAAAAAGGCCATGGGGCATCCGCGCCGTTTCATCGATGCGCTGACACTCACAGGGGTCTGTCTGATCAGCAAGGAAGAGTTCGAGGCGGCTGCCGAACTATTCAAACAAGGCTTGCACCAGGAAGGGCTTGCCGAAAGCGATCGATTAAATCTCTATTTTGAACTCGGACAGCTTTATCTTGCCTGGGGCCGTCCGCTGGATGCTCTGGACAGTTTCCAGCAAGTGGCCGACACCGATATATCTTATCGCGAAGTCGGGGACCACATCTGCAGGCTGCGTGATGAGCTTGGGCTGGATGATGGCGGCGGGTCTGGCGGAGCTTCCGGCGGGTCCGGCAGCAGCAGGGTTTCCTATTTGTAGTTGTTCTCCGGGTCCGGCCGCGTTTGCGGGTTGCTTGCATTTTTGCCGGCAGCCGGGTGTTTTTGTCCGGAAATCCGGATAAACAGTGTCGACAGGCGGGACGATTGAGGGTGGGTGGATGAGTTATCTTGAGCATTTCGGGCTGGATCGGGAACCTTTTTCCAACGCGCCGGATGCACGGTTTTACTACAACAGCGAGCAGCATCGTCAGGCGATGTTGCGCTTGATGCATGTTGTGGATTCAAACAAGGGCCTGGCGGTGGTTATCGGGGGTGTGGGTACGGGGAAAACGACCCTGGCGCGACGCATGCTCGATTTTCTTGATGAAGAAAACTACGTGGCGTCACTGCTGGTCATGGTACATTCCGGAGTGACTCCCGAATGGATTCTGACCCGCATCGCCTTGCAGTTGGGGGTTGACGCACCGGCCCCGGATCGCATGGCCCTGCTCAAACAGCTGTATGACCGACTTATTGAAATCGAGGCTTCCGGACGTAAGGCGGTAGTGCTGATCGACGAGGCACAAATGCTGCAGACACGGGAGCTTATGGAAGAATTTCGCGGCTTGCTCAATCTGGAGATTCCTGCAAAGAAACTGCTCAACATCCTGTTTTTCGGTCTTCCGGAGGTGGAGGACTGTCTGCGCCTGGATGAACCCCTTGCCCAGCGGGTTTCCGTCAAATACCGATTGCAGTCCTACACCCATGCCACCGCCGAGGCGTATATCAGCCATCGTCTGCAGGTTGCCGGAGCCATCGATGACATCATGGCACCCGAGACCATCCCTCTTATTCACAGCTATGCGGGGGGAGTGCCGCGGCTGATCAACACCATCTGTGACAATTGTCTGTTTGAGGCTTTTTTGCAGAAACACGACCGGGTTACGCTGCCGATCGTCGAAACCGTTGCCGGCGATCTCGGCTTGTCGCGGCAGAGGTCCGAATCCTTTTCGACCACCCTCCAGGCGGAACCTTCCGAGGATATCGACGACATCGGGGATATTGACGAGATGCTCGATTCCCTTGAACGGAAATTCTGAATCCTGCCTTTTTATCCGTTTCAATCCGGAGGCTGGCCCTCCGTGGAAGAATCGGTGATCCGTACTGCTTCCCGAAATAGCGAGGACAGGTGTCCCAGAAGATTCACATACTGCCAGAATCCCTGTGCAACCAGATTGCCGCCGGAGAGGTCGTTGAAAGGCCGGCTTCGGTGGTCAAGGAATTGGTGGAAAATTCACTTGATGCCGGCGCCGACCGCATCCAGGTGGAAGTGGAAAATGGCGGGAAGCGTCTGATCCGGGTAACGGATAATGGCAGTGGCATGTCGCGCGAAGACGCTTTTTTGTGTCTGGAAAGACATGCGACCAGCAAGCTGCGCATGGAACAGGACCTGTTCCGCTTGACGACGCTCGGTTTCCGTGGCGAAGCGCTGCCTTCCATCGCGGCGGTATCAAGGCTGGTTCTGCGCACCCGGCTTGCCGAGGCCATGGAGGGCTGGGAGATTCTGGCAGAGGCCGGGATGATTAAACACTCGGCCGCCGCAGGCGGGGCTCCGGGAACCAGTATCGAGATTCGCAACCTGTTTTTCAATACGCCGGCACGGCGCAAATTTCTCCGACGCGATGAAACGGAACTGGGACACATCGGCGAAACACTGACCCGGTTGGCCCTTTCCTGCCCGGAGGTGTGTCTGCGTTTCGTGCATAACGGGCGCGTGCTTTGGGACGTCAATCGGCAGAAAACCCTTGTTGAAAGGGTCGCCGAACTACTGGGTAGAGAAGCTGTGCGCAGCATGATCCATATGGATCAACAGACTCCCGAAGGCCTGCGGTTACACGGGCTTATCTCGCAGCCCGGCCTGAACCGGGCGGGGCTCGGCGGCGTCTACACTTTCATCAACGGCCGATATATACGCGACCGGGTGGTTCAGCATGCCCTCGGTGACGCATACCGCAACCTGTTGCCCCGGGGCCGGCATCCGGTGGTCGTGCTGTTTCTTGATATCGAGCCATCGCAGGTTGATGTCAATGTGCATCCGACCAAGCATGAAGTCCGCTTTCGGGAACAGAGCGCGGTGCATGACTTTATCGTGCAGGCACTGCGAAGCCGTCTGCGCGGACCGGCGCCACCCGCAGCAGTGTTGCCTGTCGAGGGCGTCCTGTCCCGCGGGTCTGCTGGTCAAGGGGACGAGCCTCAGCCAGCCCCGGTTCTGACTGGGTTTGCCGATGCCAGCCGGCCTCCCGCACCCGTTGCGACAGGCAGGACCGCCGGGACAAACAGGGAGCGCGCGGACCTTCCCGCCCAGGACAAGCCCCGCGTGCAGGAGATCCCTCCCCGCTACACCGTGGCAGCAGAGCAACGTGTGTCTCCGGCAAAGGATCCTCCCCGTAACGCCGCCGGTTTGTTTGACGGGCCGGAAGGGCAGATGCGCGTAGATGGCCCTGGATCCGAAGGTTTTTTTTCCAGCCTCAGGATCCTCGGGCAGTACCACAACAGTTATCTGGTATGCCAGACCGGCATGGATCTGGTGCTTGTCGATCAGCATGCCGCCCATGAGCGCATCGGCTTCGAGCAACTGAAGCAGCAGTACCTTTGCGGCAGGGTCGAACGGCAAATGCTGCTGTTTCCCAAGGTGCTCGAATTCGATTTTCGTCTCTCCCAGGCCGTCAAGGAGCATCAGGACACTTTTGCCCGTCTCGGTTTCTGTCTCGACCATTTCGGTGGCAACGCCTACGCGCTCAAGGAAATTCCGCAACTGTTGAGAGAGTCCGACATCGAGCAGCTGGTGCGCGATCTGGCCGAGGATCTGGCTGTTATGGGCCGAAGCCGGCTGGTGGAAATCGAAATGGAGACGGTTTTGATCAGAATGGCCTGTCACGGCATGGTCCGGGCGAATCAGAAACTGGCTCAGGAAGAAATGCGGGCATTGTTGGAACTTCTGGATCAAACCCCGTTCAACAGTCACTGTCCTCATGGCCGCCCAACCTGTATAAGCTGGTCCCTGAGTGATGTGGAGCGGCTTTTCAAGAGGGCCTGATGAAGACGGATACACAGGATACCCGTCCGCCGGTTGTCGTTGTGTGCGGACCGACGGCGGCGGGTAAAACGGCTCTGGGCGTGCGACTGGCCGATCATCTGCCGGTGGAAATCATATCCGCCGATTCGCGGCAGGTTTACCGCCGGATGGATGTTGGAACGGCCAAGCCATCCGCTGCCGAACGTTCCGCCGTTTGCCATCATCTGATAGATGTCGTGGATCCGGATGAGAGTTTTACCGCTGCCGATTTCGTTTGTCAGGGACGCCGGGCGCTGAACGATATTCTGCAAAGAGGCCGGCTGCCGTTGGTCGTTGGCGGCACCGGATTGTACATACAGGCTTTGCTGCACGGCCTGGTCGATGTCCCCGGCGGAAATTCCGCCCTGCGGGAGTCCTATCTGCAGTTGGAGGAGCAGGGTGGCAAGGGGACATTGCATGCGCGGCTGCAGAACATCGATCCGGTTCTGGCCCAGCGTCTCGACCCCCATGATCTGGTGCGCATTGTGCGGGGTCTGGAGGTTCACGCACTGTGCGGCCGCCGGCTTTCAGAGGTACAGGCCGAGCAGGACGGTCAGGTATCGCCATTTCGCGTGTTGACACTGGCCGTGACGCTGCCTCGCGAGGATCTGTACGCGCGCATCGACCAGCGGGTTATACAGATGCTGGATGCTGGCCTGGAACAGGAAGTCGCGCTGCTGCTCGCATCGGGGCTGCCGGAGGATTCCAGGGCCATGCAGACTATCGGGTATCGGGAAATGGTTCAGTATCTCAAAGGGGTTTTGCCTCTGGATGAAGCGCTTCGGCTTATGCAACGCGATACGCGACGATACGCCAAGCGCCAGCTGACGTGGTTTCGAAAGGTTAAATCGATAATTTGTCTTGATTCCTCTGCAGAGTTTGCTAAGGTATTGAAGTTAATTGACAGTTTTTTTTATGCTGCATAAAAGGAGTGGCTATGTCCAAGACGCCGTTTAACATTCAAGATCAGTATCTGAACCAGGCCCGCAAGGAGCGTGTGCGGGTAAACATTATCATGATGTCCGGTGACAAACTGGACGGCTTTATCAAGTCCTTTGACAGTTTTTGTGTGCTGATCGAAAGCAAGGGGGATCTGCTGCTGTACAAGCATGCGATTTCCTCGATTACTTCGGCGGATGGATCGTTCCGATTGCACGGTGGTCGCGATTAATCGTAATTGAAAAGGCGCCGATCCGCTCCAGGGGCTCCTGCTGAATATCGTGATTTTTTTCAGTCGGGGCCTTTTTTGTCCCGTCTGCCCAGGGTATGATTACGCCCTGTCTGCCGCGATCAGGTGCTGATGGCTGGACGGTGGCGGCTGTCTTTGACGGCATGGGCCTTCCGGGCACAACGGCACCGCCGATATCGGGCCAAACGATATCGGTTCAGGGTTTTTTTGTGGACCATTCTTCATGACATACGATAAGGACTGGAAGCTCATCGACATGCAGGCTGCGGCGATGCTCGACTGCGGAAAATGGCAGGAAGCCGTCCGCTTGTACCGGCAAGCCCTTGCTGCCGCCGGACCCGTTGCCGATCTGTATGCCGGACTTGGCGAAGCCTATGCCGAAGGAGGCCGGATCGAAGACGCGATGGCAGCTTACCAGGAGGCGCTTGCACTGGATCCTGAGAATGCAGATGGTCTTTTTGCACTCGGAGACCTGTATTTTGAGCTGGGGCAGGAACAACAGGCGCTTGCGTGGTATGAAAAACTGCTGTCCCGTTCGGATGAATCCGCCGAGGCATTGACGAGGATCGGCTTGGTTTACGCTGCTCGGCAGGACTTTGAGCGGGCACTTCAATATATGAAACAGGCGCGGCAGGCCGATCCGGCCTCTGCCTTTGCCGCAGCCGGATTGGGGGAACTGTACGTTTCTCTCGGGCAACCGGACAAAGCATTGCCTTTGTTCGAGGAAGCTTTGCGTCTAGATCCGGACGATCCGCACATTTTGTTGAACCTGGCGGATCTGCGATACGATCTGGGGGATAGCGGCGGTGCCGAAAAACTGTATCGCCGCGCTCTGGAAATAGAGGAAGACATTCCGGAGCTGCATCTTGCCCTGGGCAACCTGATGCTCGATCAGGATCAAACGCGGCAGGCCCTTGGCCATTATCGCCGTTTTCTTGAGTTGGAAAAAGCCCCGCAGTCCGGGAATCTGCGCAAGGAAGTCGCTGCATTGGCAGAAGGACTGGAGGAGGAACTGGCGCAAACTTCCCAAAAATCCGGCAAAAAACCTCGAAAATAAAAAGGGCAGCCCGATCGGGCTGCCCTTTGGCTTCATATTCAACAACCGCAGCTTATTTCTTTTTGCCGCCGGAAGCCTTTTTGGAAGCTTTGAGGGGGTTGATCTTCTGGTTGGCGGTGACAATTTCCACTTTTTTATGGGTGGCGATGTTGCACAAACCCTGTGCCCACTTCCGCGCGGGGGAAGGGCAGGCCGAACAGACCTGGCCAATGGAGCTGTCGACGATGCGTTCGCAACCCTGACATTCCTCAACGATGGGCTGGCAGGAATTGCCTTCGAAGATGCAGCCGTTTTTGGTCCAGAAGGTACACTCGGTACCGGGTTGGATAGTTTCACATTTCATGGGATCCAGATGCCTCCTTTATGTCGTTTTCCGAAGGAAAATTTCGGTCTTAAAGACGCCCATTATTTAACAGCTTGGTAAAATTTGTCAACGATTAATTCCTCGGGGCATGCCTGTGTGTGCATTGATGCACATGGCTTGTCTGCCGCGGGGCGGAAGGAAAGTTTTGTATATGGACCGTGACTGGGAAAAAATCTGCCAGCGCTGTGGGCGCTGCTGCTACGAAAAAATCGAGTTCGAAGGTGAAATATATTATACGGACGAGCCTTGCCAGTACCTGGATCTCAAGACGCACCTCTGCCGTGTCTACCCCCAGCGTTGCATGGTCCGTCCGGGGTGTGTTGCCCTGACTCCGGAACTGGTCCGGCAAGGTTTACTGCCCGCCGATTGCCCGTATATCGCTCATGTTTTGCGTTCAGCGGGAACAAAGCTTGATAAACCGCGCGATTGACCACCCCCACCTGCGCGAAACCTGCTGTGTTTTTGTGTTCTGGCCGGATAGGCGGGCTTTGCGTTGGGCCGCGCCGGGCATTGGTGGCCTGATGGTGTCACCTGCGAGGATTCAGGTTACAATAAAGTGAGAAGAGCGATGCCAGGGATTATCTGCCGGGTACGGTTCCGGAGTCGGCTGCGCCCGCAACCAGGAGGGATATCATGCACAAGATAAGGTTCGGTACGTCCGGGTGGCGAGGAGTTTTTTGTGAGGATTTTACCCTCGATAATGTCCGGGTGGTCACCCAGGCCATTGCCGACTATCTGCGTTCCCGGGGGTTGCAGACACGAGGTCTGGTCGTCGGTCACGACAGCCGCTTTCTTGGGGAGAAATTCGCTCGTGAAACGGCGTGCGTGCTGGCAGGCGACGGCATTCCCTCCTGTTTGTGCAACCGCGATACGCCAACGCCCGCCATTGCTTTTGAAATCATACGCCGCCGGGCGGCAGGAGGGATCAACTTTACCGCAAGCCATAACCCCGCGGATTACAACGGCATGAAGTTTTCTCCCGCGTCGGGCGGGCCGGCTCTGCCCGAAGTTACAGAGGAGATCGAGCGTCGCGCCAATGCCATGCTGGGGGAAATCTGTTATCGGGCCATGCCGATCGAGGATGCTTTTCGCGAGGGGCTGATCGAGGAAATCGATGCCCGGCCGGCTTACCAGCAGGCGGTTGCCAAACTGGCGGATCTGCAGGCTATAGGCCGCTCCGGAATGGGGTTTGCCGTCAACCCTCTGTATGGCACATCCCGAGGGTACCTCGACCGGATGCTGCGGGAGGCCGGCGCGCGGGTAGTGTGCATCAATGCCTGTCGCGATCCTTACTTCGGAGGTTTTCCTCCGGAACCGGCG
Source organism: Syntrophotalea acetylenica (assembly GCF_001888165.1). Taxonomy (NCBI): domain Bacteria; kingdom Pseudomonadati; phylum Thermodesulfobacteriota; class Desulfuromonadia; order Desulfuromonadales; family Syntrophotaleaceae; genus Syntrophotalea; species Syntrophotalea acetylenica. The sequence continues at coordinate 1,173,997 of NZ_CP015455.1, forward strand.
CGTAATTATATCGGGGATTTCATCGATCTGGTCAAGGGCGACGATTCCATCACGATCGGCCTCGCCACCGACGGCGACGCCGACCGCTTCGGCATTCTCGATGGTGACGGCACCTTCATCGAGCCCAATTATTTCCTTGCGCTGCTCTACGATTACCTGATTCAGGTGCGAGGTATGCGGGGCGCGGCGGCAAGATCGGTGGCCACATCGCATTTCATCGACGCTGTCGCCGCCTATCATGGCTACCGGGTTCATGAAACGCCGGTAGGTTTCAAGTATATCGGAGAACTGATCCGTTCCGGGCAGATTCTGTTGGGAGGGGAGGAGAGCGCCGGCCTCACCATCGCCGGCCATGTTCCCGAGAAAGACGGTATTCTTGCCTGCCTGCTCGCCGCCGAGATGGTGGCCGTGACCGGCAAGTCCTTGAGTATGCAACTGCAGGATCTTTACAAGCGCGTCGGCAGTTTTCATACCCGGCGCAAGGACATCCGCCTGTCCGCCGCGGTCGAGGAAACCTTTGCCGACAAAATGGCGATTTTGCCTGATTCCATCGGTGGCTGGCGGGTCACCGAAGTGGTCACCGTTGATGGCTGGAAATTCATGCTGGAAAACGAGGCCTGGATTTTACTGCGCAAATCGGGAACCGAACCGGTCGTGCGCCTCTACTGTGAAGCGCGCAGCGAAAAGGATCTGGAACATCTGGTCGCAGCCGCCCGAAACTTTATAGCGGCATAGCGGCACGGCTGAAGAAAGGGGCGAAGGAATGTCTCAAACACGTCGTTACTGGTTACTGAAGTCCGAGCCGGGCTGTTTCTCCATCAGTGACCTCCAAAACAGTCCGCAAGGCATTTCTTCCTGGGATGGCGTGCGCAATTATCAGGCCCGCAATCTCCTGCGGGATGAAATCCGGACAGGCGACGGAATTTTATTCTATCACAGCAACATACCGGAACCGGCCATTGTGGGTGTGGCGCGCGTGGTGCGATCCGGCTATCCGGATCATACGGCGAGGGATCCCCGATCGGAGCATTTCGACCCGCGTTCCACCGAAGCGTCACCCATATGGTTCATGGTCGATGTGCAATATGTGGCGCATTTGCCGCACGCCCTGTCTCGCGAGGATCTCAGGCGCCACCCGGCACTCTCCGCCATGGAAGTGCTGAAAAAGGGCAGCCGCCTCTCTGTTCAACCCGTCAGCGCTGCCCAATGGCGCGATGTGCTTGTCCTGGGTGGGCGCCCTGAACTGTTGGAGGATCTATGAAGAAAGCAATACGTTATGCCGGCCTGGTTCTCGGGGGACTTGTGGCGCTGCTGCTTGTCATGCTGGCGGCGGCCAGGTTTCTGATTACTTCGGAACAGGTGCGAAGCGCCGTACTGCCTTTGGCCGAAAAGGCCCTGGACAGGGAAATCTCCCTCGGCGATATCGACATCCGTCTTTTTTCCGGCATCGTGCTGCATGATCTTACGATTCGCGATCAGCAGGGAGATGTTCCTTTCCTGCAGGCCGGCAGGGCGATGTTGCGCTACCGCTTCTGGCCTCTGCTCCGGTTCAGGGTGGTGGTGGACGAAATTCTTCTCGAACAGCCTTCGCTGAGGGTGGTACGGTTCGCGGACGGGCGGTTCAATTTCAGCGACCTGCTGGACAGGCAAAAGTCGGAAGGGGATCGCAAACAACGTTCCAACGGATCTTTCAGCCTGCTGATTTCCAAAATCCGGTTGTCCGACGGGCAGGTGCAATTCGTCGATTATCGTCCCGACCCTGACAGCGCCTTCACCCTGAATTTAACCGATTTCAACCTCCGTGCCGACGGAATCTCCCTGACCCGTCGGTTCCCCTTTGAAGCTGAACTTGCCCTCAACCAGGCACGATTGGCAATGGAAGGTGAGGCTGATCCCAGCGCCGGGCGGGTGCGAGCCAGGCTTCGGATGCAGGACCTGAGTCTCCCGGATTTTGAACCCTATTATGTAAAGCAGCGACCCGGGCGGATCAAGGCCTTGAAAATTGACAGCGATCTGGCGGTGGAGGGTACCCTTGAACAGCTGCAAAGCGCCGGACGGATTGCGCTGAAGGGATTGCATCTGAGCGCTTCGAAACCCGAGGGCAAAGACATTGCCGGTCTCGACATCAGCCTGGATTATGATATGCGGCTGGACCGGGCAGCCGCCGTGGCGGAGCTGGCACGAGGCGACCTGATGCTGGGAGGCCTGCCGGTTACCCTGCAGGGTCGTATCGAGCAGCTTGGAAAAAAACCTTTTATCAGGGGTCGTGTTGCGGCTACCAGGCTCGATCTGGCCGGTCTCTCCAAAAAGCTGCCAGCAGCTTTGCTGGGAAAACTTCCGGCATTGAACCCCTCAGGCATCGCTCACCTGCGCCTGCAACTGGAGGGTGCTCTTGACAAGCCCAAAGCCCTGCTTAAATCGGGTGAGATCCGCCTGGAAGGCGTCAGCGCCAGCGCAGGGGGGCTGCGTCCCCAGCTCAGCGGTCTCCTCACTCTGTCCGGTGACGGGCTGCAGGGTGAAAAAATGGAACTGCAACTGGGCGGCGATCGCGCATTGCTGGATCTGAAAGGGGAAAACCTGTTTGGAAAGCCGATACACATCAATTCGGCGATCAGAGCCGATCGGCTGCGGCTCGACGCCTTGTCGGGCAACAGGTCAAAAACTGCCCCGGTCACGAAATCCGCAGGCGGAACCGTGAAAAAACCTTTAGGACCTTTCAACCTTCCCGTCGAGGCAGTCGGTACCCTGCACGCTGTGCAGGCGCAATGGCGCGGCTTGCTGATCGAGGAGCTTATTGCCCGCTATCGTCTCAAGGATAACATCTTCACGCTGGAGCAACTTGCCGGAAAGACGGCGGAAGGGAGTTTCTCCGATACCGCCCGCATCGACCTGAGCCAACCGGGGTTGGCTTACCGGACGCACATCAAAACCAGCGCCATTCAGGCCGATCCCCTGCTATCCGTGCTGGCCCCCAGAATGGCCGGGACGGTCTTCGGAGCCATGAGTCTGGATGCCACCTTGCAGGGACGGGGAACGAGGCTGGCGGATCTCAAACAACATCTTGCCGGGCAGACGGATCTGAAGATTGTCAACGGCAAAATTACCGGTGCCGGTCTGGTGTCCGGATTGGCCGGGTTTCTCGATCTGGAGCAGTTGCGGGTATTGCGCTTTTCACAGGTTGCGGGGCATTTGGTGATAAAAAACGGCCGCATTCAGGTCGACGGCGATCTTGCGGGCGAGCAGGCAAGGCTTGCGCCAGCCGGCTCCGTTGGCATGGACGGGTCCCTCGATGTCAGTCTGCCGGTGCGGTTGGCTCCCGAACTGGCGGCGCATCTGGCCGGAAAAGATAAATTCAGCCGATTTCTCACCGATTCCCGGGGGTGGGGGTCTTGCCCGTCAGACTGACCGGAACGATCAAGGCGCCGCGTTTTGGTCTGGATACGGCGGCGCTCAGGGGCAGCATCCAGCAGGGGGTGAGGGAACAGCTGCAGAAGAAACTGCAGGAAAAACTGCTTCCTTTCAAGGATGACGGCACCTCACGGCAAACATCGGAACCGTCAGCGGCGCAGGACGAAAACGATGCCTCGCCAGACGGCCAGAGCGGGACGGAAGAAAAATTGCTCGAAGGGGTGATGAAGGGGCTTTTCGGAAAATAGAAGGGAATAAATGAATGCGAGGGGCCGCGAATTTCAGCGGATTTGAAACCATCCGCATGGGGATGGAAATTGCGCAGCGGGAGCATCGTTTCTTCGCGACGTTGGCGCGCAAAACCCGGAGCGAGCCGTTGCGGGAAATTTTCAGCGGCATGGCCCAGGAAGCCATTCGGTTGTATCGCGCATTGCGTGCACGCCTTGGCGAATTTTCCGACGAGGGTTTCTGGGATGATGAAGAAGAGATTCTGCCCTATCTGCAACGCCTGCCCGATGATCTTTTTCATGCCGCGAACGCGGTCAGGGAACGGTTGGGAACCCTGAGCAGCGACCAGCAGGCCCTGGCCCTCGCCATCGAGGTCGAGGATTACCTGGCTGCCTATTTTTCCCGGGCGGCGGGGGAATCGACTCATGCGGAAGGCCGGGAAGTTTTTGACTGGCTCGCGCAAACAAAAGAGCGGCAGGCGCGCGCATTGCGGGAACGACAGGTGCGGCTTGTCGTTGGCAGGGAAGCCGGGTGAGGAACATGGGGCGAACCGGGCCTGGAAGCAGAAACCTTTTCAGGGAAGGAGACGGCCATGAATGTGTTTGATTTCGCCATGCAGATGGAAGTCGATGCAGAAGCATTTTATCGGAAACTGGCGGGCAAAAGTCCCGTTGCCGGGATAAAGAAAATTTTTACCAATCTGGCGGAAGAAGAGCGAAGGCACTACCGGATTTTTCACGATCTGAAAGCGTCCGGCAGTTTTTTCGACGTTCAGGCCTCTTCGGTGCTGGATGAAGCCAGAAATGTTTTTGCCGGCCTGTTGCGTGAACCCGTCGATGTGTCCGTGATGCAGGACAATCTTGAAAGCTATCGCTACGCCATGAAACTCGAGGCGGATGGTGTCGGGTTTTACGAAGATGCCGCCCGGCGGGAGAACGATGCACGGGTGAGGGATCTGCTGCTGCGCATCGCCGAGGAGGAACGCAAGCATTTCAACGTCGTTGAAAACATCTATCGCTACGTCAACGCGCCCAATGAATATCTGGCCTGGGCGGAATTCAGCAATCTGGAGGAATTTCACGCATTCGGAAGAGATGTTGACCTTTGATCAGGGCAACGGCGGCAGCGCCAGGTCCGTTGCGAGGCGAAAAACAAGGTGTGATCCTGACAATGCCCTCTTTTATGGTAGGCGGTTGCCGGTTTTCAGCAGATGTTCCATGGCCATTTCCTGCAAGGGGGGAGCGCAGGTTCGGCTCCGGGCAAGATCCAGGGTGAATTCACCCAGCAGCCGATAGAGCACCTCCTGGTCAGGTTGCCAGTTGCGCAGGGCCCTGAGGTGGTGCTCGACGGTTTGAACGTCCCGCCGTGCGATAGGCCCGGTCAGGGCATCGGCAGGACCGAGGGCAAAGATGTTGTCCAGTGTGCTGCGCACTAGAGGTTCCATCACTTTGCGTGCGGTTGCCGACGGCAGACCGGATTGTTCCAGGCAACTCAGGCTGCAGGCCATCAAGGTGACGAGGTAATTCGCGGCCATGACCATGGAGGCATGATACAAGGGCTTGCATCCCGGGCGCAGCGGCAGCGGTACGCCGCCAATCGTTTCGAACAGCGATGCCAGACGTTCGGTAGCCTGGGGGTCGCCCTCGATGCCGCAATAGGTGCCTGCAAAGCTGGCGACGGCATGCGCCGGATCGGCAAAGCTTTTGACAGGATGGCAACTGGCAAGCAGGGCGTGGTTTTGCCGCACCACGGACAGAATGTCCGCATCAAGGGCTCCACTGCAATGAAAGACGATATCGCCGGGACGCAGGATGCCCGCTTCGGCAAGCTGTACGGCACAGTCGCCGATGACGGCGTCGCCCGTTGCAATCATGGTCAGGTCGGCCGGTGGCAGTTCCTGCAGACGGCAGGGGCGTCCGGCACCGATAAAGTCGGTTGCACGCAGCGCACTGGGTAAGCCGCGGTTGACGATACCCTGGATTTTTATCAGTCCATGGGTGTGCCAGAGTCGGGCCAGGGTTTTGCCGAGCCGTCCGCAGCCGATGATGTTGAGGGTAATCGGCGGCATGTTCACTCCGTCGGACGGGCCTGCAATCGCTCTTTGAGGGCGGCAATGCGTTGCAGGGACTGTTCAATGCGCTGCCGGGAAACCCGGCCCGAATCGATCAGCTTGTGCAGAATGGAGAGCATGCGGCGGGTTGTGTCCGGATGGTTGTCGGCGAGCAGCAGCATGTCAACCCCGGCGTTGAGGGCTTTTTCCACCGTTTCTTCAAGGCTGTAGTGGTCGGCGATGGCGCCCATCGTCAGGTCGTCGCTAAGAACCACTCCCGAAAACCCGAGGTGTTTTCGCAACAACCCATCCACGGTTTTTTTCGACAAGGTGGCTGGTGCCCCGGCATCGAGTGTGGCGTTGAACACGTGGGCTGTCAGCACGGTATCGGCCAGGTTTTCATCGATCAGGGTGCGGAAGGGATCTAGCTCTTTTGCGCTCCAGCTGGCGGTAACATCGACGAAACCCTGATGGGAATCGCCGGTTGAGCTGCCATGACCGGGGAAATGTTTCAGGCTGCACAGAATGCCACGCCGATGGTGGGCACGGATATATTCGCGGGCATGGATGACAACGACAGCCGGATCAGCGGAGAAACTCCGTTCCAGTTTGCCGATGACAGGGTTGTCGGGGTTGCTGTTGAGATCCACCACCGGCCCGAGGTTGAGATTGATCCCCACCTGTTGCAGGCTGAGGGCGATGGCGTCCGACCGCTTGCGGGTGAGGGCGGGATCGTTTATTTTGCCGAGACTTGCCGCTGACACGGTAGCCGGGAAGCCGAATTCCTCCTTCAGTCGCACGATGCGGCCGCCTTCCTGATCGATGGCGATCAGCACAGGCACTGTGCCGGCGGCTTTTTGCAGTTGTGCGGTAAGGGAGCGTAACTGCTCCGGAGAAACGATGTTGCCGGCCGGATGATCGGCGCTTGGCCCATAATTGAAAAGGATCACGCCGCCGAGGTGGCGGCTGCGGATATCCTCAAGGATCGGATGGTTCTCGTCGAGGACGGAACCGGCGAATCCGACCATCAGCAATTGCCCCAGAGGAAGCTCGGCGCCGGCTGCCGGACCGGCGAGTTTTTTAATCGCGGGAACAGCCTGCACGGAAAGGATCAGCAGAATCAGTCCGATGAGGATGCCGACCGGGTATCTGAACTTCGCCGGTATCGATCTGAACATAAAAACTCCGTGGATAAGCAGGGCACCGATGGTCGATCAGCGCGGCCGGGGACGGCGACTACAGCCCGTACACCTGCTGCGCGGACAAGGTTCGCACCCCTGCTGAATCGAAAATCTGCTGAACGTGTTCGGTGTCCTCCACATCGATGATCAGGATGGCGGTTTTGTTGTCGCCAAGCACGGTACCGTAGGCATTCTGGACATTGAGTCCGGCGCGGGCCAGAATGCTCAGCATGTCATGCAGCGCCCCGGGAGAATCCTCCATGCTGACCACCACGATTTCCCGCAGTACGGCCGGATGTCCGGCGCCGGAAAGCTTCTCGCAGGCCCTGTCCGGGCGGTCCACCAGCAGATTCAGGATACCCCAGCCGGCCGAGCTGGTCGACAGGGTCATGGCGCGGATGTTGATGCCGGCGGATTTGAGCACCGCGGTGACCTTTTCCAGCCGGCCCGGTTTGTTTTCCAGAAAAATTGAAACCTGATGCGCTATCATGGCGTCCTCCTAGGATTTTCGACAATCGATGACCCGAACCGCCTTGCCTTCGCTCTTGGGGAGGCTTCCCGGCTCCACCAGCCGCACACCGGGAGTAACCAGGATCTCGTCCCGGACCTCGTTGGCGATGCGGCGGGAGAGTTTTTCCAGAGCCTCGATATCCCCGGTGAACCAGGCCTTCTGCAGTTCGATTTTGACCGTGATCTCGTCGTTGCCGTCGATGGTTTCCAGTTCGATGACATAGTCCGTGCCGACCTCGGCAAAACGCATGAGAACCTTTTCAATCTGCATGGGGAACACATTGCATCCCTTGATGATGAACATATCGTCGGTGCGTCCGGAAATGCGATCCAGCCTGCGGTGGGTGCGCCCGCAGGGGCATTCCCCGGGAATGAAACGTGTCAGGTCCCGGGTCCGGTATCGGATCAGCGGCATGGCATGCCGGTCGAGGGTCGTGAACACCAGTTCCCCTTCTTCTCCGTCCGGTACTGGCTGCAGCGTGTCGGGGTCGATGATTTCGGTAAGAAAAGCATCCTCCCATACGTGCAGTCCGTTCTGGTGTTCGCATTCAAAAGCCACTCCCGGGCCGTTCATTTCGGACAGACCATAGGAATTGAAAGCCCTGACGCCGAACAGCGCCTCGATGCGCTGTCTCTGGGCCTCGGTGTGCGGTTCGGCACCGATAACGAACAATCGCAGGCTGGTGTCGCGCTGCGGGTCCAGGCCCAGTTCCACAAAGGCGCTGTGCAGACGGAAGAGATAGCTCGGGATGGTGTGGATGGCGGTAGTGCCGAAATCCTGCATAAGCTTGATCTGACGTCGGGTGTTGCCGGCGGCGGCGGGGATGACCAGCGCGCCGAGGCGCTCCGCGCCGTATTGAAAACCTAGCCCTCCGGTAAACAGGCCGTATCCGCAGATATTCTGGAACACATCGGTGTCCCGCAGGCCGGCACAGTACAGGGAGCGTGCCACCAGGTCCGCCCACGAAGCGAGATCGTGATTGTCGTGAAAAATCACGGTGGGATTGCCGGTGGTGCCACTCGAACAATGCAGACGTACGGCCCCCTGCTTGGGAACCGTCAAAAATCCGTAGGGAAAGTTGCTGCGCAGATCGTCCTTGGTGGTGAATGGCAGGCGCCTGACGTCATCGATGGTCCGTATGGACTCGGGGCGGATGCCCTGTTTACGGAACAGCGTGCCGTAATAGGGGGATTGCGCGGCTCTGGCAAGACTTTCCTGCAGACGTTGGATCTGCAGAGTATGCAACTGCGCTCGGGGGAGGATTTCAATCTCGGGTTTCCAGTACATGGCGGATCATTCCTTTCAATTATACGATAGGCGTCTGTGCAGTGCTCGCTCGCCGTTTTTTGAATCAAGAATCATCCGGAAACCGTTTGGCTGGGCTTTCGGACCAGGCACTGAAGATAGCAGATTTTATCCTGAAATGGTAGAAAAGCGCAGACGCCAACGCCCCGGAAGGGACTTTTTCCGGAAAAACCGGTAGTCGGCGATGGGAGCGGGGACCCGGACGGACAGGAGCTGGCCTTGTCCAGGTCAAATAGACAAAGGCCCCGGACCGATTGGTCCGGGGCCTTTCATCTGGAGCGGGAAACGGGATTCGAACCCGCGACTTCAACCTTGGCAAGGTTGCACTCTACCACTGAGTTATTCCCGCAACTCGAAGTTGCATGTCGTGCGGCACGGTGCTTGGCATCGGATTGAAAAGCCCCGAACCGAACAGCTCGGGGCTTTGTTCGCTGGAGCGGGAAACGGGATTCGAACCCGCGACTTCAACCTTGGCAAGGTTGCACTCTACCACTGAGTTATTCCCGCGTTTGTCTCGATGCTCCGTGCTGCGAGCGGGGTTATTAATAGCAAATGGCATTTTCCAAGTCAACAAAAAATTCCGGGATTTTTGTTTTCCCCGAAAGGCATGCAACGGCACCGATCTGGCGGCAGGGGCAGGGGAATCGGGGAACAAAAACAAAACCAATTTTGGGACCGACAGGCGCATGGTGACAAAAGAGGGGTTTTACGGATGGTCAAATGACGGATCAGGGTATCCCCTTTCAGGGAGGAGTCTGGTGCTAACGGTAGACATCGATAAACCCCTTCACACGCTGAACGTAGTTCCGGGTTTCAGTATATGGGGGGATGCCGCCGTGCTGTCGAACTGCTCCCGGGCCGGCATTGTAGGCCGCCAGTGCCAGATCCAGATTGCCGTTGAACAGGTCGAGAAGCTTCCGCAGATAGCGGGTGCCGCCACGAATATTGTCTTCGGGATCGAAGGGGTCGGCAACACGCATTTCGCGCGCCGTTTCGGGGATCAGTTGCATCATTCCCTGGGCGCCCTTATTGGATATGGCCTTGGGATTGTAGTTGCTTTCCGCCTTGATGACGGCCTTTACCAAGGCCTTTTCCAGCCGGTTGGCACTAGCGTGCCTTTCGATGATCTCATCGAAAGAGCCGTTAAACGCACCTTTTTTTACACCTGCGGGGGGTGATTCCTTGAGATAAAAAGAGTATTCGGAGGTTGTCGGCGTGTTGGTGAAATGCATGACGCCGTTGCTGTCGACGTAGCGGTAGATATCGGCCTGCACGGCAGGCGTGACGAGGCAAAGAAGCCCCGCATGCATCAATATTGAAACCAGCCATAAACGTGTCATCGTCACCACTTTTCGAAAAACTGTCAGAATATAACCTGAAACAGCGAGTATTTCAAGCCATTTGCTTATGCAAAAACCTTGACAATACGGGGGTCGGTTCCGATAATGACGCCAGTTTGTGAATTATCGGCTGTTTCATTGTTATTGCGTGTTATTGCGGGTCTTGGGCCAACCATCTTCGGAGCATCCACCGGGCAGGGGTCGATTTTCCTTCGGAGTTGCTCTCTCTGGAAGTGAGGCATTGCAGTGAATATTACCACGGATTTTCTTGTTATTGGCAGCGGGATAGCCGGTCTGTCCTATGCTCTGAAGGTCGCCGAGTTCGGCCAGGTGGCGGTTGTGACCAAGCGGGAGATTTCCGAAACCGCGACCAATCTCGCTCAGGGCGGCATCGCCTCGGTGCTTTCCTCCGAAGATTCCTTTGCCGCCCATGTGCGCGACACGATGGTGGCGGGTGCCTACCTGTCCCATGAAGATATTGTCAGGCTGGTTGTGCAGCGGGGGCCCCAGGCCATTGCCGATCTTATCCACTGGGGGGTCCGTTTCAGCAAGAAGGATGATGACACCTACGATCTGACCCGCGAGGGCGGACACAGTCGCCGCCGCATCCTGCACGCCAAGGACATGACCGGGCAGGAGATCGAACGGGCGCTGGTCGAAGCGGCGCACGCGCATCCGAATATCACCATTTACGAGCACCATATCGCTATCGATCTGATCACCGACGCCAAGGCCGGGTATCGTGCGCGGCAGCCCAACCGCTGTCTGGGGGCGCATGTCCTCGACATCAACGGCGGCAGGGTGCATACCTTCGGGGCGCGGGTGACGGTACTTGCCACCGGGGGGCAGGCAAGGTTTACCTTTATACCTGCAACCCCGATGTCGCCACCGGCGACGGCATCGCCATGGCCTACAGAGCCGGGGCCACCATCGCGAACATGGAGTTCATGCAGTTTCATCCCACCACGCTTTTTCATCCCAAGGCCAAATCCTTTCTGATTTCCGAATCGGTTCGCGGGGAGGGCGCAATCCTGCGACGTCGCGACGGTACGGCGTTCATGAGCCAGTATCATGAATTGCGCGACCTTGCGCCACGCGACATTACGGCCCGCGCCATCGATAACGAGATGAAGATCCACGGGGATTCGAGCGTATTTCTCGATATAACTCACCGCGATCCGGATTACATCCGCAACCGTTTCCCGCATATCTACGAAACCTGTCTGAGTTACGGCATCGACATGACCGTCGAACCGATTCCGGTGGTACCGGCGGCCCACTATATCTGTGGCGGAGTCAAGGTCGATCAGTGGGGAGAGTCAGACCTTGTCAACCTGTTCGCCATTGGCGAAGTGGCCTGTACAGGATTGCATGGGGCGAATCGCCTGGCGAGCAACAGCTTGCTGGAAGGCGTGGTGTTTGCCGAACTCGTGGCGCAACGTGCCCTGGCGCGGATCAAGGAAAAGCGGGAGGAGGCCCCGGCTGTGAAACCCTGGGATTACGGCAAAGCCACCGACAGCGACGAGGAGGTGGTGGTCGCCCATAACTGGGATGAGATCCGGCGCAGTATGTGGAATTATGTCGGTATCGTGCGCACCAACAAGCGTCTCAAGCGCGCATTGCGCCGCATTCAGATGATCAAGGATGAAATCACCGAATATTATTGGGATTTCTATCCAACCTCCGACCTTATTGAACTGCGCAACATCGCCACGGTTGCCGAGTTGATCGTGCGCTGCGCGCGATTGCGGCGGGAAAGCCGCGGCCTGCACTACAACCTCGATTACCCGGACAGGGATGATGTCAACTGGAAAAAGGACACCCTGATACGGAAGAAACTATAGGCTGTATCCTCCGCAACTTCGGATGGATACAGCGTGGTTTTCATATGGGAAACGAGGTTGTGGAGCATGGCAGCATCCATTGTGTAAACTCGAACGAAATGCTGGGAGCCGGTTTTGACAATCGATGAAATCAGGCAGCGGATTGACGCTCTCGATGACGAACTTCTCAAAATATTCAATTGCCGGGCGGGGCTGGCCCTCGCCATCGGCGAGCTCAAAAAAGCCGAAGGGCGGGCGGTCTATGACCCCAAAAGGGAACAGATGATTTTTGAGCGTATGAAGGCGACCAATCCCGGTCCGCTCGACGATGGTGCCATTGTCCGGTTGTTCGAGCGTGTCATCGATGAGACCAGGCGGTTGGAGCGTATCCGGACGAAGGGAGAGTAAACGATGCTGGTGGTGATGAAATCAACCGCTACGGAGCATGATCTCAGTGAACTCAAGGAATATCTGGTACGGCGTGACTACGATTTTCACCAGTCGACCGGAGCCAACCGGGTGATCATCGGCGTGATCGGCGATACGGCCCGGCTTGATATAGACGCCCTCAAGGCTCTGCCTGGTGTGCTGGCGGTTTTTAAAATTCCGCAAGAGTAAAAGCATGGAACGGGGCCGGTTATCGGCCCCGTTCCATATGGCGGCGTTTTATGAACCGATAAAGAATCATGTTTGAATACCCTGTTCGCTGATCAACAGGATGATTCCAATTCCACCAGAATGATGTGTTCCTGAGGGATGTGCACGGTAACAAGATCGCCAACACGGTATTTTTCCCTGCCGATATGAAATGCGATCAGCGGCATGCCGATATCCACGCCGTATTCCACCAGATGCGGTTTGTACGATACCTGCGCAATGCGCCCCGCAAAGGAATTCTCTTTTTCACCATCGTTGGGCGGCCCCAGGTAAACATGTTCCGGACGAATCGCAATTTTGACATTCCCCTGGAACGGACTGGGCTTTTTCAGCGAAACCTCATTGATCCCTATCGAAAGGCCATCCGACACGCCCGGGAAAATATTCTGCGTTTTCAGAAAGCGCACAATGAACTCGTTAAGGGGCCTGGTTTTTAAATTTTCCAGTGTATCCACCTGAATCAAGTGCCCATTGTTCATGATTGCGATGCGGTCGGCGACCGAGGCCGCTTCCTCGAAATTGTGGCAAACGTGGACAAAGGTAGCGTTGGTTTTTCTTTGCAGGGCCTGCAGTTCCTTGCTCATTGTGGCTCTGAGGTTTTCGTCCAGCGCCGAGAGCGGTTCATCCAGCAGCACCACGCTTGGTTGTGTGGCCAATGCCCGCCCCAGGGCCACGCGCTGTTTTTCACCCCCACTGAGATTCAGCGGCATCCGCTGACGGATATATTCTATCCCGAGCGATGAGATGATCTCATCGCGGATCTGGACTATTTCATGTTGCGGCAGTCCTTTTGCCTCAAGCCCGTAAGCGATGTTTTTTTCAACTGTCAGGTTTGGAAACAAGGCATAGTCCTGTGGTACATACGCGATATTGCGTTCCTCCGTGTACAGGGGTGTAATGTCTTCGCCATCCACCAGAATGCTGCCTTCGGTTTGCCGGTACATGCCGACCAGATATTCAATCAGCACGGTTTTTCCTGCTCCGGTCGGCCCCAGAAGAACCATGTATTCGCCATCATTTATGGTCAGATTGATGTCTTTAAGACAGAATCCTCCCAGATTGCCGCTTAAATTCCGAATTTCTATCATAAGAAAATTTGTCTCCTTACCAGATGTAGCCTTTGGCGCCGATGCGATGCATGGCATAAACGGAAAGGCCGCCGATGATGACCAGAATAAAGGCCAGGGCAAAGCCGTATTCTACGTTGCCATATTCGATCTGGGCCCAGATGGCCACTGAAAGCCAGTCGGCCTGGTCGATGTGCAACGCCTGCTCCAGATCACTGAATCGTGCAGGGGGCAATTCCCGGAAGGTACCGCAGAAAAACAGCACTGCGCCGAATTCGGCCATCGCTCTGGTCCACGCCAGAATGATGCCGGCCACCAGACCACTTTTGGCCAGTGGCAGGGTAACCGTCCGGAAAGCTCGCCATCGGCTGCTGCCCAGGGATCTGGCCACCTGTTCGAAGCGGGGATTGATGCTGTCGAAGGTGGCTTTCCACGCACTCAGCCCCAATGCAAAAGACAAGATGAAACTCGCGATGATCATGCCCGGGAATATGCTGTGGGCAAAACGAAAGCCCAGTTTTTGCTGAAGATCCCAGAACGGTCCGTAGTTGAACATGACGATGAGGCACAAGCCCACGGAAGAAGCCGGAATGACGAGCATCGAGGAAAACAGCACATCGATGATGACTTTTCCCCGAATTTTGTAGCGGCTCAGCGCGTAAGCGGTGGGAATGCCTATCAGGGTGGACAGTATGGTGGTGATTACGGTGATCATCAGTGTGAGATTCAGCGATTTCCAGAAATACGGGTCTTTCCAGAACCCCCCCGCAAACATGTTGAGGATCTCGCGATCCTCTCCCCACGAGGTCAGATTCCGGGTTTGAACAGCCGCTTCCGTGACAAACAATTGATCAACGTTGGTCAGAAACAGATACGCCGAAAAAAGAAACAGAAAACCGGCAAAGCTATAAAAAAATGTCTTGAAAATCAGCCGATCACGGGACTCCGCTTTTTGAGGCCGCGCGAGGCTGTCGGTTGTTGTGGCGGACTGCGGTTCACCAGACACTGCTTTTTCCTCCTATGAGCCTCATGGCGGACATGGCGGTTATCGCCATCAGGATGCAGACTATGGTCATGGATGTTACCCATCCCATCATGCCGCCGTTCCAGTCCAGGTAGATGGCGAAGGGCATAATGTCGGTCTCTCCCTCCGACGCGCCCACAAAAAGCATGAGACCTTCCCATTCCGCGGCGGCTCGGGCCCAAACCACAATCATGCTTGCAAGGATGCCGTTTTTTGCCATGGGCATCACGACCTTGAAAAAGGTACGGAAGTTGGAAGCTCCCAGCGAGCGGGATACGGATTCGAACTTGGTCGGGATCATGTCGAAGCTGGCCTTCATAAGCCTGGTGCAGAAAGCGCAGGTAACCGTAAACTGCACCAGCAGCACACCGTAGACATTACGACCGATGTAGATGTTGTAATGTTCGCTGATCATGTCAAAGGGGAACCTGGTGGTGATGCCAAACAGAAAAGCCCCGATGACGGCCGGCGAAACGACTATCGGCAGATCGATAACGCTCGCAAAAATATTGCGGCAGGGAAAGGAGAACCTCGACAAGGCATAGCCGGCCGGGATGCCGATCAACAGGGCAACAGAGGTCGAAACCGTCGAGGTCCAGACCGTCAGCCAGAATCGCTGCCACATTCTGGCCTGGGTAAAGAAATGAATGGTGTCGTTCCATCCCAGATAGATCCAGTTGCTGGCGATCAGAAGAAGATAAAACGTTATCGCCACAAGCGTAATGGAAATCGTGAGCGCCGGCCACCATCGTCCACGGATGACAGATACTTTTGGCATGGCAGGCGACCCTCCTAGGAACCCGAGCGAACAGTTTTGCGCTGGCGTTTGACTTCGCCAATGAGGTCTCCAACGGTTTTTGCATTGACCGGATACCGTTCGTCCTTGACCGCCGTGGCGGCATTGACCAGGTGCTTCATGTCCTGGTCCGTTGTGTTGTCCAGGCAGAAACCCTGTTTATCTACGGCAATATTCGGGTCTACGGAATAGGCATGTTTGTGAAATATGTGACGGGCCTCATCGGAGAGAATGAAGTTTTTGAGCTGCTCCGCTTCGTGTTTGTATCGCGCAAATTTCAGGGTGGCAACAGGCAGGCGGATTACGCCCCGGTATTTTTGCTCGATGGGGATGATTTCCACATCCCGCAGGTACAGCACGGCAGTTGTTGACCACACGATGGTGGCGTCGATGGCCCGATGCTGCGCCGCGTTGCCAAGTTCCGGAATACATTTGGCACTGAGCACGGCGTTTTTTTGCACTTCTTTCCAGATACCGGCTTTTTTAAAAGTCTTTTCGTGCCAGATACCTACGGCGCATGATTTAGGATTGCCCAATCCCACCCGAACACCCGGTCGCGCGAAATCCTCAATTTTGGTGATATTGGCAGGGTTGCCCTTGGGCGTGATGATGACGGTTACAAAGTAGGCCGGTATGTCCGTCTTCGGGTTGTAATTTTCGACAAATCCTCGCTCCTCTGCCTGCAGCAGATAGAACTCTTCCCCGGGCATAAACAAATCGCCCTGGCGGGAACGTGTAATGTCAGCGATAAAATAGCCTGAACCTTTGTAGGAAAAGTTGACCTTCTGGTCGGGGTGTTTCTTTTCCCACTCCTGCTTGATTTCATTGAGCGAAGATCTCTGGCCAACTCCGGCGTGGAACAGAAGTTCTTTTTGATTGCCGCCCATGGCGTGGAGCGGGGTAAATAAAAGGGCACAAAATAAAAGACAGTAAATATTTCGTTTCATTGCTGATCCTTTCCGGCAAGATGCCGTGTTGTTGAAACGCATTTAAAAGATGACGCTTTTAAACTTGTACTCCCACTGCAAAAAAGCCCAGGTCGCCTGTTTGTGCGATGCAACGTTTTCAGCGAATTCGTCAGGCCAGAAATGCCCGAAGCCCGCCATGAGCGTGTGGTTTTTGAAATAAGTTAAAGTCGCGAGGATGTCGATTTCCTTGCCCACGTCACTGCCACTGGCGCCTGTTGGATCACGGTACAGCTTTTTATTGAGGGACCAGCCGTCATGGCGATCCGCCAGACTGAATTGATGCACTTCCCCTTTGATTGTCAGCCAGTTGCGCGGTTTGACGGTAAGGCTGGCTTCGAGGTCTTCCAGGTTGCTCCAGGAAAAAAGATTCATGCGCCCGTACATTTTATCCTTGGCTCCGAAAGCTTCATGGAAGGTTTCATTTTTACCGTCCTTGGGGTTGCTGTCCCCCGAGGCATAGCTGTAAGAAATGCCCAGGCGGGGTTTCCAGGCGGTGGGGAAGGTGTAGGCAAGCATGGCGTGATAACCGTAGGCATCAATGTCATCTTTGGCAAAATCCCCTTCCTCCTTGAGGTAGGTTCCCTCCAGATCCCATCCTTTCATCGAGGCTTTCAAGTGTGCGCCGACATACCACGAATCGAGATTGTCTGCCGTTTTGTTGACCTCGCCGGCGTAATTCGGGTGATCGTCCTTTTTGGTGAATGCCATTGGTTCAAAGACAAGTTTAAGCGGCTTTTCCAATAGTTCGAAGTGGCCATACACTGCCAGGCTCTCATAACCATGCCGATGATTGAGGCTGAAGCTGTTGACTTCATGCAGCATGGTCTGGCCGTAGAAGACATCCACGAAGCCCCGGTTGAAGACCCAGGACAATTTGGCGGCATCCCAGATCCATCTGCCGGAGTTGCCCCATTCGCCAGGGCCAAAAACCCGGTTGTCGCCATAGGCAATTTTCTGCCGCCCCGCCTTGAATCCAAGGCCGGAATCCAGGATATCCTTGACATCGATGTAGGTCTCGTAAAGCTCCAGGCGGTCTTTCTGCGGATGGTTGATCCTTTCAAACGTCTTGTTGTAAAAATCATTATCCGATAGGGCATAATCCCAGACCTCCGCATGTTGTCCCCAAAGAGCGACATGGATGTTTTTTGTAGGATACCAATCCAGCCCCATTCTCAGCCTTCCCAGCAAAAAACCGTCATTGGCTTTGCCCGCTCCGGGATTGTCTCCATAAAATTTCTGGTTAAAACTATTCTGGAATTCGTATCTTGCCCTGACATGAGTGCTGAAAGTAAGCTTTGGTTTGGAGGCTTCCTGGGCCTGTACGCAAAAATTACGCGACGTGAGAACTGCGGGTATGATGAAGTTAAAGACAAAAGCCAATAAGCAGATTTTTGAAAAACGAAGTTTTCCTTTTGACATTTTTCCCTCCATGTTTTGGATTAAAATTTCCTCCAGGATCAGCTCGGCTAAAATTTAAAATAGACATAGATAAGATAGTGTGCACCCGGAAACTCTGGATGGATACCGAGTGGTTTGCATACGCAAAACGCACAATTTTCCGTGGTGGCAAAAAAATTAAGGGGTTGCGCGGAGGCGTAAATCGGTACACGTGTATCGCGCGCAGGATAGCAAAGTGGACAGCCTCCGGAGAAACAGCCTGAGTCGCAAGCAAGCCCGCGGATTGAGGGCCCCACGGCGGATAAGGGCCGTTTCCGGGTGGCCGCTCAATATTCAACGAAAACCTGATGATTTATTTAACGAATCACTTTTTTCGATACGGCATCAAAGCAGTTTTTTGACGTCTGCCTGATTTTTGGCAGGACGCAAAATTTCGTGTTTCCAATCCTGAAAGCACGATAATTTCATGCGGATTTCCGCAAGAATGCAAAATCGAAGCAACAAGAAATGCTGTATTGGGCTTGTAGGGTAAATCCTGGTAGTTACATTGCAATATAGATAAAACTAACATCTATCTGAATAAAATAGATATGTACTACGATACATAACGAAATCGAAAACTATTGTCAATGAAATTTCCGATTTTTTTAAAAATTGTTGAGCGCAAGAGCAACAAGACCGTGGAGTAGGGAGATTTACGATGAAGAAACAAAAAAGGGAGCCTGTCAGGCTCCCTTTTTTGTTTCTTCATGAGTAGGAAAATCTATGGCAAAAAGTCAGTCGGCCACGATCTGGCTTTTGGTGAAAATGGAGCGCAATTGCAAGCCGGCCGCTTCCACGATTTCACGGCCACCTTCCTGACGATCCACCAAAGTGATGATACCGAGGACTTCGAGCCCCTCCTGGCGGGCGCGTTCGACGGCTTTGAGCGCCGATCCGCCGGTGGTCAGAACGTCTTCCACAATGACCACCCGGGCGCCGGGACGCAGGTTTTTGCGGCCTTCAAGCCATTGACCGGTGCCATGGCCCTTGGGTTCCTTGCGGATGATAAAGGCCGGGATCGGCGTGTCGCCCATGGAGCTGACCAGCGCGGCGGCGGTGGCGATGGGATCGGCGCCCAGGGTCAGCCCGCCGACGCCCTCGATGGGGGCGGGAAAGTGTGCCAGTTCTTCGAGTACGGCCTTGCCGACCAGCATGGCTCCCCGGGGATGCAGGGTGGTCTGCTTGCCGTCGAAATAGAAATTGCTTTTGCGGCCGGAAGCCAGGGTGACTTCCCGTTCTTCGTAGGATAGCTTGCGGATGATTTCCTTAAGTTCTGCGCGATCGCTGGTCAAAACTTTATCTCCTGTCGTGATATTCAATGCGCTGCAACGGGGCCATCAAAACAGCCCGAGCTGGTCGTCCGATTTCAGCCGGGGGAATTTTACCGGATAGTTGCCGCTGAAGCAGGCCTCGCAAAAGTAGCCGTTGGCGCCCCTGGGGGCACCGGCGATTTCCAGCATTCCCTGCAGGGAAAGGTAGCCCAGAGAATCGGCCGTAATGTATTTGCAGATTTCCTCGGTCGTATGGGAGGAAGCGATCAGCTCCTTGCGGGTCGGCGTGTCGATGCCGTAAAAACATGGATAGGCCGTCGGCGGTGACGAAACGCGCATGTGGATCTCTTTGGCACCGGCATGGCGGAGCATTTTGATGATTTTCCGGGAGGTGGTGCCGCGTACCACCGAATCGTCGATCACCACGACCCTTTTGCCTTCCAGGACCTCGCGGATGGCGTTGAGTTTGATCTTGACGCCGAAATGGCGGATGGATTGCTGGGGTTCGATGAAGGTGCGGCCTACGTAATGGTTGCGGATCAACCCCATTTCAAAGGGAATGCCCGATTCCTCCGCATACCCGATAGCCGCCGGAACGCCGGAGTCGGGTATGGGGATGACGATGTCGGCGTCGACCTGATGCTCGCGCGCCAGCTGATGGCCGAACCCTTTGCGCACCCGGTAGACCTGCTGGCCGAAGACGGTGCTGTCGGGGCGCGCGAAGTAGACGAATTCAAAGATGCAGGGCGAAGGGGTGCGTTCCTCGAAGGGATGATAGGAGGTCATGCCGTTCTTGTCGAACACGACCATTTCTCCGGGCTCGATTTCGCGCAGCAACCTGGCTTCGATAAGATCCAGAGCACAGGTCTCGGAGGCCACGACATAGGCTCCGTCCACTTCGCCAAGCACCAGGGGCCGGAATCCATGGGGGTCGCGGACCGCTACCATGCGTGTTTCGGTGAGAAACACCAGGCTGTAGGCGCCCCGAACCCGGCGCAGGGCTTCGGAAATACGGTCGGGCAGGGCATCGCTCTGGGACCTCGCCAGCAGGTGAATGATAACCTCGGTGTCGGCGGTGGTGGAGAAGATGGAGCCTTTTTCCTCCAGTTCGTTGCGGATTTCCTGGGCGTTGACCAGATTGCCGTTATGAGCCACCGCCACGCTGCCGCGGGCGTAATCCACGGCGATGGGCTGGCAGTTGCGGATGCTGTCGCCACCCGCCGTCGAGTAGCGGACATGACCGATGGAGGCCTTGCCGGGAAGTTTATTGAAAATTTCGTCGTCTTTGAAGACGTCCGCCACCAGGCCGCTGCCGAGATGGGTTCGCAGGCGCGTGCCGTCAGCCGTCGATATGCCGCAGCTTTCCTGGCCGCGATGCTGCAGGGCGTAAAGCCCGAGATAAGTCATGTTGGCGGCTTCGGGGTGATTGAAGATCCCGAAAACGCCGCATTCATCTTCGTATTTGTCAAACATGAGTCAGAAACGCTCCCCGTTTTATGCCGTATGGCCGCTGCGCTGAATGGCATCACGGCCCGAAATGTTCACTATACCACGCTCAAGGCAGGTTGTGTCTCGCTGCTGACGCGGCATCTGCGTGGTGTCCGCAGGTCGGTAAAGAGCCCATTCGGTCTTTGCGAATGGGCTCTGCGGGTCAAAGCAGTTCGTCGCGAATGAACCGAACGGCATTTTTGTACAGCCACAATCCCATCCCATCCTCCGGCAGATCCGTTTCGCGGGTCCAGCGGGGGTGATGGGTGCGGTGCACATAGGCCTCGGGGTGCGGCATCAGGCCGAACAGACGCCCCGTTTCATCGCAAAGCCCGGCGATTGCCGCTGTCGACCCGTTGGGGTTGAGCGGGTAGTCCATGGTCGTCGCGCTGTAATCCGGCAGACAATATTTGAGCACGCCCAGATGTTTTTCCTCGATCTTTTTCAGGTTTGCTTCGCTGTCAACCACGAGTTTGCCTTCGCCATGACGCACCGGCAGGGTAATGCCGTCCAGCCCCCGGGTGAAGACGCAGGGGGATGCGGGATCGGCCTTCAGGTAGACCCAGCGGTCTTCGAAACGGCCGTTGTCGTTGAAGGTCAGGGTCGCGGTCTGGGTAAAGTCGCCGCCGAAGGCGGGGAGCAGCCCCATCTTGACCATCAGCTGAAAGCCATTACAGACTCCCATGATGAGTTTGCCGTCGGCGATGAATTTGCGCAGGTGTTCACTCAGATGCTCGGTGCTGCCCTTGATCGGCGCATGCAGCAGGCGGTTGGCGCCGGCCTTGGCGCTGCCGAGGTCGTCGCCGTCGAGAAATCCGCCGGCCAGGTTGAGGAAATGGTAGTCCTGCAGCAGGGCCCGGCCGCTCAGCAGTTCGGAGATGTGAACGATATCGACCACATCGGCACCGCCCAGGCGGCAGGCATGGGCCGTTTCCCGTTCGCAGTTGGTGCCGTTGCCGGCAATGACGATAGCACGTACTTGTTTCGACATGATTTACATCTCCCTTAACGGCGCCTGCCACGCCTCTTTGAGATCATTGATATCGGCCCGCACCAGAATCTCGCCGCCGAGGCCAACGATGCGCAGTTCCCTGCCCTCGGTAACGGTGCCGAGCAGGGAGAGGTCCTGGCCGGCGAACAGTTTTTCGAAGGCGGCCTTATGATCCGGCTTGATGGTGACCAGCAGGCGGCTGGCCGTTTCGGAGAACAGTACCGCATCCTCCCGCAGCACGCCCTCGCACTTGACCTTGCGCAGATCGACCTGTATGCCGAAGCCGCCGGCGAAAGCCGTTTCGGCCAGTGCCACGCCGAGTCCGCCATCGGAAAGGTCATGGCAGCTGGCCAGCAGGCTCTGTTGCTGGGCGCGGTTCAGGGTGCGGTAACGCCGCAATGCGGTGTTGGCATCGACGGTGGGGACATTTTTGCCCAGGTGGCCCAGCATGTCGTAATATTCCGAACCGCCCAGCTCGTTGCGGGTGACGCCGAGCAGATAGACCAGGTCGCCCGGGCGTTTGGCATCCATGGTCACGCCTTTGCGGATGTCATCGACCTTGCCGATAACCGAAAAGAGCACCGTCGGCGGAATGGAGATTTTGGTGTCGCCGATCTGGTAGTCGTTTTTCATGGAGTCCTTGCCGGAAATCAGCGGCACGCCGAAAGCCAGGCAGTAGTCGTACAGGGCCTTGTTGGCCCGCACCAGTTGGGCGGCCTTGTAGGTGCCGTCCGGGGTTTTGTCACTCTGTACGGGATCGCACCAGCAGAAGTTGTCGAGACCGGCGACATGCTCGATATTGCCGCCGACGGCCACGTAGTTGCGCAGGCCTTCGTCGATGGCGCAGGCCATCATGTGGTAGGTATCGATGTCGCTGTAGCGCGGCGTGATGCCATGGGCCACCACCACCCCCTCGAAGGAGTCGGGCAGAGGGCGGATCATGGCGGCATCGGCCGGACCGTCGTTGGCGATACCGACCAGCGGTTTGAGCACGGTGCCGGCCTGGACTTCGTGGTCGTAGCGCCGTACCACACTTTCCTTGGAGCAGATGTTCAGGCGTCCAAGCATGTGCCGCAGGGTTGCTTCCACGTCGAGGGGCTGGGCGAATTCCGGTTCTTTATGGTCGCGGTTTTCCCAGCGGGCCTGCAGTTGCAATTGGGGCACACCGCTATGGAGGAACGCCATGGGCAGGTAGGTAACGGTTTTACCGTTATACAGGCAGTGGTAGTAACCGGAGTCGTTGAAGTTGCCAAGGTCGGTGGCTTCGACGTCCATTTCTCTGGCCAGGGCGATAAATGCCTCGGTTTTGTCGGGGGGACCGCGACGGTCATGCGTTCCTGGGCTTCCGAGATGAGAATCTCCCAGGGTTGCAGCCCGGAGTATTTGAGCGGCGCCCGATCGAGGTGCATCTCGAAGCCGCCGGTATCTTCAGCCATTTCGCCGACGGAAGAGGAAAGGCCACCGGCGCCGTTGTCGGTGATGGAATTGTACAGACCGCGGTCGCGGGCGATGATCAAAAAGTCGAACATGCGCTTCTGGGTAATGGGATCGCCGATCTGCACCGCGGTGGCCGGAGAGCCCTCATGCAACTCCTCCGAAGAGAAGGTGGCGCCATGAATGCCGTCCTTGCCGATGCGTCCGCCAACCATCATGATGCGGTCTCCGGGCAAGGCCTGCTTGACGTGTCCCGGCTTGCCGTGGATTTCGGCCGGCATCAGGGCGGCGGTGCCGCAGTAGACCAGCGGCTTGCCGGCGAAGCGGTCATCGAAGATGATGGATCCGTTGACCGTTGGCACGCCGCTTTTATTGCCGCCATGCTCGACGCCTTCCACGACGCCTTCGAAAATGCGGCGCGGATGCAGCAGGCGCGGCGGAAGCGGTTCGCTGTAAAAAGGCGAGGCGAAGCAGAAGACGTCGGTGTTGAAGATAAGCCGGGCGCCCATGCCGGTACCGAAGGGGTCGCGATTGACGCCGACAATGCCGGTCAACGCTCCGCCGTAGGGATCGAGGGCGCTGGGGCTATTATGGGTTTCGACCTTGAAAACCAGGCTCCAGTCGTCGTTGAAACGGATCACTCCGGCGTTGTCCTTGAACACCGACAGGCAGAAGTCTCTTTTGCCTTTGGCGGCCCGCACGTCACGGGTGGCGCCGACGATAAAGGTTTTGAACAGGGAGTCGATGGTTTCGGATTTGCCTTCGCCATCTTCGTAGTCGATACGGGCCGAGAAGATCTTGTGCTTGCAGTGCTCGCTCCAGGTCTGGGCCAGGGCTTCAAGCTCCACATCGGTCAGACAGGCGGTCAGTCCCATTTTTTTTCGATCGGCCTGATTTTGCGGATCGTTGGCAAACGCCTGGATGGCTTTCATTTCCTCCAGGTTGAGAGCCAGCACGCCTTCGCGGCTGATGCGCATCAACTCCTCGTCGGAGACGTTCAGGTCGATCTCCAGCACTTTGGGTTCGGCGGTGGAAACCACCTTGGGAACTGTTACCGGCACCCCGTTTTCCCGGTCGAATTTCGCCGCCGGAATGATTGTCCAGCGCTGAATCAGACCGTTACCGAGAAATCCGGCGGCGATGCGTTCGGCATCTGCTTCATCGATTTTTCCCGACAGAAGGTACTGTACGGAGGTGTAGACTCCTTCATCGGCGGTAAACCGGCGCCCGACAAGATACTGGATGGCTTCCCGCGATGTGCGGCCGACGTTGTCGGTGACACCGGGCCGGAAGCCGACCTCGACAAGCACATCGAAACCTTCGGCCACAGGCTGGTTGATGGCATAGTGCTGGATCACCGGGTCGGAAAAGGGGCCTTGCGCGGCAGCTTCGATTTCCTTGCGGGACAGATCGGCATCGACGGTGTAGACATCGATGGTTTTTACCTGATCCAGTTCGATTCCAAGATGTTCGCGGATCTCACGCTTGACGCGTTCGCCGCGTGCATCGCGGATGCCTTCTTTCAGTCCGACTTCTATTCTCCAGGCCATTATGCTCTCCTTGGCAAGGGTGAACCGGTAACGGTCGCCCGGCATCTGGTGCGCCACGGTGTCGTGCATGACTCACCGGTGCAGCGATGCGCACGGCCGACTTCCGGGACATCGTCTTTCAAAAATTCAAACAAAATTCATTGCGGGCCGGCAAAAATGCGATCCGCCGCCGGAACCGGCGCTGCGACTGCCCTAACAGCCAAAACAGATGCTCGGCCTGTCCTGGCAGCCGACGAACAGTTGCGTTGAAAAAGCTTTTATATCATTGAGCGCCTTGCGCGCACAGTCTTCCGCCAGTTGAGGGGTGTTGTTGGCTTCACTCAGATGCGCGAGCAAAACCGCCTCCAGCCCCGGCCAGGCGAGGCTGCGCAAAAGTTCGGCGGACTCCCGGTTGGACAGATGTCCGTGCCGGCTGCGGATACGCTGCTTTAAATGCCACGGATACGGACCGTCGCGCAGCAGATCTTCGTCATGGTTCGATTCGAGAACCAGTACCCGGCACCCCTGAAAACGATCGATGACCAGTCGGGTAGCGAGTCCCAGGTCGGTTGCGATGCCGATTTTGCCTGATGACGTTTCCAGGATGAAGCCGGTTGGAGCCGCGGCATCATGGGTAACGGGAACGGTATGGACTATCAGGTCCCTGAGGCAAAAGGTGTCGCCGGAGTCGAATGCGATGGTCTGTGTCAGTTTTCCCGCATGGGGCAGCGCTTCGCGTGTTGCGTGATGAATGTGTACGGGCAGTTTCCAGCGGCGGGAAACAGGACCGAGCCCCCGACAGTGGTCGCCATGTTCATGCGTCACAAGGAGCGCGTCAAGCTGCTCGGGGCTTTTCCCAATAGCGTTCAGCCGGTTACCGATTTCGCGGGCTGAAAGGCCTGCGTCGATCAGCAACCGGCTCTCGGCGGTTTCGACATA
The DNA here is from genome assembly GCF_001888165.1 of Syntrophotalea acetylenica. Lineage (NCBI taxonomy): Bacteria > Pseudomonadati > Thermodesulfobacteriota > Desulfuromonadia > Desulfuromonadales > Syntrophotaleaceae > Syntrophotalea > Syntrophotalea acetylenica. Next base: position 1,199,447 of record NZ_CP015455.1, read on the forward strand.
AATAGCGTTGCCTTTGCTGCCGCTGGCCAGCAGACAGATTTGCACGATGCCTCCCTGTTCCCCAACGGCGGAGCGCCGTTTATATACCGGAAAATAACCGCATTCGCAAGATAAAACAAGCCGTCACCGAGTTGATTTTGCAGGATCTTTCCACGGGATTTTAAAATTCCGGGGATGTCTTTGTGCCGGCTTTTCTGCCCGGGTGGCAGGGGCGGGCGATTAAAATCGAGGACGGTATTGTCGTTGCGGACGCTATTCTGGCGTCAGTTTCATGGAAGTCTGCAGTTGCATGTTGGCGTTTTGGAGTTGCCGAAGCGGAAGTAGAGAAAAAGCGAGTTTTCTTTCTGCTTGTATTCTGTTTGGCAAGGAATGAAGCTGGTATCCATCCGGAAACTCCGGATGGATACTAAATAACATATTGCGCTTTCCGGTACAAGATTCCGCTGGCTCGGGGATGGGAAAGCGGTTGACGGCCAAAGGGCTATTGGCTATTATCAATCGCTAACTTTGATGGCGTCGCTAAAACCCGCCAACTTCCGCGTCGCTGTAATTTCCTCACTGTTTCGACGTGCCTGAGTACGTCTCACTGCCTGGCAATTACAGGCGCTTCATTTGGCACTTTTTGCCTGGCCGTCCAATCTGCCGCTTTTTGCAGAAATATCAACACTGGGTTTCTGAATTGTTTATTCAAATACTCGGTTTTGCGTGTTGTTTTCGGCTTCGAGGGATGTTCGGGGCCTTATTCCAAGTTCGGGAGCACCAGAGAAATGGCGGTAAAAATAGCAATAAACGGCTTCGGTCGCATCGGGCGCAGTATTTTTCGCGCCGCCTGGGCGGCACCGGATGTCGAAATCGTGGCGATCAATGACCTGAATTCCGCGCAAGTGCTGGCCCACTTGCTCAAATATGACTCCGTGCGCGGGATTTTCTCTCCTCCCGTGCAGGCTACCGACAGCGGGCTGATGGTGGGAGGTCGCCTGGTCAGGGTCTGTGAAATTCAGCAACCCGCCGAGCTGCCGTGGCGGGAAATGGGCATCGATATCGTTCTGGAAGCGACGGGCAAATTCACCGAGCGCGCCAAGGCGGCGCAACATCTCGATGCGGGGGCGGGGCGTGTAATCATCACGGCGCCGGGCATTGGTGAGGACATCACTTTGTGCATGGGAATCAACCATCGAAAATATGATCCGGCGTTGCACCGGGTGATATCCAATGCTTCCTGTACCACCAATTGTCTGGCGCCGGTGGCCAAGGTTCTGATGGAGAGTTTCGGCATTGTCAAAGGCATGATGACCACCGTGCATGCCTATACCAATGGGCAGCAGATCCTCGACTATCCCGCCAGGGACCTGCGTCGGGCGCGGGCCGCGGCGCTTTCCATGATTCCCACGACAACCGGTGCGGCGCGCGCTGTCGCCAAGGTGTTGCCGGAACTCGCCGGCCGTCTGGACGGCATTGCGGTGCGGGTTCCCACGCCAAACGTGTCCCTCATATCCCTGGTGACGGAAACGCGGCAGCCTACCGATATCGCGGCTGTCAACCATGCGTTGCAGACCGCCGCCGAAGGTGCTCTGAAGGGCATCATGGGTTATTGCGAGGAACCGCTGGTTTCCGTCGACTTCAACGGCAACCCCGCCTCCTCGGTGATCGATGCCATGTCTACCAACGTTCTCGGTGGCAACATGGTCAAGGTTCTCGCCTGGTACGACAACGAATGGGGGTATTCCAACCGGGTCGTCGATCTGGTGCGGCATGTTGCAAGTTGCTGACAAGGTTCTAAAGTTTTATGGACGCGCTGTTTCGTACTGGCGGTGCTGTTCGCTGATTTTAAAGCTTTTTATAACCAATGGATGGGGGTTGATATCATGCTCAATAAAATGACAGTCAGGGATATCGATTGCAAAGGCAAACGCGTTTTCTGCCGCGTCGATTTCAATGTGCCCCTCGACAAGGAAGGGCGGATCACCGACGACACCCGTATCGTTGCGGCCTTGCCGACGATCAAACATATCATCGCACAAGGAGGGCGGCTCATCCTCGCCTCTCATCTGGGACGGCCCAAGGGAACTCCGAAACCCGAATTCAGTCTGGCCCCGGCTGCGGAGCGCCTTGGCCAGTTGCTCGGTCAAACGATAGGCATGGCACCTGATTGTGTCGGTGCCGAGGTCGCAAAACTGGTCGCCGATCTGCCGGAAGGCGAGGTGTTGATGCTGGAAAACGTCCGTTTCCATAAAGGGGAAACCGACAACGATGCCGCTTTCAGCGCTCAGCTTGCGGCGCTCGCCGACGTTTATGTCAACGATGCCTTTGGTACCGCCCACCGAGCCCATGCTTCCACCGAAGGCGTCGCGCGGATCTTATCGCCGGCGGTAGCCGGTTTCCTGATCGAAAAGGAACTGCGCTATCTCGGTCAGGCGATTGCCGAACCGGTTCGTCCTCTGGTGGCGGTGCTCGGCGGCGCCAAGGTGTCCGATAAATTGCCGGCCATTGAAAGCCTTCTTGAAAAAGTCGATGTTCTGATAATTGGCGGCGGCATGGCTTATACCTTCCTCAAGGCCAAGGGGTATGATCTTGGTCATTCCCTTATCGAAGAAGAACGGCTCGGCATGGCCGCCGAGCTGATGCAGCGCGCCGCCACCAAAGGGGTTGCCCTGCTTTTACCGGAAGATCACGTGGCTGCCAGTGAGTTCAAGGCCGATGCTGAAAGCAGAATCTGCGGCAACGATGATTTCCCCGCCGGCTGGATGGGGCTGGATATCGGACCGAAAACCGTCGCCCGGTTCAGCGAGGTGTTGAGCAAAGCCGGTACCGTGGTATGGAACGGCCCCATGGGGGTATTCGAATTCGACGCCTTTGCCAAAGGAACCTTTGCCGTGGCGCAGGTTCTGGCCGATTCAAAGGCGGTTTCCATCATCGGCGGCGGGGATTCGGCGGCGGCGGCCAAAAAATCCGGACTGGCGGACAGGATGACGCATATTTCCACGGGCGGCGGCGCTTCGCTGGAGTTTCTTGAAGGGAAAGAGCTTCCGGGCATTGTTGCCTTGACCGACAAGTGACCGGCCTGCCACTGCCTGGCCGGATTTTTCAAAATCCCGTTTATGGCAATCGTCCATCCTGCTTTTTCGGGTGAAAGAAACTTAACGTGTGTTTCGCGCCGGGCCGGCGCCGAAGCATGGCATACATTGTTCAGAGGGAGAAGATGCGCAGACCCTTTATTGCCGGAAACTGGAAGCTGCACAAGACGACCGCGGAAGCTGTTACCCTGGTGAAAGCCCTCGAGGCCGGACTGGCCGATGTCACCGACCGCGACATTGTTGTCGCGCCGGTTTTTACGGTCCTGACATCCGTGTCATCGGCTCTGGGCGATAGCAATATCGCTGTAGCCGCCCAGAACTGTTTTCCGGAAATGCAAGGGGCCTATACCGGGGAAGTCTCCCCCTGCTCCTCAAAGATGCCGGGTGCCGTTATGTTATTGTCGGTCATTCGGAGCGGCGGCAACTGTTTGGCGAGACGGACGGTTTTATCAATCGCAAACTCAAGGCGGTGGTCGATACGGGGCTGACAGCGATATTCTGTGTCGGTGAAACCCTGGAGGAGCGCGAGCAGGGGCGCACTTTCGAGGTTCTTGAAAAGCAGTTGCGCGGTGGCCTGGAAAACCTCCTTAGAGACGCCATGGCAAGGGTTGTGGTGGCGTATGAGCCTGTCTGGGCGATCGGTACGGGAAAAACCGCCAGCGCTGCGCAGGCGCAGCAGGCGCATGCCTTTATCCGGGATTTGCTATCCAGGCTGTACGACGCCGATCTTGCTTGCAGGATCCGCATTGTGTATGGGGGAAGCGTCAAACCTGACAATGTTGACGGGCTCCTGAGTCAACAGGATATTGACGGTGCCCTGGTTGGTGGCGCCAGTCTCAAGGCTGAGGATTTTATCCGCATTGTCCGTTTCCTGCCTTCCTGAGGCAGAGCGAAATGCACAGATGGCTCAGCGCTTTTCCCCGATTTTTTGCCGGAGCCGGTTTTTCCTTCATGAAAGCCTCGCGTAGCGGCCTCGCCTGTAGAAGTGAGACCCAGCCGGCATAGGGGCTTTTCATTCGCCGGTTTATGTGCTAAGTTCGGCCTTTCCGAAAAACTTACTCGTCAGGAGTTGATGAAGATGGTGACCCTTTTAATCGTTTTACACGTCCTGGTTTGTATAGCTCTCATCGCTATCGTTCTGCTGCAGGGTGGCAAAGGTGCGGAGGTCGGCGCGGCCTTCGGTGGCGGCGGCAGCCAGACGGTCTTTGGAGCGCGCGGTGGCGCCAGTTTCATGGGCAAGCTCACCACCGGAGCAGCGGTCGTGTTCATGCTGACCAGCCTGGTATTGGCCTATTTTTACAAAATTCCGGGTGTCGAAAGCATCATGCCTGCCAGCATGACGACTCCGGCGGCCGTGGAACAGGGTGGCCCTGCCGAAGCGGCTCCCGCAGCCAGCGTCCCGGCGCAGGAGTCTGGTCCGTCTGCAGACTAGTATCCATCCGGAAGCTCCGGATGAAAACAAAGTAAATGCGTTTTCAACCCAATTTCATGTTGACAGATTTTTGTCAAAACAGTATAAAGTTCTTCGCTTAACGCCGAAGTGGTGGAACTGGTAGACACACCATCTTGAGGGGTGGCGGGCGAAAGCCCATGCGAGTTCGAGTCTCGCCTTCGGCACCAGAAATTATCAAGGCCCGCAATCAGCGAGATTGCGGGCCTTGTTTTTTTTAGCCGTTTGGATGTCCGGGTGTCGAAGGGCGTAAAATATTACGGATTTACCTGGGTATCATTATGCAGGACAGGGAACAACCGAGAGACCGTGCTTTTTCTACCGGAAAGAAATCATCCCGCGCCTGTCCGGTTTTGGCTTGAGTGGTTACCTTGATGAGATTGAAGCCGCCGATTTCAAGAGCCTTGGCAACAGAGGATGAATCCGCTTGTGGCGATTTGGATTCATTGACAGCGACGCAGCATGCTTCGTGGCATGCGAGTATGGCAAAACGGCCCTGTCTCCACGGGCGAAAATCGCCCTGCGGGGTTTTGAACGCCATGGCGCTCATGCAACGTTCAAAAAGTCTCTCAACTGCTATGTGGATGTCCTGAGGCGAAGCCTGGAGGCCGATGATCAGGGCATCTGCGGAGAACATGGAGCGAGCAACGGCATGCGCGTCATCCTCGGGTAAAACACACTCGCCGCATGGAAAACACTTGTGGCATTTTTGACAGGACTGGATAGCCAGGCCATGAAGGTTGATCCAGGCGATTTCATGAGGGGCGGGTATGCCGTCACAGATTCCCTTGAGCAGATCCTGTGTGGCCGATTTTTCATCGCTGCAACCATTCAGAACGAGAACTTTCATGGAATCCCCCATTGACCCTTCGCAGTACGGCTACGACTGCATCTAAAGCCAGGTGCCAATATTCTGAACCTTTATGTCTTTGAAAAAATCAATTTTCAAACTATAGCCAGAAGCATCGAGGATGCAACTGTCGGGTGGGAATTTTTCCGGGCAGACGGCTGAAGCGCCTTTTTGCGCCGAGAGTGCGCCCGATCAGCCGATCAATTGCTGTATTTACTCCGCCATTTCAATCCCGTTACGGCGGCTGTAGTCCGTGAGGACCCCGAGTTGTTCGGCCCGGAATTTGATTTTGCACACTGCGGTTGCTGAAGAAAATCCGTGAAGAGACTCACAAAGATATGGATTGCTGCAGATGACGGGGCGGTTGTTGTCTTTCGCGATTGCGAATCTTTTAAAAATGAGGGGATATCAAGGTTTGTAACGTAATGTAAGAAAACCGGGCTGTTCGTCATGACGATCAGCCCGGTTGCGCAATCGAAAACAATACTATCTAGTTTTCATCCGGAAACGGCCCTTTTTCGCCATGACGGCGTCAATCCGCAGGCTTGCTTGTGCGGCGTACCGATGTACGCCTCCGCGCAACCCCTTGATTCCCTTGCCACAACGAAAAATTGCTCGTTTCCCATATGAAAACTACGCTGTATCCATCCGGAATTTCCGGATGGATACTATCTAAAGAGGGCCTATTTGGTGCGGGCCGGTATGGTGCCTTCTTCATCCGAAATGATGATTTCCACCCTGCGGTTCATCTGACGGCCGGCAGTCGTGTTGTTGGTGGCCACCGGGAAGTCCTCTCCATAACCATGAATTTCAATGCGTGACGCTTCTATCCCCTTGTCGATCAAAGCACGGCGCACGGCAAGGGCACGCCGTTCGGACAGAACCTGGTTGTATTCCGCGCTACCAGTGCTGTCGGTAAATCCTTCGATCATTACCTTGCGTGTGGGGTATTCCGTCAGGAATGCGGCCAGTTTATCGACCGTGACGATACCGCCCGGTTTCAGGTCAGCCTTGTTGACATCGAATACCACATCGCCAAGGGTCATCACCAGCCCCCGGTCCGCTTTGACGGCTTGCAGCTCGGCCATTTCCTGCTCGAGCTTGGCGGCTTTTTCCCGGGCTTCAGTGGCTTCAGCCATGGCTTTTTCCGCCGCCAGGCGCTGTTCGGTCGCTTCCATGGTCGCTTGTTCGGCGGCGGCTTTCTGGGCTTCGGCCTCCTTCAGAGCCTGCAGGGCCGCTTCTTTTTCGGCAGCTGCACGCTGCTCGGCAAGACTGGCCTCGGTGGAGCGGGCTTCTAGCAGAACCTTGTTACGTTCGGCACTCGCCTGTTCGATGGCCGCTTCGGCGATTTTCTGATTGCCGATTTCCTGGGCAATGGCCGAATGCTGTTTGGACAGGTAGGCCTGATGTTCCACCGTGGCCAGATCCGCTTTTTGCTGGAAGGATGTTTCCGCCTGGGTGAGGGCCATTTCCGCTTTTTTCAGCTCCAGTGCCGCGTTACGGATCACCGTGGGATTGGCCTGAGCTGCCTTGTAGGCGGCCCTGGCTTCCTCCAGGGCGGCATTGGTTGTAACTTTTTGCGCACATCCGGACAGGGCCATGGCCGCCAACATGATCCCGGTTATGCCGGTGGCGATTTTGTAGCTGCGGATTCGGATAGTCATGGGGTTACCTCCGGTTTTTAAGAAAAAAGGCTGTTATTGAGGAAGTTTGCGTTGAATTTCTTCACGCAGAATATCAATACTCTTTTGCAGTTCGTCCACGGCTTTCTGGGTTTTTGCCGTACCGCTTTTGGCTTCCGCCAGTTTCGCGTCGACCTCAGCCTGTTCAAGCAGGTGCTCGGCCTTGACATAGTCTTTAGCGGCGATAGCCGTCTTTGCAGCATCTACCTTGTTCTGCGATGCCTGCAGTTCCAGTGGCGCGTATTCGTAGGCGCCGGCGGCTGTCGCCTTGTCCACCGCGGCCTGGGCAAGGGCCATCTGGCTGGTTGGTGGTTGCTTGGCCGGCGCGCATGCCGCCAGAGCCGCTACGGCCATACTTACAATAATAGTTTGTTTGCAGGTGCGCACATTCATGATGTCTACCTCCATCGATTCTGGTTGACCACTGTAGTCCGGCGCAAAGGTCACCCGACCTTGCCGGGCCAGGCAAGTTGCAAAGTGCATAGGTTTTTAGAGAGTATTTCTTATTAACATTATCATGTCGTTATGCCGTTTCAAGAGCTTGGCAGGATTTCGGGGTATAATAAAAAATAACCTTCCGAACAAAAGGGTAGGGCCTGGCCTGCTGCAAGGCGAAGCCTGTCAGGAAGGTTGCGCTTCCCGCTGTCGGTCGGAGCACGGCAAACACGGCTTGGCGGATTATCGAATCTGAAAGCGGCAGACGAACCGCGGAAAGGAAGCAAACACCTTTGAAAATTGCTACCCTGAACGACGCATGGGCAGAAGTTCCTGAAGCCGCGCTTGGCGATTTTGCCGCTGCAATCGAGGGGGATGTGCTGCGGTCCGGTGATGATGAATACGAAACAGCCCGCCTGATCTGGAACGGCATGATCGATCGGCGTCCCTCCCTGATCGTGCGTTGCACGCAAAGAAACGATGTCGTCGCCGCGGTAAGGTTCGTTCGATCCCACAACCTGCGGGTTGCTGTCCGGGGTGGCGGGCATAACGTGGCCGGCAAGGCACTTTGCGACGACGGGGTGGTCATTGATCTCGGCGGCATGGCCGGGGTGAAGGTCAATTCGGGGATTCCTTCTGCTTGCGTCCAGGCCGGGGCGCGTCTGGGGGACGTCGACGCGGCAACCCGGCCTTACGGGCTGGCGGTTCCCGTCGGGGTGGTCAGTAGAACCGGGATCGCGGGGTTGACCCTGCATGGTGGCATGGGGTGGCTTTTGCGCAGAGACGGTTTGACCATCGACAACCTTATAGGCGCGGAAATTGTGACGGCGGAAGGGAAGATAATTGCCGCCAGTGCCGACGAGAATCCCGATCTGTTCTGGGCTTTGCGCGGCGGCGGAGGCAATTTCGGGATTGTGACCGCCTTTGAATACCGCCTGAGGCCCATCGCGTCGCAGGTGTGGTTTGCCACGGTGCTGTACCCTTTTTCCGAAGCAGAGCGGGCCATCGCATTCTGGCGTGACTTCATGGCCGGTGCGCCGGTGGAGCTCAGCAGTTTCTGCGTGTTGCGCAGCCGGCCCATGCGGTCGGCCGAAGGCAAAGCCGATCGCCAGCCCGTGGTGGCTTTTCTGGCCTGCTATTCCGGCCCTTTCGAACGCGGCGAAGAGGTTATCCGCCCCTTTCGGGAATGGTCGAAACCGCTGGCGGACCTGTCCGGTCCCATGGATTTTCATCTCGGGGTGCAGCGCCTTTTCGACAAGGATTATCCACCGGGGCGATGCTATTACTGGGATTCCCTGTTTTTCAAGGCCCTCGATAACGGCACCATCACCCGGATTGTCGGCCACTCCGCACGCAGCGCATCCCCCCTGTCGTCGGTGAATATCTGGGCTCTTGGCGGCGCCATGAATGGTGTTCACGCCGCCGATACCGCTTTTGGCAAACGGGATTGTCGTTTTATGGTAGCGGTGGAAGCCAACTGGGAAGGGATGGAACATGCCGATGCCAACAGAGCCTGGGTTGCCGATTTTGTCAATGCGTTGCGGCCGATGTCGCGGACCGGTGTTTATCTCAACTTTCCCGGTGCCGCGGGAGAGCAGGACCAGCTGGTAAAAGGTTGCTATGATCAAAACTTCGCCAGATTATGCAAGATCAAGCGACGTTACGATCCTGAAAACATCTGGCGGGGAAGCTTCAATATTAAACCCTGAAACCGCAGAAGAGATTTACCCGGAGCCTTGTTTCGCGTAACCGCCGGGGAAAATGCGCGATCCGGAATGCAGACCGTGAAAATTTCTGGTTAAACGGTCTGGCAATCTGTTGGACTGAAAAGCGGTGCCTTCACCGTAGTGAGGATGGGTCCATGAACATTCAAGCTGAAGTGAGTCTTTATCCGTTGCGGGAGCCGTCCTTGACGCCCGCCATCGATGCCTTTATGGAGGGATTGCGGCGACCTGGTATCTGCCTGCGCAGCGGCGCCATGAGCACCGTGATCAGCGGCGAACGTCAGGCTGTTTTCGAGGCCGTGGCCGACAGCTTTGCCCGGGTGGCCGATGAACATCAGGTGGTGCTGACTGTCAAGTATTCCAACGCCTGCCCGACGGACAGTTGCGAGGTCGCAAAGTAGCTTTATCTGTGCAAAAAAATTGGCGCCTGACATCGGAATTAACGGATAGCAGGCGCGCTGCATGCAGAGGCGATCAATACTACCGGAGGCTTCCACTGCAACCTCTGGTTATGATGCATGCAGACACTATTTCAGGTATGAGCAGCAATAATCGGCGACTTCCCTGACTTTGAGTGAGAATTTCGAATTGGCCGGCACCTCGAAGCTCTGGCCTTCGCTGAAAATTTGCCAGGTATCGGTGCCGGGAAGAAGCACCTCCATGGAACCGCCGAGCATTTCCATGACCTCGGCTGCTGCGGTATCGAATGCGTATTCGCCCGGCATCATGATGCCGAGAGTTTTCTTGGTGCCGTCGGCAAACAGGACGGTGCGGCTGGTGACCTTGCCATCGAAATAGACGTTGGCTTTTTTCACGATCGTGACGTTTTTGAATTCCGACATGGATCTGTTCTCCTGACATGATATGAAGGAATGGGTCCACCGGGCCGGTAGGCCAATGATGTGGCGGGTTAAATTCGGCCGCAGGATCATGGTTTGAAATAAGACCGATGTCAAATGAAAACCTGCTGTAGATGCTCGATTTTTGTGCTTGACCAGAATCGCAACGCCATTTATATCCTGTTATTGGTTTTAATTCATGAACTCAGGGGGCCGTATGCAAAAGGATCAGGCTCAAAAACGCGCTGATCGCATAGGCGCATTCCGGGAAGAATTGGCGGACCTGGAGAAAGAGGGAATCCTGGTTCTGGACGATTGGCAGAAGGAGCATCTTGTTTCTTATCACCGCTCGTTGCTGGATCGCTACGCCTTCCGATACGATGTTGACATCGGCGGTGCCGAGAAACAGCTCAGCTGGAGTATGCGTATCGCCGCTTTTTTAGGGGCGCTGGCGTTGTCGGCTGCGGTGTTTTTTTTCTTTTACCGTTTTTGGGGAGGGCTCGGTACCGGCGTACAGGTAGCCATTCTCGGCAGCGCTCCTCTCTGTGCCGTGGCCGGCGTCGACTGCGCGGCCCGACGGGAAAAGACACTCTATTTCGCTTCCCTGCTGAGTCTTATTGCCTTTACCTGTTTCGTTCTCGATCTCTCCGTACTCGGCACGATATTCAATATCACACCCAGCCAGAATGCGTTTCTGGTCTGGGGGGCCTTTGCCATGCTTTTGGCCTATGCATCCGGGCTCAGACTGATGCTGATAGCCGGCATGACCTGCCTCATGGGCTACCTGGCGGCGACCGTCGGAACCTGGTGGGGCTGTTACTGGCTTTCCTTCGGAGAACGGCCGGAGAATTTCATTTTCGCCGGCGCTCTGCTGGCATTGCCGGGGACCGTGCCGCACCGTGAGCATGACAATTTCCCCAACCTTTATCGAGGCTACGGTCTGCTGGCAATCTTTATCGCCATCCTGATCCTTTCCAATTGGGGCAGGGGCAGTTACCTTCCCTGGTCTCCCGGGGTGATCGAGGCGGCCTACCAGATTTTCGGATTCCTGCTGGCTGCCGCTGTCATCGCCTTGGGGATTCGACGGCAGTGGCCCGGTTTGACCCATCTGGGTTCGACCTTTTTTGTGCTTTATCTCTATACCAAGCTGTTCGACTGGTGGTGGGACTGGATGCCCAAATACCTGTTTTTTCTGCTGATCGGTTTGAGCGCGGTTCTGATCTTGCTGGTGCTCAGGCGATTGCGGACTGCGGCGAGGGGAGGTATGTCATGAACCGGCGCTACCTTTATGGTGCACTGGCTTTGGTTATTCTTGTCAACGCAGTGGTGCTTGCGGGCGTTGTACGCAATCGTATCGGCGCTCCGGATGCCTTATTGACCCTGACCGAGCGCGAGCTGCCCCTGACCAGTACCTTTTATCGACGGGAGAACAGCGGGGTATCCCTGTGGCTCAACGTTAATTCCGATATCGAAGAGCGGACCTGGTTCGATGAACAAAAGCTGGCCGAGCTTGGATTTTCCGTGGGACGCGTAAAGGACTCGGATTCCCGGGATGTTTACAGGGTGTTGCCCAAAGAGGCATTGGTGGTACTGGAGTACAACGGCGAGGCCTGGCAGCGTTTTCGGCTGCGGCAGCTGGAAGAGATTGCCGCCCTGCCTCTCAAACAGCGGCAGGGTCAATTGACGGCGGAAGCGGCTGCCCGCCAGAAACAAGAGAAACTTTTTCAGCTGACCGTTGCCTCGCGTCTTTTCGCTGTCGATGCCGGTCTGGATGCCGTAGACCTGCGCCGGCGCTATGCCGACAAAGGTCGCTATATCATTTTGCCCTCCCAGGTTCGCATGCAGGTTGACTGGCGTGCCTCCGAAGGTAGCAATAGCAAAAAAAGGCTTTACGGACAAATTCAGGGAATTATGGTTGAGCGGATACATGTCCCGCTACAATTTCATGCATCCCTGAAGTCTTTGCCGGGGAAAACCTGTATCCATCCCGGATATACCCATTACAACCCCAAGACGCCGGCCATGGTCCGATATCAGGTCGTGGTTGCCTTCGGGCAACGGCTGGAGCCGTGGATAAAGACGATCGAGAAGTTCGACGGGGACCAGCAGGGAGCATTGTAAAACCGGAAAATTTATCTGAAAGCCGCAATGTTCTGTTTAACGAAGCGATACCAAGGAGAACTGCCATGAATAAAAGTTCTTACAAGGCCCTGGTCGTAGAGGAAACCGAGCAGGGTTATGTCCGTTCGGTCAAGAGCAGAACCGTTGAAGAGCTGCCGGCGGGAGAATTGCTCGTCCGGGTCGCCTACTCATCCCTGAATTACAAGGATGCCTTGTCGTGTATCGGCAATAAAGGGGTTACGAAACACTACCCCCATACCCCGGGCATCGATGCCGCAGGGATTGTCGAGCATTCCGGTTCTTCGGAATTTGGGGAAGGTGACGCCGTTATCGTTACCGGTTACGATCTGGGTATGAATACCGCCGGCGGGTTCGGCGAGTATATTCGCGTTCCCGCGGCATGGGCACTCAAGTTGCCGACGGGGTTGAGCATGCGGGAGGCAATGATATTCGGAACAGCGGGATTCACGGCCGGTATCAGTGTGTCCAGACTGGTGGAGCGTGTCCGGCCTGATGCCGGCGAGGTGTTGGTCTCGGGGGCGACTGGCGGTGTCGGTTCCATGAGCGTGGCGATTTTGTCCCGACTCGGCTACCGGGTTGCAGCCATGACGGGTAAGGTCGAAGAGCGGGTTTTTCTGGAAGGTCTGGGAGCCGGCCGCATCCTGCCTCGCCAGTCGTTTCAGGAATCCACCGATAGACCCCTTCTGCAGGCTCAATGGGCCGGGGGTATCGATACGGTCGGTGGCGTCATTCTGGAAAACCTGATCAAATCGATCCATCCGCAGGGGATCGTGACCTGCTGCGGTAACGTAGCCTCGGCCGATCTGCATCTTACCGTCTACCCCTTTATCCTTCGCGGCGTTTCCCTCGTCGGGGTTGACTCGCAGCATTGCCCGATGGCGGATAGAATCCGTCTCTGGGAAAAGCTTGCCGATGCCTGGAAACCGGACATGTTGTCAAGTATGTGCACAGAGATATTCCTCGATGATGTCGATGCATGCGTCGACAGGATGCTTGCCGGGAAGTTGAAGGGGAGACTCCTGGTGAATATGCAATCCTGAGACGTGTCTGGAGCATGGCGCGGGAAGGCGCAGGATGCCGTTGCCAGGGTCGATGACCTGGGTGGCGTCCTGCGTGCTTACCCGTCCTCGAACAGGACCTCTTCTATGCATCCGAGAAGATAATCGTACACTTCGTCGCGCCTGGTCAAAAACCCCGGCACTCCGCGATTGAGAATCTCCTCGAGTTCGCGAAGGACATGTTCGCTGCACGTTTCCAGAGTGTTCATGACGGCTTCGAACATGGGAATGACTTCGTAAAGATTATCGGCGTCAAACGGCAGGTCGTCCGGGGCTCCCGCAAACCGGGGACGGTCGCGGGTTTCTTTTTTGCGCGCATACTTATACCATAAATCCGAAGGCTTTATCGTTACATTCATAACATCTCCTGCTTGTGGTTGCTCATAAAACAGGCAGATCAATGGCATCCGCCGCACCCATTGCCGTGACCGCAGGCCGGTGTGCAGGGGGCCGCGCCGCCACCGTCCTGGCCGGATATGAGGGCCTCAAGACTTTGCGATTCGACGTACCAATTGCCTTCGTTTTCCTCTCCATTCAATTCCCCACGTTTGATGTAAAGCAGCACATTCAGCGGGGTTGTTCCGAGTTTCATGGCGACTTCGTCAATATCCAGCAGCTGTTTCCGATGGGAGACGGTGTCCATGTCATGACTCCTTTTTTCCGTTTTTCCTGATGATCTGGAGGGTTCGGGGGCCTGGTCGTGCCACGCAATCTCCGGGCACGGTGCCGGATTGTAGTAGGCTTCTTGCAGCTATCGCGCCAGAGGTGACGAAGAATCGGCCGGCACGAAGGGGCTTGATATCTCATCACAGTGTCATAGTATTACAGAATACGTCTCGGAAAATATCCGGCAGACCCTGAACGGCTTCGCTACCGGACGGGGTCGCCGGTTTCAGGGAGATTTCCGTCTGTCCATAGGCCGGCTGAAATTTGGTCGAAGCACACTGGCGATCACCTGAAAATCCCAACCCCGAACGACAGGAGGTGTGCCGTGAAAACAGCAAGAGCATTAATGGTCCTGATGGCGCTTTTTGTACTGGTTGGCTGCAGCAGCAGCGGAGGCAGTGCCGGATTGGGAGCGTTGGGCGGCGCTGCCGCTGGAGCCGGTGGTTATGAGTATCATTTGAAACGTCAGGAAGACAAGGTAGAGCAGGATTATAAGGATGGCAAAATTACAAAATCTGAATACGATATTCGCATCGATCAAATTAAAAAGGATTCTGTTTTCAGATAAGAGCCGTTGATTTTTGCCGACTTTGTAAGCAAATATTCGGAGCAGGGGAACCTGCTGAATATCGCGACAGCCGATAGGTCACCACAATCAACAAAAGCCGTAGCCGCCTGCGAACGCGTTTTTCGTCGCGGCGGCTTCGGCATCTCAGCTTCGCAGGCAATTCCCGTTGATAGGAATTCAGTCGATCCCGATTGGACTGGACTCGATCAAACAAGCTCCCTACCATCAATTCATCTTTCCCCGTCCGGCCGCAATGCTTACTCCAGCCCGCGACATCCCAAACAATCGTGTGGGGGGGACATTGCTAGCCAGTCAATTAAGAAGCCCGTTCAGCAGCATCGGCCGCGCCTGGAGAAGGATCTTTCCCCGTCTGACCGCAATGCTCACTCCGGCTCGTGACATGCCAAGCATTCGAGCAATCTCTGCACCATTGCAATCCATCACACCAACGGCCAGATAGCAGAATATCGCTCGCGTCTCGGCGACTCCGGTCAGACGAGTTCTCCGGGAGAGCAACTCCGGCGATACCTTAAAAGTCTCTGCCACCTTCATCAGTAACTCCGGCAGCGGGATTTTCTTTGAAAGCGGCACAGCCGCGACAGGCTGGACCGTCTGAAAAAAGGCCTCGCTTCCAAGAATTCTCGCATCGGCAGCCAAGTTTTCTTCCTGGCCCACCTGCTTGGACAACCAGCGCCGCAGTCCTTTGTTTTCCTCCGGATCTGGAGCCCTCTGACAGAGGCCGTCAGCGATAAAGGCTGTGTAGCCCGCTCGGCCTTCTTGAACGTTTTGCCCGAAGCGCTCCAGCACCTCGATGCAAACCTGGCCGGGGAGCATCCGGTGACCCAGTACCACGGCATGGCCGCACCAGGGATACGCGGCCAGTTCGGTCAAACTCTCAACCAGTCCGGCGCGCAGGGGATTGAGATGTACGTAGCGCACAAGTTCGAGGAAATAGTTCTCTTCTTCACAGACAAAGGATTTGTATCGATTCTGAAAGAGGTGGCCACTGCGCTCATGCCGCAAGTTAAAGGTCACGGCATAGGAGGTCAGCAAGCGTCGCATGAAAGTGGCCAGGCATCCCGAACGCGGGCGCAGCAGCAGATGAAGGTGATTGGTCAGCAGGGCCCATGCCAGGCAGTCGGTATTCGTCTCCCGCAGCAGGACCGAAAAGCGTTCCAGGAAAAAGGAGCGGTCCTGATCATCCAGAAAGATCGGGCGACGTTCATTGCCGCGAACGATGACATGCTGGAGCAGGCCGGATATATCGAGACGGGCTGAGGCAGGGAGGGAATTTATCAGAAAGGGTGCTGGTTATTAATGTCCAAAAGAATACATCAATTAAAAATGTTTGACATCAGTTTCCGGATTTGTAAATATCCCACATTAGAAATTAAAAACATAACCTCCATCCTGGATGGAAACATGCCGACGGGGTGAAAAGAGCAGTGAGCGGGACAGGGAGGAAAAAGTGGCTAATTGACTGGCAACGGCCCCTGGTTCCTTCATGGCCTACCTCTGCTGGTGGTTGCACACAACCTTTGGAAAGCGAGAAAACCTTATGAATTCCTTGCGAACGCAACCCGCTGCCAAAAGAAAAAATGTCTGGCTTTGGACAGCAGCATCGCTGCTCCTTTTGGGGATGTTGGCTCTTACTCACGACATCATTATCACCCATATCCTTGCCTACCGAATCTGCAAAGCCGGTCCCCAGCCAAAAACCTTCATCAAAAAGACTGTCGATTATCCAGAGAGCATTTATTGGGAAGACAACATCTATCCCGGTTTTGACGGAGAGGACCGCCTGTTGATGATCCGCAACTATCTGGATGGGGTTCACCTGAAAACCATGGCACTCAATGGGCCGGATGGAACGATCCATGTCTATACCGCAACAGAAGAAGACTGGCAGGCACGGCGCGGCGAACCGAACTATTTTGACAGGTTGAACACCGAGGCCAAAGCGATAGCGGAGCGGGGAACTACGTTTACTCGTGAAGCCATGCCAAGGACGAATTACAGCGTGATTCTGAGCCCGGCGCCCCTGACCTCATTTCAGCGCCGCTATCTTTGGAGCGATGAAGTCAGAATTACGGATAACAAAACAGATGAGGTGATCGCATATAATCGCAGGCTGATGCGCAGGTGGTACATGATCATGCCGGATATTGCTTTTGGAAACAGATATTACAGTCCGGAGGTTATGTGTGGATACGATGGGTTTGAGCGTTTTGATGAGGACGTTGTATCAGGACACGCAAGAAAATTTTTCCCATCGAAGCATAGAGAGCTTTTAAATCAAAGAATTTATAGGAAATCAAAGGAGGTGTTTTAATGGTAGAGAATCGGACTAAGCTATCAGATATGGGTCAATTGGCAGAAATTTCGTACGTAGCATATGGAACGGCAATAAAAATCGATGACACTTTATTGGGAGAATTTTCTATAGAAGGGAGTTCTTTATCATTATATGACTCCTACACTGTAAAGGACTACATCTCACATTGGACCGACATGCAGGCCATTCTTTTGGAGAAGAATGACAGTGGAGGAAATCCAACTGGTGAGTATGTCATCGCTTTCCGTGGGACTGAGCCGAATAGTGATCGGGATTGGATTTCCAATGGGTTGACTGGACTTGCCAATTTCAACCCCCAAGCCATCGCGGGAAAAGCTTTTGTCCAGGAAATGATGGCTAAACACTCCATAGCGACGAATAAGCTCACCCTCACCGGACATTCTTTGGGGGGTATTATCACGCAAGCTGTCGGGGCAGATCTGCATATTCAAGGGTATTCCTTCAATCCTTATGGTGCAAATCTTCTGAGCAGCCTTCCGCCTATGCCGCTTAGCTAGTGTCTATCCGGAAAGTCATAAGCTGTTGTAATTACGAACAAAATACACGTTTTTGTACTTGAATTCTTGAGCGTGGCATGACAATATAACCCTCTAACTCGTTGAATTTATTCAACTTCAATACGGTCAGGAGGGCTTGTGAGGCGAAAAATCAATCGACAAATGTCCATCTTCGAGCTCATGCATACCAGCGCCATCGCCAAAGAGCTGCGCTGCATTTCGCAGATTCTGGATCACACGCCGGATATCCTCGATGCTGTTCACCGCGATCTGCTTCAGGGTCGGCGCGAGGATACCGGGCGCTGCGGGCTGACGGCTGACCAGGTGCTGCGCTGCGCCGTTCTCAAACAGTATCGCGAGCTGACCTATGAGGAACTGGCCTTCTACCTGGAAGATTCCGTCGCCTTCCGCTCTTTTGCTCGCCTTGAGATGGGCGTTTATCCCCGCAAGTCGATCCTCCAGGACAGTATCAAGAGCTTGACGGAGTCAACCTGGGAGGCCTTGCACCACCTGATCCTCGGCTACGCCGCCGGGACGAGAATCGAGACGGGCAAGAAGGTGCGCATCGACTCCACCGCCATTGAGACCAACATCCATCATCCCACCGACTCCTCGCTGCTGTGGGACGGTATTCGGATCATGACCCGTTGGATGGTCGAGGGCCATCAGCTCAGGCCTCGTCCGGATTACCCATTTTCCGATCATCGCCGGGTAGCCAAAAAGCGCGCCCTAACCATCCTCAATGCCCGCAAGCAGGAAACCCGCGTGGCCGCTTACCGCGACCTGGTGGAGGTAGCCCGCAAGGTCTGCGGCTATGCCCGGGAGGCGATCCCCGTTCTGGGCGCCTACCAGGGCGGCAGCTTCCAAGACGGCTGCACCGCGCACCTTCTGGCACAGCAGCTGGAGCGCGCCCTGCGCATTCTCGAAAAGGTCATCGACCAGACCGAGCGGCGTGTTTTTCGCGACGAAAAGGTTCCGGCCTCGGAGAAAATCATCTCCTTTTTCGAGAGCCACAGCGACATCATCGTCAAGTCGCGCCGCGAAACCGAGTACGGTCACAAGGTCTTTTTTACCGGTGGCGCCTCCAATCTGATTCTGGACTGCGTGATCGCCCGCGGCAATCCCGCCGACAGCGATCAATACATCGACATGCTGGAGCGCCATCAGCAACGTTTCGGCACCATGCCGCGCCAGGCCAGCGCCGATGGGGGCTTTGCCTCCAGGGATAATCTGTCGTTTGCCAAAGAGCATCAGGTCAAGGATGCCGTCTTCTCCAAGCGGCGCGGCCTTGGGGTGCTCGACATGGCCAAGAGCAATTGGGTCTACAAGCGCCTGAAGCACTTTCGCGCCGGGATCGAGGCCAATATTTCCGCCCTGAAACGGCGCTTTGGCCTGACCCGCTGTACCTGGAGCGGATGGCGCGGATTCAGGCGCTATGTCTGGAGCAATGTCGTCTCGTACAACCTGCTGGTTCTGGCACGCATCGAACTGGCCCAGGGCTAACGCGACAAAAAAGGCTGTAAAACTCGCCCCCGACAGGAATCGTGCGTCCTTATGCCGCACTTTTGGGATAAATCGGGGGTGCTATGAGACTCAACAATTTCGAAACCCTGCGGATCTGGCATTTGTCTTGCCGCCAGAGTGGCCACGCCTGACAAAAACCGGGGTTTCCGGATGGACACTAGCTATTTTAGCGTTCTGGGGCAAGTGCTGGATTTGTTCGGATTGGGCGATAAGAATGATCCATGGATTAAAGAAAATCTTTTGACGGTATCCTACCAAGATAGCGGATCGCTTAATGGCGACATCCTGTCCAACCTGCTGACCGAATTCAGCGAGCTTATTGCTGGGAATGATCACTTAGGGGGAGTATTGCCGATATTTGGAGACAATGTCGGGCTCGTCCCTGGCCATGGCATTCCTGGGTTGAATGCCGCAATCAAACGATACAACGAAATCCTTGCAAAATTTAGCGAAGAAACTACCTTCACCGACCTGTCGACAGCGTACCTGTTGGGAGGGAAAGACGGGCCCTTTTCCCTCTGTGATATCGCAAACCACCCCCGCGACAATGTCGCCTATCGTTATGCCCTGGTGAATCTCAACCCCTTTACCGTGTTTGAAGAACTGGTGGCCGCATGAATCTCCCAGCGCCGCCTACTGCTAAAAAATCAACAAAGCATAGGATCATGTGGGCCGGACTGTTGTTGCTTGCAACTGCGCTTCTGTTTCTGACCCACGACATCCTTATCACCCATATCCTTGCCTACCGCATCTGCAAAGCCGATCCCCAGCCAAAAACCTTCATAAAAAAGACTGTTGAGTATCCGGAGAGCATCTATTGGGAAGACAACATCTACCCCGGCTTTGACGAAAAAGACCGCCTGTTGATGATCCGCAACTATCTGGATGGCGTGCATCTGAAAACCATGGCCCTCAATGGGCCGGATGGAACGATCTATGTCTATACGGCTACAGAGGAAGATTGGCAGGTGCGGCGCGGAGAGCCGAACTATTTTGATAAATTGGACGTCGAGGCCAAAGCCATAGCGGCGCGGGGCGCTCTCTTTACTCGTGAAGCCATGCCAAGGACGAATTACAGCGTGATTCTGAGCCCGGTGCCCCTGACCTCATTTCAGCGGCGCTATCTTTGGAGCGATGAAGTCAGAATTACGGATAACAACACAGATGAAGTGATTGCGTATAACCGCAGGTTGATGCGCAGATGGTACATGATCGCGCCGGATTTTGCCTTTGGAAACAGATATTACAGTCCGAGGGCAATTTGCGGAGAGAACTATATATATGGGTATGATGAAAATTTGTTTATTTTTTATAAAACTGTTCCATGGCAACCTGCCCACATAGGGGTAAATAGGGATTTATTCAAGAAATTCAAAAAATTGGAGGGAGATGAAAATGCTAAATGATAAACAAACAATAACAGATATGGGTATGCTTGCAGATATTGCCTATAGTGAATATGGCGGGACATTTATTAACTATGGTGAAGTTATAAGTACTGTTGAAGATCGCTCCTTGGCTCTAAATTTTTCCTACACCGTAAAGGACTACATCTCACATTGGACCGACATGCAGGCCATTCTTTTGGAGAAGAATGACAGTGGAGGAAATCCAACTGGTGAGTATGTCATCGCTTTCCGTGGGACTGAGCCGAATAGTGATCGGGATTGGATTTCCAATGGGTTGACTGGACTTGCCAATTTCAACCCCCAAGCCATCGCGGGAAAAGCTTTTGTCCAGGAAATGATGGCTAAACACTCCATAGCGACGAATAAGCTCACCCTCACCGGACATTCTTTGGGGGGTATTATCACGCAAGCTGTCGGGGCAGATCTGCATATTCAAGGGTATTCCTTCAATCCTTATGGTGCAAATCTTCTGAGCAGCCTTCCGCCTATGCCGCTTAGCTAGTGTCCATCCGGAAACCCCGGTTTTTGTCAGGCGTGGCCACTCTGGCGGCAAGACAAATGCCAGATCCGCAGGGTTTCGAAATTGTTGAGTCTCATAGCACCCCCGATTTATCCCAAAAGTGCGGCATAAGGACGCACGATTCCTGTCGGGGGCGAGTTTTACAGCCTTTTTTGTCGCGTTAGCCCTGGGCCAGTTCGATGCGTGCCAGAACCAGCAGGTTGTACGAGACGACATTGCTCCAGACATAGCGCCTGAATCCGCGCCATCCGCTCCAGGTACAGCGGGTCAGGCCAAAGCGCCGTTTCAGGGCGGAAATATTGGCCTCGATCCCGGCGCGAAAGTGCTTCAGGCGCTTGTAGACCCAATTGCTCTTGGCCATGTCGAGCACCCCAAGGCCGCGCCGCTTGGAGAAGACGGCATCCTTGACCTGATGCTCTTTGGCAAACGACAGATTATCCCTGGAGGCAAAGCCCCCATCGGCGCTGGCCTGGCGCGGCATGGTGCCGAAACGTTGCTGATGGCGCTCCAGCATGTCGATGTATTGATCGCTGTCGGCGGGATTGCCGCGGGCGATCACGCAGTCCAGAATCAGATTGGAGGCGCCACCGGTAAAAAAGACCTTGTGACCGTACTCGGTTTCGCGGCGCGACTTGACGATGATGTCGCTGTGGCTCTCGAAAAAGGAGATGATTTTCTCCGAGGCCGGAACCTTTTCGTCGCGAAAAACACGCCGCTCGGTCTGGTCGATGACCTTTTCGAGAATGCGCAGGGCGCGCTCCAGCTGCTGTGCCAGAAGGTGCGCGGTGCAGCCGTCTTGGAAGCTGCCGCCCTGGTAGGCGCCCAGAACGGGGATCGCCTCCCGGGCATAGCCGCAGACCTTGCGGGCTACCTCCACCAGGTCGCGGTAAGCGGCCACGCGGGTTTCCTGCTTGCGGGCATTGAGGATGGTTAGGGCGCGCTTTTTGGCTACCCGGCGATGATCGGAAAATGGGTAATCCGGACGAGGCCTGAGCTGATGGCCCTCGACCATCCAACGGGTCATGATCCGAATACCGTCCCACAGCAGCGAGGAGTCGGTGGGATGATGGATGTTGGTCTCAATGGCGGTGGAGTCGATGCGCACCTTCTTGCCCGTCTCGATTCTCGTCCCGGCGGCGTAGCCGAGGATCAGGTGGTGCAAGGCCTCCCAGGTTGACTCCGTCAAGCTCTTGATACTGTCCTGGAGGATCGACTTGCGGGGATAAACGCCCATCTCAAGGCGAGCAAAAGAGCGGAAGGCGACGGAATCTTCCAGGTAGAAGGCCAGTTCCTCATAGGTCAGCTCGCGATACTGTTTGAGAACGGCGCAGCGCAGCACCTGGTCAGCCGTCAGCCCGCAGCGCCCGGTATCCTCGCGCCGACCCTGAAGCAGATCGCGGTGAACAGCATCGAGGATATCCGGCGTGTGATCCAGAATCTGCGAAATGCAGCGCAGCTCTTTGGCGATGGCGCTGGTATGCATGAGCTCGAAGATGGACATTTGTCGATTGATTTTTCGCCTCACAAGCCCTCCTGACCGTATTGAAGTTGAATAAATTCAACGAGTTAGAGGGTTATATTGTCATGCCACGCTCAAGAATTCAAGTACAAAAACGTGTATTTTGTTCGTAATTACAACAGCTTATGACTTTCCGGATAGACACTAGCTAGTGTCCATCCGGAAACCCCGGTTTTTGTCAGGCGTGGCCACTCTGGCGGCAAGACAAATGCCAGATCCGCAGGGTTTCGAAATTGTTGAGTCTCATAGCACCCCCGATTTATCCCAAAAGTGCGGCATAAGGACGCACGATTCCTGTCGGGGGCGAGTTTTACAGCCTTTTTTGTCGCGTTAGCCCTGGGCCAGTTCGATGCGTGCCAGAACCAGCAGGTTGTACGAGACGACATTGCTCCAGACATAGCGCCTGAATCCGGGGGGCTAAAGGGGACGTTGCTAATTAGTCAATTAAGAAGACTGTCCAGTAACGATGGATTATCTTCGAGGATGGTCTTTCCCCGGCCGACCGCGATGCTCACTCCGGCCCGCGACATCCCAAGCATTCGAGCAACCTCCGCACCATTGCACGCCATCACACCAACGGCCAGATAGCAGAATGCCGCCCGCGCCTCGGCGACACCGGTCAGACGAGTTCGCCGGGAGAGCAACTCCGGCGATACCTCAAAAATCTCTGCCACCTTCATCAGTAATCCCGGCAGCGGGATTTTCTTTGAAAGAGGCGCAGTCGCGATAGGCTGGACCGTCTGAAAAAAGGCCTCGCTTCCAAGAATTCTCGCATCGGCAGCCAAGTTCTCTTCCTGGCCCACCTGCTTGGACAACCAGCGCCGCAGTCCTTTGTTTTCCTCCGGATCTGGAGCCCCCTGACCGAGGCCGGCAGCGATAAAGGCTGTGTAGCCCGCTCGGCCTTCTTGAACGTTTTGCCCGAAGCGCTCCAGCACCTCGATGCAAACCTGGCCAGGGAGCATCCGGTGACCCAGTACCACGGCATGGCCGCACCAGGGATACGCGGCCAGTTCGGTCAAACTCTCAACCAGTCCGGCGCGCAGGGGATTAAGGTGAATATACCGCACCAGTTCAAGAAAATAGCTCTCTTCTTCGCAGACAAAGGATTTGTATCGATTCTGAAAGAGGTGGCCACTGCGCTCATGCCGCAAGTTAAAGGTCACGGCATAGGAGGTCAGCAGGCGTCGCATGAAAGTGGCCAGGCATCCCGAACGCGGGCGCAGCAGCAGATGAAAGTGATTGGTCAGCAGGGTCCATGCCAGGCAGTCGGTATTCGTCTCCCGCAGCAGGACCGAAAAGCGTTCCAGGAAAAAGGAGCGGTCCTGATCATCCAGAAAGATCGGGCGACGTTCGTTGCCGCGAACGATGACATGCTGGAGCAGGCCGGGGATATCGAGGCGCGCGGATCGAGGCATGGGGTGAAGTATCCTAGATGGGCGCAATGAGCAATGGCTAGCAATGTCCCAAAGCAAAAACCAATTAAAAAAAATTGACAATGCAACCGAAATCTGCAAGGATCCAACATTAAAAAAAGTTATTGTGATTTCTGGTGGCGTTATGCGTGGGTTGGAAAGAGATCGGTGGCGGGTCTGGAAAGAAGAACCGGCTAATTGACTGGCTAGCAACGTCCCCCCCTTTGGGTTCCCCGTATTTAAAAAAACAAGTTTTTATCAACATGAACATAGGAGTGGTGCATGAGTCAGATTAATGAATTCTTCGTTCAGTCTGAATTGGCGTTAGCTTCATATGCAACTTTTAGTAAGGGTGAGCCAGATCAAAATGAATTGATCAACGCCGGAATGAGCCTTAACCAAGCCGATAACTTCGCCAGCAAGTGGCGAGTCATCGACCAATACACGGATTTTTCCGGAGTTTCGGCAACTGTTTTCGAGAACATTATCGATGGTAAACGTTATCTTGCCATCAGGGGAAAAGAAATAACCGACCCGGACGAAATTGTAGAAGATGGAGGCACTCTTTTTAATGGCATTCCTGACAAATCAGCACAGTATCAGGATTTAAAAAACCAGATTGAAATATGGCAACAATCCACTGTATTGCCATATTCCTTTACAGTAGCAGGACACTCATTAGGAGGATGGCTTGCGGGAGCATTAGCCGTTGAATTCCCTGATAGCATTGAACATGCCTATCTGTACAATGCGCCTGGATTGTTTGGTTTCGCCGGTGAGCTGATCGACCAGTTCAATCAGATCTTCGGTACTGATTTTCTCTCTATCGATTTATCCAATATTTCCAATATCCGGGCCAGTGTAGGTCTCTCTCCGATTTCAGGTTTAGGGCAAACCCTTGCGCCGGTGGTCGGGATTGAGATCGAGGACCATCAGCTTGGCAACCATTCGATCAAGTATCTTACCGACGCTCTTGCTGTTTATAACCTTTTCGCTACCGTTGATCCGACGTTAGGCGTAGAGACCATCGGAAACATATTAGCAGCTTCTTCTAATCAGTCACTCAACAGCATGGAGGCTGCGGTGTCGACGCTGGGAGTACTGTTGCTGACTGGATTTACCCCTCGGGCAGGCAGCGCATACGATCCCGATTGCAATGATCTTTATGCTGATATCCGAGCTATTACGGCAGCCCTATCCGACCCCTCTGGACTGACAATCGAGGCGCTTTTTGCAACCGATTCCGACGGCAAATTTTGGGAGTTGCCTCCCGACGAAATCGCAAAACACGCCCCCAATAATCTCGCCAATCGTTACGCCCTGATCAATCTCAACCATAGCCCTGAAGACCGTTTTGCAATTGAAAATCAAGGCGGAAGGTGGGCGGCATGAGTGCCTTTTATATATTGGCACTTTTGGCCATCTGGCTGTTTATCGGCAAGGTTATCTATCGCCTCTGGCGAAGATGGCAACCGGCCGTCCTGCGCCGAAAAATTCTCCATATCGTTATTGGAATTCTCCTTTTCTCAATCTGGTTTGGCGGAGCGTTTTGGGAGGTCGCCGGGAAAAAGATGTACTGGGATGCCAAGGTGCGGAAGATGTGTGCAATAGATGGGGGTGTCCGGGTGTATGAGACGGTAGCGTTGCCTGCGGAGAAATTTAACAAGTGGGGGCAAATTAATTTCTATCGACCAAACCAAGGTGAAAATGCGCTTGGGCCAGAGTACCTAGTCAAAGACGAAACCCTTTTTCTGAGAGCTGAAACAGAAAACCCAACATTGGTAAGGCACCATTTTCAAGTTTTGCGTCGATCTGACGGTAAACTGTTGGGCGAGCGTATAGCCTACGGGCGAGGAGGAGGGGACTTTCCCGGTCCTTGGCACCCATCCTCTTTCAGTTGTCCAGACCCAAGAGAGGGTGGGTTGTTAAAAGTACTTTTCACTAAATCAAATTCAAAAGAGGTAGGCCATGAATAGTGCCAAAACATTATTTCAGCAGGCGGAATTATCTCAAGCAGCATATGCAAACCTAAATGTTGGCTTGATTGATGATGCAGGAATAAAGGCGCTTCAAGTTGACGGCAAAGGTATGTCCCTCACCCAAGCCCAAAATTTCGCCGCCAATTACACAGTCATCGCGCAATACACCGATCTTTCCGGCGCTTCCGCAACGGTATTTGAGGAGAAAGCCACAGGCGAGCGACACCTTGCTGTTTGCGGCACAGAAAGTCCTGGCGATTTCAATGCCGATTATATCCTGGCTCTGGGGTTTCCTTCCTACCTGAATCCCCAATTTGTACAGTTACAGATACAGGTTGATACCTGGCTGGCCGATGGCACATTGTCCAGCTGCTTTTCCGTCTCCGGACATTCCTTGGGTGGCTATCTGGCGGCGGCAATCGGAACTTGGAATAGTACTCAGGTCGGTGATGTTTATATGTATAACGCTCCCGGATTGGGAGGCCCGGTCGGCAACGTGTTGGATGCTTTTCGAGCGGCATTCGGGTTTTCTGACACGGCATTGGTTCCAGTTGTGACGAATATACGCGGCAGCGCCGGGTTCTCCATGATTACAGGCCTGGGAACCCAACTAACTCCGCCGGTGCTCATCGAGACGGAATTCAGCCTGAATCCGGTTAATAACCACAGCATTGTTAAATTAACCGACACTCTCTCCGTCTACAACCTCTTCGCCACTGCGGCTCCGGGCCCGGACAATGAGGAAGGGCTCCGTACCATTGGCGGGATTCTTCAAGCCTCGGCTTCCGTAACGCGAAACAGCCTTGAGGCAGCAGTGTCGGCCCTGGGTGAGTTGGTGGTTGCGGGATTCCCTGCTCGTGTCGGCAGTGAATATGACGGCAATCGCGATGCTCTCTACACAGATATCCAGATCATCACCTCAACTCTTGCGGAGCAGCCGGATCTGGCCATTAAATCGCTTGTCACAACCGATAACAACGGCAACTCCTTCTCTCTTTCTCCCTCCGAAATAGAAACTCTGGCCCGCAGCGACATCGCCTACCGTTATGCACTGGTCAACCTCAATCCCTTTGCCGTGCTGGACGCGGATTACCAACAATTCAATCAGAACGGCGAACTGGAGCTGTACGATCCAAACACCGGCAAGGGACAACTGAGCGGTATGTATCTGGCCGATCGGGCTGAAATGCTTGCCCACCTGATTTATGCCAATATCCAAGACACTACGATCAGCGGCAGCGAAGCTCAATGTATCGATCTCGGACAGGATATTCATCTGAATAAATTGGTGGGCTCTAAAAGAATCGTTTTTGGTAGTGATAATGGGGAAGTGCTTGAAGGTACCAATTCCTTACTTGGCTACGATAATGTTGGCGACCGTCTCTACGGCATGGGTGGAAACGATACGCTTAAAGGAAATGGTGGCGGTGATTATCTGGAAGGCGGCCGAGGCTATGATGAACTCTATGGCGGATCGGGCGATGACACCCTTTATGGAAATGAAGGGATCGACACTCTCTATGGGGGTAAGGATAACGATATCCTTTACGGTGCCAGCACTGAAACCGATGACGACGGTATTTGCGACATTTTGGACGGCGGTGTGGGGCAGGATGTCTACTACGCCGGCGAGGATGATCTGATCCGAGATGAGGATCACACGGGTACCATTTATTTCCAGGGCCATAATATTGCCGATCTGGAATATGAACATTTTTATGACGACGTTTATAAAGTGAGGCTGCCGGATGATCCCGATTCGTACATGATCGTCAGTTACGAGAAAGAGGCAGGGGAACTGGTGGGCAGTAGCGGTTTCCTATCCATTGCAAATTTTAAGAATGGGGATTACGGCCTTACCTTGCCTGAAGGTGAAGAACCTCAGCCGCCGGAACAGACGGGAACCCAACTTTCGCTGGTAGGGTCTGACGATGTCGATAGGACTTACTATCTGTCCCACTATAAGGAAGACGGTGATAGTGAATATCACGATTATTATACCTTCAAGGGCGATATAGCTGGTCCTGATACCCTCTTTGTCAGGGAACTGTCAGGTGAGTGGGCTGGTTATGAGGGCGTTGAATATTCTGCGGTGAACCATGCTGATATCACCATGTATCTTGGCGTGGGAAGGGATGAGGTTTTTGGTCGAGCGGGCAACGACTACATCTTTGGCGGTGAGGGGGATGATCGCATATGGGGAGATGGCTACTCAACCCATGCAGACCAGCATAATGTTTTGCTGGGGGAAGACGGCGATGACTACCTATTTGGCTCCTACGGTATGGATACTATCGTCGGCGGTGAAGACAACGATGTGCTGGGCGGCAAAAAGGGTGATGACATGCTGTTCGGCGATGGCGGCAACGATATGCTGCTTGGTGGCGGCGGCCACGATATGATGTTTGGCGGGGCAGGGGATGATCTCATACAGGGCGATCAATACGAAAAAAATTTCACACCGAATCTTATCGGTGAGGATTACGAGCCGATTGTGTGGCAAATGGACTTTGCCCCTGAAGAGTACCCCAACCATTTTAGTAGCAATGCGGGGGGAATGTGGATACCGAAGCGGGGGACGATCTGCTCTTCGGTGGTGCCGGAAACGACATTTTGATAGGAAATGCAGGAAACGACGAATTGTGGGGTGAAGACGATCATGACTGGCTGGTCGGCGGCCTCGGTAATGATGTCCTGTACGGTGGAGCGGGGAACGACTCTCTCGAAGACACCTATTATGATTATTATCTAAAGGCCTGGCGCGTCGAGGACGGAGATGACCGGTTTTATGGCGGCAGTGGCAATGATCATTTAGATGGTGGAAAAGGCGATGACTATCTCAATGGTGGCCAAGACAACGACATTCTCGTGGGAGGAGATGGTAACGATAACCTGTGGGGTGGGACCGGCAGCGATACCCTGTATGGTAGAGGGGGGGATGACGATCTCGATGGCGGAAGCGGCGACGATCGTCTTAATGGCGGCGCGGGGGCAGACGAGCTCTACGGTGGAGTTGGAAATGACTATCTTGAAGGTGGCCGCGGGGATGATCTGTTGGCCGGTGGGATAGGAAACGATGTGTACTACTTCGAACCCGGTTTCGGCACGGATCGCGTTATTTGCAACAGTGAAGGTGGAACAGGAGATCTGATTCAGTTCGGTCTGAGCATCATGCCCAATGATATAAGAGCTAGAAGACTCGGAATGGATTCCGATGACCTGGTTCTGGAGGTAGGTAGTGACGTTTTGACCGTTTTCAACTATTTCCGAGAGACGACTGCCAGGCCTTTGATCCAATTCGAGAGGGACTCAACCACCTTGACTTACGAACGAATCGAAGCAGCTGTCCGGGTGGGTGACGACAGTGGCGAGTCACTGTTCGGCACCAGCCTTAATGATGAGCTCGTTGGTGGCAATCAATCTGATCACCTCGATGGCGGCACGGGGGATGACACCCTGGACGGTGGCCTTGGGGATGACGGTTATTTCTTCAGCCGTGGCGATGGGCACGACATCGTGGCGGATACCGGGGGTGAGACGGACCGGCTGCGTTTTGAATCGGGAATTACTTTAGACGATCTAATGTTTCGGGTGGATGAAGAGACTCAGAACCTTAGCATCGGGATACGAAGCCCGGCCCATCCGGATGCTTCTTTTGAAGAACTTGGCGATGTGGTGGTTCTTACAAACTGGTTTAATACGGACGACCGGATAGAGCATGTCGAGTTCGCCGAAAATGGCGAGATCCTGCAGGTCGATGCCATATTGGCTGCTCTGGTGAGCGAGGATGACGATGTTCTTCGTGCTTTGGAAGAAGGTTCCAGCTTGGCAGGCGGAGCCGGGGATGATGTGTTATTGGGTAGCCCCGGTGATGATAGCTACCTTTTCGATCGCGGAGATGGCCGCGACTGTATCCTGGAGGCGGGGGGACATGACCGATTGCTTTTCGGTGACGATATTCTGCCCGAAGATCTCATCGTGCGGCCACAAGGCGATGACGTTGTACTGGCCTTGAAAGATGAAGGCGTCCCCTTCGATGAGTTGGCTGATGTTATTACTCTCCGCAACTTTTTCACGCCCGAGAACAAAGTGGAAGAATATGTCTTCACGGATGGGCAGGTTCTTTCTTACGAGGATATCTCAGGGTTGTTCTTCACCGATGTGGACGATGTGGCGACTTTTTCCGGCTCTATGCCACGGATTATCGATGCCAAAGGGGGCGACGACACGGTTGTTGCCGGCAGCGGCGCGGACCAGATCAAGGGCGGCGAGGGGGATGACCTGCTGAACGGCGGTCGCGGTGACGATACCTACGTTTTTAGCCGTGGTGATGGCCGGGATGTGATCGCGGACAGCGATCCGGCCGATTCTATGTCGGATGGCGGGAGTGATCGTATTTTCTTCCTTGACGGTATCGGTCGAGACGATTTGATCTTCGCCTGGGGCGGCAAGCTTAGCGGGTACTACCAAGATGGGGTATTTGTTGGTAGCGAAACGGTTGCCGGAGCCGAATACGAAGATCATGACAATGATCTGGTCATCGGTTTGCGTGAAGGCGATCTGGATATTAAGAAATTGAGTGACCGTATTCTTGTCAAAGATTGGTTCAATAACCGCAACATGATTGAAACGATCGGATTTGAAAGCGAACAGGATATGTCGGTACAAGAGATTATGGAGTCTCTTTTTGCTGGCGAACATACTTATATCCTTACCGGGAAAAACACCGCACCGGGGGATGATCAGGGAAATCAGGAAATCATTGCCGATGGTGGGAGTATTGAAAAGGTCCGATTCCTTAACGACATCGCCCGGGAGGACATCGTTTTTACCTCGGATGGCCCCGATCTTATCCTGCGATACGGCTTGGAGTTACAACACCAACTCCGTATTACAAATAACTGGGTGCAGCGTTTTGAAACAAGGGATGGTTCCTATATCAGCCGTGATGAGGTTATGGCTTCGCTGGACGCCATTGCCGATTTAGCCGGCCATAGCGTTACGGACGCGGAATCCATTCACCAGAACCTGGAATTGAAAAGTCTGCAGTACAATGCTTGGCATGACCAATTCGTGGAATATCATGGCCATGATGACGGGAACACGTTTGTTGGTAGCGCGGACAATGAGATTGTCTATGGCGGCGCCGGTAGTGACGACTTGTCGGGTCACAGCGGCAACGATACTTTGGCGCCAGGTGTTGGCGATGACATTTTATTGGGTGGTAATGGTAACGACACCTATCTGTTCGAGCGGCAGGATCGGAACGATATCGTATATGATACAGAGGGCCCATACACAAGTTATTGTGATGATGATTATGGCTGGGGCTTGTTTGCAAATGGATGTGGTGATGATGCACCAAACAACGACAGCTTGGTGTTGCAGGGGGATATCCTCAAGGCCGATCTGGAGGCCTATTGGGCCGCACCACGAGAAGATTTGGGCTGGTTTACTGATGATTTGATATTGCGAATAAATCCCGGCGATGGTTCCGACAGCTGGAACAACCGCGAGGTCAATATCTCAACGATCATCAATTACTACGCGTCTAGACCGGCCCAGAGGTGGCAATACAATCGGCAGGGGAATACCTACGAACTTATTGACCTAGAGGACAGGGACTGGATTTTGGATTCAGAGGTTTTCAATAGCTTCAGCGACAAAGCGATAAAGTATCTAGCCTATCTTTTGGAGCATGGGAAGCATGGTCGTGGGGATACGTTTTCCAACCCTGGTGTTTGTTACACCGGCGACTTGGATGAAGTCATGTCTTTCTTGGAACGGCAAACAGCCTCTTCAAATTATCACCGGGAATATCGCAGCGAGGAAGACACGATTACACTCTCTAAATTCTATGATCCTGCCTATACCATTGAAAATATCGTGATCGAAGGCGAAAACAATACCCTGACAAATAATGACCTCATGGACATGATGTCGTCCGATCAGGCCGAGAACATCCGCGGTGTCGACTGGGCCGATAATACCATCGATGCTCTGGCTGGCAACGATTGGGTGGCGGGCGGGGCGCAGAATGATACCATTACCGCCGGCGAGGGCAGTGATTTCATCCACGGAAGGAAAGGTGATGATACCTATTATTTCGATTGTAACGACGGTCGGGATATCCTGAAGGAGGGGGCGGAGGAACTATTCGGAAATTGGGCTTACAGAGCATGGCGGGGACGGGATACCTACTCGTATTTCACGGCCAACACAAGTTTCGATAACTCCCCATCCTTTGTCGCGAACCCGGATGGGGGGGCAATGACCAAGTTGTTTTTGGAGCGGATCTCAATATTCGGGATATTTCTTTTGTTTCTTACAATGACGACCGGGAACTTTACGTAGGGTACGGCGAGTTGATCGCCGCTGATGATTCCACCGATCAGACCACGCGCGATTTTGGCGATGCCTCAGGTTTTGGCTTTGTCAACGGTTTCGGTTCTGGCGCGAACACAACTGGCCAGATGGTTTACGCTGACGATATTCTCCTGCCATATCAGTACTACCAATCGGGTGGTGCGATCGAGGAGTTTACCCTCAGCGACGGTAGCTCGATCAGCAATGAGGCGATTGTTCATGGATTGGCGGAAAGCCGGGCATATATCGCCGCCAATGAAGTCTATCTTGCGCAGATTCAGGCAGATGGTCGGGATGCCAAGGGCTATGTCGACCAGATCATACTTGCCAAATGGCATCGACAGAGCCGCGATATTTTGTGCAGCGACGCAGATGATGCGATCGTCGTCGGTGACGGCGACGATCTGGTCGATGCGGCCGGTGGCAACGACACCATAGCAGGGGGTACGGAGCAGATGTGCTGCGGGGTGGGACAGGCGATGACAGCTACATCTACAATCGCTGGGACGGTAGTGACACCATCCTGGATGCCTATGGCAACGATACCATCCTGTTCGGTGCCGGTATTCGGCCATCCGACCTGATTGGCATGTGGGACAATGCCAATAAGCAGTTGGTATTGGGCATCATTGACGAGGTGGAAAAGCTAAAGGCCGAAAGCGAAGGTCTGCCTTATGCTCCGGACCCTTCAAACCTGAAGCAGAATATCATTATTCAGGGCTGGGCCAATCCTGACAATCAGATTGAGACATTCCGATTCTCCGATGGGGCAACGTGGTCTTCTCAGCATCTGCTGGACACCCTGGGCGTAGTCTTCAATGACCCGCCTGTCGTAAGCGGCCCGGTTATTCTGAATGATATGCTGGAAGATGGCAGTTGCGTCATCGCCGCCGAAGATTTGTTGGCCAATGCCAGTGATGATGACGGCGATCCTCTTGCCGTAGAAGATCTGCTGGTCAGCACCGGAGCTCTTGAAGCATTGGAACAAGGGAGATGGCGCTACCTTCCGGATGCCGACTACCACGGCCTAGTGGAGTTCAGTTACCAGGTGACCGACGGAACAGATGGTGTGTCTGCTGCCGCTGGTCTTACTGTCATGTCGGTGAACGATACTCCCGTAGCCCCGGAAAACGAAATCCATGAAGTGTTGGGAGAGCTCACCATTGAGGGAACCCTGGGTGCCCACGATGTCGATGGCGACACTTTGGCATTCAACTTGCCCACCGGTCCCCAACACGGGACTTTAACCATCGGCGACAACGGTCATTGGGTATACAACGCCGAAGAAGGCTACTGCGGCAACGACCAGGCAATCGTGACCGTCGAAGACGGGCAAGGGGGGACGGCTCAAACCGTACTGGATTTTACAATCAATGTCTTCTCCGGCGGCAATGTAATCGTTGACCGCAATGCGCCATCCGGCTTGCGTTTGGAGGGCATCCGTCGTCAGGATCTAACATTCGTCGGTCAGGGTGACGATTTACGGATCGAAATCAGCAATAGTGGCAGCCTATTGCTCAAGGAATTTTTTGCCGATGCCCAAAACAATCTCGAATGGCTAGAGACCAGCGATGGCAAGTTGAATCTGGCTACGGATACCATCGTGAATGCCGGGACGTCAGGGATTGATTTTTTCGGAACATGGTGTTGGGGCGACAACAACCTTAACGATCTGTTGCGGGGCAGTCAAAGAGCCGACCGGCTTTTCGGCTTTGGGCAAAATGACGTCCTGTTCGGTTTTGCCGGCAATGACCTGCTATCAGGAAGCCATGGCAGCGACACCCTCGTCGGTGGTGATGGAGACGATAGGTTGATCGGAGGCAGGGGAGACGACCACCTGTTCGGGGGGCAGGGCAACGATGGCCTCTCCGGTAATCGGGGGGACGATTTCCTGGGCGGCGGGACAGGAGACGATGATCTGAATGGCGGCGACGGTCGGGACGAATTGTATGGCGGTATTGGCGATGACGACCTTTTCGGCGGAAGTGAGAATGATCTTTTAGCCGGTGGGCAGGGCGACGATCATCTCCGTGGCGGTGCAGGCGACGACATCTATATCTTCAACCAGGGCGACGGACACGACCTGTTGCGCGACGATGTGCAAGGCGGTTGGGGGTGGCTGTGGCAGGGTGACGGAGGTCATGACACGGCGCGATTCGGTAACGGAATTGATATTGAAGATATCTCCCTGTATATGCGGCGGGGCACTTTGCAGATTCAATACGGCGATGACGATATTCTCGAAATCAGGCAACAAAACCACCCCAAAAGAGGCATCGAGAGGATTGAACTGGAAGACGGCAGCTATCTGACCGATGCCGACGTCAACCAACTCATCCAGCAGATGGCCGCCTTCGCCGTGGACGAAGGCATCGCCATGAATTCATTGGACGATGTGCGCAAAAATCAGGAATTGATGACCATGGTGGCCGGGGCATGGCACCAATGAGTCAAGCCATTGACGTGCATGTTCTCCTTCTGCCGGATTCAAACCCGGACTGGTGGCAGGAATGTCGAGCGTCAATGCAAGGTGAACCAATAAACCTCCATCTTGTGGACGGGATGGTCGGGCATATCGGCAGGAGGCGAGCCAGAGGTTTTGGTCTGGGAGCGGCTCCCTATGTTAGCTGCGTAGATCCCGACGACCTGGTCATTCCAGGGGCTTTTGAGGCCTGCCTGAAGGTTTTGGAGGATCACCCTGAGGCGTGTGGTGCATACACGGACCAGTTGCTCATTGATGCCAAGGGAAAAGTGATCAAGCCCGGAATCTGGAGCGGCATGCCCTGGAACCCCCTCCTGCAGTTGGAACCCAAATACCTCCATCCTGTTTATGTCATGCGACGTCGTTTTATGCAGAAATACCTTCTGGAGTTGGGGCGTTGGCCCAACATGGCTGAATTCGTTCTAAAAGGACTTATCACCGCTCACGGTCCATGGATTCATGTCA
The DNA here is from genome assembly GCF_001888165.1 of Syntrophotalea acetylenica. Lineage (NCBI taxonomy): Bacteria > Pseudomonadati > Thermodesulfobacteriota > Desulfuromonadia > Desulfuromonadales > Syntrophotaleaceae > Syntrophotalea > Syntrophotalea acetylenica. The sequence goes on from NZ_CP015455.1 coordinate 1,234,464, forward strand.
ATCGCTTCGGCTACAAATGGCGGATGAGCGGGAATGCGGCCCATAAACGCCAATCTCTCATGCATGTCTACGCGGCCCGCTGGCGGGTCATTCCCACTCTGCAGCAAGCTGCCAGAGCCTGCAGTGCCACCATAAAGGTTGATGCGACACTGGTTTGAACAGACTTTTTTTGCGAAGAGACCATGTTGAGCAGGGCCGTTGGCCCATTTGGGCCGCCGTTGCCTTGCTATATTTTTAGGAGGAATATTTTTTTGCGTAGTCGTGCGTTGAGTTGTCCGGTCATTTTGATCCTGGCAATTTTCTGGCTTTTGGGACGTCCTTTCTCCGCCTGGAGCAGGACTCTTACACTTAATTCGGTTCTGGACCGCTCCCACGAGCATGCCTGGCAAATCCGGATCGCCGAGAAGGATGTCGACATCAGCAGATACGGGCTTATGGAGGCTCGCTCGGCTTACTATCCCACCCTGTCCCTGCGTTTCGACAACGAATATGTCGACTTTCTCGGCGATGGCGACAGCGTCGTTTCCGTCGGCGACCAGGTCAGCGCCAACGACGCTTCCACCTTTCAGCATTCGTTCACCCTTGGTCTTTCTTACGTGTTGTACGATTTCGGTGCCCGAAAGCTTCGCTTGGAAAAAGCCCGGCGTGAGATCGACATAGCGGATTTCGGTCGGGACGCCGCCCTGCTGGAAACGCGCCTGAATGTCCTCGATGCTTACGGGCAATGCCTGCAGCTATTTCTGCAAAGACGGATGACCGGCGAGATGGTCCGGTTACGCAAGCAGACCTTCAAGGCCCTTCAAGCTCTCCGGGAGGCGGGGATCGTCGGGCAGGTGCGGTTGAACAACGCAGCGGTGGATCTGGCGGAAGATATCAGCCTGTGGGACGAGTTGACCGATCTCATGGTGAAAGCGCTGGAAAACCTCAGCTACTTTACCGGCGAACAATATTCCCTGGAACACACCGCCTTTGCCGGTTTGCCGGCGGTCCCTGCAACGGAGAGCCTGCCCGATTTTGCCTCTTTCCCTCATATCAAAAGCCTTGACGCGCAGATCGCCGGGGCACGGGCAGAACGCGCCATAGTGCTGCGGGGAATGCTTCCGACCATCGGTTTTACGGCCGGGTATCGCATGTACGGGGCCGATGAAGACGACTTCGACAACTCCCTGAACAGTTTGCGTGCCCGTGATGCGACCTTGTCGCTGGTAGCGCGTTGGGAGTTTTTCAGCGGCTTCCGGGATGTGGCGCGCCTCAACCGGTTGCGCCTGCAGGTTGAACAGTTGCGGTTGGAAAAAGGCCGCCGAATGGATCAACTGCAACAGCAGGTTCGTACTGCTGAACGCATCTGGCAATTGGCCGAAGAGGCGCATGACAGGGTTGATGAACGGCAGAGGATTTTGAAACAAAGCGATGATGCACTCGAACGTCTCTCGGAACAGCGGGTTATCGACCGGGTTACTGTTTTGGAGCAGCGCATAGAACTGATGGAGCAGGAGCGGGATATGAAAATCACCCAATTGCAGCGCCAACTGGCCGGTTGGCAACTGAGCCTCTGGGCGGACGGAGCGACGCCATGAGCGCGGGTCTGATTGCCCTGGATGTAGTGGCCCGCATCAACAAGGTAGATGTGGACATCCGCGCGGCCTCCCGCGAATTCGGTCTTGAACGGGAGGCGTCCCCGAGGAGCTGCTGCGCATCGCCCGCCATTTCGGCTTCAAGGCCAAGCTGAAAGCCATCTCGCTGGAAAAGCTGGCCCAGGGCTATCCCTTGCCGGCCATCGCGGTGCACCAGGACGGCACCTATACCGTGGTGCTCAAAATCGATGCGCAAGCGGGCAAGGTGCTGGCTTTCGACCTGGTGGAGAAGAGGACCGTCGAGCACCTGGTCGCCGAATTCGAAGCAGAGATCGATCGGTTTCTCGTTTTGCGTCACAAGATGATCAGCTCACAGGTAGCTTTCGGCTTTCGCTGGTTTCTTCAGGAAATACGCAAGTTCCGCCGGATCATCGGCGAGGTGCTGCTCGGCTCTTTCGTCGTGCAGCTGTTTGGCCTGGTCACCCCTTTGTTTACCCAGGTCATCCTCGACAAGGTCATCGTCCACCGCACCCTGACCACACTGGATGTGCTGGCCGTCGCCTTTGTCGCGGTGGCCGGCTTCGAACTGCTGCTCAACATCGCCCGCAATTATATCTTCATTCATACCGCAAGCAAGCTGGATGCAAAGCTCGGAGCCAAGTTGTTCCGGCATCTGATCGGCCTGCCGTTCATGTTCTTCGAGGCCCGCAAAGTCGGCAACATCGCCGCCCGGGTGCGGGAGCTCGACACCATCCGCGAGTTCATCACCAGCAAGGCGGTCACCGTGATCATCGACCTGTTTTTCTCGCTGGTATTCGTGGCGGTCATGCTGCTCTACAGCGTCAAGCTGGCCCTGATCGTGCTCGGTTTCGTCACGGTCATCGCTGTTCTTTACCTGGTCATCACCCCCGAACTGCGCCGGAGGCTGGAGGAGAAGTTCCAGATGGCGGCCTCGTCCAATTCCTACCTGGTGGAATCGGTGACCGGCATTCAGACCGTCAAGTCGCTGTCCATCGAAGGTTCGATGCAGAGGCGCTGGGAGGATCATCTGGGACGATACGTTCGTTCCGGTTTCCGGTTGGCCAACATGGGTAAAATCTCAGGGGCGATATCCTCGACGGTGCAACGGCTGATGACCATCACCATTCTGTATATCGGGGTGCGCTCCGTGTTGCAGGGAGAGCTGACCATCGGGCAGCTCATCGCTTTTCAGATGTTTGCCGGGCAGTTTTCCGGCCCGGTTTTGCGTCTGGTCAATCTTTGGAACGAATTCCAGCAGGCTCTGCTGTCGGTGGACCGTCTGGGCGACATTCTGAACCATCCCCTGGAGGTTGTCTCCGCCAAGGCGATCACCCTGCCGCAATTACGAGGCAAGCTGTGTTTTGAAAATGTGTGTTTTCAATACTCCGCTAACGGTTCCAAGGTTCTGAACGGCATCGATTTCACCGTCGAGCCGGGGACCAGCGTCGGCATCGTCGGGCGCAGCGGCAGTGGCAAGAGCACCCTGGCCAAGCTGCTGCAGCGGCTCTATTTGCCGAGCGAGGGCGCCATCTACGTCGACGAAATCGATATCCGGCACATGAATCCTTATTGGCTGCGTTTCAATATCGGGGTGGTGCTTCAGGAGAACTATTTGTTCAGCGGCACCATCCGGGAGAACATCGCCCTGCCCAGGCCCGATGCTCCGATGGAGCTGATTCTTGAAGTTGCGCAAATGGCCGGGGCCCACGAGTTCATCGCCCAGCTTCCGGAAGGCTACGACACCGAAGTCAGCGAGCGGGGCAGTTCACTGTCCGGCGGCCAGCGGCAGCGGGTTGCCATTGCCCGGGCGCTCATTACCAATCCGCGTTTGTTGATCTTCGATGAAGCCACCTCGGCTCTCGATTACGAATCCGAAAAACTCATCCGGAGCAATATGGAGACGATTAAAAAAGGCCGTACCACATTCATTATCGCCCACCGTCTGGCGACCGTCCGGAATTGCGACCGCATTCTGGTCATGGACAAGGGGCGGATCGTGGAAACCGGCAAACACGAAGAGCTGATTTCGAATCAAGGTATATATCATCACTTTTATGCACAGCAGGCTTAAGCCATGTCAGGTAAACAACACGACCAACACGAATTCAAGCCGCTGCTGGTGGAAATCGAGGAGGAACCCCTTAACCCCCTTGGACGCATGATTTTCTGGGTGATCATCGTCGCACTTATTTTCTTCGGCCTGTGGCTGGTCCTTGGGAAGACCGATGTCGTTGTTACTGCCCGTGGCAAGGTCATCCCGGCCGGGGAGACCAAAGTGGTACAACCTCTTACCACGGGGGTGGTGCGAAAAATTCTGGTTCAGCCCGGTGACTATGTTGAAAAAGGGCAGGTTTTAATGGAGATCGATCCTTCAGACATCGATCCCGAACTGGTGTCGATGCAAAAGGACCTGGCCCGGATCCGTTTGGAGTTGATCCGTTTGGATGCCTTGTTGAATGACACCCGTTTTGGTCCCCCTGATCAACGATTCGATGTCGGCCTATGGCAAATCCAACTAAATATTTATCACAGCACCCGGGAGAGGCTTGTAAACCGGATCAATGTTAAACGGCAGGAAAGGGAACAGCTCGGCAAGCGTCTCGAAGGGCGGAAAAACGCTCGTCGGCAGGCAGTTTACCAACATGACGTAGCTCAAAGACGCTTTGCAAGGATGAACGAGGTCAAGGATCTGCTCAGCAAGGACGAACTGGAAAAGGCCGAAAACGATATAAGAGCAGCCGCAACGCAGATGCAAATCGAGACCTGCAGTATCGAGGAATTGCAGACAGAGATGCATCGTGTCGAGCAGGAAATCGCTCTGGTTCGCAAGGAAGAGCGACAACGGTTGTTGGATGAGGTGGCGGAAAAGCGTCAGCGCCTGGCATATCTGCAGGGAAAGATTGAGCGATCGGAGTTTTTAAGCAGTCGCCAACGGATTGAATCTCCGGTTACAGGGCATGTAGCTCAACTGTTGTGCCACACCACTGGTGGCGTTGTAACGCCGGCGGAAAAACTGGCTACGATTGTGCCGCTGGATTCTCCTTTATTGATCCGGGCACTGGTTCAGAATAAAGATGTAGGCTTTCTGCGGCCGTCCATGTCCGTCTCTCTCAAAATCGATACCTTCGATTTTCAGAAATACGGGGTTCTTGACGGAGAATTACTGCAAATTTCCAGAGACAGTATCGAGAACCGGAACCTGGGGTTGATTTATGAGATTTACGTGAAGCCCCGACAGAAAACTTTATTGGTCGAGGGAAAACCAACGCCCATTTCCGCCGGTATGAGCGTCACTGCGGAAGTCAAGGTGGGGAAGCGACGCATGATCGAGTTTTTCATCTATCCACTGATCAAATACCTGGATGAGGGGATAAGCGTCAAATAGCGAGGGTTTTCTCAATCGGTATCCTTGAAATCGGTCAAGACAGAAACCGGTGTTCAGTGACTGGCAACCTAAGGATGACCTTACGCAACGGGGCAGCGGTGAGCACCGCTGCCCCGTTGTGTTTATGCGCGGGTCAGGTGGCGATACTTGATGCGATGGGGCTGGTCGGCCGCGGCGCCGAGGCGCTTGCGGCGGTCCTCTTCGTATTCTGACCAGTTGCCCTCGAACCAGACCGTCTGGCTGTCGCCTTCGAAAGCCAGAATGTGGGTAGCGATACGGTCGAGGAACCAGCGGTCGTGGCTGATGACCACGGCGCAACCTGCGTAGTTCTCCAGGGCTTCCTCAAGCGCGCGCATGGTGTTGACATCCAGGTCGTTGGTCGGTTCGTCGAGAAGCAGTACGTTGGATTCGCTGCGCAGCATTTTGGCCAGATGGACGCGATTGCGCTCGCCGCCGGACAGGACACCGACCTTCTTCTGCTGCTGGTCGCCATTGAAATTGAAACGCGACACGTAGGCGCGGCTGTTCATGGTGCGATTGCCGAGTTCGATTATTTCCTGGCCGCCGCTGATCTCTTCCCATATCGTTTTGTCCGGGGCGAGGGCCTCGCGGCTCTGGTCGACATAGGCGAGCTTGACGGTATCGCCGACACGGATGGTTCCGTCGTCGGGTTGTTCCTGCCCGGTAATCATGCGGAACAGGGTGGTCTTGCCCGCGCCGTTGGGGCCGATGATGCCGACGATGCCGCCCGGCGGCAGGTGGAAGCTCATGCCGTCGATCAGCAGACGGTCGCCATAAGCTTTGCTGACCTTGTCGGCTTCGATAACGACATCGCCGAGGCGCGGGCCGGGCGGAATGAACAGCTCCAGATCGCGATCTTTATCCTGGGTCTGCTGGCTGAGCAGCTGTTCGTAGGAGTTGATGCGGGCCTGACCCTTGGCGTGGCGGCCCTTGGGCGACATGCGGATCCACTCCAGCTCCCGCTGCAGGGTTTTCTGCCGGGCGCTTTCCTGCTTTTCCTCCTGGCGCAGGCGCTCCTGCTTCTGCTCCAGCCATGAGGAATAGTTGCCTTTCCAGGGAATGCCGTGGCCGCGGTCGAGTTCCAGGATCCAGCCGGCCACGTTGTCCAGGAAATAGCGGTCGTGGGTGACGGCGATGACGGTGCCGGCGTAACGCTGCAGATGCTGCTCGAGCCAGGCTACGGTTTCGGCGTCGAGGTGGTTGGTCGGTTCGTCGAGCAGCAGGATGTCCGGCTTTTTCAGCAGCAGGCGGCACAGGGCAACCCGCCGTCGTTCGCCGCCGGACAGCACGTCGACCAGCGTGTCGCCGGGGGGGCAGCGCAGCGCGTCCATGGCCTGCTCCAGACGGCTGTCCAGATCCCAGGCGTCGAGATGGTCGAGCTTTTCCTGTACTTCGCCCTGACGGGCGATCAGATCGTTCATCTCGTCGTCCGACATCGGTTCCGCGAATTTCATATTGATGTCATTGAATTCATTGACCAAATCGACGGTTTCCTGTACGCCTTCCTCGACGATCTGACGCACGGTTTTGCCGGCCTCGAGTTGTGGTTCCTGTTCCAGATAGCCGACCGTGTAGCCGGGTGACAGGATGGTCTGGCCGTTGAAGTCCTTGTCGGACCCGGCCAGGATGCGCAGCAGTGAGCTCTTGCCGGAGCCGTTCAGGCCCAGCACGCCGATCTTGGCGCCATAGAAGTAGGACAGGGAGATGTCCTTGAGAACCGGTTTCTTGTTGTGATGCTTGCTGACCCGGATCATCGAATAGATGACCTTGCGGCCGTCGTCGCTCATAAAAGGGACTCCTGATGTAATGATATTAGGGATGCGGAATCAGTCGCGGTGGAATAGTGGCTGCCTGAAAGCGGCGCCCATCAAGCCTGGACACCGCACTGGCAAGGTATTCGGAAGACAATGTTCTGAAGTTTTCGTTGCAGGGACTGCAAAATCCGGATAACGGCCGGCATGACTCAGTCGGCGCTTTTCTGGATGGCTTCGCCGGCTTTTTCGATGTCCTTGCCGACGCCGGAGAGGGTGTTGCAGGCGCTCAGCGCCAGAACCAGCACAAGCAGAACAGCTAATTTTTTCATGACGATTCTCCATTGCAGGGATAAGTGAATTGAACTGTTTGGTCCGGATCATGGCCACAATCATAACAGAGGATAGGTCGAGATCCCGGAAAATTTCAATATAAAAATCGTCCTGCGTGCCCGCTGGCCGAAGCCCCGGCGTGTCAGGACACGTCGGCCCACAGTGAGCGGCTCAGCTGCCGGCTCCATTCAATCTCGGCCTCGAGCTGTTCGGGGCTTTCGAAACCGAGCCTGCGTGACAGGTAAAGATAATCGGGCGAACCGATCTCCGGCACGGTGAGATCCCTGGCGTTGCCGCGCACCGCCCGCAGAGCATCGATGGTGCGCCGGAAACAGCTGTAGGCGCGCCGTATGTCCCTGGCGTGGTCGGATGCGAGGATGCCCCTGGCTTCCAGACGTTTCAGGCCCTGCATGGCATTGGGTACCCGTACTTCCGGGTGCTCCGCTCCGCACTCGATCAGCCGGGCCTGCAGATAGTATTCGATATCCACCAGTCCGCCGGCGCTGAGCTTGAGATTGACTTTGCCGCTGCCCACCAGTTCCGCGATCTGCCTTTCGCGCAGGTGCCGTATGTTGGCGTAGTCGATGGAGCGTCCCGAGTAGACAAAGGCGTTCCGGGCCTGCATCACTTCGTCCGGCAAGGGATATTCTCCGGTGATCGGGCGCAGCTTGACCATGGCCAGCCGCTCGAACTGTTCGGCGGGGCCGTCCGGAGTGTAGTAGTCGCGGAAAGCGGCCAGGGAGCAGGCCAGGGTGCCCTTGCTGCCGAAAGGCCGCAGTCTCAGATCGATTTCGAAAATACCTTCCTTGCGGGATTTCAGGGCCTTGAGAAAGGCGCGCACGAACTCTTCAAAGTAACGGCTGTTGTCAACCCGACGTTCCCCGTTGGTAAAACCCTGCCCCCGGTAGACGAACAGCAACTCCAGATCGGAGGCGAAACCCATTTCGCTGCCGCCGTATTTGCCCGCGGCGAAAATGCCCCAGTCGCAGGGCTTCCCGTCCACCATGGGGCGTCCGAAGCGGCTTCGGATATCGGCATGGCAAAGGGCCGCGGTCTGGGTGACCACCACATCGGTCAGCGCCGTCAGTTCGCGGGCGAAGGTCACGTCGCCGATAATGTGAGTGATATGCCGCAGGTCGATGCGGAACATCTCCCGGTCCTTGAAATCATTCAGAATCCGGACCCTTTCCTGGTGGCTGTGACCGGGCTGCAGTTGCTCTCGCAGCATGGCTGTCCATTGCTGCCTGTCGAGGGTTTTTTCCAATTCGGTACGGGTGCGTATCAGCGGAAACAGGTTTTCATGCTGCATGCGCAGAAAATCTTCCCACAAAAACCGGCTCACACCCATGAGGCTGGCCAGAGTCTGCATGGTTTGCGCGGATTGAATGCTGGTAAAGTCTGCAGCTCTGCCCGGGTCTTCGAGCAGTCGCGAAGCAAGGTCGCGGAACTGGCGGATGGCCTGCCCGGGGTGGGGGCAGTGGGGCAGAAGATAGGCGAACTGTTTGATCAGGGCGCAGGCAAAGCGCAATTCCTGGAGCTTTTCCACATCGACAATTTTGCGGTTATGCAGATCGCGGATCCAGAAGGTATCCCTGACTTCGCCATTTTCGGTTCGGATGGTTGCCTGTTCGATATTGATTTCCAGCAGAGCCAGGGCATTGGCAAAGGCAAACAGAAAGCCGGGGATGTCCCGGGATATGATGTTGATGATCGTGTCCGCATCCGAAAGGTCGTTGTCTATGGCGATATCCACCGGGAGCAACTGCTCGTTGGAAGGCGCCCGCGACGCGATGGCACTGGCGACTTTGTCGATGAGACTGTCGCGAATGGCCTCGATACCGTTTTGGGCCATTTCCCGATTGAGATTTTCCAGGTCCTCACGCAATTTTCCCATGACCTGGTTTTCCGGCAGGCTCAGAATAAAGACGTCGAGAATGATGGCTTTGGGACAAGACGCCGGGTCTGTCGGCTCCGGAGAAAAGCGCAAGGTGGTGATGTCGGCGCTGTGGATATCGGCCCCATGGGCCGTCAACAAACCCGCAATTACCGACAAAAGGCCCTCCTTGTCGGTGGTTGACAGGGCGATTTTCCGAAGATGGCCGGAAGTGGCGTTGTCTTCAAAGGCAAGATCCTGCGCCTGGCGAACCTGTTTCAAGAGGTGTTCAAAGGGTTTAAAGGTTGTGTTTTTCAGTAAGTCAGATGCCATGTTTTTCTCTCTTGACCGGGATGCCTGGTAAAGCGGTAGCCTGATGGTGACATTGTCGATACAATTGTCATGCTGACCGGATCATAGCGCTGTATCGTGAAGATAACATTAAATTGCTGAAAAAAACATACCAGGAGGATGGGCATGCAAGGGTTTTGTGAAGAGGGTGTGGCTCTGGTCACTGGCGGCGCCCGGGGGATCGGCAGGGCCATCGTCGACAAGCTGTTGGCGATGGGCATGCGGGTGGCCGTTGCGGACCGGGATGTAAAAGCCTGCGAGGCGCTGACCGGACAATACGCCCGTGATGGCAGGCTGGCGGTTTTTTGCATGGACGTAGGTGATGAGGCAGGCGTTGCGGCCGCCATGGATCAACTCCGCGAAAAATTCGGCAGGCTCGATGCCCTGATCAACAATGCCGGGCACGGGCCGGCTCACGGTACCCCGCTGGAATCCCTGGCGCTTGAGGCATGGAATCACATTCTCACGAGCAACCTTACCGGGGCCTTTCTCTGCTGTAAGCACGCTGCCGGGCTGTTGCGCCGCAGTCGCGGCGCCATCGTCAATATCGCTTCGACCCGCGCTCTGCAGTCGGAGCCCCATGGTGAAGCGTATGCCGCCAGCAAAGGCGGTCTGGTTGCCCTGACCCATGCCCTGGCCGTGAGCCTTGGCCCGGATGTCCGCGTCAACTGCGTCAGCCCCGGATGGATTGCCGCAGCGGATTCCCAAACGCAAGGCACGCCCGGGGGGCCGATCCTGCGCCCTGAAGATCATGCGCAACATCCCGTGGGCCGCGTGGGCCGCCCAGCGGATATCGCGGAAATCGTGGCGTTTCTTGTGTCACCCGCAGCCGGGTTTATTACCGGACAGAATTTTGTTGTCGATGGCGGCATGACGCGCAGGATGGTTTATGCTGAGTAGAAAAAAGGGGGATCCATGAAAAATGCATTGGTGTTTTTGACGGGAATTATCGCAGCGGTTTATCTGATGAATCCCGGCGCCGGGATTTTTGAGGTATTACCGGACAATCTGCCCTTTATCGGCAACCTCGATGAAGCGGTTGCCGCCGGTCTGCTGATCATGTGCCTGAAGTATTTCGGCATCGATCTGACCCGGTTTTTGCCTCGGGACACTCAGAAACGACCGTAGCAGAAGGTCCGGATTGCCCGCTATGCAAAAAAGACTGGATCGGCCGTGTGTTTTCGCTATGATGTGGCGTATACGTTGAACTGTCGATGAAATTCGAAACCAGGAGACAACTATGATGAGACCGGTAGATACGTCCTTTACCAAAGTTCTGTCCCTTTCCAGCGATGAGGCGTTGCGACGGCGCTTTATGGTTCTCGACGAGCCTATCGAGGCCAACATGCGCTTTGGCTTGTTGCTTGAGGTTCTCGACAAGGTGGCGGAAGAAGCTGCTTTAAATTACGTCAACCGGTTTTTCCCCACAGCTCGTGTCGTTACGGCAGCCATTGACAACATCGTGGTTCGTCACGTCACGGATATGTCACGGGACATGCACTTCAAGGCCCGCATCAATCATGTGGGCCGCTCCTCGTTGGAAATCGGCATCCGGGTCGAGCAGCCAGGCGGGCCGGTGCGGCATATCGCCTCCTGTTATTTTACTATGGTGGCGCGCTCCGGGGTGGGAGAAGATGCGGTCAGCGTGGCGCTGCCGGGCCTGGAGTATGTCGAGGAAATCGAAAAGCAACGCGCCGCCAAGGCACTTAAAAGGCGCGAGGAGTACAAACAGCAACAGGCTTTGCTGCGTGAACCGCCCAGCCGTGAGGAATTCGAGATGCTGACCTGTCTGCATTCGGCGCAGGACGAGCCGGGGTTTTCCGGACTGCTGGCCAGTCGGCTTACCGCGGATGCCTGGGAGCGCATGTATCCCGAGCAGGAAAATGTACCCAAAAAGATTTTCGGGGGGTACCTGATTCGCCGAGCCTATGAGCTGGCGTCGATCTGTTCCGAGCAGGTGGCGCCCGACCGTCCCATTCCCGCGGCGGTCAATCGCATCAACTTCTTCCATCCGGTGCGCATGGGGGACAAGCTCCATTATACCGCCCGGGTGGTCTATACCAGCGGCAGCCTGATCTGCGTGGAGGCCAATATCGAGCGCATCAGCCGTGATCGTACTACCAAGGCGTTATCCAACTCCTGTCTGTTTACCTTTGTAAACGTCGATGAAGAACTCAATCACCAGCCGGTGCCGCTGGTTTATCCCACCAACTATGGAGAGGATGCCCGTTACCTGGCTGCCCACCGAAGCTGCCAGACTCTGATAAAGTACCGGCAGATGATCTGAACGGATATTTCTTTGCCCAATTCTTGAGAAAAGCCCGCATGTGCGGGCTTTTCTCAAGGAATGCCCGGGCAGCTTCTGCCATCCATCAGTATGTTTGCAGGCTTGACGAATTGCCGGGAGACATTACTTCGAGCCCCATGGCCTGCAACTGTGCGCAGTATTCCTGAGCCTGCGCGCGGTTCCGGGCCAGAATCAGTCCGCTGGCGCGGGCCGGTGCCTCAGGCATTCCGGTATATCGGGGGTCGCAGGTAACCAGGGGGACGAACATTCTTTTGTGCATCGCTCTGTAAATGGCCTCGATCATGGCCGTGAAACCTTTACCGCATCGGATTCCTGCCAGGCGCATCATTGGGTAGCAGAAATTCCTGCGGATTTCGGACGCCAGTAAAAGAGCGGGCGTCGATCCGTTGAGGCGGAAATTAAGATCGTAAATACGTATTCCACCATCCTTCAGGATGGCCATATCCATGCCGACGCAGCCGTGGTAGCCCATGTCGCGGCCTTTTTTGGCAATGCGCTTTCCGGCGTCGATCGCGGCAGCGGGGGCAGGATCCGTGGTTTCAAGCCAGTTGCCGAAATAAATTCCCCTCTGATCGACAATCTGTTCGCTGCTGCCGAGATAAGTGATTTCACCTTTTTCAGCAATGGCGTAGTTCAGGCAAAGATTACGGCGAATGGACAAAAATGCCTCTACAACAATCTGGGAGCAATGCCTGAAATCATTCCAGGCTTTACGAACTTCCTTCGGGGTACGGCAGATCCTGATGTCCCGACCGCCTCCCGTGGTTTCGCAGGTTGCGACTTTTATGACCACCGGCAGGTTGCGGATAAACGGCGAACGACCCAGCTGCGCCGGGGGCATGACGCGGCGCTCGGGCAAATACGGTGGATCGACAAAATCCGAAAGACGCCCCTTGTTGTTGAGCAGACGAAGCACATCCGGATCGATCCAGTATTTTTCAGAATTCCTTTCCGCCGGGCAGGGGGCGTGCTGCAAAGCCAGTCTGAAACCTCTATCCAGTAATATGGCGCACAGACGCTCATGCTCTGCATTGTTTTTGTAAAGCAGTGTGCGCGGCTCGGGAAAACCGGCATCCCGCAACAGTTGCAGGCCTGCGGGGGTGGCAACGCTTGCGGCGCACACTACGGGCATGCTTCCGGATACGGTCAACATCCCGCCGGTCAGCATCTCCAGGGTTAGTGGATCCTGCGGCAACCAGTGGCAAAAACCTGGCGTCGGACGCGGGCAGAAGGCCAGCTTTTCCCCGTAGATGGCGTCCAGGGACCGGACAGGGAAGAGTCTCGGCTTCACGACCTGTCCTCGCGGCCGGCGTTGTCCTGCACGGGGGTAAACCTGTCGCGGGAGGGCAGGTACGCAAAAACCCCCGCGGCCAGATGTTCCAGCATGGCAGCTTGGGCCGGCGTCGGGGTGCGGATGTTGAATGAAGGGGTGCGGTTGGCATCCAGGAGAATGGTTTGCCCATCGATCTGGACGAAATCGAACTTTCCATAATCGAAACCAAGGTCCTTGCGGCGCTTGCGCAAGTCATCGGGGATCGCAATGCCGGTCTCCCGGCTTAAAATATTGCGTGCCTTGACAATCGGATTGGGGGAAACGACTCTCTGGCTCATTTCACGGTCGCCGAAAAATACCCATTGGCGCAGGGCAAAGTGATTGCCTTCCCGTTCAGGCAGAAATTTTTCAACGACCAGATGCCTGTTCCACCAGACCGGTTTGGGCACCTGCCCCGGACCGGAAAATATGGGGTAGTTGTCGGGGGAAAGGTGCTTTTTCCAGTACCAGGGCAGGCGTTTTTGGAGCTTTTTTGCCAGACGGGAAAACGGCGTGCGCCGCACCAGCCGTTTTTCCATGCCGCCGCCGAAATTCCGGTTGGTTTTAACGAGGACCGGGCCCTGGTAGTTGTCCTTCCGGCCAAGGATCAGGGTGCTTATATGACGCTTGGATATGTCCTTGACCAGGCCGTTGATGACGACGGGGTAGCGTTGGCTGAAATGTTCATACTCTTCGGGGATGACGGTCAGGTCTATGTGCATGAACAGAGCATCGGCCGGCTCATAATGTTTTGGGCCGCGCAGAACCACAATTTCAATTCCCGACTTCGCCCACAGGCTGAGCAAGGGATGCAGCAGGTAGGAGACGGATTCGAATTGTTGCCTCTCATGGGTCAATATGGCGATTTTCGACGTCATGTCTGCTTCGGGCCTCCCCTGTGTTGCGTCAATACCAAGACGGTTTTAAAAGGGTAAAAATGGAATGCGCTTGCCGTTGTCGGAGATTTTTACCGGGTGATAGAGTTTGTTTTTTCGCCATCCGGGCTTTGTGAAAACGGGGCGAAAACGCATGGTTCCGGTTTTCATCCGGCCCTTCCGGTCGCAGGTGCTGTCGATATAAAATCTGTTCCTGTCCTGGGGATTCACGAATTGTCCGGTGCCGCCGAAGTCCTGCAGGCGGTAGCCGCCATGGAACAGCAGGGTGGGGAGCAACTCTTCGTAATGCCCGCTCCAGTCGGTGCGGTGCATCTGGTCGACGTAGCGTAGCGCCGGACCGGAGATGCGGTACACGGGGTTGAAGCTGCGATAGCGCCGCGTAAGGGGAATGTGATGTCGCGGGTGATTCAGTCCCCACCACCACCATTTAGGTTCGTCTTCGTAGCTTCTGATGTGACAGGTGAGAAGATCCGCCTTGCTGGATGAAAAATGACCGAGCAGGACATTCCAGTCCCCGCGAAACCATACGTCGTATTCGATGACCCAGTAATAGTCGTAGCCTGGGCGCTGTCGCGCAAAAGCCATGACAGGAAAGTGGGTGCTGCCGGGAACCAGGGTGTCGCGGAACATGGGAAAGCCCAGTTGTTGCATATCCGGCGTTGTGAACGGATAAACCTGGCCGGGGAAATCCGGTTTGATCCCGTCATTGCAGTGAAACAGGGTGAATATGTCGGTGAAGGATGAAAGGGTTTCATGTATTCTGTTGAATTCATGGCAATGACGCGGCGCCGCCAGATGTGTGAGCAACAGAATGGCCTGACTGATCATGTGAAACCCCTCAATCATTCCGATTTGCGCCGCTGCCTGCTGCTGACCCATGTGCTTGGTGGCAAAGCGGCAATTTTATTGACAATGGGAAATCTTTAAATAAGAATCGATCCGTTATATCGATAATTATAATGTCAGGTTTGTGACCGGATCGGATGACCGTTTTCGCTGGACACCCGGTATTTTAATGGGAAAAATCTCTCAATGGAACAAAAAATCTCTGCTTTCCCGGAAGTTGAGAAGTTCGGAGGCCGCAGGCACAAGATCGGCAGAATTATCCTTGTCGCCGGACCGTCCTGCGCTGGCAAAACAACCCTGATGAAAAAACTGCGGCGGGGGTTGCTGCCCGATTTGCAGAACCGTTTGAAAATGGGTGACCTCGCATTCTGGCATTTCAGGGATGCCATGCATATGTCCGATTCGCCTGAGACGCAAATATCCAATCTGGTGCTGCATTACGATATTCTGAGGCTGATGGACCAGGGTTTTCCCGATTATGCGTCGGATCCGATCATCGGCATGCTGGCATCGTGTGGCGAACTGCTTATATTGACACTCCGGGAGTGCCCGGAGGTACTTTGCCGACGTTGTCTGCAGCGGCGTCGCAGAACATGGCGCCTCCTGGCCAGCGGGCGTTTCCGTCTGTTTTGCCAGCGCTACAGGCGGCTTGGCCGAAAAAGTCGCCTGTACAGTGCCCCCTCGGAGGTCATGGCGCTGTACGAGAACTGGTTCGGGTTTTGCGCGACGCTTGCCGCCACTGAACATCTCGTCGTTCACAGTTTTTACCCCGAAAAACCCTTGGCAGGTTTCACGGCGACGCTGACCGTGTAATGGGGGAATGCCATGCCGCATGACGCCGAAATATCCGAAAAACGCATGGTGTTTATCGCGGGTCTGCATCGCAGCGGCACTTCCCTGCTGCACGATATCCTGCGCTCGCACCCGGATATTTCCGGTTTCCGGGATACCGGCGTGCCGGAAGACGAAGGGCAGCATCTGCAGACGGTTTATCCTGCCGCCAGGGTGTTCGGCGGTCCGGGTCGTTTCGGATTCCACAAGGCCAGCTGTATGGCGGATGACCATCCCCTGGCCACGCCTGAAAACGCCACGCTTTTGTACAAACAGTGGCGGCCGCATTGGGATGTCTCCAAACCCGTGCTTCTGGAGAAATCTCCGCCGAATCTGGTGCGCACCCGGTTTTTGCAGAAATTGTTTCCCGGCAGCCGGTTTATCGTTGTGCTGCGCCATCCGCTTGCGGTAGCTTATGCAACCCGCAAATGGTGTCATTCCAGTATTCCCGCCCTCATTGAACACCATTTGCGTTGTCATGAGCGATTTATCCTGGACATGGTCATGCTTGATCATGTGCGGATCCTGCGTTATGAAGAATTTGTCCGGTGTCCCGCGTTTCATGTTGACAAGCTTTGCGATTGGCTCGGTGTCGACAGGTTTCCCTTTGATCAGCAGGTTCGCACCGACATCAATGCAAAATACCTGCAACAGTGGCACGCAGACTGCCAGGGTGTGAGGGGCTGGGGAATAAAAGCCGTATGTTTCGCGCGATGTTTTGAAAAACGGGCGGCGCGTTTCGGATACAGTGTCCGCACACCGGAAATCCTGTCCTCCGGAGCTTTGCCGGTGATTGGAACGGATATTTTGGATGAAACAGATGAAGTTTCGGAAAAAACTTAAAAAACTTGTCTGTAAGAGTTTACGGCATCCCTGGGTTTTATGGGGCAGAAAGGACTATGTATTCATTCTGAGCCACATGCGAAGCCGGTCGACGCTGCTCTCGCATATTCTTGGCAGTCATCCCCGTATTTGCGGTTATGCCGAGATGCACCAGTCCTATGAAACTCCTGTTGATCTTCTCTGGCTGCGGCACCAGCTCCAGCAGCGTGGGGAAAAAAGCCCTGTCGGACGATTTGCGCTGGATAAAATGCTGCACGATGCGCAAATCCTTTCCCCCAGCATATGCGACCATCCCCATATCAAAAAAATATTCCTGCTCAGGCCGCCGGCCGAAGCGGTAAAAAGCATTATCCATATGGGCCATACGCTGAAAAATGTAGCCTGGCATACCGATCCGGTTGCGGTTTTCAGCTATTACAATCAACGGCTGCAAACCCTTGGCAATTACGCAAAACGGACAAAGATCCCGGGATTTTTTATCGAATCCGGGGATATGATCCAGCGCCCCGGGAGGCTGCTGGAGGCACTGTCGGCCTGGCTGGATCTGGAGGCAAAGCTGCAGTCAACCTACTCCACGTTCAGATACACCGGGCAGGAAAAGCACGGCGACCCTTCCGCCAACATCAAGGCCGGGAAGATTCTTTCCCAAAAATCCGATTACACCACCATTGTTCTCGATGAAAATCTGCTTTCAGCAGCTCATGAGAATTACCTTTCCACATGCGAAACCATGCAAAGGCATTGCGTTACGGCTGATTCCCTGCCGTTTCAGCATGTTTGAGGATGCCGGCGGTGGCGGATCGATCCGCGGCGGTGCTGAACATTTTCTTGAAATATTGAGTCATCGCCATGCGCGCATATTGGCCGGCGCGGGTGCCGATGTAATCCTCGTGGGCCACGAGGACGGCGACGGCCAGATTGGCCTTGCCGCTCAGCGCTCTGGCAAAACCGACGAACCAGTCATAGCGGATGTCGTGGGTCTGGTTGTCCATCGACCCGGTTTTGCCACCGATCTGAAGCTGTGACAGGGTCTCGTCCTTATCGTGGCCCTGGAATGATTTGCGGGCCGTGCCCGAGGTGATGGTGGCTTCCATCATCTGGCCGAGAACCGCCGCCGCTTTCGGGGACATGATCTGACAATCGGGGGATTGCCTGCCCTGATAGAGAAGATTGCCTTTACTGTCGAGTATGCGATCGACAAGGGATGGCTTCACGCTACGCCCCTGATTCAGGACCGCGGATACCATGATCGCCCCGTGCAGTGGGGAAATGGTGGTATCGCGGTTGAAGCCGCTGGCGATTTCAGCCCAGTTGTAAGGATCGTCGGTGATCTGGAAGTGACTCGGCTGCAGGGTCATGTCAAAGTCGATGGTTTCATTGAACCGGAACGTTTCGGCGGTTCTCGCCAGGACCGTTTTTCCCAGACTGTGCTCCCCGAGTTTCCCGAAAACCGGGTTGATTGATTGTGCAAAGGCTTCTTTGAAGGAAACCGTGTTGGTGTGCTTGTTGACCTTTTGGGTAAGTTGCTGCTTGTAAAGGGTATGTTTGTAGCCATTGAAACGCATGGTTGAATCGGCGGAGTAGTTACAAATGTCTACCGCCGAAGCCGCGGTTACGATCTTGAAAATGCTCGCGGCCGGGAAGTTGCTGCGCAGGCAGGGATTGCCGGCGGTTCCGGTCTTGTCATAGCCCGCCATGGCAAGGATGCGGCCGGTGTCGGCATCCATGACCACGATGCCGATATCCCGGGAATTTTTGCGGTCCATGTTGGACAGCAGGTAATTCTGCAGGTCCTGGTCCAGGCTGGTCTCGATCTGCAGGGTCTGCTGACCGAGGTGCAGTTGCAGACGTCCATCGGTCAGATTGTCAAAAGACTGCCGGTCCAGCAGTCTGCGAATATCGTTTTTGCCGGAGATTGCCGGGGCACTTTGCGGCACGGGCGCCGCTGCGGTAGCAGTTACCATGTTTTTGGCCACGTCACTCTTGATCAGCGACTGGCAGCCGAACACTCCCGCGGAAAACATAAGGGCGAAGGCGCAGATTTTTCTGCCGATGCGACGTTTGCGCAATGACCCAACCTGTGGATTCCTGCGTACGTTCAGCCGCATTCCGCCTTGATTCTGCAACCCGGACTGAAAACCTCGCCAACCGCCCGGACCATCCGATGGTAATGAATTTTTTTTACGCATAGTTTATATGTGACATGCCCTGAATCGGCCATGTTGATCATTGGATGAATGGGCGCATGCATGCCGCCCGCGCTTTTCGAACCATGGGTTTTTCAACGGCGCACAATAGCATTTATATGCCATTTGGCCAACCACTTACTTTTCTTTTTCAGTAGCTTCCAGCGCTGCAGGCAATGTCCCGGGCTTCCGGTTCCGGTAAAAAGCGTATCGGCTCTTTTCATAAGTCCGTTGCCGTGGATATCGGGAAATGTCTGCAGATAGTTTCCAGATGCAGCGGATCCATCTGCTGGAATTCCACACCGATTCCCGGCACCTGCATGGCATGTCCCCAGGCACAGAAATGGCGTATTTCAACCTGCACCGGCGGAATCCGGGGTATGTCCCTGAAGCGCACCCAGGCCGTTTTCGTGCCCTGCCAGTCTTGATTTGATATTAAAAAGCAGCCTCCCCGAGAGATGTCGAGGGTGACGGTTTTTTCCGCCTGCGCCTCGGCGCAATTCGCGTCCCTGCTCAACAAAACGTTGAAATGGATTCGATATCGGGGCGTGACCCGGCATACCCGCGCAGGGCGGTGACGGCAGAACATTTCCAGAAAGGCTCCCAGAGGGTCGGCCTTGTCCAGACTGCGTCCCAGGACCATGCCGCGGATTTTACGGTTTTTTTCATCCCATCGCGCACGAAACGTCGGATAGATTTCTGAAAACCGCTGGATTGTCGGTTTGTCCTTGTGGGGCGCGCGTACCGCTGTCAATACATCCAGAATCAAGCCGTTAAAGGGCCTGTTCCGTAGGATCTGCTGCATTTCCTCGATGCTTTTGGCGACTTCACACTCCGAACCCAAAGTCGATACCGCCTTGCGGTAGGCCTCCGTTGCCTTTGCATTGGTTGAAATGATGAGAACTTTGTTCATGGATCCGATTTGTCCGGGGTTGAAAAACCAGAGAGTTTTCATCCGGAAACGGCTCTTTTCCGCCGTGGCGGCGTCAATCCGCAGGCTTGCTTGTGCGGCGTACCGATGTACGCCTCCGCGCAACCCCTTGATTTCCTTGCCACAACGAAAAATTGCTCGATTCCCATATGAAAACTAACCTGTATCCATCCGGAGTTTCCAGATGGATACCAGAGAGTTCATGTTTTATATAAAAAAGTCGGGAAAAGACATAATGTCACATTTCCACGCTGTCATGCCCTTTATGATAGCAGATTTTTCAAGACCCGGTTCTGAACATCCGTAAGAGGTGTCAAGGGTCAGTGTTATTAAGCAGGGCAAAGCAGGCGACTATGGATGGTATCCATCCGGAGTTTCTGGACGGATATTGATAACCCATCTTGATCCGACGTGTACAGATTCTTTTGCTCCGCTGACGGAAGAAAGCGCAGTCGCGCGGATTGCGGAGACTTTGGGCCATGCTGTTTTAGTCAATGGGACAGGCGTTCTTCCTCCAGGTATGTGATTTGTGCTTGAATAAATCCCAAAAACCGGATATAAGGATATTATATGGTTGCTCCATGCCTTCGAGGGTAAAGATCCGCGGATATTTTACCCGCCGGTCGTATCGAACAGGGCAAGGCCAAAGGGTTTTATGAGGATGCATCATTGCAGCAACATTGTCAGAAAAGGGCAGGCAATGTTTTTCAGCGAACCTCCGGAGATTTCATGAAGCGCGTTTTGTTTGTTTGCACTGGAAATTCCTGTCGCAGCCAGATGGCCGAAGGATTGGTCAATCATGATTTTGCAGGGAAAATCAAAGCGTTTTCAGCCGGAACCGAGCCGCATGGCCTGAACCCAAAGGCGGTGCAGGTGATGGCCGAAACCGGTATCGACATCACCACGCAAACCTCGGATCATCTCAATAAATATGATGGCCAGAGTTTCGATTACGTTATCACGCTGTGCGGCGACGCCAATGAAAAATGCCCGCTCTTCATGGGCGGAGTCAAACGGTTGCACATGGGGTTTGACGACCCTCCCAAAGCCACCGGAAGCAGCGAAGATGTGCTTGCCGTCTACCGGCGGGTGCGTGATGAAATTCGGGAAAAGTTGGCTGAATTTTTTAAAAGCGAGTTAAATTGAAGCAAACGACGGATCTATTCAAGGCATTGGCGCATCGGACACGGTTGCAGATTATCTGCCTTCTCCTCGAAGGCGAGGTGTGCGTGTGCAAGATCATGCAGGTTCTTGACCTGCCGCAATCGACAGTCTCACGCCATCTGGCCGTTTTAAAAAACGCCGGCCTGCTGGAAGACCGTCGTGACGGAACCTGGGTTCTTTATTCCCTGGCCAAGGGGCACGACACTCTGGTGGACCAGTTGCTGGACATGCTTGAAAGTCACCTTCCGAATACCCGGGAAGGAGCCATGGCGCGCAAAAATCTTCTGGATTCCATGGAAAAAAGGTACTGCTCATAAATATTTTCGGTCAATATATCCGAAAAAAGGGATATAGATTGTCCCCCATGGGAGAAAGGTGAAACGATGGACAGCCCGGACGAGAAGAACAAACAGACCCCGCAAAAAATCCTTCGCGATGTCATGCGACTGTGTGCCGATTGCGATACCTGCCGCACCATGATGGAAGAAGATTGCGCCTTTTTTCTCGAGCTTTACAAGCTCTGGGACCAAGAGCATGAGGATGGCATACCCATAACGGAAGAACAGCTCCGCTATCTGGCCGAACTCTGCACTCTCTGCGGGCTGTGCCCCTGCCAGAAAATCCCCATGGATGTCATGGAGGCCAAGAGCCGCTTTATCGAACGGGAAGGGATGCCGCTGGCGACCCGGTTGCTCAACGATGTTCCGCGCATGGCCCGGCTGTGTGGTGCTTTTCCCGATCTGGTCAAGGCGCTGCAATCGAACAAGGTCTCCGGCCCCCTGCTGCGTAAAGCCCTCCGCCTGCACCCCGATCGGGATTTGCCTTCTTTTCCAAAGGAGAATTTCTTCCAGTGGGCAAAGCGCCGGGGACTGGACCGGCAGCGATCAGGCAATCATCAGGTTGCCTACTTTGCCGGATGCACCGCCGGCTATCTGTTTCCCGCCATCGGGCGCAGCGTGGTGGAGATCCTGGAACACAACGGAGCGACGGTGTTTGTCCCGCCCCAACAGTGCTGCGGCATGCCGTTTCTGGCAGAAGGGGACCGAAAACGTACCCTGGAGTTGGCCGAGGCCAACATGAAAAAATTACTCGAAACCTGTCAAGCCGGCAACGACCTGATTTATTCCTGTCCCACCTGCGGTTTTTTTCTGAAAAAACTGCTCAAGGAAAAAGCCTATTATTCAGAAACATTTCAGAAATCGGTGAACGCGGCCGACGATGAATTCAAGGTGCCCGCCCCGGAAAAGGGAGAAGGGCAGTTCTGGCATCTGAAAAAGAACATGTATCATCATCTCCTGAAGGATGACGGCTATTTTGCCAGCATCGATCCCATGGCGCGGATTGAACTGGCTGATCATCTTTTCGATTTCGGCGTTTACCTGAAAAATCTCCTCGATAAAGGCAAACTCGCCACCGATTTTGCACCGATCCCGAAACGTATGGCCTATTTTGCTCCCTGCCATCTGCGGGAGCAGAAAATGGGGCGTCCCTACCTCGATCTTTTGAAACTGATTCCGGAATTGGACATCGAGGCCGTCGGCAGCGATTACGACTGTTGCGGCATGGGCGGGGTTTTCGGCTTCAAAGAGCATTTCCATGAAAAGTCGCTGGATCTGGGCGAACCGCTGATGAAAAAATTTCACGCTCATAATCCGCAGGCGATCGTCACGGACTGCATGAGTTGCCGTTTGCAGTTCAAGCACTGCCTGCCATATCCCGTTTACCATCCGGTCGAAGTGCTGGCGATGGCCTATGGTGGTAGCGCATCCTCTGAATAAGAGCGATACGTCAATACAAGCCGGGGCGAGGGGTACGCATTTCGTTTGCCCAAATTTTAAAGACCCCGGTGCAAAACCCGAAGGAGATTCATCCATGAACAATCAATCCGGCGCGTCTCCGGTAACCGAAGACACGCTTTCAAACAATTTTTTCAGTAAATTTCTCGGCATTAAAATCGGCCTGTTGCTGGTCGCATGGTTCATGCTCTATCGCCAGCTTTTACCCCTTTCACGTTTCCTGACTTATGACCTGTTCGGGTTGCGGGCGGAATCGCATTTGGGATCGGCGGTGGAATTCTTCCTGTACGATACCCCCAAGGTGTTGATGCTTCTGGTTCTGGTCGTATTTGGCGTCGGCATATTGCGCAGCTTCATCACGCCGGAATGGACGCGCAAAATCCTCGCCGGCAGGCGCGAAAGCACCGGGAATGTGCTGGCTGCCCTTCTTGGTGTGATAACGCCCTTTTGCTCCTGTTCGGCAGTTCCCCTGTTTATCGGATTCGTCACCGCCGGCATTCCGCTGGGGGTAACCTTTTCCTTCCTTATCTCCGCCCCGATGGTCAACGAAATTGCCCTGGTGCTGCTGTTCGGCCTGCTGGGTTGGAAGGTGGCCACCCTGTATTTCGTTACCGGCATCGTCATCGCCACGGTAGCGGGCTGGACCATCGGACGCTTGAAACTGGAAAGTCATGTGGAAGACTGGGTGCGGGAAATGCATGCCAACGCCGCGGCAACACCTGACACGACCATGACCTGGGAAGAGCGGGTCGGTTTCGGCCTCGACGCCGTGCGGGACATCGTCGGCAGGGTGTGGCTGTATGTGGTCATCGGCATTCTGGCCGGGGCTGCTATTCACGGCTTCGTGCCGGAAAACTTCATGGCCGGTATCATGGGCAAGAGCGCCTGGTGGTCGGTGCCGGTTTCTGTGTTGATCGGCATCCCCATGTACACCAACGCCGCCGGCATGATTCCGGTGGTCGAAGCGCTGCTCGGCAAGGGCGCCGCGCTGGGTACGGTGCTGGCCTTTATGATGAGCGTCATCGCTCTGTCCTTCCCCGAGATGGTGATTTTGCGCAAGGTCCTCAAACCGAGGCTCATCGCAACCTTCATTGGCGTCGTCGGAGTGGGTATCCTGCTCGTCGGTTACCTGTTCAATCTTGTCATTTAGTTTCCATCCGGAAACGGCCCTTTTCCGCCGTGGCGGCGTCAATCCGCAGGCTTGCTTGTGCGGCGTACCGATGTACGCCTCCGCGCAACCCCTTGATTTCCTTGCCACAACGAAAAATTGCTCGTTTCCCATATGAAAACTACGCTGTATCCGTCCGGAGTTTCCGGATGGATACTAGATAAATTTCTTGCTTCCCGTACGGAAACCATGCTGTGTTTATCCGCAGTTTTCGGATCGATACGATAGTATGCCAAAAGGCGTTCATTTTCCCTCTGCGGAGTATCCATTGTCGATAGACTGCCCGCTGTGCCGCCATGGGCACACTGATTTTTACCATCGGGACGAGCGCCGTTCCTACCGTCAGTGCCGCCGTTGCGATCTTGTGTTTGTTCCGCCAGCGGACCGTCTGTCTCCGGCTGAGGAAAAAGCCCACTATGACCTGCATGAAAACGATCCGTCTGATAGGGGCTACCGCCGCTTTCTGTCGCGGTTGTTCGAACCGATGCGAGAGCGTGTCCCGGTCCCGGCGCGGGGATTGGACTTTGGCAGCGGGCCCGGGCCGACCCTGTCGCTGATGTTCGCCGAGGCGGGGTATGACATGGCTCTCTACGATCCCTATTATGCGGCGGACAGTGGAGTGCTGCAGGGGCGTTACGACTTCATTACCGCCAGCGAGGTGGCGGAACATCTCTATCGGCCCGGTGCGGTCCTTGCGCAACTTCATGGTTTGCTGCGGCCCGGTGGCTGGCTGGGCCTGATGACCAAGCTGATATGCGACCGGGCGGCCTTCGCCACCTGGCATTACAGACGGGATCCCACCCATGTCTGTTTTTTTTCCAGCCGGACCCTGGCCTGGTGGGCGGAGCAGGCCGGTTGCGACATTTTTTTCATTGGCCAGGATGTCATCCTGCTGCACAAACCCCTGTCTTCCGCTTTTACATGAACCACTTTCCCTTCCGAGGTGGTCCCTTTGCACCTCAGCGGTGTTCATCAACAGGCATCGCCAGCCTTGCCTTAAATCCGCCAATGGATCTGCTTTCGTTAGCATTGTCCATGATGGTGGTCTCGTGAATGCGGGAAAAAGCTTGCGCCGATGTTTGATTTGTTGTCGTGTAGCATTTATTATTGAACGAAGTTTGATGGTTCTACATGGTTCAGTCGCGGTTTTTGGATCGTTATGGGACTCCGCTGTGGTTGCCACTGGAAATTGATCTGCTTCCTCTTTTGAAAAGGTCACATGTCCGCAGCACGAAAAAACATAGCGCTGACCATCGGCCTTTATCTTCTTCTCGGCTCCGCCTGGATTCTCGGAACGGATTTTTTTCTGGGGCGGTTTTCTTCCGGCTTTGACTCAATTATTGTGTGGCAAACGGTCAAGGGGCTGGTGTTTGTGCTGGGGACCGCCGTCTTTTTCTACGTGGCCATGCGCAGCAATGCCGCAAAAGGTACGGTCGCGGCGGCGCTTTTGGACGGTGCTTCCGCGGACTCCCCGGACCGTAAAGGTCTTTCTTCCACCAGTTACCTTCGTCCCTGGGCGCCGCTGGGAATATTTCTGGTCATGATCCTGGTGCTTGCCGCGTCCGGGGCCGCTGTCTATCTGCAGGCATCGCGGACCGTGCGTGCCAATGCCCGCACCGCATTGCGTAATGTGGCCGGCTTGAAGGCCCGGCAGGTCGATGCGTGGCGCAAGGAGCGGCTGGGGGATGCCCGGACCATTACCTACGATCCGGTTGTCATGGCGTCATTCAGGGCGTGGCTGGCGGATCCCGCAGGTAGAACCGCGGCCCCGGAGCGTATCCTCCGCAGGCTGGATGCCTTTCGCAAGGCGTACGGGTACCATGCCCTGCTGCTGTTTGACAGCCGAGGCGTTCTGCGGGTTGGAAGATCGGACCATGAAGCGGTTTTTACCGGAAATGCGTTGCTGAAAAAAGCCCTGCAGCAGGGTCGTCCGATTTTTTCGGCCGCATATGTTCCGCAAGACGGATGTCCGCAGGTTGTCGATTTCGTTGTGCCGTTGCATGCCGAGGTTGCTTCCGGTGCGGAAGTTTTCGGTGCTCTCGTTTTTCGCATGGCTCTCGAAAACGAGCTGTTTCCCGATCCCCAATGGTTGCCCGCCGATATTCAAGGCGCCGAAACTTTCCTGGTTCAGCGTGAGGCGGGCGCGGTTCCGCTGGGGGTTCCGCTGTCGAGGGATGCTGGCCGGGGACCTGTTGTCAACCCTGACCAACAAGGCGAGTCTTTCCATTCGTTTTTTTTGCGTGCTTTGCGGCAAGGGCAGGCGGATATTGTGGATCACCACGGTATGCCGGTTCTCGCCGTGCTGGAAAAAGTGCCCGATTCGGATTGGCTGGTTCTGGCCAAGGTCAACCGTGTCGAAGTCGAGCGACCTCTCAAGCGTCTCGGTGCCGCTTCAGGCATGGCGGTGCTGTTTCTGATTGCGGCTTCGGCCGCCGGCATCGTGCTGTGGTGGCGACAGCAGATGGCGGGGTTCGCCGTGGCCAGACTCCGGGAACAACTGCAGAGGCAGGCGCTGCGCAAGCACCTGGAGTATTTGACCCGGTTTGCCAACGATATCATTCTGCTGCTCGATGGCGAGGGCACGGTCGTCGAGGCCAACGACCGCGCCATCAGCAGTTACGGTTACCCTCGCGAAGAACTGATCGGGAAGCACGTCCGCGAACTGCGGGCTCCGGATACGCTGGGCGATTTCGATGCGAGGTGGAAGGATGCTTACGATGGCGGGGTGCTGTTCGATACCGTTCACCGGCGGGCGGACGGCAGCTGTTTTCCGGTGGAGGTCAGCGCCCGGAGGGTGGAAGCTGACGGACGCGTCTGGTGCCAATCGATCATTCGCGACATCAGCGAGCGCAAGCACGCCGAGCAGCGTATCCAGAACCTTACCCGGCTTTACAATGTCCTTAGTCAGACCAACCAGGCGATTGTCCGGCACGTAGACAAGCAGGCGCTGTTTGAGGATATCTGCAATATTGCCGTGGAACTGGGGGGCTGTGCATGGCCCTGATAACCGTTTTTGCACCGCATGGGGAGAATTGTTCCGTTGCTGCTTCCTGCGGTGCCGATCCCGCCTTGCTTGACGTGATCCCCGAGCATACCCTGCATGAGTTCGGAGGCCGTAAAGAGGCTCCGCGGACGTTGCTTTCCGGAGGTTCCGTGATCTGCAATCAGGCCGCTGCGGGGGCATCCGATGAGCGTGTCAAGGGTGTACTCCGTCGCTGCGGCATCGGTTCTTTTGGTCTGTTTCCGCTTTACCGGGGAGACAGCATTTTCGGCACCTTGAATCTGTATTCCACCACGGATGACTTTTTCGGAAAAGACATGGTTGCGGTGCTCGAGGAGATGGCCGGTGATATCACCTTCGCGCTGAATACCTTCGATAAGGAAATGGCCCGGAAAAAGGCCGAGGAACGCCTGCAGAAAACTTCCGCGACACTGACCGCTGTTTTTCAGGCCACACCCCTGCCGGTGATCATCAACGATCTCGAAGGCCGTGTGTTGTTCTGGAATGCGGCCGCCGAGACGGTTTTCGGGTGGTCGGAGAAGGAGTCTCTCGGTAAGGAGCCGCCCTTTGTCCCCAAGGAAAAGCAGGGGGAGTTCCATCGCAATCTGGCCTCCGCCAAATCCGGGAATTCCCTGCGGGGCGTGGAAATCCAGCGTCGCCGCCGCGATGGCCGGCTGCTCGACATGCTGCTGTTTACCGCACCGTTGCACGATGTCTCCGGTCGGATCGAAAACACCGTTGCGCTGTTCATGGACATTACCGAACAGAAACGAGCCAGGGAACACATTCTGTGTCTTGCCCATTACGATCAATTGACCGGCCTGGGTAACCGGACGCTGCTGCGCGAGCGGTTTGCTCAGGAGGCTTCCCGTGCGCAGAGGGCAAAGCGTCATCTGGCGCTTTGCCTGATCGATCTGGATAAATTCAAATCGGTCAACGACGCGCTGGGGCATGCTTTGGGAGACATGCTCCTGGTTCAGGTGGCGCGGCGTCTGGAGGAGTGCCTGCGCCGGGCGGATGTTATCTCGCGGCTCGGGGGAGATGAGTTCCTGGTACTGCTGACCGATCTTGAGCGGCCGCAGGATACGGTCAGGATCGCCGATAAAGTCCTGGGGGCGCTGACGCGGCCGTTTTCTCTCGAAGGGCACACCGTGCGCATTTCCGCCAGCATGGGCATCGGGTTTTTCCCCGAGGACGGAGAGGATTTCGATACCCTGTTCCGGAAAACGGATACCGCCATGTACGCCGCCAAGGAAAAGGGGCGCGACAAGTTCATGTTCTTTCATGGCGAGATGGATCAGAAAATCCGGGCTCGCCTCGATCTGGAAAACAGCCTGCGGAACGCTCTGGAACACAAGGCGTTTTTCCTTCACTATCAGCCTCAGGTCGATATCCTCACGGGCCGCATCGAGGGGGTCGAGGCCCTGTTGCGCTTCCGGCATCCTGAACGGGGGCTGATACCGCCCGACAGCTTTATACCGGTTGCGGAGGATTCGGGGTTGATCGTACCTTTGGGGGAATGGATACTTGAAGAGGCCTGCCGTCAACTGCGATTTTGGCGGCAAGCGGGGTTGACGGACCTCACCATGGCGGTAAATCTTTCGCCGGTGCAGATTTTTCAGGAGGATTTCGCCGGTCGCACCGAGGCTATTCTGAAAGCCCGGGGCATTCATCCCGGTCTTCTGAATCTGGAACTGACGGAAAGTATTTTCATGGAAGAAGATGAGCGTGTCCACCACACGCTGCTGACACTGAAAAAGATGGGTGTGCGCATTGCGCTGGACGATTTCGGCACCGGTTATTCCAGCCTCAGCTATCTCAAGCGTTATGCCGTCGATGAAATCAAGATCGACCGCAGCTTCGTACGGGACGTATGCAGTGATCCGGGCGATGCGGCTATTGTCCTTGCCACCATCCAGATGGCTCGCAGCCTTGGTCTGCAGACCGTTGCGGAAGGGGTGGAAACAGCAGAGCAGCTTGCCTTTCTGCGGGCCCATGGCTGCGATCGCTACCAGGGATATCTTTGCAGCCGACCGCTGGTGGCCGATGCGCTCGCGCAACTGGTTGAAGGGGGGCATGACAAGCTCGACCCCTGGATTCCCGGCGTGTAAACGGCAATACATTCGAAGCAGGCCCGGTTCCATTGGCCGGCGCAGATGGCTGCCGGGAAGCCCGGGATGACGGGCAAACCGGACCCGGAGCATGATCGCAGCCAGCGTATATCACCGGTTTGTCAGGGTTTTTGGGCCATCATGAAAAACAGCGGATAGGTTTTGGGGATTCCCCTGGCGTCGGCTTTTTCAATGACCATCATGCGCTTTGCATAGACGTCTGCAAAACCGCACGATCGCAGTTGGTTTCCCAGCAGCCGAGGGTCGAAACCCCGCTGAACGTCCATGCTCCCGCCGTGAAAGGAACCGTTCTCCGGTTCCAGGTCTCCCACGCAGAAAAATCCCCCCGGTTTGAGCAGCGCGAATGTGTGCGCAAGGATTGCCGGTATATCCTGCACGTGATGCATGGCCATCAGGCTGTAGATCAGATCGAACTGCCGTAATCCAAAGTCCATGCGCAAAAAATCGCCACAATGGATGTGGAGATTGCGGATGGCGGCGTGGTCGATTTTTTGTCGTAGCACGGCCAGCATGCCTTCCGAGGCGTCGACCATGGCGATGCGATGCAGCAAGGAGGCGAGCTGCAAACCGGCCTGTCCGGTACCACAGCCGAATTCAAGAGCTTCGGCACGAGGCGGCAGGGGCACGTGTTGCAGGATATGGGAGACAAATACGCGGGCCGTTTCACGGATCCGGGGGTTGGCGTCCCAACCGGTGGCCAGCGCGTCAAAATCCTTTACGTCAGTCATGTACGGACTCCTTTGCGGTCGATCTGTTTTCAGCAGAAGCTCTGGCCAATTTTTGCAGGGCTGCGACCCGCTCCACGATCGGCGGATGGGAAAACCGCAGACGGACATACAGCGGATGCGGATGCAGCGCGGCAAGGTTTTCCCGCGCGAGCTTGACGAGTGCTTCCGCCAAATCGGCGGGCCGTCCGGTGAGTTGACAGGCGAAGCGATCGGCCTGCCATTCCTGGCGACGCGACAGGGCGCTGCCGACAGGCGCCAGGAAAAAGCTGGCGATGCCGGCGAGCAGGGACAGAATCACGACCTGAGCCGGGAAGGATGCCTTTTCCAGACCGAGCAGGGCCGGCAGGCCGCCCCAGCGGATCAGCAGCCACGCCAGAAACAGGCCGCCAAGCGACACAAGGGCGCCGCCCAGCAGGCGCCTGGTTATGTGACGGTGTTTCCAGTGGCCGATTTCATGCGCCAGTACCGCCAGAACCTGATCGTCATCCATCTGTGCCAGCAGGGTATCGAACAGGATGATGCGTTTCTGGCGACCCAGTCCGGTAAAGTAGGCGTTGCCGTGGCGGCTGCGCCTGGACGCGTCGACCTGGAAAATGCGTCCGGCGCGCATCCCGGCCTGCTCGGCCAGTTGTCGGATGCGCGGTTCCAGCGCCGGGTTCTGGACGGGTGCGAAGCTGAAAAACAGCGGTTCGATAAGATAGGGTGCGATTACCATCAACAGCAGCCCGAACAGGGTGACAAAGCTCCAGACCCACAGCCACCATATGTCCGGACGGCTCTGCACCAGCCACAGGCAGCCGCCGGCCAGCAGCCCGTACAGCAGCAGTGACAGCGCCATGCCCTTGAGGGCATCGGTCAGCCACAGGCGCATCGTCATGGTATTGAATCCATAGCGGGCTTCAATGCGGAAATTCCGCCACCAGGAAAAGGGCAGATCCAGCAGCAGCCATGCACTTGTCAGACCGATGAAAAACAGGCTGCCCCGCAGGATAAAAGAATCCGTCACCGAACCGGTCCAGCCATCGTAGCGCGATATCCCGCCGCCAAACATGAACCCCGCAAAAAGCATCGCCATGAAACCCTGTGCGACCAGAGCCAGACGTTTTTTATCCGTTTCGTAAGCAAGGGTCTGCCTGACGGTTTCGGTATCGAAGTTCTTCGTGAAGGCAGGCGGTACGAACACACTCTGACGCCGCTGGTGACGAAGGTTGAGCCATTCCAGCCATTGCTCGCACATGACCACCAGCAGCCAGGCGCTCAGAATCAGGTATTTCATGAAAAACTCCCTGCGGGGCCTTGTTTTTCGAAGGGGGATGTATACGTTTCCTGCAAAAAACCGGGACGGTTTGCCCTTTTGTCATGATGGCGTTTATGCTATGAATACCGCGCAAACCTTGATGCACGACAAGGTTTTTCTGTTATGTATCGGCTATGCTCATCCATAAAGAGCAGTCGATTCGGAGGATGAGAACCATGAAAATGCATGATAGCAGATCCGCGGGCGGCATGGCCAGCACGTCATCTCCCGCGCTGCGTGAATACCCGAGCAAACTGTTTGTCGAGAGTACGACTTTCTGCAATCTGCGCTGCCCCATGTGCGTCAAGCAGGCTGCGGACAGCAAGGTTGTCGATGCCGATATGTCGCAACAGACCTTTGCCGCTCTGGAAGCGGCGTTTCCCTTCCTGGAATCGCTGGTGCTCAACGGCATCGGCGAGCCGCTGATGCATCCGCATATTCTCGAATGGATCCGCAGGGCCCGCCAGATAATGCCGGATAATGCATGGGTCGGTTTTCAGTCCAACGGCCTGATGCTGGATCGCAGTCTGGCAGACAAGCTGGTCGACGCGGGGCTGGATCGCATCTGCCTTTCGGTGGATGGCGTCAAGCCCGAGACCTTCAGCAAAGTGCGCAAAGGCGAGGACCTGAGCGACATGGATCGCGCCTTCCGCGTGCTGCGCGAGGCCCGGCAAGGACAATCGGAGTGCCGGCTAAGGATCGGCGCCGAGTTTGTCGCCATGCGCGAAAATTTTCGCCAGTTGCCCGATACGGTGCGCTGGGTGGCTGAGCGCGGCGCCGATTTCGTCATTGTCAGTCACGCCCTGCCTTACGATATTTCCGGTATCGCCCAGACCGCCTATGACAATTCCATCGACGCCGCTGTCGAGATTTACCAACGCTGGAAGCGGCAAATGGAGGCTGACGGGCTGGATATCAAGGCCTACGATTACATGGTCTGGGAAAAAGAGCAGGTTCTGCCCCGGACCGTCGATCCGCAGGTGCGCAAGGTCAACCAGATGGTCGGCCGCATGCGGGCCGAAGCGCGCAAAAAGGATATTTTCATGGATGTCATGCAGCTGCTGCGGCGTGACGAGGCCATGGTTTCCGCGGTCCAGGAGGTTTTCGAGGAAGCGCGGCAGGTTGCCGCAGCGATGGGCATTGAAATCAAGCTGCCGGTCGTCACACCCCGTTACGAACGGGAATGCCCCTTCGTGACCAAGGGGTCCGCATTTATTTCCTGGAACGGTGACGTGCATCCCTGTTATTACCTGTGGCATCATTACCGCTGCTGGGTCAATGACTGGGATCGCCTGGTCAAGCCGAAGGTATTCGGTAACGTCAACCGGCAGCCGCTGCTCGATATCTGGCGCAGTGAGGACTTCCGCATTTTCCGCGAGCACGTGGTCGAATTCGATTATCCCTACTGCTCCAATTGCGGGGTCGCGCCCTGCGACCTGGTGCAGGAGGAGGATTTCGAGCAGGACTGTTTCACCAATCCCGAGCCCTGTGGTTCCTGTCTGTGGGCCATGGGGTTGCTGCAGTGTCTGCAGGATTGATATCGATTTTATTGCAACGCAAAACGCCCGGTCATTTCGACCGGGCGTTTTGCGTTGCAGACGCCTTTACCACATGAAGAAAGTGCCCAGGGCGATGATGTCCACTTCCTGCCTGCCGTCATTGAACCATTCGACGTTGGCGCGGTTGTATTCCAACACAAGCTTGAGGTGGGGGTTGATGTTATGAAACACCCCGATGGTGATGACATCCTGCTGTTTGAGTTCCCCATTGCCGGTGGAAGCGCGGACGGCTTTTTCGACGGAGGTTTTATCCATGCGGTTGGCGCCGCAGCAGATACCGGGCCTGGTCTGGCCGAAGCGGTTGTCCCAGCTACAGGTACCCTGCAGCTGGTAGCCCTAACTGTCCCGCTCCTCGCCGTCTACAGGGCGGCAAGCACAGGGCTGGCGGCAAACAAAGTGACGGCCACGCTCAGGTCGCTCAACAGCTGTTTGATGGTCGGCCTTTCCTTAGCCGCCCGGCAAGTCTTCGTCCGGAAACCCCGGATGGATGCAACGTAGTTGTTATCCGCCAATGGAGACCTTGATCCCCCGGTCCCTGAAAAGCCGACCGTGGGCTTCCGTTTCCTCAAGCGTCAATGCTTCAATACCCGCCAAAGCATATTTCTGCCCCAGTTGTCCCCATTTCATTTCGCCCAGCCGGTGGTAAGGCAAAATATCGAGGGATTGCACGTTGTTCAGCCCTTTTACGAAATCGGCGGTGGCTTCGAGATTGTCGCGCGAATCGTTGTAGCCGGGGATGAGCGGCAGGCGGATTTTGACGGGGATGCCGAGGCCGGCGATGTTGCGCAGATTTTCGAGAATGACCATATTGGAAACCCCGGTGAGCCGCTTGTGTTCGGCGTCGTCCATGTGTTTGATGTCGGTCAGCACCAGGTCGACGTGCTCCAGAATCGACGCATAGGTTGGCCACTTAACGAATGAACTGGTTTCGATAGCGGTGTGGATGCCCCTGCGTTGCGTTTCCTTCAAGGCTGCCTTGAGGAATTCGGGCTGAGCCGTCGGTTCGCCGCCGGAAAAGGTTACGCCGCCGTTGCTCTGTTCGTAGAATTTGCGATCCCGCTCGATCATCTCCATCAACTCTTGGATCGACAGGTAGCGGCCGATGATGTTGATGGCACCGGCGTAGCAATGCCTGGCGCATCGCCCGCACAGGGTGCAGCGGTCCCGGTCGATGATCAGTCCCCTGCCAGTCGATTCGTCCTGCCTGATGGCGTCGACCGGACAGACTTCCAGGCATTTGCCGCAGCCGATGCAGTTGTTGCAGACGAACGTAATTTCCGGCTTGCCGGCGAGGGATTCAGGGTTCGAGCACCACGGACATGACAGCGGACAGCCTTTGAGGAAAACCAGGGTGCGAATGCCGCCGCCATCGTGAATGGCGAACTTCTGAATGTCGAAGACCAGCCCCTTGAGGCCTTCTCCGCGATCACCGATGTTGTCAAAATCCAGGACCTTCTGTCTCCAGTTCATGGTCATTCTCCAGGTTTTTCGGTGTTTCCTTCTCCCGGGAGGGGCCGGATCCTTGGGACCCGGCCCCCGGTGTCACCACCCGTCAGGCTGATCAGAATACCTGTTCGGTGCGGGAGATGATGTCGTCCTGCAGCGATTTGTCCAGCGCGGTGAAGAAGGCGCTGTATCCAGCTACGCGGACTACCAGACCGCGGAAATCCTCCGGCTTGTCCTGGGCTTCGAGCAGGGTGCTGCGGTCGATGACGTTGTATTGGACGTGGAAACCGCCGTTTTTGAAGTAGGTTTCGGTAACGTTGATGAGGTTGCGCAGCCCCTCTTCGCCTTTGACGGCATTGGGATGGAACTTCTGGTTGAGCAGGGTGCCGTTGGAGGTGACTTCATGGTCCAGCTTGGCTACCGAGTTGACCGTCGCCGTCGGGCCGGAGATGTCCGCGCCGCCGATGGGGGAAACACCGTCAGCCAGCGGGGTGCCGCTCTTGCGCCCGTCCGGAGTCGCGCCGACCACGGCGCCGAAGGGCACGTTGGCCGATGCCGGGTAGAGACCGGGTTGGAACTGACCGCCGCGGGGGTTGCGGTACTTATTGACTTCACGGCAGTAGATGTTGGCCGATTCGACGGCGATTTCATCGGCGTAATCGTCGTCGTTGCCGTACTTGGGGGCACGGTTGACAAGCATCTGACGGATGTTTTCGGCGCCTTCGAAGTCTTTGTCGAGGATGTCCTTGAGTTCCGGCAGGCTGATGACTTTTTCGTCGAAGCACAGCTTCTTGATGGCGGTCAAAGAATCGCCGGCATTGGCAACACCGACCCCCTGCGGGCCGCTGAAGTTGTAGATGGCGCCGCCTTCCTGCAGCGATTTGCCGCGGCCGATGCAGTCTTCGACCAGGCTGGAGAGGAAGGGCAGGGGTACATTCTGGCCATGGGCCAAATCGACCATGTTGTCGGCGTGGCACATCAGACCGACGAAATATTCCATCTGCCTGGCGTAGGCGGCCATGACGTCGTCGAAACTCTTCATTTCGGTGACGTCACCGGTCTTGAGGCCGACCTGCATGCCGGTGCGCTTGTCGTAACCGTTGTTGAGGGTCAGTTCGACGATTTTAGCCATGTTGAAGAAGGCGGCATCGTGCCAGCCCTCGGTCTTGCCGCCGACCTGGGGCTCGACGCAGCCGATGATACCGTAGTCGCGGGCGTCTTCCAGGGTCAGGCCGCGGGACAGCAGGGCCGGAATGATGGTGCGGTCGTTGAAGTAAGCCGGTACGCCCAGGCCCATGCGGCTGATTTCGGCGGCTTTCATGTACAGTACGTCCGGAGTTCCTTCATGGATGCGGATCGACAGGGACGGAGCGTAGAGCTTGGTGTTGGCAGCACACTGCAGCAACATCAGGGACAGCTCGTTGGTAGCGTCCTTGCCTTCACGATCCACGCCGCCGACGATGATGTTCATGAACATCGGGTAGCCTGCGAAAGCCATGGTGGAGTTTTCGTCGCGGACCTTGTTCAGGCCGTTGAAATTCAGCCACAGAAGGTCAAGCATTTCCTGGACCTGCTGGTCGGACATGGAGTCTTTGCTGGCCAGGTAGAAGGGGTAGCAGTACTGGTCGAAGCGCATCGGCGAGATGGAGTGCCCGTTGGACTCGATCTGAATGACCAGGTGGATGAACCAGAAGGCCTGTACGGCTTCCGCAAAGGTTTCCGCCGGTTCGGCAGGTACCTTGCGGCAGATACGGGCAATCTCGAGCAGTTCGGCTTTGCGGGCCGCATCTTTTTGCGCTGCAGCAAGGCGCTCGGCCTCATCGGCAAAACGATTGGCAAAGGCGATTACGGCCTTGTTGGCGATGATGGTCGACTCGAGAAAATGCAGGGACTTCATCTGGTGAGCGTCGGCGTAGTCGAAGTTTTCTTTAGCGGCCTCGGCTTCGGCGATGACCGCGTTAAGGCCTTCGCGCATGACCTTGCCGTAGTTGGCGGAAATGTGGCCGACGCCGTTGAAGTAGTAGTTGCCGACGGTGTAAGCCACCGCGTTGCCCGCGTCAATGGCTTCCTGCTTCATCAGAGCAGTGGCGATTTCGTAGTTGGTTTTGCCCTTCCAGTAGGGGAAAACGTCCTCACGCAGGGTTTTCTTCACATCTTCGCTGATCAGGAAGACGTCCGCCGTACGCTTGGCCAGACGATCAAGTTCGGCTTCCAGCCATTCACAGGAAAACTCGGGGAAGATCGGTGCGGAGCGGGGCATGCTGCACTGGTTGCCGACGATCAGTTCGTCGTCGTCGATGTAGATCGACATGCCGAGGAGGATTTTCTCCAGAGCCCTGGCCCGGCGGAGGCTCATGGGCTGGCCTTCGGTTTCCTTGTAGGATTCGGTGATCAGTCTGGCGCGTTCGGCGCAGATTTCCGGGGTTGTGGCCAAAAATCTTGCCTTGATTTTTTCGACGCGTTCGCTGGGTCCCATGGTAGCGACGGTGGGGTCAACTTTAACCTTGGTAGACATGGTGCCTCCTTTTTTGAGTGGTCGTAATCGCGTTTTTTTAACGACCGCCGGGTTGATTGATCCGTTACTTGATAAAGCCGTGTGCCAGGTTGAGAATCAGCGTGCCCACGGCGATGGCGCCCGCGGGAGGATCGATATGGGTGGAACCGGGTTCCACATCGTGCGTGCCACCAGGCTGATAGCGGCGCCGATGATACCGCCGCCGAAGCAATGTAGCAGAGTGCTACAGACCACGGAGCCATGGTGTTTTCCTTTCCTGAATGTTTTAAAAGTAAAGCGATTAAAATAAACTGCTTTTTTTGTGAACGGTTGACGTACGTTCATGACGGATGAAAGTGTATCGGGTCGTTTTTTGCGCGTAGTCTATTTGTAAACGAGAAGCTTCATGTGCACAATCGCTACAAAAGGCCAATATTGTCGCTCCATATAGTGATTTTCAGGATCACCCTGTTGCCGATGGTTGCCGCAAATCGTATTTTTGTCCCTCGATATAGTGATTTTCTCTGTCCCTATGTCTGGCAAACGACATTTTATTTTGGGTCAGGTGGTCGCTCGTGCTATGAATAAAGGGTCTGGTTTTTGTTCGAAGTTTCCGGATGGACACAAGCCCTTTGATGATCAAAACGGCGTGAAACGGGAAACGTCGGCGGTCTTGCCTGGCGGATCGGGGGCCGGTCTGCTGGAAGGATATCCAGGCCAAAGACGGTGGCGGAGGTGGCATGGGGTGCCAGCAGATAAAGCTTCTGGACCTGATTGAAAAGGACGTTCTTGAGGAAATTGTCAGGGATTTCACCGAGGCAACGCGGGTGGCGTCGGTGCTGGTCGATCTCGATGGCCAACCGATTACCCGTGAGCATAATTTTTCGCGGCTGTGCAAGGACTATTGCCGATCGACGCCGGAGGGGCGGGCGCGCTGCTATGCCAGCGACCGTTTTGGGGGCGAGGAAGGCCGGAAGATCGGCAAG
Source organism: Syntrophotalea acetylenica (assembly GCF_001888165.1). Classification (NCBI taxonomy): domain Bacteria; kingdom Pseudomonadati; phylum Thermodesulfobacteriota; class Desulfuromonadia; order Desulfuromonadales; family Syntrophotaleaceae; genus Syntrophotalea; species Syntrophotalea acetylenica. Next base: position 1,271,697 of record NZ_CP015455.1, read on the forward strand.
CCTTTCATCTACAAGTGTCTGAACGCCGGCCTGATGGACAGCGCCACGCCGATCATCGTCGAAGGCTATCATGTAGCCACTTTGGTCATGGGGCAGGTGCTGACGCGACCGTTGTCCATTCAGGAGGCCCTCGATGCCGCCAAGCGCATCGGCGTCGAGGATGTGGCGGGTTATCTGAGGGCGTTGCATGAAGTGCCGGTCATGAGTTACCAGCGCCTGCAGTCCGTAGTCAAACTCATGTGCACCATCGCCAAGACCATCAGTTCGCTGGCGATCCAGAAATACCTCTCTCAAAGGGCCTACCAGCAAAACCTGCACAACATCATCAACAGTGTTTCCGATTCCATCATCTCAACGGATCCGGATGGTATTGTGACCGTGATCAACAAGGCCACGGTTGCGATGTTCGGTCGGGAGGCATCGACGGTTGTCGGCCGGCCGATCTTTGATCTATTCGCTTGTCCCGATGCGTTCCGCGAGTACCTGAGCTGCAAGAAGCAGCAGCAACCCTATGAAATTCCGCCGGTCTTTGAAGTAATGAAACCCGACGGCCAGATATTCTATACCCACGCATCCTGCCAGGAACTTTTCCTCTCGACGCGGGAAACGATGGGATACGTTACGGTGTTACGCGACGTTACCCGGGAAAAAAAGATCGAAAAAATGAAAGAGGATCTCATCGGCATGCTGACCCACGACATGGGCAATCCGATTCTTTCCATTCAGCGGGTGCTGGAGTTGATGTTGGACCGCCACCTTGGCACCCTCAATAACCGGGGCGAGGACCTGGTATCCCTGGCCCTGAATTCGACCCACAAGCTTTCCGGCATGGTTTCAAACTTTCTGGATATTTTTCTGGATGAATGTGCCGGGCTGAATTTGTGCCAGGTGCCGGGGGATATGGATTCGACCCTCATGGAGAGCATCCGACAGGTCGGTTTTTCCGCCGGCGACAAGAAAATCAGGATCCATTTCGAACCGGGGCGGGGCGGCATGCAGATGGCTGCGGATTGGGCCCGGCTTCAGCGCACCTGTGTGAATCTTCTGGAAAATGCCATTCGTTTCAGTCCCGTCGGAGGCAGCATAGCTCTTACCTGCGAACCCTGTCGCGATGAACGGGACCGGAGCGCCATTCTGGTCACCATTGATGATCAGGGCAAAGGCATTGACAGGGAAAAACAGGAACTGATTTTTCAGAAATTCTATACCACGACCGTTCAGGGCGGGAATGAGCGCCGCGGGGTAGGGTTGGGGCTTACATTCAGCAAGCTGGTCGTCGAAGCCCATGGAGGCAGGATCTGGGTCGAATCACCTTACCTGGACGGGGCGGGAAAGCAGGTGACGGGATGCAGGTTTCGTTTCCTGGTTCCCATTGCCTGTGACACACGATAAACGGTGTCCAACTTGGAGGATTTATGAGCGAGGAACGTCCGGTAACCGTCTTTATCGCCGACGATCATCCGATTCTACGCATCGGCCTGAGCATGTACCTCGAATCGCAAAAGAGCATCCGCATCGTCGGCGAAGCCGATAACGGTTTCGACGCGGTCAACGCCATCACCCAGAATCCTCCCGATGTGGTGCTGATGGATATAGACATGCCGGGTCTTTCCGGAATTGAAGCCATCCGGGTACTGCGCAAGACCCTGCCGGATCTCAAAATCATCGTGCTTTCAACCTATACCAAAAAAGACTATGTCCAGGAAGCCATGAGCGAAGGCGCCAACGGCTATGTGGCCAAAAACACTAAAATTGACGAACTTATCAAAATTATAGAGGATTTCGCTTCGGGCAGGGAGTGCATGTCGCCCTATCTGCTGAATCTCGCCATCAAATGGCGCCGGCCTGCGGACGGCTCTGACGGCGATGCCGAGCACAATCTGACCCGGACCGAGATCCGCGTGCTGAAAAATATCGCCGAAGGCAAAACCAACAACGAAATAGCCCAGATTCACTTCGTCAGCATCGAAACCATCAAAACCCACGTCCAAAGAATCTTCAAGAAACTTGAAGTGAGCAATCGCATGGAAGCCGTGGCGGTCGCGCGCAAGAAAAATATCATCTGAGGGTGCCGCCAGCATTTCCCTTCTCCGATGGGAGCCATGCTTAAAGGTTCAGTCTGTAACCGGCCCGTGTCTTTGCGCGAAATTTAGTAACATGGTACCGTAACAAATGTGTTTACCATTGTTCAGCCATGAATTCCCGGTATTTTTTTTATTTTGTTTTATAGGTGCTTACATAGTGAAAATTGAATCACTTTCCTGTTTTGTTGAAGGGGAATTTTGATAACAACAGGTTGGGCAATGGTGGCGGGACCATGCCCAGGCAGCCGGGATCGCTGGAGCAGGCGGGTCGGGTGCCTGCAAGCCATCCATTTGATTGCATGTGATGATTCAGTTTTCTGCCGGCATGATTCAAAATCATATTTCATGTTCCAAAAAAAGTATGAAAAAAATCGGATATCATTGAGAAAATTAGCGTAGATATTAAAGTTTTTTCGCGAAATTTGACATTTTTCCGGAAAAGTATTATGTTAACAAAGATATACACATACGAAAGGAGAAGAAAAATTTATTCAAAAATACAAAAACAGATCGCCAGTAAATTTGGAAATGATGAGACATTTGCGAAACATTGGGAGGATTGGCGTTGGCATATCAAACACACAATCAGGGACATTGAAACATTTGAACGTATAACCGGTATCGTATTCGACGATGAATTTCGTCGGGACGTTTCGTTGACCCTCGATAAATTCCCTCTCGCCATTACACCTTATTACCTGTCTCTTATCGATCGGGAAGATTACCGAAATGACCCCGTTTTTATCCAGTCGTTTCCGGTTCCGCAGGAACTGGAAGTCGATCCCCGGGAGATGGCGGACCCGCTCGATGAAGACAAGGACAGTCCTGTTCCCGGCATCACGCACCGATATCCCGATCGTGTCCTGTTTCATATCAGCAATCTGTGCGCTATGTATTGCCGGCATTGCACGCGCAAGCGCAAGGTGGGGGATCAGGATTCCATTCCCGGGCGGGAAGCGATCATGCAGGGCATCGAATATATCGCCAATACCCCGCAGGTGCGCGACGTGCTGCTGTCGGGCGGCGACCCGCTGATGCTTTCGGACGACTATCTGGACTGGATTCTGACCGAACTGTGTCGCATTCCCCATGTCGAGGTGGTTAGGATCGGTACCCGCATACCGGTTGTGCTGCCCTACCGTATTACCGACAAGCTGGTCGCCATGTTGCGCAAGCATCAGCCGCTCTGGATCAACACCCACTTCAACCATCCGCGCGAGATGACCTCTTCGTCAAAGCGCGCTTTGCGCAAGCTGGCCGATGCAGGTTTCCCTCTTGGTAATCAGACCGTGCTGCTGGCCGGAGTCAACGATTGCCCTCGCATCATCAAGGAGTTGGTACATCGGCTGGTGGAAAACCGGGTACGTCCCTACTATCTGTATCAGTGCGACCTTTCCGAAGGGTTGACCCATTTTCGCACTCCCGTCGGCAAGGGTATCGAAATCATGGAGGGCCTCATCGGCCACACCAGCGGCTTCTCGATACCGACCTATGTCATCGATGCGCCGGGCGGTGGCGGCAAGATTCCCCTGAATCCCAATTATCTGATCTCCCTGTCGACCAACAAGGTGGTGTTGCGCAACTACGAAGGGGTTATCACAACCTATCAGGAGCCCAACAGTTACGAGCCGATTTTCTGCGACCGCCAATGTGCCGAGTGCCACCTGCAACTTAAACTCAAGGGGGCCGACGAATGCCAGGCTACGGGCATTGTGAAGCTGTTGGCGGATCATGACGATACCATCTCCCTGACCCCGGAAGACAACGAGCGGATGGTGAGGAGGGGCGATGACTGATCGTATGGAAAAGATAGGTGACTCCCTGATTCAGCACGGTGCCAACAGTGAGCGTATCTACCTGATGAAGACCGCCTCCGACGATTGTCCGGAAATCGTTGAGCGGCTTGATGTCATGGCCCGGCGCGAGGGCTATTCCAAGATTTTTGCCAAGATTCCCGCCGGCATCAGCAAGCCGTTTCTGGAAAACGGCTACTGCGCCGAAGCGCGTATTCCAAAGCTGTTTCATGGTCGGGAAGAAGGGTTGCTGCTGGGCAAGTTCCTGCAGCGGGAACGTCGTGTCGAACGCAAGCCTGAGCTGGTTGAGAAGGTGTTGGAAGCAGCCCGGGCCAAGTCCGGGCCCGTTGATGGCAGCACCGTGCTGCCCGAAGGTTTTGAACTGCGCCGGCTCGGCGAAGGGCAGGTCGGCGCGGCGGCCGCCTTGTACCGCGAGGTGTTTGCCAGTTACCCATTCCCCATTCACGATCCGGCTTATCTGCTCGAAACCATGCGGGATCATATCCGCTATTTCGGTATCTGGCGTGGTGACCGCCTGGTTGCCTTGGCTTCAGCGGAGAAGGACTGTCAGGCACGACATGCCGAGATGACCGATTTTGCGACCTTGCCCGCTCACCGCGGACAGGGTTTCGCGCGGATATTGCTGGCCCGCATGGAGGAAGCCATGCGCGAAGACGGTATCCATACGGTCTTTACCATCGCCAGGGCCTATAGCTATGGCATGAATATCACTTTCTCCAGTTCCGGTTATCTTTTCGGCGGTACCCTGCGTAACAATACCCAGATCTGCGGACGCCAGGAAAGCATGAATGTGTGGCACAAAGCGCTGAACTGACGCGAGTTTGCGACAGGGGTGGCGAGGGCAGGGCTTTTTATCCCACATCCTCTATGAAAACCATGTCGTATCCATCCGGATATTCCGGATGGATACGGACTGAGTCTGGCTGACGGTGCTTTGTTTAGGCCGTCTTTTGTGTTGAAAAAAAGTCCGGCCCATGCTAGAAGTGTCGTTCTTGTCGGGGCGTAGCGCAGTCTGGTAGCGCACCTGTCTTGGGCACAGGGGGTCGGAGGTTCGAATCCTCTCGCCCCGACCATGTTGCGCCAGTAGCTCAGCTGGATAGAGCATGTGACTTCTAATCACAGGGTCGAGGGTTCGAGTCCTTCCTGGCGCGCCAGTGAGTTAAAGGGTTGGCATACAAGGCCAGCCCTTTTGTTTTTTTGCATAGTTTCAGGACCCATTCAGTGGCCGCCGGCAACCCGGCGTACCCGCACAGGATGTACCGTTTCGGGTAAGGCAAGAACTGCGAAAAGCCGCGCCCGGGCCTGACTTGCACACCCTATCAAGGGCTACGGGAAAGATTGCCTGTCCGCCGTTGAGGTTGCGGTGTTGCGTCGGCATTGCGACAAGCAAGCCGCATCGTATATACTTTATTGTCGCCAGATGGTGCTGCGGCGCCAGCAACGGCAATCAGCGGAGGGATCCTTTTGTGCGAAGAAAAACCTGATATTTTATTGGAAAGGACTATCGATTATACGTTCGGCGACCCGTCGCTGCTTATCGAAGCCCTGACCCATAAATCCTTCAGTAACGAACAGAATGATCGCGGTGTTCCGGATAACGAGCGTCTTGAGTTTCTTGGTGATGTGGTTTTGGGGCTGGTCGTCAGCCATTACGTGTTTCGGACTTTTCCGCATCTTCCGGAAGGAGAGTTGACCCGGATCCGTTCCGAAGTCGTCAGCGAAAAAGGTCTGGCAGTGATTGGCAAAGCCATCTCGCTTGGTGACTTCATGCGCCTTGGCAAAGGTGAGGAGCGCAGTGGCGGCCGTCTTAAAAGCAGCCTGATCGCCAATGCCATGGAGGCACTGATAGGCGCCATTTTTTGCGACGGTGGCTTCGAACAGGCCTGCCGGGTGGTCGAGGCGCTGGTTGTGGAGCATATTCAGCGGGCGGCGCGGCGCAAGGCGGGTGTCGATTACAAAACCCGTCTCCAGGAGCGTCTCCAGGCACGGTTTGGCGAGGTGCCCCAATATGTGCTTGTGCATGCCGACGGCCCGCCCCATCAGCGTTCCTATACGGTAGAAGCGCGCTTTCGGGAATCCTGTATCGGGCGGGGCGAGGGGCGCAGCAAGAAGGCGGCAGAGCAGGCCGCCGCCAGACAGGCATTGGAACAGCCGGAAAAGTAACTTTCGTCGATGCCGGTGGAGCAGGGCTCTGACGGCGGTTTTTTCTGCTTGTCGGGCGTCCATCCCGGCGAATCTTTTTGTAATGAAACATCGATGCCGGTAGCTTATGGTTGTCTTTCCGTTTTTCATTCCTCATTGCGGTTGTGCACAACGTTGCGTCTTCTGTCAGCAAAACCGGATCACCAGCGTGGAAACGGCCCCCTCACCTGCGGAGGTGGCAAGATGTCTCGAAGTCATGCTGCCGGAGCGTGGTGTGGGCGAAGTGGCTTTTTACGGTGGCAGCTTCACCATGCTCGATCCTTGTTTGCAGGAGGCTTACCTTGCCGGCGTTGTTCCTTTTGTGCGTGCCGGGCGGGTGGCCGGCATTCGGGTATCGACCCGGCCTGACGGATGCGACAATGAGCGGGTTGCGCGGTTGCGGGCCTTTAACGTCACAACGGTCGAACTGGGCTGTCAGTCTTTCAGCGACGCGGTGCTGCGTAAAGCGCGCCGTGGCCATGACGCAAGTGCCGCGGGCGAATCGGTAATGAGGTTACGTAACGCTGGCCTGCGCGTCGGACTGCAGCTGATGCCCGGCCTGCCCGGCGGTGATGGTGATGAAGCGCGGCGTTCTCTGGCCAGGGCTCTGGATCTGGAACCGGATTTTCTGCGTCTCTACCCTGCGGTGGTACTGGCCGGGACCGGGCTGGCACAGGCCTGGCGCAGAGGCGATTATGTTCCTCTTGACCTTGACGATGCCGTAGAGCTTTGCGCTGAACTGCTATGGCATTGTCACGATCAGGGTGTCCCTGTTATCCGCCTTGGCCTGCAGTCTTCCCCTGAACTGGATCGAGGCTCGACGGTTCTGGCCGGCCCCTATCATCCGGCGTTCGGCCAACTGGTGCGTTCCAGGCTGTGGCGTCGTGCCCTCGAGTCGACGGCTACCGCCTCCGGAGGTCGGCGGGCTAAGGTAGATTTTGCAGACCTGAGTGACGCAATGGGTCACCGTCGAACAAATCTCGACTACCTGTCGAGACGCTTCGGGCATTTTGAAATCGTTTCTTCCGGCCATCAGGTTCGCCAGTGTTTCGTTTTGGCCGGGTGCCGCCATGACATGATGTCGCAGGCCCGTTATTTGCAACCTTTACCACCAACGACGGACGACCACTCATGAGATGTTGTTCGCGTATGCCGGGAGATTGACAGACCTTGAATAACCATCAACCGTCCGATAAAGGATTCCGCTCGGGTTTCGTTGCCATCATGGGCCGGCCCAATGTCGGCAAGTCCACCCTTCTCAATGCGGTGCTGGGGCAAAAAATCGCCATCACCTCCAATAAGCCGCAAACCACCCGCAACCGTATCCTGGGTATCTGCAATCGTCCGGATGCGCAGATACTTTTTCTGGACACGCCGGGGGTTCACAAGGCCAAGGGGATGCTCAACCGCTATATGGTGGAGCAGGCCCTGAGCGCCTGCGGCGATGTGGATGTCGCACTTGTTCTGGTTGAAGCCACCGATCCATTGGGTGGCGGGGACGATTTTGTGCTGGAACAGGTATCGCGCAGCAAGGTCCCGGTGATCCTGGTGATCAACAAGGTTGACCTGGTACCCCGGTTGAAACTGCTGCCGCTGATCGAAGCCTATGCCTCCAGGTTCGATTTTCGTGAAATTATTCCGGTCTCGGCGCTTGCGGGAGAGGGCACCGATGACCTGGTCCGCGCCCTGGTCAAGTATCTGCCGGAGGGGCCTCGTTATTACGCGGAAGACATGATTACCGATCTGCCCGAGCGTTTTATCGCCGCGGAAATGATTCGCGAACAGATTCTCAAACAGACCCACGACGAGATACCTCACGGGGTGGCCGTGGAAATTGATGCCTTTGAGGAAAAGCCCGAAAAGAATCTGGTTGTTATCGAAGCTTGCATTTATGTATCGCGGGAAGGTCACAAAAAAATCGTGTTGGGCCGGCACGGAGAAAAAATCAGATCCATCGGCAAGGCGGCCCGTTTCGATATCGAACGTATGTTGGGGACCCGGGTGTTTCTCGATTTGCTGGTCAAGGTGGAGAAAAACTGGACGGAGGAACGGCGGCAGCTCAAGCGTTTCGGATATGAATAAAACCGGCAATCTTCCACTTTTTCTTTTGTTGCGGATAATACTTATGCAGATGTCGCAAAAACTCGCCACCTGCGGCACTGCTACAATTGCCTCGCTGCTTCGATCTGCGCAAGTACGTCTCATTGCTTGACAATCGCGCTCCCTGCGGCTGGGGTTTTTTGCTTGGCCATCGGATTTAGGATTTTTTGCAAAAGCATCATTTTTTGATAGGTAAAAACCATGTCAGTTGTTGCTATCGTCGGGCGCCCCAATGTCGGAAAATCGACCCTGTTCAACCGGATTCTCGGAACACGTCGCGCCATTGTCGAGGATTTTCCCGGAGTGACGCGAGACCGGAACTATGCCAGGATAACCCGTTACGGAACACCCTTTGTGCTTATCGACACCGGCGGGTTCGAACCTGCCAGCGAAGACCACCTGCTGGCGCAGATGCGCGAACAGTCCCGACTGGCCATCGAGGAAGCCGATGTGATACTGTTTGTGGTCGACGCCAGGCAGGGCTTGACTCCCTCGGATGAAGATGTGGCGGCGATGTTGCGCCGCAGCGAAAAACCGGTGTTGTATGTGGTGAACAAGGTGGATGGTTTTTCGCAGGAGGCTGCCGCGGGTGAATTTTTCGCCCTTGGCGGTGACCGGCTTTTCAGCGTTTCCGCCGAGCATGGTCGCGGCATGGACGATCTGATCGAGGCCCTGCTGGAGGCTTTGCCGGCGTCTGCGAAAAACGATGCTCTTGCCGAGGATGAAACCCGTCTGGCGGTGATTGGTCGGCCCAATGTCGGCAAGTCGTCTCTTATCAATCGCATGATCGGTGCCGAGCGCCTGGTGGCGAATCCGACGGCGGGCACGACGCGTGACAGCATCGATACGCCATTTGCCTACAATAAAAAACGCTACGTGTTGATTGACACAGCCGGCATCCGCCGCAAGGGGCGCGTGCAGGAAAAACTCGAAAAATACAGTGTCATCCAGTCGCTCAAAGCCATGGAGCGAGCCCATGTGGTGCTGGTGGTGCTCGATGCCGAGGAGGGGGTGACGGATCAGGACCTCACGGTGGCCGGTTACGCGCTGGAGCGAGGCAGGGCGGTGATTCTGGTGGTGAATAAATGGGACCTGGTGGAAAAAGATCAGGGAACCATGAAGAAGTTCACTGAAAATGTGCGCCGCGCCTTTAAATTTCTGCCTTTTGCCCCTATTGTTTTCGTTTCCGCACTGAGTGGGCAGCGTGTCTCCAAAATCATGGGCGAAGTGGAAAGAGTGTCTGTCGAATTCAATCGTCAGGTGCCGACCTCGGCACTCAACAAGGTGCTTGAGGAAGCGGTTATTTCCCACGCACCGCCGATGGTGCAGGGCAAACGCCTCAAGTTCTACTACATGACCCAAACCGGCGTACGCCCGCCATCCTTTGTCGTTTTTGGCAACCATGCCGCGGGGGTTCACTTCTCCTACGAGAGATACCTGGCCAACAAGCTGCGCGAAGCCTTTGGTTTTAATGGTTGCCCCATCCGTTTGACATTCAGGAACAGAGGTGGCCGAGAATAGGTTTTGGTTTTGCGACACCATCGGGTTACCGGGCCATATTCCGGATACACTACAAAACAAGAGTATTCAAAAGAGGCGGGGCAGGCATGAGTTTGGTCGGGCAACTGGCGGATCTCAGATTGGATGACATACTTAAAATCATCCATCTCAGTCGAAAATCCGGTCAATTGACGGTTAGTGACCGGGACCAGGTTTGGAACATCGCTTTCTGGCATGGAGAGGTGGTGCGCCTCTCTTCTCTGCACCTGGTGCCCCACCTGGCTGCCGAACTTGAGGCTCGGGATGTGCTGGAAAAAGACCTTCTGGAGCGGGCCTCCGAACTTTTTTCCAGCGACCCCGCCGGTGACCTTCGGCGGGTTCTGGTCGGGTGTTTCAGTCTTGCTCCGCAGCTGGTCAACGATGTTTTTCAACCGCTGGCACGGCGCCTGCTGCAGCAGTTGGCATCCTGGACCGAAGGACAGTTCTGTTTTGATCTGTGGGAGGATGTTGACAGGTTGCCTGCCACCGAAGCGGTGCCCCATCTTTTGCTTGGCGACCGGCTGGAATCTGCGCCGTCGTCACCCATGTCTGCGTCAGATACCCGGCAAAACGATCCTCCGGCCGTGGCCACCGGCGCTTCGGCCCGGGATATCGAAACAAGCGGCATGCCTCGTGAGGAATTTCCGAATCCGGTCTGGATCGTCGATGACGATCCGTGTCTGCGGCAGGAACTTGGCAGCTATCTCGACGCGCACGGGTTGCACGTCGAGCAGTTCGAGACGGCGGCCGATTTCTGGATCCAACTGAAAAAAGCCCGGCTGGAGGGCATCGTTCCGGCAGCCCTGATCGATCTTGTCATGCCTTGCCTCAACGGCGAGGGCATGCTCGGCGGCCTGGAACTGCTGGAAAAAGTGGTCTGCACCTATCCCGATATGCGGGTTCTGCCACTGTCGGATCACCGCAGCTCCGAAGCGGAAGACAAGGCATGGCAGCTGGGGCTGCCCGAGATTTTTTCCAAGCCGCTGCAGCCGGATATGCCGCGGGATCAGTGGCGGCGCGCCGTTGAAACCCTGGGGCGCAGCCTGTTTCTGTCTTTGCGCGCTGTTGCCGGGTCACCTGTCCCTGAGAATATTTCTCCGTCAGTTGCGACCTCCGACCGCGAGCGGCAAGGCTCCGGGAACGGTGTGCAAAGAGGTTTTCGGAATTCGCCCGGCCTGCATCTGCTCAAGGGAATGCTGGAGGAGCTGAACAATCCCTGTCTGGGCGGTGGCATCATTTTGCTGGTGCTGCGCTTTGCCAGTGAAGTGATGAACCGTGCCGTCATTTTTTCAGTGAAACAGGATCAGATCGTCGGAATCGGGCAGTTTGGCGTGGCACTGGCGGGGGGTGACACGAACCATGCCATTCGAAACATTGTCATTCCCCGGGACAGCGATTCCATCCTGAGCCGCATGCTGTGCAGTCCGCAGTCCATGCGCGCGCGCTTTGGCGATGGCAGATGGGATCGCTTTCTAGCGCAGGCTCTGGGGGGGGAATTCCCGAGGATATCTTTCTGGGGCCGGTTTTCAGCGAGGGGCGCGTCGTTGCCATTCTGTACGGGGACAATCTACCGGAACATCGACCTGTCGGAAATACCGAAGCGCTGGAGATTTTTCTTTCCCAGGCAGGCCTGGCCATGGAAAAAGCCCTCCTGGAGGAGCGACTTCAGGTTAGCCGGACCGGTTTGCAAGGCGCCTGACGGAAGCTTTCCGGACATCGGGGTGGCAGTAAAGATGATGGAGAAAAGTGTCATGGATCGGTTTCCAATTGCCCCAACCCTGATCCGCGGCAGTGCCTTGAAGTACGAGCAGCCTGTGAGCGCGCTGCCTGTGGCCCTTGGTGAGGGTAGTGCAGGAAGCTGTCATCATGATCGCCACGACATTCCTTTTTCCGCCGGATCCTGTGAAAAACAGTGCCTGTAAGTTATGAAGAAGTCTCGAAAAGGGCTTTTTCAGCCATCCGACAAAGGGAGGAAAATGTGCCCAGGAAAAGAATCCTGATTGTTGAGGACGAGGATAGTCTGTTGCGGCTCGAGAGTATCCTGTTGACTTCCAGGGGGTATGAAGTCAGGGGCGTCTCCAATGGCCAGGCGGCCCTCGAGGCTATTGCGACGGACAAGCCGGATCTTGTACTGCTGGATATCATGCTGCCCGAAATTGATGGCTTCGAGGTGTGTCGGAGGATCAAATTCGCTGCGGAAACCCGCCATATCCCGGTTATCATGCTGACGGCGAGGAAGTGCCAGGATGATTTTTCCCGCGGACAGGAGGTCGGTGCCGACTGGTATATCACCAAGCCCTTCAAGTCCGCCATGGTTATCGAGACGATCCAGAGGTTTCTGCCGTGAGGCGGAGAAACCGGATGCCGCCCAGTTATCAAGGGTAGGGGGCCTGCATACCGGTTGTTGCCTGTTGCCATGGAGAGGCGATGATTCAGAGAGAGGACCAGGGGAAGTTGCTTCAACGTGCTGAAGAATTCATGCAGGTTTTCAAAAAAGGTGCGGATTTCACCCAGGAGCTGATGCGTGAGAATGAAAAGCTGCGTTACCGCCTGGTGCAGCTCGAAGAGCAGAGTCGCCTGGCTTCTTGCGCCGGGCAGGCTTTGCGCGAAGTGGAGATGCTTAAAGCCCGGATCGTCGACCTGGAGCGGGAAAAAAACGAAATTCTGCAGCGCATAAAGCTGGTTGAGTCTGAAAATATTGATTTTGCCAACCGTTATGTCGAGATCGAGGCCGAAAACAACAGCCTGGCCAGGCTTTATATTGCGACCTATCAGTTGCATGCAACCCTCGACTTTCGCGAAGTCTTGAAAATTATCTCCGAAATCATCATCAATCTGATTGGCGGGGAAGAGTTTGCCATTTTTCTGCTTGACGAAAATACCGGTACCCTACAGGCGATGGCCGGTGAGGGTGTCGTGGTTCAGGATTTGCCGGTATTTGCTCTGGGGCAAGGGGTCCCCGGCATGGTAGCCCGGGAAGGCGAAAGTTTTTTTTCCGAAACACTGGATGGCCTGGAACCGGAAAAACCGTTGGCCTGCATACCGTTGAAAATCAAGAACCGCGTTATCGGAGTTTTGGCTGTATACAGATTGTTTATACAAAAACGCCGATTTGCCGAAATCGACCATGAGCTTTTCACATTGCTGGCGGGACATGCCGCAACCGCCATCTTTGCTTCCAAGCTCTATTGCGAGTCGGAACGCAAGCTGACAACGATCCAGGGGTTTCTGGATCTGCTCACAAAATAACCGCTGCCCGGCCATGGGCTTTGCAGCTTTGAGGCTATGCCGTCAGAGGGTTGACAATGCCCGGGGCGGTCATGTTAAATAGTGCTGTTTTGCCCACCGGGATTTTATTTACTGATAACGCCCGTTTATTTACCCAAGGAGGTTGCGTTGGCAAAAGAAGAAGCCATTGAAGTTGAAGGGAAGGTCGTCGAACCGCTTCCCAATGCCATGTTCCGCGTCAAGCTGGACAACGGGCACATCATTCTGGCCCATATTTCCGGCAAGATGCGCAAATTCTATATTCGTATTCTGCCGGGAGACCGGGTCACCGTCGAACTTTCTCCCTATGATCTGACGCGAGGTCGCATCACTTACCGCGAAAAGTAAGTAGCTGCCCAGTTTCCAGGTTCGACAGGGCAACGTGCAGTTGCGCCCGCCGGTTTTCTCTGTCATGGCATGCTTTATCGGGGATGTGCCGGCTTCGTGAATTTTCGGGATTTTCAGATACCGGCGTCGGCCGGTTTTCCTGTTTATATCGGTATCCGGGCGGATGCCAAGGGGTTTGGTATGGAAGAACGTTACGACGCCGGCGGCATTGAAGGCAAGTGGCAGGCACATTGGGAAAAAGAGCAGACCTTCAAGGCCGCTCAGGATGGCAGGGACAAGTACTATCTGCTGGAGATGTTTCCCTATCCTTCCGGGCGCATTCACATGGGTCATGTGCGCAACTATTCCATTGGCGATGTGGTGGCGCGATTCAAGCGCCTGCAGGGTTTTAATGTCCTCCACCCCATGGGGTGGGACGCTTTTGGCATGCCCGCCGAGAATGCGGCGATCCAGCATGGAACGCATCCCGGTAAGTGGACCTATGAAAACATCGACAATATGCGGGCCCAGCTCAAGAAAATGGGGTTCTCCTACGATTGGGATCGGGAACTGGCAACCTGTCACCCTGAGTACTATCGCTGGGAACAGCTGATATTCCTCAAAATGTTCGAGAAGGGGCTGGCTTACAAGAAAAGCTCTTTCGTTAACTGGTGTCCCGATTGTCAGACGGTACTGGCCAACGAGCAGGTCGAAAACGGGGCCTGCTGGCGTTGCGGCATGCTGGTCGAGCAGAAGGAACTGGAGCAGTGGTTTTTCAAGATCACCGATTACGCTCAGGAACTGCTGGACGATACCTGTAGACTGTCCGGCTGGCCCGAGCCGGTGCTGACCATGCAGCGCAACTGGATCGGCCGGTCCACCGGCTGCGAGATTGCCTTTCCGGTGGCCGATGCGGATCTGCAGATCAGGGTTTTTACCACCCGCCCCGACACCCTTTTCGGCGCTACCTTCATGAGCCTGGCCGCCGAGCATCCCATGGTCGCGGACCTGACCACACCGGACCGCAGGGCCGAGGTCGAAGCTTTCGTTGCCCGCGTGCGTACCCAGGACAAAGCCCGGCGCACCAGTGACGATTTTGTCAAGGAAGGCGTTTTTACAGGATCTTATGCCATCAACCCGGTTAACGGCCTGCGCCTGCCCGTGTTCCTGGCCAATTTCGTGCTGATGGACTACGGCACCGGAGCGGTCATGGCGGTACCTACCCACGACCAGCGTGATTTTGAGTTCGCACGAAAATACGATATTCCCATGGTGTTGGTGATCCAGCCCGAAAATCAGACGCTCGATGTCGCCGTTATGGACGAAGCCTGGGTCGGTTCGGGATGCCTGGTCAATTCCGGTCCTTTCGACGGGCTGGACAATGAAACCGCCAAGGAAAAAATCGCTGAATACCTTGAGGCGCAGGGCTTCGGGCGCAAGACCATCAATTATCGCCTGCGCGACTGGGGTGTCTCCCGGCAGCGTTACTGGGGCACGCCGATACCGATCATTTATTGCCCGCACTGCGGCATCGTTCCCGTTCCGGAAAAGGATCTGCCGGTTGTTCTGCCCATGGACGTCGAAATCAGCGGCGAGGGCGGCAGCCCCCTGGCACGCCATCAGGCCTTTTTAAAGACGAACTGTCCGACCTGTGGCGGGGATGCGCGCCGGGAAACGGATACCTTCGATACCTTTGTGGAAAGCTCCTGGTATTTTGCCCGCTACACCTGCCCCCGATTCGACCAGGGGCCCCTGGACCGGGAAGCGGTCGATCACTGGCTGCCGGTAGACCAGTACATCGGCGGTATCGAACACGCCGTGATGCACCTGCTTTATGCCCGGTTTTTTACCAAGGTCATGCGGGATCTGGGCATGCTCTCCCAGGATGAGCCCTTCAGGAACCTGCTGACGCAGGGCATGGTCTGCATGGACACGGTTTCCTGTCCCGCGCATGGGTGGCTGTTTCCGGAGCAAGCCGTCGATGGCAAGTGCAGCCTGTGCGGTGCCAGCGTTAAAACCGGCCGTACCGAAAAGATGAGCAAATCGAAGAAAAACGTCGTCGACCCCGATCAGCTCATCGCACGCTACGGGGCCGATACGGCGCGGCTTTTCTCCTTGTTCGCCGCGCCGCCGGAAAAGGATCTGGAGTGGAACGAACAGGGGGTGGAGGGGTGCTACCGGTTTCTGCATCGGGTCTGGCGTGCGGTTTATGATAACCTTGAGCGGATTGCCGGAGCCGATATCCTTCCGGAGGTCGACGGCGCGGCCAGGGATCTGCGGCGCCAGGTGCACCGGACCATTAAAAAGGTGACTGAAGACATCGATGGACGTTTTCATTTCAACACGGCCATTGCTTCGGTTATGGAACTGGTCAATGCCGTTTACGGATTCGAGGAAAAGGCGCGCCATCCCGGCGTCATGCGCGAGGCTCTCGAAGCGACGGTGCGGCTTCTCGCGCCTTTTGTGCCTCATATCTGCGAAGAATTGTGGACCTGCCTGGGGCATGCCGGGGGGATCGAAAGCGCCGGATGGCCCGATTGGGACGAAACAGCTTTGGTGGAGGACAGTAAAACCATTGTCGTGCAGGTCAACGGCAAGGTGCGCGGCAAGGTGACGGTCGCAGCCGACGCGGACGAGGCGTCTCTGCGGCAGGCTGCCCTCGAGGAGAGCAATGTGGCCCGGTTTCTGGAAGGAAAAACAGTGCGCAAAGTGGTGGTGGTTCCCAGCCGTCTGGTGAACATCGTGGCCTCATGACGCGGCGCATTTTCGCCATTGGCGTTCTGCTCGCCGGCCTGTTCGGCTGCGGCTATCATTTACAGGGGCGGGGGGATACGCTGCCCGGCGGCGTTCGTTACGTTCATGTGGCCATTTTCCGCAACGCCACCTACGAGCCGTTCCTGGAGAATGCCGTTACCAATGCGCTGATCGACCGGTTGGCAAGCAGCCCTGGGGTGGAGCTCGTTGCGAATCCGGATATGGCCGACGCCGTCCTGACCGGCTCCGTCACCCGGTACACAAACAGCTCTTTGTCCTATGACGGCAATGACCGGATCGCCGAATACCGGGCCCGCATGACCGTCGAGGCCGCCTTGCGACATGCCGATACGGCCCAGATTCTCTGGAAGGGCACATCGCATGGCACCGAAGACTACCTGGCGAGCGCCGACAAGGCTCAGGAAGATGATCGGGAAGAAGCCGCGGTTGCGGAAGTCGCCCGGCGTCTCGCCGACGAACTCTATTCCCGCATGATCGATGATTTCTGAGCGTTCAATCATTGCGGCACGACAGTGATGGGGATGCCCGGTGACACCTGGTGAACTGCAAAAGCGCTTGCGGGAAAAATCTCTGCCGAACCTGTTGCTGCTGTACGGGGAGGAGCCCTTCTTCGTCGACCGTACGCTGCGCGAGATTATCGAGCAGACGGTTCCTGCCGAGGCGCGCGATTTCAATCTGGAAATATTTCATGGCAAGGGCTGTCGGGTTGCCACTGTGCTGGATGCGGCCCGCACCCTGCCTGTTTTCAGCCCCCGTCGCCTGGTTATTGTCCGCGATCTGCATGCCTTGCCGGCCGATGAACTCGACCGGTTTGTCGATTATCTCAAGGATTCCGTGCCGGAAACCGTTCTGGTTTGCACTGCGGAAAAAATCGACGGACGCCGCAAATTTTATCAGGTTTTCAAAAAAAGCGGTGAACTGGTCGAGTTCAAAAAGCTTTATGAAAACCAGATACCTGCATTCGTTACCGCGCAGGCGCGGGATGCCGGTTACGGTTTCACCGAGGAAGGCCTGGCCCTTTTCTGCACCAGGGTTGGAGTCAGCCTTCAGGAAATTCATGGTGAAATCGGCAAATTGCGCAATTATCTCGGCGTTCGCAACGTGGCGGAAGCGGCCGACGTCATGGCCGTGGTGTCCGATAGCAGGGTCGGCAGTGTTTTTGATCTGGGCGATGCCTTGGGGAAAGGGGACTGCGCTACCGCCTTGAGCCTGCTGCATCGGTTATTGGCCGATGGCGTCGCGCCGCTGCTGATTCTGAATATGATTACCCGTCATTTTCGTCAGTTGTGGAAGGCCCATGAGTTGCTGCTGCAACGTGTGCAGGAAAAGGAGATCGCCCGGCGCATTGGTATCAACCCCTATTTTCTCAACGCGCTGCTGGCTCAGGCGCGGCGCATCCCCGGGGATGCATTCCGGGGTGTTTTTGAAGCACTTCTGGAAACCGATCTTGCTCTTAAATCCTCCGGGTCTTCCGATGCCGCCGTGCTTGAGATACTGGTATTCAGATTAACGCCGGAGGGTGTTTCCCGGCAGGGTTCGTCATGACCGGTTTCGCCAGGGTTGTGACGACACCGGTATCCAGAAATGAAAAAGGGGCCATAACGGCCCCTTTTTCCTGTGCTTTTCCGGGATATGTTTTCAGCCCAGGGTGTTAATCAGTTTGGCCAAACGCGAGATCTTGCGGCTGGCGGTTGCTTTGTGAATGACGCCCTTGGTGGCTGCCTTGTCGATAAAGGGTACGGCGCGCTCCAGGGCGGCCTTTGCTTCATCCTGGTTACCGGCGGCGACCGCAGCCCGAACCTGTTTGACAAAAGTGCGCATGCTGCTGCGAATATGCGTATTGCGGGCGTTGCGTACCGCGGCCTGACGGTTTCTTTTCAGAGCGGATTTGTGGTTAGCCAAGGTGTTCCTCCGTTTCGGGATTCGATGGATAGTGGTTTGGGGTCGATAGCGTATCAAGTGCCTGTTGAACAGTCGCGGATGCTGCTCTGTTCTGTCTAAGCGGCGATACGCAAGGTCTTATAGCACCGGGCGACTCAATAGTCAAGTTAATGCAGTATAACATAAACAAAAAAAGTAGTTCATTTTCAGAGTATTACGCTGTCATTGAGCAGGATTAACGTAAAATAATCCCATTTGGTGCGTCGGCGGATCATCGGGGCGGGCAGATTTATATGAGGGAGAAAACGGAAATAGCCAGAGCGACCGGCATCATGGGGATTGCTACAGCCCTCAGCCGGGTCTTCGGGTTGGTGCGCGATGTGGTGGTGGCCCGATTGTTTGGCGCCGGTTTTGGCGCCGACGCTTTTTTTATGGCCTTCACCATCCCCAATCTGTTGCGGCGATTTTTTGCGGAAGGTTCCCTGACCGCAGCCTTCGTTCCGACCTTTTCCCGGGTCCATCATGAGCAGGGGGCCGATGAGGGACGCAGGGTCGCCAATATCTGTCTGACCCTGTTGCTGCTGGTCATGACGGGTGTTACGCTGTGCGGTCTGCTGGCTTCTCCCTGGATCGTCCGTCTGATCGGATACGGATTCAGCGAGATTCCCGGCAAGCTGGAACTTACCAATTTTCTCAACCGGCTGATGTTTCCCTATATTTTCTTTGTCAGCCTGTTGGCTTTGATTACCGGTGTTCTCAATGTGCTGGGGCATTATTTCTGGCCGGCGGTATCGCCGGTACTGCTGAATCTTGCGATGATTGCATCGGCGGTGCTGCTGGCCGGTTCCTTCGATGCTCCTGTAACGGCGCTTGCCATCGGGGTGTTGGTTGGCGGCTTTCTGCAGCTGGTCATACAGTTTCCCGTTGCCAGGCGTTACGGGTTGCGGTTTCGCCCTGATTTCCATTTCCGCCATCCGGCCGTGCGACGTGTGGTTCGTTTGATGCTGCCGGGTCTGGCCGGGGTGGCCATTTATCAGATCAATATCGTTGTGACAAGGCTGTTGGCTTCGTTTCTTGCCGAGGGCAGTGTCTCCTACCTTTACTTCGGCCAGCGGCTGTTCGAGTTCCCCCAGGGTATCTTCGTGGTCTCCCTGGCCCAGGCGGTTCTGCCCGCCATGAGCCGTCAGGTTGCCATCGGGGATCAGTCCGGTTTCAAGGAGTCGCTGCGTTACGCGCTGGTGCTTATCTGTCTGGTGACCCTGCCTGCCGCAGCCGGCCTGGTGCTTTGTTCGGTGCCAGTTTACAGTCTGTTTTTCATGCGTGGCGCCTTTTCCTACAATGATGTCCTGCAGTCGGCTCTGGTTCTGGCCGCCTATGCCCCCGGTCTGCTGTTCGCGGGGGTGAGCAGGGTAGTGGTGCCGAGTTTCTATGCCATGCATGATACACGCACTCCGGTGTGGGTTTCGTTCTATACCCTGCTGGTCAATGCGGCCCTTGGTCTTTTGCTGATGCGGTTTTATCAGCATGTAGGGCTTGCGTTGGCACTGACCTTGTCCAGCGTATTCAATTGTTTTGTTCTTTTGTTTCTGCTGCGGCGAAAATTGGGCCCCCTCGGGTTGAAACATGTGCTGCGGTCCATGCTGCGCATCGTGCCGGGGACTTTGCTGATGGCAGTTTTCGCCTATGCGGTGCTGTATAACGGGCAATGGCAGGTGCCCGGCTCCTTCTGGCCCAAACTTTTGCGCCTCGGAACGGCCGTGATTGGCGGTTCCGGGATCTTTTATGCCGTATGTCTCTTCATGCGGGTGCCGGAAGTATCTCAGCTCGCCGGCTTTATCCGCCGCAAGACACGCTGGAAGCGCGAGGTCCGGAAAGGTTGAAGCCTCCGGGTCCGATAGCGGTGCAACGGTTTGTTCTTTATCCGAATTTTTTTTGCTGCTATGATGCGAAAAATATTGACATGGGTGCCCACGTTTTGATATTACTGTGCCCCGTCGCTGATTTGTAGGCACGTAGCTCAGTGGGAGAGCACTACCTTGACACGGTAGGGGTCGGCGGTTCAATCCCGCCCGTGCCTACCATACTCTACAAACACCGCGCGCAACGAGGCATCTTCGGATGCCTCTTTTTGTTCGCGGAGAAAGTGAGCGGTCATGATTGAGGTCGAATTGCCGGACGGTTCCAAGAAAGAATTCCCTGAAATGACCACGGCCGGCAAGGTGGCGACCGAGATCGGTGCCGGGCTTGCCCGCAAGGCGGTGGCGGCCCGTTTCAATGACCGCATGGTTGATCTGGCCACGCCGATCAACGAAAGCGGCCGGCTGGAAATTATCACCCTTGATTCGCCTCAGGGGCTCGAAATCTACCGGCATACAACCGCTCACCTGATGGCTCACGCAGTCAAGGATATTTACGGGGACAAGGTTCAGGTCACCATCGGCCCGGCCATTGAAAACGGCTTTTATTACGATTTCTACTGCAAGGAACATACATTTTCGCCCGAGGATTTCGAAAACATCGAAACCCGGATGCAGGAGTTGGCCCGGGCCGACCTTCCCATCCAGCGCGAAGAGATGACCCGGGACAGTGCCATTGCCCTGTTTCGGGAGATGGGGGAGCATTACAAGGTTGAACTGATCGAGGATCTGGATGCTCCGACGGTTTCCCTGTACCGCCAGGGTGATTTCATCGACCTCTGTCGTGGCCCCCACTTGCCCTCGACCGGTTTTGTCAAAGCCTTCAAACTGACCAGCGTGGCTGGCGCCTACTGGCGCGGCAGTGAAAAAAATGCCATGTTGCAGCGCATCTATGCCACGGCATTTCCCGATAAAAAAGAGCTTCGCACCTATCTGGCCAAGCTGGAAGAAGCGCGAAAGCGAGACCATCGGCGCATAGGACGTGAGCTTGACCTGTTTTCCTTCAGTGAGGAAGCCGGCGCAGGACTGGTGATCTGGCATCCCAAAGGAGCCTTGCTGCGCACTCTGCTGGAAGACTTCGAGCGTCGCGAGCATTTGCGTCGCGGTTACGATATCGTCATGGGGCCGCAGATTCTGCGCACGGATTTGTGGAAGACTTCCGGTCATTTCGACAACTACCGGGAAAACATGTATTTCACCGAGGTGGACGGGCAGGGCTATGGCCTGAAGCCGATGAACTGCCTGGCCCACATGATTATTTACAAGTCGCGGCAGCGTTCCTACCGTGATCTGCCGCTGCGCTATTTTGAGCTGGGCACGGTGCATCGCCATGAAAAATCGGGTGTGCTGCACGGGTTGCTGCGCGTGCGCGGTTTTACCCAGGACGATGCCCACATACTCTGTACCCCTGAACAGCTCGATGCTGAAATCAAAGCGGTTCTGGAGTTTGTGCGCGACGTGATGGCGATTTTCGGTTTCGAGTACGAACTTGAAATTTCCACCCGTCCCGAAAAGTCGATCGGCAGTGACGAGGACTGGGAGCGTGCCACCAACGCTTTGATGAATGCCTTGAAGGATTTGCAGCTTCCGCATGACATCAATGAAGGGGACGGCGCATTTTACGGCCCCAAGATCGACGTCAAACTCAAGGACGCCCTTGACAGAAGATGGCAGTGTGCTACAATCCAGTGCGATTTTACCCTGCCTGAGCGTTTCGATCTCACTTATGTCGGCAAGGATGGTGAGAAGCATCGGCCAGTCATGCTGCATCGGGTTATCCTCGGTGCCATCGAACGGTTTATCGGCGTCCTTATCGAACATTATGCCGGTAGCTTCCCATTGTGGCTTTCCCCGGTTCAGGCCACGGTGATCAATGTAACCGATCATCAGGCCGACTATGCCGAGAGAGTCACCAGGGCTTTGCGTGACGCCGGCGTGCGTGTGCAGTGCGACCTGCGGAACGAAAAGCTTGGCTTCAAGATCAGAGAGGCCCAGGTGGAAAAGATCCCCTATATGCTGGTTGTGGGAGACAAGGAGATGGCGGATGGTACCGTGGCTCCGCGCTTCCGCACCGGTAAAAACCTGGAACCCATGAGTCCTGAAGACTTTGCACGGTTTGTTCAGGAAGAGTGCGATCAGTATCGTTAGGAGGTGCTACCATAGCTAAGGAAGAAGCGCGCGTTAATCGCGCCATTCGAGCGAAGGAAGTCCGTGTCGTCGATGATGAAGGTGAGATGCTTGGGGTCATGAGCGTCAACGAGGCGTTGCTGGCCGCCGAAGGGCGAGGTCTCGATCTTGTCGAGGTTTCCCCCAACGCGACGCCGCCTGTTTGCCGCATTATGGATTACGGCAAATACAAGTATCAGGCGAGCAAGCGGGCTGCGGAAACCAAAAAGAAATCCGCGCGTGTCGACATCAAGGAAGTCAAGATGCGGCCCAAGACGGAGGAGCACGATTTCCAGGTCAAGCTCAGGAACGCTGTGCGTTTTCTCGAGGACGGCAACAAGGTTAAAGTGACCGTCATGTTCCGTGGCCGCGAAGTCACCCATCCTGAATTCGGCATGGATCTGATGAAGCGTGTTGCCGAGGAGATCGGTGAAGCCGGACAGGTAGAGATGACGCCGCGCATGGCGGGACGTTTCATGACTATGGTAATCGCACCGAAGAAAAAATAGCCAAACAGGCCGGTCGTTGCAGCGCCGGATGATCCTGTGGTCCCGTTCACGGCCCTGTCGCGTCATATTGCCGTGCGGGGGTGCAGCATGACATTAAGGAGAACCTTTCCATGCCTAAAATCAAGACCAATCGTGGTGCCGCAAAGCGTTTTCGCAAGACCGGCAGCGGTAAAATCCGTCGGAACAAGGCTTTTACCAGCCACATCCTGACCAAGAAGTCGACCAAGCGCAAGCGTGTTCTGCGCCAGGGTACGCTTGTCGCCAAGACCGACGAAAAGAATATCAGCCGTCTCATTCCCTATCTGTAGCACGGGGTTGGCGGGGGTCATGTTTAAGACCGTGAACTGAGGGGAAATGTCTCCCCCTTCAGATCCGGCAGCGGAATTTTCCGCTCATTACCATCACAAGGAGTAGTTACATGCCCAGAGTTAAACGTGGATTCAAAGCGAGACGTCGTCGTAACAAGATTCTGAAGCTCGCCAAAGGTTATCGCGGCGCCCGGAGCAAATTGTTTCGCAGTGCCACCGAGGCCGTTGATCGTGCGCTGAATTACGCTTTTCGCGACCGCCGCGTCAAAAAGCGTGATTTTCGCGCCCTGTGGATTGCCCGCATCAACGCTGCGGCCCGTGAAAACGGCCTTTCCTACAGCCGCATGGTGTTCGGTCTGAAGAAGGCCGAGATCGCATTGGACCGCAAGGTCCTGGCGGAACTCGCTGTGGCGGATCCGGCCGGTTTTAGCGCCATCGCCGACAAAGCCAAAGCCCAGCTTCAGTAAATTGACAAAGATGAGAAAAAAGAGATGGGGCCGGGCCTCATCTCTTTTTTTTTGCGAGGCGGATTGCTGATGCATTCCGCCTTTGGGGTTTTCTACGAACGGACGGAACGGGATATGAGAGAAAAACTTGTTGCCATGCTTGATCACGGACGCCAGGCGTTTGAGTCTGCCAACTCCGCAGCCGCCTTGCAGGAAATCCGGGTTCGTTTTCTTGGAAAAAAGGGCGAGTTGACCTCTATTATGAAAGGCATGGGACAGCTCAGCGCCGAGCAGAGGCCTGTGATCGGTGCGCTCGCCAACGACGTTAAAGTTACGCTGGAAAAACTTTTCGAAGAACGATCCCGACTGGTCGGCGAGCTTGAACTTCAAAAGCGCCTTGCGGAAGAACGCATCGACGTTACCCTGCCGGGGCGCCGATCCATGGGTGGCAGCAAACATCCCGTAACCCTGGTTATCGAGGAAATCGCCGCGATTTTCTCGGCCATGGGGTTTGCCGTAGCGGAAGGTCCCGAAGTTGAACAGGATTTTTATAATTTTGAAGCCCTGAATATGCCCAAGGATCATCCGGCGCGGGATATGCAGGACACTTTTTATATCAACGACGACGTTGTGCTGCGCACGCATACGTCGCCTGTGCAGATCCGCACCATGCTGAAACATGCCCCGCCGGTAAGGGTTATCGCTCCGGGAACCGTATATCGCCGTGATTCCGATCTCACGCATACGCCGATGTTTCATCAGGTTGAAGGCTTTCTTGTCGATCGGAACATTTCCTTCGGCGATCTGAAGGGCGTGCTTACCGCATTTTTATCGCAGATTTTCGGCAAAGGGCTGCAAGTGCGTTTTCGGCCGTCTTTTTTTCCATTCACGGAGCCGAGTGCCGAAGTCGACATTCAGTGCGTAATGTGTAAAGGGCAGGGGTGTCGCGTCTGCAAGGGATCGGGATGGCTTGAAATCCTTGGCAGCGGCATGATCGATCCCGAAGTGTTCAAGGCCGTGGGGTACGATCCTGCCATTTATAGCGGGTTCGCTTTCGGCATGGGGGTAGAGCGGATTGCCATGCTCAAGTACGGGGTCAATGACCTGCGCCTGTTTTTCGAAAACGATGTCCGCTTTCTTCGCCAGTTTTAAGGCCTGCCGCGCCTAATTTTTTTCTAAAAGGATCGCCGTTATGATCGTTACCTATAATTGGCTGAAAGAATATGTCGACTTCGCGTTGGAGCCCGAGGAGCTGGCGCACCGGCTTACCATGGCCGGTCTTGAAGTGGATAGCATGGAACGCATCGGCTACGGGATGGATAGTGTCGTAACCGCTCGCCTGCTGACCGTCGACAGGCATCCCGACGCGGACAAGCTGACCGTTTGTCAGGTGGATTATGGCCGTGAAACGGTGCAGGTCGTGTGCGGTGCGCGCAACCATAAGGCTGGCGATCTGGTTGCCCTGGCCACGGTCGGTACCGTATTGCCCGGGAATTTCAAAATCAAAAAATCCAAAATTCGTGGCATCGAATCCTGCGGCATGCTCTGCTCGGAAAAAGAGCTGGGTCTTGCCGAAGCATCGGATGGGATCATGATCCTTTCCGATAGCTGTGCTCTCGGTCAACCTGTTTTCGATGCTCTCGGGCTTAAAGACGTCCGCTACGAGTTGGGACTGACGCCCAACCGTCCGGATTGTCTCAGCGTATTGGGGGTGGCTCGGGAGGTTGCCGCCATGACAGGGCGCCCGTTGAATATTGCCCAGCCCGCTTTGGCGGAAGGCGGAGATGAGGCAGCGGCCTGCACTTCGGTCACGATTGAGGACCCCGATGCCTGCCCTCGCTATGCGGCCCGCTTGATTCGCGGAGTCAAAATCGGGCCTTCGCCCAGCTGGCTGGTCCGTAAACTGGAATCGGTGGGACAGCGTTCCATCAACAATGTTGTCGATGTTACCAATCTTGTCCTCATGGAGTTGGGACATCCGCTGCACGCCTTCGATTTTCAACGACTTCGCGAAGGGCGGATCGTGGTCAAAAAGGCTGCCGAGGGGGAATCGTTCCGCACGCTCGATGGTGCTGCCCGGCAGTTGTCTGGCAACGATCTGGTCATAGGCGACGGGCAGGGTCCCGTAGCCCTCGCCGGGGTGATGGGCGGCGAGAATTCCGAAGTTGTTCCGGAGACCGCCGATATCCTGCTTGAAAGCGCTTATTTCAATCCCGTGACGATTCGTCGCACCAGCAAGCGGCTTGGATTGCGCACCGAGGCCTCGCACCGTTTCGAGCGCGGCTGCGATATCGCCATGGTCCCGGTGGCTCTGAACCGGGCGGCGGCCCTTATTGCTCAGGTTGCCGGCGGCCAGGTTAGCCGTGGCATGATCGATATGTATCCGCGTCCCCTGACCCAGCGCAAGATCGTCGTTTCGGTGCGTCGCGCCGATGAAATTCTCGGGCTCGATCTGAAACTCGAAGACATTCACGGGCATCTGTGTTCCATCGGGCTGGAAGCGCATCCGGCCGAAGAGCGGCACAGCGAGTCCCTGGTAGTGACCATACCTTTTTTCCGGCCGGATCTCGAAAGGGAAATCGACCTTATCGAGGAAGTGGCAAGGCTCAACGGTTATGACCGCATTCCCGTAACCATGCCGGCTGGCCGTATGGTCTGTCATATGCCGGCTGGCCACCACAAGGGAGTGTCGCGTCTGCGCGATGCAATGGTTGCCGCCGGATTCAGGGAACTTGTCAATTATTCCTTTGTTTCCCCCGAGTCGTGGGACCGCATCGGTCTGGCTGCCGGGGATCCGCGCCGTGAGGCGGTCCGCATCCTCAACCCTCTGACCGAAGAACAGTCCGTGCTGCGCACCAGCCTGGTTCCGAGTTTGCTGGAAACGGTTGCCCGCAATCTCTCCTATCAGAATCAGGACCTGAGCTTGTTTGAATTGCGGCCGGTTTTCCTGCCGGCAGCCAATGAAACGCTTCCGGCCGAGAAATGGCGCCTTTGCGCTGTTGTTTGCGGTCGTCGGGAACCGGAAGGCTGGGCGCAAAACAATCAGAAAGTGGACTTCTACGATCTTAAGGGGGTGGCGGAACAAATTCTCGAGATGTTCAATGTCGGCCCGGTAAGCTGGGACGCGGAGACTGTCGAGAGCTACCTGCACCCCGGAAAAGCCTGCTGCTTGCGGAAAAACGGTGACGTATTCGGTTCTGTTGGCGAAGTCCATCCAAAGGTTCTGGCTGCCTTTGAAATCGATCAGCCGGTGTTCCTGCTCGATCTTGATTTCGAACAAATGCTTGCCGCGAAGAGCCGTGGAAGTGTCTTCAGTGCATTGTCACGTTTTCCGCAGGTTGCCAGGGACAGTGCCTTTCTGGTTGATGAAAATCTGCTGTTCCGGGATGTCCAGGAAGTGCTGGACAAGGCCTGTGGGCCTCTGGTGGAGGAGTGTGTGCTGTTCGACCTCTATCGCGGCAAGGGCGTGCCGGACGGCAAGAAGAGTCTCGCTGTCAGGGTCCGATATCGCAGTATCGATCGCACCTTGACGGATGAGGACATTCAGAAAGCCCATGACAGGATTGTCAGGGCGCTTGTGGATCGGCTGGGTGCCGAACTCCGCTAGTTTCCATCCGGAGGCGGCCCTTTTCCGCTGTGGCGGCGTCAATCCGCAGGCTTGCTTGTGCGGCGTACCGATGTACGCCTCCGCGCAAACCTTTGATTTCCTTGCCACAACGAAAAATTGCTCGCTTCCCATATGGAAACGGCGCTGTGTTCATTTGCGCTTCCGGATAAACACCCGCTGGTTTCCATCCGGAGGCGGCCCTTTTCTGCTGTGGCGGCGTCAACCCGCAGGCTTGCTTGTGCGGCGTACCGATGTACGCCTCCGCGCAAACCTTTGATTTCCTTGCCACAACGAAAAATTGCTCGCTTCCCATATGGAAACGGCGCTGTGTTCATTTGCGCTTCCGGATAAACACCCGCTGGTTTCCATCCGGAGGCGGCCCTTTTCTGCTGTGGCGGCGTCAACCCGCAGGCTTGCTTGTGCGGCGTACCGATGTACGCCTCCGCGCAAACCTTTGATTTCCTTGCCACAACGAAAAATTGCTCGCTTCCCATATGGAAACGGCGCTGTGTTCATTTGCGCTTCCGGATGAACACCCGCTAGTTTCCATCCGGAAGCGGCCCTTTTCCGCTGTGGCGGCGTCAATCCGCAGGCTTGCTTGTGCGGCGCATAGCCGTCCGCCCGCCAGCGGGCTCACGCTTCGTTTCGCGGGTATTGTCGGTACGGGGCTTTGTCGCTGATAAAAAACCGGTTGCCTGGGGTAAATCCCTGTGATATAAAAAAACGCGTGAATTCAAGTATCTGTGGTTCAAAAGGGGGATGTCGTTATGACCAAGGCGGATCTGGTGGAGAAAGTATATCTGAAGACCGGTTTTTCCAAGAAGGAGTCTTCGGATATTGTGGAAATGGTCTTCGATTTGATGAAAAACACCCTTGAAAAGGGTGAAAAAATCAAACTGGCCGGATTCGGCAACTTTGTCGTCAAGCAAAAGGCCACGCGGCGCGGTCGCAATCCCCAAACCGGCGAGGAGATCGAAATCAGTTCGCGCAACATTCTGACCTTCAAGCCGAGCCAGGTACTCAAGTCGGCTATTAACGGGCAAGATTGACACGGCCCGGCATCGGGCGCGTTATGCAGGTGACGATTCCTGACAAGTTGTATTTTAAAATCGGAGAAGTGGCGCGCCTGACAGGGGTCAAGCCACATGTGCTGCGTTACTGGGAGTCGGAATTCCAGAATATCCGACCGGTCAAGAGCCAGGGAAAACAGCGGCTTTATCGCAGGGAAGACATCGAATTCATATTGCAGCTCAAGGATATGCTGCACCAGCAAGGGTACACCATCGCCGGTGCCAGAAAAATTCTTGCGCAGAAATGTCGTTCTTTGCAGCCGCCGGTTGATCAGCCGCTGGACGCGATGCGTATGTTGCGGGATATCCGGGAGGATCTGCTGCGGTTGCGAACTCTACTTGACCGGACTTGAAATACATCGATTTCTCTTTTCCCTTCCACCCGTTCACCCTCAGTTCGAGGCGTTTTTTTGCTGATTCTGGTGACCAACGACGACGGCGTTCACGCGCCGGGCCTTGCCGCACTGGCTGAAACCCTTCAGGAGCTTGGCCATGTTGTGGTGGTGGCTCCCGACCGCGACCGCAGCGCCATCGGTCATGCCCTCACTCTTCATGCTCCATTGCGCGCGGATTTACTGCGTCCCGGCGTATATGCCGTGGACGGTACGCCCACGGACTGTGTCAACCTGGGTATTCACGGGTTGCTGACCTCCCGCCCCGACCTGGTTGTGGCGGGCATCAACCGTGGCGCCAATGTAGGGGATGACATTACCTATTCCGGAACCGTCTCGGCCGCCATGGAAGCGACCCTGATGGGTGTCCCTGCAATCGCCGTTTCGCTTGACGGTCGTACTTTCTCCGATGCCGAATTCCGGCATGCCGCACGCGCTGCCCTGCTGATCAGCAGAAAAGTGCTGCGGGAAGGCCTGCCTCCGGACACTTATCTCAACATCAATGTTCCGGCGCAACCCATCCGGGGCATGCGTCTTACGCGGCAGGGACGCAGGCGCTATGGCGATATGGTTGTGGAAAAAATCGATCCCCGGGGACGCAAGTACTATTGGCTGGGTGGTGGCGCGTGCGATTTCGAGCAGGCTGACGGCACCGACTGCCATGCCCTTGGGGAAGGATACATCTCCGTGACGCCATTGCATCTTGACATGACCAATTTTCAGTCTTTTACGTTTCTGGCACAATGGAATGCCGATGTTGTCGATGTATAGTATTTATCAGGAAGCAGTCCCTTTTCGCGGCGGCGGCAATCCGCGGGCTTGGTTGAGCGGTGTCCCAGCGCACGCCGGCGCGCAGGCTTTTTGTTTTCTTTGTTAAACGAAAAATTATTTGTTTTCGTAATGAAAACCAGCCAGTGCTTATCCATGAATCGCGGATGGACACCCGGCGGGTTCGTAATATTTCTGGAGGCGCTCCGGACGTAAAAAACCTTTCCGGGGTGGCGATCTACATTATGGCGCCGATGCGTCGAGGGAAATGACATGGATTATTCGATAGCCCGTCGGCTGATGGTCGAGCAGCAGGTGGTAAGGCGAGGCGTGCGGGATCCGCTGGTGCTGGAAGCTATGCTGAGGGTTCCCCGCCATTTGTTCGTAGAGGAGGCCTTGTGGTCCCAGGCCTACGGCGATTTTCCCCTTCCCATTGGAGAAAAACAGACGATTTCCCAGCCTTTCATGGTGGCTTTCATGACCGAGGCAATGTGTTTGCGCGGCGGTGAAAAGATCCTGGAAATAGGTACCGGGTCAGGATACCAGGCGGCTATTCTCAGTCAGATCGTTTCCCGGGTCTTTACCGTGGAGAGGGTACCTTCACTGGCGCGCCGCGCTCGCCGTATTCTCGACAGTGTCGGCTGCCGTAACGTCAACATCAAACTCACCGACGGAACCTGCGGCTGGGAGGAAGAAGCCCCGTTCGATGCCATTATCGTTACCGCGGGAAGTCCCGATATCCCGCACTACTACCTCAAGCAGCTGGCGCTTGACGGACGGTTGATCATACCTGTCGGTAGCCGCGGAAGTCAGGTTCTGAAACGGGTGGTGCGAATCGGTGAGGATAAATTCAGCGAAGAGAATCTGCTCGATTGCCGATTTGTTCCCCTGATAGGGAAATATGGGTGGAAGGAAGAGGAGATCTGATCTTGAAATTTCTGCGGCGTCTCTATGATTGGGTGTTGCGTTGGGCGGATACGCCTTATGGCCTGCCGGCACTCTTTCTTCTGGCATTTGCCGAGTCTTCCTTTTTTCCCATCCCTCCCGATGTTCTGCTGCTGGCACTGACGCTCGGCAAGCCTTCCGGTGCTTTCCGTTTCGCAACCATAGCTTCCGCGGGGTCGGTTCTGGGGGGGGCGGTGGGCTATGCAATCGGCTGGGGCTTCTGGGATGTTCTGGGCGCATTTTTTTATCAATACGTACCCATGTTTTCCGCCGAAGGTTTTGTCCGGGTTCAGGAATTGTTCAGTCAATACAATTTCTGGGTTGTTTTTACCGCCGGGTTTACCCCGATTCCCTACAAAATCATCACGATTGGCGCCGGAGTGTTCCAGATCAATTTCGGCATGTTCATGCTAGCATCCCTGCTCAGTCGCAGTTTGCGGTTTTTTCTGCTGGCGCTGCTGGTCTTTTTGTGGGGGCAGCCTGTCCGGCGGTTTGTTGAAACCTATTTCAATTATCTGACGTTTGCCCTTATGATTCTCTGTATCGGAGGGTTTTTGCTGGTGTCGCATTTTACCTGACCTTCTTGTCGAGGCGGTGGAATTTCGATTGAAGATGACTTTTTGGTGCCATGAACAGGTTTGCAGGGCGCATGTTGTTGTTCGCCTGGGCCACGCCGCGAAGATTGGGTTCGGGCTGGTTCTGCTGCTGGCGCTGCTGCTGGCCGGCTGTGGACCACCCCGGGGCGTATACCATACGGTGCAGCCCGGGCAGACCATTTACCGCATCGGGCAGACCTATGGAGTGGATGCCGATGACGTGGCACGTTTGAACGGCATCGCGGATCCCACTCAGCTCAAGGTTGGACAGCGGCTTTTCATACCCGGCGCGCGCAGCCGAAGATTTGTACCGGCCACCGTGGCTGCCGGGGGCCATCGGCAGCGGGTGACCACCGTCAGGAAGCGTCAGCCATCCAGCGCTGCCTCATCGACTCCGTCCAGCTCCTCCCGCAGAACCCCCGCCGCGCCGTCAGCCAGCAATAAGACCTCTGTCAGGAAAAACGAGGGAACAAAAATTCCCAAAGGCAGGTTTATCTGGCCGGTTCGTGGTAAACTGGTGAAGCCCTTTGGACAACAGGGGTATGGCGGCCGTAAGGGAATCGAAATCGAAGTCAGGCACGGGCAGACGGTGGTCGCTGCCGCGGCAGGGCATGTCACCTACAGTGGGGACGGCATCAAGGGCTACGGTAACCTGATCATACTCAAGCATGCCGACGACTACTTCACGGTTTACGGGTTCAACCAGGCCAATCTGGTGCGGGCCGGAAGCTATGTCGGCAAGGGTGACCACATAGCTGTTTCCGGGTCGCCGCCGGGATACCGCGGCTCCCGTCTGCATTTTGAGATCCGGCACGGCAAGGAAGCACTGAACCCGGTTTCTTTTTTACCCTGATCATGGCATCATGACCTTCGCCTGGCGGTTGCTGCGGAGCGGCATGCGCTGCTGATGACAGGGCTGCGCTGGAGCATGACGCAATCCAGAACCGTCCCGGCGTCGGAGACGGATCTGCAAATCTGGCTTGCTGCAGGATAATCAGGCATGGAACAAGGAGGTCTGAGATCATATGGGCAAAACGCGTAAACGCTACCCGTCGGATGTTCAGGACGTTGTCGTGGAGGAGGAAGTCGAAGCCGTGGAAGAGAAGGGAGCAGGTTTTGATGCCATGCAGGTCCTTGACGAAATGGAAGAGGCAGACGAAGAGGAGTGCGATGATAACGACGATTCCGATGAAGAGGAATCCGGGGAAGACAAAAAGGACGATGGTCCCTCGGATGATGCCATCAAGCTTTACCTGAGGGAAATCCAGAAGACAAAACTGCTGACGGCCGAGGATGAGCGCATGCTTGCCCGCCGTATTTCGCAGGGAGACGCGGCTGCCCGGGATCGCATGATCGAGTCGAATCTGCGGCTGGTGGTCAAGATAGCCAAGCGCTATATGAACCGGGGTCTGCCTTTCCTCGATCTTATCGAGGAGGGCAACATGGGGCTCATCAAGGCTGTGGAGCGATTCAAGCTGAGCAAGGAGTGCCGTTTTTCCACCTATGCCACCTGGTGGATCCGGCAATCCATCGAACGTGCCCTGGTGAACCAGAGCCGCACGATCCGGCTGCCGGTGCATGTCTCCGATGACATCAACAAGTTCATCAAGATCAGTCGGGAATTGGTTCACCAGTACAACCGCGAGCCCAAGGTCGAGGAGATCGCCGAATACATGGGAGTGGACCCTGCCTATATCCGCAGGCTCATGGTGCTGGTAAAAAAGACCTATTCCATCGAGCACCCCATGGGTGAAAACCGCGACTATAGTCTCATCGATACGATCGAGGATGCCAACGCCGACAACCCCAGCGTGTTTGTCGACGACATAGACAAATATGCCCATGTCTGCAAGTGGTTTCAGACCCTGAGTGAAAATGAACAGGAGATCCTGATACTGCGCTTTGGTCTCAATGACCAGGAACCGCAGACTCTGGACACCATCGGGCGGCGGTTTGGCGTAACCCGGGAGCGGATTCGCCAGATCGAGGCCAAGAGCTTGCAGAAATTACGCGGTATCATGGAAGAACAGGAAACCGCCAGCCTGGCTTTTATGGAAAGCGAGATGGCAAAGCGTTCCTGAACACCTTAACTCTCAATGTACGCGGAAGATGTTTTATGACTGAAAGGAACCTGGACGTGGAGGACCTGCGCAATGCCATTCGGGATATCCCCGATTTCCCCAAAAAGGGGATTGTTTTCAAGGATATTACCACTTTGTTGTCCGATGCGAAAAGTTATCATCGCATGGTGGATCTCATAGCGCATCGTTATATCGGGCAAAAAATCGACCAGATCGTCGGTATCGAAGCCCGCGGCTTCATTCTCGGTGCAGCCCTGGCCTATAAACTCGGTACCGGCATTACCCTGGTGCGCAAGCCAGGCAAACTGCCTTACAAAACGATACAGAAAACCTATCAGCTTGAATATGGCACCGACAGTCTTGAAATCCACTCCGATGCGTTCAAGGGCGGTGATCGTGTCATTGTCGCGGATGACCTCCTGGCTACCGGCGGCACCGTGGCGGCGGTTATCGAAATGGTCGAAGACTGCGGCGCACAGATTGTTGAATGCGCTTTCCTGGCGGAACTGGAATTTTTGAAAGGCCGGGAAAAACTTCAATCGCACAAGGTTTTCAGTCTGCTCAAATTCTGATGGCAAGGCGAGGAAAGAAAAAACTTGCCAGAAAAATCAAACCTGTAGTATAAATCTAGCCCCTTGCTGGCCCCGTAGCTCAGCTGGATAGAGCAATCGCCTCCTAAGCGATAGGCCGTGCGTTCGAATCGCGCCGGGGCCGCCAAATCTCGACGCCCCTCTTCGTACATACGAAGAGGGGCGTATCCATTTATCGATTCGCAAAGCCCGCCCCGCATCGGATGCCGCGCCAGCCTCGCCAAGGTTTGCACGGCTTTTGAAATGCCGGTTTTTCAGTCCCGGCGGCCTCTGTATCACCAATGGTTTAGCAGTTTCCAAGAAAATATGGCAGGGCAGGGAATCAGGGTTGGTCGCTCTTTCCGCAGTGTCGTTGTATATGGGTGTAATAATGTAAACTATTGATTTGATTGCCATATGTATCTGTGGTTATAAAATAGGCAGATTGTTGGAGGCCCAGAGGGATAGGGCCCGGCAAGCCGTTTCCACAGGGTTGTCCACTGCCTGTCAACATAATTTGTGGAAAAGGTGGCAAGGGGCTTGAAGATGCGGGATTTTTAGGATCGCGGCGCGATTCTGGCATCGTCTGAAGATTGTGCTATGTTTCAGAAATGCCGCGTTCCCGTTGCTTGGCGTCTTCCCACAAGCTCTGCAGTTCCTTCAATGAAGCGCTTGTCAGGGGGCGCCGGTTTTTTCTCAGGCAATGTTCGACGTGATGAAACCTTCGGGTGAAGCGTTTGATGGTATTTCCCAGGGCGTTTTCGGCGTCGATGTCCAGAAACCGGCCAAGGTTTGCCGCGGCAAACAACAGATCACCCAGTTCCTCTTCCATTTTTTGCCCATCGCCGCCTCGAAAGGCTTCCTCGCATTCGGCCAGCTCCTCGTGGACCTTGGCCATGACGCCCTCCATATCCGGCCAGTCGAAGCCGGCACGACTGGCTCTTTCCGTAAGTTTCCTGGCTTTCATCAGGGCGGGAAGATGTGGCGGAAATGTGCCCAGGGCCGATGCTGGTTCTCCCCGGTCCCTTTTTTCCAGGCGCTTGATTTCGTCCCATTGGCGCTGAGTGGAAGCGATATCGTGGGCCTGGCAGTCGCCGAAGACGTGCGGATGTCGTCTTTCCAGTTTGTCCGTGATGCCACGGGCCACGTCTTCAAGGCTGAAAAGGTGTCTTTCTTCAAAAATGCGCGCCAACAGTACCACCTGCAACAGCAGGTCGCCCAGTTCCTCGCAAATCGCAAGATGATCGCCTTGATCGATGGCCTCTATGAGTTCGTATGCCTCCTCGATGATACAGGGACGCAGGCTTTCCGGGGTCTGTGCCGCGTCCCAGGGGCAGCCCTGTGGAGCCCGCAATTGTGCGACAATATGCGCCAGGCGGCCCAGCGATGGCGTATTTTTGGTCTGATCCATGTGGCAAATCCTTTCGGCTTGCAAGGGGGACTGTTTCTGGCGGCGCTGGATTTCTTTGCGGGTCGGTCACGATCCGGTGGCAAATTCGTGCCGGAAACCCGCATCGACAGTAACCCAATGACCGGATTCGTGCAATGGCGCAGCGGCAGCAGGACCCGCAAGGCTGGCCGTTCAACCCGGGAACAGACGGGGCGAATGCTACCGCAGGGCTTCGCTCCGGTCCTGCCGGGGTAAATAATTGCTTGCATTGAATGCGTGAATAGGCTAGTAAATGGCTGGCCACGGCCGGGTTGGCGCCGGTGGAGACCTTTTCCCTTGACAAACCTTGGCCAGACCTTATACTACCCGCTTACCTGCGGGCTTTCAATTTATCCGGAGATCCTGCATTGATCATTGCTTTGGATGAAATCAGGGATCGGACCCTGGCATTACACAGGTCCGAACCGTTCGAGCACTTTCCCGTGCTTGCCGAGCTTCACGAAAATGGTGAGGCTGTTTTTGTCCGACCTCTCGACATCGAGGCAACGGTCCGCCGTCTGGATGAGATGGTCATGGTGGAAGGCAGTGTGAATACGGTTGTGCGGCTGCAGTGCTGCCGATGTCTGCAGGATTTTGAATGCCCGCTGTCGGTTGACTTTGCCTTGACTTACGCTCGTCAGATGCCGGTGGTGGAAGATCCGGATGCAGAGGAAATCGAGTTGACGGCCGATGATCTTGGCCTGATTTCCTTTGAGGGGGATGAAATCGACCTTGTCGACGGGATCCAGGAACAGGTGATCATGGCGCTACCCTTCAAGCCGCTCTGCAGGGAAGGTTGCCGGGGGCTGTGTCCCCAGTGCGGCGCGGATCTGAATCTCGGGGACTGCGCATGCAGCGCGCCGGTCCTTGAGGGGAAATTTTCGATGCTGAAAAACTTCAAGGTGGAAAAAAAGAAATAAATAGGCAATGGGCCGCCGCAGAGGCGGCGGTTCTGGCAAGACAAAATGACCCGGTCTTCAAGACCGCTTGGAAGGAGTTTTAAAAGATGGCTGTACCCAAGAAGAAAACCTCCAAATCGAAACGCGATATGCGCCGGGCCCATGATTTTCTGACCGCTCCGGGAATTTCCATCTGCCCGCAGTGCAAGGAACCGAAGCAGCCCCATCGTGTCTGTGAAAGCTGCGGAAGCTACAAGGGCAAAGACGTCGTTGAAACCGAATAAACCTGAATCGCGAAGGACGTCTGCTTGAACGAAAAAATCGTAGTTGCCGTCGACGCCATGGGGGCGACAATGCCCCCGAGGTCGAGGTGGAAGGAGCGGTTGCCGCGGCGCGGCGTTGGGATGTCCCTATTGTTCTGGTCGGTGACCAGGGCCGTCTCGAGGCGATCCTCGCTCGATACGACACGGCGGGTCTCGATGTGACTGTCCGGCATGCCAGCGAAGTGGTGGGGATGCATGATTCCCCTTCCGACGCGGTACGCAAAAAGAAGGGCTCGTCGATTCGGGTGGCCTTCGAAATGCTGCAGCGCGGCGAGGTTCAGGCGGTTGTCAGCGCGGGGAATTCAGGGGCGACCATGGCGGTCGGCATGTTTGTTCTGAAACGGATTCCCGGTATCGATCGTCCGGCGATCGCAACGATCCTGCCCAACAAAAAGAGCCAGACGGTGGTTCTTGACAGTGGCGCCAATGTCGATTGCAAGCCCTTTCATCTGGCGCAGTTCGCCACCATGGGGGCTGTGTATGCCAAATTCATGTTCGGCAAGGAACGGCCCCGGGTAGGGGTGTTGTCCAACGGCGAGGAAGAGTGCAAGGGCAATGAGTTGTCGCGCGGTGCGCACGGTTTGCTGAAGCAGTCGCGGCTCAATTATATCGGGTTCGTCGAAGGACGCGATATTTTCAGCGGCGACGTTGACGTCGTGGTGTGCGACGGATTTGTCGGCAACGTGGTGCTCAAGGTTTCCGAAGGCCTGTCCGAGGCTGTCAGCGACATGCTCCGCCAGGAGATCGGGCGGCGGTTTTTCGCCAAACTCGGCTACCTTCTTGCGCGCCCTGCTTTTCGGGCTTTCCGGAAGAAAGTCGATTACGCAGAGTATGGCGGAGCTCCGCTGCTGGGGATTCAGGGCACCGGGATGATCTGCCATGGTGGCTCCAACGCGCGCGCCATAATGAATGCCATTCATATGGCCAGGGAGTCGGTTTCGCAGCGCATCAATGAGCGTCTTGTGGCTCAGTTGGGGACCGAAGTATGCGACGGAGACGCGGGGGCTGCCGGAAAGGGCTCCTGCTAGACGTATTTTCCGTCCTTGAAGGATTGCGCCTGGAGTTGTACGGAATGATCAGAAGGACACGCATTGCCGGCACCGGATCGTATCTGCCGGAAAAAATCCTGACCAACGCCGATCTGGAGCGGATGGTTGAAACTTCTGACGAGTGGATTACCGCGCGGACCGGGATCCGTGAGCGTCATATTGCCGCTCCCGGTGAATTTACTTCGGACCTGGCTACCGAGGCGGGCAGGCGGGCCCTGGCCATGGCCGGCGTGGCCGCCGACGAGATCGATCTGATCATCGTTGCCACCGTAACCGGAGATTTCAGCTGGCCGGCCACCGCTTGCGTCGTTCAGCACAATCTGCAGGCCGGTCGCGCGTTCGCCTTCGATATTTCGGCAGCCTGCAGCGGATTTCTGTATGGCATGTCCATCGCCGACAGTTATATCAAGGCCGGAAGCGCCAAAAAGGTTTTGCTGATCGGCGCTGAAGTGTTCAGCCGCATTGTCGACTGGCAGGATCGCGGTACCTGCATCCTGTTTGGAGACGGCGCAGGGGCCGCGGTGCTTGTGGCGGGAGAGGGCGATCACGGGTTGCTGAGCTGTCATCTGCATGCCGACGGCAGCTTCTGGCCTTTACTGTATCAGATGGGGCAGGGCTCTCGCAATCCGGCGGCACCGGCCTCGGCGGAACAGGGCAATCCCTTTGTGCAGATGCAGGGCAACGAGGTGTTCAAGGTGGCCGTGCGATCCCTCTGCGAAGCTGGCGAGGAGGCACTGGATGCCAATGGGCTGCATGCGGACGACGTGGATATGCTTATTCCTCATCAGGCCAATCGGCGCATCCTCGAAGCCACGGCCAAGCGTCTCGGCATTCCCCTGGAGCGGGTGATGGTCAATGTGGACAGGGTGGGAAACACCTCGGCGGCATCCATCCCCATCGCACTGGACGAAGCGCATCGGAGCGGTCGGATTAAGCAGGGCGACACCTTGTTGCTCAATGCCTTCGGTGGCGGTTTCACCTGGGGTGCAGCTTTGATCCGCTGGTGACTACCGGCGCAAAGGAGATCGAACGAGCATGAAAGCTTTTGTGTTTCCCGGGCAGGGATCGCAGTTTGCCGGTATGGGCAAGGACCTGGCAGAGACTTTCTCCCAGGCCCGTCTGACCTTCGAAGAGGCCAATGAAGCTCTGGGCATGAATCTTGCCAAGTTATGTTTCGAAGGACCGGAAGCGGATCTGAAACTGACTGCCAATACCCAGCCTGCCATTGTAACCACCAGCATTGCCGCACTGCGCGTATTGCGCGAAGAAACGGGGCTCTCTCCTGACTACGTGGCCGGGCATTCCCTTGGCGAGTACGCCGCGCTGGTCTGTGCCGGAGCTTTGAGCTTCGCCGATGCCGTGCGCACGGTACGGCTGCGGGGTGCCTTCATGCAGGATGCGGTGCCGGTCGGAGTCGGTGCCATGGCGGCCATTATCGGTCTGGATGCCGCGGATGTCGACGGGATCTGTCGTGAGGTGGCTGGCCAGGAGGTTGTGGCTCCGGCCAACTACAATAGCCCCGGGCAGATTGTTATCGCCGGTCATGTTGCTGCCGTGGAACGTGCCATGGCTCATGCCAAGGAGCGTGGCGCCAAGCGCGCCCTGCCGTTGCCGGTCAGCGCACCGTTCCATTGCATGCTTATGGAGCCGGCCTCGCGAAAGCTCGCCGAGGTGCTGGCCGACGTGCCGGTCTCATCTCTTTGCTGCCCGCTTGTCAGCAATGTCGAGGCTGTCCCCAGCACCGATGCCGGCGCGGTTCGCGATCTGCTTGTAAGACAGGTCTACAGCCCCGTGCGCTGGGAAGAATCCGTCTTGAATCTGGTTGCCTCCGGCGTGGAGCAATTCGTGGAAATCGGCCCGGGCAAGGTTCTTGCGGGCCTTATCAAACGCATAGCCAAGGGGGCCGACATTCAGAATCTCGGTTCCGTCGATGATCTGAAAACCTTCTGATTCGGGTCGTGCCGACCGGAAATGGGGAGTGCTGTCATGTCCAAGGATAAAGTCGCCATCGTTACCGGGGCATCGCGAGGTATCGGGCGTGCCATTGCCGTGGCAATGGCCGCCAGCGGGGTCAAGGTGGTCGTCACCGCGCGCAGTGCCGATGCCCTGCAGAGCCTTGTGCTGGAAATTCAGGCCGCGGGGGGCAGGCGCTCAGTGTTCCCTCCGACATCGCCAGCTCAGCCGATGTGGAGCGCTTGTTCGAAACCGCACTGGAGAATTTCGGCCGGGTGGATATCCTGGTCAACAACGCCGGGATCACCCGCGACACGCTGCTGGTGCGCATGAAGGATGAGGACTGGGATGCGGTGCTCGATACCAATCTCAAAGGCCCATTTCTGTGTACCCGCGCCGCTGCCAGAATCATGGGCAAGCAGCGCTCCGGTCGCATCGTCAACATCTCGTCGGTTGTTGGCGAGATGGGGAACGCCGGACAGGCCAACTATTGTGCCAGCAAGGCCGGACTCATCGGGCTGACCAAATCCGTCGCCCGTGAACTGGCCAAACGCAATGTCACGGTGAATGCCGTGACACCCGGCTTCATCGTCACCGACATGACCGAGGTGCTGTCCGATAAAATCAAGGAAAATCTGCTTGGCCAGATTCCCGTGGGGCGCTTCGGGGAAGCCGAGGATATCGTGGCTGCCGTTATGTTCCTGGCATCGGACCAGGCCGGTTATATTACCGGTCAGGTTCTCGGGGTCAACGGTGGCATGTACATGTAAGCGTATCAACTATTGTTCCCGCATAGTCTTCAGTCCGATCAACAATCGGTCCGAACAACAACAAGGAGGTGAAGCAGATGGCTTCTATCGAGGAGAAAGTACAACAGATTATTGCCGAGCAGTTGGGTGTTGACGAAGCGCAGGTGACCAGCGACGCTTCTTTCATGGACGATCTTGGCGCCGATTCCCTTGACACCGTTGAATTGGTTATGGCGCTCGAAGAGGAATTCGATATCGAAATTTCCGACGAAGATGCTGAAAAAATTCAGACCGTTCAGGACGCCGTCGATTATATCGTAGCCAATTCCTGATTCAAGTTCTGGTATCGAGGGGAGGAGGCGGCAAGCGCGGCGCTTCCTCCCCCATTTTGGTTGAACGAAAGTGATCGGCTGTTGGCAGGGTTATCCGCAGGCGGCACAGACAAGCCCAATACGGAGGCATAGTTCATCATGCGAAGAGTTGTGGTAACCGGTATCGGTACTGTATCGGCGCTCGGGATCGGCGCGGAAAAAAACTGGCAGAGCCTGCTGGCCGGCAAATCGGGTATTGATCGGATTACGCGATTCGACTGCTCAGGCCTTCCCAGCCAGATCGCCGGCGAGGTCAAGGATTTCGATGCCGAGGCCTTCATAGAAAAGAAAGAGATTCGCAAAATGGATCTCTTCATTCAGTATGCCCTGGCCGCTGCCGAGGAAGCTGTCAAAGACTCCCGGCTTGTCATCGACGACGAGAACGCGGAACGTGTCGGGGTACTGGTCGGAGCCGGTCTCGGCGGGCTGCCGACCATCGAGAAATACCACTCCGCGTATCTTGAGGGTGGTTACAAGAAAATTTCACCCTTCTTCATTCCGATGTTGATCACCAATCTGGCTCCCGGTCAGATTTCCATGCGGTTTGGAGCCAAGGGTCCCAATGTTTCATCGGTTTCCGCTTGTGCAACCGGAACCCATTCCATCGGCGACGCCTATCATATCGTGCGACGCGGTGATGCCGATGTCATGATCGCCGGCGGGGCGGAATCGACCATCACGCCCCTTGCGGTCGGAGGGTTTTGTGTGATGCGTGCTCTTTCGACCCGCAACGACGACCCCCAGGCCGCCAGTCGTCCTTTCGAAAAAGGGCGTGACGGCTTTATCATGGCTGAAGGTGCCGGCATTGTGATTCTTGAGGAATACGAATCCGCCCGCGCCCGCGGTGCTCGCATCTATGCCGAGCTGGTCGGTTACGGTCTGACGGCCGATGCCCATCACCTGACCGCGCCGGCCCCGGGTGGCGAAGGCGCCGCGCGCTGCATGGCCATGGCGCTGAAAAATGCCGGCATGCAACCGGAAGAAGTTACCTATATCAATGCGCACGGTACCTCGACCCCCTTCAACGACTTGTATGAAACCATGGCCATCAAGACCGTGTTCAAGGAACACGCGAAGAAGCTGATGGTCAGTTCCACCAAGAGCATGACCGGTCACGCACTTGGCGCGGCAGGCGGCCTGGAAGCGGTTTACTCGGTTCTGGCCATTGATCGCGGGGAGATTCCCCCCACCATCAACTACCATGAGCCGGATCCTGAATGTGAGCTCGACTATGTGCCCAACGAGGCCCGGCAGGCCAGGGTAAACAGTGTGCTGTCCAATTCCTTCGGGTTCGGCGGCACCAATGCCAGCCTGCTGTTCAGAAAGGTTTGAGGTAGGCAGATGTTTCTTATCGCCAGCGATCATGGCGGTCTTGAACTCAAGGAGTGCATCAAGACCTATCTTAAAGAGCGCGGCATCGACGTAAGGGATCTCGGTACCGATAATGGCGATTCCGTGGACTACCCCGATTTCGGCGAGCGCGTCGGCAGGGCGGTCTCCGCCGGCGAAGCCGAGAAGGGCATTCTGATCTGCGGAACCGGCATCGGCATGTCCATGGTGGCCAACAAGTTCCCTGGCGTCCGCGCTGCCCTGATCTGGGACGAGTTTACCGCGCGCATGTCCAAGGAACACAACAACGCCAATATCCTGGTGCTGGGAGGACGCATGCTGTCCGGCGACAAAGCCCGAACCATGGTCGGGATTTGGCTGGACGCGGTGTTCGAAGGCGGACGTCATCAGAAACGGCTCGACAAGATCGCACAAATAGAGGATGATATCAGGGCCGGCCGGCTGTGAGCGGTCCCGATACCGATGGGCAAGCCGGCGGCTTGCCCATTGTCATTTCACCTTCACCTTATTCAACGCTTACAGAGCAGAAGAATGCATTGCAGGAGGCTCGCTAAAATGTCTCATTCCCTCGCCCAGCACGATCCCCAAATCGCCGAGGCCATTCGGCTTGAAACCGAGCGACAGGAATACAATCTTGAATTCATCGCCTCGGAAAACTTTGTATCCGAACAGGTCATGCAGGCCCAGGGGTCGGTAATGACCAACAAATACGCCGAAGGCTATCCCGCCAAACGTTACTACGGCGGTTGCGAGATGGTCGATATCGCTGAAAGGCTTGCCATCGAGCGCGCCAAGGAACTTTTTGGCGCCGAGCATGCGAATGTGCAGCCTCATAGCGGTTCCCAGGCCAACATGGCGGTCTACTTCGCGGCCTGCAAGCCCGGTGATACGGTGCTTGGCATGAATCTGGCGCATGGCGGCCATCTTACGCACGGATCGCCGGTCAATTTTTCCGGCAAGCTGTTCAATATCGTTTCCTACGGCGTGCGCAGGGACACCGGACACATCGATTATGAAGAAGTGGAACGTTTGGCCCTGGAACACCGGCCGACGCTGCTGGTGGTTGGCGCGAGTGCTTATCCCCGCACCATCGATTTCCCCGCCTTCCGCAAAATTGCGGACAAGGTTGGCGCCAAAATCATGGTCGACATGGCCCATATCGCCGGTCTGGTAGCTACCGGCGAGCACCCCAGCCCGGTGCCCCATGCTGAATTCGTCACCACCACCACCCATAAAACCCTGCGGGGTCCCCGGGGTGGCATGATTCTGTGCCGCGAGGAATATGCCAAGGTCATTGACAGCAATATCTTCCCCGGCATTCAGGGCGGGCCGCTGATGCATGTCATTGCCGCCAAGGCCGTAGCCTTCAAGGAAGCCCTTGCGCCCGAATTCAAGGTCTACTCCCAACAGGTGGTGCGCAACGCCAGGGTGCTGGCCGAGGCTCTGGTCAAGCGGGGGTTGAACCTGGTGTCCGGCGGCACGGACAATCATCTGATTCTGGTCGATTTCACCGGTACCGAAACCACCGGTAAAATGGCGGAAAAAGCTCTGGAAAAAGCTGGGATCACCGTCAACAAGAATTCCGTGCCCTTTGAAACCCGTTCGCCCTTCGTTACCAGCGGTATTCGGTTGGGTACGCCCGCCACTACCACCCGCGGACTCAAAGAGGCGCAAATGGAACAGGTTGCCGATTGGGTAGTCCGTGCCCTGGCCAATATGGAAAACGAGGCTGAACTGGCTGTCATAAAAGGTGAAGTGCGCGAAATGTGCAAGCAATTCCCGCTGTACGCGCATCTGCTGAAATAATGCAACGACCCTCCTGGGAAGAATATTTCATGGAAATCGCCCGCCTGGTGGCGCGACGCTCGACGTGTCTGCGCCGCCAGGTCGGGGCGGTTCTGGTCAAGGACAAGAACATCCTTGCCACCGGTTACAATGGCACGCCTTCCGGGTTGCGACATTGCAGCGAGGTGGGGTGCCTGCGCCAGTTGCACAATGTCCCCTCGGGGCAGCGCCATGAACTGTGCCGGGGACTGCATGCCGAGCAGAACGCCATCATTCAGGCAGCCAAGCATGGCACCAACATCAGCGGATCCATGCTGTTCTGTACCAATACGCCCTGCGTTATCTGTTCGAAAATGATAATCAATGCCGGCATTCTGCAGGTGGTGTTTCTGGAAGGCTATCCGGATCGCCTGTCCCTCGAAATGCTTGCCGAGGCCGGTATCCGTGCGTGCAGTCTGGCGAAGCTGATCGAAGACAGGGAGATTGCGTCGCCATGAAGTGCCCTTTTTGCGGTTATGCCGATACGCGGGTCATCGATTCCCGCCTGGGCAAGGAAGGCAACAGCATCCGGCGGCGCCGCGAATGTACCCAGTGTGAAAGACGTTTTACGACGTTTGAACGGGTCGAGGATATGCTCCCGCTGATTGTGAAGAAGGACGGCCGGCGCCAGCCCTTCGACCGGAAGAAGATTATCGCCGGCATTCAGCGGGCCTGCGAAAAACGGCCGG
Organism: Syntrophotalea acetylenica; assembly: GCF_001888165.1. Classification (NCBI taxonomy): domain Bacteria; kingdom Pseudomonadati; phylum Thermodesulfobacteriota; class Desulfuromonadia; order Desulfuromonadales; family Syntrophotaleaceae; genus Syntrophotalea; species Syntrophotalea acetylenica. The sequence continues at coordinate 1,315,674 of NZ_CP015455.1, forward strand.
TTTCCATCGCCACCATTGAAAAAATCGTCGATAATCTCGAGCGCCAGCTGCAGGAAACCGGCGACCGGGAAATCGAATCCAGCGTTATTGGCCAGGCCGTCATGGATGCATTGCATGACCTCGATCAGGTGGCCTATGTGCGGTTCGCTTCGGTGTACCGTCAGTTCAAGGATATCAACGAGTTCATGGCCGAGCTGAAGGATATTCTGGCCGAGGGCGGCAATTCCAGAGAGCCGTGAAAATGTTTTTGCAGCCCCTTGCCGGGAAGCGGATCTGAAACGTGCAAGACGTGTCGGAAAAATTTATGGGCCAGGCCCTGGACCTGGCCAGGCAGGGGGAAGGGCGCACCCGCCCCAATCCGGCGGTCGGCGCCGTCATTGTCCGGGAAGGTGTGGTGGTCGGCCGCGGCTTTCATCCCCGTGCCGGGGAGCCGCACGCCGAAATTTTCGCCTTGCGGCAGGCCGGTCCCCTGGCCCGCGGCTCCGACCTCTATGTGACTCTCGAACCCTGCAGCCACTACGGCCGCACCGGCCCCTGTGCCGATGCCATCATCGAGGCCGGCGTGGCGCGCGTGTTCATTGGCACCCAGGACCCCAATCCCCGGGTGGCCGGGAATGGCATCCGCAAGCTGCAGGCCGCCGGCGTTACGGTGCAGGTCGGGGTTCTCGAAAAAACGTGCCGCCGGATCATCGCTCCCTTCGCTAAACACGTTGTGACCGGATTGCCCTTTGTTATCCTTAAAAGCGCCATGACCCTCGACGGCAAAACCGCTACCTGCACCGGGCATTCCCGGTGGGTCAGCAATGCCGCCAGCCGGCAGGAGGTACATCGTCTGCGTGACCGCATTGACGGCATCATGGTCGGTATCGGCACGGTGCACAAGGACGATCCCCGTCTCACCACAAGGCTTTCCGATGGCGGCCGGGACCCGGACCGCATCGTGGTCGACTCCCGCCTGCGCATTGCCGAAGATGCCGCCATCCTGCACCTCGCCTCGCCGGCCCGAACCCTGATCGCTACCACCGTTCATGCTGCCGCTGGCAAGGCGTCCCGTTTGCGTGCCCTGGGCGCCGAGGTTCTGATTCTGCCGTCCATCGATGGGCGTGTCGATCTTCGTGCTCTGCTGAAGATGCTTGGCGAACAGGGGATGCAAAGTATCCTGCTGGAGGGAGGTGCGGAACTTAATGGCGCTTTCTGGCGTGCCGGGCTGGTGGACAGGGTCATGATGTTTATTGCTCCCAGGATTGTCGGAGGCGATGATGGCAAAAGCGTTTTCGGCGGCCCTGGCGTCGAGTTGATGAGCGATGCCCCGGTGCTGGAGGATGTCAGGATCAGCCGCTTCGGGGATGATGTTCTGATTGAGGGAGAGGTGAAAAGCTCATGTTCACCGGTTTGATCGAAGATCTCGGAACCTTGCGACGTTTTGCCCGGAGCGGCGACAGCGGTCGCATCACGGTAGCCACCGCCATCCCCATGGAACAGATCGTCATGGGTGAGAGTATCGCCGTCAACGGCGTTTGCCTGACGGTGGTCGCGTTTGGCGACGGGTCTTTTACCGCCGATGTTTCCCCTGAAAGCCTGGGGCGCACCAATCTCGGACAATTGAACACCGGCGCCCGCGTCAATCTCGAACGCGCCCTGCGTCTTTCAGACCGGCTTGGCGGTCACCTTGTCAGCGGCCATGTCGATGCCCTCGGTGTCATTGCCGAGCGCCGTCAGGACCAGAACGCGGTACGCTTCACCATAGAAATGCCCCCATCTCAAATGCGTTACCTGGTCGAAAAGGGGTCGGTTGCCGTGGACGGCATCAGTCTTACCGTCAACGCTGTAACGGACAGCAGTTTCGCCGTTGCCGTCATCCCCCATTCGCTGGCCCGCACCACTCTGCAATGGTGCGAAGCGGGCAGTCGCGTGAACATCGAAACCGATATTCTGGGAAAGTATGTCGAGCGGTTGCTGCGTCCTGCCGGCGCGCTGCCGGGCAAGCCGGACCTGACCCTCGACTTTCTTGCGAAAAACGGGTTTTTATAGTTCGTGTCCAGCACCGCCTGGGGCTGATGCGCCGCGGGAGTCCCTTGCGCTGTCGGCCCCCTGCAAATGCCCGCAAACCATAGGTAAATTCTTTCTTTTCTTGCGAAAAGACCTGCATTGGTGTTATTGTCCGCGATTATCGGAAGCAGAGGGTTCGCAAGAGGCGTCGGGGACGGCTGGGCCACGGGGTACAGAAATCGCGGGACGCTGCCGGTTTTTCGTCGGATCGCGCTGATATTTCGCGCCACGCAGCCCCCGCCTTTTACGCCGTACCGGACCAAAAAGGAGATGCACAATGAGCATGGCCAATATCGAAGCCGCTTTGGAGGATATGCGCCAGGGTCGCATGGTGGTTCTTGTCGACGACGAGGATCGGGAAAACGAAGGCGATCTGACCATGGCCGCCGAGATGGTCACTCCGGAAGCCATCAATTTCATGGCCCGGGAAGGGCGCGGCCTGATCTGCCTTTCCCTGACCGAGGAACGCGCCGATTATCTGCAGCTGCCCCTCATGGTCAGCCAGAATACTTCCTCTTTCGGAACCGCATTCACCGTTTCCATCGAGGCTCGCAAAGGCGTAACCACCGGGATTTCCGCCAAGGATCGGGCAACCACCATCCAGGTGGCCATTGCCGACGAGAGCAAGGCGCAGGACCTGGCGCGTCCCGGGCATGTGTTTCCGCTTCGCGCCAAAAAGGGCGGGGTCATGGTGCGCGCCGGCCAGACCGAAGGGTCGGTGGATCTGGCCCGTCTCGCCGGACTCAAACCGGCCGGTGTCATCTGCGAGATCATGAACGACGATGGTACCATGGCGCGCATGCCGCAACTGGAAGAATTCGCCAAGCGGCACGGGTTGCGCATTGTCACCGTGGCGGATCTGGTGCGCTACCGCATGAACAAGGAAATGCTGGTGCGGCGGGAGGCCGAAACGGTGATTCCCACGCCTTACGGTGGCGATTTTACCGCCATCGGTTACGAAAACGATGTCGACAAGGCGCAGCATCTGGCGCTTGTGAAGGGGACCATCGACCCCGAGAAACCGGTATTGGTGCGGGTTCACTCCGAATGCCTTACCGGGGACGTGTTTGGTTCCCTGCGATGCGACTGCGGCGATCAGCTGCACGCCGCCATGTGCCAGATCGCCAAGGAAGGGGTCGGCGTTATTGTCTATATGCGCCAGGAAGGCCGGGGTATCGGCCTCAATAATAAACTGAAGGCCTATGCCCTGCAGGATCAGGGGCATGACACGGTGGAGGCCAATGAAGCTCTGGGATTCCAGGCCGACCTGCGCGATTACGGCATCGGAGCCCAGATTCTGCATGACCTGGGCGTCCGCAAAATCCGCCTGATGACCAACAACCCCAAGAAAATCGTGGGCCTGGAAGGCTACGGGCTGGAAGTTGTGGAGCGGGTAAGCATTGAAATGCCGGCAACCTGCACCAATCTGCGCTATCTCACTACCAAACGCGAGAAGCTGGGGCACCTGCTGGAAAATCTTTAACCGTACAGTCCGCGCGGAGTGCCTGTGACCCTGGGCGCGGGCATGCACGCATCTCAGGAGATTTTTATGGCCAACATCATCGAGGGAAAACTCAACGCCTCGGGTTTCAAATTCGGCATTGTCGTCAGCCGCTTCAACAGTTTTATCTGCGACCGTCTGGTCGAAGGCGCCCTGGACACCCTGGTGCGCCACGGCGCGAGTGATGACGACATCGATATCGTGCGGGTTCCCGGCGCCTTTGAAATACCGGTGGCCGCCAAAAAAGCCGCAGCCACGGGCCGCTATGACGCGCTGGTCTGTCTGGGTGCCGTGATCCGGGGTTCCACGCCGCATTTCGATTATGTCTGCGCTGAAGTCTCCAAGGGCGTGGCCAGTGTCTCCCTGGAGACCGGCCTGCCTGTCGCCTTCGGAGTCATTACCACCGACAGCATTGAGCAGGCGATCGAACGGGCCGGCAGCAAAGCCGGCAACAAAGGTGGCGATGCCGCAATGACGGCTATCGAAATGGTCAACCTGTTCAGGACGATTTGAGGCGATATGGCAAGCGGCGTGCGTCGTTCGGGGCGCGAACTGGCAATTAAGATGATCTACAGTTTCGAGGGCGTACCCGAGGTTGAAAGGTTGCTGGCCTCGTTCTGGGGACACTTTCGGTTTCGGGATGATGTGCTGGGCGACCCGCTGGAGGATGAGACTCCGGATGTCGCTCCACCAACGCGGGAATTTGCCGAAGAGCTGGTCAGGGGGGTGTGCCGGCATCTGCAAACCATCGACGGGTTGATCGGCGAATATGCCACCAACTGGTCGCTGGACCGCATGGCACGGGTGGATCTCGCCATTTTGCGTATGGCGACCTATGAGCTGCTGCACCATCTGGACGTGCCTGTCAGTGTCGTGATCAACGAAGCGGTGGAAATCGGGAAGCGCTACGGCACCAAGGAAACGCCGGCATTTGTCAACGGCATACTGGATCGGATTTCGCGAAGCTGCAGGGCGCCCGCCGCGACATGATCCGGTTGCAGGTGCTCGATCGGCCTGTTGATGAGTTTCCGGAGGATGTCGCGGTCTCCATGTCTGTTCGCGATGCCGTGCATGCCGTGGGGGACAGGGTTGGGCAAAACCGGTTTTGCGGTGCGCGGATTGTGCTGGCCTGTGACGGAATGGCTGGATGTTTTTTCGTTGCAGGATGTTTTATGACGGAAGATTTTATATGGAGAAGCTATGAAGGAATTCAACGTTGGTCTTCTGGGTTTCGGTACCATCGGTGCCGGGGTAATCAGGGTGTTTCAGAACAATGCGGAAGTGATGGAACAGAGGCTTGGCGCGCGCCTGACGCTTAAGCGTGTTGCCGACCTCGATATCACCACCGACCGCGGCGTGAAGGTCGATGCCGGCGTTCTCACCACCGATGCCATGCAGGTGCTGACCGATCCTGAAATCGACGTTGTCATCGAGCTTATCGGAGGTTATGAGCCCGCCCGCAGCTTTGTTCTCAAGGCCATCGAACAGGGCAAGCATGTCGTGACCGCGAATAAGGCCCTGCTGGCCAAACACGGCGAAGAGATCCTGTCCGCCGCCGCGGCCAAAGGTGTCGATGTCATGTTTGAGGCCTCCGTGGGTGGCGGCATCCCGGTTCTTTCGGCCATCAAGGAAAATCTCTGCGCCAATAATTTCCGCTGCATCTTCGGTATCCTCAACGGCACCTGCAATTACATCCTGACCCGCATGACCAACGAGGGAGCCGATTTTGCCAGTGTGCTCAAGGATGCCCAGGCCAAGGGCTATGCCGAAGCCGACCCGACCTTTGATGTCGAGGGTGTCGACACCGCGCACAAGCTTGCCATTCTCGTTTCGCTGTGTTTCGGTACCCGCATCGACCTGGAAAATATATCCATCGAAGGGATCAGTAAAATCACGCCGCTGGATATCCAGTTTGCCAAGGAATTCGGTTATAAAATCAAGCTGCTGGCCATTGGCAAGCGTGAAAACGGCCAGGTCGAGGCCCGTGTTCATCCGACCATGATCCCTGTCAATTATCCCCTCGCCGATGTCGACGGCGTGTTCAATGCCGTGCGCCTGGTCGGGGATTTTGTCGGGCCGGTGATGCTTTACGGGCAGGGTGCCGGTATGGATGCGACGGCCAGTGCGGTCATGGGCGACGTGATGGCCATTTCCCGCAATCAACTTGCCGGCGGCGGGCGCCGTACGCCCGCCATGGGCTATCTGCCGGAGGCTATGGTCAAACTTCCGGTCAAACCCATGCGGGATATCGTCAGCCAGTATTACCTGCGTTTTACCGCCCTCGACAAACCCGGCGTAGTGGCGAAAATTTCCGGGATCCTGGGCCGCTATGGCATCGGCATCGCCTCCATGATTCAGCCCGAGCGCAAGCAACGGGAGGCCGTGCCCATTGTCATCATGACGCACGAGGCGACCGAGGCGGTGATCAACGACGCCCTGGCCGAAATCGATCAGCTCGATGTGGTTCGCGAGCCGAGCCATTTCATTCGTATCGAAAGCGAGATGGAATAGGGGAATCGGGAAATATTCGGTTTCAAGACAAAAAAAGCGCCTGTACAGGCGCTTTTTTTGTCGGTGTTTTTCTTAACCTCGAACTTCAACAGCGCGCCGGCGTCACAAGGGGCAAAAGACGGCAAACCAGGTTTGCCGTCAAACCAACCTAGCAGCGTCGGTTTCTGCAACAGCCCCACTGAAAAACTGGCGATGCGCCAAAGCTACGTAAAAGCCCTACGCAGATGAAACGTTCTGGATTCGCAGCGACAGTGCCATCAGGCAGTTCTCTAAGAGCCAGAGCCTATCATAATGGCGATAGCCGACCCGACGTCCTTTCTTTCCATACTTTCTTTAGACGAGTAAAGAAAGTATGCCGGCTGCCGGCCGGGACCGGCGAAGTTGAAGTAAAAGGTTTTGACCTGAGCTCGCAGCTTACAGCTCGCAGCTTACAGTTCTAAACCTTTAACTTCAATACCGCGGGGTGGCGCCCCCGCCCGGCGCTTTACTCTTTTTGCTTGCCCAAAAAGAGTAAACAGAAAAAGGGCACCCCAGCTCCTGGCCCGCCTGCGGCGGGTTCCCTCCGTGCAGCACCCGCCGGGCGGGCGGAAATGATTCGCTTACGCTCAGATTTCCGCCTGTTTCGCCCGTCGGCCACTGCACTCCGGCGGCGTCACAAGGGGGAATAAAACGGCTACGCCGTTTTAAATCAATCTCGCAGTGTCTATTTCCCCCGTCTGGCGACTCCGCTCCAGCGGCGTCACAAAGGTGTAACCTGCAAGGTTTTCGCGTCCCGCGTCCCGCGTCCCGCGAACCGTGACCCTCACCCCCTAACCAACCTCCCGGTCTGCCGCAATGCTTCGTACAACACAATGCCGGCGGCGGTGGACAGATTGAGGCTGCGCACTCGGGAGGAGAAGATAGGAATGCGGATGCATCGCTCTGGATTCCGCGCCAGAAGTTCTTCGGGCAAGCCTGCCGTTTCCTTGCCAAAAACGATCAAGTCCCCCGCTTTGAAATCGGCCTCCACATGGCAGCGGCCGGCTTTTTTCGAGGTATACCACCACCGGCCCTCCGGAAAAGCTTCTTCCAGTTCTTCAAGCGTTTCCCAGGTGCGAATGTCGATAACCTCCCAGTAGTCGAGTCCCGCCCGCTTCAGATATCTGTCATCAAGGGAAAATCCGAGTTTTCCCACTAGGTGCAGTACCGTTTCCGTAGCGCCGCACAGACGCGCTATATTGCCCGTATTCGGCGGAATTTCCGGTTCCACAAGAACAATATGAAAAGAAGAATCCGTCATATGCCACGTATCATTTGTCCCAGGATTGTGATTGTTCAGCCTCCAGCCTCGTGCCTCGTGCCTCGGGCCTCGAACCTTTGGCCTTTGGCCTTTGGCCTTTGGCCTCGAACCTTTGGCCTTGAACCTTTGCCCTCGAACCTCGAACCTCGAACCTCGAACCTCGGGCCTCGGGCCTCGGGCCTCGAACCTTTCCCCTCGAACCTCACCCCGCGACACTGGCTCTGAGGGCCTGATCGAAATCCGCCTTGATGTCCTCAATGTCCTCGATGCCGACCGATACGCGGATGAAATCGGGGCTTACGCCGGAGGCTATCTGGTCTTCCGGCGACAGTTGCTGATGAGTGGTGCTGGCCGGGTGGATGACCAGGGTTTTGGCGTCGCCGATATTGGCCAGGTGACTGGCCAGTCTGACGCTGTCGATAAACCGGGCGCCGGCTGCGACGCCGCCTTTGATGCCGAAACCGAGGATGGCTCCCTGTCCAGCGGGGAGATAGCGCAACGCCAGAGAATGACTCGGATGGCTTTTGAGGCCCGGGTAGTTGACCCATGCCACCTGCGGGTGTCGTTCCAGATAGCGCGCCAGTTCCAGCGCATTCTGGCAATGGCGGGGCATGCGCACATGCAGCGTTTCCAGGCCCTGCAGAATAAGAAAGCTGTTGAAAGGTGAAATACAGGCGCCCAGGTCACGCAGCAGAGTGACCCGCATTTTATCGATAAAGGCTCGGGCGCCGAGGGCCTGGTGGTAGATCAGGCCGTGGTAGCTGGGGTCCGGCGTGGTGAATTCCGGAAAGCGTCCGTTGCTCCAGTCGAAGCGGCCGCCGTCGACCACCGCGCCGCCGAGACTGGTGCCGTGGCCGCCGATGAATTTGGTCAGGGAATAACAGACGATATCGGCGCCATGTTCCAGCGGGCAAAACAGCATGGGCGTGGCGACGGTGTTGTCGACGATAAAGGGAACCCCCAGGTCATGGGCAGCCCGGGCCAGCGCTTCGAAGTCGTCCACGTTGTTTTTGGGGTTGCCGATGGTCTCCGTGTAGATGGCCCGGGTTCTGTCGTCGATGGCGGCCTTGACCTTGGCGGGGTCGGAGGTGTCGACGAACTTGACGTTGATCCCCATGCGTGGCAGGGTGTGTTTGAAGAGGTTGAAGGTGCCGCCGTAGAGGTAGGTTCCCGAAACGATATTGTCGCCGCACCGGGCCAGGTTGAGAATGGTCATGAAAATGGCCGAAGTTCCGGAAGCCACCACCAGCGCGCCGGAGCCGCCATCCATTTCGGCAAGACGCTTTTCCAGTACGTCGGTGGTCGGATTCATGATCCGTGTATAGATGTTGCCTGGCTCTTCAAGGGCGAACAGGCGTGCTGCGTGCTCCGAAGAATCGAAGGCGTAGGAGGATGTCTGGTAGATGGGAACGGCCCGTGAGCCGGTGGTCGGATCGGGGCTCTGACCCGCGTGCAGCGCCTTGGTTCCGAGACGGTGGCAGGTTTTTTCGGACATGACGGAACTCCTTCGGTAAAGGTCATGGCAAATCGTCGGGCGGCAAGTGGCGATTTCTGGCTGCGGACGGGTCAAAACAGCTACGTGGCAGTTGCCGGACAGCGCTACCAGGCGGTGTCGGCACAGTTTGCGCCGATCACCGGTTGCCAGTCACCAATCACCGGATTTGAGAGATCCCAGCATATCAGAGAGGCAGGATGCCAGCAAGCAAAGGATGCGGTTCCTCAGGCATGGATGTTTTGTTCATCGAGGCGGTTATCGCCGAGATAGCGCCGCTGATTGTCGGAGCGTCGGTCAAAAGGGTTCATCAACCCGATGCCGATACCATCATTCTGCGGCTCTGGAACGGCCGCCGGGAGCTGCGGCTGCGGCTGAGCGTAGCGCCCGGCGCAAGTGGTCTTTATCTGACCGAAAACCCCTGGATCAATCCCCCGGCGCCGTTGCGTTTCTGTCAGTTGCTGCGCTCCCGCCTCAGCACATTGCGCTCCATCCGGCAGGTTCCCGGCGACCGCATCGCGCTGCTGTTCTTTGAAGGGCTGGACGGTTCGCCTCTTCGCCTGGTCGTGGAGCTTTACGGACGCTGCCCGAACATGATCTTGTGCGACGGGCAAGACCGCATCATCGATGTGCTGCACCGCAGGAATGGGGATGAGCAACATACACCGCGGCGCAAGGGCGCCATCTGGACCGCGCCGCCGCCAGGCCCGGGCCGCTATGCGCTTTGGGACGGGGGCGTTATCGATGATGCCGGCGGCTTGCATGAAAATGCGGCAGGCTGGTTGATGCGGCATGTGCATCCCATGCCGGCGCTGCTGGCCATGGAGCTTGCCGGGCGTATGGCCGCCGGCGAGGATCCGACGGAGGCGCTTGAGAAATTCGTCCGCTCCTGGCGGTGCGGGGAGCGGAGTTTCTGGACCGGGGAAGTGGACGGCGTGCCGCGGCTGGGGGCTTTCCGGCCCGTCTGCCTGAAACGGGAGCAGGTTCAGGAGTTTGCCTCCGCCTCGCAGGCTGCGGACAGCTTTTATGCCCGGGATGCCAGCAACCGGTGCAGCGGCACACAGGGACAGTTGCTGCGCATCGTGCGTCGCGCCTTGTCCCGGCTGCAGAGACGGCTGGACAAACTGCACCAGGAACGGGTTGCTGCGGCCGACGCCGAAACATGGCAACGGGCCGGCCAGTTGCTGACCGCCAACCTGTTCCGGGTCCGCAAGGGGATGACTGAAATCGATGTGGAAAATTTTTATGACCCGGGGACAACCCTGCGCATCGTCCTTGATCCGGCCCTTGCGCCGGCGGCGAACGCGGAGCGGCTTTTCGCAAAATACAAAAAACTGCGGCGGGGCATCGATCATATCGAACGACGCATCACGGAAACCCTTGCCGAGAAACCGTGGCTGGAAGCTCTGGAACTGGCTCTTGAAGAGGTTGGAAGCGGCGAGGAACTGGCGGTGCTGGAGGAGGAAATGCAACAGGCGCGGCTGCTTCCGCGGCAACCGCAAAAACCGAAGCGCCGCCCGGTTTCGGGCCACCCCGGCCTGCGCCGGGGCCTCTCCCCGGGCGGTCTGGACCTGTACTGGGGGATGAACAGCCGCGCCAACGACTACCTGGTCCGGCATGTGTGCCGTCCGGGCGATCGATGGTTTCATGTCAAGGACCGCCCCGGCTGCCACCTGGTGCTCAAGAACCCGCGCCAGGATCAGCCCGTGCCGGAAGCGGATATTCTGTATGCCGCCAGTCTGGCCGCAGGCTTTTCCCGGGCCTGCGAGGAAGGTGCTGCAGAGGTCATGGTGGCCGAGGGCCGCGCGGTTCACAAGCCCAAAGGGGCGCTGCCCGGACAGGTGCACATTACCGGATATCACAGCGTGCGCGTCGCGCCCCGTCGCGAGTCCGGCCTGTGACCGACACTCAGCCCTTGTTGATGCGCTCGCGAAGTTCTTTGCCCACCTTGAAAAACGGCAGCTTTTTGGGCTTGACCTCGATTTCCTCGCCGGTTTTGGGGTTGCGCCCGGTATAGGCCTTGTAATCCTTGACCATCAGGCTGCCGAAGCCGCGAATTTCAATGCGCCCGCCGCTGACAAGGGTATCGGACATGGTGTCCAGGACAATGTTGACGATCTCTTCGGACCGCTTGTAGGTCAGGCCTTTTTTTTCCGCCAGGGCTTCAATCAGTTCCGATTTGTTCATCGCGTATTACCTCCGATGATCGAGGACATAGGATATTTTCCTCAAGCGGACGCGTGCGCCGGTACCGCAGGGGGCATGCCACGTCGTTCTGGCAAACGGTTACTCAAACCTTATCCGGACATCCGCAGGCTGTCAATAACTGCCGGAAATTTTTAGTTATTTTATGGAATTTTATGAGACCTGGCTATTCGTGCAGCCGCGCCTGCAAAAGCTGGCAATGCGAAGGATCATGAGGGCGGCGCGTCGCTCGATGGGTCGAGTGACGATCAGATGGTGGTGAAGGGGGACAGGATCCACATGACATGGGTTTCCCCGTCCGCCAGGTTGACCCAACGGTGGGGGAGGTGGGATTTGAAGGAGAGGCTTTCGCCTTCCCCGAGCTGGAACGTTTCTCCCGCGATGGTCATCTGCAGGCGCCCCTTGAAAATATAGAGCAATTCGTCTCCGGGGTGAAACATGTCGGCGTCGCCGCTGCTGCCCTTGGGTTCGATCACGCAGAGAAAACCGGTGAAGCGGGGGTCTCGCAGGCCGGCGGTGAAGGATTCGGTTTTCAGATTCTGATCGTCGTCGAATACCGTGCAGGATCGCTGCCCGGGTTTGGAATAGACGATTTCGTGAGTGTTCTCCACTTCCTCCACAAAATAGTTGATGCTTTTCTCGAACACCGATCCCAGGCGCAGCAATATTTCCACCGAGGGCGTGGTCAGGCCCCGTTCGATGCGGGAAATCATGTTGGCGGATACCTTTGCCCGTTCCGCAAGGACCTGGATCGTAAGGTTGTTTTTCAGCCGAATGGCTTTAAGCTTTTTCCCGATAAGGTTTTTCAGCTGCACGGCGTGCTCCCTGGAAAGGCTCTGGTTCGGCGTCGGTTCACTGGGAAATATTGGGTGCGGGGGACACGACCCAGAGAACTTCCGTCGGGCCGTTTTCAAGATTGCACCAATGATGCGGCAAGGACGCTTTGAAGGACAGGGAATCGCCGCTTTCAAGGATATAGCGGTCATTCTGGATGGTGAATTCCAGCCGTCCGTCGAGCACCATGACGAATTCCTCGCCGGTATGCACCATGTGGCCGCCACCGCTGTTGCATCCCGCCTCCAGGACATCGTGCAGCACGGTAAAGCTTGGATCGCGCAGCCCCTGTGTCAGGCTGCTGATCTGGTGTTTGTCCTTGTAGAAGAAGATCGGTTCGCCCTGGCCCTTTTTGGTAAAAATCGCGGTGGAGCTTTTTTCGGCTTCCTCGACAAAGTAGCCAATGCTCATGCCAAGGGCCGAGGCGAGTTTCATCAGAATTTTGACGGATGGAACCGTCAGGCCGCGCTCGATGCGTGATATCATGTTGGCGGACACACCGGAAAGATTCGTCAATTCCTGGATGGTGAATCCCTTGCCGAGGCGTGTCGCCTTGAGTTTTTTGCCGATAAGCGTTTTGATCACCGGTACCTGCCTTGCCTGGAGAATCATCAAGTTTTAACACCGGGTTATCCCGCCTGTCAATAAAATGCGCCTGAACCGTTTTGCCGGAGACCGCGCCGATTTGTTAACCATGCTTTGGCTCGATGTTGACAATTGGGGTGCCGTTTCCGATAATGCCGGGTTGGAGGCCGAAGGGCTGAAGTGAAAGGTGAAAGGTGAAAGGTGAGAGGTGAGAGGTGAGAGGTGAGAGGTGAGAGGTGAGAGGTGAGAGGTGAGAGGGAGTGTGTTTTATGCCTGAGAATATTGTTGCCATGGTGCGTCGCATTGCGGACGGCGGCCGGTTGACGGCGGAGGAGGGGCGTCGCATCCTGCGTGCGGGCGGTGCCGAGTTGGGATGGATTCTGGCCGGCGCACAGCAGCTGCGGGAAACCTTTTGCGGTGAGGGGGTCGGGTTGTGCATGATCCTCAACGCCAAGTCCGGGCAATGTTCGGAAGATTGCCGATTTTGCGCCCAATCGGCCCATTACCGGACCGATGCTCCCGTGTTTCCCCTGCAAAGCGCTGGGCGGATCGTGGCCGAGGCGCAGCGGGCCGACAGGGAAGGGGCCCGCTGTTTCGGCATCGTGACCAGCGGCGCCCGCATCTTGCCTGGTGCCGAACTCGAGAGCATTCTTGAAGCCTTGCGCGAGATCCGTGCCACCACCAGCCTTGCGCCTTCCGCATCCCTGGGGATCCTCGATGCCGCGACCGCTTGCGCGCTGGCCGATGCCGGTTGCGTCACCTATCATCACAATCTGGAAACGGCGCGGTCCTTTTTTCCACGGATCTGCACCACCCATGATTATGAAGAAGATCTGCAAACCGTTCGCACCGCCAAACAGGCGGGCATGAAGGTCTGTTGCGGAGGCCTTTTCGGCCTGGGAGAAAGCCCGGAACAGCGACTTGAACTCGGGTTGACGCTGCGCGATCTGGATGTCGATTCGGTGCCGGTCAATTTTCTGCATCCTGTCTCCGGCACCCCTCTTGCGGATACCCGGCCACTGCCGCCGATGGAAGCCTTGAAGATCATTGCCCTGTTCCGTTATCTGATGCCGGATCGGCATCTGACGGTTTGCGGCGGCCGTGGCCGTACCCTTGGTGATTACCAGTCGTGGATTTTTCTGGCCGGCGCCAGCGGCATGATGGTTGGCGATTACCTGACCACTTCCGGTCGGCGGCTGTCCGACGATCTGCGCATGGTAACCGATGCGGAGCTGACTTATGAGCGTTGCTGAGATACCGGCGCCACCCGGCTTGTTTGTAACCGGTACGGATACCGGCGTTGGCAAAACCCTTGTCGGTGCCGCCCTGGCTTATCTGCTGCGCCAGAAAGGCTGCCATGTCGGCGTATTCAAGCCGCTGGAAAGCGGTGTTCCCGATCCGTCCGGTCTGGGAGACGATGGGCGTCTGCTGGCCTGGGCGGCCGCTGTAGGCGAGGAACCCGACCTGATCGGTGCGTACCGGCTTCGTGAACCGCTGGCGCCGTCCCTGGCTCTGCGCCGCGAAGGGATACGGGTCGATTGGCGCGATCTGCTGCGCGCCATTCGCCAGAACCGGATGAAATACGATTTCCATCTGGTGGAGGGTGCCGGGGGGTTGCTGGTGCCGCTGGTCGAGAGGCGGCTGGTCGCGGATCTGGCGGCGGATCTGGGTCTGCCGCTGTTGATCGTGGCACGGCCCGGGCTGGGGACCGTCAACCACACGCTTTTGACCCTTGAAGTCGCCAAGGCAAGAGGGCTGCGGGTTGCCGGTTGGATTATCAGCGGTCTGACGGCTGGGGCCGGCGTTGCCGAGCGCCATGCCGCCGAGGAAATCGCACGGCTCACCGATGCCCCGTGCTGGGGCGTACTGCCCCGGGTTGATGGTACCCCGCAGGAAAAGGTTGTGGAACTTGCCGCTCATCTTGACCGCATGGAAATTTTGGGGAAGATCGGGTGCGGGGGGTAGGGGGCAAGGTTCAAGGTTTAAGGTTTAGGGCTGAGATCAAAAGCCTTTACTTCCACTTCGCCGGTCCCGGCCGGCAGCCGGCATACTTTCTTTACCGTCTGTTCCCCCTTGTGACGCCGCCGGAGTGCAGTGGCCGACGGGCGAATTAGGCGGAAATCTGAGCGTAGCGAATCATTTCCGCCCGCTCGGCGGTATTGAAGTTAAAGGTTGAGAACTGAAAGCTGAGATCAAAAGCTTTTAGTTCAACTTCGCCGGTCCCGGCCGGCAGCCGGCATACTTTCTTTACTCGTCTAAAGAAAGTATGGAAAGAAAGGACGCAGGGTCGGCTATCGCCATTATGATAGGCTCCGGCTCCAAGGGCGCTGGCTTTTGGCACCGTCGCTGCGAATCCATACCGGTTGCGCTGCGTAGGGCTTTTGCGTGACCGTATTGCGTCGCCGGTTTTGCTGGCAGGCTGTTGCGGAAACCGGCGCTGCGGGATTGGTTTACGGCAAACCCGGTTTGCCGTTATGCCGTTTCTTCCCCCTTGTGACGCCGCCGGAGTGCGGTGGCCGACGGGCGAAACAGGCGGAAATCTGAGCGTAAGCGAATCATTTCCGCCCGCCCGGCGGGTGCTGCGCGGAGGGAACCCGCCGCAGGCGGGCCAGGAGCCGGGGTGCCCTTTTTCTGTTTACTCTTTTTGGGCAAGCAAAAAGAGTAAAGCGCCGGGCGGGGGCGCCACCCCGCGACTTTGAAGTTAAAGGTTGAGAACTGAAAGCTGATAGCTGCAAACTGCAAGCTGAGATCAAAAGCTTTTACTTCAACTTCGCCGGTCCCGGCCGGCAGCCGGCATACTTTCTTTACTCGTCTAAAGAAAGTATGGAAAGAAAGGACGCAGGGTCGGCTATCGCCATTATGATAGGCTCCGGCTCCAAGGGCGCTGGCTTTTGTCAGCGTCGCTGCGAATCCATACCGGTTGCGCTGCGTAGGGCTTTTGCGTGACCGTATTGCGTCGCCGGTTTTGGTGGCAGGCTGTTGCGGAAACCGGCGCTGCTAGATTGGTTTGACGGCAAAGCCGGTTTGCCGTCTGTTCCCCCTTGTGACGCCGCCGGAGTGCGGTGGCCGACGGGCGAAACAGGCGGAAATCTGAGCGTAAGCGAATCATTTCCGCCCGCTCGGCGGGTGCTGCACGGAGGGAACCCGCCGCAGGCGGGCCAGGAGCCGGGGTGCCCTTTTTCTGTTTACTCTTTTTGGGCAAGCAAAAAGAGTAAAGCGCCGGGCGGGGGCGCCACCCCGCGACTTTGAAGTTAAAGGTTGAGAACTGAGAACTGAAAGCTGATAGCTGCAAACTGCAAGCTGAGATCAAAAGCTTTTAGTTCAACTTCGCCGGTCCCGGCCGGCAGCCGGCATACTTTCTTTACTCGTCTAAAGAAAGTATGGAAAGAAAGGACGCAGGGTCGGCTATCGCCATTATGATAGGCTCCGGCTCCAAGGGCGCTGGCTTTTGGCACCGTCGCTGCGAATCCATACCGGTTGCACTGCGTAGGGCTTTTGCGTGACCGTATTGCGTCGCCGGTTTTTCAGTTGGGCTGTTGCGGAAACCGGCGCTGCGAGATTGGTTTAAAACGGCGCAGCCGGCGGAAATCTGAGCGTAAGCGAATCATTTCCGCCCGCCTGGCGTTATTGAAGTTAGGGTTTAAGGTTTGAGGACTGATGGCTTATAATCTTACAGCTTGCAACTTACAACTTACAACTTACAACTTACAGCTTACAACTTACAGCTTACAACTTACAGCTTACAACTTACAACTTAACTTACAACTTACAACTTACAACTTACAACTTACAACTTACAACTTACAACTTACAACTTACAACTTACAACTTACAGCTTACAGCTTACAGCTTACAGCTTACAGCTTACAGCTTACAGCTTACAGCTTACAGCTTACAGCTGAGGTAAAATATTATGACCAAAGGTGAATTGTTGCGACTGGATCGCCGGCATGTATGGCATCCCTGCACCCAGGAAAAAGATCACGAACTGCTGCCGCCGATTCCCATCGAGCGCGGGGACGGGGTGTATCTCATCGACCTGGATGGGAGGCGCTATATCGATGGCGTGTCCTCCTGGTGGGTCAACCTGTTTGGCCACAATCATCCGCGCCTCAATCGTGCCCTGCAGGAGCAGGCCGGCAAGATCGCTCATCATATTTTTGCCGGATTTACCCACCAGCCCGCCGTGGAACTGGCCAGCCGGTTGTGTGCCTTGGCCCCGGAGGGACTCAACAGGGTCTTTTTCGCCGATAATGGTTCGGCGGCGGTCGAGGTGGCGCTGAAAATGAGTTTTCAGTTCTGGCAGCAGAGCGGTCGCGCCGAAAAGGTCCGTTTCGTTTCGATCCACGAGGCGTATCACGGGGAAACCGTAGGCGCGCTGTCCGTCGGAGGCTGCGATCTGTATCGGGAAATCTACCGGCCGATCCTGCTTGATACCTTCCAGGCGCAGGGTCCGGACTGTTTCCGCTGTCCCTACGGCAAGCATCGCGATCATTGCGAAGCCGAATGCTTCGAGCATCTTGAACGTCTGGTGACCGAACGGCGGCATGAGATCGCCGCCGTTATCATCGAGCCGCTCATTCAGGGGGCCGCCGGCATGCGGATCTATCCGCCAATATATCTGCGCAAACTGCGTGCTCTCTGCGATGCTTGCCAGGTGCATTACATCGCCGACGAAATCGCCGTCGGCTTCGGCCGTACCGGGCGTATGTTCGCCAATCAACATGCCGGTGTGGCACCGGATTTTCTGTGCCTTTCCAAAGGCATCACCGGCGGTTATATGCCGCTTTCCGTCGTGTTGACCCGGGACGATATCTACGCGGCGTTTTACGATGACTACGCGACCCTCAAGGCGTTTCTGCATTCCCATTCATACACCGGCAACGCCCTCGCCTGTGCCCTGGCCGTGGAGGTTCTGAACATCTTCGAGCAGGAAAATATTCTGGAGTTCCTGAAGCCGAAGATGGCGCTGCTCGATGCCTTTGCCTCGAAGTTCGAAGGCTTGCCGGAGGTCGGGGAGTTCCGGCGGTGCGGCATGGTTGCCGCCGTGGAGCTGGTGAGGGACAAGCGTTCCAGGGAACCGTTTCCATGGCAACAGCGCCGGGGCTACCGGGTTTACCGGAAAGCCCTGCAAGACGGCGCCCTGTTGCGGCCTTTGGGCAATGTGGTGTATTTTATGCCGCCCCTGACGATCGACGAGGCAGTGCTTGAGGAATTGCTGGAGATTGCTTATCGTGCCATTGAGGGGAGTAGGGGGAGGGCTGAAGGCTGAAAGCTGAAAGCTGTAAGCTGTAAGCTGTAAGCTGAGGTCAAAAGCTTTTACTTCAACTTCGCCGGTCCCGGCCGGCAGCCGGCATACTTTCTTTACTCGTCTAAAGAAAGTATGGAAAGAAAGGACGTAGGGTCGGCTATCGCCATTATGATAGGCTCCGGCGCCAAGGGCGCTGCCTTGTGTCGGCGGCGCTGCGAATCCACAACGGTTGCGCTGCGTAGGGCTTTTGCGTGACCGTGTTGCGTCGCCAGTTTTGCTGGCAGGCTGTTGCGGAAACCGGCGCTGCTATATTGGTTTGACGGCAAACCCGGTTTGCCGTTATGCCGTTTTATTCCCCCTTGTGACGCCGCCGGAGTGCGGTGGCCGACGGGCGAAACAGGCGGAAATCTGAGCGTAAGCGAATCATTTCCGCCCGCCCGGCGGGTGCTGCACGGAGGGAACCCGCCGCAGGCGGGCCAGGAGCCGGGGTGCCCTTTTTCTGTTTACTCTTTTTGGGCAAGCAAAAAGAGTAAAGCGCCGGGCGGGGGCGCCACCCCGCGGTATTGAAGTTAAGGGTTGAGGGCTGCGGACTGGTAGCTGGTAGCTGTAAGCTGCGAGCTGTAAGCTGAGGTCAAAATCTTTTACTTCAACTTCGCCGGTCCCGGCCGGCAGCCGGCATACTTTCTTTACTCGTCTAAAGAAAGTATGGAAAGAAAGGACGCAGGGTCGGCTATCGCCATTATTGATAGGCTCCGGCGCCAAGGGCGCTGCCTTTTGGCACCGTCGCTGCGAATCCATACCGGTTGCGCTGCGTGGGGCTTTTGCGTGACCGTGTTGCGTCGCCGGTTTTGGTGGCAGGCTGTTGCGGAAACCGGCGCTGCGAGATTGGTTTATCGGCAAACCCGGTTTGCCGACCATTTCCCCTTGTGACGCCGCCGGAGTGCAGGGGCCGACGGGCGACAAAGGCGGAAATCTGAGCGTAAGTGAATCATTTCCGCCCGCCCGGCGGGTGCTGCACGGAGGGAACCCGCCGCAGGCGGGCCAGGAGCCGGGGTGCCCTTTTTCTGTTTACTCTTTTTGGGCAAGCAAAAAGAGTAAAGCGCCGGGCGGGGGCGCCACCCCGCGGTATTGAAGTTAAGGGTTGAGGGCTGAGGACTACAAGCTGATAGCTGATAGCTGACTTCAAAACCTGATGCTCTTTCCAGGGAAGACGGTGTATCCATGCAGAAAGCCGAGGAAAACCTTGTTGGTGGTGACGGTCTGCTGGTGATCGATATTCAGCGGGATTTTTGTCCCGGCGGGGCGTTGCCGATTGCCGGGGGCGACCTGGTTGTGCCGGTGATCAACGGCTGGATCGCGGCCGCTGTGCGTAACAAGGTGCCGATCTACTATTCGCGGGACTGGCATCCGCGCGGCCATCCCAGTTTCAAAAAAAACGGCGGCGACTGGCCCGAACATTGCGTGCAGGATACGCCGGGCGCCGCGTTTCATCCCGCGCTCGATCTGGTGCCGGATCCGGTGGTCATTTCCAAAGGGTCGCGTTTTGACCAGAACCAGCTTTCGGTTTTCAACCGCACCGGGTTTGCCGACAAGTTGCGCCTGGACGGCGTCAAACGGCTCTGGCTGGCCGGGCTCGCCCTCGATGTGTGCGTCCTGGAGACCGCCCTGGATGGCGTGCGCGCCGGTTTCAAGGTTGCCGTGGTGGTGGAGGGCTGTCGTCCGGTGACCGGGGAAGGCGGCAGGCAGGCGCTCGACGCCATGCGTCGCGCCGGCGTGTATCTGACAACGGACAACTGATCAACCTGGAGTTTCTTTTGACCGTTATGGCATGGGGTGGCGTTGCGGCGCTGCTGATATGGATTGGTTTGTGGCGGTGGCATGCCGGTTTCTGGCGCATCGCGCCGGTGCTGCCCGAGGCGCATCGGGCCGATGTTTGGCCGGCGGTGGATGTCATCATTCCCGCACGCAACGAAGCGGATATCCTGCCTTCCTCCCTGCCGACGATTCTGCGGCAGGAGTATGCCGGTGTGCTGCGGGTGTTTCTGGTGGACGACCACAGCGACGACGGTACCGCCGATGTGGCCGCAAGGCTGGCTGCCAAGTGCGAGCATGGCGATCGGCTGACCGTGGTGTGCGCCGCCGACCGGCCGCAAGGCTGGACCGGCAAGCTCTGGGCCTTGTGGCAGGGGATGCAGGCCTGCGGCCACAGCCCGGCGCCGCTGCTGCTGTTTACCGATGCCGATATCGCCCATGCGCCATCGAGCCTGTCCAGGCTGGTGGCCCAATCCACCCGGGGCGATTACGATCTGGTGTCGCTGATGGCCCGGCTGCAGGCCAGCGGTTTCTGGAGCCGCCTGCTGGTGCCGGCGTTCGTGTATTTCTTCGCCATGCTTTACCCTTTTCGACGGGTATGCGATCCGCGCAGCAAAGTTGCCGGCGCCGCGGGTGGGTGCGTGCTGCTGCGCCGCCAGGTTCTGGAGGAAGCCGGCGGTCTGCCCGCCATCGCCGGCGCCCTGATCGACGATTGTTCCCTCGGGCGGCTCATCAAGCAGCGCGGGCGCCCTGGTGGCGGCCGCATCTGGCTCGGTTTTACCCGGGAGGTGGTCAGCACCCGTCCCTGCGGGGATCTTGGTACGGTCTGGCGCATGGTTGTGCGCACCGCCTTCGTGCAGTTGCGCCATTCCTGGCTGCTGCTGGGAGGCACCGTCGGTGCAATGCTGCTGGTATTTCTCTGGGGGCCGCTGTGCCTGCTGCTGGCTGGCCCAAAGCTGCTTCTGTATCGCGCTACGCCGGCCGGTTTGACGGCCGGAGCCTGCGGGTTGGCAAGCTGGCTGCTGATGGCGCGCACGTTTCGTCCCATGACCCGCTGGTACGATCAGCCATGGGGCATCGCCTTGCTGCTGCCGCTGGCTGCCGCCGTCTACACGCTGATGACCATCCATTCCGCCTTGTGCTATCTGCGCGGCGCCGGTGGGGCATGGAAAGGCCGCACCTATGGGGCTCCCGCCCACCATCGTTGAGTCATTTTTTTGGCCAGACAGGATTTTTTGACCGCTCGCAAAGGCCGGGCCGGCCGAGGGTCGGCGTCTGTGCCGCGTCTGCGCCGATATCCGAATCTGGCCCGCTATTTGCAAACAACCGATTTTTCAGAGCAAACCTTGCGGCGCCTGTTAATGGCTGCCGAGCGTGGTTTCCCATAGGCAAACCACGCTGTAGTCATCTGCCGTTTCCGGATGGACACGACCCTGAAAAGTTGCATTGTGGAAAATGACAGGCAAGTGGCGTTGAACCTTTGCCCAAAAAGGTTTACCGGTTGCCTTTTGTGTTGCCCATGGTATAGAGTGGCGTTTGAGCTTGGCCTAATATAAGAATTCATTAATTGCCCGTGGCGGTTATTTCTGTCACCAGGCCGCAACGCCCTGTTCGACATTTCATTCTCTATCTTATTTTATTCGAAGGGGAACCATGAACCGAAACGCCTGTTGGAAATCCTGCATCGGTTTGCTGTCAAGCCTGTTGGCGCTGGCCGGTTGTACATCGCTGACCGATCTCGACCCCGGAACCGTCAAGCAGATCTACGGCGAGCGTTATTCCGCCGTCGTCGAACGGGAGGCCGTCGAGGTCGGCCTGGGGCAGGATGCGGTTCAGCCCGAAAAGGAATACCTGGTCGGCGCTAACGATATCCTGTACGTGAATGTCAAGGGGCATCCGGAGCTGAGCAGCCCCGGCATCATGGTCGGGGGCACCAACAAGGTTTCCGGCAGCCGCGTCGACGGGCTGGGCCGGGTGCACCTGCCCATCGCCGGCAGTGTCGCCGTGGCGGGCATGACCATCGAACAGGTCACCACGCACATCCAGAACGTGTTCCGCACCTATCTCCAGGATCCCTGGGTGGTGGTGGAGATTTCCGAATACCGCAGCAAGCCCCTTTACCTGCTGGGGCAGTTCAACGCTCCGGGCACCTACTACATGGACCGTGCCTACTCCCTGATGGAGGGGCTGGCCCTCGGCAACGGGCTCAAGGATATCGCCAATCTGCGTGCCGCGCGCATCATCCGCAACGGCAAAACCATCCCCGTCGATATTTACCGGCTGCTGCAGGAAGGCGATCAGTCGCAGAATACCTGGCTGACCGCCAACGATGTCATCTTCGTGCCCGACGACAAGAATCAGAACGTTTTCGTATTCGGCGCCGTCAAAAAGGCCGGGCCCGTTGTCATGCCCAACGGCCGGCTGACCCTGGCCCAGGCCCTTGCCAGCGCCGACCTGAACGAAGGCAGCGCCCGTCCCACCCACGTGCGCATCATTCGTTCCCTGTCGCCGACCCGGGGCGAACTGCTGGTGCTCGATCTCGCGCAGATTCTGCGCGGCGAGGCACTGCCGTTTCCTCTGAGCGAAGGGGATGTTGTCTATGTGCCGCGCAATGGCGTGGGCTCCTGGAACCTGGCCATCCAGGAGATCCTGCCGTCGCTGCAGGCGATCAGTTCGCTGCTGCAGCCCTTCGTGCAGATCAAGGTTCTCACCGACTGATGGCGGGTCGGCAGCTTTTCAACGGCAGGGTTCAGTGGGACGAGGCTTGCCGGATATACTGAATGTTTCTGTCGCCGGGGCACGGCAAGCGTGCCGTGTCCGGGGACAGCGAACGGATTCATAACCAGGATGTGACGATGGAAAACCCGAACCCGTACAATGGCTATACCTATATCGATGAAGAAGAAGTTCATCTGCAGGACTACATCAACGTTCTGTTCCGGCGGCGCAAATCGGTTGTTTTCGCCTTCTGCGCGATTTTCCTTTCGGTGGCGCTCTACACCTTTCTCGTCAGTCCCCTGTTCGAGGCCAAAGCCACCCTGCATGTGCGTGACGAAAAGGTCAACGGCAACGGATTGCTCGACGATCTGGGGCTGAGCCGCGAAAACCCCATCGAGACCGAGGTCGAGATTCTGCGCTCGCGCACCAACATCGAAGAAGTGGTCAAACGCCTGCATCTCGACTGGCAGATCGACAAACAGTCCGACGAGATGGATTTTGCGGTGCGCGAATTCGCCTCCACGGCGGAAAACCCCCATTACGTGGTGCGCCTGCTGGACGCCGGCCGCTATCGGGTGGCCGACGCCGATGGCAATGCGGTCGGGATTGGACAGGCCGGGCATCTGTTTTCGGCGGGCGGCTTGCGTCTGCTGATCGACAACCTGCGCGGTCACGAGGGGCAGGAATTCGAATTGAGCCTGCGGCCCTTCAACCAGGTGGTGCTGGGGTTGCGGGAGGCTATCAAGGCCTCCGAGGTTGGCAAGGGGACCAATATCATCCAGGTGAGCTACCGGCACACGGATCCCGAACTGGCCAGCGAGGTGGTGAATGCCCTGTCCAGCGTCTACCTTGAGCGCAATATCCTGCTCAAATCCGAGGAAGCCAACAAATCGGTCGAGTTCATCGACAAACAGCTGCAATCGGTACGGGAAAACCTGGACACCGCCGAGGAGCAGCTGGCCGCGTACAAAAGCACCTCCGGCGTGGTGGAGATGGGCACCGAGGCCACCAGCCTGATCGGCCTGCTCACCGGCCAGGAAAAAGAGCTGGCCAGCGTCGAGCTGCTGCGCCGTCAGGCCCAGTTTGCGGTGGCTTCCCTGAAAACCGCCATGGCGCAGAAAAAGAGCTATGTCCCCGCCGTGCTGATGGACGACCCGGTGGTTTCGTCCATGGCGGAAAAACTGGCGACCCTCGAAGTGGAGAAGCGCCGCCTGCTGGTCGATCTGACCGAGATGCATCCCGATGTCCGAGCCGTGCAGGGACAGATCATGCAGATCCAGGACAAGCTGCTGTCCACCTACCAGCAGCTGCTGTCCGGCCTGAGCAAGCAGTCCGATACGGTGCGCGGCGATCTGCAGCGCTACGAAGCCCGCGTGCGGCAGCTGCCCGCCGCCGAACGGGACCTGGCGCGCTTGACGCGCCGCTCCACCGTCAATGCCGAGATCTACACCTTCTTGCTGCAGAAGCACGAAGAGGCGCGCCTGGCGCGGGCCGCGACCATCGGCAACGTCAATATCATCGATCCGGCCATCGTCCCCGACAGGCCGGTCAAACCGCAGAAAGCCAAAAATCTGCTGCTGGGGCTGATCGTCGGCTGCATGGCCGGTATCGGACTGGCTTTCCTGCTCGAATACCTGGACGACTCCATCAAGGACGGCGAACTCGCCAAGCGCGAAGTCGGCGTGCCGCTGCTGTCCGTCATCCCCTATATTGGTCTCGACCGCAAGGGCAAGGACCGCCAGGCCCTGGTTGATGGTAACAGCAGCCGGCGCGTGCTGATTGCCCAGTTCAAGCCGAAATCCGCCGCCGCCGAAGCTTTCCGCAGCCTGCGTACCTCCCTGCATTTTTCCTCCTTGGGACGCGATAAAAAGGTGCTGCTGGTGACCAGCGCCTTCCCCTCGGAAGGCAAGACCACCATCTCCGGCAATCTCGCCGTGACCCTCGCCCAGACCGGCAACCGGGTGTTGCTGGTAGGGTGCGATCTGCGCAAGCCGACGTTGCAGGAGATGTTCGGCGATCATCACGCCGTCGGCCTGACCGAGGTGCTGGTCGGCGACGCCAAAGTCGAAGAAGCGATCAAACCGACCGGCCTGTTCCAGCTGGATTTCCTGCCGTCCGGGGCGGTGCCTCCCAACCCGGCGGAGTTGCTGGAATCGCAGCGCATGAAAAATCTGGTCCGCGAGCTTCGCGATCAATACGATGTCATTCTGCTGGACGCTCCTCCGGTGCTGGCCGTCACCGACGCCACCATCCTCACCTCCCTGGCGGAGCAGGTGGTGTGGGTGCTGCAGGTCGGCGGCGTCTCCATCAAGGCCGCCCGCCGGGTCAAGGAAATCATGGACAACATCAAGGCGCCGCTGATCGGGTTTGTCCTCAACGACAAGAACCAGGAAGGGCAGGGCTATTACGGCGGCTACAGCCGCTATGGCAGCTATGGCCGCTACGGTTATGGGTACGGGTATGGCTATGGCTATTACCAGCAGGACAAGATGACCGCCAAGCCCGGTGTCGTGGGGAGGTTGCTGGGGCGCTGGACGGGTAAGGAGGGGTGAGGGGTTGAGAGCTGTAAGCTGTAAGCTGCGAGCTGAGTGCTGAGTGCTGAGTGCTGAGTGCTGAGTGCTGAGTGCTGTAAGCTGCGAGCTGAGGTCAAAAGCTTTTACTTCCACTTCGCCGGTCCCGGCCGGCAGCCGGCATACTTTCTTTACCGTTTTATTCCCCCTTGTGACGCCGCCGGAGTGCGGTGTCCGACGGGCGAAACAGGCGGAAATCTGAGCGTAAGCGAATCATTTCCGCCCGCCCGGCGGGTGCTGCACGGAGGGAACCCGCCGCAGGCGGGCCAGGAGCGGGGTGCCCTTTTTCTGTTTACTCTTTTTGGGCAAGCAAAAAGAGTAAAGCGCCGGGCGGGGGCGCCACCCCGCGGTATTGAAGTTAAGGGTTGAGAACTGAGGACTGAAAGCTGATAGCTGAAAACTGCCGGCTGTAAGCTGACGCTGCGAGATTGATTTAAAACTGCAATCCGGCTAAGTTGTCTTTAAAAGAACACAAAAAAGATTCCTGCAGGAGGGGCAAATTCCCCTCCTGTTTCTTCCCAGGGAAGGGAAACCATGATTGACTGGCATTGCCATCTGCTGCCAGGCCTGGACGACGGCTCCAGAAATCTTGACGAGTCGCTTGCCATGGGGCGGTTGCTGGCCGAAGCGGGATTCACCGATATCTACTGCACACCCCATTGCCTGCACGGTGCCTACGATAATACGCCGCGCGGCGTGCGGCACGCCACCAGCGGTCTGCAGCAGGCTTTTCTGGAGCATGGCATCCCTCTGACCCTCCATCCCGGCATGGAGTATTATCTCGATGAAATCATGCTGGCCAATCTGGACGCCCTGCAGCCTCTCGGCGACACCCGGCTGGTACTGGTCGAAGCCGCCCAGCAGGCCTCCCCGGAATTCGTCAAGCAGGCTCTTTTCCAGCTTTTGAGACGCAAATGGGTGCCGGTCATGGCCCACCCCGAAAGATTTCCCCTGTTTGAAAGATCCCCCGCCCGTGAAACCCCCTGCGGCTGGCTGCGACGGCTCTGGCCCTTGCGCAAGATGTCTTCACTACCGGTTGTGCCGCAAACCGAACCCCTCACGCAGACCCTGGCAAACATGGGGTGCCTGTTTCAGGGCAATATCTCCAGCTTTGCCGGTTGGTACGGTCCCGATGTCACGGAGCAGGCCCGTCTGCACCTTGCCGGCGGCTTGTACGATTATTTCGGCACCGATGCCCACAACCCCAAGGGGCTGAAAAAAACCCTTGCCGCCGGACTGGATGCCATCGCCGCCCTGCAGGCTGAAAATTGCCGGGGCGATGGTATTCTGGCAAAAGGCTAGCGGGCGCCGGCAACTTATCGCCATCTGACAACTTACCCCAGATAAGGACTCGATCATGAACCTGACCGTCATCGGAACCGGCTATGTCGGACTTGTTACCGGCACCTGCTTTGCGGAAATGGGCAACACCGTCACCTGCGTCGACACCGACCCCGCCAAGGTCGCCCAGCTCGGGCAGGGCCAGATTCCGATATTCGAGCCGGGCCTGGACGCGATGGTGAAAAACAACAGCAAGGACGGCCGCCTGCGTTTTACCACCTCGCTGGCCGAAGCCATGGCCGACTCGCAGATCTATTTCATCGCGGTGGGCACGCCCTCCAATGGCGATGGCAGCGCCGATCTTCGGCAGGTGCTCGCCGTGGCGCGGGAAATCGGCCGCCATCTGAACGCCTATGGCGTGGTGGTGGACAAGTCGACGGTGCCGGTGGGCACAGCAGAGAAGGTGCGCGAGGCCATTCAGGGTGAATTGCAAAGCCGCGGCGTGAACATCGATTTCGATGTGGTCAGCAACCCCGAATTTCTCAAGGAGGGCGCCGCCATCGACGACTTCATGCGGCCCGATCGCATTATCGTCGGCAGCGACAGCGACCGTGCCCGGGAGATCATGCGGCAGCTCTACGCGCCCTTCAACATGAATCGCGACCGTACCCTGTACATGGGGGTGCGCGATGCGGAGATGACCAAGTATGCCGCCAATGCCATGCTCGCCACCAAGATCTCCTTCATCAACGAGATTGCCGGGTTGTGCGATCGGCTCGACGTCGATGTGGAGAATGTGCGCCTCGGCATCGGCTCCGACGCGCGTATCGGTTACTCCTTTATCTATCCCGGCTGCGGCTACGGCGGCTCCTGCTTTCCCAAGGACGTCAAGGCCATCATCCACCTGGCTGAAAGCTGCCGCTTCGAGCCCAGGCTGCTGCGCTCCGTCGAGGAGCGCAACCAGGCGCAGCGCCGGGTTCTGTGCCAGAAAGTCCGCGAACGCTTCGGCGACGATCTCAGCGGCTTGACCTTCGGTGTCTGGGGACTGGCCTTCAAGCCCGGCACCGACGACCTGCGCGAAGCGCCGGCGGTGGTGCTGCTGCACGAACTGATCGGCGCCGGCGCCAAAGTTCGCGCCTACGATCCGGTCGCCATGGACGCCGCCCGCCGCCAGCTGCCGGCGGCCTGGTTCGACAACGGCGATCTGGTACTCTGCGAGCACCAGTACCATGCCTTGCAGGACGTCGATGCCATGATCCTGGTCACCGAGTGGAAACCCTTCCGCACCCCCGATTTCCACGCCATGCGCAAGTTGATGAAACAGCCGGTCATCTTCGACGGTCGCAACCAGTATGAACCGCAAACTGTCAAACAAGCCGGATTCGAGTATCAAGGCATTGGGCGTAAAAGCTGAACCTTCAACTGCAAGCTGTAAGTTTGAGTCAAAATCCTATGCAACTGGGATAAAGGGGATGGAGGGGATTTTTTAGATCAAAATTCAGGCTCATTCAAAGGAACTCAATTTTGCAATACGATGACATAACCAAACTGATATTGCAGGCTTGTTTTGAAGTTAGTAACGAGTTGGGTAGTGGCTTTCTTGAGTCTGTTTATGAAAAATCACTTCTTGTAGCATTAGAGGATCTTGGCTTGAATGCCCGAGCACAGGTCCCAATTAAAGTAAATTTTCGAAATAGGGTAGTTGGCGATTATTTTGCTGATATCATGGTGAATAATCAGGTGCTTATTGAATTAAAAGCAGTGAAAAAATTGGCACCTGAACATGTCGCACAGGTTTTGAATTATCTCAAGGCATCCAAAATCGAAGCCGGACTCTTGGTAAATTTCGGTAATCCTCGATTGGAATATAGGCGTTTTAATAATTACTCAAGTCCGATATAGATTTGAATTTTCTTTAATTGAGCTTTTATCTTATCCATCCCCTTTATCTCAGTTAACATGGGGTTTCTTTTTTAGGAGTTTGCCAGTGCAAAAGATTCTCGTTACGGGAACGGCCGGTTTTATTGGTTTTCACCTGGCCAAGGTACTGCTCGACCGTGGCGACGAGGTCGTCGGGCTTGACAACCTCAACGACTACTACGACGTCAGTCTCAAACAGGCCCGTCTGGCGCAGCTCGATGGGCGTCCCAACTTCCGCTTCGTCAAGCTCGACCTGGCCGATCGCGACGGCATGGCGGCGCTGTTCAAGACGGAAAAATTCGACCGGGTGGTCAACCTGGCCGCCCAAGCGGGTGTGCGTTACTCCCTGAAAAATCCCCATGCCTACATCGACAGCAACCTGGTCGGCTTTGTCAATATCCTGGAAGGCTGCCGCCACAACGAGGTGCAGCATCTGGTCTATGCCTCGTCCTCGTCGGTGTACGGCGCCAACACCCGCATGCCGTTTTCCATCCACCACAATGTCGATCATCCGGTGTCCCTGTACGCGGCCTCCAAAAAAGCCAACGAGCTGATGGCGCACACCTATGCCCACCTGTACCGCCTGCCGGTCACCGGCCTGCGGTTTTTTACCGTTTACGGACCCTGGGGCCGCCCCGACATGGCCCTGTTTCTGTTCACCAAAGCGATTCTGGAGGGCAGGCCCATCGATGTGTTCAACTATGGCAAAATGCGCCGCGATTTTACTTACATCGACGATATCGTCGAAGGCGTGATGCGCACCCTGGACAACACCGCCCGCCCCAATCCCCAGTGGAACGGCGATCAGCCCGATCCCGGCACCAGCAACGCACCTTACCGCCTGTACAATATCGGCAACAACAATCCTGTCGAGCTTATGCACCTGATCGAAACCCTGGAAAAAGCCCTTGGCCGGACTGCGGAGAAAAACCTCCTGCCAATCCAGCCCGGCGATGTGCCCGCCACCTACGCCGATGTCGACGACCTGACCCGCGATGTTGGTTTTAAACCTTCCACCAGTATCGAGGAGGGGGTTGGCAGGTTCGTGGCGTGGTATCGGGGGTATTTTCGGTAGGGGGGGAAGGCGGGACGCGATTTGCGGGTTGCGGGACGCGGAACCCGCCGCAGGCGGGCCAGGAGCCGGGGTGCCCTTTTTCTGTTTACTCTTTTTGGGCAAGCAAAAAGAGTGAAGCGCCGGGCGGGGGCGCTACCCCGCGGTATTGAAGTTAAGGGTTGAGAGCTGAGGACTGCGCACTGAGAGCTGAGTGCTGAGTGCTGAGAGCTGAGAGCTGAGTGCTGAGTGCTGAGTGCTGAGTGCTGAGTGCTGAGTGCTGAGTGCTGAACCTTTTACTTCAACTTCGCCGGTCCCGGCCGGCAGCCGGCATACTTTCTTTACTCGTCTAAAGAAAGTATGGAAAGAAAGGACGCAGGGTCGGCTATCGCCATTATGATAGGCTCCGGCTCCAAGGGTGCTGCCTTTTGGCACCGGCGCTGCGAATTTATACCGGTTGCACTGCGTAGGGCTTTTGCGTGACCTTAGTGCGTCGCCAGTTTTCAGCTGGGCTGTTACAGAAACCGGCGCTGCTAGATTGGTTTGACGGCAAACCCGGTTTGCCGTCCATTTCCCCTTGTGACGCCGCCGGAGTGCGGTGGCCGATGGGCGAAACAGGCGGAAATCTGAGCGTAAGCGAATCATTTCCGCCCGCCCGGCGGGTGCTGCACGGAGGGAACCCGCCGCAGGCGGGCCAGGAGCCGGGGTGCCCTTTTTCTGTTTACTCTTTTTGGGCAAGCAAAAAGAGTGAAGCGCCGGGCGGGGGCGCTACCCCGCGGTATTGAAGTTAAAAGTTGAGAACTGCGGACTGGTAGCTGTAAGCTGCGAGCTGAGGTCAAAAGCTTTTAGTTCCACTTCGCCGGTCCCGGCCGGCAGCCGGGTGGCTTTCTTTGCTCGTCCAAAGAAAGTCACCAAAGAAAGGACGCAGGGTCGGCTATCGCCATTATGATAGGCTCCGGCTCTATGGGCGCTGCCTTGTGTCAGCGGCGCTGCCCGTTTGGTGGGGTTGCGCTGCGTAGGGCTTTTGCGTATCGGTATTGCGTCGCCAGTTTTGCTGGTAGGCTGTTGCGGAAACCGGCGCTGCTAGATTGGTTTACGGCAAACCCGGTTTGCCGTTATGCCGTTTCTTCCCCCTTGTGACGCCGCCGGAGTGCGGTGGCCGACGGGCGAAACAGGCGGAAATCTGAGCGTAAGCGAATCATTTCCGCCCGCCCGGCGGGTGCTGCACGGAGGGAACCCGCCGCAGGCGGGCCAGGAGCCGGGGTGCCCTTTTTCTGTTTACTCTTTTTGGGCAAGCAAAAAGAGTAAAGCGCCGGGCGGGGGCGCCACCCCGCGGTATTGAAGTTAAAGGTTGAGGGCTGATAGCTGTAAGCTGCGAGCTGAGTGCTGTAAGCTGCGAGCTCAGTTCAAAAGCTTTTACTTCAACTTCGCCGGTCCCGGCCGGCAGCCGGGTGGCTTTCTTTGCTCGTCCAAAGAAAGTCACCAAAGAAAGGACGCAGGGTCGGCTATCGCCATTATGATAGGCTCCGGCTCTATGGGCGCTGCCTTGTGTCAGCGGCGCTGCCCGTTTGGTGCGATTGCGCTGCGTAGGGCTTTTGCGTATCGGTATTGCGTCGCCAGTTTTGCTGGTAGGCTGTTGCGGAAACCGGCGCTGCGAGATTGATTTAAAACGGCGGAGCCGTTTTATTCCCCCTTGTGACGCCGCCGGAGTGCGGTGGCCGACGGGCGAAACAGGCGGAAATCTGAGCGTAAGCGAATCATTTCTTATAGCTTATAGCTGAGTTCTGATGTCTTACAGCTTACAGCTTACAGCTTACAGCTGCTATCTGGTTGTTACAATTGTGATCTGAAAGCTGAAGATTTATGTCTGCTGCTGCCATATTTACCCTGTTGATCGTCGTGCTGATGCTGGCGGCGCTGGCTTTTGAAGTTTTGGCGCCGGATATCATTGTCTTCTCTGCGCTGGGGGTGTTGCTGGTAGCGGGGGTGCTGACGCCGGCGGAGGCTTTTGCCGGTTTCGCCAATCCCGGCATGCTGACCGTGGGGCTGTTGTTCATCGTCGCCTATGCCGCCCAGTCTTCCGGGTTGCTGGCGTTTTTTGCCGACCACGTCATGGGGCGCAGCGGCGGGGGGCGCCGTTCCCTGGCGCGGATGATGGGGCCGGTGGCGGGCATGTCGGCGTTTCTCAACAATACGCCGATCGTCGCCATGTTCACGCCGGCGATTCGCGACTGGGCGCTCAAGCATCGTCTCAGTCCGAGCAAATTTCTGCTGCCGCTCTCCTACGCCTCCATTTTCGGCGGTATCTGCACCCTGATCGGCACCTCCACCAACCTGGTGGTGAATGGCATACTGCTGCAGCAGGGCCACAGGTCGCTGGGCATGTTCGAGCTTGCCTGGGTCGGTCTGCCCTGCGCCGTGGCCGGCATCGCCTTTCTGCTGCTGGTCGGGTTGCGCCTGCTGCCCGAGCGCTGTGACCTGGCCCAGCAGATGGAAACCGGCGGCGGCCGCGAATACTTCATCGAGATGCTCGTCCCCGAAAGCAGCGCTCTGGCGGGTAAAAGCGTCGAACAGGCTGCGCTGCGCAATCTCGGTCAGCTGTTTCTGGTGCAGATCCAGCGCGGCGACGAACGTCTGGCGCCGATTCGGCCGTCCGATGTGCTGCATGGCGGGGATCATCTGTTGTTCACCGGCAATCTCGACGCGATTCTGCGCCTGCAGGGCCTGGCCGGGCTGATGCCGGTGCATGAGGACGAATTCTGCCGGACGCTGCGTGAAAGCGGCAACGGCCGCATCCTGGAAGCCGTCGTATCCCGCTCCTCGCCCATGCTGGGCAAGACCATCAAGCAAGGCAACTTCCGTGCCCGCTACGATGCCGCCATTCTGGCCGTGCATCGCCACGGCGAGCGGTTGCGCTCCAATCTGGGGGAGGTGGTGCTGCGCCCCGGCGATACCCTGCTGTTGCTGGCCGGCGACGATTTCAGCAAACGCTGGAATCATTCGCGGGAGTTTTATATGATGACCCGGGTGGTGGATATCCCCAGGGTCGATCGCCGCAAAGGGCTGATGACCGTCGGGGTGACCGCCGCCATGGTGGCGCTGGCGGCTTTCGGCATCCTCGATATTCTCAAGGCGGCGATTCTGGCGGTGATCCTGCTGATCTGGACGCGCTGCATCACCGTGGTCGAAGCCCGGCGGTCCATCGAGCTTAACGTGCTGATCATCATCGCCGCCGCTCTGGGCCTTAGCCGGGCCCTGGAAAAAACCGGCGCCGCCGGTCTGCTGGCCGATCATCTCATCGACAGCCTGCGCGGCCTGGGACCGATGGGGCTTCTGGCCGCTATCTACCTGGCCACCTCGCTGATCACCGAGATGATCACCAACAACGCCGCCGCGGCCCTGATGTTCCCCATCGCCATGGCCGTCGCCGGCCGGCAGGGCCTTGACCCCATGCCGTTTGCCGTGGCCATCGCCGTGGCCGCCTCCGCCAGCTTCGCCACCCCGATAGGCTACCAGACCAACCTCATGGTCTACGGCCCCGGCGGCTACCGGTTCAGCGACTTTCTCAAACTCGGCATCCCGCTGAATCTGCTTTACATGGCCGTGGCCCTGGTGGTGATACCGGCGGTTTGGGGGTTTTGAAAAGGTACGAGGCTAAAGGCCAAAGGCCAAAGGTGAAAGGCCCGAGGCCAAAGGCCAAAGGTTAAAGCAAGGGGCAAGGCTGAATAAGTTAAAAACCCATTCAAGATGTTTATATTGCAGGACTTTTGTTTATTTTGAGATTCTACCTCGGGCCTCGGGCCTCGGGCCTCGGGCCTGCTTTTAAAAAGGACTCTCCATGAAGTTAAACATGACCCATCTGCGGCAACTGGAAGCCGAGAGCATTCATATCCTTCGCGAAGTGGCCGCCGAGTTCCAGAACCCGGTAATGCTTTATTCCATAGGTAAAGACTCTTCGGTGATGCTGCATCTGGCGCGCAAGGCGTTTTATCCGGCGCGGCCGCCGTTTCCCCTGATGCATGTCGATACCACCTGGAAATTTCGCGAGATGATCGAGTTCCGCGATAACCTTGCGGCGGAATACGGCTTTGACCTGCTCATTTACACCAATGAGGAAGGCGTGCGCCAGGGCATCTCCCCCTTCACCCACGGCTCGGCCCTGTACACCGACGTGATGAAGACCGAAGGGCTCAAGCAGGCCCTCGACAAGTACAAATTCGACGCGGCCTTCGGCGGTGCCCGCCGCGACGAGGAAAAATCCCGCGCCAAGGAGCGCATCTTCTCCTTCCGCACCGCCACCCACCGCTGGGATCCCAAAAACCAGCGCCCCGAACTCTGGAACCTCTACAACGCCAGGGTGAGCCCCGGCGAGAGCATTCGCGCCTTCCCCCTGTCCAACTGGACGGAACTCGACATCTGGCAGTACATCTACCTGGAGAGCATCCCCATCGTGCCCCTCTACTACTCCAAAAAACGCCCCGTCGTGCAGCGCGACGGCATGCTGATCATGCTCGACGACGACCGCATGCAGCTTAAGCCCGGCGAAAAAGTGGAGATGAAATCGGTGCGCTTCCGCACCCTCGGCTGCTACCCCCTCACCGGCGCCGTCGAGTCCACCGCCGCCACCCTGCCGGAGATCATCCAGGAAATGCTGCTGACCCGCACCTCCGAACGCCAGGGCCGCCTCATCGACCACGACCAGGCAGGATCGATGGAGAAGAAGAAACAGGAAGGATATTTTTAGGGGCGAGGCCCGAGGCCCGAGGCCAAAGGTGAAAAGCAAAATTCCAAAAAATCGTCGTTAAAAATAAGATTTCCGGGTTCGGATTTTGGCTTGGTTTTAGGTTTTACCTTTGGCCTCGGGCCTCGGGCCTTTGGCCTATTTTTCTTGGCCTGAAAGGAAGATACTGTGAGTCATAAATCAAATCTAATCGCCGAAGACATTCATCAATATCTAAAAAAGCAGGAAGAAAAATCGATGCTGCGCTTCATCACCTGCGGCAGTGTCGACGATGGCAAGAGTACCCTGATCGGGCGGTTGCTGTGGGATTCGAAGTTGATCTTCGAGGATCAGCTGGCTGCGCTGGAGGCCGACAGCAAGCGGGTCGGCACCCAGGGCGAGGATGTCGATTACGCGCTGTTGCTCGACGGTCTGCAGGCCGAGCGGGAGCAGGGCATCACCATCGACGTGGCGTATCGGTTTTTCTCCACCGACAAGCGCAAATTCATCGTCGCCGATACGCCCGGGCACGAGCAGTACACCCGCAACATGGTCACCGGCGCCTCCACCGCCGAGGTGGCCATCATCCTCATCGACGCCCGCAAGGGGGTGCTGACCCAGACCCGGCGCCACAGCTACCTGGTCTCTCTGGTGGGGATCCGCCACGTGGTGCTGGCCATCAACAAGATGGACCTGGTGGACTACGCCGCCAGCCGCTTCCACAGCATCCGCGAGGAATACGAAACCTTCGCCGCCGGGCTCGGTTTCGAGGATGTCACCGCCATCCCCATCTCCGCCCTCAAGGGGGACAACGTCATCGAGGCCAACGGCCACACCCCCTGGTACCAGGGGCCGCCCCTGCTGGAGTATCTGGAAACAGTGCAGGTCGTCGATGACGCCGCGTCCCGGCCGTTCCGCATGGCGGTGCAGTGGGTCAACCGTCCCAACCTCGATTTCCGGGGCTTTTCCGGCACCATCGCCTCCGGCACCCTGCGCCCCGGCGATGAGGTTGTGGTGCCGTCCTCCGGGCAGAAAAGCACCGTGGCCCGCATCGTGACCATGGACGGCGATTTGTCGCAGGCCGTCGCCGGGCAGGCCGTGACCCTGACCTTGCAGGACGAGATCGACATCAGCCGCGGCGACCTGCTGTCCGCCCCCCTGGCGCGCCCCATCCATACCGATCAGCTGCGGGCGCATGTGGTGTGGATGCACGAGGAGCCCCTGCTGCCGGGACGCGGCTACCTGCTCAAGACCGGCTGCACCACCGTCCCGGCCCAGATCAGCGATCTGCGGCGCAAGGTCAACGTCAACACCCTGCAGCAGGAACCCGGCAAAACCCTGGGCCTCAACGAGGTCGGGGTGTGCAACCTCAGCCTCGGCAAGGCGATCTCCTTTGACCCCTACAAGGAAAACCGCGCCACCGGCAACTTCATCCTCATCGACCGCTTCAGCAACGCCACCGTCGGCGCCGGCATGATCGACTTCGCCCTGCGCCGCGCCGACAACATTCACTGGCAGGCTCTCGATATCAACAAACAGGCCCGCGCCGAACAAAAAGGGCAAAAACCGCGCGTGCTGTGGTTCACCGGCCTGTCCGGTTCCGGCAAATCGACCATCGCCAACCTGGTGGAGAAAAAACTCCACTCCATGGGCAAACACAGCTACATCCTCGACGGCGACAACGTGCGCCACGGCCTCAACCGCGATCTCGGCTTCACCGACGCCGACCGCGTCGAAAACATCCGCCGCGTCGCCGAAACCGCCAAACTGTTCGTCGATGCCGGCCTCATCGTGCTGGTGTCCTTCATCTCCCCCTTCAAAAGCGAACGCCAGCTGGCCCGCGACCTGCTGGAGCCGGGCGAGTTCATCGAGGTGTACGTCAACACCCCGCTGGCGGTCTGCGAACAGCGCGACCCCAAAGGCCTCTACAAAAAAGCCCGCGCCGGACAACTCAAAAACTTCACCGGCATCGACTCCGCCTACGAAGCCCCGGAAAAGCCGGAGATCGTTGTTAACGGCGCGGAGAAGTCTGCGGAGGAACTGGCGGAGGAGATTGTGCGGGAGGTGTTTGGGTAGCGGACCGCGGGACGCGGCCAAAGGCCCGAGGTGAAAGGCCCGAGGCCAAAGGCCGAAGGTTAAAGGTGAAAGGTGAAAGGTGAAAGGTGAAAGGTGAAAGGCCCGAGGCCAAAGGCCCGAGGTTAAAGGTTAAAGCAAGGGGCAAGGC
Organism: Syntrophotalea acetylenica; assembly: GCF_001888165.1. Lineage (NCBI taxonomy): Bacteria > Pseudomonadati > Thermodesulfobacteriota > Desulfuromonadia > Desulfuromonadales > Syntrophotaleaceae > Syntrophotalea > Syntrophotalea acetylenica. Next base: position 1,351,677 of record NZ_CP015455.1, read on the forward strand.
CGAAAAAGTTAAAAACCCATTTAAGATATTTATATTGCAGGCCTTTTGTTTGTTTTGAGATTCTATCTCGGGCCTCGGGCCTCGGGCCTCGGGCCTCGGGCCTCGGGCCTCGGGCCTGAAAGGAGTGCCATGCGTTTTGAGGATTTGGAGGTATGGAAGCGTGGGTCTCGGTTGAGTGCAGAAATTTACAAAGAACTTGGCCAACTAAGAGACTTTGGGTTCAGAGACCAAATCACCCGCGCAGGCCTTTCGATTCCCAGTAATATCGCGGAAGGGTTTGAGCGGGAATCCGATAGAGATTGCATTAAATTTCTCCTTTACGCAAAGGGCTCATGTGGTGAACTGCGCACACAAATATATATAGGGATGGAAATTGACTATATCTCGAAAAAATCCGGAACTGCCTGGGTAAAAGAAACGGTAGAGATTTCCTGTATGCTCGGTGGCCTGATCAACTCCAAACGCTCTTTTCTTCAGAAAAAAGAAAATTCAGGGAAAAATAAATGAATAAATCGAACACAAACCAAACTTCAGATCCTTCTATAAATGGTTCGCAAAATAGCTCAGTGCCTTTTGATTTCAAACCTTTGGCCTCGGGCCTCGGGCCTCGGGCCTTAGAGCAACTCTGCCAGATTGCGAAAAAGGCAGGGACAGCAATTTTGGAAGTTTACAACGGCGAAATCGCCGTCGAAACAAAATCCGACAACTCCCCCCTGACCGCTGCCGACAAAGCCTCCCACCAGGTCATCGCGGCCGGGCTGGAGGCGCTGACGCCGGAGATTCCGATCCTGTCGGAAGAGGGCAAGGACATCCCTTACCAGGAGCGCAAAAACTGGCGGCGCTTCTGGCTGGTCGATCCGCTGGACGGCACCAAGGAGTTTATCAAGCGCAACGGCGAGTTTACCGTGAATATCGCCCTGATCGAGGGCGGCGCGCCGGTTCTGGGCGTGGTGTATGTGCCGGTGCAGGACAAGCTGTATGTCGGGGTCGTGGGGCAGGGAGCCTACGTGCAGCAGGCTGACGCGCAACCCGAGCCGATTCAGGTGCGCACGCCCGATGCGCAAGCCGGCCTGACGGTGGTGATGAGCCGCTCCCATCCGTCGCCCGAATTGGCGGAGTATCTGAAGAATATCGAAGTGGCTGAAGCGCTGCCGGTGGGCAGCTCGCTGAAGCTGTGCGTGGTAGCGGAAGGCCGGGCGGATCTGTATCCACGCCTCGGCCCCACCATGGAGTGGGATACCGGCGCGGGCCAGGCGGTGGTGGTGGCCGCCGGCGGCACGGTGCAGACCCCCGACGGCGCGCCGCTGGGGTACAACAAGCCCAGCCTGCTGAACCCGCATTTCATCGTGCGGGGCGCTCGGGCATAGGCGCCGGCAGGCACGCGGCAGCGGGTCGTAACAGGACACGGTTCAGGGAGGTTTGAGCGATCTGATTAAAGGTATTGACAAATAATTTTATGAGATTAATATAACGCCAGCATGTCGGGTTTTTGACATGTCGTTGACACTCCATGGTAAGCCACTCATACTTCAGCCACTACAGGGAGGGAAGTCCGGTGTCGTCTCGTGCAATTGTTTGTCCTGCCTGCCACCAGAAAAAGTTCGAACGGATTCGCAGGGAATTATGGATGCGCCTGCTGCCCCGCACGCGCCTGTATTTCTGCCTCCACTGCGACGCCAGATTTCTGATCTTCTTCCAGCGCTTCTCCCTCCGCATCCGGTAAGCCGCAAACCAAAGCCAGGACCATAACGTCAAGGGCATGCACCGCAGAGGACGCAGAGAACGCGGAGAATAAATTTCCGGATAACATCTGATCAACGTCAAAGGCATGCACCACAGAGCCACAGAGGACACGGAGAACATCACAGAGACAACCTCTGCCGTTGCCTGCCCTCTGTGCTCTCTGTGTCTCTAGCGAGAGAAACGAGCGGGTGGTGAAGGTTTTTGGGTTTATGATGAAAGCCAAGGCATGCACCACAGAGCCACAGAGGACACGGAGAAAAACCACAGAGCCAACCTCTGCCGTTGCCTTTCCTCTGTGCTCTCTGTGTCTCTAGCGAGAGAAACGAGCGGGTGGTGAAGGTTTTTGGGTTTATGATGAAAGCCAAGGGCGTGCACCACAGAGCCACAGAGGACACGGAGAACATCACAGAGCCAATCTCTGCCGTTGCCTCTCCTCTGTGCTCTCTGTGCCTCTAGCGAGAGAAACGAGCGGGTGGTGAAGGTATCCAGGGTGTAGATCCGCGTGAATCCGCGCGCATCAGATTGGATCCGCGTTCCATTCAGGGCCACGGTCATGCAAACCAAGGTTTCCGCGTCCCGCAACCCGCAAACCGCGTCCCGGAATTTAAAACCAATAGAACACGGATTGCCAAAACTTTCACCACAGAGCCACAGAGGACACAGAGAAAAACCACAGAGCCAACCTCTGCCGTTGCCTTTCCTCCGTGCTCTCTGTGTCTCTAGCGAGGGAAGCGAGCGGGTGGTGAAGGTTTTTGGGTTTATGACAAAAAGCCAAGGCAATAGAACGCGGATGACGCGGAAACTTCTGGATAAAATCTGATTACAACAAAATAAAAAGCGATTTAACTGGGATCAAGGGGATAAAAGGGATGAGAAGCCAAAGGATTTTATCTCGTTCATCTCCTCCATCTTAGTTGCAAAAAGTTTTTAAGGTTTAACCCGTGTGCATCATCATCTACTGAAGAAACCGGAGAAACGTCACCAGTTGCAAAAAGTTTTTAAGGTTTAACCCGTGTGCATCCGCCGTTATCTGTGGTGAATAAAAGGTTTTGCTTTAAGAATTTAAAGGCATTATCGAACACAGATAACAGCGGATAAGGTCAAAGGCAATAGAACGCGGATGACGCGGAAACTTCTGGATAAAATCTGATTACGACAAAATAAAAAGCGATTTAACTGGGATAAAGGGGATAAAAGGGATGTGAAGCCAAAGGATTTTATCTCGTTCATCTCCTCCATCTTAGTTGCAAAAAGTTTTTAAGGTTTAACCCGTGTGCATCCGCCGTTATCTGTGGTGAGTAAAAGGCTTTGGGTGTAGATCCGCGTAAATCCGCGTGCATCAGATTGGATCCGCGTTCCATTCAGGGCCACGGTCATGCAAACCAAGGTTTCCGCGTCCCGCAACCCGCAACCCGCGTCCCGGAATCTAAGGTTTTCGCGTCCCGCAAACCGCAAACCGCGTCCTGGAATTTCTCCGTGCACATCGGACCTTATCCGTGTACTATTCACAGGATCAGCAGTTTTAACAAACAGGGGCGGGCACATGCCAGAAAACAGCGCACAGATCGATACTATCGCGGCATTTCTCCGCCGGCAGGCGACGGTCCGATTTGCCTACCTGTTCGGATCCCGGGCCCGGGGCGATGCCGGGCGGCTGAGCGACATCGACATTGCGGTGTTTCTCGATCCGGGCCTTGACCTATTCACCTGCCGTCTGCAGCTCATGGAGCAACTGGCCGTCACCCTGCACAGCGATCGTTTCGACTTGGTGGTGCTCAACGATGCCCCAACCACCCTGCGCTACGAAGTGATTCGCGATGGCCGGGTGCTCAAGGAAGACAAGCCCCTCCGGGTCGATTTTGAAACCGGCGTTCTGCGCGGCTATCTTGACACCGCCCCGTTGCGGAAGACGCAGCAGGCCTATCTCAGGCAGCAACTGGCGGGGGAGAGGAACCATGGTTAACAAAAACGTGCTCGCAGCCCGACTGGACAGGCTGCGGGAATACCTCGATATGCTCAAGGCCATTCAAGCCTACACGTTGACGGATTTTATCAAGGATCCCTTCGTGTACTGCGCCGCCGAGCGGTATCTGCATCTGGCCATAGAATGCCTGCTGGATATCGGCAACCATGTCATATCCGACCGCGGCTATATCAAGCCAGACAGCTATGCCGACGTTTTCAGGATACTCGGCGACAACGAGGTCATACCGGCACCCCTCTGCCGGGAGCTGGAAGGCATGGCCTCCTTCCGCAATCTGCTGGTACACGATTATCTCAGACTGGACCGCCAGAAGGTCTACCAGATCATCCAGGGTAAGGTTAAAAGCCTGGAGCAGCTTGCAGCAGTATTCGCCGAACTGTTCTGATCTTCAAAACCAAGGGCATAACATCAGATAACGTCAAAGGCATGCACCGCAGAGGACGCAGAGAACGCAGAGAAAATCATAGAGCCAAACTCTGCCTTTGCCTCTCCTCTGTGCTCTCTGTGCCTCTAGCGAGAGAAACGAGCGGGTGGTGAGAGCCTGTGATTATAATCGAATATGAAGTTATCCGTGTGCATCCGCCGTTATCTGTGGTGAATAAAAGGATTTGCTCTAAGAATTTAAAGTCATTATCGAACACAGATAAAATCGGATAACAGCGGATAAGGTCAGAGGCAATAGAACGCGGATGACGCGGAAACTTCTGGATAAAATCTGATGACGACAAAATAAAAAGCGATTTAACTGGGATAAAGGGGATAAAAGGGATGTGAAGCCAAAGGATTTTATCTCGTTCATCTCCTCCATCTTAGTTGCAAAAAGTTTTTAAGGTTTAATCCGTGGGCATCCGCCGTTATCTGTGGTGAATAAAAGGTTTTGGGTGTAAATCCGCGTAAATCCGCGTGCATCAGATTGGATCCGCGTTCCATTCAGGGCCACGGTCATGCAAACCAAGGTTTCCGCGTCCCGCAACCCGCAACCCGCGTCCCGGAAACCAAGGTTTCCGCATCCAACCCCCAAACAAGGAACCTTATGAATATTTTAGTCTGCGGCGGGGCCGGTTATATCGGCTCGCACATGGTCAAAATGCTGACCGAGGCCGGTCATCACACCACAACCTTTGACAACCTCTCCACCGGTCATCGCCTGGCGGTCCAGTGGGGCGAGCTGGTGATCGGCGATCTGCTTGACGAAGCAGCCCTGCGCGGGCTGTTCGCCGAGCGTCGCTTCGATGCGGTGATGCACTTTTCCGCCAAATCCCTGGTGGGCGAGTCGGTGGCCCAGCCGGCCGCCTACTACCGCAACAACGTCATCGGCACCTTCAACCTCCTCGAAGCGATGCGCGCCGCCGGCGTGTCGTGCTTCGTGTTCTCCTCCTCCGCCGCCACCTTCGGCAACCCCGTCGCCGGGCGCATCGACGAGCAGCACCCCCAAGCGCCCATCAACCCCTACGGCGAGACCAAGCTGATTGTGGAGCGCATGCTGCGCGACTACGCCGCCGCCTACGGCCTGCGCTCCGTCAGCCTGCGCTACTTCAACGCCGCCGGCGCCGATCCGGCCGGGCACATCGGCGAAGCCCACGATCCCGAGACCCACCTGATCCCCAACGTGCTCAAGGCCGCCCTCGATCCCGCCAAGCAGCTGAAGGTCTTCGGCCAGGACTATGCCACCCCCGACGGCACCTGCGTGCGCGACTACATCCACATCAACGACCTGTGCCAGGCGCACCTGTTGGCCCTCGGCCACATGGAGCACCATCAGGGCGCCCACGGCTTCAACCTCGGCAACGGCCAGGGCTTCTCCATCCTCGAGATCATCCGCGCCGCCGAGCAGGTCACCGGTCAAAAAATCCCCTACCAGGCCTGCGAACGCCGCCCCGGCGACCCGCCGACCCTGGTCGCCGACGCCACCCGCGCCAGACAACAACTCGGCTGGCAACCCCAATACACCGAAATCACGGAGATTCTCCGCACCGCCTGGCACTGGCACCGTAAACAATTGTATTAGAAGGTTAAATTGGTCAGAAAATTGCTTACGTAAAAGCAGTAAAGTCAAAGGCCAAGGCAAAAGGATAAGACAAAAAGCCAAGGCATGCACCACAGAGCCACAGAGGACACAGAGAACATCACAGAGCCAACCTCTGCCGTTGCCTTTCCTCTGTGCTCTCTGTGTCTCTAGCGAGAGAATCGAGCGGGTGGTGAAGGTTTTTGGGTTTATGATGAAAGCCAAGGCATGCACCACAGAGCCACAGAGGACACGGAGAACATCACTGAGACAACCTCTGCCGTTGCCTTTCCTCTGTGCTCTCTGTGTCTCGAGCGAGAGCATCGAGCGGGTGGTGAAGGTTTTTGGGTTTATGACAAAAAGCAAAGGCAATAGAACGCGGATGACGCGGAAACTTCTGGATAAAATCTGATTACGACAAAATAAAAAGCGATTTAACTGGGATAAAGGGGATAAAAGGGATGTGAAGCCAAAGGATTTTATCTCGTTCATCTCCTCCATCTTAGTTGCAAAAAGTTTTTAAGGTTTAATCCGTGTGCATCCGCCGTTATCTGTGGTGAATAAAAGGCTTTGCTTTGCGAATTTAAAGTCATTATCGAACACAGATAAAATCGGATAACAGCGGATAACGTCAAGGGCATGCACCACAGAGCCACAGAGGACACGGAGAACATCACAGAGCCAACCTCTGCCGTTGCCTTTCCTCTGTGCACTCTGTGCCTCTAGCGAGAGAAGCGAGCGGGTGGTGAAGATTTCCAGCGGTCTTGCAAAAAAGGTTTTTCGCGTCCCGCAAACCGCAAACCGCGTCCCGGAATCTAAGGTTTCCGAATGAAGGCTGTGCTCCCAGGGTTTGGGTGGGGCCGTTAACGGTAGCGAGATTTAATAATTAAAACACTTGCATTGTAAAAACTTCAGTAATAAGGTGCTTGCCGTTGTGTGACGTAAGTTGCAGCGCTCCGTCTGGGGCCTGCCGGGCATCGTGGTCAGTATTCGGGACAGGAGCGGGAACCGCGAACATGTGTGGAATTGTCGGCTACATCGGAGTCCGTCAGTCTCCGCCCATTATCCTCGAAGGTCTGAAAAACCTTGAGTACCGTGGATACGACTCCGCCTGGTGAGAGAATATTGGGGAGATTAAAACTACCGACGAGGTTAATTAACAAATAAACAACGTCCCCTCCTCGGCCCCTGACCGAAGAATGCATCAAAGCCTTTGGGCCTATCCCTCGGGCGATGCGCCAAACTTTGACCCTGGACAATGGGTCGGAATTTGCGAATTTCAAAGAACTGGAAAAGAAGACCCAACTGAAGGTTTACTTCGCTGATCCCTATGCCGCATGGCAACGAGGTGCCAACGAAAACTCCAATGGCTTACTGCGGCAATATTTTCCCAAGGGAACCGACTTTCGCAAAATCGAGGAAGACGCAGTTGCTGATGCCGTCAAAAGGTTAAACAACAGGCCACGAAAATGTCTCGGATACCGGACACCCCATGAAGTGTTCTGGCCTATGGCCCGTGGTGCACTTGCAAATTGAATTCACCCCCCGGGGGAACGTAATATATCCCTTATTTCTGTTGAAAGGGTTTTGCTTTTACCCCGCGTAATTACCATTATATATCGCTGGTGATTAGAATAAAATTTATGTTGCTTGCGAAAGTTCTATAAATGTCGACCAAACGAAAAACCATTGTTTTTGCTTTTCTTCAATATGCCCAACTCGCACTGACAATGGCTTATGGTGTTTTTCTTTTGCCTGTATATATTAAGTATCTAAATGCTGATATGTATGGCGCATGGTTGGCATCTGGCAATATTGTGAGCTGGTTGCAAATTATTGTTCCGGATTGCGGGCAAGTGCTGATGCAACGCTTGGGGGATGCATATGCACGCAAGGACATCCCTCGTTTTTCTGGAATGGCGACAACAGGTAATCTTGTGACTCTAACCCTCGGACTGGTCATTGTCTTGTTTGCTTGGCTTGTGGGAAACCATCTGGATATTTTGCTGAAATTACCCAGTTCAGTTGACGCTCAGAAGCTTGGTACCGCATTTGTGTTAACGGCTATAGGTACGGGGATGATTGTTTATACACAAGCCTATAGTTCTGCCAATTTGGCTTTGCAGGCGACTGGATATTATGGCGTAATAAACCTTGCAGCCTCTTTTATTCGAATCCTCGTGATAATATATGGTCTTTTTGTTGCAAAACAGGGTGTGCTTACTCTTGGGATGGGAAATCTTATCTATGGAGCATGTTTGTTGTTGGGGCATTCAGGGGTTTATTTGAAAGTCTGTTTTCGTAAGAAAATATCAATCGTAGCAAAACCTACATCGTTAAAAGAGCTCGCTTCCCTTTTTTCGTTTTCTACATTTGCCCGTATTGGTGAAACATTTGCTCGCAATGTTGATTACTTTCTGGTTGCACGATTTTTTGGCCCAGAAGTTACAACTTCGTTAAAACTTATCAAATCTGTACCGGAGGCAATTTTACCATTTATTCGTACAACAACTCACTCAATTCTCCCACCTTTGATTCAACAGATTGCTAACGGTAGAATTAAACAGAATAAATCCATCTTAATGGAATTTACCGGAAAGTTGCTCATGTTCTGTTGTTTTGTTCTAGGTGGAATTTCGGTTCTAAATAAAGCATTTATTGGTTTGTGGATTCCTGGTTCCCAATTCTTATTTGGCTATATCTCTTTCCTTATTATAGCCGGATTGGTTTTAGCCTCTGCGTCTGATGTATTTCGCAGTTATGTGATGGCTGCCGGGTGCATAAATGATGTTTCACTAATTATTGGAATATCTTCATTGGTACAAGCGTTGTGCTTATATGTGATGACCTGGCAATTTGGGCTAATTGGCTTGGCAGTTATTCCTTTGTGTATTTATATCGCTACTATCTCACTATTCATTATTCGTTTTAAAAAGGAACTGCAGTTGCAGTGGTCTGATTTTAAAGGTGTAGCTGCAGATGTGACGGTTGGTTCTTTTCTAGCGTTGCTTGCTGGTTTAACGATAATTAAAATGCCAGCAGACACTTGGGGAGCGTTTTTTAAATCGGTAGTGATCTACATAGGGATGTTTCTTTTGTTGGGGCTTTTGGGGTCAAGGGATTTACGGAGATTGTCTAGACGTGTCTGGCGAAAAATGCCTTTAGCAGGTAGTAAAGTATAAACTTTATTTTGTTATTGCAAATTCTTATGGATAGTGACAATTATGGATATTGAAAATATTGAGATTGTGAGTTATGACTCTAGTATAGTTTCTAGAAGTAAGTTACATTTTTTGATTGGATTGGGACCTAGAATAAAAAAATACGTATATTACACACTTGTTAGAGCTATTGCAAGACACAGGGGAGCGAAAATTGGAAAGTGTACAGTTTTGCCTTATGCCTTAGCAAAAAAAGCTAATGCAAACTTAATTATTGGTGATCATTGTTGTATATCTTCACCGGATTTGGATATTAGGGCTCCATTAACTATTGGCAATTTTGTAATTATTGGACATGGTGCTTGCATTATTAATGCATCACATAATGTAGATAGCCCTTATTTTGAAACAACTTACAATTCCTTGACTATTGAGGATTACTGTTGGGTGATTAATTGTACTGTCCTACCTGGTGTATCTAAAATAGGAAGAGGTGCTGTATGTGGTACGGGTGCGGTAGTTGTTCGGGATGTCTCGGAAATGGCTGTGGTAGGTGGGAATCCGGCAAAGGTAATAAGGCGGCGAGCATGTGTTCATGATCAATATCCTCCCGAAGCATTAGCTGCAGGAGACCTGCTGATATACCTAAATAAATGGATCGGCAATGTGAGAAAAAAAAGGAAAGCATAATCTTTTCCGTATTTAATACGAAAGACCTTTGTGGCTTTGCTGGTGAACCAGGAATTTTAAAGGCTAGCCATGGTCGACGAATCACAAAAAAATAAATTGCACTTGAGAATTTTAATTAATAATCGGTCGTTACGAATAGATTAGGACATTTTCAGCAACAGTGCTCGCAAAATCTTATCTGGCAGAACTGAAGATTCACCGTTATGTGGATGCATCTCACTGAATGAGGCCGCCAGACATACTAGTGCGTTATCGATCATGATTTACAGAGGACAAAGGATGCCCCATCAGTGTCAGTGCTTCCGGGGAAATATAGTTGAACACCGCCTTCTGATATTGATCTTAGCAGCGCATCTTGTAATATGAACTCATTATGCGCAAGATTATATTAAAATTGTAACGGCACCCATGTTTAATCAAGGGTTTGCGGTATTTGAATTCCAAAATCCTTTTAATGTGACTTTTAGATTTTGTTTAAAAATAGAGGTATCTAAGCGTTGAGCTTCATATAAGGTGAACAACATGAAAAAAATAGCTTTTTTAGTGCCTACCTTAAGATTTGGTGGAGGAGAAAGAGTTGCAATTAATTTAATCAACGGCATATCTGATTTAGAATGTTATGAGGTTAGTGTAATAGTTTATGATAGCCAGATAGACTATGATCTTAATCTTGGAATTGAAGTAATATCACTAAATGAAAAAACAGATTTAAAGAATAAAATTTCTAGATTTTGTTCATTTTTCAGAAAATCTATTAAAGTTGACAAAATACTTAAAAAAAAGAAATTGATATAGCGATATCAGTAATGTCAAGTATGAACATACTGTTGCTTCTAGCTAGACATAACTGCCATAAAATTGTCACTGAGCACAATATATTAATGTCTAAAACAGTAGACGATTTTATTACAATCTTACTAAAAAAATTCTTTACCGTAAGGCAAATCATGTTGTAGCCGTTTCTTCTGGGGTTAAAGAAAGCCTACTTAAGTATGTGAAGGGAATTCTGGTCCATGTTATATATAACCCCTTAGAGTTAAATCTGATACGAAAGTTGTCTGAAGAAAAGTTAAATTGTGATCTCGGAAAATATATTGTAGGTGTTGGTAGGTTACATAGGCAAAAAGGATTCGATTTGTTGATTAAAGCTTTTTCTCTGGTTGGCGATCATGAGTTGAAGCTAGTGTTGGTTGGGGAAGGGGAAGAAAAAAAGAAGTTGTACAATCTTTGTGTAGAGCTTGGGGTTGAGGATAGAGTCCTCTTTAAAGGTTTTTCAAGAAATCCGTATAAGTATATGCGAAATGCCAAATGCTTTGTCTTGTCATCTCGATGGGAAGGGTTTGGTTTAGTTTTAGCCGAGGCATTAGCCTCAAAAACTAAGGTCGTGGCTTTTAATTGCAAATCCGGTCCTTCTGAGATTTTAGATAATGGAAAATACGGCATTCTTGTTGAACCAGGAAATGTCAATCAACTTTCAAAGTGTATCGCTAAATTGATTTATGAAGACACTTCTATAACTATTTTAGATAATGAAAATGCTGTATCCAGATTTGATATGTATAAAGTTGTTGGCCAATATGCCAAATTGTTAATTAGCTAATAGTGTCAAAAAGTTATATATCTGACCTTCCCCCGAGATTGTGGACAGTCCGAAAAGCTGCAACAACAGCACCAGGAGGACTGGCATGTTTCGAAGAGAAGACGTTATACCCGCGAATTCAAGATCAGGACGGTTCGTTTGATAACCGACAGCGATCAGTCTGTGTCGGAGGTGGTCAGAGATCTGGAGATTCACCCCAACACGTTTTACAAATGGATTCACCAATACGGGGAGAATCCCAAGGAAGCCTTTTCCGGCAGGGGGAGGCAAGTTTCCGAAGCTGATGAGCTCAGCCGCCTCAGGCGTGAAAATCAGCGCCTGAAAATGGAGCGCGACATCCTAAAAAAAGCGATGGCCATCTTCTCCAAAGACCCGAAGTGATTTTCCGTTTCATGCAGCAACATCAAACGGAATTCCCCATTTCGATTATGTGTGATGTGCTGTCGGTTTCCCGTAGTGGCTATTACGCTTGGCTTAGAAGGCCCGGTCCCAAGCGGCCACAAGCCAACGCAAAACTGCGGGAAAAGATCCGTACCGTACATCATGACAGCGGGGAGGCTTACGGCAGCCCCCGTGTTTATCAGGCGCTCAAAAAGCAGGGAGAGCCCTGCAGCTTAACCCGGTGTCCATAAAACCGGGGGAACGTCAATCCTAAATTTCGAGTTGAAGTAGTTAGGTAATGATAAGTCTCATAAGTATTGTAAATTGACAAAATTAAAAATTATTTTGTTATAAATATATTCTTTTCAATAGGTATAGGTGTGCATTGAAGATAATTGTATCTCATTCCCAAAAGCAGCACGTTTATAGACTTGTCGAGGCACTTCAAAGAAAAATTTTATTGAAATATTTTTTTACTGGTATCTTTGTGTCATGTAAAGGGGGAATAATAAAAAAACTATGTAAATTTCAGTTTATTGAAAAATTAGCTATTAAGCGTGGATCTGCAAACATTGATCCGCGTTTAGTTAAATGCACCTTTTTACCAGAGATATTATATCAAATATTTTTAAAACTTAATAATAAAAAAAAAGTCTATTGCTTTGATAGGGTGCATGATTTTTTAGTTTCTATAGCATTGTTGGTTATAAAATTTGATATCTTGATTTCTTATGAAAAAATGTCGTTGTTTTCTTTCTGTGTTTCTAAATGGTTAGGTAAAATAAACCTGTTAGATTTATGTACAATACATCCTGATAAGATTATAGAAATTAATGAAAAATATAATGGTGTAGTTATCGGTTGTACTAATTCAAGGTATTTGTACAAAGAGTCTAAACTAAAGAAAAAAGAGTACATTAAAGCCAATTATATGATTTCTCTTTCTGAATTCGCAAAACAGTCTTATGTAGACGCAGGAATCGCTTCTGATAAAATATTTGTTGTGAATTTGGGCGTGGACACAAATAAATTTTCTCCAAAAAAAGAAAAAAAAATAGACGCTTTTGAAATCTTATTTGTTGCTGGCATCCGATACTTGAAGGGTATCAAGGATCTTATTGAAGTTTTTAAAGAATTATGTTTAGAAAATTCAAAATTGACAATTGTCGGTGGTTGTGGCGATGCGATTGAGTATGTGAAGCAAAACATATCTGAAAATATCGAGTATATTCCTTATTTGGAACACTCTTTTTTAAGAGAAGTTTATAGAAGGGCATCTGTTTTTGCTTTGCCATCATATATGGATAGCTGGGGGCAAGTTGTCGTCGAAGCCTTATCTTCTGGATTACCCGTTATTATAAGCGAGAATACAGGAGCAAAGGAATTGTTATCTCATGGAGAAAACGGATTTATCATAAAAGTCGGTGATAGAAATGAATTGAAGAAATATATTTTATACTGTTATAACAATAAAGATAGGCTTGAAATAATGAGCCGTAATGCAAGGAAAAGTGTTGAGAAATTGACTTGGGAAAATTATTATCAACAGATTGATTCAATCATAGAGCATATCAAACGTGAAATTTAAAACTTTAATATATATAACACTTTTTGTAATATTGCTTGAAGGAATTCTGAGGAAATATATACTACCAGGATATACTCAGCATTTGTTTGTGGTCAAGCTAGTATTTTTGTTTTTATTATGGGGTAAGATTTTATATAGTAAAGTAAGTAAAGAGTTTAGAAAGTCTGATTACCCTTATCATGTCTTGTTTTTTTTATTTTTGGTTACTGTGTTTTTAATATTTTTATATCATCTTTCGACCCACTTGTTTGGTTTATTGGTTTAATATCTTACTTTTTCTATGCAGTTTACGCTCTTGCGGTACCAATTGGTTTTAAATCCGAAAATAATATTTTATATTTCATGAAGGCAGTAATTTGTGTTTCTTTTGTGTGTTATATTTTTGGAATTTTGCAGTATTATCTGCCACCCTCTCATTTCCTTAATAGGTATGCTAGTGATTCAAGTGAGTATATTGCTTTAGCAGGTGGCTCGGTTAGGATTACCTCAATATTTAACTATATTGCAGGATTTACAACGTTTATTTCTTTTTCTTTGCCTATAACTTTTTTGGGGTATTTAATAAGTGATCGAATATGGCCAAAATTATTTTGTCTTATGGTGCTCTCGATTGGTCTTTTCAATGTTTTTGCTACTGGTTCTAGAGCGATTGTTGCTTATGTCTTCATTAGCAAGATGATTGTATTGTTTTCATACAATAATCTTTTTAGATTGAAGTCAAAGATTAAAAGTCTTGGATTTGCAACATTCTTTGTAGCTGTACTTTTTTTTCTTTTTGCAAATAATTATTTTGACTTTGATTCTTACTATACATTTAACGATAGACTATCTGGAGTGAATGATAGTTCTGTTGGTAGAGTATTCTGGATGTTGTCTGCTGTTCCTGATGCTTTCGACAAAGTGGGTTTTGGTGGTCTTGGTTTGGGTGGAACAAATAATATTGTTTTATCAATGGGGAAAGGTTTGGGCAGTGGGGATAACTTGTGGTTTTTAACTAATGAGCTTGATCAGCTTTTATCTAGAATAATCATTGAGATTGGATTGTCTGGGTTTTTCATTTATGCATCTATGATGATTTTTATGATGTATGATATTTGCAAAAAAACATCAGCTATAAAAGACCCCAACTTAAAAATATTATCAATTACTTTGGCGTCTACTATAATTCAATATTTTACCATGATGAATAGTAATTTGTTTAATTGGTTGGGGTCGGTTCATTTTAGTCTTGTAGTTGGTTTTATTATTTGTATCTATAATGTAGATAAAACAAAAATAAATAATTATAAAAATGTCTGAGTAATAGTGTTTTTTTGTTGGCAAAGCCTTGTTTCGTCGAGAGCTCTTATATTTTTATGAATGCCATAAAATACACAAATCCTTTGGCGTAAGATTTCTCGTCAAGCAGACAGTTGAAAATTGGCGTTTCCTGCGTTCTTTGACATGTTTTCAATTGGCGTCAAATTCTTCACGGAGTCATGAGGGTGCTGTTCATTGTTATCGATGATCCACCAGTAAGTTGCCTCTCGGACTTTTGAGAGACATGCGGAACATGTACAGGTCCTGCAGCTTGTTCCGATGAGTTCGGCCGAAGCGTTCGATGTAAACGTTTTGGTTCGGCTCGCCAGTCTTAATGTACTTAATCATCATTCCGGTAGCTTAGGCCCAGGGCACAAAATAGCCACTGTGAAATCCAGGGCCATTGTAAGTTCGTCAAGTATCCGGTAGACCGCGGTCTAGGCGAATGCGCTCAAAGATTAGGATCAGCCGTTTTGCCTTAATCGAAGAATCGATTTCAACGTGCAGCAATTCGCTGTTGAAATCGTCAATAACGTTAAAGGTGCGGAACCGCTTGCCAGCATAGAGCGTCTCGCTCATAAATTGGGCTGACTAGATTTGTTTTGGCAGTTGAGGCACTAGCAGAGGCTGTTTCACCCGTTTTGGCAAACGTTTTTTAGCTCGGCGCTTCTGTTTCATGCGCAATTCGCAGTAAACACGGTAAACGCGCTTGTTGTTCCAATGATGGTCTTTGTGTCGCAGGGCCTTGACGTTTTCCAAACCCCCAACGGGGATTTTTATCTATGTTCCTGGTGATCGATGCCATAATGTTGGTACCACGATCATTCCCTTGGGTATCTGATAATAGACCATCCGAGACAGTCTGATGCAGTTGCAACTTCTCTGCACAGACAGTTGGTGCTTAGCGATTAGGTAGTGTCTATCCGGAAAGTCATAAGCTGTTGTAATTACGAACAAAATACACGTTTTTGTACTTGAATTCTTGAGCGTGGCATGACAATATAACCCTCTAACCTATTGAATTTATTCGACTTCAATACGGTCAGGAGGGCTCGTGAGGCGAAAAATCAATCGACAAATGTCCATCTTCGAACTCATGCATACCAGCGCCATCGCCAAAGAGCTGCGCCGCATTTCGCAGACTCTGGATCACACGCCGGATATTCTCGATGCCGTTCACCGCGATCTGCTTCAGGGTCGGCGCGAGGATACCGGGCGCTGCGGACTGACGGCTGACCAGGTGCTGCGCTGCGCCGTTCTCAAACAGTATCGCGAGCTGACCTATGAGGAACTGGCCTTCTACCTGGAAGATTCCGTCGCCTTCCGCTCTTTTGCTCGCCTTGAGATGGGCGTTTATCCCCGCAAGTCGATCCTCCAGGACAGTATCAAGAGCTTGACGGAGTCAACCTGGGAGGCCTTGCACCACCTGATCCTCGGCTACGCCGCCGGGACGAGAATCGAGACGGGCAAGAAGGTGCGCATCGACTCCACCGCCATTGAGACCAACATCCATCATCCCACCGACTCCTCGCTGCTGTGGGACGGTATTCGGATCATGACCCGTTGGATGGTCGAGGGCCATCAGCTCAGGCCTCGTCCGGATTACCCATTTTCCGATCATCGCCGGGTAGCCAAAAAGCGCGCCCTAACCATCCTCAATGCCCGCAAGCAGGAAACCCGCGTGGCCGCTTACCGCGACCTGGTGGAGGTAGCCCGCAAGGTCTGCGGCTATGCCCGGGAGGCGATCCCCGTTCTGGGCGCCTACCAGGGCGACAGCTTCCAAGACGGCTGCACCGCGCACCTTCTGGCACAGCAGCTGGAGCGCGCCCTGCGCATTCTCGAAAAGGTCATCGACCAGACCAAGCGGCGTGTTTTTCGCGACGAAAAGGTTCCGGCTTCGGAGAAAATCATCTCCTTTTTCGAGAGCCACAGCGACATCATCGTCAAGTCGCGCCGCGAAACCGAGTACGGTCACAAGGTCTTTTTTACCGGTGGCGCCTCCAATCTGATTCTGGACTGCGTGATTGCCCGCGGCAATCCCGCCGACAGCGATCAATACATCGACATGCTGGAGCGCCATCAGCAACGTTTCGGCACCATGCCGCGCCAGGCCAGCGCCGATGGGGGCTTTGCCTCCAAGGACAATCTGTCGTTTGCCAAAGAGCATCAGGTCAAGGATGCCGTCTTCTCCAAGCGGCGCGGCCTTGGGGTGCTCGACATGGCCAAGAGCCATTGGGTCTACAAGCGCCTGAAGCACTTTCGCGCCGGGATCGAGGCCAATATTTCCGCCCTGAAACGGCGCTTTGGCCTGACCCGCTGTACCTGGAGCGGATGGCGCGGATTCAGGCGCTATGTCTGGAGCAATGTCGTCTCGTAGAACCTGCTGGTTCTGGCACGCATCGAACTGGCCCAGGGCTAACGCGACAAAAAAGGCTGTAAAACTCGCCCCCGACAGGAATCGTGCGTCCTTATGCCGCACTTTTTGGATAAATCGGGGGCGCTATGAGACTCAACAATTTCGAAACCCTGCGGATCTGGCATTTGTCTTGCCGCCAGAGTGGCCACGCCTGACAAAAACCGGGGTTTCCGGATGGACACTAGGTAGGTAACTGCTTCGCGTTTCTCCGGCGAACTTAAAACTTTTTTTCGAACAGGTCTTTCATGGCTTGGTTTCCAAGGGCTATATTAGCGTACATACGTTTTAGCTGAGAGAGTTCATGCTCCATCTCTTTCAGACGTTTTAAATGAGATGCATTCATGCCGCTGTACTTCGACCTCCAGTTGTAATAGGTGCATCAGAGATCCATACTTGCGGCAGATCTCATTGATCTGAATCCCGGCATCGGCCTCTTTGAGAATTGCAACAATCTGTATTTAGGTAAAACGTGACTTTTTTATCAGAGCCTCCTTGTTGCATTGTGCCAGAAAACTCTACTTTTACTATGTCCATCATTTAGGTAAACTTCCGACTAGATTGTTGAACATTTCCAGATGCTTTATAGAAAGATCCCTCATGTTGGTTAAACATATTATTCCTTCATTGTCTGCCTCAAGTGGAGGGCCTGCTAGGAGTGTCCCTTTACTTTGTGTTGCGCTTGCTGAATATGCGAATATTGATATTTTAACTGTTTTTAGTTCTGATGAAGTGGTTATTCCAGACTCTGTTTCAGTTCATTCCTTTCTTGGGTCTTATTCAAGATTGCCAATTGGTTGTTCTATTGCCTTACGTGAACATTTGATGAGAATCAATTTTGATGTTATCAATGCTCATGGTTTATGGCTTATGTCAACGCATTATGCTGTAAAATCAGCCAGTAAGCTCAACAAGCCGATTGTGATTTCGCCAAGGGGTATGTTAGAACCCGGGGCGCTTCAGTTTTCACGGTGGAAGAAGCAATTGGCAGGATGGTTGTGGCAGAACCGTGATTTGCAACGATCAACATGTATCCATGTGACTTCACCGATGGAAGCTGATAATTGTCGGAAATATGGGCTGAAAAATCCAATCGCTGTTGTCCCCAACGGTATTGATTTGGATGAATATTCGTTGAAGGGGAGTTTATTTCCGAAAGATGGCAGGGAAGCAGGTAAAGAGTCTGTATTAACCAGTTTGAAAACTTCAACAATTCAGAAGCGCAAGTTACTTTTCCTAAGTCGCATCCATCCGAAAAAAGGGCTGACATATCTTTTAGAAGCCTGGGCACAGTTGAAGCCGTTTCATGATGAATGGCAGTTAGTTATTGCTGGGAATGATGATGGAGGGCATGAAGCCGCGTTGAAACGCCTTGCTTCAAAACTCAAACTCAGGTGGATAGAGAGCTTTAATCAGAGCACAGATAACAGGAATTTTACATCAAAAAATAACACTCTGGAGTCAGACATTAACGTCGAAGAAGCGTTAATCGTCTTTGCTGGACCGCTATTTGGTGATGAAAAGGTGAAGGCATATCAAGATGCAGATCTTTTTGTTTTGCCAACGCTAAGTGAAAACTTTGGGATGGTTGTGCCAGAGGCGTTAGCTTGTGGAACACCGGTCATTACAACCAAAGGCGCTCCTTGGCATGAGTTGACTGAGACTGAATCTGGGTGGTGGATTGAAGTTGGTACAGAGCCGCTAAGAGCGTGTCTGCACGAAGCGTTAGCAAAATCTACGGTTGAGTTGAATGAAATGGGGCTTCGTGGGCGAAAACTAGTAGAGGATAACTATTCCATTGCTTCAGTAGCTAAGCAGATGATGCAGGTGTATGAGTGGTGTCTTACCCAAAAAAATCCCCCTAAGTATATGAGTTTTTTCTGAGTTTAAAAAAATCTCTGAGATGTGGTTTGCGGATGTAGGTGTTAGGCCCCGCATTATTGCTGACCTGTTTGTTGAATAGTTCACCTGGCCAAACATTGCTGCCCAAATAAATGCCAACTATCATTGTGGACTGGTCGGTGGGCAGGCCTTGATTGCGTAAGGTTTGACTGATGGAAAATTCTACACTCGATATCAAAGCTAACCGCAAGGCAGTCAAATACTCGCGACCTGAAATTATCCGCAGGGTTCTTTGGGGGGGGGCAAACCTCTATTTTCTTATAGCCCGCGCCCGTTATTTGCGTGGAGGGCTTTTCTGCTAAGACTGTTTGGGGCTAAAGTTGGGCGGAATGTTCACATCTATAATTCAGCCAACATATATTTCCCATGGAATCTGGAAATTGGTGACCACTCTGCAATAGGTGAGAATGCCTATATCTACAACCTGGGACACGTAATCATTGGCAATAAAACAACCATTTCACAGCGGGCTCACCTGTGTGCGGGTACCCATGATTTTTCCGACCCAGCCTTACCATTACTAAAGCCGCCGATTGTTATTGACCATCAAGCGTGGATCTGTGCGGATGCTTTTGTCGGGCCAGGAGTCAAAGTCGGCGAAGGAGCCATTGTTGGTGCCCGAGCTGTCGTGACCAGGGATGTCGACCCCTGGGTTATCGTCGCTGGAAATCCTGCAGTATTTATCAAACGCCGCGAAATGAAAGAAGAATGACAATACCTGTCTCCGTACTTATTCTGACCCTGGATGAAGAGATCAACCTGCCTCGTTGCCTGGCCTCCCTGCAATGGTGCGATGATGTTGTCGTCCTTGATTCCGGTAGCCAGGATGCCACGCAAAACATCGCAACCGAGTGGGGCGCGCGAATGGTTGAACGCCCCTTTGATAATTATGCCAGACAGCGTAACTTCGGTCTGGAAAAGATCCCTTACAAACATCCTTGGGTTCTTATGGTTGACGCCGATGAAGAGGTGCCATCTGAACTTGTCGAAGAAATGAATAAGACGATTGCTGGATGCTGCGAAAAAACGACCCTCTACCGTATGCGACGGAAAGATTTTTTTCTTGGCCGTTGGATCAAGCGCAGCAGCGGATACCCTACATGGTTCGGGCGCCTCATAAAAGTCGGGCATGTTAGGGTCGAGCGGGCTATCAACGAGGAATATAATACCGATGGGTATATCGGCTTTCTTCAGGGACATCTCCATCACTATCCTTTTAACAAGGGGTTTTCTGCCTGGCTTGAAAAGCACAATCGTTATTCAACGATGGAGGCCGACCTGATGGTGAAAGGGGGGATCGATACCCCTGCCTTGTCTGACCTTTTTGGTAGCGACCCTGCTAATCGTAGACGCGCAATTAAATCCCTTGTCTATCGCATGCCGTTCAGGCCTCTTCTGATGTTTGTTGCCTTGTATGTCTTTCGTGGCGGTTTTCTGGATGGGAGGGCTGGATTGAGCTTTTGTTTGCTTCGGTCCTTTTATGAATTTATGATCAACTGTAAGGCGCAAGAGGTCCATTTGCGTCAGAATGATATGCCACTTTAATTATGTCGCTGATTTCTATAGTTACCGGTACCTACAATGCTGCTTCAACCTTACGTGGCAATCTGGATTGTCTGAACAACCAGTCCCTTCAGCCCGAGCATATCCTTGTTGATGGCTGTTCCACTGATGGCACCCTTGATATCTTAAAAAAGGACTCTTCCCCTAAAAGGCGCTATATCTCCGAACCCGACAAAGGCATTTATGACGCCATGAACAAGGGGATTTGCCTCGCTACCGGTGATGTGATTGGCATTCTTAACGCCGATGATTTTTACGCCGGGCCCAGTGTCCTGTCCAAAGTAGCCAAGGCCTTCGAAGACCCCGAAGTGGATGCGTGTTATGGGGATCTGGTTTATGTCAGAGAGACCCAAGTGATTAGTGACTCGTTATTAGTGATTGGTGAGACATCTTTAAAGAAAAAATCACCAATCACTGATCACCAATCACCGGCTTTCAAGATTCTCCGCTACTGGAAATCCGGCTCTTTCTCCCCCGAAAAGTTCAAATGGGGCTGGATGCCACCGCACCCGACGTTCTTTGTCCGCCGCTCTGTTTATGAACGTTTCGGCTTGTTCAATCTCGATCTCGGTTCTGCTGCCGATTATGAGCTGATGCTTCGCTTCCTTCTCAGGCACCGCATCAATGTTAAATATATTCCCGAAGTCCTTGTTTATATGCGTGTAGGTGGTGCCAGCAACGAATCCATCAAAGCTCGCATCAAGGCCAACCGCAACGATCGTAAGGCCTGGGAGGTAAATGGCCTCAAGCCCTATCCGTGGACGCTTTGGATGAAACCTCTCAGGAAAATTCCGCAGTATTTTTTGAGGCCACCAAAGGCGTAATTGGTGATCTGTGATTGGTGATTTGTTTTCTGATTTTGGACCAAAAAACCAATTTGTGTAATGAGTCGTGTCAGTCACTCGTTTCTCAAGGGAGGGGGAATGAGAAATCACAAGGACCTGGAGGTTTGGAAAAAAGCCATAGAACTCGCTACTGACTGTTATCGGGTAACAAATGGTTTTCCCATTGACGAGAAATACGGCCTGACTTCGCAAATGCGTCGAGCGGCTGTTTCCATCGCATCCAATATCGCCGAAGGGGCTGCGCGAACCAGTCAGAAAGAATTCCTGCAGTTTCTATCCTTCGCCGCAGGGTCGGCAAGTGAACTGAACACCCAGATCCTTATCTCAAGGCGGATAGGAATCGGCGATGCTGCAGATCTGGACGATTTGGAAGAGAAAACAAATCTGGCTTCAAGAATGCTTCAGGGCCTTATTAGATCAATCAGGAACAAAACCTGTGATTAGTTGTTGGTAATTTGTTGTTTGTTCCGAATAACTAATTACCAATCACGTATGACTGTTTTTTAAAAAAAGGAGGTAAGTGATTAAAGATTGGCACCAATTACTACTCACCAGTCACTAATCACGAATTCACCATGAAAAAAACCGCACTCATCACCGGCATCACCGGCCAGGACGGCGCCTATCTCGCCGAATTCCTGCTTAAAAAAGGCTACATCGTCCACGGCATCAAGCGCCGCACGTCGCTGTTCAATACCGATCGCATCGATCACCTCTACCAGGATCCGCACATCGAGAACCGCAATTTCATCCTCCACTACGGCGATCTCACCGACTCCACCAACTTGATTCGCATCATCCAGTTGGTACAGCCCGACGAAATTTATAACTTGGCGGCCATGTCTCACGTGGCGGTCTCCTTCGAGACCCCGGAGTATACCGCCAATGCCGACGGCATCGGAACGCTGCGAATTTTGGAAGCGATTCGTATCCTGGGACTGGAGAAAAAGACCCGCTTTTACCAGGCCTCCACCAGCGAGCTCTACGGTTTGGTGCAGGAGACCCCCCAGAAGGAGACGACTCCTTTCTACCCCCGCTCCCCTTATGCTGTCGCCAAGCTCTACGGTTACTGGATCACCGTCAACTATCGCGAGGCGTACGGCATCTACGCCTGTAACGGTATTCTCTTCAACCATGAATCGCCTTTACGGGGAGAGACCTTCGTCACCCGTAAGATCACCCGCGCCGTTGCTCGTATAGCCCTCGGTCTGCAGGATTGTCTCCATTTGGGCAACATGAACTCTCTGCGTGACTGGGGCCATGCCCGCGATTATGTGGAAATGCAGTGGCTGATGCTGCAGCAGGATAAGCCGGAAGACTACGTTATTGCTACTGGTGTTCAGTATTCCGTCCGTGATTTTGTCAATGCCGCTGCCAATGAACTTGGGATTACCCTGCGCTGGGAAGGCGAGGGGGTTGATGAAATCGGCATAGTGGAGAGCGTTAAGAGTGGGTCAGAACCGGGGAGGAGTAAGGAGTTAGGTGTTAGGTGTGAAGGCGATAACCCCTCACCCCTCACGTCTCACCCCTCACCCGGCGATATCATCGTCCGCGTCGATCCGCGCTACTTCCGTCCGACCGAGGTTGAAACCTTGCTTGGCGATCCGACCAAGGCCAAGGAAAAGCTCGGGTGGACACCGAGAACTTCTTTTGAGGAGTTGGTGGCCGAGATGGTACGGGGAGATTTCGAAGAAGCGCAGAAGGATGAACTTTGTCGGAGGCATGGGTTCAATACCTTCAATTACCACGAGTAAAGGCGATCTCTCGCCCGCTCCTTACAGTCGCTAGAGACGCAGAGTACGCAGAGAGATCATAAAATCTGGGTTTCTGGTTTAATCTCTGAGATCTCTGTGACTCGAGTGAGTAAAGCGAACGGGCGTGAGGCGATTTAAAAGGCGATCTCTCGCCCGCTCCTTACAGTCGCTAGAGGCGCAGAGTACGCAGAGAAATCATAAAATCTGGGTTTCTGGTTTAATCTCTGAGATCTCTGTGACTCGAGTGAGCAAAGCGAACGGGCGTGAAGCGGGTTTGGAGGGGGAATGGATTTCAAGGCAATTACATCAAAGATCATTGGTGCCGCGATAGCTGTTCACCGGGAACTCGGGCCTGGGCTTTTGGAGTCTGTTTATCAGACCTGCCTCGCCATCCAACTTCAGGAGGAAGGCCTTCATGTCCGAACAGAAGTGCCTGTTTCTGTGATGTACTGCGGTCGCACCATTACTGAGCATGGATTCCGCGTTGATATTCTGGTTGAGGATCAAATTGTAATTGAACTTAAGTCGGTGGAAAAGGTCCAACCTGTTTATATCAAGCAGTTGTTGACCTACTTGCGGCTTGCCGATAAGCCACTTGGTCTTCTGATTAATTTCAACGAGTCATTGGTTAAAAATGGGATTACTCGCGTTGCCAACGGCGTTGATATCTAAATTTAAAAGCAATCTCTCGCAGAGACGCAGAGTCACAGATAAGGTCATAACAAAATAGATCTTTGGGTTTTATCTCTGAGGGCTCTGCGGCTCAAGTGAGTGAAACGAACGGGCGTGAGGTGATTTTAAAGGCGATTTCTCGCCCGCTCCTTACAGTCGCTAGAGACGCAGAGTGCGCAGAGAGACCTTAAAACCTGGACTTTTGGTTTAACCTTTGAGGACTCTGCGGCTCGAGTGAGTGAAACGAACGGGCGTGATGTGGCTACACTATCCCGGACACACAAAATGAGGCAAAATACCTGACCATGGAGGTGTGTCCGATGCCATCGAAGTACTCGCCAGAATTTAAGCAAGACGCCGTGAAGTTGGCCGTCGATTCTGATCAGCCGATTTCCCAGACGGCCAGAGCGCTGGGGGTCAATCCGAACACTCTGTATACCTGGGTTGCAAAGTATCATCAGCCCCAAACCGTGGACGAAGAAGGCGCGGGGGACAAGCATCCCTACGAAGAGCTTAAGCGCTTGCGGCGCGAAATTGCCCAACTCAAAGAGGAGCGTGACATCCTAAAAAAAGCGGCGGCGTACTTTGCAAAGAACAGTCGGTAAAGTACGCCTGGATGAGACAGCAGACTGAATTCGGCGTCCAGGCCATGTGTCGTGTTCTGCAAGTTTCCCGAAGCGGCTACTATGAGAGCTTGAGCCGAGCGCCCAGCAACCGCAGCCTTGCCGATGACGCGCTTCGCCCCCAAATCAAAGGGGTATTCGAAAAAGGCCGAAAAACCTATGGCACCCGGCGAATCAAAGACGATCTGGACAAGCAAGGTACGGTCATCAGCCGCCGGCGCATCGCCCGGCTCATGCAGGAAGAAGGTTTGGCGGTCAAAACCAAGCGCAAATTTAAGCCGACAACCAATTCCAAACATGACAAGCCCATTGCGCCTAATCTGCTTGAGCGCGAATTTAACGTCGAAACGCCCGACACCGCTTATGTCGGCGATATCACCTATATTCCGACGCGTGAAGGCTGGCTGTACCTGGCCGTTGTCATAGATCTCTTCTCTCGGGCCGTGGTCGGCTGGGCCATGGGTTCACGGATCAACGCCGCGCTGGTCAATGATGCCCTGCGAATGGCGATCTGGAAGCGCAAGCCAGCCCGGGGCCTGATTTTTCACAGTGATCGCGGCAGTCAATATGCTTCTGAGAGCCATCGGAAAATTCACCTCACCCACGGCATTTTGGCCAGCATGAGCAAAAAGGGTGATTGCTGGGACAATGCTGTCGCTGAGAGTTTTTTCCATACTCTGAAAACTGAACTGGTCCATCATTGCGACTACGAAAGCCGCGTCGAAGCCAGAGCGTCGATCTTCGAGTACATCGAAGTGTTTTACAATCGCCAGCGGCGTCACTCCGCCAACGGAAACGAAGCTCCGCTGGTCTTTGAGGCCATGAAAAAAGCTGCGTAATCATGTGTCCGGAAAAGTGTTGACAGATCAGGCGTGATAATGGTTCGCCTGCAAAGTATTCTCTGTAAAAATCAAAAATCATCTCTCGCAGAGACGCAGAGCACGCAGAGAAGGTCAAAACAAAATATATCTTTGGGTGTTTTTCTCTGAGGGCTCTGCGGCTCAAGTGAGTGAAACGAACGGGCGTGAGGTGATTTTAAAGGCGATTTCTCGCCCGCTGATTTCTCGCCCGCTCCTTACAGTCGCTAGAGACGCAGAGTGCGCAGAGAGACCTTAAAACCTGGACTTTTGGTTTAACCTTTGAGGGCTCTGCGGCTCAAGTGAGTGAAACGAACGGGCGTGAGGTGATTTTAAAGGCGATTTCTCGCCCGCTGATTTCTCGCCCGCTCCTTACAGTCGCTAGAGACGCAGAGTGCGCAGAGAGACCTTAAAACCTGGACTTTTGGTTTAACCTTTGAGGGCTCTGCGGCTCGAGTGAGTGAAACGAACGGGCGTGATAATGGTTCGCCTGCAAAGTATTTTCTTTAAAAATCAAAAATCATCTCTCGCAGAGACGCAGAGTCACAGAGAAGGTCAAAACAAAATGATCTATGGGTTTTATCTCTGAGGGCTCTGCGGCTCGAGTGAGTGAAACGAACGGGCGTGATAATGGATTTGAATGGGAAAATATTTGTCGCTGGTCACAGGGGACTGGTCGGATCGGCTATTGTTCGCCAGTTACAAAACGCCGGCTACACCAACCTGATCACCCGCACGCATACCGAACTGGACCTCACTGATCAGTTGGCAGTTGCCGACTTTTTTGGAAAAGAAAAACCCGACTACGTCTTCCTCGCTGCGGCGAAGGTGGGGGGGATTATCGCCAACAACACCTACCGGGCCGATTTCATCTACGAGAACCTGGCGATTCAGAACAACGTCATCCACCAGAGTTATCTGCATGGCGTGAAGAAACTGCTGTTCCTCGGCAGTACCTGCATCTATCCCCGCGAGTGTCCGCAGCCGATGAAAGAGGAGTCGTTGCTGACCAGCCCGCTGGAATACACCAACGAACCTTACGCCATCGCCAAGATCGCGGGGATCAAGCTGTGTGAAAGCTACAACCTGCAGTACGGCACCAACTTTATCTCGGTGATGCCGACCAATCTGTATGGTCCCGGGGATAATTTCGATCTGGAGAAGTCGCACGTTTTACCGGCGATGGTGCGTAAAATGCACCTTGCCAAATTGATGGAATCCGGCGACCTGCAGGCGGTGGTGGCGGATCTGCAGGTGCCGAACGAAGATGAGGCGCTGGCAATCCTTGGCAAGTTTGGCGTATCTTCCACAAGCGTTCAGATCTGGGGGACAGGCAAGCCCCGCAGGGAGTTTCTCTGGAGCGAGGATATGGCTGCAGCCTGTGTGTATCTGATGCAGGAGCGGGATTTTGCCGATACCTATGCGCCCGGTAGCAAAGAGGTGCGCAATACCCATATCAACATCGGCACCGGAGAGGATGTCAGCATCGCCGAACTGGCCGAGCTGGTACGACAGACCGTTGGTTTTGGCGGGGAGTTGGTTTTTGACGCCAGCAAGCCGGATGGGACCTTACGCAAGCTGACCGATGTGAGTAAGTTGCATGCTCTTGGGTGGCGGCATCAGGTTGATTTGGGAGAAGGGGTGCAGAAGCTCTATTCCTGGTATCTGAATAACGATCAGATGCGAAGAGGCGTTTAAAACCCTTATCACGCCCGTTCGCTGCGCTCACTCGAGGCGCAGAGATCGCAGAGGACATCGGACAGGGTTTTCCCTGCGCTCTCCGTGGCTTTAGCGACTGCAAGGAGCGGGCGTGAGATAGTTTTTGCAGTGAGCTGGCAAAAGCCTTTAAATCCTTATCACGCCCGTTCGCTGTCCTCACTCGAGGCACAGAGGTCGCAGAGAAAAACCTGGATTTGGGTTTCTCTGTGTTCTCTGCGACTCTAGCGACTGAAAGGAGCGGGCGCGAGACGCTTTTTGTCGGGTTACCAGGGGTTATGGGACAACCTGGATAACATCTTAAAACCAATTTCTCGCCCGTTTGCTTCGCGCACTCGAGGCGCAGAGTTCGCAGAGAAAAACCTGGCTCTGGGTTTCTCTGAGTTCTCCGTGGCTCTAGCGACTGCAAGGAGCGGGCGTGAGATGTATATCATTGTTTTTGTGTAGGGCGTAACTGCCCAATGAATATTTGCGTAAAATGCGGAGGAAAAATGATCGTCCCGGTAATCATGTCCGGTGGGGCTGGTACCCGACTCTGGCCTTTATCCCGCGAGCTTTATCCCAAGCAGCTGCTGCCGCTGGTCAACGATTGCACCATGCTGCAGGAGACCCAGCTGCGCCTGAACGGTCTGCAGAACCTGGCCGAGCCGCTGGTGGTGTGCAACGAAAGCCATCGGTTTATGGTGGCGGAGCAGATGCGTCAGGCGGGGTGCCCGGCCGGGGCGATTTTGCTGGAGCCGGTGGGGCGCAATACCGCCCCGGCGGTGGCGGTGGCGGCGTTGCAGGCGCAGAGAGCAGGGGCTGATCCGGTGCTGCTGGTGTTGCCGGCGGATCATGTGATTGTCGATGCCGAGACGTTTCGGGGGGCGGTGGTTGCCGGCGCGGAGCTTGCCCGGGACGGCAAGCTGGTGACTTTCGGGATTGTGCCGACGAAAGCTGAGACGGGGTACGGTTACATCCGTGCCGCGGAGCGGCTCGGATGTAACCGTAGTGCTGAGGGCCGAGTAACGAGTGCTGAGGAATATCAAAGCCCTGCAGTTAAAGAACTTCACTCAGCACTCAGCACTCAGCACCCGGCACTAACGGGATATACCGTCGCTTCTTTTGTCGAAAAACCCGATCTTCCTACCGCTGAATCCTACCTCGCTTCCGGCGACTACTACTGGAACAGCGGCATGTTCATGTTCCGTGCCTCGCGCTATCTGGAGGAGTTGGAGACGTTTGCGCCGCAGATGCTGGATTGTTGCCGCGAGGCTCTGGAGAAGGCGCAGCGGGATCTCGATTTTGTGCGGCTGGATGCCGAGGCGTTCGGGGCCTGTCCGAAGGATTCCATCGACTATGCGGTGATGGAGAAGACCGCCGAGGCGGTGGTGATCCCGCTGGATGCCGGGTGGAGCGATGTCGGTTCCTGGTCGGCGCTGTGGGAGGTCGGGCAGGCTGACGGGGCCGGTAACGTGATGCGCGGCGATGTTTTGACCCATGACAGCCGCAACTGTTACCTGCACTCCAGCGGGCGCATGGTGGCGGCGGTGGGGCTGGAGGATCATGTGGTGGTGGAAACCGCCGATGCGGTGCTGGTGGCGCGGCGCGACCGGGCCCAGGATGTCAAGGCCATTGTCGAACAGCTCAAGGCGCAGGGCCGGGGCGAGGCGCTGCTGCACCGGCGCGTCAACCGCCCCTGGGGCAGCTACGAGAGCATCGATCACAGCGAGCGTTTCCAGGTCAAGCGCATCACAGTCAACCCCGGCGCGAGCCTGTCGCTGCAGATGCATCATCACCGTGCCGAACACTGGATCGTGGTCAAGGGCACCGCCCGCATCACCCGGGGCGACGATACCCTGGTCATCTCCGAAAACCAGTCGACCTACATTCCCCTCGGTGTGAAACACCGCCTGGAGAATCCTGGTCTGATTCCGCTTGAGCTGATCGAAGTGCAGTCCGGGGCGTATCTCGGGGAGGATGATATTGTGCGTTTTGAGGACAAATACGGAAGGTAACTTCGGTGATTGGTAATTATAAGGCGGTGATTAGTGATTAGTTGAAAAATCAAAATCAAAGCAAAAATTAAAGAAGTGATTAGTAATTAGTGATTAGTGATTGGTTTAAAAAACAAACAAAATCAAAGCAAAAATTAAAGCAGTGATTGTTGCTAGTCACAAGTCACTAATCACTTGTCACTGTTTATATAACAAGTATTATCGACTTTTTTCCAACGAACGAATAAGACCCTTGAGCATTCGGGATATTTGGGAAAGCTCTTGTTGAGCTTCCAGGAGGCTCTTTTGATTTCCCATATTAATCAATCTGGCGATTTCAATTTGGGTATCCAACTCGCTTGCTGAGCCTGAAGAAATATGGAGAAAGTGGATAAATTCCTTCACTGTATGTCGTGCCGCACCTTCAGCAATATTGCTGGGTATGGAAACAGCCGCCCGACACATTTGAGAGGTTAATCCGTATTTCTCTTCCGGTGGAAAGTCTCGTGTCGCTGAGTATATTGCTCCAGCCAAAGCTACGGATCGCTTCCAAACTTCCAATTGCTTATGGTGTTTCATTGATTTCGATATTGGACTCTGCTGAATAGGGTTAGATAGCTACCATCGCCAACTTACCTGAGATAAAACATTAAGTAAATCTATTTTTCTAATCACTAATCACCAGTCACGAATCACTTTTATTCATAATGGACTATTGACAAATGACGATTTTGCCTTGCTTCAAAGCCTACGATATTCGCGGTCGGCTGCCGGATGAACTGAACGAAGACATCGCTTACCGCATCGGCCGGGCCTATGCCGCGTACCTGCGGCCGGGCAGGGTGGTGGTGGGGCGCGATGTTCGGCTTGGTAGCGCGGCGCTGTGTGATGCGCTGGCGGCCGGACTCATGGATGGCGGGGCGGAGGTGTTCGATATCGGTTTGTGCGGTACGGAGGAGATCTATTTCGCCACCTTTGCCGAGGACATGGATGGCGGCATCATGGTGACGGCCAGCCATAACCCCATGGATTACAACGGCATGAAGCTGGTGCGGCAGGGGGCGCGGCCCATCAGCGGCGACAGCGGCCTGCAGACCATCCGGGAACTGGCTCAGGGCAACCAATTCACTCCGGTGGCGAAAAGCGGTACCCGTGTGGCACTGGAGACCCGGCCGCGTTATATCGAGCATCTGCTTGGGTACATTGACCGGCAGCAGTTGCGGCCGTTGAAGGTCGTGGTCAATGCCGGCAACGGCTGTGCCGGACCGGTGCTGGATCAGTTGGAGCGACATCTGCCCTTTGAATTTATCAAGGTCCATCATGAACCGGATGGCAGTTTTCCCAACGGCATCCCCAATCCCTTGCTGCCGGAAAACCGCTCGGCTACGGCCGAGGCGGTGGTGGCCCATGGCGCGGATCTGGGGATTGCCTGGGACGGCGATTTCGACCGCTGTTTCCTGTTCGACGAGCAGGGGAGCTTTATCGAGGGTTATTACGTGGTGGGCCTGCTGGCGGCGGCGTTTTTGCAGCACCACCCCGGCGCCCGCATCATCCACGATCCGCGCCTGACCTGGAACACCATGGATCTGGTCGGTGAGCTCGGCGGCACGCCGGTCATGAGCAAGACCGGCCATGCCTTTATCAAGGAACGCATGCGTCAGGAGGACGCGGTGTATGGCGGGGAGATGAGCGCCCACCATTATTTCCGCGATTTCGCCTATTGCGACAGCGGCATGATCCCCTGGCTGCTGGTCACGGAGCTGATGAGCCGCAACGGACAGCCCCTGTCGCGCCTGGTCGGCGCGCGCATCGCTCGCTACCCGGCCAGCGGCGAAATTAACCGCCGCCTCAGTGACCCCGCGGCAACTCTGGCGCGCATCGAGACCCATTACCGCTGTTGCGCCCGAGGCGCGGATTATACCGACGGGTTGAGCATGGAATTCGATCGCTGGCGCTTCAACCTGCGCTGCTCCAACACCGAGCCGGTGGTGCGGCTGAATGTGGAGAGCCGTGGCGATCAGATGTTGATGGAACAGAAGACACAGGAAATCCTGGCCATGATGGAAGGGTGATTAGCGAGACGGATTTAGGTATGAATGACGTAAAGATGCTGCATGGCTGGTTGCCGAAAATAATCCATCAAACCTATCGGGATCATCAGCTGCCCTCCTGGTATGAGCAGAACATTGCGCGTATCAGGGAGTTATGCCCTGGCTGGGAGTATCGTTTTTATGACAACCAGGACATTCAAAATTATATTTCCCGCAATTTTCCCGATTATTTGGGGTATTACAATCGCATCGACAAAGCGTATGGCGCAGCCAGGGCCGATTTTTTTCGATATCTGGTGTTATACAATGAAGGCGGCGTCTATCTTGATATAAAAAGCAGCATCACAAAACCATTGGATGAAGTGCTGCCCCGCGACGCGGTCTATCTGTTGTCCCATTGGCAAAACGGTCCCGGGGAAAAATATGAAGACTGTGGCTTGTTTCCGGCGCTGCAAAAGGAACCGGAACCCTGGCCCGATCGAGGGGAATTCCAGCAATGGTTTATCGTGGCACCACCCCGGCATCCTTTTTTGCAACGGACCATCGAACGGGTGTGTGAAAATATAGACAAGTATCGATATTTTACCGGAGCAACAGGTGGCATGGGCGTGCTTAGACTGACGGGACCCATTGCCTATACACGCGCGATTCTGTCATTGATGGATACCGTTGAGCACTCGATTGTCGATGCGGAAACGGATTTGGGGTTTCGTTATACCATTTTGCCCGGCATGAAATCACATAGAGCCTGCTCCGGGTACAAACATTATTCCAAACAAAAAATTCCAATTGTAAAGCCAGAAGGAGCGATGATCATCTTTGGCTTTCTCGGCCGCCCCCTTGCCTGTGTGACCTCGACATTCAAAAGAATCCGGAAGAGCATCACCAAGCGCGCAAACAAATTGATCAACAAAAGTGGGACGATGTTCAGGCTTCCGAACTGGCATTGATAAAACCGGATAACAGCGGATTTTAACCCCAAAGGCTTTCACCACAGAGACACAGAGGACACAGAGAACATCACAGAGCCAACCTCTGCCTCTCCTCTGTGCTCTCTGTGCCTCTAGCGAGAGAATCGAGCGGGTGGTGAAGGTTTGTGATTAAAATCCGCGAAAATCCGCGCGCATCAGATTTGATCCGCGTTCTATTCAGGCCCCAGTCCTGCAAACCAAGATTTTCGCGTCCCGCGTGCCGCAAACCGCGTCCCGGAATTTAAAACCAATAGAACACGGATTGCCAAAACTTTCACCACAGAGCCACAGAGGACACAGAGAACATCACAGAGCCAACCTCTGCCGTTGTCTCTCCTCTGTGCTCTCTGTGCCTCTAGCGAGAGAATCGAGCGGGTGGTGAAGGTTTTTGTCAAAGGACAATCATGGCCGGGGCTCATGGCCGGGGTATGACCAAGGTAACTCCTTGATTCCCCAGCGAAAACCTTGAAAATCATCGCCAAAAACAGGTTTAAAAGCCCATTTTCGGGGTTAAAATTGCGGGTCTAAGATGTTCTTTTTTTTCATGCACTTTGCGCAATGATCTTTTCAATGGGAATGGGGGGGATAAGCAAGGTCTTGCGCTTGAGGCCCGTCCGGCCAGGTTGGGGGAGGCAAGGCAGCCAAAGAATCAATCCTTTACCCGCCTTCCCGCCGTTTTGTATACCGATAGATTTTCCCGCTTACCCACTGCTACGACGATAACTACCACCCGGTTGTCGTCCACCTGGTAAACCAGCCGGTAACCGGCATTTTTCAGCTTGATCTTGTAGCAGTCAGGTATCCCCTTAAGTCTGGCAGCTTCGACATGAGGTCTGCCGAGGCGTTCCGCCAGCTTTTTCTTGAATTGCTCCCGGATTCCACCATCCAGTTTTTTCCATTCCTTCAGAGCGGATCCTTTGAATTCAAGGCTATAACTCATCGAGCGATACCGGGATTGTGGATTCCTTTTCCCGCTCTTTGACCAGGCGGGAGAGTTCATAATCCTCGAGCTGCTCCATAAGGGCCTCAAAGGCTTTGGCAGGTACGAGGTATGCGCTGGGTTTGTTGTGATTCAAAATTGCGACCGGCGTGCCCTCGGCTTCGTTGATGATCCGGGAAGGGTTCTTTTTCAGATCGCTGATGCTGACTGATGCACGGGCATAAAGACGTTCCATATCGACCTCATTTGTGTGCGAAATATAGTGCTAAATATAGACTATTTTTTAGAGATTGGCAAGCTTGAAACTGGGGCAACCATTCTTAAAAAACTAACTTTAAGTAAAGGACCGTGGGGTTCATCTCGTCAATGACTGTTTGTTGTCTATGCTTGTTTCATTTCTGTAATCCATGTGATATCCTGCATACAGTGAATACGGACATTTTAAAGGAGCATTCCATGGCTACGTCTATACGCTTAGATCCAGAAGTAGAAGAGAGGTTGAATTTTCTCGCAACCCAGACTGGGCGAACCAAGGCCTTTTATCTTCGTGAACTCATTACCCGAGGGATGGAGGACCTTGAGGATTACTACCTGGCGGCCGATGTTCTAGAAAGAGTCCGCAAGGGCGAGGAAGAGGTTCTTTCGTCCTCCGATGTAAGGAGATCCCTTGAGCTGGACGATTGAATACACCAGAACAGCTGAAACCCAGCTTCGGAAACTGGACAGGCCGGTCGCAAGACATATCCTTAATTATATGGATGACAAAATAGCGCCCCTTGAAAATCCACGGACTCGTGGGAAGGCTCTATCCGGCCCCCTTGGGGAACTGTGGAGATATCGGATTGGAGACTATCGAGTGCTCTGCGAAATTCAGGATAGCATTATGCGGATTCTGGTCGTAGAAGCAGGCCACCGAAGGCAAATATACAAGTAGCTGAGTTGTTGAACTTTTAAGATCCTGGTGGGACGGTGTTTATTTGTCAATTTCAGATGTGTAACATATTGATTTTACATTATGCGAACCTTTGGACGCTGATTTGCACCGAAAGAGCATGCTTTCGGTTCAACGTAAAAAGTGATATTTACAGGGATACATGGGATGCAAGGGATAGGGCCAAGTCAAAATCGACAGGCTGGTGAATGTTTGTGCTGGAAGCGAGAAAAAATCTGACTCTTCTGATTCCAGATTCAATGATAATCTTCTTCGCGTTGATGCCGTACGGTCAGAATGGTTACTGTCTCAGCGTTCTCAATTTCGAAGAGGAGGACATAGCCTTTTGATCCAAACGGGATGATCATTTCTCTCAATAGCGGATCTTCTGTTGACGCTTTTCTGCAGGTAAAAGGAAAATCCTTGAGGAATTCAGTCCCTTTTTGAATGGCTGTGAGGGCTTTGCGGGCGGCGGCAATATCTTGCTTGATGAGAAAACTATAAAGGCGCACGAGGTCATCTTTTGCGGCCTGGGTGTAGCGGAGCTGGTACCTCATTTGGCGTTCTGCTGTTCTGCATGAGTCAGCATGTTCTCTAGTTCATCAAGGACTGTCTCCGCAGAATGAAATACCCCTGTTTGTTTTGCCTCGTCTCTTGCTGCCAGACCCCGTACCAGAAATTCTTGTTGGGCTTTTCGATGCAGGATCCCTGCACGGAGAGATTCTACCATGAAGCTGGAGAGGGTTTCACCTTCATGTAATATTTTTTCTGCGGCTTGGCGAAGCTCTGGCTCGACCCTTATGGCTGGAATTGTTGAAGTTTTCATCTTGGATCTCCTTGAGGTGCATTTGTAATTCATTTTAGCCTAAGTCGTCTCTGTAGGCAATGGCTAAAAGGGAAACTGAAGGTTTCAGACCTACGTGGTGTTATCAACGCGAAGGCATGTGCGAAGAAGGAGGTAGGGCAAGGGTTAGGCGACCGAATTTGGTGAGTATTCTGTTGCCGGCGAAAAAGAATTTGACTCGGAATATAAGAGAATGCAAAAATTTAAACAGATGGATATAGGAGATGTTTTTCTAAATTGAGGAGATGGATAATGCCCACTGCCAAGGAATTGGTCCAGGAGATTGAAAAACTTTCCCCCGCTGAACGGGTGCGGCTTATCGATAAGGTTGTTCGCGATACCATAAGACCCGATGTTGAAATTGAGGGCGTATGGGTGAAAGAGGTGGAGGCGCGTTGGAAGGCGTTTGAAAGTGGTGAAATTGCGACGGTATCTTATGAATTCGTGATGGATAAGTACCGAAATCAACGATGAAAATCTTTTTCCTTCCTCCGGCACAAGCCGAACTTGATGATGCTTTTTCCTGGTATGAAGAGCAAGCTGTCGGACTCGGCTACGAGTTTCTCAATGAGCTTGATCTATCCCTTCGACTGGTTGCGACCTTCCCTGAATTTCAAACTCAAGTGATCAAGAAAATCAGGCGCTGCCTGGTCAACCGATTCCCCTATGGCATTTACTACGGTTTAAAGGATGATACCATCGTCGTGATAGCCGTTGCCCACCTGAAGAGGAAGCCTTCCTACTGGATAACAAGAATGATGGAGTAGACAGTCTGGGACCCCGGATGGGACGTAGGTGATTTGTTGATTAATCGATGGGATGCGTATTCCGGACGAATCCGGCCACGGTTCCGACGGGAAAGCGTCCACCGTTCCGACACGAATCCGGCCACCATTCCGATTCGATTCCGGCCACCATTCCGGAGCAATCCGGCCAGTGTGATTTGAGAGTGTAGTCGCGGGGTAACTCCACGGGTATCCTGCCGTCCTTGATTTTTTCAAAGGAGGGCATGATGCCGAGAGAAAGAGTTGCCATGCGAAAAATACGTGAGATCCTGCGCCTGGTCTGGGGTTGTAACCAGAGCCGGCGCGATACGGCCAAAGCCTGCGGTGTCGGCAAGAGCACCGTGAACGATACGATCAACAGGGCCATTGCCGCCGGGCTGTCCTGGCCGGTGGCGATGGATGACGAAACCCTTGAAAAGCGCCTCTATCCCCCTCTTCGGCCTCCCTCATCCCGGAAACTGCGTCAGCCCGACTGGCAGGCCTTGCATGATGAACTGACCGGCCACAAACACCTCACCCTCATGCTGCTGTGGCAGGAGTACAAAGAGGGCGAACCTTCCGGTTACCAGTACAGCCAGTTTTGCGAACTCTATCGTCAGTGGCGCAAGAAGCTGGACCGCTCCATGCGCCAGGAGCACCGCGCCGGCGATAAGTTTTTCGTCGACTACAGCGGGTCGACCCTGCCCATTGTGGATGCCTCAACGGGGGAGATCAGGGAATCCCAAGTCTTCGTCGGGGTCATGGGCAACAGCAACCTGACCTTCGCCGAGGTAACTTGGACCCAAGGTTTGCCCGACTGGATCGGCTCCCACGTCCGGGCCTTTAGCTATCTCGGCGCCGTTCCCCATTGCGTGGTTCCGGACAACCTGCGCTCCGGGGTCACCAAGGCCTGCCGCTACGAGCCGGACCTCAATCCCAGCTACGCCGAATGTGCCGACCATTACAGCACCGCCATCATCCCCGCTCGCGTTCGCCGTCCCAAGGACAAGGCCAAGGTCGAAGGGGGTGTGCTGATCGCCCAGCGCTTTATCCTGGCCGGGCTTCGTCATCGTACCTTCTTCAGTCTGGCTGCGGCCAACGCCGCCATCCGGCAGCGGCTGGAATTGCTGAACAACCGCCCCTTCCGCAAACTCCCCGGCAGTCGGCGCAGCCGTTTCGAAGAGTTCGACCGGCCGGCGATGCTGCCGCTGCCCGAGACCCCGTACCAACTCTCCCTCTGGATCAAAGCCCGGGTCCATATCGATTACCATGTCGAGGTGGACCACCATTTCTACAGCGTTCCCCATCGTCTGGTGGGCGAGCAACTGGATGTCCGTTCCACCGCGACCACGGTCGAATGCCTGCACAAGGGGAACCGGGTGGCTTCTCATGTCCGTTCGTTTCTTGCGGGCAAGCACACCACCTTGCCGGAACACATGCCCAAGGCCCACCGGGAATACGCCGAGTGGACGCCGCAGCGCATCGTGGCCTGGGCGGCCCAGACCGGAGCGGCCACGGCCGCCGTCGTGGAGCAGATCCTCTCGCGCAAGGCCTACCCCGAGCACGGATTCCGCTCCTGCATGGAACCCCTGAGGGGACGTAGGTGACTTGTTGACTAATCGTTGTGAGGCAAATAATCAATCATTGGTAAATAATAAATAAAGAAATTTACTTACCGCAGGGTATCAGGTACTCTGCAGTCACTCAGAGCACTCCCGAGGGTAAACGCTGGTTCTTGCAAACTATAGCACTGGGTGATATGCTATGTCATGCATAATACTAAAAACCCGACACTTCCATCGCTGGGCAAGGAAAGCGGGATTGTCGGATAGGGCTTTATTTCATGCTGTTATCGAGATGAGCAATGGACTGATTGATGCCGACCTTGGCGGGGGTGTTGTGAAGAAGCGAATCGCTTTGCCAGGGCAGGGGAAGCGTGGCAGCACGAGGACGTTGTTGGCAACTAATCGTGACGATAGATGGATATTCGTATTCGGTTTTGAGAAACATGATCGGGCGAATGTTGCCGTGAAGGAACTGGAAGCGTTAAAATTGCTCGCCGGGGATCTGCTGGCATTAAATGCAGCACAGATCTCTGAAGCGCTCGATAGCGGGAATCTCCTGGAGGTAAGCGATGAAGCATGTGAAAGCTGAAAAGAGCCGAATTCTTGAAGCGGTGCATGAGACCGCCCTGGATCTGTATGGCCTGGGCTTTATCGATAAACGAGCATTGCGGCGCTATGATGCACTCTGTCTGGAGCCGATTCCTCCATATTCCGCGGATGAGATACGTTCACTGCGGGAACGGTACCGGATCAGCCAGGCGGTGCTGGCTTCAATTCTCAATACCAGTCTCTCTACCGTACAGAAGTGGGAGATCGGCGAAAAACACCCTAGCGGTTCATCGCTAAAACTGCTTAACCTTCTGGATCGTAAGGGGCTTGATACCTTGATGTGATCCATAAGGTCAGGAACCCCGGAGGGGACGTAGGTGACTTGTTGACTTAACTGTCCATCTCAACACGTCCGCAAGTTTGGTGTTCAGCGACAACGGCGGTTTGCAGGGAAGCCGGGTTGGGGGCCAGCGAGTATTATTGTTTTGCCTGAGCTGGAAATGGAGAATTGCTCCTGGTGGCAAAAGGATTGCAACGAAGGCGGCAGGGGATAAACCTTCTTTCTGGTCCAGGGTTGTCTTTCCTTAGGGTCTGTGATACTTTTAATCGTACTATTATCCGTACCATGAAGGGATTTGTAGAGGGCTGGGTTATGAAAGCGATTACGGCAAATGAATTGAAGACCAGGGGTGTTGCATCCATCGATGCAGCCTTAAAAGATCAGGATGAAGCTTTCATCTCGGTACGTGGAAAGGATTGCTACGTAGTGATGGATGTGGAAACCTATAACAGGCTTCGGGTTTGTGAACTGGAGGCCGCCCTTTATCAGGCCAGACAAGAGATTGCCGATGGAAAGGCGGTGGAGGAAAGTGTAGAGGAACACATTGAGCGAATCAAGAAGCTTTGATCATGAGTTTTCGGATTCTTTACACCCCTTCCTATAACAAGCGGGCCTCCCGTTTCCTGAAAAGGCATCCTGACCTTCTTCCTCAATACGAAAAAACCCTCAAGCTTTTGGAGTTGAACCCTTACCACCCGTCCTTGCGATTGCATCGGCTCAAAGGCCCTTTGAGTGAACTTCATTCTGTGTCCATCAATATCGGGTATCGAATAACCCTTGAGTTGGTCATACAGGATCAGTGCATTATTCTCCTCGATGTTGGCAGCCACGATGAAGTATACCGCTAACATGTGTAGACCGTAGTAGGGACGCTCTTAAAAAAGAACCCCGGAGGGGACGTAGGTGACTTGTTGACTTAACTGTCCATCTCAACACGTCCGCAAGTTTGGTGTTCAGCGACAACGGCGGTTTGCAGGGAAGCCGGGTTGGGGGCCAGCGAGTATTATGAGCGGGTGGGGGGGGGCGTGACTGAATAGACCACTCGTTGTCAGGATGCTTTCTCCAGACGGTCCGCAATCCATAATTTGATGATTGCCTGGCGCGGCACACCAAGTCGCTTGGCCTCTCGATCAAGAGACTGAATCATCCAGAGCGGGAAATCGACATTGACCCGTTTTTGCTCATATTCAGGACGGCGTGCGTTATCCAGGTCCAGATCCGAGGTGATATCTTCGCCATCGTCGAATTTTTTGTCGAAATCACAAGCTTTTGTTTTCATAAAGGGCGACCTCTTCCGGGCGGGAACGCCGGATGGAAATGATACGGATGACGTTCCGGCGGTAAGTGATGACTCCTGACCAATATTTGCCATCGATTTTACCGAGAATTAAGAAGCGGGGCTCATCGATGGTTCGAGCGGGGATTTCCAGCAGATCCGGATCGGCCCAGAGTGCTTGAGCTTCGTCGAAATCGATGCCGTGTTTGGCCTTATTGGAAGCACTTTTTTGAGGGTCGAATTTGAATCTCATGGTATAAAAAATATACCTTTATGGTATGAGGAT
This sequence comes from Syntrophotalea acetylenica, assembly GCF_001888165.1. Classification (NCBI taxonomy): domain Bacteria; kingdom Pseudomonadati; phylum Thermodesulfobacteriota; class Desulfuromonadia; order Desulfuromonadales; family Syntrophotaleaceae; genus Syntrophotalea; species Syntrophotalea acetylenica. The sequence continues at coordinate 1,390,966 of NZ_CP015455.1, forward strand.
GTCAAGATTATCGGGGACCCCAGAGGGGACGTAGGTGATTTGGGACCCCAGAGGGGACGTAGGTGATTTGTTGACTAACTGTTCATCTCAACATGATGGCCAGTTGGTTCACACCGACAGCGGCGGTCTGCTGGAGGAAAAACGTCGCCCCAACCTCTACCAGCAAAAGCTGGAATCAGGGGGAATCTTTCATTCGCTAACTCGCCAGGGGCAATTCTCCATTTCCAGCTGAGGCAAATAAAGGAATGGGTGTTGGCGTTGTGATTAACCTATGGGATTCAATATCTTGATTTTGAGTTATTGCGATTTTCAAACTCGTGCTATAAAAAGCTTATAGGGTACTTGTTTGAAAAGTGGGAGCCGCAAAACTCCTATTTCTTTCAGATTTGACCCACATGCCGATCTCTTGCCAGGCGGGAACAGCTTGGATGGATACGGTTTCCGAAAGGAATATGCCATGCAACGAGAGCAGGTCATCCAGATTCTTTCACAACATATGGAAGAAATCCGTCAAAAATTTGATGTTCAATCGCTGTCTCTTTTTGGTTCGGTTGCCAGAGGAGAATCCAGACCGGATAGCGATCTCGATATACTTGTTACCTACAGTCAAGTTCCTGGGTTGTTTAAGTACTTGGATTTAAAAGAGTATCTCGAAGACTTGTTTCACCAACCGGTCGATCTGGTGACCATGAAGGCCCTTAAAAAGCAACTTCGCGATGAAATCCTTGGGGAGGCTGTTCATGTCCACTAGGGGGTGGAGGTTTCGGATTGAGGACATTCTGGAGGCAATTACTCGTATTCAGGAATATTCCGCCGGCCTTGATTATCCTAATTGGCAACAGGACCAAAAAACCGTTGATGCGGTTATACGTAATTTTGAGATTATTGGAGAAGCAGCCAATCATGTGCCTTTCGAGGTTCAAGAACGTTTCCGAAAAATTCCCTGGGCGAAGATGAGAGGCATTAGAAATGTTTTGATTCACGAGTACTTTGGCGTGGACGCAGAAGTTGTTTGGCGGACAATTCAGGATGATTTGCCAGGCTTGAAAATGCTTTTGATGGAGATTGACAAAGACTGAACCAAGGCTCTCTAAGTGAAGATATCTGGCAGCTTCGACATGAGGTCTGCCGAGGCGTTCCGCCAGCTTTTTCTTGAATTGCTCCCGGATTCCACCATCCAGTTTTTTCCATTCCTTCAGAGCGGATCCTTTGAATTCAAGGCTATAGCTCATCGAGCGATACCGGGATTGTGGATTCCTTTTCCCGCTCTTTGACCAGGCGGGAGAGTTCATAATCCTCAAGCTGTTCCATAAGGGACCCCGGAGGGGACGTAGGTGACTTGTTGACTTACCACGGCAGAATGTTGGACGAACACCCATGGCAAGAGTTTGCATTAACATTCAGACTCCCACCCGGTATTTCGTGGCTCTGCCAAGTGAATAATTGACAAGGTGGAGCACAAGTGGCACACTGACGAAAAAGGAGATTTGCCATGCCTGCAAAAAACCCAAGAGTCAACGTAGTCCTTGAAAAACCCCTCTATAATGCCCTCCATGACCTCGCCGAAGACGAAGGTGTCTCCATGTCCATGTTGATGCGGGACCTGGTAAGGGAGGCCCTCGAAATCCGGGAAGATCGAGCACTGGCCGATTTAGCCGCCGAACGGGAAAATGGTTTTGACCGCCGTAAGGCTGTAAGCCATGAAGATGTCTGGGGGTAGGGTGGCATTTTCGGTCATCTATCATCCCGATGTCAAAGGGCGAGACATCCCTAAGATAAACGGCGATGTCCGGGTGCGGATCAAAAAAGCGATCGAAACCCGACTCATGGTTGCCCCTCAAGAATATGGTGAACCATTGCGAAAGACCCTTAAGGGCTACTGGAAACTCAGGGTCGGGGATTGCCGCATTGTATTCAAGATTGACGGCGACGAAATTCTTATCCTCGGAATCTGCCATCGCAAGGGAGTTTATCCGCTGATGGAAAGCCGACAGTGAAAAAACCGTTTTTATGAGGCTGCGGGGTCAGGTCTTGCAATGCCACTTTTCACGCTAAACTACCGATGGAAAGAGAGGGGAAAGTTACGGCTCGTCCCTTACGCATTGAATTCCCTGGGGCTGTTTATCACCTTATCTCGCGTGGTAACGCCCGGCAGGGAATCTTTGAAGACGACAAAGACCGCGAGGTTTTCCTTAAATTCCTCAGTAAGGTCGTTCGAAAATATCGCTGGCTTTGTCCGTAGGTGATTTGTTGATTAATCGTGTGGTAACAGAGGCTGGAGAGGGGTAGGATGGTCCATTGTCTCTTAAACTCTTACGGCTCGCTGTATCAAAACCTGTTCAACATCCCTGCGGCCATCGATACAGGCCAATATGTGAACGGCGTTGTCCAGCACTTTATATATAATCCGATAAGGACCGTTGGTGATTTCTTGGATGTCCTGGATCCCCATCGGTGCCAGTTCCGGCAATGCGTGGCCGCGGTCCGGGAAGTTTTTGAGCTGTCGAGCGGCTTTTTCCAGTTTTTTTACCAAATCCCTGGCTCTTTCCTTGCCATCTCTGAGGGCCACATATCGATAGAGCTCAAAAAGATCGGAAAGGAAATCGGGGGCAAGCACAACCTGGTAGGTTTTCATTCCTTTTTTTCCTCATGGTCAATTTTTTTCCAGAGCTCTTCAAATCCCTCATCCAAAGTTTTTCCGCGACCTTCCCGGAGGCTGCGCTCGCTTTGCGCCAGCAGCTGCATGAGCGCAATGGTGTCTTTAAGGCGTTCATATTCACGGATGCCCATGATCACGGCTTTCGCTTCGCCATTTTGAGTAATAACCAGGGCGTTGCCATCCTGGTTGAGATGGTCCAAAACCTCAGCCGAATGGGCCTTGAAATAAGTAATCGGTTTAACGGATTCGCTCAGTTTCATCGCTGGAGCCTCCAAGTTTCTAACTGAATTCAGTTTAAATTAAGTTCGGCCAGAAGGCAAGACATGGCGCAACTCCTTGGATCCCTAAAACCTTTTTACACCCTGAACATGACGCGGATAACGTGTTGATGCACGCATCTTCGCGGATTCAAAGCGTTAAACCAGGGCTTGTGGTTAGGGATCCCGGAGGGCGGGCGCTGGGACTTGTGGATTATACATTTTGACTTTAATAAGAGGATGAGAAATTTTTGGCTGAAGCAATCTGCAGGATCAGTCTGTCGAGATAGGTGGTCACGGTGTCCCAGATGATTGTCAGGTCCAACTCGTAATAGCCGTGTGCCATGCGGTTTCGGATTCCGCGCATTTCGCGCCAGGGAATATCTGGATGGGCGGCGACAAAATCCGGATATTCGTTGATGATTTGGGTGGCTGCTTCGCCAATAATCATGATGTTGTATATGACCGCTGGTTGCGTTTTCCTGTCGTCCAGAAAAGTGCGCCTGGTCATGTCCCGGACGTACCCGGTTGCCAAGGTCGCTGCTTGTTCTATGTGATCGAGGTAATCCTCTACCGACAGATGTCGTTTCTTCGCGATCATATCTCTTTCGCTTCGTGAAGAACCTTGTCCCGAAACTTGGCCGGTAAATCCCCAGGGGTTAAAAGGTCAACCGGAACGCCAAGAATCTCTTCAAGGTCAACCTGGAGGCCTCCTAATTCGAAAAGGGTCGTGCCGGGCAACGTATCAACTAGCAGGTCGAGATCGCTTCCTTCTGTGTCTGTGCCCGCGAGAACAGAGCCAAAGATACGGGCATTGAATGCCTTTCGGGCACGGACAGCTTTTTTAACTTCCTCGCGGTGTATTTTGAGGGCGTATGATGGTTTCATGTGGGTCCTTGATACAAGGCAATTTTGCTATTTACGTTGTTTTTCTTAATATATGACAACATGCTACAGTCGTCAATGAATCAAGTAATACAATAGATGCCAGGACCCCAGAGGGGACGTAGGTGACTTGTTGACTTACCACAGCAGAATGTTGGACGAACACCCATGGCAAGAGTTTGCATTAACATTCAGGCTCCCACTCGGCATTTCGTGATTCTACCAGGTGAATATTTGATAAGGTGGAGCACAAGTGGCACACTGACGAAAAAGGAGATTTGCCGTGCCTGCAAAAAACCCAAGAGTCAACGTAGTCCTTGAAAAACCCCTCTATAATGCCCTCCATGACCTCGCCGAAGACGAAGGTGTCTCCATGTCCATGTTGATGCGGGACCTGGTGAGGGAGGTCCTCGAAATCCGGGAAGATCGAGCACTGGCCGATTTAGCCGCCGAACGGGAAAACGGTTTTGACCGCCGTAAGGCTGTGGGCCATGAAGATGTCTGGGGGTAGGGTGGTATTTTCGGTCATCTATCATCCCGACGTCAAAGGGCGAGATATCCCGAAGATAAACGGCGATGTCCGGGTGCGGATCAAAAAAGCGATCGAAACCCGACTCATGGTTGCCCCCCAGGAATATGGTGAACCTTTGCGAAAGACTCTCAAGAGCTACTGGAAACGCAGGGTCGGGGATTGCCGCATTGTATTCAAGATTGACGGCGACGAAATTCTTATCCTTGGAATTTGCCTTCGCAAGGCCATTTGGGGTGTCGGGATGGGCGCTATAAAAAACGGGACATCTCGTAAGAAATGTCCCGTGTCGAAGGGCGCATGATTGGCTTTCCAGAGGCATTGTGCTCTGACGATGAAAAAATCAGAAGTAGTAGTGGATACCGAAGGTGGCGCCAACGCCTTTCAGTTCGATATCGACTTCAGGGCCGCTGCTGCCATAGGGTTTGTCTTCGTAGAAGTAATGCTTGTAGCCAACGTCGAAGTTGAAGCCCAGTTCGGGAATTTCCTGGAAATGGAACTCGCTACCGATAAAGACGCCGAATCCGTAGATTTCATCCTTGTAGTCGATCAGATCGCCATCGAGCTCGAACTGCCCGATGCTGCCTTGAGCACCAATGTAGAATTTGCTGTATTCGCGAACGATGGGCGCATACATCAGCTTGATTTCGCCAACGTACAGATCGGCTTCCTCATGCTCGTTATAGTCGTAGTCGACCTCAAAATCCACGCCGCCATAGAAGAAGTTGCCTTCGATACCGAAACGATCCTGGTACCAGGCGCGGGCTGAAATGCCGTTGAGGAATTCTCCGGCCCACATGGCTTGATAACCGGCGCCAACTTTCCAGTCGGAAGCCTGGTCAGCGGCCAGGGCAGGACTGCACAGTAACAGGGCGGCCAGAATGGCCGTGGAAATACTTGTACAAACGCTGTTGATTTTCATAAAACCCCCTTTAATTGAATACGGAAATCTTGCATGCCGCAGGATGATTCCGCCGGTCATCAGTCTGACCGGATAGCCTTGGCACCAATTTCATGCCGCCTTCATAAAAAATTTAGGGAAAACATGTCAGATTACAACTGTTTTCCCCTAGAACATTTCAAGTCTGACAACTCTAAGTTTTTATTTGTTAAAAGTCAACCATTCCGTTTGTTTTTATTCACGAAAAAACGATAGGATTTAATCCGCGAAAATCCGCGCGCATCAGATTTGATCCGCGTTCCATTCAGGCCCCAGTCCTGCAAAGCAAGATTTTCGCGTCCCGCGTCCCGGAATTTAAAACCAATAGAACACGGATTGCCAAAACTCTCACCACAGAGCCACAGAGGACACAGAGAACATCACAGAGTCAACCTCTGCCCTTTGCCTCTCCTCTGTGCTCTCTGTGCCTCTAGCGAGAGAATCGAGCGGGTGGTGAAGGTTTGTGATTAAAATCCGCGTAAATCCGTGCGCATCAGATTTGATCCGCGTTCCATTCAGGCCCCAGTCCTGCGAACCAAGATTTTCGCGTCCCGCGTCCCGCAAACCGCGTCCCGGAATTTAAAACCAATAGAACACGGATTGCCAAAACTTTCACCACAGAGCCACAGAGGACACAGAGAACATCACAGAGCCAACCTCTGCCCTTTGCCTCTCCTCTGTGCTCTCTGTGCCTCTAGCGAGAGAATCGAGCGGGTGGTGAAGGTTTGTGATTAAAATCCGCGTAAATCCGAGCGCATCAGATTTGATCCGCGTTCCATTCAGGCCCCAGTCCTGCGAACCAAGATTTTCGCGGCCCGCGTCCCGCAAACCGCGTCCCGGAATTTAAAACCAATAGAACACGGATTGCCAAAACTTTCACCACAGAGCCACAGAGGACACAGAGAACATCACAGAGCCAACCTCTGCCTTTGCCTCTCCTCTGTGCTCTCTGTGCCTCTAGCGAGAGAATCGAGCGGGTGGTGAAGGTTTGTGATTAAAATCCGCGAAAATCCGCGCGCATCAGATTTGATCCGCGTTCCATTCAGGCCCCAGTCCTGCAAACCAAGATTTTCGCGTCCCGCGTCCCGCAAACCGCGTCCCGGAATTTCTCCGTCTTCTCTGCGTCCCCTGGCGAATGCAATGAGCGGGCTGTGAAGGCTTATGATTAAAATCCGCGCAAATCCGTGCGCATCGTGTGTTCTGTGCATATAACCATGCTGCGCACGAATATGAATTGACAATAACAATGAGTTTGTGTTTATAATCCGCCCAAGTTTCCAGCGACGCTCTTTTCGCCTCGTCCTTCGCTTCTCATGATATGCAAGCCGATCCCGGCTTTGCATACAACCTGGTTTTCAGGGGAATCCTTCCACTGCAAACCAGCTCATCGCCAATTTCACCATGTCTTTTCAGCTCCTTCACCATGGCGCCGTTGACGGCGTGACCGGGTCCTGCCACGAGTTGCGGCTGCAGGAAGGTCCCGGCATCCTCGTCGATTGCGGGATGTTTCAAGGGCAGGAGTGCTCTTCCGGCGGGGCCTGCGAAGAGCATCCGGGCATCGAGTTTGCCGTCGGGCATATCCGCGCGCTGGTGGTGACCCACGTGCATCTGGATCACGTCGGGCGCATCCCTTACCTGATGGCGGCGGGGTTTGCAGGGCCGATTCTGTGCAGCGAACCGTCAGCCCTGCTGCTTCCGCTGGTGCTGGAGGATGCGGTCAAAACCGGCATCACGCGGGATGCGGGCTTGCTGCAAAGCTTTTTGACACGGTTGCAAGCCTTGATCGTGCCTCTGCCTTACGGAAAGTGGCGGGACATTGACACCGGCACCACCACCACCCTGTCCGTCAAGTTGCAGCCCGCCGGGCATATCCTTGGGTCGGCCTATGTTCTCGCCAGGGTGAAGACAGGTGCACGGAGCCAGGTCTTGGGTGCTGAGGAGATACCCGGGGGAAACCACCCTCCGGGCTCATCCATGGCGCCAACCACCGGTATGCCATCCCTGATCTGCTTCTCCGGCGATCTGGGCGCGCCCCATGCGCCACTGCTGCCGGCGCCAAGACCGCCCTGGCGGGCCGATGTGCTGGTGCTGGAGAGCACCTACGGCGATCGCCTGCACGAGGGCCGGCGCACCCGACGGGTTCGGTTGCAGGGGATTATCGAAACCGCGCTGCGGGATCGTGGGGTGGTGCTGATTCCGGCTTTCAGCATTGGGCGCACCCAGGAGCTGCTGTACGAAATCGAGGACATCATTCATCGCAATCGCGAGCGCTTCGCCGCGCAAGGCCTGACCTGGGAGGATCTGGAGATCATTGTCGATTCGCCGTTGGCGCTGCGCTATACGCAGGTCTACCGTCAGTTGCAGAACTTCTGGGATCAGGAAGCGCAGCGCCGGGTGAGGGCGGGGCGGCATCCGCTCTCCTTCGAGCAGATGACAGTCATCGACCGGCATGAGGATCATCTGGCCGCTGTCGATTATCTGCAGCGCAAGGCCCGTCCCTGCGTGGTTATCGCCGCTTCGGGCATGTGCAGCGGCGGCAGGATTGTCAATTATTTGAAAGCCCTGCTGGGCGACCCCCGCACCGATGTGGTGTTTGTCGGGTATCAGGCGCAGGGCACCCCCGGCCGGGACATCCAGACCTGGGGGCCGCGGGGCGGATATGTTTTTCTGGAAGGAAACCGCTACGATATACGCGCTCGCATCCATACCCTGACGGGGTATTCAGCGCATGCGGACCGCAGCAATCTGGTTAATTTTGTCAAAGGTATGCGTCGGCGTCCCGTGGAGGTACGTCTTGTGCATGGGGACAGGCAGGCGCGGCAAGTCCTGGCGGCGGAGCTGCGCAAGGTGTTGAGGCCGGCTATCGGTCGCATTGTCGAACATTGCTGAATTTTATTAGAAAGCTTGAAAAAAATTTGTTTTGATCTACTGTAGTGTCCATCCTGAAACGCCGGATGGACACTATATGTGTTCTGATTTTGCATTAAATATTTTTATGGCATGTGGAGGCATATAAAATGGGTTGGCTGCATCAACTCTATATTTTCATGACGGCCCTGTTCATGGCGCTCATCATGGTGCCGGCACTGCGCCGCTGGGCAATCGAGAAACGCCAGTTCGACGTTCCCAACGGGCGCAAGGTGCATGTAAGGCCCAAGCCGCGTCTCGGCGGGGTGGCGATCTTTATCGCGTTTCTCTTCGCGATGCTGGTTTTCGATGACATCGCCCGGCCCGTCAAGGGGATCCTGGCCGGCTCGCTGATCATGTTTGCCACCGGTCTGGTGGATGATCTGTACGGCATCTCGCCGAAGAAGAAGTTTCTCGGCGAAATTTTCGCCTGCCTGGTCACGATCTTTGTCGGAAACCTGCATATTGCGCATCTCGGCAACCTTTTCGGCACCGGGTCGGTGGAGCTGCCGCTGTGGCTGGGGGTGCCTTTTACGGTATTCGCCATTGTCGGTGTGGTCAATGCCCTCAACCTTCTCGACGGTCTCGATGGCCTGGCCGGCGGTTTCGCGGCCGTGGCGCTGGGCGCTTTTCTGCTGTTGGGATTCAATGACGGCAACCTGGCGGTGATGTCCCTGTGCGCGGCGCTGGTCGGCGGCATTTTTGGATTTTTGCGTTATAACGCCTATCCGGCGCGGATTTTCATGGGGGACGCAGGCAGCCTGACGGTCGGGTTTCTGCTGGGTTTTCTGGCGGTCAGCCTGACCCAGGGGCCGGGGGCGACGGTGAAGCCGGTCATTCCCTTTATCATCCTCGGTCTGCCGATTATCGATACGGTGCGGGTCATGAGCGAACGCATCCTGCGGCGCGGCAACCCCTTCGCGCCCGACCGCACGCATGTCCACCACCGTTTTCTGGACCTTGGCTTTCATCACCGTTTTACGGTGCTGGTGATTCATGGCCTGACCCTGTTCTGGGCCGTGGTGGCGCTGCTGTGCCGTGATTTTCCCGCTTATTGGCTGCTTTTCGGTTACATTGTTCTGAGCGTACTTTTTTATGCCGGCCTGCGGTTGTCCCTCAAATTCAGGGACAAGCTGCCGCTGCTCAGTCGGGACTCGGACCGCAGTCTTCGCGAGTCTCAGGTTTTCCAAACCCTGGCGCGGTGGAACCACCATGTCGAGCCGGTTCTGGCGGGGCTGATGCTGATGTTTTTTGCCTGGACGGCTCTCAGTCCCCTGGATATCAGCAACCAGGTGTTTCGCATCTCTCTTGCGCTGCTGCTGGTCAGTTGCGTCGCGTTTTTCCTGTCTCGGGATCTGCGCAATCCTTTTCTGATGGCGCTGCTTTTCATGTCCGGCATGGTGATCGCTTTTCAAAGCGAACAGCTTGCGCTGTCTGGCAGTGACGGTTTTCTGTCGCAGGCGGCGTTTCGCAATGTGCTGTTTGCGGTTGGCGGGCTGCTGGTGTTTTACAAGTTCGCGTTCCGCAATGGCGAAAAGGTGCTGCATCATCCTTCCCTGGATTTTCTGCTGTTTGCCATGTCCCTGTCCCTGGCGATCCTGTCCCCGGAATTGAAACTGGCCTACCGTCTTCAGGAAGTGATTCTCAAGGGCATGGTGTTGTTTATCTCCTTCAAGATTCTGGCCGTACATTCGCGCTATATGCTGCGCTGGGTGTTCTGGGGGATTCATGGGTTGCTGCTTACTTTTGTGTTGCGGGGGATGTGAGGGGGAGGTTGGGGGCTGTAAGCTGAGTGCTGAGTGCTGAGTGCTGAACCTTTTAGTTCAACTTCGCCGGTCCCGGCCGGCAGCCGGCATACTTTCTTTACTCGTCTAAAGAAAGTATGGAAAGAAAGGACGTAGGGTCGGCTATCGCCATTATGATAGGCTCCGGCTCTATGGGCGCTGGCTTTTGGCACCGGCGCTGCCCGTTTGGTGGGGTTGCGCTGCGTAGGGCTTTTGCGTATCGGTAGTGCGTCGCCAGTTTTTCAGTTAAGCTGTTGCAGAAACCGGTGCTGCTAGATTGGTTTACGGCAAACCTGGTTTGCCGTCCATTTCCCCTTGTGACGCCGCCGGAGTGCAGGGGCCGACGGGCGAAACAGGCGGAAATCTGAGCGTGAGCGAATCATTTCCGCCCGCCCGGCGGGTGCTGCACGGAGGGAACCCGCCGCAGGCGGGCCAGGAGCCGGGGTGCCCTTTTTCTGTTTACTCTTTTTGGGCAAGCAAAAAGAGTAAAGCGCCGGGCGGGGGCGCCACCCCGCGGTATTGAAGTTAAAGGTTGAGGACTGATAGCTGCGAGCTGCGAGCTGCGAGCTGCGAGCTCAGGTCAAAACCTTTTACTTCAACTTCGCCGGTCCCGGCCGGCAGCCGGCATACTTTCTTTACTCGTCTAAAGAAAGTATGGAAAGAAAGGACAGTAGGGTCGGCTATCGCCATTATGATAGGCTCCGATGCCAAGGGCGCTGCCTTCTTGCGCTGTCGCTGCCTGTTTGTCGGGGTTGCGCTGCGTAGGGCTTTTGCGTGACCGTATCGCGTCGCCGGTTTTGGTGGCAGGCTGTTGCAGAAACCGGCGCTGCGTGATTGGGTTACGGCAAACCCGGTTTGCCGTTATGCCGTTTCTTCCCCCTTGTGACGCCGCCGGAGTGCGGTGGCCGACGGGCGAAACAGGCGGAAATCTGAGCGTTAGCGAATCATTTCCGCCCGCCCGGCGGGTGCTGCGCGGAGGGAACCTGCCGCAGGCGGGCCAGGAGCCGGGGTGCCCTTTTTCTGTTTACTCTTTTTGGGCAAGCAAAAAGAGTAAAGCGCCGGGCGGGGGCGCCACCCCGCGGTATTGAAGTTAAAGGTTGAGGGCTGAGGACTGCAAGCTGATAGCTGCGAGCTGAAAGCTGTAAGCTGCGAGCTGAGGTCAAATGTTTTTACTTCAACTTCGCCGGTCCCGGCCGGCAGCCGGCATACTTTCTTTACTCGTCTAAAGAAAGTATGGAAAGAAAGGACGCAGGGTCGGCTATCGCCATTATGATAGGCTCTGGCTCCAAGGGCGCTGCCTTTTGGCACCGGCGCTGCCTGTTTGTCGGGGTTGCTCTGCGTAGGGCTTTTGCGTGACCGTATTGCGTCGCCGGTTTTGGTGGCAGGCTGTTGCAGAAACCGGCGCTGCTAGATTGGTTTACGGCAAACCTGGTTTGCCGTCTTTTGCCCCTTGTGACGCCGCCGGAGTGCGGTGGCCGACGGGCGAAAAAGGCGGAAATCTGAGCGTAGCGAATCATTTCCGCCCGCCCGGCGGGTACTGCGCGGAGGGAACCCGCCGCAGGCGGGCCAGGAGCCGGGGTGCCCTTTTTCTGTTTACTCTTTTTGGGCAAGCAAAAAGAGTAAAGCGCCGGGCGGGGGCGCCACCCCGCGGTATTGAAGTTAAAGGTTGAGAACTGAGAACTGAGAACTGAAAGCTGATAGCTGCAAACTGCAAGCTGAGGTCAAAACCTTTTACTTCAACTTCGCCGGTCCCGGCCGGCAGCCGGCATACTTTCTTTACTCGTCTAAAGAAAGTATGGAAAGAAAGGACGCAGGGTCGGCTATCGCCATTATGATAGGCTCCGGCTCCAAGGGCGCTGCCTTTTGGCACCGGCGCTGAGAATCCATACCGGTTGCGCTGCGTAGGGCTTTTGCGTGACCGTGTTGCGTCGCCAGTTTTGCTGGCAGGCTGTTGCAGAAACCGGCGCTGCGAGATTGATTTAAAACGGCGCAGCCGTTTTATCCCCCCTTGTGACGCTGCCGGAGGGCAGTGACCGACGGGCCAGGAGCTGGGATGGTACGATTCATATTCATAGGTAACACTTCGGTTCAGGTACATGGGTAACACTTTTGTCAGCGGCGCTGCGATTCCATAACGATTGCGCTGCGTAGGGCTTTTGCGTATCGGTTGCGCGTCGCCAGTTTTTCAATTGGGCTGTTGCAGAAACCGGCGCTGCGAGATTGATTTAAAACGGCGCAGCCGTTTTATCCCCCTTGTGACGCCGCCCCGCGGTATTGAAGTTAAGGGTTAAGGACTGAGGACTGCAAGCTGGGGGCTGTAAGCTGAAACCTGAGGGCTGGGGCAAAAAGAAAAAACATGGGTCAGAAAAATCCGAATTTTTTTGTTGCATTGGGTTTGGCCATTTGCTATAAGTTGTCTCGCTTCAAGCCGAAGTGGTGGAATTGGTAGACACGCTAGGTTCAGGGTCTAGTGGCCGTAGGGCCGTGGGAGTTCGAGTCTCCCCTTCGGCACCAACAAATGATGAAAGCCCGCAATCGTAAACGGTTGCGGGCTTTTTGCTGTTATGTGCTGGCAGATTCAGCACAGCGGCGCCTCCGGGCAGCTCTCGCACAGGGACAACTCCCGGGGCAGTCGGCCATCGTCGAGTTGCTGTGCCGCATCGCGCAATGCGGTGCGCAGGCCTTCTTCGAGGGTAGGATGGTAGAAAGGCATGGTCAGCAGGTCCGTGACGGTGAGTTTACGGTGGATGGCCAGGGCCAGCAGTTGGGCGAGATGTTCGGCGCCCGGCACGATCATTTCCGCGCCGAGCAGGCGGCCATCGAGTTTGTCCACATATACATGCAGAAGGCCGCTGTTGCGCTGTTCGGCGATAGCGCGGGACTGTTCGGTGAAATCGGCCCGCCCGATGACGATGGCGGCGGCATCGAGCTTATCGATGGTTTGTCCCACCGCCGCCACCTGGGGGTCGCAGAATACGATTTTGAGCGGTGTGCGGCGCTGGAACGGGCCGATGGCGCTCGCGGTGGCATTGACGCCGGCGATGTATCCTTCATCCTGGGCTTCGTGCAGGATCGGCAGGCATCCGTTGGCATCTCCGGCGATGAATATTGGCAGGTCGGCCACCTGCATGGTGTGCGGGTTGAAGGGCGGCAGGCCGCGCTTGTCCAGCTCGATGCCTAGGTTCTCCAGTCCGAGGCCGGCGGTGTTGGGGGTTACGCCCAGCGCTGCGAGGATCGCATCGACCTCGATCTCCTTGCTGCCGTTGCGGATACGCAGGCCGTCAGCGGTGGGGGAGATGTGGGCTTCCGCGCCGGTGTAAAGCGGAAATTCCCGGCTCAGGGCGGCGATTGCCACATCATTTACCTCAGAATCGCGGATGCCGCAAATGTGCGGATTGCGGCCAAATCCCCATACCTGGATCCCCATGCGGGCCATGGCCTGGCCCAGCTCTATACCGATCAGTCCCAGCCCGATCACCGCAAGGCGCCGTGGCAGATCCTGCTGCTCGAAAAAGCTGTCGGTGGTCAGAATGCGTTCCCGGAAGCCTTGCCATGGTTCGGGCACGGTCGGCCGCGAGCCCACCGCCAGGATGACCCGGGAACAGGCCATTTCGCTGTCGCCGACCCGCACCCGGCCGGGCCCGAGCAGGCGCGCCGATGCTTTTATCAGGCGTTCACCGGCGAGCCTGCGGGTCGCTTCGAGCATGCCGGTGGCAAAACCGTCGCGCAATTTCCGCACATGGGCCAGCACGGCGGGGATGTTGCAGGCCGGCGCTTTGCCGTCGACCAGTCCGGCTTTTGCCAGCCTGGCCGCCCCATGCAGATTGCCGGCGACCTTGATCAGCGCCTTGGAAGGCATGCATCCGACCCGCGCGCAGGTCGTGCCCAGGGGACCGTGGTCGATGAGCAGGTAGTTGTCGGTCGTTTTGCGGATCTGGCGTAGCGCCGCCAGCCCGGCGCTGCCCGCTCCGATAATGATGACGTCGACTTTTTTTGCCATGGGACCTCCTTGTCGATCGGATGTGTGCAGACCCCCGGCGGGCCTGCTTTGATACTATACCTGCTTAATTCCGGAACTCACCGGTTTGGAAAACCCCGCACGCTTTGTAAAATTGAATACAGATACAGGAGAATGCAAAGAGCGGGGGGCTCCTTATGGCGATGCAGATCTGGCAGCAGTTCGGCATTTCTCTCGGCCTCGGGCTTCTGGTCGGGTTGCAGCGGGAATGGGCGGAACCGGAAGCTGCGGGGATTCGCAGCTTTGCGCTGATCAGCGTATTGGGCACGGCCTGTGCCCATCTGGCGGAACGCTTCGGGGGTTGGGTGCTGGCCGCCGGGGTGGTGGCGCTGGGCGGCGTGATGATCGCTGCCAATTTTTCGCGGGCCGGTGCCCGGGATCCCCGGCCGGGTCCAACCACCGAGGTCGCGGCGCTGGTCATGTTTGCCGTCGGCGCCCTGCTGCAGAACGGCATGGTGGCCGAATCCGTTGCCATCGGCGGTGGCGTGGCGCTGCTGCTGCACTGGAAAAAGCCCTTGCACGGTTTTGTGGAGCGTATCGGTGCGACGGATATCCGCGCCGTGTTTCGCATGGTGCTTATCGCCCTGGTGGTGCTGCCGCTGCTGCCGGACAGGTCTTTTGGCCCTTATGCGGTGCTCAATCCTTTCCGCATCTGGCTGATGGTAGTGCTGATCGTGGGCATCAGCATCGCCGGCTACCTGACCTCTCGCTATATCGGCGCAAAGCCCGGGGCGATTCTCGCCGGTGTCCTCGGCGGTTTGATCTCCAGTACCGCCGCCACCGCAAGCTATGCCCGCATGTCCAGAACCGCGCCTGCGACTTCGCCGACGGCGACCCTGGTCATCATGATTGCTTCGACCATCGTGTTCGCCCGCGTGGCCTTTGAAGTGGCGGTTGTGGCACCGGGCATTTTCTGGAAAATATTCCCCCAATTCGGGTTGATGGGAGCCTGGATGGCGCTGATCGCCACGGTGGCCTGTTACCGACAGCGCCAGAAACAGGATCGCGCCCCGGTTCCGAAAGATCCGTCGAATCTCGGTGCCGCCGTGATTTTCGGCGGGTTGTATGCGCTGGTGTTGCTGGCCGTGGCTGCCGCCAGGCAGCATCTGGGCGAGGGGGGCCTCTACCTGGTGGCGTCCCTGTCGGGACTGACCGATATGGACGCCATCACCCTGTCCACCGCCCAGTTGATAACCGCGGGCCGACTGGGTGTCGATACCGGCTGGCGCATGATGATGATCGGCGCGCTCTCCAATATCCTGTTCAAGGCGGGAGTTGTCGCTCTCATGGGCAGCCGGCGCCTGCTCGGCAGGATTGCGGCGCTGTTCGGATTGTCTCTGGCCGGCGGCATCCTGCTGCTCTGGTTCTGGCCCTGAGCGACGCTGCCAGCGGCCGGTCAGAATCGGCTTGAAGGGTCGTCTCAAACCTCCTATACTCAGCGTCCCGCCTTTTTCCTGCCATCGGCTGCGACCGGCTCGCATCGGGATCAGGCGTTTTGGATGGAACCCCTTCGAAGGAAGATACGGCATGGTCAGCACCATTTATCTGGTTGGCGCCCGCGCCTCCGGCAAAACCACCGTCGGTCGCGCTCTGGCGCGTGAACTCGCCTTTGCCTTTGTCGATACGGATCAGTATCTGTGGGAAACGCTGCGCCTGAGCGTCGCCGAGCTGGTCGCCAGAGAGGGGTGGGAAGGTTTCCGCCGCAGGGAAACCGAAGCTCTGCAGGCGGTGACCGCGCCGGGCCGGGTCATCGCTACCGGCGGCGGCATGGTGCTGTCGACGTTCAACCGCGAGTACATGCGGCGCAACGGTACGGTTTTTTATCTGCAGGTGCCTGTCGCGATTATGGCCCGGCGTCTTGAAAGCGACCCGAACGCGGCCCAGCGTCCCAGCCTGACCGGGCGCAGCATCACGGAAGAAATCCAGGAGGTGCTGGCGTCGCGCGAAGAGCTTTACCGCGCGGCGGCGCATCATGCGCTCGATGGCGCCCGGTCCGTCTCCTGTGTCGTGAAGCAGGCCCTCGACCTGCTGAAAGTCCAGACGGGCTGACCTGCCGAATCCCTGCGAAGGCCATATCCGGCCCCTGCGCCCGCTGTCGCCGCCGGATGAAAACTACTTCGAAATTTCCAACGCCCGTTTCTGGGTATAGAGCAACCTCACCATTTCATATTCAAACGGCGAACCGGTCTGGTAGTAGCGGAACGGCTGGCGGTGCCGGCGGTCGACGCTGCTGACAGAGGTAAAGGCTTGCGAAGCGGTGCTGTTGTCCACCCAGGCGACCGGTCCGATGCCGGCAAAGCCGGCCGCGTCACCGGCGATGCCGAAGCTGTCGCGCAGGTTGGACGGCCCCAGAAGCGGCAAGACCAGATAGGGGCCGTTGCCGATACCGTAAAATCCCAGCGTCTGTCCGAAGTCCTCGGTCCGGCGCTGCAGGCCCCACCCGGTAGCCGGATCCCAGAGGCCGCCGATGCCGATGGTGCTGTTGATGATCAGCCGCGACAGGGTGATGCCCGCGCCTTTCCATTTGAGCTGCAAGAGATTGTTGAGCAGGTTGTTGAACTCGAAAACATTGTCGACAAAGCCGGAAATGCGGTCTTCCAGATAGTCCGGCAGCAGGAAATCATAGGTACGCACCACCGGCAGGAACAGGTATCGGTCGAAATAGTGGTTGAACCGATACACCCCCCGGTTGAACCCTTCCAGCGGATCGTAGACTTCCAGCGGATGCTGCCTGTCATCCACCAGCGCGTCATAGCTGCGCAGCGGCGGACGGCTCTGTTCCGTGGTGCGGGGCAGGGTGCTGCAACCGCCCAGATGGATTGACAGAAGCAGGAAAAACAGCAGACTTGTCGCTGTTTTGCGTGCCATGATTCAGTCCTTGCCTTGGTTGAAAAAGTCGGTCATGTAGTTGACCACTTCGGGATGCGCCAGGTTGCCGCAGTGTCCTCCCAGGGGGAAGATTCTGGCGCGCCGGCCGAAAGTTTCCCGCAGCCAGTCGATATCCCCCGCATCCAGAATGATGTCGTCACGGTTGTGCATGACGCCGATTTTTTCCGTTGCCCGAAGATACCCGCCGATATGGTGCAGGCTGAGCCTGGCGATCAGCTGCGCCTCGGTGAGGCCGGGGTGCCTGCGGCGCAGGCGCGGATACAGGTATTCATGAAAGTAGTCGGTAAAACCGGTTCGGCAGGCAACCATGGCATAGGGTGTCAGGCTGGTGGTCGGGGTGATTTCCGCATGGGTAGGGGTGATGTAACCGCCGCCGTTCATGATGTCGGCGGAGAAGATCATGTTGGATGACGACATGCGGAAGGAAAGCCCGATGATGGCGCGCAGAAAAGGATCGCGATGCGGGTAGCGCTCATGCACCCGGTGGATGTAATCTCCGGAAAACTCGAAATAGCCCAACTCCTGATAGATGTCCGACAGATTCAGCATCACCTCGTCCAGCCAGGTCTGGAAATTGTTGAGTCCGCCGGGGATGTTGTCGTCCAGCAACCGGTCGAGGATGGTAACGGAACGGTAGAGGCTGACCGGCGGGTTGATGAGCAGCACCTTGCGAAAACCGAAGCGCTGCCGATCTTCATCCAGTCGGGAAACGAAGGCCGCCTGGATACCGCCCAGGCTGTAGCCGGTAAGGTAGTAGTCGCTTACGGCGATGTGGCGGCCGATCGCTTGCCGGGCGCGCTCCATGACCCGGTAGAGGTCGCCGGCATCATCTTCGAGGTTGCCGGGAGCCATGCTTTCCGAAGCGTTGATGACAAAATCCATATGCGTCGGCGAGGACAGGGAAAGCACATGGAATCCTGCCTGATAAAACACCTTTTGTAAATCGAGCATTTTGGGGGCGTCGTAGCGGGCGCCGGTGCCGGCGATGATAAAAATAAGGGGCGCCTCATGCCGCTGGCGGATCAGGGAGCAGGGCAGGCCGTCCTGATACCAGAAAATTTCGGGGATCCGCCGGTCGGGAAAGATGCGCAGGTTGATGGTGCTGGTCGGCAGAGCGGCGGGCAGTTTTGCGCGGTACTCGCTCGGGGTTTCGATGACCGTGGCGGCGTAGGGGTCGGTAATCGGGTAGTCGAAGGCGCTGACGCTGCGGTACGCGCCTTTCGCGCCCATCAGAACCATGAGCATGATCGAAATAAGACGGAGAATTGTCATGGCCTCCTCTGGAAACAGGCTGGTGTCTCTGCTCCGGAATTATGCGGCAAACCGGACAAGGACGCAATGATGAATGTTTTTAAACCTTTCCGACGTCTGTTGGCGAGGGTCGGCGGGTGCATTTCGGCGCGGTGATGCACCGGTTGTTTCGACGAATAAAAAAATGTTTGGAAGAGATTGCATTAGGAAGGGTTTTTTGTAATATAGTTGTTGTCCCTTTGGAACCGCCGGGGGACATCCAATTCGATGCTACGCATCTGTCAGGGGGTCGCCATGTCAAAAGAGGGTTTTGCCTTGCAACGACACCAGGAATACGCTCAGAGTCTCAGGGAAATGTACTTCAGGCTCGGACAGATGGCGGGCGAATTGACCCCCGTCTACGGCAAACCCTCGGCCTATTATGCCAGAAAAGCCCAGGATGCCATAGAGCGCCTGGGAGACATGCTGGGCGAGGCCCTGTACGCCGAGCATCCCGAACTCGAGAACGATGAAACGGGGCTCCTGTATACCCGTCCCTGACCCTGTCCGCAGCCTTTCTCCGGGCCTCTTTCCAAGTCCTGTCTCTTGACCTTTGCCTTTGGCTGGAGCATATTGGGGCATCCGACACGTCCCGGCGGCGTCGTTTTGTGCGTTGCCCGCCCGTCAACTTTCAAGCCAAGGATATGCCTGATGCCAGACTTTTCCGCTATCGACTATCAGACCTTCAAGATCAACGGTGTCTACCGCCAGGGCGGGGACGGCGCCCTGATGGTGCGGGCCAAGCTTCCCGGCGGGTTGTTTTCCGCGCCGCAGGCCGAAGCGCTCTGCTCCGTGGCGGAGGATTTTGGCGGCGGCAAGCTGCATCTGACCTGTCGGGGCAATATCGAGGTTCACGGCTTGCGCGGCGAGCAGTTGCCGACGGTGCAGCGGCGCTACCAGGCGGTGGGACTGACCACCCGGGGCGCCTGCGGCGGGGCGGTGCGCGGCGTTGCCTGCGCGCTGGACGGTGGGGAGAGCTCTGCGCGCATCCAGCTGCTGGTCAGGCGGCTGCACGCACATTTCACCGGCAATCCGCATTTCGAGGGATTGCCCAAAAAGTTCAAGCTGGCCGTGGAGAACGGCTATTGCGGCGCCCGGCATTTGTGCCAGGACCTGGCCATGGTGTATCTGGGCCGCGATGCGGGGAGGGATCTGTGTGACGTCTGGGTGGCCGGCGGCCTGGGACGGCAGCCCCGGGAAGGTTTTCTGCTGGCGGGGAGGGTTCCCTTCGAGCGCCTGATTCCGCTTGTGGAGGGCGTGATCCGGGTGTACATGCAGCATGCTCCGGCAGGTAAACGGCTCAAGCACCTGCTGACCGATATCGGCGAAGCCGAATTTCGCGCCCTGCTGGCCCGTGAGACAGACGGCACGACGCCTTGCCCCGTCGCCAGCCCATTTGACGACGCCCTTGGCGAACTGGCGTGCCCCGGCACCCGCGGCTGGATCGCGGTACCGGTGCCGGCGGGGCGGCTCGCGGCCGCCGATCTGCGCCGGATCGCCACTATCGCCGCCACAAACGGGGACGGCTGGCTGGCCGTCAGCCGTGACCAGGATGTGCTGGTTTCGGTGGCGGCGGACAGCGACGGCGCGGCGCTGCGGGAGGCACTGCAAAACGCCGGACTGCTGCGGCCTGGCACGGGGTTGCGCTGCCGCGTCTGTCCCGGCAGTGCGGTCTGCCCCAAAGGGCTGGTGCCGACCCGCGAGCTGGCAGCGCAGCTGAACGAATGTTTCCCGGATTCCGGGCGCGATCTGGAATGGGCGGTGTGCGGTTGTTCCAACAGCTGTTCGGGGCCGCAGCTGGCCGATATCGGCATCGTCGGGGCGCGCAAGGCGACCGGCGGCAGGCCGGCCCTGTTCGATCTGTACCGGCGTACCGGCGAAGGCTTCGGCACGGCGGTCGCGACAGGGCTCACCCTGGAGGAACTGTTGACGGCGGTCGGGCAGCTGCTGCACCCCGTGACGAAGGAGTGCTGCCAGCAGGTCGAACCCTGATTTTATCGCGGAGATTGGCTATTCCCACAGGCGGATCAAATCGGTAGATTTTCTTATCCCGGAACCATGCCATAGCGTAACCAGCCCTAAACAGTTGTCGTCAATATGGTACACCAGACAGTATTTTGCAGGGCCAGAAGAAAAATAAAGTTCTCTCAATACGACTTTTTCCCCCAAAATGATATATGGGGCAAGAGAGCCGACCTCATTGTTCTCAAAAATTCTTTTTTCAGCCTGCCCGACGTCTTTAAGGAATACGCCTGCTATCTCTGGTCTATAACGGCCGGCAAGGTTTCTGGCGTATTCGCGAACCTTTCCCTTGTACTCGAGTGAGCGCTTAAGAGGGCGTGGGCTCATTATTGATATCTTTCATGATTTCATCAAAAAAGTCATCCTCCTCGGTCACAATTTCGCCCAGACCTGATTTAAGCTCAACCCATCCCCTCTCAACAGACTTAATGAAATTCATTTGATCCAAAAACTCTTTGGCGTATTTGCGAAAGGAATATCGCAGGATTTCCTGCTCGGAGCGCCCTTGCGCCTCGGCCATAAACTTAAGAGTTGCTTCGTCAGAGTTGTCGAGTCTCAGATTAATTTGCTTCTCCATCGCCATAGTTAAACCTCCGGATATTGATGCTATCAATATATATCGTTATGTGGCAAAACGCCAATACCCAATGGAGGCCTTCAGGCAGCATGTCACCCCGGCTTTTCAGGTCAGGAATCAAGCAGCCGCGCCAGTTGCTCCGGGGTGTTGGCCGGCGGCAGGCAGGTGCGGCCGCGGCACAGGTAGGCGGTGGCCTTGCCGTCGAGCATGACCTTGTCCCTGGCCATGGGGGTGGTTTCGGACAGGGCAGCATCATCGGGACGCTGCCACAGGATCATCAGCCGGGGACGGAATCCGCGGCGCGCTTCTTTGAGCATGGCGAGACCGTCCGGATCGTCGGCGGGGGCCGCGATTACCAGGATTTCCCGTTCCGACAGGGCCACATCCAGCGCCATCAGCAACTGACTGCAGCCGGTCGGTGTCTCCTTCCATGCCCGGGAAGAGGCCTGCAGTAGCTGTTCGGCCTGTTCTTCGAGGGCCGCGTCGCCGGTCATGGCGCCGAGGCGCAGAAACGCCATGGCGGCCATGGCATTGCCGGAAGGCATGGCGCCATCGTGCAGGGTGCGTTTGCGCACCAGCACCTGCTCCGCATCGCTGCCGGTGTCATGGAAAAGTCCTTCCGCGCTGCCGAACAGTTGCCGCATGTCGCCGGCAAGGCCCAGCGCCTCGGCCAGATAGCGGGTCTGGAATCCGGCCTGGTAGAGTTCGATCAGGCCCAGAATCAGCGCCGCGTAATCCTCCAGGAAAGCCGGAATACCGGCCTGTCCCCTGCGCCACCGCCGCAGCAGGCGTCCCTGTGTGTCGCGCATGTTTTCCAGAATGAAATCGGCCGCTTTCCCTGCCGCCCTCAGATATTCGGGATGCCCCAGCAAGGCGGTGGTACGGGCCATCGCGGCGATGGTCAGGCCGTTCCACGAGGTCAGCAGCTTGTCGTCGCGGTGCGGCCGGACGCGCTGGCCGCGGCCTTCGAGCAGCTTGCGCCGCCCATCCTCCAGGACCGGGGCAAGTTCCTCCACGCTGACGCCGAACCACTGCGCCCAGGCTTTCAGGTCCATTTCGAGGCGCGGGATGTTGCTCCCCTCGAAGTTTCCTTCTTCGGATATTTCGTAGCAGTTGCAGAAAATGGTGGCCTGCTCGTGCCCCAGAACCTCCTCTACCTGGGCGGTGGTCCAGAGGTAGTAGGTTCCCTCGGCGCCTTCACTGTCGGCGTCCTCGCCAGAGCAGAAACCGCCCTCGGGCAGCGCCAGGTCGCGCAGCACATAGGTCATGGTCTGGTCGGCAAGGGTGGCGAAGAAGGGATCCGCCGTGCTCTGGAAAGCGTCCAGCGCCGCCAGGGTCAGCAGCGCCTGATCGTAGAGCATCTTTTCGAAGTGGGGCACCCGCCAGTAGGCATCGACGCTGTAGCGGTGCAGTCCGAAACCGATATGGTCGTAGATACCGCCGAGGCGGATGCGCTGCAGCGTGTTGACAACCATGGCGGTGGCGTCTTCCAGTTCGAATCGCGCGCCAATGTGACACAGCAGGGAGAGATTGTGGGGCATGGGAAATTTCGGTGCTTTGCCGAAGCCGCCGCGCTCTTCGTCAAAGGTCTCCCGAAAGTGGTCGAAGGCCTGCTGAAGGGGCGCCTCGTCCAGCGGACCGCCAGTCTCCGCGGGCCTGGTTTCGAGACGCGTCAGCGCTTCGCCGAGAGCCTTGCCGGTCTGCAGCAGCTTGTCGGGGTCGGATTGCCACATGGATCCGATTTTGGTGAGGATGGAAATGATGCCGGGCATCCCGCCTCGCGCATTCCGCGGCATGTAGGTCGCGGCGTAGAACGGCACCTTGTCCGGACTGAGGAACACGTTCAAGGGCCAGCCTCCGCCGCCGGTGATCATCTGGCAGGCCGTCATGTAGAGGTTGTCGATGTCGGGCCGTTCTTCCCGATCCACCTTGACCGGCACGAAAAGCTTGTTGAGCACCTCGGCGACTTCGGCGTCCTCGAAGGACTCCTGCTCCATGACGTGGCACCAGTGACAGGTCGAATAGCCGATGGAAACCAGCAGCGGCTTGTTTTTTTGCCGTGCCAGATCGAAGGCTTCAGGCCCCCAGGGGTGCCAGTCGACCGGATTGGTGGCGTGCTGCAGAAGGTAGGGGCTGCTCTCGAAGATCAGGCGGTTGTACCGGTCGCCGCCGTCAGGCGGTAATTGGCTGGTGTCGATTTCCGAAAGGCGATTGACCAGAGTTTTCCTGTCCGGCGTGTTGTCCATGAAATCTCCTTGTCGGGATAAAAGGTTTTGTCAAGTTTATCAGTAAAGAAGCGGAGCGCAATTTCCGGCACCGGGACCTGCCGGTTTTGGCGGGCATGCAAAAAAGCCCCGTGGAGCAGGGTCTCCACGGGGCAAAATCGTGCTGGCGGATCGCGGGGTCAGACGGCACGCACCATTGCATCTTCCAGCGGTTCCATGTCCGGTTGGGCGTTGCGGTAGGTATAGGAATCGCCCCGGTAGTTTTTCAGAAGTACCGTGTCGCCCAGTTGCTGCAGGTAATCGGGCAGCAGAGGGATCTTGCCGCCGCCGCCGGGGGCGTCGATGACGTAGGCCGGTACTGCCAGGCCGGAGGTGTGTCCCCGCAGGGCCTTTATCACTTCCAGTCCTTCCTCGACGGTGGTGCGGAAGTGTTCCGTGCCCTGCACCAGGTCGGCCTGGTAGATGTAGTAGGGCCGCACCCGGATGGCGAGCAGTTTCTGCATCAGGCGCTTCATCACCCGCGGATCGTCGTTGATGCCGCGCATCAGCACCGTCTGGTTGCCCAGCGGAATGCCGGCGTCGGCGAGGCGTGCGCAGGCTTTGGCGGAAGTCGGCGTGATCTCGTCCGGGTGGTTGAAATGAGTGTTGAGGTACAGGGGGTGGTAGCGGCGCAGCAGCCGCACCAGGTTCGTGGTGATGCGCTGTGGCAGCACCACCGGCACCCGCGAACCGATGCGGATGATTTCCACACTCGGGATGCGGCGCAGCTGCTCCAGGATCTCTTCGAGGTTTTCGTCGCCCAGCAGCAGCGGATCGCCACCTGACAGGATCACGTCGCGAATTTGGGGGTTGGCGCGGATATAGTCGATGCCCGCGGCAATGGTCTCCCGGGTGACTCTCATATGCTCGCCGCCGACTTTGCGCTTGCGGGTGCAGAAGCGGCAATACATGGCGCATTCCGAGCAGACCATGAACAGCACCCGGTCGGGATAACGATGCACCAGGTTGGCCACCGGACTCTGCTCTTCTTCCGCCAGAGGGTCGGCACAGCAGACGTGATCCTCGATTTCCAGTGCGGACGGAATGGCCTGCCGCCAGATGGGGTCGCCAACGGCGTGGATCAGGCCGAGATAATAAGGGTTGACCCGCATCGGATAACGCTCCACGACCGCTTCGAGGGGGGCCGGATCGATGCCGTAACGGCGCAGCAGGGCGCCGGGGCTGGTCACGCTTGCCTGCAATATTTTTTGCCAGGTTTCCATGGATGGTCTCACGACAGGAAAGATGTTGGTTTACAGATCAGGTGTTTGGTCCAATCGTTTGACAAAGGTGATGCGATCATCGCCGGGGCTGTAAAAATCCCGTATGCGGGATTCCTCCACGTATCCGGCCTGGCGGTAGAATCTCCGGGTGCGCTCATAACCTCCCTGGGAGGAGGTCTCCAGGCAGACGAGCCGGCCGCCGTGTTGCCGAGCGTATTCCTCAACCTGCGCCATCAGGCGTCTGCCGACGCCTCGGCATTGCGCCTCGGGGCACACCGCGATCCAGTACAGGGTGACGTTGCCGTCGGCCAGAGGGGTGGGACCGTACAGCACGTAGCCCTGGACGTCGCCGTCGGTCTGCGCCACCGCGACCCGATAGTCGATCTGGGCGGGGTCGTCCAGGACGATGGCCAGAAGTTCCATGGCGCAGGCGACCTCTGCCTCGGTAAAGGCGCCGGTACTGCGCAGGATGCGCTGCAGGTGCGGCAGGTCTGCAATTGTCAGGTCACGCATGACTCGGCTCCTTGCGTTGTATGGCCATCTGCACGATGCGTTCGATGAGCGCCGGGTAGGGGATTTCCGCGGTTTTGGCGGCTCTGGCCAGCCCGGCATCGGAGCAGATATCGGGATTGGCGTTGACTTCCAGGATGTAGGGTATGCCGTCGCGCAGGCGGATATCGACCCGGGCGTAATCACGGCATTCCAGGATTTTGCAGGCGCGCAGCGCCACATCCCGCACCAGCATTTCTTCCCGCGTGCGCAGCGGCGCCGGGCACACCGGCCGGGTGCGGGCGAACTCTATGCTGGACTCCAGCCATTTGCCGTCATAACTGACGATGGGGTGGGGCAGGCCCTCCTCGAAGACGATTTCGGAAATCGGCAGCACCTCCAGGCGCCGGTCGCCCAGCACCGCCGCATTCAGCTCGCGGCCGTCGATGAATTCCTCGATCAGGGCTTCCTGGCGGTAGGTCTCGTGGATGAACCGCACCCGCTCGCGCAGGGCCCTGTCCGAGCCGACAACACTGTCGCTGGTGATGCCGAGGGAGGCGTCTTCAGCGCGCGGTTTGACGATCAGCGGAAACGCCATGTCATGGGAGCGCAGCAGGTGCTGGCCCGGCCGGGCCACCGTGTATCCGGGCGTGGGCAGGTGGTAACGGAGCAGCAGATCCTTGGTGCGGACCTTGTCCTGGGTAAGGCCCAGGCTAAGGGGTGTGGAGCCGGTATAAGGCAGGCGCAGCAACTCGAACAGCGAGGCTACATGCATCTCCTGACGGCTTTCCCCCCAGAAGCCCTCACAGAGATTGAACGCCACCGCGGGCGACAACCGCCGAAGCGCGTCGACGAAACTGGCCGGATCCGGCCCCAGGGCCACCAGATGCGCGTCGTAGCCCCGGCTTTTCAAAGCCCGGGCCACTTCGGCGGCTTCCTTTTCCGCCCCCTGCTCGGAGATCAGGTCGGCGTCGCAGCCCTTAGCCGGCCGTGACGGCGCGCGATTGAAACAGACAGCTACTCTCATGGTGATTTCCCGTAAGGTTCAGGCGTTTGACGGCGGCATCCACGACGGCCAGGATCAGGTCCGTATAAGACAGACCGGCGGCGCGCGCGGCTTTGGGAAAACAACTGTTCTGTTCCGGGCGCGGCAGGATGCCCGGCAGGGGATTCAGCTCGATGATGTGGGGGCGGCCGTGTTGATCGAGGCGCACATCGATGCGGCACCAGTCCCGGCATCCCAGCACCCGGAAGGCGCGGCGACACAGATCTTCGATGGCTTGCTGCAAGGCCGGTTCGAGCCGCGCCGGGCAGGTGAAGATCCGCAGCGGATCGTCCTCACGGTCCCAGATCCATTTGGCTTCGTAGGAATAGATGGGGTTGACGCCGGCCGGCAGGGCCTCGAAATTGATTTCGACAGCCGGCAGCACACGCAGATCCGCGCCGTTGCCCAGCACCGCCACGGTAAACTCCCTGCCGGGCAAAAATTCCTCGATCAGCGCCGGCTGACGATAAACTTCCAGCACCTGGCGCACCTGCCGCAACAGGGCTTTGCGGTCGCGAACCAGCGAGGCGTCGGGCACGCCTTTACTGGAGCCTTCGAGGATCGGCTTGACCATCTGCGGATAGCGCAGGCGGGCAGGCACCTGGTCCACGGCGGTAACCGTCGTGAAGCGTGGCGTGGCGATGCCGTGACAGGACAGGATTTCCTTGGTGCGGCGCTTGTCCAGACAGATGCCGAGAGTCACCGGATCGCTGCCGGTGTAGGCCAGGCCCAGCATGTCGAGCATGGCGGGCATCTGTGCTTCGCGGCTGGCGCCGAGGAGGCCCTCGGCCATGTTGAATACCAGGTCGGGTTTCAGCCTGCGCAGGTTGTCGAAAGCATCGAGATCGGCCTCCACCAGCGAAACCCGGTGCGCGCTCGCCAAGGCGTCCCGCACCGCTTCGATGGTGTGGATGTCGTCCCATTCGGCGTACAGATCGTCAACGGCGGAAGGAGGGTCGTCGGCGGAAGATACAGCGGTACGGTCAGCCTTCAGGTTGAAGGCGAGAGCGATATGCATGACTGGAACCCCTTTTTAAAAGCCACGTGCGAAAAAAGCCCCCGAGGGGGATGCCGTTTTTCAGGGGCGGGGTGCCTGGCGGCGGGCGGCGATAAAAAGGGGTTGCTTTTTATGTCGTTCGTCTGCTGTTCCCACCCTGAAACGGCGAATAATGGTTTGCTATATACTCCTGGCACATGGGGCTGTCAACTGGAAAAATGCTCTCTTTCAAGCTATTGAAAATAATAGGGAAAATCAGTTTCATGGGCGAATACCGCGGGGATTTCACAATGCGGCCGAAAACTTCCCGGCGTTTGCGCCGAAACGGTTTCGCATGCCCGGCATTTGCCGTGCAATGGGGCTTGCGTCTTGACAAACCGTCCAGCCGTTACTACATTCTGCGCACCAGACATCCTGAATTTTACAAGGAGGAATGACGAGTTATGCCGGATAAAGCCAAGATGGAAAAAGGCCATATTTCCATCCACACCGAGAACATTTTCCCCATCATCAAAAAATGGCTCTACAGCGAAAAAGAGATTTTCCTGCGGGAGCTGGTTTCCAACGCCGTGGACGCCATCCACAAGCTTCAGCACATCAACCTCATCGAGGGTCTGCAGCTGGAGGACGAATACGCCATCGACATCACCGTCGACAAGGACGCGGGCACCCTCTCCATCCGCGACAACGGCCTGGGCATGACGGCCGACGAGGTGCGCAAATACATCAACCAGGTCGCGTTTTCCTCGGCCGAGGAGTTTGTGGAAAAATTCAAGGACCTGGACGACAAGAACCAGATCATCGGCCATTTCGGCCTCGGGTTCTATTCGGCGTTCATGGTTTCGGATAAAGTGGAAATTTTCACCCGCTCCTATCAGAGCGACGCTGCGGCCGTGCACTGGGTATGCGAAGGCTCCACCGATTACCATCTCGAAGAGTGCGACAAGGCGGGGCGCGGCACCGAGGTGGTGCTGCACTTGGGCGCCGAGGAGAAGGAGTTTCTCGAACCCTTCCGCATCCGTGAGATTCTCAAGCGTTTCTGCAATTTCCTGCCGGTGCCGATCCGCCTGGCCGGCGACGTGGTGAACGACCAGAACCCGCTGTGGACCCGCTCCGCCTCTGAGGTCAAGGACGAGGAATACCGCGACTTCTATAAAAAACTCTATCCCCTGGCCGACGAGCCCCTGTTCTGGATCCATCTGAACATCGACTACCCCTTCAACCTCAAGGGGGTCCTGTATTTCCCCAGGCTGACCACCGAGTTCGACGTGGCCAAAAGCCATATCAAGCTGTTCTGCAACCAGGTGTTCGTTTCCGACAACTGCCCGGAGCTGATTCCCGAG
Organism: Syntrophotalea acetylenica; assembly: GCF_001888165.1. Taxonomy (NCBI): domain Bacteria; kingdom Pseudomonadati; phylum Thermodesulfobacteriota; class Desulfuromonadia; order Desulfuromonadales; family Syntrophotaleaceae; genus Syntrophotalea; species Syntrophotalea acetylenica. The sequence goes on from NZ_CP015455.1 coordinate 1,419,084, forward strand.
TTCCTCAATCCGCTGCAGGGCTGTCTCGACGCGCCGGATCTGCCGCTCAACGTGTCGCGCAGCTATCTGCAGAACGAGCCGCAGGTGCGCAAGATCCGCGAGGTTATCAGCGGTCGCGTGGCGTCCAAGATCGTCGAACTTGCCAAGGGCGACCGCGCCGACTTTGTTCCGGTCTGGGAAAACATCCACACCTTCGTGAAATACGGCATGCTGCGCGATGACAAGTTCCATGACAAGCTCAAGGACCACGTCATCTATCGCCTGGCCGGCAGCCAGGAATACGTCACCCTGCCGGAGTACCTGGAAAAAGCCGTCGCGAAGCACGCCGACAAGGTTTACTACACCAACAACGAAGCGGCGCAGAGCACCTATCTGAAGCTGTTCGCCAACCAGGGCATGGACGTGCTGGTTCTTGACAGCCTTATCGACAGCCATTTCATCCAGTTTCTGGAGATGAAAAACGGCAAGGTCGCTTTTCAGCGCGTCGACAGCGACGTCACCGAAAATCTCATCGAAGAAGACCCCAAAATTCAGCTGCCTGGCAAGGACGAACGCAAGGCGCGTCTCGACCGCATCCGGCAGCTGTTCGAGGAAGCGATCAAGACCGACGGATTTTCGGTGCGTGTCGAGAATTTCAAGGATGACAGTGTACCCGGGATGGTGGTGCTGTCCGAGCAGACCCGGCGGCTGCAGGAGATGACCCGCATGCTGGGCCAGGGCGATGAAAATCCGTTTGGTGAGCACACCCTGTGCCTGAACGGCAAATCCCCGGTGGTCGATACCATTATCGGCCTCAAGGACCAGGGCCGCGACGAAGACGCCGCCATGCTCATGCAGCAGATCTACGATCTGTCCATGCTGCCCCACTGCGCCTTCGACAGGGAACGCATGGCCGCTTTTCTGGAGCGCAGCAACCGGATTCTGTGCAAGTTCGGATCGCTTGGCTGAGCTGTGTTTATCCGGAAACATCGGATGGAAGCAGCGCGGCTTTCATGTTAAAACCGGTCCTTTTCCGCTGTGGCGGCATCAATCGGCGGGAAAGGGCCGTCTCCGGGCGAAAACCAGCAAAAGCTATGGGTTGCGCTGGGATGGACGCCTCTGCTATCTTAGACAAATAATGTTTTGAAATCGCAAACAGCTTATTCTGGGAGGATTGCCGACATGCTCTTTCGTAATAAATGCACCGCCTGTGATTTCTGGACCATTTTCGAGCTTAAAACCGAAGGCGAAAAGGCCTTTCAGGTATGCACCCACTGCATGGCGCAAACCGCCGTTGCCAACGACAGCCAGCTGGAAGCCCGCATCCGCGACGGTGAAAAGGACGTACAGGCTCTTGCCGGTCATTTCCCGGCCCTGTCCCGCTTGCAGGAGCGTGGCGATCACGTCAAGTTGTAAACCACCTATAAAAGGAGAGGCGCCCGGACCGAAAAGTCCGGCCCTGCGGTGACATGGAAAAGAGAATAAAGGAAGTCGAGCCGATTCTGCATCGGCAGAAATGTCCTGCCTGCGAGTATTACACCGTGTACCGGGCGATTCCGGCCGGCGACAAGGCCCTTGACACCTGTACCTACTGCGGTCACCAGGTAGCCATCGCCTGGCACCATGAAATCAAGGCCGTATTCAAAAACACTGAGAAATTCCTCAAAAACATGGAAGAGATGTGTCCTGAACTCAAGGATCTCAAGAATCCCGGCGACCATATCAAACTGGACTGAACAATTTCCGTAATTGCGTATACGACAAAACATATCTGTTATGATAATCATAGGAGACTGGCAGTGAAAGCAACCTTGATCATCCCTGACGCCGAGGTGGCAGGAAAGTACGGTTTGGAAACGGTGACCGAACTGCGGTGCAACGAAGAGTTTTGTGCGACATCCTTCGGATATCCCGTGCTCCAGTTGCCCAACGGCGATATTTTCGACTGCCCCACGTTTCGGGAAATCCGCGAGGCCTGCGATGCCACGCTGGAAACCGACAACCTGGTAAAAGTGTGCCTGGGGCTGGGCCTGCCTCGCAGCGAACCGGGGCTGGTGCTGGTAGAGGCCTGACCCGCCGCCGATTTTGTATTGGTTCGATTTGCGAACCGCTTGTTTTATGTCCGTTTTTATTCCAAGGAGAATCGGCAACAGTTTAAAAGAATACGTATGAAACCGCTTAAGAAAGGAATCCTGTCATGATGATTGCGGTGCGGTTCAAAGACGGGACCTACGATCGGGTTAAGGACAGCTATCTCGATCGCCTTATCGGTGCTAACAAAGTAGAAATTTTCTGGAGATCCTCCGGTCCGGTCCTGGTCGGCCGCGACCCCGTGCGCGGCCGGTCGAATGCATGCTGTTACCGTGGAGTGGAGCGCAGGGCAGGGCGGCAATCTCAATGACAGGAATATTTACAGGAGTTAAAAAGGCGCTGTGGATCTGAAGGAAGAAGATATCCTTGGAGACAGTATTGTTGACCATTGGTACTATGTATCAAAAGGTCGCGCTTTGCGTAAATTTCTTGGCGAAATAAAAACACCTGAAATTTTAGATGTTGGCGCAGGGTCCGGGATTTTCTCTCGCCAGTTGCTGGATGCAGGGCAATGTAGCAGTGCAGTTTGTGTTGATCCTAATTATGTAAATGAAAAAACTGAGATATATCATGGTAAAAAAATAAATTTTGTTAAGTCTTTAAATAGTTGCTCCCATAGCCTTGTGCTAATGATGGATGTGTTGGAGCATGTATCAGACGATCTGGAGTTCTTGAAAAGTTACGCTAAAAATATGAAAAGTGGTGGATATGTTTTAATAACAGTTCCAGCATTTAATTTTTTATGGTCTGGTCACGATGTTTTCCTGGAGCATTTAAGGCGTTATACAATTAATGATATCGAGACTCTTGTTAAAGATGCTGGTCTCACTCCTGTGAAGAGTTGCTATTTTTTTGGAAGCCTGTTTCCAATAGTGGTTGTTTTGCGTTTTATGAATAAAACATTGAATTATTTTAAATTAGCAAAGCCTCAAAGCGAATTGAGAGTATATCCAAATTGGTTAAATCGCTTATTGATCATCATACATAATTTGGAATGCTATACCCTTTTCAAATTTAATAAATTATTTGGTTTAACAGTTTTTTCCTTGTGTCGTAAAAGTTATTAATAACAATACAATAAGTTGTTGTGTAAAGTACTTGATTTAGATACATAAGTCATTAAACTATTTAATTTTAAATTTATTTTTTTGTGAAGAGAAACTTTCACAAAAAAGTGTATTTCCACTGTAACTAGTCAACTCAGATTTATATCAATGCCATTACTGCCAGTACACGCTGTACATATGATTATCTCATTTTTTAACGAGGGTGATCGTCTTTAGGCTCTCATCAATATAGTTATTCCTAAAAATTTGCAGGTCTCTTTGGACTATTGAATATTAGATATAAGAGAATCCTTGCTCATTCCTTTTCTTTCAAAAATTAAAATTCGCTTTTCAAGATTCGTGTTGTATTATTGGCGATGGTATTTAATATCTTTATGATTTTTTAAAGATCTGTTTAGAAATAAATTCAAAAGGTAAGGTTTGTATAAAAATTAGGTTTGAAGGATTTATTGTTAGAAAACATGAAAAAAGCGCCTAAGTAATCAATTGAGTGGTTTTTTTGAGTATGGCGGGAAAGGTTTACTTTTAACTTAGCGATATTTATTGACAAAGTGAGGAGATAAGCTAGTGTCAATCGGTCTTGTCATACCCATTTATAATGAAGAAAAAGGTATTATAAATAACCTTAAAAAAATTCTTGAGACTATCAATAAAGATGAAATCGATATAACACAAATTATCATTGTTGACGATGGATCTACTGATGACAGCGTCATGATTTTAAAAGATTTCTTGCCTCTTGATTCTAGGTTAGAATTAGTATCATTTACAAGAAACTTTGGTAAAGAAGCAGCGATTTATGCAGGTTTGCTAAATTGTAATCGTCAAGCTGCCATTGTCATGGATAGCGACCTTCAACATCCCCCAAGTTTAATTAGACTAATGGTTGAAGCATGGCGAGAAGGATTTGATGTTGTTGAGGCCTGTAAATCAAAAGATAGCCATATTTCGTTTTTGCGTCGTTGGATGACCAGACTTTTTTATTCGATTTTTGCTTATGTTTCTGAAATGAACCTGGAAGGTCAAACAGACTTCAAACTTCTGGATAGGCAGGTTATCGATGCTTACTGCAATTTACCTGAGCGAAAGAGATTCTTTCGGGGACTAATTTCATGGCTCGGTTTCAGTACTAAACAAGTCTGGTTTGAAGTTCCACTCAGACAAGGTGATTCTTCAAAATGGTCGCTAGTGAAGCTTGCTCGCCTCGCTATGGTTGCAATTACAAGCTTTTCATCGTCAATGTTGCACCTTGTTAGCTTCGCAGCCGCAACTTGTTTCATTATAAGTTTTATTTTTGCCAGTATTTCTCTTTACCAAAAGATCTGTGGAATTGCTGTTTCGGGATTTACGACAATAAATATTTTGGTGCTTTTTATTGGAAGTATAATAATGTTTTCGATTGGGCAAGTTAGTCTATATCTAGAACATCTTTTTGATGAAAATAAAAATAGACCAATATATATTATTAACAAGAAAAAAAGTTATAAAAATAAAGAAGGATTTGATGGTTACATCGAATAATATTCTATTCCTTTTCATTTAATTTGAAAAAGAGAAAAAAAGCCAGAAACTACCATTCATTACATAAATACTTAAGCTTATTTTATAAATAAGAAAATTGGTGTTAATTCATAATGTTGATTCCAAAACACAACAAATCATTATATATTATAAAATTAAAAGAAAAATTACCCTCGATTTTCATTTTAGCTTTTACCATTTTTTTCATAATACCATTTATCATTTATCCTTATGGAATAGCCCAAGATTATCCAAATCACTATGCCGCTTATAGTGTGGCTTTTCAAAAGTTACAAGGCTCTCTGCCTCATAGTTTTTATGATGTTCAGTGGCGGCTTTTTCCGCATCTGACCATGGCAATTCTTGCTCTTCCAATAGTTTTGGGTGTAAATATTTCTTTGTCATTTAATATATTTTTAATTTTAAGCGCATTAATGCCCATTTTTGGTGCCTGGATTCTTCATTGGCATATTTATAAAAAAACTTCCTGGAGTTTAATGCTCTGTCTTGGTCTTTTCTATAATTTTTGTCTTTACCTTGGTTTTCTTGATTTTAATTTCAGTTTGGGACTGTCATTTTTTTTGTACACCATCTATTTATGTCAAAATCAAAACCCGACATTTCTCGGGTATGTTTTTCTAACTTTTGGGGCCACTCTTCTTTTTTAGCCCATCTTTTTGGGTTTTTTATTTTTTCGGTTATTGTTTCAAGTCATATTTTCTATGTCATTGCACAGGCCAGTATATGGCGAACTAGACTAAAGATCTTTTTTTCTCCGTTACTTTGGTTGTGGCCGATAGGTATTTTAGGATATTTCTCAATTATGAAAGGTCCTATAACTCTGCCACATGAGAAACTTTGGATAGGATTGCCACAGCTAAATATGATTATTTCTGCCTTTCTCCAGCCCTTTTTCTTTGGTCACACTTGGTCTGCTGTTTTTTTTGTTATTCTTTTTATAACTGTTTTTCCATATGCGCTTTATGTAAAAGTAATTCACATGAAAAGGGTAAATGCAATTGTTAGCGGTACTTTGTTTATTACTACAATTCTTTTTTCACAAAGAATTGGTGGCGTTGCACTTGATTTTCGACTTGGTATGGTAACCTTTTTATATACTGCTAGTGTCGTTAATTTATCTTCCATTAATGATTCCAAGAAAAAAACGGTGGTGGTTTTCTCTGCTATTTTGTTATTTAGTGGCTTGTTTTTACAAGGAATCAACGGTTGGAAAATCATGAAAATGACCAATAATGAGGTCAGTGCCATACGGGATGCCATTCAGAAAATTCCATTAAAATCGACCCTTATTGCTGCTAGTAGTAGTGACTCTCGACCTTTTCTCCACGCAGGTTCATTCATTGTTTCAGATCGAGATGGTTTTTTCCCTCTTTTATTCCAGGTTGTGCAACCTCTTTATGCTCGATCTGCTTTTGCCAGCATTAACCTGCCAGGTGCTGAAATGTCCGGGAGGCGGTTAACTGCCAACGCTACTAAACCTCCCTGTAAAGCTCAAAATAATGATTGGTTTAATCTAAAATTCGATCATGGTTGGCCATTAAATTTCGACTACTTAATTTGGTTCAGTTCATCCGCCGAGACAATGAAAGAATTTGTTTTTCTAAATAAAGTTGCAGAAGGGAAACACTTTCATCTCTATGAGATCGATAAACAAAAAGCAATTTATTTTTTTCAAAAATCAAATGAAGGAGAAAAGGATTGTCTTATAGTAGGCGAGTAATTTGAAAAAAAGAGTCATTACACTGGGTATGTTTTTTTATATGGGGGGAGATTTAATAAAGTTAAATACCCCAGGTTTGCATAATTATATTTTTAAAGTAATATTACTTGGAGGGAAAATACAAATATCGGAGGAGCAAACTGTATGGTTGCCTGTAACACCATGATTTCAATTGTTGTTCCTGCATATAATGAAGAAAAGCGGCTTCAGCTCACTTTGCCTGCTCTTTTTAATCAAATTAAAGAATACTTTTCTCGATTTGAAATAGTCGTGGTGGATGATGGCAGTACCGATCGCACTGCGGACATTGTAATGTCCTTTGCCCGTAAACATGAGAGGGTAAGGCTGATCCGGTATGAACAAAACCGTGGCAAGGGGTGTGCTGTTCGTACCGGGGTGCTTGCCGCCAAGGGGGATCTGATTTTGTTCAGTGATGCGGATCTTTCAACGGCTTTCGAAGAAGTGCTGAAGCTGCGCGAAGCACTGGAGACCGGGGCGGATGTGGCGATCGGGTCGCGAGCCACCAGACAGACAGTGATCGAGAAACGCCAGCCGCTTTACCGGGTAGTGATGGGCAAAACCTTTAACAAGTTCGTGCAATTGCTTGCCACTCCAGGCATTTTTGATACCCAGTGTGGCTTCAAGCTTTTTACCCGGGCGGCGGCGATGGATCTTTTCAGGGATTGCAGAATCGACGGTTTTGGGTTTGACGTCGAGGTTCTTTTCCTGGCACGCAAACGCGGCCTAGTGATTCGTGAGATCGGCGTGCGGTGGCTGAATTCTCCGGACAGTAAAGTCCATCCCGTTATTGATTCAGCGCGTATGCTGCGAGATCTGCTGGTGATCCGCCGGAATGCCCTGCGAGGGGATTACGGAGAGCTCGCTGTCAGCCGGCGCAAAATAGAAGCCTCGCCATCCGAATAGATCTCCTGCCATTTACCTGTTGCCTTCAGATATCTGACAAGGACAGAATCGTGAGGGAACAGAACCCAATCGATGCCGTAGTTTTTTAAAAGTTTGTCGGCGCCCTCATCCAGGGACACTATTTTTCGGTAATCCTTAAAAATTTTCTCTCCGTACATATCGGCGCGCCCATCGATAAAAACCTTCTCGGCTGGATCAAGGGCATAGATCAGATAGCCTCCCCATGCATAGTTGTTGAAAATCTTCCCTTCCGGGCGGACCGTCTGATTAAGATAAGCAACGGCCTTGATCGGATGGCTGGATTCGGGAAGGGGCAGGAATGTTTCCGCTACTTCGCGAGACTTGGTATGGGAAGGGCCGACAAGCATGCAAAGGATAACGGCGGTTATGATGATGGCCAGCGGCCCGCTCAGGGGTGAAGTCGGAAGTTGCGCGCCCTCTTTGGTCGCGGGACGAAAGGGGGATGCGATTCGGACAGAGGACTGGAGCATTCTCGCAAAATATGGACAGATAAAAACCGTCGCGATGCCCATGTAGCGTTGGTGTGTCAAAGAAGCATTGATGAAAAACAGGACGAACAGCCGATCAGTCCAGGTGGTAGGCACGGATTTGAGGGACATAAACAGAAGAACAATCAGCAGGTAGATTCGGTAGAGCCACTGTTCCTGAAAATTCGGTGGCAGCCATTCCACAATGCCCTGGGCAAAAACATCGCTGGCGACATGAAAAGGAAACAGATAGAGGCTGAAACCGAAAGGATTGATCCCGGCTGCCAGGGCGGACAGAAGCATAAAGGTGGCTGGCCGGCGGATCGTCTTAAAGGTTGTTTTGAAACTGAAAGGTTGTTCCGTAAAAAAGTCATCCAGCAGTTGCCCACCGAGAAACAGTCCCTGCAGGGCCAGTCCCAGAATGAAACCTCCGTGCAGGTTGGCCCACAGGGCCGTTAGAGGAGGCAGGACCCAAAGCCATCGGTCCTGTTTATGCAGGGCGTAAAGAACGATGACGCCAAACAGCCAGGAGAAGATATGAGGCCGGGCGAGCATATGAGTCATGGAGAAAGTCAGGGCGACAGACACCGCGAGGATAGCGACCCAGTCGTTGGTAACTGCGGATACGATCCGAAAAAGCAGCCAGAAGCTCAGGGCGGCTATCAGAAAAAAGAAGAGTATCGTCCCGATAAGCCCGCCATGCTGGTGAACTCCGGCCATGATGACTTCCGAAAGCCACTCATGAGCGGTCCATGGCTTTCCTAACGCCGTATGCGAGAAAATATCCTGCGTAAGGATGGCTCTGGTTTTGAGCATGTGCTGGCCGGCAGCGATGTGCCACAACGTATCACCATCACCGAGGGCCTTGCCGTGGTCGAAAAGGATCAGCAGGGCAAAGGTTATAAAACCGTAAAGCCCTGCAATGTCCGGCAAGATGGCAATTCTTCCAGAGATATTTTTTTTTTCGGTCATTGATAGATTGCCTCTGATCTAATGTGCCGATTGGGAGCGCAGGCTGTTGAGTCTGTCCAGGTTCTGCTGGGCGCGTGGATAAAATACCGGATTCAGTGCGAGGGCCTTCTTGAATGCCTTTTCAGCTTTGTCCCAGTTGCCCTGGGTCATGTAGAGATAGCCTATATTGTTATAGGCAGCCGGTTTGCCGAGGGTGTCTTCAAAGAGCTGCAAAGCGCGAACTTCCTGGTTGTTGAGCAGAAAAGCCGTCGCCAGATTGTTTTTGCTGCGCATGTTGGAGGGTTCGAGGGCCAAAGCCCTGGAAAACTGGGGTATCGCATCCGTGTAGCGGCCCTGCAGCAGGTAATTGAACCCCAGATTGTTGTAACCAGACGGATTGTCCGGCCGCAGGGAGATGAATTTCTGGTGCAATGATTCCGCAAGGCCCAATTTGTCCTGACCGATGCTGTCATAAGTGATGGCCAGTTCGCTGATAACAGCAGGGGACTCGGGATAATTTGACTGGAGCGTTTCCAGCAGTTTTTGCGCGGTGGGGTAGTCTCCCTGGCTGCGTGCTATACGGGCAAGCCCCAGTTGCGCGGCCATGTTCTGCGGATCTTTTTCCAGAACCGTGGTGAAGATTTCACGGGCTTGCGGTGCGCTGCCCCGGGCAAGGAATACCTGTCCCAACCCGGCGAGCGCTGCAGTGGCATCAGGCTTTTTTTGAAGGGCCGCCGAAAAATGCAGCCGGGCAAGTTCAAGGTTGCCCTGGTTCAGATAGGAAAGGCCCTTTCCGGTCAATTCTTCCGGAGGAAGATTGGCGATTCTTTCTCGGGTGTAGGCATCCTCGCCTTTTTCCTGAACCGTAAATCTTGCTACTCTCCTGTGGTAGGGATCAGCCACAGGTGTGCATGCCGTAATACTGGCGATCAACAAAATAGCAGACATGCTTGTCCAGGTTTTCAATGAAGACCCTCCTTCGCATTGTATAGGCGTACATTGCATAAAAAATGCTGAAATGCAATTGATCAGTAAGTCACCTGGGAGAAATGTTTAGCCCCCACTTATTGCGGGGAACAAAACACGAACAATTCTTATCACACCCGGTCCCACCAGGACAACAAAGATTGCAGGAAAGATAAAGAACACCAACGGGAAGATGAGCTTGACGGTTGATTTGGCGGCTTTTTCCTCGGCCACCTGACGGCGTTTGATGCGCATGGCATCGGAGTGTATTCGCAGGGCTTTGGCGAGGCTGGTTCCGAAACGACTGGTCTGAATCAGGATGGTCATCAGATTGCCCACTTCGGCAACACCGGTGCGCAACGACATATTTTTGAAGCATTCGTTGCGCGGCTTGCCGGCGCGGATCTCCAGGTTGGTCAGGAAAAATTCCTCGCTGAGGTCCCGACACAGCGGCTTGATCTCTTCGCCCACCCGGCGAAAGGTCATGTCCAGACCGAGGCCGGCCTCGACGCAGACCACCATCAGGTCGAGGGCATCGGGCAGTGCTCGGAGAATGCGATTTTGTCGCGCCCTAATTGCGAATCCCAGAATGGTGTCGGGCAGACCGAAGCCGATAACTGCCAGCAACAGGCACAGGAGGATGACCTGCAGGGAGAAGGTAAAGAAAAACCTTGAAATAAGATAGCCCAGGGGGAGAACCAGTCCGAGCACAACTTTGGCAGTGATGTAATTGTAATAGGCCGCATTGGAGCGCCAGCCGGCCTGGATCAGGTGCAGGCGTATGGATTTATGCATAGCTCCGGGCTGGCTGGAGACGATGTCGTCAATCGGTTTGGCGAAGCGGGTGATAAACCCGCCTTGTTCAGCGTCCAAAAGCTTTGGTTTTTGTTTGATGGGTGTTTTTGAGGCTGGGACCAACTTTTCCAGCCGCTTTTCCTCACGGGATTTGCGGGTCAGGAAAAAATAGATGCTTAAAATGAAAAGGACGGTCGCCAGGAAGGTCAAAACAAGAACAGCCCAGTATCCGGCGTTCTCCAATAAACGATAATATACACTTAGTAAAATATTCATGTAGCGCCTCCTTACATTTCAATGGTAACGATTTTTTTAATGATGAAGGCACCCACTATTTGCAGCACAATGGCCCCGGCCAGCATGTATTGCCCAATGACGTCCTGCCAGAGCAGCGACAGGTATTCATGATTAACAAAAAATATATAGACAAACAGGGTGATGGGCAGGCCGATAAGGACCATGGCCGAGAGTCGCCCCTCCGCTGTGAGGGCTTTGACCTGACGTCTGAACTGCATGCGTTCGCGGATCAGGCGGCTGATGTTGTCGAGGATTTCGGCCACGTTGCCGCCGGTTTCCCGCTGGATGATGACGGAGATGGCAAAGAAGCGCAGATCTGTGCTGGGCACGCGCTCGCAGAGATTTTCGAAGGCCTCCTGAAAAGTCAGCCCGAGGTTGATTTCATCCACCGCCGCGCCGAACTCGGCGCTGATAGGCGGCTCCATTTCGCTGGAGACCATCTCCAGCCCCGAGGTCATGGCATGTCCGGAACGCAGCGCCCGGGCCAGCAGGTCCAGCGCTTCAGGCAGCTGGTCCTGAAACTTGTTGAGGTAGGCGTTTTCTGCAAGCTTCAGGTAGCCGAAGGGCAGGAAGAGCACCAGAATGCCAAGCACAATGGCGATCAACGTCGAGGGAATAAACTTCAGCCCCAGCAGCAGAGCAATCAGCCCGAGGGACAAGCTCAACAGGACGAATACACTTGCATTGAAAGGCAGGCCCGATTTGAGCAGCATGCGATCCAGGGTGGTTACCCGGGGCATTTTGAGGGCCAGTTTCTGTACCGGCCCCGCATCGGCGAGGATCTTGTCCCGATAGCGGAACAGTTTTTCTCGGCCGTGCTTGCCGCCAGCCGAAATGAACAGAAGGCGCTTTTTGATAGCCTTTTTTTCGGCGAAGCGGCTTTCCGACCACCCCAGATAGAGCAGCGTCACCACCGACGCAACAAACAGGAAGACCGTGGCCATGATAAGGGCGTCTAGAAGATCCATGCAGCCTCCTTATTCGAAGTATTTGTGGGCAAAGAACAGATCTTCCGGGATATCGACGCCGGCAACTTCCAGCTTGTCGGCGAATTTGGGGCGGATGCCGGTGGCACGGAAGCGTCCGACAACCTTGCCGTTGGCGTCGATGCCCTGACGCTCGAAGACGAAAATATCCTGCAGGGTGATGATCTCTCCCTCCATGCCCACGACTTCGGCAATGGAGGTGACCTTTCGGGTGCCGTCCGCCAGACGGGATACCTGCACGACCATGTCCAGAGCCGAGGAGATCATGAAACGCATGGCATGCTCGGGAAGGCTGACGCCGGTCATCAGGATCATCGATTCCAGACGGGTCAGGGAGTCGCGCGGCGTGTTGGCGTGAATGGTGGTCAGGGAGCCTTCGTGGCCGGTGTTCATGGCCTGCAGCATGTCAAAGGCTTCGGAGCCGCGCACCTCTCCGACGATAATGCGGTCGGGGCGCATGCGCAGGCTGTTGCGCACCAGATCGCGCTGCGTCACCATGCCGGTTCCTTCGATGCTGGCGGGTCGGGTTTCCAGGCGAACAACATGCTCCTGTTGCAGCTGCAGTTCGGCCGAGTCCTCGATGGTGATGATGCGTTCGTTGCCCGGAATGAACCCCGAAAGAATGTTGAGCAGGGTGGTTTTGCCGGCGCCGGTGCCACCGGAAATCATGATGTTCAGCTTAGCTTTGACGCTGCCGGCCAGCAGGGTGGCGATATCCGGCGTAAGGGTTTTGTAGTTGATCAGGTCATCCATTTTCAGCGGATTGACCGAGAAACGCCGGATCGACAGAATCGGTCCGTCAAGGGCGAGGGGAGGGATGATGGCGTTGACGCGGGACCCGTCGGCGAGCCGGGCGTCGACCATGGGCGAAGACTCGTCGATGCGGCGCCCGACCCTGGAGATGATGCGGTCGATGATGTTCATCAGGTGGGCGTTGTCGACGAACCGCGCCGGTGTTCTTTCCAGCAGGCCCCGGCGCTCCACGTAAATATCCTTGTAGGTGTTGCACAGAATATCGGAGACCGTGGGGTCCTTAAAAAACGGCTCGATGGGCCCGAGTCCGGTCAATTCGTCGAGAATCTCCAGGATCAGCGACTGATGTTCTTCTTCGTTAAGCAGAACCTGCTCTTCCCTGAGGAAATAATCGACAATTTTGCTGATCTCCGTTTTGACTTCGGCCTGATCCAGGTCGTCCAGGGCAGCGAGGTTGGCTTCTTCAACGAAACGGTTGTGGAGCTTGTGCTTTATTTCATAAAACAGTGCGTCGCGTCCCCCATCGGCCTGTTTGGCCGGGGGTTGTACGGGCGGGGCGGATTTTCCCGATGAAAACAGATCCTTGATGGCCATGTCGACCTCCTTGGTAATAAATTAAATCGCCTTCCCGAACACCCCTCGGATACCACGGAAGGCCCGGGAGCTTTCAGGGGACTGCAGCTTTTCGACAAACTGGCATATGTTTTTGGCCAGCGGCGTTCCCGAATGCCCCATCGACAGAGGCTCGCCCTTGTTGATGGAAGAAACCACGCCCTTGAAGTCGTTGGGGAACATCCAGAACGCCTTTTTCCCCAGGTTCTTCTCGATGTCGTTCAGGCTCAGGGTGCCGCCCTTGATGTACCGGTTGATGGCGATTTCTATATGGGTTTCGTCGATACCGAGCTTTTTCATCAGGTTCAGCAGACGGGCGCAGTTCCGGATTGAAGGAACCGACATGTCCGTCACCAGAAAGGTGATTTCGGAATTCTTGAAAATTTCGATGTTGCTGTCGTTGATCGACATGGAAGTGCAATCGACCACCACATAATCGTAGATTTTGCAGGCCAGGCTGAGCACTTTGGCGATATGTTCAGCCTTGATGGCGTCGTATTCCTCCGGATTGTTCGGCGCGGCCATGAATTCCAGCCCGGAAGCATGTTTGGTCATGGCCGCCAGCAGGAAAGAACCATCGAGACGGTGGTAGTTGCGTACGATGTCGCTCATGGTGGTTTGCGGGTACAGATCGAGCAGCACCGTAGCGTCTCCGGACTGGAAGCTCATGTCGAACAGCGCCACCCGCACATCCTTGTTGCCGGCCAGCGCGCAGGCGGTGTTGACCGCGAGAACCGTCGAGCCGATGCCTCCCTTGCTGCTGATAAAACTGTAGATGCTGCCGCGGGAGATCTGCCCGCCGGCGGCAAGCTTGAGTCGTACTTCCTCGACGGCGTTGTTCAGCACCTTGTCGTTGATGGGGCTGACCAGAAATTCCGCAACCCCGGCTTTCATGACCTCCACGATATGTTGGGGAAACTGGTTGGAGGACACCACGAATACCTCGGCACGAGGGAAGTTCTGCCGGATCGGCTTGAGCCGGTTAAAGATGGTAGGCCCGTCAGTAGGATCATCGAGTATAATAATGTCTGGCGACCCCTTGACGGCAAGAGGGCCTTTTTCGGCCGCAGAGTCGAACCACTGGTTGGTCTCCAAGTTGGGGATTTCTCCCAGTTTTTCCTGGATCGCCTGAACCAGGCGGGTGTCGGAGATTTCAATGGCTACAAGCAATTTACGTGGCATGAAGCACCTTAATTTATGGGAGTCTAAATTTCGGTCTAATCTGAATATATGAGTAATTAATCCACCAAAGCAGGGAATTCACTTAACACTCCATAGTTAACTCCTCCGGTAATGCCTGTAGGTTTGTGAACTTCACAGTTTGGGAGAAAATATATTGACTGTGTTAGATAAGGCGCTGGATTGCCATCCCTGTCTTTTATATCAAAATGATTTACAAAGTTGTTCCAACAAACCTCAGCTGTCTGAGCGTCAGTATAACTGCATGAAAAAGGTTCGTGTCCTGGAGCTACCATATAAGTAGGTGGATTTTCCTTGTTTTTCCCAACATTGCCAAAATTCTCTGATGCGTTATTGGTGTTAATCCAAATTATGTCAACGTTCACGGCACCAACTACTTTTTCAACACAAGATTGGTCAAATGTACCATCCTCGCATTCAACTACAGGAAGAGTGACATTTAAAGGAGCAGTTGGCGGATTGTTCGACCCATCTGTCCAGCAATTGTCATAAAAGTCAGATAGAAGGTTTGTCATGCCATTATTCGTTCCAATTTCTTTGCCAAATATAATTTCTACTGGATTCCCCCCACTACACAAAAGTCCACCAATTCCGTTCTGGCTTGTTCCTACATTTCCGCATCCTTCGGTTTGGTCGAAGTTTGTCCATCCTCCAGTTTCCTCGCTCTCACTAATCATTCTTCCCATATTACATGAATAGTTCCCATCTCCGTCTTTAAGGTAATCCTCGCATATTGCTATAGGTTCATCCACAGTTCCTGGAGGTAAAGACCCTGCAAAACCAAGAAAAGCTACCGCTTCCGCAGTCATGCCGAAATTTTCAAAGCCAAAAATCTGGGCAAAAAAAGACGCTGCCGGCTTATCTTGGCGGCGAACAACCACCTTTACAGCATTGATAAAGCCTCCATTAATGCTTGGATCAGGATTGTCAAGATCCTCGGTTGTGTAGTTCCCAATTGCAATGGCAGACAGGGAGTCATTTGCATCGAAGCGTTCTGCCGAAAAACTCCAATGTCCTCGCTGCACATCGCCCGAATTAGAAGAATAATCATTCACTTCTACCGCGATTTTTTCACTAAGATTTTGTAAGGCGGTGTTGTATGCAATAGTGTTTGCATTAGGGTTTATAGCAGATCCATCATCCAGGTAAAGCTCTCTCGCACCTGCTAGGGCGGCTGCATCCGCAGCATTTTGAAGTTCGTTGCGTACAACGAAAAGATGATAAACATCAATTGCGAGAGCTGCCATACCTAAAAATACAATGAGTAGAATGGCAACAAGAACGACTACGGCTCCCTTTTGCTTTTTTTTAAATAATTCTGAATATTTGAACATAGCTTCCTCACAAATGAATGCTATTCAGCTCGCATGGTTGTTATTCCATTCAGTTTTATGGCATCTGGAATGCCGCCAAGCGAAGGTAGGAGAAGGAAATCGTAATCATAACTGACGTCTATCACGACATATTCACCCTGGGTGACTTGTTCATTGCTCGAACCAGGGCTGGCGGGGTTAAGGGTGCTGACCCCGCTGTCTGTCTCAATTGTTGCGGTTAGGTTGTCGGTTCCAAAACTTACTAACCGCAGATCGTTGCCACTGTAAAGGTAATTGTGTATGGCATTTTCAACATCGCTTACGGGAATAATGCGATTGCCTGTGGTGCTGTCTGTTCGAAACACTATAGCTCGCCGTGCGCCTTCGCGACTGGCATTGGTGAGAAGAGCCTTGTTGTAAAAAATGAAACCAAACTCGATAATGCCAAAAACAATCAGGAGCAGCAATGGCAGGACGACAGCGAATTCGACGACTGCTGCTCCCTTTTGAGATCTAAAGTTCATAGTGCTACTCCTCTGTGTAGGATCTTTTTAGTCTTTTCACGGTTTGCTGCGATGCGGCGGCATCGCAGCAAACCGATCATGCTACTTTTCCAACCCGAATTGAATTACTTCAAAGTCCTGGGGTTCTTCAGCAAATGTCTCATTGTAGACATCCATAACGTTTTCAGCTGTTATGCCTTCCAATGTTTCCGGAGTTTTTGCCGCATAGCGGTAATCGGGATAGGCGATCTGCTGATCCCAGGCTGCCTGGCTGTGCTGACCGAATTCCCGGTCGATGTAATAGGCTTCCTGCAAAGAGGCGCATCCGGTCAGCAGGAGGACGGTAGTAACGATCAGGCTTAGATTTTTCATGGTATGACCCCCTTGGCTCGTTATTGTGCCGGACTTGGCTCGTGACCGAATTCACCCTCGAGACCGCCGCTGGTTTCCGTGGTGCTGGCCGGCACGGTAAAGCTGTGGCGGCTCATGGCGGAAGGATCCTCCGGGTAACGGCGCCCTTCCAGTCGGCCTTCCAGGTAGAACTCGAGGCGGTTGGGGGGCTGCATGTATTCGCCGGGGAAGGTGATGCTGCCTTCCTTGCCGGGCTTGACCAAATGCGGTGTCACCGCGATGAGCAGGTCGGTTTTCTCCTGCGTGTAGTTGGTGCTGCGGAACAGTGCGCCGAGGATCGGCAGGTCGCCGAGTCCCGGGATCTTGGTCACGCTTTCCCGCAGGCTGTCCTGCAGCAGGCCGGCGAGGGCCAGTGTCTGGCCGTCATGCAGTTGCACGGTGGTTTCCAGTTTGCGTGTGGTCAGGTTGGGCACGTTGAAAGAGGCGCCGGTAATCGCGGCAGGGATGGTGCTGGTCGAGACGATATCGCTGACGCTCGGGGCCACCCGCAGGCTGATTTTGCCGTCGCTCATGACGATGGGCGTAAAGGTCAGGGATACGCCGAACTCACGGAATTCGATGGTGATGCCGTCTTCATCGGGGACCGGGATGGGGAACTCGCCGCCGGCCAGAAAACTCGCCTCCTGCCCGCTGATGGCCACCAGGCGCGGCTCCGCCAGAACGCGGGCAAGCCCTTCGGTTTCGAGGAATCGCAGGGCGGAGGTAAAGTCACCCATCTGCAAAAAGATGTTGGCCGGATTGTTGCCGGTGACAAAATCGGCGAAGTTCAACAACACGCTGCCCGCCTCGATTCCGGTGGGCACCGAAGTGATGTCGCCCACACCGCCGATCACGGCGGAATGATCCCCGAGACCATTGAAACCGAGGGCTGCCTGCCATTCACGGCCGGAGGAGCGGGTGACCTCGGCGAATTTCACCTCCAGCAGGACTTGCTGAATGCCACCGACGCGCAGCAGGTTGGTGATGCCGCTGCCCGATTTGCCGGTGCCTTCGTCGCTGCCTGACGCTTCCGCTTTTTGGGGGAGGAAGGTCTGAGTGAGGCGCAGGACCTGCTCGACGACTTCTGGGCCGGATACGGTGCCGGAGAGGACCACGCCGGTCTCCGAGGCGTGCACCTGGATGTCTTCATGGGGATAGAGCTGGCTGATTTTCTGTTTGAGCGGGGTCAGGTCGAGGTTGACGCTGACGTCGATGATGGCATTGACTTCGTTTGACCGGTCATCCCAGATCGTGACCCGGGAAAAGCCGATCTGTTTTCCCAGGTTGTAGATATTGACCAGGTCGGCTCTTAGTGGTCTGGCGCCAATGATATCGCTGTTGGAGATGAGTATTTTCATGCGTGGACTCGGCTTGCGGATTTTCACCAGTTCCGATCCGCCGATATTGACATCGAGCGTCAGGTGCTCGATCTCGTCGGCAACAGCGGCGCCGGCGAACAGAGCCAGGCAGAACAGGCCCAGGAAGCAGATTGCCGGTAAAATGGCTCGGCGCGTTATCATAATGACCTCCATTTTATAAAACTTCATTTATTTAGGGGCGGGAACCTTATATTCCTTGCCCGCTTCATCCCCGCGAATGACCTCGACAGTGAAGCCCGCTGGCGGCGGCGTGTAAACTCTTGGTTTTACAGTGCGGACAGGAGCCCTTTTTACCACTTTCCTGACCGGTGGCGGAGTCGCTTTTTCAACTTCCTTTTCGTCGAGGGGGTTGCGCAGCACCAGTTGAATCGGCCCTTCGTGGGTTTTTTCCGCAAGCATCTCCGCATCCTCGGGAGCGATTTCGAGGGTGACGGTGCGCACCACTTTGGGTTTGCCCTCTTCAATGAAGGTCTCCTGGGCGATGGCCAGAACTTCGACCTTGCGCAGGAAGGTTTTGGCGGTGCGGATGTTGCCGGATTTCTGATCGATGGAAATGATGTCGACAAAGGTGTTCGGCAGAATAAAGCCGCCGACACCGACCACCTCGTCGACCCGAATGGCCATGGCGCGCATGCCGGGTTTGATCATCGCTACCAGGCCTGCTCCGGAGTTGGGTGCGGCCAGCTCCGCGGCGAGGATCGGAGTGCCCGCCACCATTTTGGAGACGGAAACCCGACCCACCACCTGCTCGACGTTTTCAAAGGCTCCCTGAGGGACGTTGGCTTTGGGCCATGGGGCGGTGGTCAACTGGGTTTTGTCGAGGCGGGTGCCAATGTTGACATCCGCTGCCGCGACCACAATTTCGGTCATGGACATGGCCGTGGTTGGGGAAGTGTCCGTTTGTGTCGCTTTGGTCGACAGCCACTTGTTGACCAGTATGACAGCAATGACCCCGAATATGACGGCCAGTGCCAGGGCGATGATGGTGCCATATTTTTTCATGCTGGGCCTCCTGTGAAACGGAAAAGGAAAATCGGACTGCTTTTTCAAGACACAGGGGTTTAAACCCTGTGCAATCCTCCGATATAGAAAAACTCGCCGAGGCGGCTTGTTTCACCATAGGGAACCCCAAAATGTCTGGGCAAAAAATCCAAAGGCGATAGCCGTGGCGTAAGGGAACCGGTTTGATGACCGGTTGACCGGTCTGCTGAAACTTTTGAAGTCACGGGTCAGGTATGCATTTTTCAGTGACGATATGTAATGGCGAAGCTGGACCCTGCTACCTGGGTTTGTGAGATGGAATAACAGGCCCAACAGTCCGCCGATAATTCCCATGTAAAGAAATAGCTGGAAAGTTATATCTGGTCCCAGTAAAGTGCCCAGCGCTGTTAGCGCCTTGACATCGCCGGCGCCCATGCCCCCCATCAGGAAAGGAATCAGAAGAAGTGAGAGACCGATGGTAAATCCTGTTATGGAAACCATGATGCCGGGCAAGCCAGAAATGGCGATGTTGGTGCTTAATCCGATAACAATAAGAGCTAAAGTGAAAATATTGGGAATTTTGGAATACAGGGTATCTGATGCACAGATAAGGAAAAGGTAACTTGAGGCAGCCAGAATGAAAATATTCGTGGGATAGCAGAAAATAAACAATATGGCCATAACCATGGCTGTTAGGCCAAGGGCATAGCGCATAGATTTAAATAAATCAATTTCTATCATTCCGGCTGCCTCAAGTTTAAACTAACTTAAATTCAGACAAACTCATTACTCGGGAAAATTACCTCTACTACGAATTTGGAATCCTTGTAGCGATATTGTTAAAGGTTTGCTCGACCCTATTGCCAAGCAAGGTAATTGCCCCGATTGCAACAATGATAATCAGAGCCAGCATGACGGCGTATTCGGTGGCGGTGGCCCCCTCTTCACTACGAACCAGTTCCCTCATTTTCTTCAGTAGCATGTTTTTCATCTGTTTCCTCCTTTTTGATCTGGGTGATGGCCTGCTGCCCCGGTGATTTGAAGCACCTCCTGCTGCAAATCATTCGGACCGGTTGCGGTTGTTGATTGCCGCGCCTGTTGGTAATCGACTTTACTTACTTTTTTATCACATTTTTTCGGTTTGTCTGCTGCCCGATGAATGCAATTGGCATTTTTCAATTTGAGGTTAGCTTGCAAATTAAAGGTTGTCAAGCTAGTATATATGCACCCGAAGTCATTCTGATGACTTGTGTTTCGTGATTTGTGGTGGGTTGTCGAGATAGCATGGGTGGCGTGGGGTTGATGAGCGGCCTTATCTATTCAACTTTAAATGGGTTTATGTATCCGTTTATATATCCGTAATGCAGGATTTATTTAAACAGATCGCATCGTTATGTTTTTGAAGGTATAGCATAAGGATTCGAAACAATCGGAAAAACGAGGCATGTCTGGTAAAGATTCTCGGGTTGGATATAGTTTGTATCCATCCGGGATACTCCGGATGGATACAGCGTAGTTTTCATATGGGAAACGAGCAATTTTTCGTTGTGGCAAGGAAATCAAGGGGGCGCGCGGAGGCGTACATCGGTACGCCGCACAAGCAAGCCCGCGGATTGACGCCGCCACGGCGGAAAAGGGCCGGGTCCGGATGAAAGCTAGATTAAACATATTTGAGGCAGGGGCGTATTGGGGACCTTATGATTTCAGACACTCGCAGGAAGCTGCTAAGATTCGGGATGGTCGGCATCGCCAATACGCTGGTGGATTATGTAGTCCTGAATCTTCTGGTGCTGGCGTTGGGGATTATTTCGTCGGCGGGCTTGGTCTTGTGCAATATCGCCGCTTTTTTCGGCGCGAATCTTAACAGCTATGTTTTGAACAAGCGCTGGACCTTCGAGGATCGCAGTCATTGGTCGAAAAAAGAATATCTTCTGTTTCTGTTCTGTTCCCTGGGCGGTCTCGGCATCAACTGTCTGGTGCTTTACTTTTTATCCTCCGGTGTTTTCCCCGAGACATTTTCTTTTTTCATGCACCTCAATCTGGCTAAATTATCCGCCTCGGTGGCCAGCATGGTCTGGAACTTCTACGCTTACAAAGTGTTTGTTTTCAGCCCCCGGATTGGCGCGGACGAAGGCGCCTCGGGGCATTGCGGCGAGCGGGTCAAGTCGGCGCTGCGTTGAAAAGCCGGTGCATCCTGTTTGTCGTTTCATTCACGCCTTTTCCCGTTCTGATCTTCCTCATCCAGAAATCCCAGCCACATGACATTGACGGTCGCCACGCCGAATTCTTCTTCGACCACGCCCTTGATCAGGTAGGGCCGCGGTTGACCCAGCTTTTTGCAGAAGCGGGCATAGGCGGCGGGGAAAAAGGTGGCGTCGAACAGCGCGGTGGCATCCTCGAAGGTGGCGAATTCCATCGGCTGGCCCTTGCCGGTCCGGATCGGTTTGCCGGTGACCCACCATCCGGCCAGAGTAACATGGCGGCCGACCCAGCGTTTCAGGTCGGAGGCAGGAATCAGGCGACGGTTGCGGATGATGGCCGCGAAGGGCTCGAGCGGGTGACGGGCTACGGGCAGGCCGAGGGTTTCAAGCTCCTGGCGGTGCAGGGTTGCCTGGTCGTAAGCGGGCAGGGTGGGCGATGGCGGCGGCTCCGCGATGAACAGCTGGCCGTTGTCCCGCTCGGCCGGGCGCTGGTGAAGGTCGAGCAATCGCCAGATCAGACGGGGGCGTTGTCGGCATCCTTCGAGGGCGTCGAAACAGCCGGCTTTGATCAGGGTCGTGACATCGGCGGCCGGCAGCTGTGGCAATCGCCGCAAAAAATCCTCAAAGTCCCGGAAGTCCCCCCCCGGTTACGCTCCCGCAGGATATGTTCGGTGGTTTGGCGGCCTGCGGACGCGATCTGCATCAGGCCGACGCGCAACCGTTGCCCCTTGCCGTGGTAGGCCCAATCGCTGACGTTGATGTCGGGCGGCAGGATGGTCAGGCCCAGGCGGCGCGCCTCGGAAAGATAACCGAGGGTCGTGTAGTAACCGCCGCCGTTGGAAATCACCGCCGCCATGAATTCGGCCGGATGGTTGGCTTTGAGCCAGGCGGCTTTGCAGCTGACCAGGGCGTAGGAAGCCGAGTGGGGTTTGCAGAAAGAGTATCCGGCGAAGGACAGCACCTGCCGCCACACCTTGCTCAGCACCGCCTCGGCCACGCCGCTGCGTGCCCCGCCGTCCATGAAGCGCTGGCGCTGGTCGTCCAGGGACTGGTCCCGGTCCTTTTTGCTGATGATTTTGCGGAGCCGGTCGCCTTCGCCGGCGCTGAAGCCGGCCAGGGCCATGGCGATCCGGGTGATCTGCTCCTGGTAGACCGCCAGCCCGTAGGTTTCATCGAGAATCGGCGCCAGCAGCGGATGCAGATGGCGCCAGGGTTTGCCGTGCATGCGGGCGACGAATTCGCGGATGAAAATGTTGGCCGCCGGCCGGATGATCGATGATGCCATGACCAGATGTTCGAACAGGGTGTCTTCATCGGGCAGGGGGCGGCCGTTCCACATCTTCTTCAGCAGTTGGCGGGTGGCCGGTGATTCAATGTAAAAGCAGCCGATGGTGTCGCCGGCGCAGAGCAGGGCGCGGGTCCCGGCATCGGCCAGCGGCTGCCAGTCCCGATAGTCGATGGTGTTGCCCGTATGGCGGGCGACGGCTGCCAGGGCGTCGCGGATCACCGCCAGGGAGCGGTTGCCGAGAATGTCGATCTTGACCAGCCCGGCCGCTTCGGCCTGGTCTTTTTCCCATTGAATGAGGGGCCGGCCGCTGGCGGACAGCTCCACCGGCACGTATTGGCGGATGTCGTCGGGCACGATCACCAGCCCGCCGCAATGCTGGCCCAGATGGCGCAGCGGGCCGTCGAGACGGCTTGCGATGGCGAGGATCCTTCGCCAGTCGCTGCTGCGGGATTCTCCGCAAAACAGGGGGTGGCTGCCCATGGACGCGATGCCCCGTTGCGGTGACCCGTGGCTCGACAGTCTGCCGGTAACCGCCTTGATTTCGTCGGCGGGGATGCCGAACACCTTGGCGACTTCCCGCACGGCGCCGCGGCTTTTGAAGCCTATCTGGTTGGCGACCATGGCGGCCCGGTCCGTGCCATGGTGCCGGAAGGCGAAATCGATGACCCCGTCCCGCTCGTCCCAGGGAAAATCGATGTCGATATCGGGGGGATCGATGCGTTCTTCGTTGAGAAACCGCTCGAAAAACAGGTTGTAGCGCAGCGGGTCGA
The DNA here is from genome assembly GCF_001888165.1 of Syntrophotalea acetylenica. Lineage (NCBI taxonomy): Bacteria > Pseudomonadati > Thermodesulfobacteriota > Desulfuromonadia > Desulfuromonadales > Syntrophotaleaceae > Syntrophotalea > Syntrophotalea acetylenica. Next base: position 1,442,280 of record NZ_CP015455.1, read on the forward strand.
CGTGGGTGATGCCGAGGCAGTAGGCGACCAGGGAGGCGGCGGCGCTGCCCCGTCCGCAGGTGCGCGGCGAGCGTTTTGCCAACTCCTCCACCACCAGAAAATAATGGGCGAACCCTTTGTCGCGGATGATGGTCAGTTCCTTGTCCAGTCGCGCCGTGATTTTATCATCCAGACGGCCGTAACGCCACAGGGCGCCTTTTTGTGCCCGTTGTTCCAGCAGGGCGGCGGCCTGGCGATCCGCAAGGTCGCGGAAACGGGGAAAGATGGTTCTGGAAAAATCCCACTCCGTTTGACAGTTGGCGGCGATGCGGGCGGTGTTTTCCAGCGCTTCGGGACAGTGGGGGAACAGCGCTCTTATTTGCGCTTCGGTGCGCAGGAAATCGGCGGTCGCCGCGCAGTCTCCGGGCCTGAGGCGCGGCAGGGTGGTATTGCCGGCGATGGCGCGCAATACCCGGTGCGTTTCGATGTCCTCATCGCCAAGATAGACGGCACGGGTTGTGGCGACAGGGGGCAGTGCCAATCTGCGGGCCAGGGCCATGGCCCGCTCCATATGGTGGCCGGGGGAAATCTCGACATACAGGCCCGCGCGACTTTGCTCCGCAAGTGTTTGAAGCAATGTCACATCATCGCTGAGGATGTACAGCCCCTCGCGGAAAGTCGTCAGGGCATCGGCAAGATCGAAGGGCTGTCGTGCATGCAGGGCCGAAAGCAGGCGGCACAGAACGGCATAACCGTTCTGATTCTTGACCAGCAGCACCGCCCGCTGCGTTCCGCTGACCGCTTCGGCGCCGATCAGAGGAGCGATGCCGGCTTTTTTCGCTTCCTCGACAAAACGTGGAATGCCATACAGTCCGTTGCGGTCGGTGAGCGCCAGATGGGTCATGCCCGCGCTTCTGGCAGCGGCGCACAGGACAGCCGGCGCGTGAAGGCCCCAGTTGGGAGAGTAGGCCGAGTGTACGTGGAGATGGGTGAAGGACATGGTTCAGGCCCAAGGTCTGAGGAATACGGCCGGAACGCGTGACGCATGACGCGAAAGCCAATGACAAGTGACCAATGACGATTTATCCTCTCAGATTTCGTCCCCACTGGATCGTTTCATGGCCGAACTGCCGGCGCAGCCGATCCAGGGCGGTTTGCAGGGGTTCGGTCTGTTCGTTGATTTCCGGATCGGCGAACAGCGGCATCTGCCGTGCCAGGATGGCGAGACGGTCGCAGCCAAGTTGCAGGGCGCGCAGGCGCACGCGGCGCTGCCAGGTGCGCTGCAGCAGCTGGTCGGCGGCGCTCATGAGTTGCCGATCGAGGGTCAGCGGCGTGGGAAAGGAAGCGGTTTTCCGCTCGCACGGACCGTCGATGTAACGCACCTGCAGGCCCAGCCGGGTTGCGCCCCTGCCAAGATCGCGCAGACGCCATCCACAGGTTTCGGCGAGACGCCCCAAAGCGGCGCGCACCGCCGTGTCGTCGTTGTCGGCCTGCGCCAGCAGGGTCTCTTCGACAATGGCGGAGGATCGCCGCGGCGGACATACCGGACTCGGATCGATACCCCGGGCGCGTTGATGCAGCAGGGCGGCAAAGGGGCCGCAGACCGGCGTCAGCTGGGACACGGAAAGGGCTGCGATATGTTCGATGCGGCGCAGGTTGAGGTCTTCCAGCAGGCGGCTGCCGCGCATGCTGCCGACGCCGGGCAGGGCCGACACGGCCAGCGGCCCGATGAAACAGCCTTCGCTGCCGCGCAGCACGTCGCAAATGCCGGGCCGGTGCAGGTAGTCGGCGGCGATGCGCGCCACCAGTTTGTTGCCGGCCACGCCACAGTTGGCCGGCAGTCGCAGGCGTTCGACGATATCCCTCTCCAGTCGGGCGGCGATGTCCAGCGTGGCGCCAAGCAGGCGGCGGCTGCCGGTCAGGTCGATGAAAAACCGCCCGTGCGGGCCGGGTTCCCACAGGGGGCTGCATCTGGCGGCCAGTTCCGCGAAGTGCCGCTGCGCCCGCCGCGCCGGTTCCACCCGCGGCGGCAGCAGGCGCAGGGACGGACAGCATTTACGCGCCAGGTGTACGCTCATGCCGCTATGCACCCCGTCGCCACGGGCTTCGGCGGAAACGCAGCGCAGCAGCGCCCTGTCACTGACGCCGGCAGCCACGGCGACGGGGCGGTTTTTGAGGCTCGGGTCGATGGCGCGCGCCAGGGCCACATCGAAGTCGGGGATGGCTATGTGCAGAATGTCGCGGATCATGCGCAAGGCTAAAAAATCCTGAAAAATCCTGAAACGCTTTGGCTCTTGAACGGTGCGCGGATCACGCCGTTCGGTAATGCCGGATCACGCCGACCACCACGCCTTCGATGCGGAAGGTTTCCGCATCGCTGACGGCGATGGGCTGCATGGCGGGGTTGGCCGGGTGCAGCTCGATTCGATCGCCGCGCCGGTGCAGGCGCTTGACCGTGGCTTCGTTGTCGAGCAGCGCGACGACAGTCTGGCCGTGCTCGGCGGTGGCCTGTTTGCGCACCACCACGTAATCGCCGTCGATGATGCCGTCGCCGATCATGGAGTCGCCGGCCACGCGTAGCACGAAATGCTCGCCCGCTCCCACCATGGAAGGCGGGACCTCGATGCTGCCGGGAGTCTCGATGGCTTCGATCGGCTTGCCGGCCGCCACCGTGCCGGCCAGCGGCAGTTTCAGGCCGCGCTCCTCGGCGGCGCGCAGCTGCAGGCCGCGTCGGGCATTCCAGTCACGGTCGAGCAACCCCTCGCGCTGCAGGCGCACCAGATAGTTCTGCACCGTGCCGAGGGATCGAAAGCCGAAGGCCCGGGCGATCTCCTGCTGGGAAGGCGCGAACCCCCGGGTCTCGATGTGCCGGGCGATATAGTCGAAAACCTGTTTCTGTTTGGGGGTAAGGGGACTCATGCGGCCTCGCTGTCTGGTTGTCGGATGCTGTAAGTGTATGCGTAAGTTTTGCGTAAGTCAAGGTTCAAGGGGCAAGGGCTTTCGGGACGCGGTTTGCGGGATGCGGGACGCGGAAATCCGGGTTCGGGAGAACGCGGGGCTTACAGCTCACAGCTTTCTCCCCCCCTCCTGCGCGCCTTGACAGTTTTGGGGAATGTTCCTACTCTGACTGAAGTTGTGTCCGTTTTTGTAAAACAGCGATGCGGAAGGGTTGTTTATGAAATATCGCACGATGGGGCGTTCCGGGGTGGAGGTGTCGATTCTCGGCCTTGGCTGCATGCGTCTGCCGGTTGTCGACGGCGACGAGGGCAGGATCGATGAGCGGCGGGCGGAGCGGGTGCTGCGGGTTGCCATGGAGAAAGGCATCAATTATCTGGATACGGCCTATCCGTATCACAAGGGGCAGAGCGAGGCGTTTCTGGGGCGGGTCTTGCGCGGCGGACTGCGCGACAAGGTGCGCCTGGCGACCAAGCTGCCGTCCTGGGCGGTGAAAGTCCCGGCCGATTTCGACCGTTTCCTCAACGAGCAGTTGCAGCGGTTGCAGACCGATCACATCGATTTTTACCTGCTGCACACTCTGAAGGCCGACTGGTGGGAAAAACTCTGTCGCCTGGGGGTGCTGGATTTTCTCGACCGGGCGATCCGTGACGGGCGCATCGGCGCCGCCGGTTTTTCCTTCCACGATGAACTGCCGGTGTTCAAAAAAATCGTCGATGCCTATGACTGGAGCTTCTGCCTGATCCAGTACAACTACATGGACGAACAGGTTCAGGCCGGCAGGCAGGGGCTGGAGTACGCTGCCGCGAAGGGTCTCGGGGTGACGGTCATGGAACCGTTGCGCGGCGGGCACCTGGCCCGCGCCGCCGCTCCTGATATTCAGGCGCTCTGGGACAGTGCCCCGGTGCGCAGGACGCCGGCGGAGTGGGCGCTGCGCTGGGTATGGGATCATCCGGAGGTGACATCGATACTCAGCGGCATGAACGACCCGGCCCAGGTGGAAGAGAACTGCCACATCGCCGCACAGGCCGACCCGGGCTCTTTATCCGTGCAGGAACGGGAGCTGATCGCGCGGGTGCGCGATACCCTGCGGCAGCGCATCAAGGTGCCCTGCACCGCCTGCGGCTATTGCCTGCCATGCCCGGCCGGGGTCAACATCCCCAGAATTTTCACGATTTACAACGATGGTTTCATCTACGATGACATGCTGTTTGCCCACCGCGCCTACACCATTACCCTGAACGCCACCGCGCTGGCCGACCATTGCACGCGCTGCGGCCAGTGCGAAAAGCACTGCCCCCAGCGCATTGCCATCATGGACATGCTGGAGGAATGCCATCGCGTGCTGTCGAAAAAACCGGAGGACTGAGGATGCCGGCGGTGTGTTTTACTGAGTGTTCGCGTTGAGGCCGAGGCACTGGAAGATCTGCCGCGTGGCGTCGGAGTTGTTGAGGGTATAGAAATGGATGCCGCGCACCGCGTTGTCGAGCAGGTCGCGGCATTGCTCCGTGGCCCAGTGGATGCCGATGCGGCGTACCGCTTCCGGGTCGTTCTGGCAACGCTCCACGGCGCGCAGCAGCGGGGCGGGGAAGCGTGCGCCGGCGGCCAGTTCAGCCATGCGTTTCATGCCCTCGACCGAGGCGATGGGCATGATGCCGGCGATGATCGGCACCTTGATGCCGCCCAGTTCGCAGCGCTCGCGAAAATCGTAAAAGTCCCGGTTGTCGAAGAACAGCTGGGTGCAGATGTAATCGGCGCCCTCGTCGATTTTGGCCTTGAGATGGTCCATTTCCAGCAGGCGGTTGGGGGTGGCGGGGTGTCCTTCCGGAAAGCCGGCCACACCGATGCCGAAACCGCGCCGGTCGGGATGGAGGCCCTCGTCGTTGAAGCGGCGGATGAACCGCACCAGGTCGGCGGCGTGGGGAAAGGCGTCCTGCGAACGATCATAGCCGGGCATGTCCGGCGGCGGGTCGCCGGCCAGCGCCAGGATGTTGCTGATGCCGGCCGCGGCGTAGCGTTCCAGGATCCGGCGGATTTCCTGCTCGGGGCTGCACACGCAGGTCAGGTGAGGGATGGGGTCAAGAGAGCTGTCTTCCCGGATGCGCATCACCAGATCGTGGGTGCGTTCGCGGGTCGAGCCGCCGGCCCCGTAGGTGACCGAGGTGAAATGGGGTTTCAGCGTTTCGAGCTGGCGGATGGTCTCATACAGACGCTGCGCCGCCTTGTCCGTTTTGGGCGGAAAGAACTCGAAGGAAAAGGTGGTGGCGTGGTGGCTGAAAATATCCTGAATATGCATGAATGAAAAGTCCGGGACAGAGGTCAAAACATCGCGGGTCGGCACGTCATCTTATCCGCTGGCCGGGCGCGGGTCAATTGTTCAATGTTCCCGGCCCGGATAATGTTCAGTGGCAGTAGGCCTCGGTGACGTAACGGCGCATCATGACGTGGGTATTGAAATAGTAGGCGTTTTTGCCGATGGCGTTTTTCATGACGCGGATCCAGCCGGCCCTGTCCTGGTAATACAGGGGCATGATGGTGTTTTCGAGCTTGGCGTAGAGATCCTCGACGTCCTCGGCGGTATGGTTCTGGCTTGTGGAGTTACCCTTGGAGGGCGGCCCGATGGACCAGCCGGTCACGCCCTCGATATGGCCCTCGATCCACCAGCCGTCCAGTACGCTGAAGTTGGGCACGCCGTTGATGGCCGCCTTCATGCCGCTGGTTCCCGAGGCCTCGAGGGGGCGCATGGGGGTGTTGAGCCACAAATCGACCCCCGGGATCAGGCGGGAAGCGACCTCCATGTTGTAGTTGGGCAGGTAGACCATGCGGATGCGGTCCCGACAGGACGCGATGACCTCCATGATGCGGTGGATCAGTTCCTTGCCGGGGGTGTCATGCGGATGCGCCTTGCCGCCGAAAACCAGCTGCAGTTTTCCTTCTCCGATCCGCAGCAGGCGTTCCAGATCGGTAAAGATCAGATCGCCCCGTTTGTAGGTGGCCACGCGCCGGGCGAAGCCGATGGTCAGGATATCCGGATCCAGCTCGATGCCGCAGGTCTCGGAGATGTATTGAAACAGATAGGCTTTGGCGCCGCAGTGCGCCTCCCATATTTCCGCGTCGGGGATGCTGTCGACCCGCACCAGCATTTCCGGTTCGGTGGCCCAGCTGGGCAGGTAGCGGCCATAAAGGTTGACGAAATAGGGTGAGGTCCAGGTGAAGGGGTGAATGCCGTTGGTAATGGCGTGAATCTCGAAACCCGGAAACATGGCCTGGGAAACCTCGCCATGCTTTTTGGCCACGCCGTTGACGTACTGACTGAGGTTCATGGCCAGCAGGGTCATGTTGAGCTGCTCCTGGCCGCCAAGGCCCTTGAGAAGGTCGAGGGGGATTTCATGGTCCAGGATGCGCTCGACCAGTTCGTAGGGAAACTGATCATGGCCGGCCCGCACCGGCGTATGCGTGGTAAAAACGCATTTGGAGATAACTTCGCGGGTGTTCCAGGAATTGCGCTCGTCCCAGGTGTCTTCCAGGGGGCGGCGGCTGCGGGTCAGCAGTTCCAGGGTCAGCAGGCTGGCGTGCCCCTCGTTCATGTGATACTTGCGGATACTGAAGCCGAGCTGCGCGAGCAGCCGGGCGCCGCCAATGCCGAGCACGATTTCCTGTTTTAAACGGTAGGCCTGGTCGCCCCCGTAGAGATAATCGGTGATGCCGCGATCTTCATCGGCGTTGCCGGGGATGTCGGTGTCGAGAAACAGTACGGGGACCTGGCCCCGGCTCGGGCTGGTGACGCGGTACAGCCAGGCCTGCACTTTCACGTCCCGCCCTTCTATACTGAGCAGGGTTTTGGCGGGCAGGCACTCCAGCAGTTTTTCCGGATCCCAGGTGTTGGGGCTCTCCTGCTGGCGGCCCTGGTCGTCGATGGTCTGCAGAAAGTAGCCCTTGCGGCTCAGCAGGGTGACGGCCACGAGGGGGATTTTGAGGTCGGCGGCGGTTTTGATGGTGTCTCCGGCCAGTACCCCGAGGCCGCCGCTGTAGGTCGGAATTTCGGCGGTAAGGCCGATTTCCATGGAGAAATAGGCGATGCGCTGTTCCGTAAGGAATTTTTTCCAATCACTCATCGGCGAAGCCCTGACCGTGCAATGCAGAAAAACCGGGGACGCGGCTGGATTCGTAACAGGTTAAACGAATTTCGCCCGGGGTCAACAACAAAGGCCGGCTGGTGTCGCGATGCAGCCCGGCCGTTGGCGAGTTTTTGCGACGCCATCAGATATAGTACATGAAGCGGTGATCACTTTCCCGTTTGACGCCCATGTCCTGGCCGCGTTCACACAGATCCTGCAGGCTCATGTGCTCAAAAAAGCCGTTGAGATGCGCTGTGGCTTCGGTCCAGACGGTCTGGGTGACGCATTGGCCGTTCATGGTGCATCCGGTTTTGTCCCGGGGAGCCTCGCAGGCGCAGGCAACCAGCAAGGTGTCCCCCTCGGCCGCTTCGACGATCTGGCGGATACTGATCTGGTCGGGCTTACGAGTCAGGAAATAGCCTCCCTGAGGGCCTTTTTTGCTTTTCAGGATGCCCGCTTTTTTGAAGTTCTGGAATATCTGTTCCAGATAGCGGGGAGAAATCTCCTGACGCCTGGAGATATCCTTGATCTGGGCCGGCTGGTTGCCGGCGTTGTAGGCGATGTCGAATAATGCCCTCAGTCCATAACGGCTTTTTGTCGATAGTCTCACGGGTTTCCTCACAAAAGAACCGGCTGTTTTTCGCCAGGCAGCCGAGAGTTCAACGGTTTTTATCTCAACAAAGGATCATGCATCCCTGTCATCGCGGCGAGAGGCACGTCTCGGATCTTGACCGCGCTTTGTGGTCCATCCTTGTTATCATAAAAGGAGATTTCCCGCAAGTTTTGTCAACAAATTGATTCCGGCCGCTCCAGGCGACTGGTTTTGCGCATACATCGACCTTTTCCGCATGATGACATCAAAGCGCGCGGGCGCCATGGGTTGATGGATTGTTTAACCAGAAATCCAGCGATGGGACCTGCCTCTTTTTTTTTGCGCTGAAATAGGCTACCTTGGCCCAGTCGCCAGCATGGTGACCGTTTTTTCATTGTCGCGCACCGCCAGTCGTTTTGTCCTTCTGCCGCCTGTCGCAGCCTCCGCTGCGGGGCCGTCACTCAGGTTTATATGATCCGGATTCCCGCAGGCCTGCGTCTTTTTCTGTTTATCGCCTTTGCCCTGGCGATTCTGGTGTTGTCCGTCATGCCGAGCCCTCCGGAGATGATTCAGGAGGTGCTGTCCTGGGACAAGGCGCAGCACGCCCTGGCCTATGCCGTTTTCACGCTGCTTGGCGGCTGGGCGCTGACGCCCGTTTTTGGCGCTCCCCGCGCCTGGCGGCTGGCCTTTGCCCTTGCCATCGGTTACGGGCTTGTCATTGAAGTGCTGCAGGGGCTGGGAGGGCGTCGCTCCCCCCAGCTTGCCGATGGCGCGGCCGACATTATTGGCGCGGCGGTTGTCTATCTGATCTGGTTTGTTGTTGCCCGTTTGCGCCAAAAGGGATCCTGCCCATGAGTGCCGTTACCCTGGATATAATGGTTTCCCGTCTTGAGCAGGGGGCGCTGGTGCTGACTGTGAACAAGCGCCTGGCCCGCTACCTGCGACAGACATATGACCTTCGTCAGCGTCAGGCGGGGCACAGTGTCTGGCAAAGCCCCGCGGTTCATTCCTTCGACGGATGGCAGCGACGCCTGTGCGCCCGCCTCGGGCTGGATGACAACACGCTTGACCCGGTTCAGGCCCAAAGGCTCTGGGAACGAGCCATCGAGGACGATCCGGAGGCTGCCGACAGTGGCCTGCTTCGGATTGCGGAGGCCGCGAGGCAGGCAGGCAAGGCCCATCTGCTGTTGTGCCAGTACGGCGCGGATTTCCCGGCCGGGGAAGGAGGCGCGGACCATCGGGCCTTTCTGCGTTGGCGTCAGCGTTACAACCAGCTCTGCCTGGAAGGGGGCTGGGATGATCCGGCTTTGCTGCAGGGCCGTTTTCTGCAGGCGCTGCAGGATGACGCGGTGTCTCTGCCGCATGAAATATGGCTGGCCGGGTTTGACGACTGTCCGCCGATGGTCACCCGGTTATGCGCGATTGCCGAGGCACGGGGCGCCACCGTCCGGCACTGGATGCCGCCAGCCAGCCCCCGGCGCGAAGCCGGTCTTGCCGCTTTTGCCGATGTGGAGCAGGAGGTGCGTGGCTGCGCACGCTGGGTGCGGCGGATGCTGGAGTGCCAGAGCGGGAGCATCGGCGTCATTGCCCTGGACATGAGCGGCTACCAGGACTGTCTGCAGCGGATTTTTTGCGAAGAGCTGTCTCCGGGGGCGCTGCTTCCCGGAGCCGGACCGGAAAAGGTCTTCAACCTGTCCCTGGGAAGGCCGCTGGCGAAGGAGGCCATGATCGTCGCGGCTTTGGAGTGGCTGTCGCTGGGCCATGTCGTGCCCCTCGACACCCTCGGTTACCTGCTGCGCTCCCCGTTTATCTGGGGACACCTCGTCGAACAGCATTCCCGGGCGCTGCTCGACCGCGAATTGCGCAGCCTGCGCGCAGGACAACTGCCTTTGCGGCAGGTCGTCCGTTTTGCCCGGCAGGGATTGCGCAAAAAAATCGGTATTTCGGACATCCTGGCCCGACAGCTGGATGCGGCCCTCCATATTCTGCCGGACTCGAGCCCGCGTCTGCCCGGGGCCTGGGCGCGGCAGTTCGCGCTGCTGCTGGAGGCCTGCCAGTGGCCCGGAGATCGCAGCCTTGACAGCCGGGAGTACCAGATTTTTACCGCCTGGAAGGAATTGCTGGCCGGCATGGCGCGTCTCGATCCGGTTTGCGAACCGATGAAGCGTGGGGAGGCTTTGGGGATACTCAGACGACTGGCGGCCGATACGGTTTTTCAGCCGGAAGGTTCCGCGGGACGGGTTCAGGTTCTGGGCGCGCTGGAGACGGCTGGCATGCAGTTCGATGCGGCCTGGGTGCTTGGCGTTCACGAGGAGGTTCTGCCGGCACCGGCGCGCCCCCATCCGCTGCTGCCCATCGAATTGCAGCGCCGTTTCGGCATGCCGCATGCCGATGCCGTCCGGGAACTCGATTTTGCCTGCAAAGTCACCGAGCGGCTGCTGGTGTGCGCTCCCGAACTGGTCGTAAGCTGGCCATTGCAACTGGATGGCCGCGAACGGCACCCGGCTACCCTGGTGCGGCACCTGCCGCAAATCCTGCCGGAACTGTCCGAAAGCCGCTGTCCTTCCGGGTTGATCAAAGCCGGGGACGCTTGTCTTGAAAGTCTGATCGACGCTGCGGGGCCGCCTGTTCCGGCTAGCGCCAGGATTTCGGGAGGCACCGCGATTCTCAAGGATCAGGCGCTTTGCCCGTTTCGTGCCTTTGCCCGGCACCGCCTGGGTGCAAGGGGGCTGGATACCGCCAGTCTCGGCTTTGACGGTCTTGACCGGGGTTCGCTGGTACACCGTGTGCTGGAATGGTTCTGGGAGGACGTCAGGGACTGGTGGGCATTGACGGCCCTGCCGTCGGAAACGTTGAGCGGAACTCTCGCCGGTTTGGCCGAGCGGGCTCTGGAGGAAATGGAAACGGAACGTCGGATAGCACTGCCACCCGGTCAGAAACGGCTGGAACAGGAGCGTTTGCTCGCCTTGCTGCAGGAATGGCTGCAGGCCGAGGCGCAACGTCCGCCATTTACAGTGGAGACGCTCGAATCCTGGCATCGTGAGACCTTCGGGGCGTTGACGTTGCAGACGCGCATCGATCGCATCGACCGCCTGGCCGACGGATCGCAGATTATTATCGATTACAAGACGGGGATCGCTTCAGTTGCCGACTGGCTTGGAGACCGGCCGGTGGAGCCGCAGTTGCCGTTGTACGCCATGGGCCGCGGCGGGGCAGGGCCCGCCGCCGTGGCTTTCGGAAAACTGCGCCGGGGAGACTGCGGTTTTATCGGCATCGGGCGCAGCGGCGAGCTGCTGCCCGGAGTGGCCGCGGCAAGCGGACATCGCCTGCTTGCCGGGTCGGAGATTGCCGACTGGGAAGGCTTGTTGCGTTCCTGGCGCCTTGCCCTGCAACAACTCGGCGACGATTTTTCCCGTGGCAAGGCCGTTGTCGATCCCGTCGACAGTCGCCGGGCTTGCGAACGCTGTGATCTGCAGCCTTTATGCCGCTTGTCGGAACGGGACGCCATGCTCGGGGGAGATGACCTGTCATGCAACTGAGATGGACTCAGCCGCCGGATCTTGCCGCGCGTCAGCAGGCACTCAACCCTTTGGAATCCTTTATCGTTCAGGCTCCGGCCGGCAGCGGCAAGACCGAACTGCTCATCCAGCGCATCCTCGCTCTGCTCGGTGCGGCGGCGCAACCCGAAGAGGTGCTTGCCATCACCTTTACCCGCAAGGCTGCCGGGGAAATGCGGGATCGTCTGGTGGCGGCACTGGAGGTCGCTCAGGGGCCAAAGCCGCAAGCCGATCATGCCGCCACCACCTGGCGGCTGGCGCGGGCGGTGCTGGCCAACGATGCGCGCCGCGACTGGCGGCTGCTGCAGAATCCCGTGCGCCTCGGGGTGCAGACCATCGACAGTTTCTGCGCCGCTCTGGTGCGCCGCATGCCGTGGCTGTCCCGTTTTGGCGCCGGCGCCTCGGTTGTCGAAGACGCCGGGGATCTCTATCGCCAGGCCGCCGAAAGGGTTTTGGGCCTGGCCGATGACGATAGCCTTTGCGGTGCGTCCGCCCGTCTGCTCCTGTCGCATCTCGACAATCGCATGGAGCGGTTGCGCGACCTGCTGGCCGGCATGCTCTGCCGGCGGGATCAGTGGCTGCGGCATCTCTGCGGTTTCCGGGCGGAGCAGCGGCGCGGGCTGCTGCAGGGCGGCCTGCGTAACCTGGTGGACGCCGAACTTGGCCACCTGTACCAGCGGTTGGACCCCCGGCAGCGGCAGGAGATGGCGCGCCTCGGCGCTTTTGCGGCTTCGAATCTGCAGGATCAAGAGATCGAAAACGGTATCCGCCGCCTGGCCGGGCTGGACGATTTTCCCGCAGCGTCGGCGGATTGTTTGCTGCAATGGCAAGGGTTTGCCGAGCTGCTTCTGACCCGTGCCGGCACCCTGCGTAAACGTCTGGATAAAAATTGCGGGTTTCCCGCCGGCCGGCAGGAGCCTTTGGCTTCCATGAAGGATGCCATGAACCGGCTGCTGGAGGAACTTGCCGCTGCGGACGGCGTGGTGGAGGGATTTGACAAGGTTCGCGGTTTGCCGCCGGTGGTTTATGAGGAGGACCAGTGGCAGGTGCTGGAGGCGCTCACCGCACTTTTGCCGCGCGCCGTCGCGGAGCTCTGGCTGATCTTCAGGGAGACGGGGCAGTGCGATTTTGTCGAGGTTGCCCTTGCCGCGGACCGGTCCCTCGGCGAGATGGACGCGCCCACCGATCTGCTGCTGCATCTCGACAGCCGGATTCGCCATATCCTGGTGGACGAGTTTCAGGATACCTCCTGGGGGCAGTTCATCCTGTTGAAAAAACTGACCGCCGGCTGGCAGCACGGTGATGGCAGGAGCCTGTTTCTGGTGGGGGATCCGATGCAGTCCATCTACCGTTTCCGCGAAGCGGAGGTCGGCCTTTACCTGGAGGCGCGGCAGGCCGGGCTGCATCAGTTGCCGTTGCAGCCGCTGTACCTCACCGCGAACTTCCGGAGCCAGCAGGGGATTGTCGAATGGGTCAACCGTGTCTTTCCGGTCCTGTTTCCCGAGCGTGAGGATGCGGCCCTGGGCAGCGTGACCTATGCTCCCTCGGTCGCGGCGCGCGAAAGCCTGTCGGGCACGGCGGTGATGTTTCACCCCCAGGCGGAGCGCGACGACCGCGTCGAGGCCCTGCGGGTGGTGGAACTGGTGCGCCAGGCGCGCCGCGATGATCCGCAGGGCACCGTCGCCGTTCTGGTGCGGGCGCGCAGTCACCTCAGGGAAATCCTGCGCGTTTTTCAGCAGGAGGGGCTGCGGTTTCGCGCCCAGGAGATCGATTCTTTGAAAGACAGGCCCATCGCCGGCGATATCTGCGCGCTGACCCGCGCCCTGCTGCATCCCGCCGACCGTGTTGCCTGGCTGGCGGTGTTGCGGGCGCCATGGTGTGGTTTGAGCCTGGCCGATCTTCACGCGCTTTGTGGCGACATGCCGGACGCCACGCTCCCCGAACTGCTGCGGCAACCGAAGCGGCTGGCGCTGCTTTCCGGCGATGGCCGCAGGCGCCTGGAACGCTGCCTGTCGGTTTTAAACCAGGCTCGCGGCCAGCGCGGGCGGGTGCCGCTGCGCATGCTGGTGGAAGGGGCCTGGCTGGCTCTCGGCGGTCCGGCCTGTCTGGATGAGGCAGGCATGGCCGATGCCGCCACGCTGTTCGGGGTACTGGAAAGGCTCGATCATGGCGGTGACTTGCTGCCGTTGGAAGATCTGGCGGCAAAGCTGGACAAGCTGTTCGCCGCTGCCGATCCCGCAGCCGACGACACGCTGCAGGTCATGACCATCCACAAGGCCAAGGGACTGGAATTCGATACCGTCATTCTGCCCGGATTGGGCCGCAGCCCGCGGGTCGAGGATCCGCCCCTGATGCGCTGGCTCGATCTTCCCGAAGCCGGGTTGCTGCTTGCGCCTCTGGCCCCTCTGGACGGGCAGAGTCGCGATCCCATCTACGATGCCATCGGTCGGATTGAAAAGCAGAAGAGCGATCTTGAAGTTTCACGGGTTCTTTATGTGGCGGCCACCCGGGCCAAAAAGTATCTTCATTTGCTCGGGTACGCATCGGTTTCGGCCGCCGGAGATTACCGCCCGGCCTCCGGATCTTTTCTGGAAAAGCTCTGGCCGGCCGTCGAGGCCTGTTTCCAGGGCCTGCCTGCGGAAACGCCGCTTGCCCCGGTCTCGCCGGCATCAGTCATTACGGTGCGGCGGTTGGCTTGCGGATGGACCTTGCCGGAGCTGCCTTCCGGCTGCGACGATGCAGCGGTGGACATTCTGCGGCCCTCCGCGACCGCGACGCATTCCGGACCGGAAACCCTGCTGCCAGAGACCGAGGATGGCCGCCACATCGGAACGCTTGTGCATGCCTGCCTGGAGCGTATCGCAACGGATGGGCTCGATGGGTGGGACCTCGCGCGGGTGGAAAGGCAGCGGCCGAACTTCATTCATCGTCTGGCCCGCTTCGGCGTGGCCCGGGATCGACTGGCCGGGGCTGTGGAATCCGTCGTGACGGCCCTGGTTCTGACCCTCGGCAGCGACCGTGGACGCTGGATTCTCGGCGAGCATGCGCAGGCGGGCTGCGAGATAGCCCTGTCCGGTGTGCTGGATGGCCGCCTGGTACATGCCGAAATCGATCGTACTTTTGTGGATGGCGCTGGAGTCCGGTGGATCATCGATTATAAAACCGTGGACAGCAGGGATGGCGACAGGGAAATCTTTCTGCAACAGCAGGCGCAAATCTACCGGACGCAGCTCGACATCTATGAGCGTCTGTACCGGGCGATGGATCCGGGGCGCGAAGTACGGACGGCATTGTATTTTCCCCTGTTTGATGGTTGGATTACGTTGTAACCCCGGTATGCTATACGGGCCTGCCGGAACCTGAAAAGCCGGATTTGCCGGCTGCGCTTGTTCTTTTTCTTGTTTTCGAAAAGGAGATGTTTCCATGAGACTCGAAACGGTGATGGTCGTGTTCGGTGTGCTGGTCATGCTGAGCGGGTGCGGTAAGAAGGAAGAAACAGTTTACTCCGGCGAGGAGGGCGATGTTACCGTAACGCGGGATGCCGCTGGAGAACCCGACAAAGTAACGGTAACCGGAAAGGAAGGCACCGCCACTATGGAATATGGCAAAACCGTTCTGCCGGAGGATCTTGGCATCTCTCTGTATCCCGGCGCCACAGCGGGGCAGGGCGGCACGATGCAGTTTGAAAACCAGGCCGAGCAGGGGGCCGGCTCGGTTTTTTCGGTTTCCGTGCATAGTAACGACGCGATCGACAAGGTGGCCCAATACTACAAGGAAGAGCTGAAAAACCAGCAGCCCCGGGTGTTCGAAATGGCCATGCCGACCGGCAGGATGGTGACCCTGACCATCGAAAAAGATGCCACGGTCAAAACCATCGTGCTGTCGGAAAACGGGAAACAGGGCGGCACCGACATCCAGATTTCCCGCATCCGGGAATAGCGGATTCCGGCCGTGTCGCAGCCATGCGGCATTCCGTTTTTTTTGATTGCTTCCAGGCCGGAAATGAGGCATTTTGAAACAGTGTTTGATGGATTGCCACCGATCCGATCGTCATGTGCCTCTTGCCGCCAAGGAAAGGAAAAAAACATGCCCAAATTCATCATCGAACGGGAGCTTCCGGGTGCAGGCAGCCTTTCTGCCCAGGACCTGCAGAACATTTCCCAGTCTTCCTGTGCGATCCTGAACGACATGGGTCCCCGGATTCAATGGCTGGAGAGTTTTGTTACGGCCGACAAGATTTATTGCGTGTATATCGCTCCCGATGAAAATGCCATACGGGAACATGCCCAAAAAGGCGGTTTTCCCGCCAACAGCATCGCCAGAGTAACGACGGTTATCGGACCGACCACCGCGGAAGATTGATCCGCCCCGCCCCTGAATTTAAAAGCCCTGGCCGGCAGTCGAATCGGCCAGGGCTTTTATTGTCTCGTCAGCGCCGCTCTCCGCGAATGCCGATACATACTTTTTGCAGCTCAAGCGGGCTGCCACTTGTTGCCAGAGCCTGCTGCGCCAGCTGTACCAGCCCCGAGCAGCAGGGTACTTCCATATAGGCTACGGTCAGTGACCGTATCTGGTTCTGCGACAGGATGGCCGCGAGTTTTTCCTTGTACTCCGCGGCATCGTCCAGTTTGGGGCAGCCGATAAGCAGCACCTTGCCGGCCAGCAGTTCGCGATGAAAATCGGCGTAAGCAAAGGGGGCGCAGTCAGCGGCCAGCAGCAGATCGGCCTCCTTGAGGAACGGCGCCGTCACCGGAATCAGTTTGAGCTGTACCGGCCAGTTGCCCAGCGCCGACGCCTGCGGCGCCTGCGCGTCCGCCACGACGGGAGTCGGCCGGCTCAACGACATGGTGCGCGCTGAAGGACATCCGCCATGCCCATGTGCCGGGGGATGGGCGGTGGCGGTTTTGCCGCCGAGTTTTTCCGTTACCGCGGCTTCATCAAAGGCATCGGCTTCGCGGGTCTCGATGTGAATCGCGTCCTGAGGGCAATGGCCGAGGCAGGCGCCGAGTCCGTCGCACAGGTTGTCCGCCACCAGGCGTGCCTTGCCGTCAATGATCTGAATCGCGCCTTCGGCGCAGGCCGGTACGCAGAGACCGCAACCGTTGCATTTTTCTTCATCGATATGAATGATATTCCGTTTCATGCTCTATCTCCCTTCGCTCAGGCGTGGCAGTGTTGTTTGTTGATTCGTTGACTGTATCCTTCCACAAACGGCCGGAGGCTCCCTTGACAGGTGTCAAGAATTTGCTTTTTCCCGATTTTCGTCGTGACGGGGTTTCCTTGCCGCGTGGGGGAACGGTTTGCGGCAGGCAGTGGTTTATAGAGTGGTTTTGCGAAGGGAAGGGTGCGTGAATCGTGGTTGACCGGCGGGGCTAACCGCCCGGGGAAGGGCTTGATCGTTAAAACTCGAAGGTTTCCTGCTGGGCGTCGTCGCAGGTGCTGGGCAACGCGGGTTTGGCGACCGTAGCGTTGCGGGGCGGACGGGACCGGTTCTGTTGACGCTGCTGTTGCAGTTCGCCTTCCAGGCGCACGGCATTGTCACGAGTTTGCTCCAGGAGCAGCCCCTGTTGTCGAAGCTCCTTTTGCAGCAGGCGTATCTGGCCGTGGGCCTTCTGCAGTTGCCCTTCGAGTTCCAGGATGCGCGCCATCGCTGCGGCGCGGGCGGCTTCGGCGCGGCGGCAATTTTCATCGTTTTGCTCAAGGCGGGCATTTGTGTTCAGCAGAGTCCGTCTGGCGTGGTTGCGCAGTTCCCGTTGCAAAGCCTCTAGCAGCTGGTCCGAAATGCCGGGATGGTCGGCGTCTTGGCCCAGCTGTTCGCCTTGCCAGCGCTGGTAGTGCTTGAGCACGGTTGACATCGAACCACCGGTGAGAGCCTGAATCGCCCTGACCGTGACCTTTTTCCGGTTCTGATGCAGAGTGACGATGGCTTCGGTGACCTGCTCGTAAAGGATGCCGTTTCTGGGCATGGTTGGATCCCGCCTCCGTTGCAGCTGTTTCGCTTTTCCGGGAAAGCGTCGCAGTTGATCCGCGAACTTCAAAAGAGTCCGCACGGAATAATAACTCGTATCCATCCGGAAACTCCGGATGAAAGCTGACTCAACAAAAATATTTCTGCCGTTGCTTTCCCGAATGCCGGCAGCAGGATAAAATGAAAAAAGACTTCATCCGGAAACCCCGCGCAGGCACAAAGCCCTGCCGGCGCCCGATCCGGAGGCCGGATCCGGGTATGCAGCATGAAGTGCAAGTATAAAAGAATCAAATTCTTGCGGCAAGCACGTCTTTTCCGGCATTCGCGATTCTTTGGAACAGGGGGTGCCGCTTGGCGGTGACGATGGCCGAAAAACCTCTGAAGGATTATGTTTTCGAACAGATGGCGTTCGCGTTTTCCGGGCGGATGATGGATCAGGTCGTTATCCAGGTACTGGAAAGAACGCCGACCATCGCCTATTTCGGCGACTCCAGAGCCGCCTTGCGAGGGGGGCTGTTTGTTTTTGAACAGACCGGCGCGGTCGGCATCCTTCTGAGCGTGGGGGAGGTGGTACGGTATGTCTATGCCTCCTGGTTGGATTTTCAGAGGGATTCGGACCGGCGGGTTCTGCATTTGCTTGAAAACCAGGATTGTCTGATGGTCAGGTTTTTCGGATCCAATTTTCAGCAGGCGAGGATCTTTGTCGTCGAGAATACGCTGCGCGACTGGCTTGCGACGGCGCGCACCCGGCTCGCCGCGATGCCGCCATGGACAGCACCGCATTTTGCGGAGGCGGTGTCGCGGGCGGGGATTTGCTGCGGGCACGCCAATACCCTGTGGAGGGCGCTGCAGCCCGGATGCCGCATTATCGAACTCGATGGCTTGTCCCGGGAATGTTGAGCCGGCACAGGATGTGACAGGACCTGCCAGGGAGGGCGCATTCGACAACCTTCGCGAAGGAGGTGGCGCTATGAAGAACCGCGGGGAAAACAGCCAGATCCTGGCCATGATCGGCTTGTACCAGAAGGACCCGGAAGCTTTCGAAAAAATGCGGGCGGACATTATTCGGCGCACCATCGAGACTTTTCCCGAAGAGCATCGCCAGCGGGCACGGGGCCTGCAGTTTCAGCTGGAAATGAAACTGAGGCGCTACCGTGATCCTGTCAGCCGCATGAATGCCATGGCAGGAATATTCTGGGAACAGTTTGAAGAATTCAGCCGCGTTTTGAACGATCCTTTGAGCTGTCTTGCCGAACGGCAGGGACAACCGCGCCCGGGCGCCAGGATCCTGCCACTGAAGCACGGCCCCTCCAGGCACTGAAGCTGTGCCCGTGCGGCTCCCGGGGTGGATGTTTCGCCGCTGCAGGGCGGCGAGTCCTGTTTAAATGCACAGTCGGATAATGTTGTATCGGTTGCCGGTTTTTACGCGAAATGACGTGGTGAAAACCTTTGGTTCCGGCTAGCATTGAAATACAAAGACCTGTTCGTAAACGCCTGTTGCTAGAACGGTTGGCGAGCAAAGGTCTGACCCTCCATCTTTTGACGCGTTACCGTGACCTCCTGCGTAGCGCGTCTTTTTTTGTTCGCTCCCCTGCTATCCGGCGGTCCGCGGCCGGCCCGCTCGGACGCGCCTGTAGTATCTGCCCGCGTCGCTGACAAAATCACAGCAATGCTCGGCCGCTTCTTCAAGATCGATGATCTGGAAGACGTGCTCCGGCGCCTCCGCGATCTGCGCCGTGATTTCTTCGGCGCTGTGGCGCTCGTCAAAGATCAGCAGGTTATACGTCGAATCGCATATTGCCATATGCGTAGCGATGTGAGCCGACCACGCATCGCGCCAATGGGTCGGATCCTTGATGAGAAGCCCTTTCATGTCAGACCTCCTTTGCTGATGCTGTCGCAAGAGGGCAAGGTTTCAGAAAGGAACCCGGCTTGTTTCACCCTGTTTTCATTTTAACCGATATTCGCAAGGGTGATATTGCCACCGGTTTTTTCTCCGGTCTCAATCCCTGGACTCCGGATCGGGTTTATCCGACCTCATTGTACGGGCGCACCCGGAAATCGACCTTCAGTTCCTGCTCGACGATCCGGCGGCAAGCCTCGACATCGATGCCGGGCATGGCGACCACGCTGGCCGTGACGGAGGGGATGTATTTTGCCGCTTCCCGGATGAAATCCTTGACGGCCTGGTAGGCGGCGTCGCCGAAGCATGAGCGGCAGATTTTCTGGTAGGTGGCCGCGTCGGCGGCATTGAGGGAGACGGAAATGGCGTCCACGAATTCTCCCAGTTCCGGGAGAATGTTGCGGCCGTAAACCAGATTCGCCAGACCGTCCGTATTGATCCGGACCGGTACGCCCTGTGCGTGCAGCCAGCGCCCGATTTCGCGCACGACATCCAGCCGCAGCAAGGATTCGCCATAGCCGCAGAAGACAACCTCCGTATAATTTTTGGGGTTGCCGATGGCCCGCTTGATTTCCTCGCAGGACGGTTCACGATCGAGTTTGAGCTGATGGCCCTTGACCGCGAAATCCCGGAACTTTGCACAGAACACACAGGCATTGCTGCAGCGGTTGGTGATATTCAGATACAGGGAATTGCGAATCCTGTAGGCTATTTTGGCGGATAAATCAACTTGCCCGATGCCGAACAGTCGATAGGCGTTGAGGTTGGTTATCCTCGATACGTCGACCACGCTCAGGCCCTTGATGCGGGCCACTTCCTCGGCGGTGTGGCGCAGCAGGGCCGGTTCGTTGCGTTTACCGCGCAAAGGTTGCGGCGAAAGATAGGGGCAGTCGGTTTCAATCAGCAGTCGCTCGGTCGGAAGCTGTTTGACAACCTCGCGCAGCAGGTCGTTTTTGGGATAGGTGATGGTGGCGGGAAAGGACAGGTAGAACCCCAGGTCGAGACATTTTTGGGCCATTGCCGAATCGCCGCTGAAACAGTGCAGCACGCCGCAACACTCTGAAGCGTTTTCCTGCTGCAGGATGGCGATCACATCCTCGTGCGCGTCGCGGTCATGGATGATCACCGGCCTGCCGAGATTTCGCGCCAGGCGTATCTGCCGGCGGAAGGCTTCCTGCTGAACGTCCCGGGGGCAGTGCTGGTGGTAGTAATCAAGCCCGGTTTCTCCGATGGCTACCACTTTGGAACAGCGGCCCGCCAGCTGTTCCAGCTCCGCCAGGGCCGCGTCATCGAGGGTTGCAGCGTCGTGCGGGTGGACCCCTATGGCGGCATACAGGGTTTCATATTGTTCGGCCAGCTTCACACAGGCACGGGAACTGGCAAGATCGCAACCGATGGTGATCATATGAGAGATGCCTGCACGCAGTGCGCGCTGGATCACCTCCTGACGGTCACCTTCATACTGATGGCTGTCGAGGTGGGCATGGGTGTCGATAAGCGGCGGCAGTGTCTGGCTCATGGGATGTGGCTCCAAAAATCAAGGGGCGCTGACGCGCCCCCGGCAAAGGTTGCTGGCATAACGGGTGTTTCAGTCCGATTCGATGCGCGGGAAAAGAGGCCTGGCTTTGGCAATGTGGGTGCCGGGTTTAAGGACGCCCCAGCTGTCCTTGCCGGTCAGACACAGGGCCGTCGGGTCGCACCCGAGGATTTCGAGGATCCGGCAGGCGGTCTCCGGCATGGCCGGGGCGATCAGAACCGCTATCAGCCGCAACGAATCCAGCAGATTGTACAGCACGGTGCCGAGGCGCTCCTTCTGGGAATCGTCCTTGGCCAATGACCAGGGGGCGGTGTCGTCGATGTACTTGTTGCCGAGACCGATGAGTTCCCAGATGGCCTGCAGGGCCTTGTTGAAGGCGAGGTCGGCCATGAAATGGTCCACATTTTTGACCGTTTCCGCAAAGGCCGCAATGTAAGGCTCGTCCTGCGGCCTGCGATCCTTCGGTTCGGGCAGCAGACCGTCGAAGTATTTGTTGAGCATGGCAGTGGATCGGCTCAGCAGATTGCCCAGGTCATTGGCGAGATCCGAGTTGATGCGGTGAACAAGCGCCGCATGGGAGAAATCCCCGTCCAGCCCGAAGGGAACTTCCCGCAGCAGAAAATAGCGGATTGCGTCGACGCCGTACTTGTCGACCAGCATGTTGGGTTCCACCACGTTCTGCAGGCTCTTGCTCATTTTTTGCCCTTCGACGGTCCACCATCCATGGGCAAAGACCTTTTTCGGCAGGGGGATACCGGCGGCCAGAAGAAAGGTCGGCCAGTAAACGGTGTGAAAGCGCAGAATATCCTTGCCGATGACATGCACGTCGGCAGGCCAGTACTGCCGGTAATGGCCGTCGGGGTCGTCGGGGTAGCCCAGGGCGGTGATGTAATTGGTGAGCGCGTCGAACCAGACGTAGATGACATGCCGCTCATTGCCCGGAACCGGGATTCCCCAGGAAAACGAGGTGCGCGAAATGGAGAGGTCGCGCAGGCCTTCGCGAACGAAGTTGAGGATCTCGTTGCGCCGCGATCTGGGCTGGATGAAATCAGGGTGCTCTTCGATATGCCGCAGCAGCGCTTCCTGGTAGCGACTCATGCGGAAAAAATAGGATTCTTCCTTAAGCTTGTCCGTCGGCCTGCCGCAGTCGGGACAGCATCCGTCCACCAGTTGGGTTTCCGTCCAGAAGGTTTCGCAGGGCGTGCAATACCAGTCCTCATACTCTCCAAGGTAGATATCGTCGGATGCCAGCAGTTTTTCGAACAGGTTGCAGACGCCTTTTTTGTGCCGCTCCTGTGAGGTGCGGATAAAATCGGTGTGGGAGATATTCAGTTTTTCCCATAATGCCTGGTAGCGCTTTACCACCCGGTCAGCCAGTTCGAGGGGGGTTTCCCCCTTGGTCTGCGCAGCTTTTTCGACTTTCTGTCCGTGCTCGTCGGTGCCGGTAAGAAAAAAGACCTCATTGCCCTGCGCGCGTTTGTAGCGGGCCAGCATGTCGCAGGCGACGGTGGTGTAGGCATGACCGATGTGAGGCACGTCGTTTACGTAGTAGATGGGAGTGGTCACATAAAAGCGCTGGCTCATGATTTATCTCCTGAAGGCGGATTTTTGGGTGAGCGGTTCCTGGGACGGTTTTTTCTCCTGGGCCTTTTGGGTGCGCCCGACTCGTTTTCCTGCGGCGCCGTTCCGCCACGGCGCACGGGTTTTCCCTCTCGGCGCTTGGTTTCGGCCGGCGGTGCAGGAGATGAGGTCTGAGCCGGTTTTTGTTCTTCGCTGCGGGCGGTTTTGGCGTCATCGCCGGATCGCGGGCTTCTTCGGGGCCGCGAAGATCCTCTGGAACGTTTTCTGGAGGCGGGAGCCTCCTCGGGCGGGGATGACTTTTCTCTGGCCTCCGAAATCTCCACTTTGTCCAGAGGGACTTCGACCTGCTGATTTTCATCGAGTTTAACGGTTATGGTCTGGTCCAGAACGTTCTGCCCGACGATTTCCCCTTCCTGGCCTTCGATTTTTACCTGTCTCCCGCATTTGGGCAATTGCTGCTTGAGGGAAAGGTAGGTTTTGTATTCGTAGTTCAGGCAGCACAGCAGACGTCCGCATTGCCCGGATATTTTGCTGGGATTGAGGGCCAGTCCCTGTTCCTTGGCCATTTTCACCGAAACCGGCACGAAGTCCGTGAGAAACGTGCAGCAACAAAGGGAGCGTCCGCAGATGCCAATGCCGCCGATAAGCTTCGCTTCGTCACGGACCCCGATCTGACGCATTTCGATGCGGGTATGAAAATAATGCGCAAGATCCTTGACCAGTTCGCGAAAATCGATTCTGCCGTCGGCGGTGAAGAAAAAAATGATCTTGGAGCCGTCGAACAGATATTCCGCACGAACAAGCTTCATGTCCATCTGCCGGGATTTAATGCGTTCGAGACAAAACCGGAAGGCTTCTTTTTCTCTGGCCGCGGAATTTTCCGCCTGTGCGATGTCTTCGGTTGTTGCCACGCGAAGGATTTTTTTGAGGTTTTCCGGTGTTTCGTTTTCGGTAACCTCCCGGGGAGGGGTTACGACGGTGCCAAGAGCGCGGCCGCGTTCCGTTTCGACGATGACCGCCTGTCCCGGTGAGAGTTCCAGTTCCCCGGCATTGAAGTGATACTGTTTTCCCGCGGTGCGAAATTTTATGGTAACGAGTCTAGTCATAAGTTGCTGTATTCCTGTAAGGCAACGGTTCAGGCCACCAGTTGCAGCAGCAGTACTTCCATTGCCAATTGTCGGTTGACGTTCCTTTCGAGGTGTCGTCGTGAAGCCAGCAGGGCGGTGAGTTTTCTGACGATGGTAATGATGTCTTCCCTGCGAGACACCTGCTCGAGGGTTTCCAGCATGTCGATGTTCACCAGTTCCTCGACTGTGCATCCGTGCTTCAGCAGCAGCAGGTCCCTGTAAAAGGCCTGAATGATTTCGAGGATATCGAAAACAAGATCTTTTTCTTCGGCGATGTCCTGAGCGAGCTGGAGCAGGGGAAGTATGCTCCCCGGGCTGAGCCCTGCGATTTGTTTAAGAAGTTCCCTGCGCCGCTGCAGGTACAGATCACGGTCCTTGCCAAGGGCTTTTTTGAAACTGCCTTCGGACAACGTTGCCAAAACATGCGACTGGATATCGTCGAGGTTCAGCTGCGCGGCCAGCACTTCCTGCAGTTTTTCCCTGGGGATGCGGGAAAAGGGCAGCCGCTGGCAGCGTGACCGGATCGTGGGCAGCACCGCATCCGGTGCCGGGGTCAGCAGAATTATCAGGGTTTGTGGACGCGGTTCCTCCAGGGTTTTCAGCAAGGAGTTGGCGGCGGCGGGATTCATCTTTTCGGCGCCGTCGATAATGCATACCTTGTGGGAAGCTTCCAGCGGCCGGTAGGACAATTCCTTCTGCAGGGCACGGATCTGTTCGATTTTGATGGATGCTCCGTCCGGCCCGAGCAGATGGAGATCCGGATGATTATGATGGTCTATCTTGTGGCAGGCCGGACAGTTGCCGCAACTGTTGCCGCAGGCGCAAAACAGCATGCGTGTCAGCGCCAGGGCGACGAGGCGCTTGCCGACACCTTCGGGTCCCTCGAAAAGATAGGCGTGCGGCAACCGCCCCGAAGAGACGGCTCTTTGCAACAGGTTTTTCTGTTGCTGGTGCCCCAGAATCCTGTTGAACATCAGGCCCTCCCTGCCGCCATGGCCATTGCCGAAGTGACCTGCCAGATGCGGTCGGCAACCTGCTCGGGGGTACCGTCTGCGTCGATAATTCTGAAGCGGGAGGGTGCCCGGCGCGCCAGTTCCAGGTAACCCTGGCGGACCTTGAGATGAAAGGCCAGCGCCTCCTGCTCGAAGCGGTCTTCGTCCGGTCCTGCACTGGCGGCGTTGCGCGCCCGGGCTCTGGTGATGCCTTGCTCCGCGGGCATGTCCAGCAGCAGGGTGAGATGCGGACGGCAGGTCCCGGCCGCCACATCGTTCAACAGGTGGATGAGTTCCAGGTCAAGTCCGCGACCATATCCCTGATAGGCCAGAGTCGCGTCGCTGAAGCGATCGCACAGGACGATGGCGCCTTTTTGAAGCGCCGGAGCGATGATTTCATCCACATGTTGCGCCCGTGCCGCCGCATACAGAAGCAGCTCGGCTTTAGCTACCAGCAGGTTGTTGCCGGGATTCAGGAGAATCTGCCGGATCTGGTCGGAAATGGGACAGCCGCCGGGTTCACGGGTAACCAATACCCTGATCCCGAGGTCTTCGAGCCGGGAGGCCAGAACTTTAATCTGCGTGGTCTTGCCGCAGCCTTCAATGCCTTCGAGGCTTATAAACAGGGACATTTGTTTTCCGATCCATTGAATAGCCTTAAATGCGCAATTATAGAAATCGTCATTTACTTTATCAAGGAAATTCTCCGCTTACCCATCTCGGGCCCTTGTTTCGGCAGGCGTTTCCCCATCCGCTGCGCGCTTCCACCGGAATTATTCCCAGCATCCCGTTCATGCGGAAACCACGGATGGATACCGTGGGTTTTCCGCAGGAAAGCCAGGACTCATGAACACAGGTTCGAGATGTTTGTTTTTTGTTGACTTCACCTTGCCCTTGGCATATATTCCTGGCCTCCGATCGTGGTGCCTGGGCTGATTTATCGAGTGGTCAGGCCGCGGGGGATGTTACCGGGCCGGCAGTGAGGCAACGGCGGGGCCGTCAGGCGGCAGCCGGGACCGGAAAAAATTGTTTGACAAAGTGTGTGACGGTTAAGTACAATTCCGCCGCTTTCATGGTGGGTGTAGCTCAGTTGGTAGAGCACTGGATTGTGGCTCCAGTTGTCGAGGGTTCGAGCCCCTTCACTCACCCCATTTATCGACCATGCCCGTCTGCCGTTTGACCAGGGCGCCGGATCCCAGGGATCTGGCCCGGTTGACGAGTGACGGGCTTTTTGTTTTAATTGCCCGGTGCCGCAATCAGGGGATAAGCCTCCACGTCGGATGACGACCGCGGCAAGCGCCGGCTTCACGATTTGCGAGAGTGGCGGAACTGGCAGACGCACTGGACTTAGGATCCAGCGGGCAACCGTGGGGGTTCGACTCCCCCCTCTCGCACCATTCAGATTCGCAACCCCCTTGATGCCCCTGAACACAGGGGTGTGGACGTGTCGGAATACGCTGCCGGTCTTCCGGGAATTTATCGGGGAGACGGCGGTACGGTCGACTGAATTCACGAATTGATGTAACGAATCGCCAATTATTTTTCGCGAGGTAATAGCAATGAATGTTAAAGTTGAAGATGTCAACGCCGTCAAGAAAAAGCTTTCCTTTGAAATTCCCGCCGAAACGGTTGATGTCGAATTTGGTAAAGCATTCGCCAAGTTGGCCAAAACCGCAAAAATTCCCGGTTTTCGTCCCGGCAAAGTGCCTCGCAATGTTCTTGAGCGGCAATTCGGACCTTCCGTGGAGGCGCAGGTTTTTGAAAAACTGGTTAACGAAACCTTTTTCAAAGCCCTGGTCGAACAGAAGATCGATGCTGTTTCCGTTCCTGAAATCGTGGACAACAGCCTGCTGAAAGCCGGGCAGGCGTTCACCTACGAGGCCCATGTCGAGGTTCGTCCGAAAATCGAAGCGAAGGATTATCTGGGTCTCGAACTCAAGAAAGAAACATTCTCCGTCGACGACAAGGTCGTTGAAGAGAGACTGGAGCAGATGCGCAAAAGCCGCTCCAAGGTCGAAAAGAGCGAACGCACCGTTGCCCGGATGGGTGATATCGCCGTGATCGATTTCGAGGGCTTTGTCGACGGTGAGGCTTTTGCGGGCGGTAAGGCCGAAAATCATGAACTGGAACTCGGCTCAAACAGTTTCATTCCCGGTTTTGAGGACCAGGTGGCCGGAATTGAGTGCGGGCAGGAAAAAGACATCGAGGTGACCTTTCCGGAAGACTACGGGAACCAGGATCTCGCCGGCAAGGCTGCGGTTTTCAAGGTCCGGCTGAATGACATCAAGGAACGAATCCTCCCCGAACTGGATGAAGATTTTGCCAAGGAAGCGGGGTTGGAGAGCATCCAGGATCTCAAAACCAAGATTCGGGAAAGCATCGAGGAACAGGAACAGGATCGTATTGAAAAGGAATTTCGTGAAAGGATGATACAGGCCCTGATTCAGGCAAATCCTTTTGACCTGCCCGATGCGATGGTGGATTCGCAGCTGGATTTCATGCTGGAAAACCTCAAAAATCGCATGCAGTCCCAGGGGATGCGCCTTGAGGATATGGGGATCACCGCCGAATCCTTCAAAAACATCTACCGCGATCTTGCCATCAGGCAGGTTAAGGGCAGCCTGATTCTGGAAGCGATTGCCATCCAGGAAAATCTCAAGATCGAAGAAGACGAAATCCAGGACAAACTGGATGAAATCGTCGAAACCAGCGGTGCCCCCCGCGAAGCGGTGATGAATTTCTACAGCAGCGACGAACGGCGGCGCAGTCTGGTTTCGCAGATGGCCGAGGAAAAGGTGGTGGCCTTTCTGACCGGCAAGGCCAAAATCGAGATGGTTGACAAGGAAGCCCTCGAAAAATCCGCAATGATGGAGGAGTGATTCCATGAGTCTTATCCCCATGGTAGTTGAGCAGACAGGCCGGGGCGAGCGGGCCTACGATATTTTTTCCCGCCTGCTCAAGGACCGGATTATCTTCCTTGGCGGTTCTGTCGATGACCAGGTAGCCAATCTGATCATCGCCCAGATGCTGTTTCTGGAATCCGAGGATCCCGAGAAGGAGATCTTTCTCTACATCAATTCTCCCGGCGGGGTAGTGACCGCGGGTATGGCCATTTACGACACCATGCAGTATGTGCGTTGTCCTGTCTCCACCCTTTGTGTGGGACAGGCCGCCAGCATGGGTGCCGTGCTGCTTGCCGCCGGCGCCGAAGGCAAGCGTTTTGCCCTGCCGCATGCCCGCATCATGATTCATCAGCCGTGGGGCGGCTTCCAGGGGCAGGCCACCGATATCAATATCCACGCCCAGGAAATCCTGCGTTTGCGGGAAACGCTCAACGGCGTGCTCGCCAGGCATACGGGACAGTCTCTGGAAAAAATCGCCGCCGATACGGAACGTGATTTTTTCATGGGTAGCGAGGAAGCTAAAAAGTATGGTATCGTTGACGACATAGTGAAGAGAAAAACCTGAACTTTTTAGCACGGAGGATTATGTGAGCGATCGTGATGGAAAGTCCGGATATCTGACTTGTTCTTTCTGCGGGAAAGGGCAGGACGATGTAAAGAAGCTTATTGCCGGACCCGATGTCTACATTTGCGATGAGTGCATCGAGCTGTGCAAGGACATCATTGCAGAAGAAGCAAAGCTGGAAGGGGGAGGCGAACCGGGGCCTAAACGGCTGCCGCGCCCGTCCGAAATTAAAGACGCTCTGGATGAATACGTCATTGGTCAGGAGCGGGCCAAGAAGATCCTTTCCGTTGCCGTGTACAATCACTACAAGCGGGTCGAACTCGCTCAGAGCAGCGACGGGGTGGAAATCCAGAAGAGCAACATTCTTATGCTCGGTCCCACGGGCAGCGGAAAGACGCTGCTGGCGCAAACCCTCGCAAGATTGTTGAACGTGCCTTTTGCCATTGCCGACGCCACCAATCTGACCGAGGCCGGGTATGTCGGCGAAGATGTGGAGAACATCATTCTGAACCTGCTGCAGGCCGCCGATTACGATCTTGAAAAGGCGCAGCGCGGCATCATTTATATCGACGAAGTGGACAAGATTGCGCGCAAGTCCGATTCGCCCTCCATCACACGGGATGTTTCCGGCGAAGGGGTGCAGCAGGCGCTTCTCAAGATCATCGAAGGCACGACGGCCAGTGTCCCTCCGAAGGGCGGAAGGAAACATCCCCAGCAGGAGTTTCTCAAGGTCGATACGACCAATATCCTGTTCATCTGCGGGGGGGCTTTTTCCGGGCTTGACGGCATCATCAAACAGCGCAGTGGCAGCAAGGTCATGGGCTTCGGCGCCGAAATCAGGGAAAAAAAAGAAATGGGCATCGGCGAAGTTCTGGCCCTTACGGAACCGATGGATCTGATCCGTTTCGGACTGATTCCCGAATTCGTGGGACGCCTGCCGGTGATCGCCACCCTCGAGGAACTCGATGAAGAGTCTCTGGTACGCATTCTCAAGGAACCGAGGAATGCGCTGGTGAAGCAATACCAGAAACTTTTCGACATGGAAAAAGTGCAGCTCAAGTTCACCGACGGGGCGCTGGTCGCGGTGGCCGAGGAGGCGTTGAAGCGCAAAACCGGCGCCCGCGGTTTGCGGTCCATTATCGAAAACTCCATGCTTGACGTCATGTATGACATCCCTTCCCAGGACCGGGTCAAGGAAGTGGTTATCAACGAAGATGTCATTCGCCAGCAAGGCAAGCCTATTATCGTTTACGATTGCGCGGAATCGGCCTAGGACCACTTGCAGGTGCGATTACCGGGAGAAGCTGAATCCATAATGACTATACAGGACACACCCACAGGCAGCAGCGGCATTCCGCTGCTGCCTTTGCGCGATATTGTGATCTTTCCTTTCATGGTTACGCCGCTGTTCGTAGCGCGTGACAAGTCCATCAGTGCGCTTGAAACCGCCATGGAAGGGGATAAGCTGATTTTACTTGCCACCCAGAAGGATCCGCAGGTCGACGACCCCTGTCTGGAGGATGTCTACGAAGTGGGCACTCTGGCGCAGGTCGTACAGATGCTCAAGCTGCCGGACGGCACGATCAAAGTGCTGGTTGAAGGACAGGTCCGGGCGCGCATCGACAGCTGGAACGCCGAGGAAAATCATATTCAGGTTGCCGTAACCCGGCTCGATGACGAGGACGTCGCGGAAGATTCGGAACTCGAGGCGTTGCTGCGTAGCGTCAGCGAGCTTTTCGAGTCCTACGTCTCTCTCAGTAAAAAGATTCCGACCGAGGTCGCTGCCTCGGTCGCCGGCACACAGGATCCCGGACGGCTGTCCGATACGGTGGCGGCGCATCTCGGTCTCAGGGTGCAGGAAAAACAGGAACTGCTGAACGTCTGTGATCCGACGGAGCGTCTGGACAGGCTCGTCATACTGCTTGCCCGTGAGGTGGAAATCCTCGAAATCGAAAAGAAGATCCGTTCGAGGGTCAAAGGGCAGATGGAGCGCAGTCAGAAGGAATACTATCTTAACGAGCAGATGCGGGCCATCCAGAAAGAACTCGGCGAGAATGACGATTTCAAGGTCGAGCTGGCTGAACTCGAGACACGCATCAAGGATGCGCGCATGTCGCCGGAATCCGAAGAGCGCGCCCTGGGAGAATTGCGCAAATTGCGCATGATGTCTCCGAGTTCGGCGGAGGCGACCGTCGTGCGGAACTATATCGACTGGCTGGTTTCCGTGCCCTGGACGAAAAAAACCCGGGACCGTCGCGACATGGTCTATGCAGAGAGCATTCTCGAAGCGGATCATTACGGACTGGACAAGGTCAAGGAGCGTATTCTCGAGTACCTTGCCGTACAGGCACTGGTCAAGAAGATCAAGGGGCCGATTCTCTGTCTGGTGGGACCGCCCGGCGTTGGCAAGACCTCCCTCGGCAAATCGATTGCCCGCTCCCTTGGCAGAAAGTTCGCCCGTATTTCATTGGGGGGGTTGCGTGACGAGGCGGAAATCCGCGGGCACAGGCGTACCTACATCGGCGCCATGCCCGGGAAAATTGTTCAGAACATGCGCAAGGTCGGGGTTAAAAATCCGGTTTTTCTTTTCGACGAGATCGACAAGATAAGCAGCGACTTCCGGGGGACCCCTCATCGGCATTGCTCGAGGTGCTCGACCCCGAACAGAATGCCACCTTCGGCGATCATTACCTGGAGATCGAGTACGATCTGTCCGACGTGATGTTCATCGCTACCGCCAACAGCCTGCACGGTATCGCAAGGCCTCTTCTCGATCGGATGGAGGTTATCCGCCTGGAAGGGTACACGGAAGACGAGAAGGTCAACATCGCGCAAAAATATCTGGTTGGCAAACAGGTCAAGGGGCATGGGCTGGACCCCTTGCGGATTCGCTTCTGCGATGCTGCCATTTACCGAATCATCCGGCACTACACCCGGGAATCGGGGGTGCGAAATCTCGAAAGGGAAATTGCCAATATCTGCCGGAAAGTTGCGCGCCAGGTGGTTTTATCAAAAGACAAAAAACAAAACTTCAATATCGATGAAGAAGCGGTCAGAAGCTATCTCGGGGTTCACCGTTACGAGTACGGGGTCAGGGAGCAGGAAAGCAGTGTCGGTCTTGTCACCGGCCTGGCCTGGACCGAGGTCGGCGGGGAGTTGCTCACCATCGAGACCTCGGTGCTTCAGGGACACGGCAAGCTTATCGTAACCGGACAGCTGGGCGACGTCATGCAGGAGTCCGCCAAGGCCGCATTGAGCTACGTGCGGTCGCGCTGGCAGGCTCTCCAGCTGGAAAGGGAGTTTTATCATAAAATCGACATTCACATTCATGTTCCCGAAGGCGCCATTCCCAAGGATGGGCCCTCCGCCGGGATCACCATGGCGACCGCTCTGGCTTCCGCGCTTACCGGGCGGGAAGTCGACCGCAACCTGGCCATGACGGGAGAGATCACACTGCGTGGGCGGGTGCTGGCCATCGGAGGTCTCAAGGAAAAGTTGCTGGCTGCCAGAAGGGCAGGGCTGAAGCGCGTGTTGATCCCCGCCGAAAACAGGAAGAATCTCGAAGACGTGCCGCAGGCCATTCTTTCGGCTCTGGAAATAGTGGCTGTCTCGCACATGGACGAGGTCCTTGACCAGGCGCTCGGGATGGCCGCGCCTCTCGCACCCGCAAGTCCGGTGAAAGACCAGTCTCTCGGTGTCGATGGGCCTGTTTGTCACTAGCAAAAAAGTAGAAATAATCCCTTGACACTGTTTTTCGAGTTCTGATATAAGTATCGCACTTTCAGCGGCACCAAATCTTTCAATTAAAAGTGGAGGTATATTGTGACCAAAGCCGATCTTGTCAATGCAATGGCTGAAAAAGCAGGGCTCAGCAAAGCCGATACCGAAAAAGCCATCAAAGCGTTTACCGATGTCATCACGGATGCTCTGAAAGCTGGTGAAAAGGTGGCTCTGGTCGGATTTGGGACTTTCAGCGTCGGTGAGCGTGCGGCCCGTGTCGGCCAGAATCCGCAGACCGGTGAAAAAATGGACATTCCCTCCGCGAAGGTGCCCAAGTTCAAACCTGGCAAAGCGCTGAAAGATTCCGTTAACTGATAACGGAAATAGACTGCTGAACGAAGATACGCATAGGAAACGCCCGGTCGCAATAAGACCCACTCTTCCCTGAGGCCGAAGACGTTTCCTATTTTAGTGCGAAAAAAATACGGGGCTGTAGTAGAGTCGGTTACAACGCCGGCCTGTCACGCCGGAGGTCGCGGGTTCGAGTCCCGTCAGCCCCGCCATTTAAAACGGGCGAATAGCTCAGCTGGGAGAGCATCGGCCTTACAAGCCGAGGGTCACAGGTTCGATCCCTGTTTCGCCCACCATAACACTGGCGCGTTGGCGCCTGCACAAATACACAAAAGGGGCTGTAGTAGAGTCGGTTACAACGCCGGCCTGTCACGCCGGAGGTCGCGGGTTCGAGTCCCGTCAGCCCCGCCATAAAACGAGAGGCATCGCAATTTGCGATGCCTCTTCTGTTTTCAGGCACCTGATTTTATCTTTACCTGGCTGTGGTACACTTTTGTCAACCATGGCCCTTTTTATCTGCAAGATCGGTACATCTGACGGACGGGTTGTCTATCGCTCCTGCCACGCCCGCAACCGGTTCGAACTCCAGGAAAGCCTGGCGGAGGAGGGGTGTTGCGTTTTTCAGATGCGACGCGTGTTTTTGCCTGTTGCGTTATTCAGGCCGCTTCGTCAAAACCGTTGGCCGCAGAAAAGGTTTTTGTTGTTCAATCAGGAAATGCTTGTCCTGTTTCGCTCGGGAATGCCCATTCTTGAAGTGCTCCAGTCCCTTGAACAGGAAAAGGATCCTCCTGTCGTCAAGGAAGTTCTGCAAAATGTTCGGAGCGCCGTTGAAGGCGGCAGTTCTCTTTCCCATGCTTTTTCACTGTTTCCCGAATTTTTTCCGTCCCTGTTCGTTGCAACCGTTGCCTCTGGCGAAAAGACCGGCGATCTCGCCCAGACTCTTTTTCGCTACCTTGAGTATCAGAAAAGGATGTTGCGCCTGCGTGACCGTTTGAAGTCCGCCGCAATGTATCCCCTGGTTCTGGCCTGCGCCACCATGCTGGTTCTCCTCTTCATGATTTTTTTCGTCGTGCCGAGCTTCGTGCGGATTTATGCCGATGCGCAGGTCGCATTGCCGCTTCTGACCCGCATAGTGTTGTACAGCGCCGAACTGTTATCCCGGGGCTGGTTCCTGATCCTGTTGATGGCCGGGGTCCTTTTTCTGGCGGTTGGACATTTCATAAGAACGCCCAAAGGCAGAGTGATTTTCGATGAGACGCTGCTGCGCCTGCCCTGGTTGGGTGATTTTTTTCGATTGAGTGCGCTGGTGAATTTCTGCAGAACCACCGGGACTATTCTCGGCAGCGGATTACCCCTGGTCGAGGCGCTTGAGCTTGCCAGGGGTGTTTTGAACAATGTGGTTATTCAAAAGGGTCTGGCGGCTGTCATCGGTTCCCTCAATGAAGGTGAAAATCTGGGGGATGCGCTTGCCTGGCATGCGGTTTTCCCACCGGTGGCCAACCGTTTGCTGGCTACCGGTGAGAGAGGCGGTAACCTACAGCAGATGTTTGACGAGGTTGCCGATTATTATGAATCGGAGATTGACAACCGTCTGGAGAGGATTGCGAGTCTTCTTGAGCCGCTGGTCCTGGTTTTCGTCGGGTTGGTCATCGGCGGGATTGTGATAGCGATCTATTTGCCCGTTTTCCAACTGGCCGGAACGGTTGGATGAGCGCAGGGAGTCAAGCGTATGGCCTATCGCTGGCTAAAAATTGGCGAATTGCTGGCTGAGACCGGGGCGATTGCTCCGGGTCAGACCGAAATAATCCTCGAGAGGATGAAAACCAGCGGCCTGCGTTTTGGTGAGACCGGGGTCGAACTCGGCTTTTTTGAGGACGAGATCCTTGCCCAGGCACTGGCGCGCCAGTTTGGCATGGACTATGTTGATTTGTCCTCACTGGATTCCGATTTCGCACCTCCCGCAGGTCTTCCGGAAGACCTTGTGGTGCGGTTCGGGGTTGTCCCTCTTGAGTATGCCGGCGAGGATCTGGTGGTGGCGACCGCTGATCCCACGGATATCTCGCGCCTGAATCAGCTCGAATGGCAGATAGGCGGCCCCGTAACCCTCAAAATTGCCGGCAAGAGCCAGATCCAGCGCGTAGCCGCAGGCAGTCGCGGCACCACCGGCGAAGCCCTTGAAAGCACGCTGGAAAAGTTTAGGGGCCTGGCCAATGGCAGGCCGCGGGAAGATAAGGATCTGCTGCTGGGCGAGACGCAAGAAGAGGCGCACAGTCCGGTTATCAAGTTGATCGATACCACCCTGGTGGATGCCCTGCAGAAACGGGCCAGCGACATTCATATCGAATCCGGACCGGATGGCGTGGTGATCAAATACCGCATCGATGGTGTGCTTTCCAGGGCTATGGAACCGCTCGACAGACGATTTCAAGGGCCTGTCATTTCCCGCATCAAAGTGATGAGCGAGCTGGATATTTCCGAACGCAGGATACCCCAGGACGGCCGGTTCAAGGCCCGCATTGGCGGCAGGTCCATCGATTTCCGGGTTTCCATTCTCCCCAGCAGCTTTGGCGAGGATGCGGTTATCCGTATTCTTGACAAGAGCAGTATTGCTGTCGACCTGAAAGGCTTGACGCTGGAATCTCTCGGCTTCAATCCAAGAGAGATCGCCCGCTTCCGTCGTCAGATTCGCGCACCTTACGGCATGGTGCTTGTGACAGGCCCTACCGGCAGCG
The DNA here is from genome assembly GCF_001888165.1 of Syntrophotalea acetylenica. Lineage (NCBI taxonomy): Bacteria > Pseudomonadati > Thermodesulfobacteriota > Desulfuromonadia > Desulfuromonadales > Syntrophotaleaceae > Syntrophotalea > Syntrophotalea acetylenica. The sequence goes on from NZ_CP015455.1 coordinate 1,476,860, forward strand.
GCAAGACCACGACCCTGTATGCCGCACTCGCGGAGATTCATACCGAACAGGAAAAAATCATCACCATCGAAGACCCCGTGGAATACCAGGTCCCCGGCGTTGTCCAGGTGCCGGTAAATGAAAAAAAGGGGCTAACTTTTGCCCGGGGGCTGCGCTCGATTCTGCGCCATGACCCGGACAAGATCATGGTTGGAGAGATTCGTGACGCCGAGACGGCTCAAATTGCCGTTCAGTCGGCTTTGACCGGACATCTGGTATTTACCACGGTACATGCCAACAATGTATTCGATGTACTGGGAAGGTTTCTGCATATGGGCCTGGACCCTTATCATTTTCTTTCCAGCCTGAATATGGTTCTGGCCCAGCGACTGGTCAGAAAACTCTGTGTCCATTGTAAACAGCCGGTTACCTACTCCGAGGATGAAATGGAGCGGTTCGGGCTCGATCCTGCCCGTCATGCCGGACAAACTTTTTATGAAGGCCGCGGTTGCAAGCATTGCCACGGTCTTGGCTATGCCGGTCGTTCGGCCATTGTCGAGTTGCTTGAAATCAACGACGAGCTTCGGGAGCTGATCATCAATCGTGCGCCAACCGGGCGGTTGCGCAGGGCGGCGGCCGGCATGGGTACGGTTTTCCTGCGTCAGGCCGCGCTTGAGAAAGTTCTTCAGGGAGTCACCAGCCTTCCGGAAATCGACAGGGTGACCTTCGCCGATGCCGAGGTGCCGACATGACCTGGCGAAGATATGTTGGCGTCGACATCCATGATACGCAGCTCCGCATTGCGGCATTGCGGAAGAGGTGGCGCAAAGGCGGAATGCCGGTTGACGGACGGGTTGTGGATTTGCAGCACAGTCTGGAGCCGGTCCGGCTCCGGGAGCTGGACAACGGCCAGAGAACGGGCCTGCTGGCTGCGCTGCGCGATGCCATTCAGCCTGTGGCTGTCGGGGAAAAGCGGATCGCCCTGTCTCTGCCGGATCGTTGCGGATACGTGCTGCCCATGGAAATCGAGGGGTTTCCCCGACTGCGGGGAGAGGGGATGGCGATGATCGACTGGCAGCTTAAAAAGCTGTTGCCCGGGTGTTCCGGATTGCAGTTCGATTATCAGGTTCTGAAACGGGAGCCGGGCAACCCGACCCGCCTGCTGGTCATCGCGGCTGAAAAAAGCCTGCTCGGTCTCTACCAGGAACTGCTGCAGGACGCCGGTTTCAGCTCCGTCCATGTTTCCTTCCATGGATTGAACCTTTACCGGCATTGGCGTTATCGTCTCGATCCCGAGGGAGACGCCATACTGGTTGTCATGACGGAAGACGGCGTCAACCTGCAAATCTATCGCGCTGGCAGGCTGGAGTATTACAACTCGCGTCGGACTGGTGCAGAGTCTGACCGGCAGGTGCAGGAGTTGCACAGAATCGTGGCCGGTTATGCCCGGGAATTTTCCGGAAGGATTCGCCACCGGTTGTTTCTCCATGCCGACCGAGGCGTCGAAAGGTCTGTTGTAGAGGCCATCAACGAGTGTTTCGGGCGAAAAGCAGAGGTTCTGGAAGGGCACGGGGACAGCCCGCTGGTGTTGGCCGCTGCTCTGGGCGCGGCGGAATGCCTGATGATGGGGGATTGAATGAAGCTGAAGGTGAATCTCGCGATGCAACATCCTCCCGACGCGCAGGTGCTGCGCCGGATCTGCATCCTGCTCGTGGCCTGCATGGCGGTTTTGCTGCTGGTAAATTTCGGTGCGATGTACGGGGTCCGGCAGCGTCGCCGGCAAGTGGTCCAGCAACTGGGTAGCCTGTCCGCCGCACCGCAGGAGGTCGTGGTGAAACCGGAGCAATCGGCCGCGATGCAAGCTGAAGCTTCCCGGATCAGGGAAATCCTGCAGCGGCGCGAATTTTTCTGGTCGGACATCCTGGAGCATCTCGAAAACACCTGGATCAAAGGCATTCAGGTTCGCTCCATCCAGCCTGACTTTAAGGACAAGACCCTTGGCATTACCGTTTTTGCAAAAAATGACAGGGTGTTTCGTGCCTACCTGGATAAGCTTTTAAGCTACGAACCTTTCAGCGAGGTGCTGTTGCTGCGACAGGAAAAAACCGATATCAAGGATGCCGGGGGACGCAGTCTGACCATCATCCGCTCCGAGTTCCGCATTCGTGGAGGCTTTTGAAATGGCCTTGAAAATTATTTTTACGGAACTCTGGCGCAGCCATCGCAGCCTGCTTCTGCTGTTGCTGGCAGGGGTGCTGCTCAATGGTCTGCTGTACGGTATGTTACACGGTATTATGCTGCCGGGGCTGGAGAGGGATGTTTCGCTGCTGGCGCAGCGGCAGGCTGCCGCTCGTACTGCCAGGGAGCAGCCAGGCCCGACAGTGGCCTGTGGGGCGTTGTTGCAGGATCGCGACAATTTTTACAGGCAGGTAGCCGCGTACCGGACATTCCCGGATTTTATCCAGCAACTCTATCAGTATGCCAGTGATTCCGAACTTGCCATCAACCGCATTGCCTATCGCCCGGAAAACACCGACCTGCCGGACATTCTTCGCTATACGCTTGAATTTTCGGTGAGCGGACCCTATCGCACGCTCCGGGAATTTGTGGAACGACTTGAACAATGGGAGCAACTTGTGGTGGTTGAGCAGATCCGCCTCGATGCCCGCCAACCGGAGAGGGATGAAGTGATTTTGAGCCTCCGGCTGTCGGCATATTTCAATACGGGGTCGCCATGAACCGGTCGTTAAAAATACTTCTGCCGTTTCTGCTCCTGCTGGGGGGTGCGCTGCTTTACGCCTATCTCAACTGGCCACGGCAGAATACCGTGAGCGACAGCCCGCCTTTTGCGGCGGTACCGCGCAAACCCGTCGATGCCGGGCAAGAAGCCGCAATGGCACCGGTTGAAAAGGATGCCGATCGATCCGGTCCATCGGCCCGGGACATTTTTGCACCGCTGTTTCCCGCAGCGGCCAAACCACGCCTGTCCTCGACGGCCAACGGTCGACCGGCACAGGCCTCTGCGTCCGCGTCCGCTGCCTTGGCCCCTCTGACGCCGCCTCCTCCTCCCCGGCCCGTGTTTCTTGGCATGCTCAAGCATGCAGCGGTGCACCGCGTTTTTCTGTCGGTGTCCGGAGAGGTTTTTGTGGTGCGCTCCGGAGAGCGTTTCGGTCCGGGGGACCATTACGCCCTGCTGCAGATCGACGGGCAAAATCTGATTGTAAAACACGATGAAGAAGCCGAGAGCTACCGGATAGAGGCACTCCAGCCGCCCATTTCGATTCTCTCGCCCATCGGTCGATCAACCGCGCCCGCAACCCTGACGCGTCAACCTGCGGAGTTTTCGGTGCCGGCCGAGCCGGAAGACATAGACAAGGAGGTGCCTGCTGATGGTATCGTTGAAAAATAGGGCGTTGTGGACGATTGTCCTGTTGCTGGCGATCTTGACAGGGTGCGCCGGATCCAGGGCCTTCGATGCCGGGGACAGGTATCTGCAACAGGGTGAATACGATCTGGCGCTGGAACAATTTGCCGAGGCCATGGCCAGAGAGCCGGCAAGACATGAATACCGTCTGAAATGGCTCGATACTCGTAATCGCTCCGCCTTGTGGCACTATGATCGCGGGCAGGAATTTGCACGGCAGGGGCAACTGCTGCAGGCCGTCGCCGAATACCGCCAGTCGGTCCAGCTGGATGGCAGTTTGACGGCCGCGGCTCAGAAACTGAAGGAAGTGCAGACGCGCATCGCGGTGGAACAGCTCGTGAGCGAGGCCAGGGACTTTATCAAGGCGGCCCGTTACAGCCAGGCGAGAGCCAGCCTGTCAAAGGCCTTGAAACTCGACGCCGGACACGATGAGGCCAGGCAGCTGATGCAGCAGATCGAGATGGCGGACCAGCTCGTCATGGACGGGTATGAACTGGAGTTGTCCTCCCGCGAGCCGTTGAGCCTGCAGTTTTCGCAGATGGACGTGCGGCAGGCTTTCGCGGTGCTGGGGCAGTTGTCCGGCATTCATTTCATTCTTGACGAAGCTATTCCCCCGAATCCGGTATCCCTGTTGCTCAAGGATGCTTCTTTTGCCCAGATCCTGGATCTGTTGCTGAAGCTCAACGGACTCGGCAAGCGCGTGCTGAACAGCCACACCATTCTTGTCTACCCGAAAAATCCCGAGAAGGAAAAACAGTACGAAGACCGGGTTATCCAGGTGTTCTATCTGTCCAATATCGAAGCCAAGAACGCCGTCAATATGTTGCGGACCATGATGCAGACGCGCAAGATCTATGTTCATGAAGAGCTCAACGCCATTGTCATGCGCGACAAGCCCGAGGTCATAGAACTGACGCGGCAGCTTCTGGAAGCCGCGGACCGCAACGATTCGGAGGTGGTTTTCGATCTGGAGCTGGTGGAGGTCAGTCACCGCGACGTTCTGAAACTCGGACCTAAACTCAGCACCTATTCCATAAGTGCCGGATTCGGGCAATCGATGGTCGACAGCGATGGCAATCTGGTCAGTCAATTGCTGAGCGATGTGTTGACCGCGGGCGGCTCCACGGACACCCTGGCAAGCAGCTTCAGCCGGCTCGAGTCTTTTTATACCCTGCCGACCGCCACCTTTGATTTTGCCAAGACCCTGACCGACAGCGAGATTCTGGCCAATCCCAAAATACGTGTGAAAAACCGGGAGAAAGCCAAGGTACACATCGGTACCCGCGAGCCGATCGTTACCACCAATATCAGTACAACGACCGGTGACATCACCTCTACCAACGTGCAGTATATCGATGTTGGCGTCAAGCTCGACGTTCAGCCGATCATCCGGCTGGATGACACGGTAATCACCACCCTGGCGCTGGAGGTCAGCAGCATCCTGGAAAAAGAGGAGATCGCGGGAGGAGGGTCGGCGTTGCGCATATCGACCACCAATGCCGGGTCTTCCCTGATCCTCAAGGATGGCGAGCGGACCATCATTGGCGGGCTGATCCGTGACGACTTGCAGGACTCCCGCAACACTCTGCCGCTCATCGGCGGCATCCCGGTTCTGGGGCAGATTTTCACGGGGCGCAGCAAGGAAAAAAACAAGCGGGAAATTCTTCTGTCGATCACGCCCCACATCGTGCGCACGGTCGATTTGCCGGCCCCGGATGTGGCGACCATCTGGTCGGGCAGCGAGAATGACCTGACCCCGGGATTGCGTTTCCCCTCCTTTGCCGACGTTCCGGGCGGCGAGGATTTTCGAGGGGTGCCGGCCATGCAGGAACCTGAAATGACGTCCGAGGCCGGTCCGGGATCGGACGAAACGCCGGTCGAGATCGCTCTTTACGGCCCTTCGGAGGTGGCAGCGGGAGACTCTTTCGTGGTGCAGGTTGTGGCGTCGAAGGTCCGGGATCTCGTCGCCGCGCGTCTGACGTTGCGCTATCCCGGAACCCTCGCCGAGTTTGCCGGCATTCACCCCGGGCCGCTTATGGGCAAGGAGGAAGAGGAAAGCCGTGCTTTGCTGGCAGGGGTTCCTGCCGGCACCATCGAGGCCCAGGTGAGCAGGGTTGAGGGCATCCCCGGGGTCTCCGGAGAAGGGGCTCTGGCGCTGGTTGCTTTCAAGGTCCTGGCGGCTGGCAGGCTGGAGGTCTCTCTTGAGGCGTGCGAGCTGGTTTCTGCCGACGGCCAGACTCTGTCCTGCAGTGCCGGGAGCATGACTGCCGAGGCGAGATGACATGATGCGCAGAATGTTTTCCGTCGCCCGAAACCCTGCGGGGATGACGCTGATCGAGGTGGTGATTACGGTCGCCATTGTCGGTATCCTGGCCTCGGCCGTGCTGCCCCTTGCCGAAGTTACGATCAAGCGTACCCAGGAGATGGAACTGCGGCGATCGCTGCGGGAATTGCGGTCGGCCATCGACCAGTACAAGGCAGATTTCGACAAGGCGGTTCTGGACAAACACATCGTTTCGGATACCGACCAGACCGGCTATCCGCTCAACCTTGAGGAACTGGTGACGGGCAAAAACTGGGGCGGGCTTTATGCCTTTCCCCGCAAATATCTGCGGCGGATTCCTCGCGATCCCTTCAATCCCGAGGAAGAGTGGGGGATGCGTGGCTATCGCGATGCGCCGGATTCACCTTCCTGGGACGGTAAGGATGTTTATGATGTGTACAGTCGAAGCGATCAGACAGCGCTGGACGGGACCGCCTACAGTTCCTGGTAAGACCGTTGCGGAGCTCCGGGTACGGCCCTGTGCCGGTTTTACGCTCATCGAATTGATGATCGTCATGACGATCGTGGCGATTCTGGCCGCCATTGCCGTCCCCCATTACCAGCGAAATTTGATTCAGGCACGGGAATCGGTGCTGCGGGAAAACCTGTATCAGATGCGCAAGGCTATTGACGGCTTTTTCGCCGATCAGGGGCGATACCCGGAGAGCCTGGAAGAACTGGTCGAAAAGCGTTACTTGCGGGGCATTCCCAAGGACCCCTTTACCGGAAGTGCGGAAACATGGTACACCATACCACCAGAAGTACTGGATCTTGGCGCGGGGGATCCTGGCGCTGTCTACGATGTACGCAGCGGCAGCAACCTGGCAGGACTCAACGGCATTCCTTATCGCGACTGGTAGAGATTTCATGATTCAGCTTTACAATGTCTGCATGTCATATCAGAAAGACGCCAGCGCCCTGACCGATTTCAGTCTCAAGGTTCCCAAGGGTGATTTTCTCTATCTGACCGGCTCCTCCGGGGCCGGAAAATCCACTCTTCTGAAATTGTTGTACGGCGCTGAAAAGCCCAGTCGAGGCCAGATTCTGGTCAATGGCATGAACATAACCCGTATGAGATCCTGGCGCATTCCTCTGCTGCGGCGCAAAATCGGCATCGTATTTCAGGATTTCAAATTGATATCCACCCGGACCTTGTTTGAGAACGTCGCTTTTCCCCTCGAAGTTCAGGGTAAAAAGCGCTACGAAATCAGCAACAAGGTTTATCAGGCCCTCAAACACGTCGGGTTGCAGGGAAAGCTGAACCGTCTGCCTTTGCAACTGTCCGGCGGCGAGCAGCAGCGGGCCGCCATTGCCCGGGCACTGGTTACGGATCCTTTGATACTGCTGGCCGACGAGCCCACCGGAAATCTCGATGACGACGTTGCCAACGATATCATGGAGCTTTTCAAGGGAGCCAACGCACGGGGCACGACGGTTGTTTTCGCCACCCATGATCGGGAAATGATTCGGCGCTTTCCGCGACGGATCGTGGTCCTCGACAAGGGCCGGCTCGTCGAAGACCACACACCCTGACCTGTCTGGGCTCTGTCTCCACATTGCTTGATTCATGCACTGTTTTGGACTGAAGGGATCGGAACTTGCTGCAGACCATCGGATATTTCATACGACGGGTAGGGCGAAATCTCAGACAGACGCCTGTATTGTGCAGTGCGGCCATCGGCACGGTCGCTGTAGCGCTGATGATCATCGCTTTTTTCGGCATCGTGGTCATCAACGTGCAGCAGGTTGCCCGGCAGTGGAGCCGTGAAATACAAGTCGTTGCCTATTTTGATCGCGTTCCTGATGCTGGCAAGTTGCAGGGCTGGAAGGCTTCGCTGAAGAACCTGGAGGAAGTGCAACAGGTTCATTTCGTTTCACGGGAAGAGGCGTTCAAGCGTTTCCAGAAGCGGTTGGGGGATGATGCCGACCTGCTGGAAGGCGTCGAAAGGGATTTTCTGCCTGCTTCTCTTGAAATCGTTCTGCACGAGAAACGCCGCAACAAGGCCGGGGTCGAGGCGGTGGTGGCCAGACTGCGGCAGATCGGCGAACTCCAGGATATCAGTTATGAACCGGAATGGCTCGAGCGCTTTGACGCTTTCGTGGGGCTGCTGCGGGTGGGAGGTTTTGTATTTGGAGGATTTCTGCTGTTCGCCGCTCTGTTCATTGTCTCCAATACCATCAAGCTGACCCTTTACGCCCGGCGTGAGGAGATCGAAATCATGACGCTGGTTGGCGGTACCCCGCTGTTTATCAAAATGCCTTTTCTTCTTGAAGGTGCATTGCAGGGGCTGGCGGGTGGCCTGCTGGCACTGATCGGAGCCTGGGCCCTGTTTTCTCTGATGCTGCGGGAAGGACTCCACGGTGTGCTGGTGGTTGCCGGAGTGGACGGAATCCTTTTTTTGTCGGCGACACAACAGGCCATCCTGGCCGCGGGCGGTTTGGCTCTGGGTCTGGTCGGAAGCCTGCTTTCCCTGAGAAAATTTGTCAGGATTTAACGATGATATGGAATCGGGGTTTGCGTTTCGCCTGTTTGCTGGCCGTTTCCCTGGTTATCATGCTGGGTGGTGTCTGTCCGGCCAGTGCCGGGGATCTGGCGCGTCAACGGAAGAATCTCAAGGAAATACAAGGTCGCATCGACAACCTTTCCCGGCAACTTAAAAGCAGCCAGCAGCAGGAGGGGTCGGTTGAACAGGAGTTGCGGAAGCTTGAAAATCAGCTCGCGACATTGCAAGGCGACTCCAGCCGTTTGCAGGGCCGACTGTCCCGCCTGGAAAAAGATATCGCGGCAAAGGAACAGCACGCCGGTCAATTGAAAACGCAGATTACCAAACAGGATCAACAGGTACGGCGGCGTCTACGGGTCTTGTATCGACGGGGCGAAATGCGCCTTTTCAACCTCCTGTTCGAGCAGGCTTCACCGGCAAAAATCGCCGAAAATTTCTTTTATCTTGCCCGTCTTGTGCGTCGGGACCGTCAACTGCTCAAGCAGTTCCGTGATGATTGGCGCACATTGCATGCCACGCTTGGCGAACTGGAACAGCTGCGGAAGGACCAGCGTCAGCGGCTGGACGTGCTTGCCGCCAGCCGGCGTACGCTGGACAAGGGGCGTCAGACCCGACAGGCCGCGCTCGGGAACCTGCGGGATAACCGTGCGGCCCTGAAGGACGAGCTGTCACAATTGCGCCAGAAGGCCAAACGTCTTCAGAGCCTGCTTAAAACCCTTGAAACGGAAAAACCGCGCGAGTATAGTGGCGCGTCAGGTCCCTTTGGTCGCAAAAAAGGTTCCTTGCCATGGCCCGGCCCCGGGTCGCTGGCCGTACGATTCGGCAGTAATTTCAATGCCGAACTCGGCACCCGCTATGAGAGTCAGGGGATCGAACTGGCGCAGGCCGCCGGATCTCCGATCTATGCGGTTGCCGAGGGTAAGGTTGCCTTCGCCAAAGTCTTTCACGGTTTTGGCAACATGATCATTCTCGATCATGGCGGCGGCTATTTCACCCTTTACGCCCAGGCCAGCCAATTGCTCAGAAAAGCCGGAGATACGGTTGCCCCGGGGGATAAGATCGGCATGTCCGGTTTTGGTGGCGGCAAGACGCTCTATTTCGAAATAAGAAAACGCGGCACGCCTCTGGATCCTCTCCAGTGGCTCAAACCGCGACGTTAATATGCTGGAAGGAGATGTCCGGATGACGAAAGGCAAGCGGATTGTCCTGTTATCGCTATTGATGCTGGCGGCAGGCTTTGCGGTGGCGAACTATTTTGTCAGCTGCAGCGAGGCAAAAACCGGAACGCCATACAAGGAACTGGAACAGTTTACCGATGTGCTGACCATTATTCAAAACAGTTACGTCGAGGAAGTGCCTCTGGAAAAACTCGTCGAAGGCGCCATCAACGGTATGCTGGGCGTGCTCGATCCGCACTCCTCCTATCTGTCCCCCGAGATGTTTCGGGAGATGCAGATCGATACCACCGGAGAGTTCGGCGGCCTTGGTATCGAAATCACCATCAAGGACGGCGTGCTGACCATTGTTTCACCCATCGAGGATACGCCGGCGCACCGTGCCGGTCTTGCGGCCGGGGACATGATCGTCAAGATTTCCGACCGTTTCACCAAGGACCTGACCATCATGGAAGCGGTCAAGCTGATGCGCGGTCCGGCCGGAAGCAGTATCACCATCACCATCATGCGCAATGCCTTCGATAAACCGAAGGAAATAACCCTCACCCGGGAAAACATCAAGGTCAAGAGCGTAAAATCCCGTTTGCTCGATGACGGTTTCGGGTATGTGCGTCTTGCCCAGTTTCAGGAGCGCAGCGCCAGGGACCTGAGAGCGGCGCTCAAGCAGTTGCATGCGCAGAACAAGGGTGGGCTGCAGGGACTGATCCTTGATTTGCGCAACAATCCCGGCGGACTTCTCGAACAGGCCGCGGAAGTCGCCGACCTGTTTCTGTCCAAGGGGCTCATTGTCTACACCGAGGGCAGAATCGAGGACAGCCGCCTGCGCTTTGAAGCCCACCGTCAGGGTACCGAGCCGGACTATCCCATGGTGGTACTGATCAACGGCGGTAGTGCCAGCGCCTCCGAAATCGTCGCCGGCGCCCTGCAGGACAATCGCCGCGCTATCGTTCTCGGCACCCAGAGTTTCGGTAAAGGTTCGGTGCAGACCGTCATTTCCCTGGAAAACGAATCCGGCCTGAGATTGACCACCGCTCGTTACTTTACCCCCAACGGCACCTCCATTCAGGCCAAGGGTATTACGCCCGATATCACGGTCCGGCCGATGGAACTGCGGGAAGTCGAAGACGGCCCGACGTTGAGGGAGAAGGACCTGAGCAATCACATGGAAGAAAACACCGCGGCGGAACCGCCATCGACACCCGGTGCGTCGACCGTGGACGGGAGCCGGCCGGAGGCTGGTCTGCCGGAAGACTACCAGCTGTTGCGGGCGCTCGATCTGCTTCGTGGCTGGGAATTGCTCAAGGGGCTCAAATCCGCAGCCTGAAAACATCACCTCACGCATGGAAGGGGGATGAAACATCCCCCTTTTTTAAATTATGGCCACCAACAAGAATCCTTCCCGCCGGAAACGGCCGACCTCAAGGCGCAAAACGGACCGAACTTTTCAGGTTCTGCTGGCCTCTCTGTTTCTGCTGGTTTTCCTGGTCGCCAGCCTTGCAGTCCTGACGCTGGTGCAGCGCAACCGGCCGCAGGTTGCCCCTCCGGCCGTAGCCACGGCGCCGTCACCGCCGCAAGTTCCGGCGCCCGAAGTGCCCCCTTGCGCTACGGTGCCGGAGGAAAAAACAGATCATGCCGCGCTGCAATTGCTTATCGAACGTGCCCTGTGGAAGGGGGGCGTGGCCTTCAGCAACCGGAATGTGGTTCTCGAACAGGGGGTTCTCCATTACCGTTTGTCCGGCGCCCTGCCGGAAGGCAGTTGGTACAACGATCTGCGTCGCGTGCTGGAGCAGGATTTCCCCTCGGTTTCCCTGGAACAAAGCATTCCGCCGGGGCAACGGCTCACCATATCGATGCACAAGGAGCCCCAGGTGGTTTTGCATTTTCAACCGCCGGCGGATTCGCAGGTTATGGTTCCTCCCCGGGGAAAAGTCCCGGGACCCAAGGCCAAAATCGCCATTGTGGTCGATGATCTCGGCCGGGACCTTGAGGCGCTGCGGACCTTGCTGTCCCTGGATCTGGACCTGACCATGGCGGTCATGCCCGACGAACCGCATACGCGGCAGGCGGCGGAACTGGCGCACCGGGCCGGCCGGGAAGTGCTGGTCCACATGCCCATGGAGCCGGACAGCTATCCGCGCAATGATCCGGGGCCGGGGGCCTTGCTGCTCGGCCAGGACCCGGTGGAAATCAGACAGCGGGTCTCCGCGATGTTTGAAAAGGTGCCCCATGCCGTCGGCGGCAACAATCACATGGGATCGCGTTTTACCCAGTATCCCGAAGGGATGCGGGCCGTATTCGAGGTCATGAAGGATCACGGTTTGTTCTTCGTCGACAGTCGCACCAGCCCCGGTTCCGTGGCTTTTTCAGAGGCCAGGCAGGCAGGAGTCGCCGCGGCCACCAGGGATGTTTTTCTGGATAATTATCAGGATGTCGAGGCGATTGCACGCCAGTTGCGTGAAACGGTGAAAATTGCCCGTTCGCGGCGCCAGGCGATAGCCATTTGTCATCCCTACCCGGAAACGCTGGCTGCCCTGAAGCGGGAGGCGGCTTTTTTACGTCAGGCGGATCTGCAGGTGGTTCCGGTATCGCATCTGCTGCAGCGCTGAACCGAAACCATGCCCCGCATGCGGGATTGATGCCTGCGTAAATTTCAGCCGAATACAGGCGCAGCTGTTTGGTGCCCGACCGGGTGGGTGAATCAGTCAGGTGATACCGGCAGCCGCGCGCCGATGTGGCGCATGGCTGCATCGAGGCGGTTGAAAGGGTCGTTCAGCAGAATCTCTTCCGGAAACTCGCTGTTGATGCGGCGGATAAAAACAAAACGCTTCCGGACCGGGGTTTCCCCGTCGAAGAGTGTACGGCAGGCAAGGCTGTAGAGGGCAGAAGGCTCTTTGGGTAAAAAGCGGGATTCGTGTTTCCGCAGCGCAATCGATTTGCTTGATATTTCAAACCCTTCCTCGTCGAATCGGTGAAACATCAGGCTTGCATCACCGGCGTGACTCAGAACGAAATACGACCGCAGTGCCGATTCTCTGAATAGATCGATCAGCGGATCCGCGGGGCTGATTTTCTTCTGGGCGTTGTAGCAGTGGCGGAAAACCAGCGTGGAGAAACACTCTTCATCGAGAAACCCCGCGATCTCGTGATCGGATGTGATGCAGAAATAGCCGGCCGGCTCCATGGTGTTGTGATGAACCAGCGGCCTTCCGCAAATCAGGCAATCCGGCGCGATTCGGGCGCGGCGCCCCAGGAAGTCGGCGTCCCGTTTACGTTCCTGATGCTCGATGTCCTGCCGGACCTGTTGCAGACGCCGCTCGGATGCTTCTTTGGCACAGATATAGACCTGCCGTGCCAGGTGGGCAAACTGGACATGTACACGGGTGCCGCGGCCGTGCGTCAGCACCGGGTGTATTTTACCTTCGGGATTGGTGTTGAGGGATTCCACTTTCGGACTTTTGGCAATGTATCCTTCAAGGCATTTGTAGCCGCGATTGATGGCGTATCCTTTAAGCAGCTGATAGGCGTTTTTGAACGGGCCGTCGAAGCGAACGCGGGAATCGATGAGACACGGCAACAGCCGCAAGGCGCGTTTGGAAAGGCCCTGCTCCTCAAAAAAATCGTAAAGGTGGCGGCAGTTTTCCAGTGACGGTGTGTCCTTGACCGGGACAATGACACGATCGGCCGCAAACAGGGCGTTCTGGGTGAATATATCAAGGGTCGGCCGGGTGTCGATGATGACGATTCCCCGGATGCTCGAACCGGCGAGGGCGCGGGCCAGCAGATCGCGATCCCGTACCTGGTGTGCAACCGCTTCAAGCTTGCGGCTGGAAGGAATGAACTGAACCCCGTATTCGCCCAGTTCCAGCAACTGGTCGACCGGCCGGCCTGCCAGCAGATCCATTATGTCGCCTTTCGGCGCGCCGCGCCCGATGCGGAACATGCGGTCTACCGAAAAGTGATTGTCAAAGCTGAACAGGGTTACGGGCAGTTCTTCATTCAGAGCCTTGAGATAGATGGCCAGATTGGTGGCAAGCGTGGTTTTGCCGACGCCGCCTTTTTCGCTCGATACGGTTACCACATAGGGTTCAATCATGCCGTGTCCTTTGTCGGGAAGTGATCCAGGGCAATTTATAAGGAAACCCATCCGGGAAGTCAACATCCCCACAGATAATCATCGAAATCAAGGTTGCCGCTTATGCATGCCAACGACGGAACCCTTTCGGTTTCACGTCTCGTTTCCCTGCTCAGGGATCTGGTCGAGGAAAATTTCATTCAGGTTGTCGTCACCGGGGAGATTGCCAACTTTTCCGCGCCATCTTCCGGCCATTTGTATTTTGCACTGAAGGACGATCTGGCGCAACTGCGCGGAGTCATGTTTCGCACCGCGAATCGCCTGTTGAATTTTATGCCCGAGAACGGTGTTCAGGTTGTCTGCTGGGGGCGCGTGTCCCTGTATCCGCAGCGGGGCGAACTGCAGCTGGTGGTCGAGCGCATGGAGGCGCTGGGGGTCGGCAGCTGGCAGCTGGCATTTGAAAAACTCAAACGGCGACTCGGTGCCGAGGGGCTGTTCGACGCTGCCCGCAAGCGCAGGCTGCCGCCTTTCCCCCGCACTATCGGCGTGGTTACCTCGCCGACCGGGGCAGCGATTCACGACATCCTCAATGTGCTGCGCCGGCGCGGGGCCGGATTGCGGGTGCTGCTTTGCCCGGTAAGGGTTCAGGGAGACGGATCCGCGCAGGAGGTTGCCCGGGGCATTGCCGATCTTAATCGCAACGGCCAGGCGGACGTTATTATCGTCGGACGGGGCGGGGGATCTCCCGAGGATCTTTGGGCGTTTAACGAAGAGATTGTTGCGCGGGCCGTTTTCGAATCCGCCATTCCCGTCATTTCCGCCGTCGGTCATGAAGTCGATGTGACCATAGCCGATCTGGTTGCCGATCTGCGGGCCCCGACGCCGAGCGCGGCAGCCGAGCTGGTGGTGCAGGGACGCCAGGACCTGGAACGGCATGTCGATCACCTTATCCTGCGCCTGAGCGGCCAGATGCAGGGACGACTGCAACTGCTGGCGGAGCGGGTGGCCGGGCTGCGCCGGCGCCTGCGTTCGCCGGTCGAGGATGTGCGCAAGCAGCGCACTGCCCTCGACCAGAGTCGGCTGCGCCTGCAGCGCGGCATGCAAGGGGCCCTGCAGCGCTGTACGCATCGTCTCGGCGTGGCGGCCAGCCGGCTGCATGACCTGTCGCCACTAGCTACTCTGGATCGTGGCTATGCGATTGTTTTTGCCGACAGGACAGGGCAGGTGGTGCGCAGTTCCACAGCACTGAAAAAAGGCGACCGGGTTTCGATCCGGCTGGCTGAGGGAGAGGTGGCGGCCATTGTGGAAAAAACCGATCATGAGCCGCGCCTTCCTCCGCCCGCCCGTCGCTGAAAACCGCGAAAGGTGTCGCCGTTCAAAAGGTTACGAGGGGCTTTTGCGATACCGACGAACGGCCCGCCGGGAAATGTCTTGACTCGCTTTGCTTCCGATGGGGATAATCAGCAGCAATCTTTGTGAGGATGTGTATGGAAGAAACGAAAACCTTTGAAGATGCCTTGAGGGCTCTCGAAGCGGTGGTGGAGAAACTCGAGGCGGGGGACCTTCCTCTGGAGGAGGCGCTGGCTTCCTTTGAAGTCGGGGTCAAGTGCGCGAACCGCTGCCAGGAACTGCTCAAGGCAGTCGAGACGCAAGTGGAAACCCTGCTGAGAAAACCTGATGGATCCATGGTTATTGGTAATTTTGAAGAATGACGATTTGATACCCTTTTTACCTGCCAATCGTAGTGGAGGATAAATGGATTTGGATGCCTATCTTAAGGACTGCCGGGCAAGGGTGGATAAAGCTCTCGACAGCTACCTTCCGGCAGAAGAGATGCTGCCCGCAAAGCTTCATAAAGCGATGCGCTATTCTATATTCGCCGCCGGCAAGCGGATCCGTCCCATTCTGATGATGGCCGCCTGCGAAGCCGTCGGCGGAGCGCCGGATGCGGTTATGCCCGCGGCTTGCGCCATGGAAATGATTCATACTTATTCCCTGATCCATGATGACCTTCCGGCCATGGACGACGATGATTTTCGGCGCGGCCGGCCGACCTGTCACAAGGTTTTCGGCGAGGCGCTGGCCATCCTGGCCGGGGATGCATTGCTGACGGAAGCTTTTATCCTGCTGTCGCGCATGGGAGAGGATGACCGGATTGCTCTTGATACGGGGCGCCGCGTGACCTCTCTTATCGCTCGCTGCGCCGGTTCCATGGGCATGGTCGGAGGGCAGGTGGTCGATATGGAATCGGAGGGCAAGGAAATTGATCTCGCCACCCTCGAATATATCCACACCCGCAAGACCGGAGCCCTGATTCTGGCTTCTGTACAGTCCGGTGCATTGGTCGGAGGCGCCAGCGAATTGCAGGTCGAGGCACTCGGTCGCTATGCCAAGGCTGCCGGCCTTGCCTTTCAGGTGGCTGACGACATTCTGGATATTGTCGGCGATCAGGCTCTGCTCGGCAAGGATGTCGGCAGCGACCAGCAGCGCGGCAAGGCAACCTATCCGGCACTGCTGGGCCTCGAAGCGGCCCGGACCAGGGCCCGCGAATTGCGGGACCTGGCTCTGGAGAGTCTTTCCGGATTTGACGAAAAAGCGGAACCCCTGCGGCGCATCGCTCACTATATCGTGGATCGATCCTTCTGAGGACAACGGAGGTTTTTGGAGTGAGTATGTTGAAAAAACTTCGAACTCCCGATGAGTTAAAGAGCTTTTCGGTGAAACAGCTTGAAGTTCTTGCGGGAGAGATTCGTGAAAAGATCATCGATACCGTATCCCGAACCGGCGGACATCTGGCCAGCTCTCTCGGGGTGGTGGAGTTGACCATTGCCCTGCACCGGGTGCTGAACACGCCTGCGGATAAAATTGTCTGGGATGTCGGGCACCAGGCTTACGCGCACAAACTGTTGACCGGACGTCTCGAACAGTTCGATACCCTGCGGCAACTGGGGGGGATCAGCGGCTTTCCGAAACGCGATGAGAGCCCTTACGACGCCTTCGATGTCGGGCATTCCAGCACCTCCATTTCGGCGGCCCTGGGTATGGCAGCGGCTCGCGACTGTCACGGAAGCCAGGAAAAGGTTGTTGCTGTCATCGGGGACGGCTCCCTGACGGGAGGTATGGCCTTCGAGGCCCTCAACCAGGCCGGGGATCAGC
Organism: Syntrophotalea acetylenica; assembly: GCF_001888165.1. Classification (NCBI taxonomy): domain Bacteria; kingdom Pseudomonadati; phylum Thermodesulfobacteriota; class Desulfuromonadia; order Desulfuromonadales; family Syntrophotaleaceae; genus Syntrophotalea; species Syntrophotalea acetylenica. Next base: position 1,493,493 of record NZ_CP015455.1, read on the forward strand.
AAAAGAATCTGATCGTGGTGCTTAACGACAATGAAATGTCGATTTCGCCGAATGTCGGGGCGCTTTCATCGCTGATCAACCGTAAAATGACCTCCGAACTGGTGGTGCGCATCAAAAAGGAAGCGGAAAATTTTCTCAGCCATGTTCCGCGCATCGGCAAGGACCTGCTCAAGGTCGCCCGCAAGGCAGAGGACTCGCTCAAGGGGTTCTTTACGCCCGGCATGCTGTTCGAGGCCTTCGGGTTCGATTATGTAGGACCTCTCAACGGACACCGCCTGGAAACCTTGATTCCGGCCCTGGAAAACGTCGCCAACCTGGAAGGTCCGGTGCTGGTGCATGTCGTTACCCGCAAGGGCAAGGGCTTTGAGCCCGCGGAACGCAATCCCAGCCTGTTCCACGGGGTCGGGCCGTTTGACAAGGCGACCGGCGAGGTCCGTGGCGGCAAAGGCGGTCCCGCGAGCTTCACAGGTGTCTTCGGTAAAACCCTGACGGCCATGGCGGAAAAGGATGAACGCATCGTTGCCATTACCGCGGCCATGCTCGAAGGGACCGGACTCAAGGAATTTTCGCAGCGGTTCCCGCAGCGCTTTTTTGACGTCGGCATCGCCGAACAGCACGCCGTTACCTTTGCCGCCGGTCTTGCCTGTCAGGGCATGCGTCCGGTGGTTGCCCTGTATTCGACGTTTCTGCAGCGCGCTTACGACAACGTGGTGCATGATGTGGCGCTGCAGCGGTTGCCGGTGACCTTCGCCATCGACCGGGCGGGTCTGGTCGGCGCGGATGGACCGACACACCATGGCGTGTTCGATTTTTCCTTCCTGCGGCACATTCCCAACATGGTCGTGATGGCCCCGCGAGACGAAATCGAGTTGCAACGCGCCATGCTGACCGCGACCCTGCATGATGGTCCGGTGGCTTACCGCTATCCCCGTGGCCAGGCATTCGGTCTGCCATTGCCCGACGCCATCGAGCCGTTTGCCGTGGGCCGGGGGGAAAAACTGCGGGATGGCAACGATGCCGTGATCTTTGCCCTGGGCACCGTCTGCCGGGAGGCGCTGCTTGCCGCCGATATGCTGGCAGGCGAGGGGCTATCCGTCGGGGTGGTCGACCCGCGGTTTCTCAAACCCCTGGATAAGGAATTGCTGATCGCCGAAGCCAGACGCACCGGGGTCGTCGTTACCGTCGAGGAAAACGTGCGTCAGGGCGGCTTCGGGTCGGCGGTGCTGGAAATGCTCGGTGATGAAGGCATCGCCGCGCGGGTGCTGCGTATCGGTCTGCCGGACCGGTTTGTAGAGCAGGGAACGCAACCGCAGCTGCATGCCCGTTATGGCCTCGATGCCGAAGGCATTGCGGCCGGCGTGCGCAATTTCATCCATGGGCAGACGACGAACCCTCAAAGCCGGGCATCAGGTGCATAGGGCCATTCTGCCGGCAGGGATATGGGACCGCCTGTCCTTTCGACAGGCGGTTTTTGTCAGGACCGCCAGATACAGAGGTGTTCGTGGATGAATGATCGCGATGCCATAAAAAGCTGTCCCTTGTTTTCCGGCGTGACGGATCGCGATCTCGACGATTTGACGCGCATTGCCCGGCGGCAGGTTTTCGTCAAGGGGCAGATGGTTTTTTCCGAAGGGGATGAGGCCACGGGTTTTTACGTTCCGGTGGAGGGCAAAATCAAGCTCTTCAAGCTGTCACCGGAGGGAAAGGAACGTATTTTGCGCATCGCGCATCCGGGGCGCACCGTTGCCGAAGCGGCCATTTTCGATATCGGACTTTTCCCGGCGTGCGCTCAGGCCCTTGAGCCCTCAGTGCTCTTGTTTTTTCCCAAACAGGCCATTCTGGATTTGCTGCACCACAATGCGCAGCTTGCCATAAACATGATCGGAGGAATCTCGCGGATTCTGCGGGAAATGATGGATCATGTCGAGTCCCTGACATTCAGGGATGTTCCGTCCCGGCTGGCGCGTTATCTGCTCGATTTGTCGGATATGCAAAAGCGGCACGTGCATCTGCCTGTTTCCAAAACGCAACTGGCCGCCAACCTGAATACCGCCGGCGAGACGCTGTCACGCACCCTGCGGAAAATGTCCGACGACAACCTGCTCCGGGTGCGGGGCCGGACCATCGAAATCATTGATTTTCAGGGGCTTGTCGATTTGTCCGAACGTTACAAGGAATAAAACCGGGAGCTTGCGACATGATTACCAGCACCAATCTCATCGCGCGCTACGCCGAAACCGATGCTCAGGGCGTCGTGCACCATGCCAGCTACCTGGTGTGGTTCGAGGAAGCGCGCTCCGACTTTCTGCGCCAGCGTGGTCTGGCCTACAGCGACATGGAGCGGGACGGTTTTTTCGTCATGGTGACAGGCGTGGAAGTATCCTATCGCGCTCCGGCCTTTTTTGAAGACCGAATCACCGTCGAGACAACCCTGGAAAAAGCGCGCAGCCGCATGCTGGAGTTCAGCTACAAAATTCGCAACCAGGAAAACAGACTGCTTGTCGAAGGGCGCACCCGGCATCTGGTGGTCGGAGCTGATCGCAAGCCTCATGGCCTGCCAAAAGCGGTGCTGGACAAACTGACGCCATCTTCGTGCTGAAGGCTATCCCCGGCGGCGACAGCCCGTTTCCAGCCGATTCCCTGAAAAGCGCAAGAGCTGGTTGGCTTTGTTCGTGAAGACCGCGTCGCAACCCTTCGGCAACCGAAATATTTTGTTGACTTGATCACAGGCGCTTGATATAAGTTCAAGCACATCGGGCGTTTAGCTCAGCGGGAGAGCACTGCCTTCACACGGCAGGGGTCCACAGTTCGATCCTGTGAACGCCCACCAATTCACAAACAAAGGGGTCTGCGATTTTTTTCGCGGACCCCTTTTTTCGATCGTCAATGCTTGTCACATATCATTGGAATTTTTGACCATGAGGGTTGCGTGCGGAGGGTGACGAAGCGGCTGACTTCGTTTCCCCTTTCTGGTTTTCACGGTCTCATGCGCTGCTGGCGTTTCACTCCCGGATCTTGCCATGGCCGCTGCCGATACCGCGCTTGGAGGCGCGGATAAAATCGATCAGCATGCGTACGTCGGGCGTTGTGGCCGGGGCGGTGTCCAGTTCGTTGACGGCATCTTCCAGGCGCATGCCGGAGCGGAAGATCTTTTTGAAGGCCCTTTTGACGGCCAGGATGCGGTCGGTGTCGAAGCCGTTGCGGCGCAGGCCGATGAGGTTGACGGCCCGGATCCAGCTCATTTCGTCGTTAATGCAGAAGGGCGGGACATCCTTGGTGGCGCCGGAGCCGCCCCGCATCATGGCATAATCGCCGATGCGCACAAACTGATGCACCTGGCAGTTGCCGGAGATGATGGCGCGATGGCCGACCTCGACATGCCCGGCGAGTAGCGCGCCGTTGACAATGATGACGTGGTCGCCGATGCGGCAGTTGTGGGCGACATGGCTGTTGACCATGAAATAGTTGTTGTTGCCGATGATGGTCGAGGTGTTCTCCCGATTACCGCGGTGCACGGTAACCCCTTCCCGAAAAATGTTGTTGTCTCCGATGACCGTGTACGCTTCTTCGCCATGATAGCCGATATCCTGGGGGGACTGCCCGATGACGGCACCCGGGAAGACCTGGTTGCCCTTGCCCAGGGTTGTCCAGCGGCCGATGTGGGCGCCGTGCATGAGACGGCTGCCCGCGCCGATGGCGACATCCGCATCGATGAAAACATGGGGGCCGATTTCAACGTCGTCCGCCAGATGTACCGATGGATCAACGATTGCGGTGGGATGGATAATGGCCATGGAAACTCCTCGAAGTTGAATAATGCAGATGCGTCACCGATTGCATGATCGCACCTATACTGCCCCAGATGTGGCCGGCTTTCAAGATATTTTGGCGTGCAGGCTCGCACGGCGGTTTTCTTGAAAGGGCAGGGGTATCTGCTAAGCTGGAAGTGTTCAACAGGTTTCGATTTCAAGGCCTCGGACGCGGTTCGGGCATTGCTCTTCCGGCGGGAGTCAGGATCATGACAACAATTCGCAATCTTATCGGCGGCCATTGGGTTGCGCCGGCAAACGGTGCATACGGTCAGAGTGTAAACCCTGCCCATGATATGGAAATCGTGGCGCGCTATCCTTTGAGTGAAAAGGAGGATGTCGACCGCGCCGTCGCGGCGGCTGCCGAAGCTTTCCCGCGATGGCGGAGCATGCCGGCACCGCGACGGGCGGAGATTCTGTTCAAGGCGGCGGAAATTCTCAGCCGGCGCAAGCACGAGCTCGGGGAACTGGTGACGCGGGAAATGGGCAAGGTGCTGCCGGAAGGTTTGGGCGATGTGCAGGAGGCCATCGATATGGCCTATTTCATGGCCGGCGAGGGGCGCCGGCTGCAAGGGGAAACGGTGCCCTGCGAACTGCCGAACAAGGATGGCAAGTCGATCCGGGTTCCTCTGGGGGTTTTCGCTCTTATCACCCCCTGGAATTTCCCGATCGCCATTCCTTCCTGGAAGGTGTTTGCCGCCCTGATCTGCGGCAACACCGTGGTACTCAAGCCTTCCTCCGATACGCCCCTGTGCGCCGTAACTTTTGCGGAGGCGTTGCAGCAGGCCGGCCTTCCGGACGGCGTTTTGAACCTGATCACCGGTTCCGGAGATACCGTCGGCAAAGCGCTGGCGACCCATCCGGACGTGCAGGGCATATCCTTTACCGGCTCCTGTGCCGTTGGCGAGTCGCTGGCCGGTGCAGCGGCCGAACTGCATCGTCCCATCGCCATGGAGATGGGCGGCAAGAACGCTATCCTCATCATGGACGACGCAGATCTCGATCTGGCCCTGGAGGGGGTGCTGTGGGGAGCTTTCGGTACCACCGGGCAACGCTGCACGGCGGCCAGTCGCGTCATTGTTCATGAACGGGTGCACGATGCCTTTCTTGAGCGCCTGGCGCGGGCCAGCGCCAATCTGTCGTTGGGCGACGGCCTGGATAAGGGCACCGATGTCGGGCCGCTGATCAACAGGCGCGCGGTGAACAAGGTTCTCAACTACATACGCATCGGGGTCGAGGAGGGGGCCTGTCTGCATTGCGGCGGCAAGCAGGCCTCCGACGGTGCGCTTGCCGAAGGTTATTTCGTCGAGCCGACAATTTTTTCAGAAGTTCTGCCAGGCATGCGCATTGCCCAGGAAGAGATTTTCGGGCCGGTGGTAGCTGTCATGAAATGCGGCTCCTTCGAGGAGGGGGTCGCCATTGTCAATGGCAGCCGTTTCGGCCTGTCGGCGTCGGTTTACACCCGCAATGTCAACCTCGCGGCATGCGCCGAAAGGGATCTGGAAACGGGCCTGGTCTATATCAATGCCAGCACCATCGGCGCCGAAATTCAACTGCCTTTCGGCGGCTTCAAGCATTCGGGCTCCGGCCACCCCGAGGCAGGCGGGCGGATGGGGGCTATCGATTTCTTTTCGCGAATCAAGGTCGTTTACCGCGATTTCAGCGGCAGGCTGCAAAGGGCCCAGATTGACATTTCCTGAAATCGGAAAAATTTATGAGGCGTCGGCGCATATTGATCCTTGGGGCGGGGGGGCGGGATTTTCACAATTTCAATCTCCTTTACCGGCATCGGCAGGATTGCGAGGTGCTGGCCTTCACCGCGTCCCAGATTCCGTTTCAGCAGGGCCGGGTGTATCCTGCCGCGCTGGCCGGTGCCCTCTACCCCGACGGTATCCCGATTATCGGCGAGGAACCTTTCGGGGAACTGGTACGTCGCCTCGCCATCGACGAGGCGGTTTTCTCCTTCAGCGACGTATCCCATCAAAGGTTGATGGAGATTGCCTCCCCGATTCTCGCCACGCCATGTGATTTCAGGCTGGTTGGCGCCGAACATACCATGCTTAAAGCTTCGCTGCCCGTCATATCGGTGTGTGCGGTACGTACCGGATGCGGCAAGAGCCCGGTTACACGTTACATCTGCCGGCACTTGCTGGAAGCCGGTCAGCGCCCGGTGGTTGTGCGTCACCCCATGGCCTACGGCCGCCTCGAACATCGCGCCGTGCAGTCGTTCCGTCACCTTGACGATCTCGATGCCCATCAGTGCACCCTTGAGGAGCGTGAAGAATACGAGCCGCTGCTGCGCCTCGGTGTGCCGCTTTTGGCCGGTATCGATTACGAGGCGGTGCTGCGGGCTGCCGAACCGGCGGGCAATATCCTGATCTGGGACGGCGGCAACAATGACACGCCATTTTTCTTTCCGGATCTTGACATCGTGCTGGTTGATCCTTTCAGGGCGGGCGACGAATTGTCCTATTACCCGGGCTATGTGAATCTGCGCCGCGCCCATCTGATTGTCGTCAGCAAACGCTCCGAAGTGCCCGAGGCAAACCTCGACCGCCTGCGCCGGAATCTGCAGAGCTCGGTGCCCGAAACGCCGCTGGTGCAGGGCGACCTCCAGGTTTCGGTGGCGTCGCCCGAGGCAGTGGCCGGCTGTCGCGTGCTGGTCGTCGAGGACGGTCCCACCATTTCCCACGGAGGCATGGCCTTCGGAGCCGGCGTCGTTGCCGCACGGCGTTTCGGGGCCGGGGAAATTGTCGACCCGCGACCTTATGCGGTGGGCAGTCTTGCCCGGGTCTATGCGGAATACCCCCATATCGGTGCGGTGGTGCCCGCCATGGGCTACAGCGCTGCGCAACTGGACGATCTGCGGCAAACCCTGGCGGCGGTGCCATGTGATCTTGTTTTGTCGGCTACCCCCGTCGACCTGGCCCGGCTTCTGGTTATCGACAGGCCTGTTCTGCGCGTTTCCTATGAGTTCTGCGATGCTTCTTCCGGCACCCTGCGATCGGCGGTAAACGCTATGCTGCACCGTTTGGGCATAACCTCGACGAATCGCTGAGAGTTGCCAGACTTTGGCCACGGAAGATTTTCTGTTTAACACCAGTTCATTCCTGTGTAGGATAGCTCCGATCGCAAACCTGCGGCCATTGTCTGCGCCTGATCCCCGCCGCAACGGGTTTGCATAAATTCCTGCCACACCTGCAGAAGGAGAAACGATGCTGGTTTTTGACGATGAAAAGAATGGCATGCTGCATATGGCCCGCATGATCTGTGCCGCCGCGCGGACCGCCCCTAAGGCACGCAGCATCGACCTGCTGACCACGGCGATTCTGGACGGAGAAGAAAAGAACAGGCTTGCGGAGCATATGCGTCTTATTGCGGAGCGTGACGGGGTGGCCTTTTTTGCTCGCGATGCCGGCAATGTCTGTCAGGCCCCCCTGATCATAATGTTTGCCAGTAAAAATCAGCCGCTGGGCCTTCCTCATTGCGGCTATTGCGGGTTTGAAAATTGTCAGGCATTGCAGCGCGCCGGTGGTGTTTGCGCCTTCAACAGCGGTGATCTCGGCATCGCCATCGGTTCCGCCGTGAGCCGCGCCGCCGACCTGCGTCTCGACAACCGGATTCTCTACAGTGCGGGCAAGGCCGCGCTCGAGCTTGGATTGATGGGCAAGGATGCTGCTCTGGCTTACGGGCTGCCTCTTTCCATGACCGGCAAAAACCCGTTTTTCGACAGAAAGTAGGGTGTGCGGATGGCGGCGGAAGAGTGGTTTGATATCGTGGATGAGCAGGATCGGGTGGTGGGGCGGGCGCTGCGCTCCGAGTGCCATGGCAACCCCGGTCTGATTCATCGTGTCGCCCATGTCCTGGTTATTGATGGACAGGGGCGGTTGCTGCTTCAGAAACGGTCCTTGTGCAAGGATGTGCAACCCGGGCGCTGGGATACCAGCGTCGGCGGTCATCTTGACCCGGGTGAGGGGTATTACGAAGCGGCATTGAGGGAAATGCGCGAGGAGTTGGGGATTGATAATGTTGCCATACGGTTTTTATACCACTCCCGGCTTCGCAACGCCTTTGAATCGGAAAATGTTGCGACCTATCTGGCCCGGTATGACGGGGACATCCGGTTCGATCCGGTAGAAATCGACGCCGTGCGCTTTTTCTCCCCCGAGGAGATAGCAGCCCGGCTGGGCGAGGGTTTTTTTACCCCCAATTTCGAGCAGGAGTGGCATATGTTCAATGATTGGAGACATCAGTCCTTTTAAAAAACCGGGGGAGCAAAGCCCTGTTTCCGAGCGTGCCTAAAAATCGGGCGACAAAGGTGATTCAGTGCATAAAAATTACTCTTATGTTTGTTGAAGGATGGGACAAGAGCTGCCCATGGCTTTAATTTGTCCTGAATAAAAGTATGTGATTTCGGTAAGTTGCGTTTGTGATTCGGGGATCGTTAAAAGTTGGCAAGCGGTTTGCTAGTAAGAAGTCGCAATGAAGCGGGAAAACAGAATCCCGGCAACTTCTTTGGTGAACGGCGCTGCTCCTAATGCCAGTTTTGGCGAAAACGGGCGGACTATGCCGCCACGGAACATCGTCTGCAGGAGGCCGATTGATGAGGAAAATTGAGGCAATTATCAAACCGTTCAAGTTGGATGAAGTTAAAGAGGCACTGAACGAAGTCGGTATTCAGGGGCTTACCGTTACCGAAGCCAAAGGATTTGGCAGACAGAAAGGGCATACCGAGCTTTACCGCGGCGCTGAGTACGTGGTCGACTTCATTCCCAAGATCAAGATCGAGATCATCGTCAAGGATGATATGGTCGCAAAAGTTATTGAAACCATCAGCGAGGCGGCCCGCACCGGCCGTATCGGCGATGGCAAGATCTTTGTCAGCCCGGTGGAGGAAGTTATCCGCATCCGCACGGGCGAAACAGGTGAGGACGCACTGTAGGCCGACATGGGTTTTCGGAGCTTACGGTTATTTATTTCAACCGAGGTCAGTAAAAAGGAGCAATCGCAATGACACCGAAACAGGTAATGGAATTTATCAAGGAAAACAACATCCAGATGGTGGATTACAAGTTCCTTGATTTCGTGGGCGTCTGGCAGCACGTATCGGTTCCTATCTGCGAATTCAGCGAAGATGTGTTTGAAGAAGGCCTGGGGTTCGACGGTTCTTCGATCCGCGGTTGGCAGCCTATTCATAACAGCGACATGGCTATCATCCCCGACCCCAACACCGCCAAACGGGATCCTTTCATCAAGGTTCCGACCCTGAGCCTGATCTGCTGCATTTTCGATCCCATTACCAAGGAAGGCTACAGCCGCGACCCGCGTTTCATCGCGCAAAAGGCCGAAGCCTATCTGAAATCCACGGGTATCGGCGATACCGCCTATTTCGGTCCCGAACCCGAGTTTTTCATTTTTGACGATGTGCGTTTCAACTCCACCTGCAACGAGTCTTTCTATTGCGTCGATTCCAGCGAAGGTATCTGGAATACCGGCCGTGAAGAATTCCCCAACCTCGGCTACAAACCCCGCCACAAGGAAGGCTATTTCCCCTGCGCTCCCACCGACTCTCTGGTGGATCTGCGCAACGAGATGGTGCAGGTATGCCAGGAAGTCGGCATTCATATCGAGGCATCGCACCACGAAGTCGCTACCGGCGGCCAGTGCGAGATCGACTTTAAATTCGATTCGCTGCTGAATAACGGCGATACCCTGCAGTGGTTCAAGTACATCATCAAAAACGTTGCCGTGCGCAATGGCAAAACCGTGACCTTCATGCCGAAGCCCCTGTTCGGTGATAACGGCAGCGGCATGCACTGCCACGTCTCTATCTGGAAAGATGGCGTCAATACCTTTGCCGGCGATGGCTATTCCGGCCTGTCCAAGAACGCCCTGTACTTCATCGGCGGCATCATCAAGCACGCCAAGGCTCTTTGCGCTTTCACCAATCCCACCACCAACTCCTACAAGCGCCTGGTGCCCGGCTATGAAGCACCCGTCAATCTGGCCTATTCGGGTCGCAACCGCTCTGCCGCCTTGCGTATTCCCCAGGGCAACAGCCCCAAGGCCAAGCGCGTCGAATACCGTACTCCCGACCCGGCAGCCAACGGTTATCTGTGTTTCTCCGCTATCCTGATGGCCGGTCTTGACGGCATCGAAAACAAGATCGATCCGGGCGAACCGCTGGACAAGGACATCTACGGGCTTCCCCCCGAGGAACTGGCCACCATCCCCAGCGTTGCCGGCAGCCTGCTTGAGGCTCTTGAGGCTCTCAAGGAAGATCATGCCTTCCTGCTCAAAGGCGACGTTTTCACCGAAGACGTTATCGAAAAGTGGATCGAGTACAAAACCCAGGCCGAAGTGGATCCCGTCCGCATGCGCCCGGTGCCCCTCGAATTCGCTCTGTACTACGATTGCTGAGTTTTCGATCTGCAACAAAAAAGCCCCCGCTGTGTCGGGGGCTTTTTTGTTGCACTCGGCGCCATCCGCACGATGCGCCGGAGCATAAAAAGGAATTCATTTTAAAATGCTTCGTCCACAACGTCACAGTGGGTCGCCACCCCATGCCCGGAGTGGCTCAGGTTACCAGGGCGACCCTGCGGTTGTACTAGTTCTGTCCATACCTACCTTCCTTTCACTTGGTTGCCCGATACTGCTCGTCGCTGACATGTTCCAGCCATTTCACCGATTTGCCGTCGAATTCCTCCTGAATCGCAATATGGGTCATGGATGTGATCGGCCCAGCGCCATGCCAGTGCTTCTCGCCGGGGGGAACCAGACCACGTCACCGGGCCGAATCTTTTCGATCGGCCCACCCTCGCGCTGCACCAGGCCGCTACCGGCGGTGACGATCAGGGTCTGGCCCAGCGGATGGGTGTGCCAGGCCGTCCGGGCACCGGGTTTAAAGACGACGTAAGCACCCGTGGTGCGCGCCGGTTCTTGCGGCTTGAGAAACAGCGGGTCGATGCGTACCGTGCCGGTGAACCAGGCGGCCGGTCCCTGGATCGAAGCCTGTGAACCGTTTCGTTGTATTTCCATTTTCTGTTCCCTTCGTGGTTTTTTTGACAGACCCTCATCTCGTTCAATCGTTGGAACTCCTTTACGGTTATAAGGCTACTCCCCGGAGGAACAATCCGGATAGACTGATCCTTTTTAATTCTTGCCCGAACCTCCAAAAATAATCTGAAATATTGCCTGATGAAGAAGGGGTTGGTATTATCAAGACAACCGAAGCGAGGAAAATAGAATGCAAAAACAAGATGTTGGTGATGCCGGACTTGCATTGGATAAGAGCGAACCGCTCAATGTGCTGGTGGCAGACATTGCCCGATGGACCACAGATTGTGATGAATTTCAAACACCTGTCCCGGGCTTGACCTTTTATCGCCATAATAAACCGACCGAACCGAAACCCGGCCTGGCCGAACCCAGTATCTGCCTGATTGCGCAAGGGGCCAAGAGGATACATCTCGCGGACGAAATATTTGACTATGATGCCCACAGGTACCTGCTTGCATCCGTTTATCTGCCGAGCTCGTATCAGGTCATTTCCGCCAGCCCCGAGGAGCCGTATCTTGGACTCGTACTGAAATTCGATATGCGCGAGCTGTCGCGCCTGATGATCGACAGCAATCTTCCCGCACCGCGCAACAGGGCTATCGATCGATGCATGTCGACAGGCGAGGTCACCTTGCCCCTGCTGAGCGCTTTTCAAAGGATTGTCGCTCTGATTGACGAACCGGAAGATATCCCGATACTCGCCCCGATGCTGCACCGGGAAATCCTCTATCGCCTGCTGGTGGGCGATCAAGGGGACAGGCTTCGCCACATCGCCTCCAACGGTAGCCGCAGCCACCGGGTGGCGCGGGCCATCGAGTGGCTGAAAACCCATTTTGCCCAGCAATTGCGGGTCGACGAGCTGGCCGGAATCGCCAATATGAGCGCATCGAGTTTCCACAGCCACTTTCGCGCCATGACCTCCCTGAGTCCGCTGCAATACCAGAAGCACCTGCGCCTGCAGGAGGCGCGGCGGCTGATGCTGGCGGAAGATCTGGATGCGACCAGGGCGGCCTTCCAGGTTGGGTACGAAAGCTCGTCTCAGTTCAGTCGTGAATACAGTCGGTTATTCGGGGCGCCGCCATTGCGGGATGTGATTAATCTGCGACAGGCGGCGGTTGGTGGGGAAGGGTGAGCGAATGAAAGGTTGCGCAAAACACCAAAGCAAGTAGGATCGGGCAAAAATCGAAGAGTTCCATGTATTTCTTGCTTCGCTGTAAGCCATTAATATTGGGGAAAGAAAAAAGCAAACTCCAAAACCACTTACAAATAAGGAGGCACCATGCGCGACTTTACATTTTTCAACCCAACGAGAATCGAATTCGGCAAGGGCAAAGAAGCCAATATCGGGCTATACCTTAAAGAGTTTGGCGTCGACAGCGCTTTGATTCTGTACGGGTCGGAGCGGGTGAAGAAGAACGGGCTGTTCGACCGCGTGGCCGCCTCCCTGGGAGAGCAGGGCATTGCCTTTGTCGAGTTGGGCGGGGTAATCAGCAATCCGCTGATCAGCCGCGTGCGCGATGCCGTCAAAATCGCCAAGGAAAAAGACCTGCAGGCCGTCGTGGCGGTGGGCGGTGGCTCGGTGCTGGATTCCGCCAAGGCCGTTGCCGCCGGCGCGAAATACGTCAACGACGTGTGGGATTTTTTTGTCGGCAAAGCCGTGGTCGAAGCGGCCCTTCCCGTATTCTCGATCATGACCCTGGCCGCTACCGGCAGCGAGATGAACATGGCCGGCGTCGTGACCAATGATGAAACCCGGCAGAAATACGCCATCGTCTCCCCCCTGTTGTTTCCCAAGGTATCCGTCATCAATCCCGAACTGATGGCCAGCGTCCCCCGGGACTATCTGGCCTATTCAGCTGTGGATGTTTTTTCTCACTGCCTCGATCTGTATTTCTCCGCCAGCTACCTTCCAGAATTCAGCGCCGAACTCATCGAGGCTATCCTGAAAACCGTCATGCGCACCACGGATGCGTTGCTGAAAAATTCCAACGATTACGATGCGCGGGGCGAGTTCGCCTGGGCGGCAACCATGGCGCTGAATGGCAATACCTTCGTCGGCGTCGAGGGCAACACCTACGACACCCACATGATCGAGCATGCCATGTCGGCGCTGTACAATGTGCCGCACGGTGCCGGGCTGGCGGTGGTGCTGCCCGCCTGGCTGAAGGACATCAAAAATCAGATGCCGGAGCGGTTTGAGCGATTCGCCGACAAGGTGTTCGGCGCCTCCGGCGTCGATGCCGGCATCGACAAGCTGACTGAATGGTTCAGCACCATCGGTGCCCCTGTCACCTTCGCCCAGGCGGGGCTCTCCGAGGACGCTGTCGATCCCATCGCCGAAAATGCTTTTGGCAATGCCAAACTCTGGAAGATGGATACGATGTACCCCCAGGAGCGAATCTCCAAAATTCTGAAATTGGCCGTCTAGCCCGCATGAATCAAGCGGGCGAAGGGATTTGGAGTGAACGAAAACATCCATTGTTTTTCAACAGGTTAACTAGTATCCATCCGGAAACTCCGGATGGATACAGCGTAGTTTTCATATGGGAAACGAGCAATTTTTTGTTGTGGCAAGGAAATCAAGGGGTTGCGCGGAGGCGTACATCGGTACGCCGCACAAGCAAGCCTGCGGATTGACGCCGCCATGGCGGAAAAGGGCCGTTTCCGGATGAAAACTAACTAATTGGCTTGCGCTGTGTCGGGGGCTTTTTGTTGCACTCGCCGCCATCCGCATGGTACGCCGGAGCATAAAAAGTGATTCATTTTAAAAACGGCCGGATTGTCCTTTTGAAGCGACCATCGGGTTGACAGGTCAGCACCTGGTGTTATCTGGTTAAACAGTATCATCCGTAGGTCTTGGTTCCGTTTGCCTTGGGTCTGTCTGATCCGGCTGGGGGGAGAGGGAGAGGTGATTTATGAAAGTGAACATCAAGTGCTTTTCGGGTCTGTCCCAGGAAAATGTTTGCGATCATCATGGCAGTAAAGCTTATGAAATCGGGGAGATGGCTACGGTCCTGGACCTGGTGAAGAGTCTTGAGTTCAATCCCGAGGATATCAAGATTGTTTTCGTTAATCACAAGGAAGTGGAGATGGATCATGTTTTGAAAGAAGGAGACCAGGTGGCTCTGTCGCCAAAAACCGGCGGTATGTGATCACTGCGGCGAAGGGCCTGAGAACAGTTTTTTTGCGATGAACCTGCAAGGCAACCGGGATTGCCGGCATTTCCGTAACAGGGCAGTGCCGGCAAGTTTCATAATTTAACAGAAAGGGTTGCGGTGGCCATGGTATCGTCCTTCAATTTCCGGCACATTTTCGGAACCGAAAAACCCATCATCGGCATGATACACCTCAGGCCTCTGCCGGGGGCTCCGGGGTATCGGCCCGAGGCGGGCATGCCGGACATCATCGAGGCCGCGGAAGCCGACGCCCGGCGTTTGATCGAGGGCGGCATCGATGGCGTCCAGATTGAAAACCAGGGGGATCGGCCATTTCTCAAGCCTGCGCAGATCGGATTTGAAACCGTCGCCGCAGTGACCGCCGTGGTGTCGCATCTGCGCCAGCGGTTTCAGGTGCCCATGGGGGTGAACATTCATCTCAACGGCGTGAACCAGGCCCTGGCGATTGCCGCAGCGACAGGCTGCCAGTGGGTCAGGGCCTTCGAGTTGGCCAATGCCTATATCGCCGAGGCAGGGGTAATCGAAGCTGCCGGGCCCCAGGCGCTGCGCTATCGAAGGTTTCTGCAGGCGGAAAACCGGATCATGATTCTCGGCGATTTTCACGTCAAGCACGGCAGCCATCAGATCACTGCCGATAAAAGTTTGATTGCCCAGGCACAGGATGTGGAAGCCGCCCTGGCCGATGGTCTAATCCTGACCGGACATCAGACCGGCAGCCCGCCCCGAAGCGAGGATCTTGACGTGCTTCGCAAAACCATCAAGATCCCCATGCTCATCGGCAGCGGACTCTCGCGGCAAAACATTCAGGATTTGCTGCCCCTGGCGGATGGCGCTATTGTCGGCAGCAGTTTCAAGCTGCAAGGCGATTTGCGAAATCCCGTTGACGGTTCTCTGGTCGAAAGCTTCATGAAAACCGCAAGGATCGTGCGGGGTGACGCCTGAATGTCGGTCGGCGTTTTTCCTGAAACTTGTGCCGCTTTTACGCCAGTGGCATGATACGCGCGCCGATGTCGCTGGTTTTGCCGGCAAAGACGGAAGACAGCACCAGGATATCGGCCCCTGTCGCTGCGTATTCCGATGCGTTTTTTTCGTTGATGCCGCCCGCCGCTGCTATTTTTATGGCCGGATAATCCTTTCGTACCTTGTCGATGACTGTTTTGAGCGTCTCCACGGGCATTTTGTCCAACTGGATGATATCGACGCCGGCCTGGGCAGCGCGCATGGCTTCCGCTTCATTTTCGACTTCCAGGGTCAGTTTTTTACCCGGGATTTCATTGCGTATCCGATCGAGTGCTGCCCAGAAGCTCTTTTGGCTTTCCATGAATACCTGGTGATGCCTGAAAACCAGCAGGGATTCGGACAGCCCCAGTCGGTGGGGGTGCGCTCCGCCGCACAACACGGCCTTGATGGTGACTTTCTTTCCGCCGGGAAACGACTTTCTGGAGGTTTCTACGGAAATCAGCGGATTGACTTTTTGTGCAAGATCGACAATTTTTCGGGTGCGTGTGGCGATGCCGGAGACGTGTTCAAGAAGACTCAGGCAGACCCGCCAACCGGCATGCAGAGTTCGCGCATTGCCTTCGGCCTCGAAAAAATCGGTATTGGGAGACAGGACGGTGCCGCTGGCGGTAATACGATTGATTTGCGCTCCCAGTTTTTTAAAAATGCGCGCCGCCTCCTCGGTGCCGCAGATAACGGTCGGTTCCCGGGTGGAAAATACGATTTTACCGGGTTTGTCGCCGATGCCGAGGGATTCGGTGGTCAGATCCCCATAGGGAATGTCGTCCTCAATGATTTGATCGAGCCATGCTTCGGAAAAATATGTCGGCATTGTAACACCTTTCTGGAAAATACCGGCAGAGTGGCGATCCTGGGGGATATGCCCCTGGTTGCCGGTTGTGAAAAATAAATCCTGCGCTGCATTACGTCCGGACGCCGGTTTGTTCCGCACGATATCGTGCAGGATATATAGCGCCTGCAAAAAAGGCAACACCGTTGACGGCAGATCCTCCGCCTTTTGACTCTCAGGGATGCCACATGGATGCCATGGACAGGGTTTTTCTG
The DNA here is from genome assembly GCF_001888165.1 of Syntrophotalea acetylenica. Taxonomy (NCBI): domain Bacteria; kingdom Pseudomonadati; phylum Thermodesulfobacteriota; class Desulfuromonadia; order Desulfuromonadales; family Syntrophotaleaceae; genus Syntrophotalea; species Syntrophotalea acetylenica. The sequence goes on from NZ_CP015455.1 coordinate 1,509,601, forward strand.
ATCTGGGACGATATTACCCGTCTCGAAGTCGACGCGATTGTCAACGCCGCGAACGGTTCCCTGCTCGGCGGGGCCGGCGTTGACGGCGCGGTGCACTGGGCGGCCGGGCCGGGATTGACGGAGGCCTGTCGCCGTCTTGGCGGCTGCCCGGCGGGCGAGGCCCGCATAACCGGCGGCTACCGGTTACCGGCCCGCTATGTGATTCATGCCGTAGGGCCGGTCTACGGCCTCGACCCTGAACCCGGGCGACTGCTGGCCAGCTGCTATGAGAACTGCCTCAAACTTGCGGTGGCCCATGGCATACGGACGCTTGCATTTCCGGCAATAAGCTGCGGCGCCTACCGTTTTCCCGCGGAACAAGCCTGTCGCATCGCCCTTGCAACCATCTTTGGTTTTCTGCGGCAGGAAGCTTCCATCCACAAGGTCTATCTGGTAGTTTATTCAGCGGATCATTTCAGAATATATCAGGAATGCATGGCTGCATGGCGCGCTGCGCATGCCTGAATCCCCTGGTTTTCCTGCCTGTCCCTTTGCCCGGTCTGATTGTTAACTAGTGTCCATCCGGAAACCCCGGTTTTTGTCAGGCGTGGCCACTCTGGCGGCAAGACAAATGCCAGATCCGCAGGGTTTCGAAATTGTTGAGTCTCATAGCACCCCCGATTTATCCCAAAAGTGCGGCATAAGGACGCACGATTCCTGTCGGGGGCGAGTTTTACAGCCTTTTTTGTCGCGTTAGCCCTGGGCCAGTTCGATGCGTGCCAGAACCAGCAGGTTGTACGAGACGACATTGCTCCAGACATAGCGCCTGAATCCGCGCCATCCGCTCCAGGTACAGCGGGTCAGGCCAAAGCGCCGTTTCAGGGCGGAAATATTGGCCTCGATCCCGGCGCGAAAGTGCTTCAGGCGCTTGTAGACCCAATTGCTCTTGGCCATGTCGAGCACCCCAAGGCCGCGCCGCTTGGAGAAGACGGCATCCTTGACCTGATGCTCTTTGGCAAACGACAGATTATCCCTGGAGGCAAAGCCCCCATCGGCGCTGGCCTGGCGCGGCATGGTGCCGAAACGTTGCTGATGGCGCTCCAGCATGTCGATGTATTGATCGCTGTCGGCGGGATTGCCGCGGGCGATCACGCAGTCCAGAATCAGATTGGAGGCGCCACCGGTAAAAAAGACCTTGTGACCGTACTCGGTTTCGCGGCGCGACTTGACGATGATGTCGCTGTGGCTCTCGAAAAAGGAGATGATTTTCTCCGAGGCCGGAACCTTTTCGTCGCGAAAAACACGCCGCTCGGTCTGGTCGATGACCTTTTCGAGAATGCGCAGGGCGCGCTCCAGCTGCTGTGCCAGAAGGTGCGCGGTGCAGCCGTCTTGGAAGCTGCCGCCCTGGTAGGCGCCCAGAACGGGGATCGCCTCCCGGGCATAGCCGCAGACCTTGCGGGCTACCTCCACCAGGTCGCGGTAAGCGGCCACGCGGGTTTCCTGCTTGCGGGCATTGAGGATGGTTAGGGCGCGCTTTTTGGCTACCCGGCGATGATCGGAAAATGGGTAATCCGGACGAGGCCTGAGCTGATGGCCCTCGACCATCCAACGGGTCATGATCCGAATACCGTCCCACAGCAGCGAGGAGTCGGTGGGATGATGGATGTTGGTCTCAATGGCGGTGGAGTCGATGCGCACCTTCTTGCCCGTCTCGATTCTCGTCCCGGCGGCGTAGCCGAGGATCAGGTGGTGCAAGGCCTCCCAGGTTGACTCCGTCAAGCTCTTGATACTGTCCTGGAGGATCGACTTGCGGGGATAAACGCCCATCTCAAGGCGAGCAAAAGAGCGGAAGGCGACGGAATCTTCCAGGTAGAAGGCCAGTTCCTCATAGGTCAGCTCGCGATACTGTTTGAGAACGGCGCAGCGCAGCACCTGGTCAGCCGTCAGCCCGCAGCGCCCGGTATCCTCGCGCCGACCCTGAAGCAGATCGCGGTGAACAGCATCGAGGATATCCGGCGTGTGATCCAGAATCTGCGAAATGCAGCGCAGCTCTTTGGCGATGGCGCTGGTATGCATGAGCTCGAAGATGGACATTTGTCGATTGATTTTTCGCCTCACAAGCCCTCCTGACCGTATTGAAGTTGAATAAATTCAACGAGTTAGAGGGTTATATTGTCATGCCACGCTCAAGAATTCAAGTACAAAAACGTGTATTTTGTTCGTAATTACAACAGCTTATGACTTTCCGGATAGACACTAACTAAGCACGCTTTGGATGTTGACAATCCCGTTGTTCACTGTTAATTTTCCTTTCCATGAAAGAACCTCTTTTCAGTATTCGCATGCGTGCCGCCCGTGGAGACCGGCATATTTCCGGGGCCGAAAGACTGGCTGGCGCCGACTGTCTGGATGGCCTCGCGGCCGGCATGGTGAAACGGGCGCTCGGCCATCCCAAGGGGCTGCCTGACAGCATTTCCCTGACCATCGAGGAAATTGACCTCTCGAGGCTGATGCGTATCGGATTGCCGGATATACGCACTGTCGGCGTCGACTCGGTGGCGCAGGGCAGAAACGCTGCACTGGCCGGACTGCTTCGCGCGGGGATTTCCGAACAGGCGGCACGTAGTGCCATGCAGGCCTTGGCCGGGGGGGCTGCTCCGAATGGGGAAAGTATGCGAGGGGCGATGCTGGTCGACGCCCTCGACGGGCGGCGTCTTGAATTCGACGCGGCGCGCGGCGTGCGGGTGTCGCGCATGGATCTCGAAGAACGCGCCGCTGCCGTGCTTGCCAGGGAGCTGCAAGCCATCGGATTGAACAACACGCATGTTCAAGAGGCGTTGGTGCTGGCGGCCAAAGTGCTGCATGCCCCTGGAGTGCTGGCCGAGCTTTGCTGGTCGGATGATCCCGATTACACGGCAGGTTATGTTGCCGCGCCTTGTCTGGGCTACGTGCGTTTTCCGCTGCTCAAGCCTCGGGGTGAGGATCGTGGCGGCAGAGCTTTTTTTCTCGCCCCGGGCACCGATGTGACCGGTTTGTACCGTTTTCTCGAAAAACAGGCGGTTCTGGTCGATCGGGTTGGCCGGATGCTGCCCGATGAAAGGTGGAGGGCATGTCCCTGAAAAGCTGGCAGGATGCTCTGGCGGCGCTGGCGTCTTGCGGCATGCTGCGCCGCCTGCAGACCGTGACCGGTCCGCAACGCGCCCATGTTCACATGCAGGGGCGCGAGATGTTGCTGCTTTGTTCCAACAACTACCTTGGGCTGGCCGATCATCCGGCGCTGGTCGAGGCCCAGAGCCGGGCCGCGGCACATTATGGCACCGGCAGCGGTGGCAGCCGGCTTATTTCCGGCAGCATGGAACTTCACGAGCAGCTCGAAACCCGGCTGGCCTGTTTCAAGGGCACGCAGCGAGCCTTGTTGTTCAATTCCGGTTACGCAGCGAATACGGGCATTCTTCAGGGGTTGATGGGGCCGGAGGATATCATCTTTTCCGACCGGCTCAACCATGCGTCGATCATCGACGGTTGCCGTCTGAGCCGCGCGCGGACTCTGGTCTATCCCCATCGGGACGTGGCGGCCCTTGAGCGGCTCATGGCCGGAGAGGCTGCGGGGCGCAAGGGGCAGTGGCTGATCGTCACGGATGGTGTTTTCAGCATGGACGGCGACCTGGCGCCGCTGCCGGAACTGGTTGCCCTGAAAAACCGCTACGATTGTCTGTTGATGGTGGATGATGCGCATGGAACCGGTGTGCTGGGCGCAGGCGGCAAAGGTACCGGGGAATATTTCGGATGCCTTGCCAACATCGATCTGCATATGGGGACGATGGGCAAGGCGCTGGGAGGCTTCGGTGCTTTTGTGGCCGGACCGGATGTTTTGATCCAAACCCTGTTGAACCGCGCCCGTTCCTTTATTTTTTCGACCAGTCTGCCACCGGCAGTGGTCGGCGCCGGGCTGGCGGCTCTGGATATCGTGCAGAGCGAGGAAGGACGATCCCTGCGCTTGCGGCTGGAACAGCTCAGAGCACTTGTTACTCAACATCTCGGCCCGGATATCTGCACCGGTTTTGACGGCAACACGCCGATTTTGCCGATCATTACCGGCGAACCGCAGGCCACGGTGCGCGCCAGCGCCTGGTTGCAGCAGCAGGGAATCTTCCTGCAGGGCATCCGTCCGCCGACGGTACCCGAAGGCAGCTGCCGTTTGCGCATGACCCTCATGGCCACCCATCAACCCGGCGAACTGCTGCAGGCGGCTGACCTGATCCGGAAAGCGTTGTCGGCATGATCATTCATAAATTCTGCCGTCTTGACGACGGACGCTCCGTCAGTTACCGAGCAGGGGGCGATGGCCCCGTGCTTGTCCTGCTGCATGGCTGGGGGATGTCTTCCCTGGTGTTTTCGCCCCTCATGCAGCGTCTGTCCTGTTGCCGTCGCATTATCGCTCCTGACCTGCGAGGGCACGGGCATTCCCATGGCGGGCCAGGCTATGCGCTGGGGGATTTCGCGGCGGATATCGAACAATGCCTGAACCTGGCGGGGGCCGAGGAAATCGCCCTGCTTGGCTGGTCCCTTGGCGGCATGGTGGCCCTCGAGATGGTCGAACGACTCGGCGAACGGCTTAAAAAACTTATACTGGTTTCGACAACGCCCTGCTTCGTGCAACGCGACGGTTGGCCGCACGGCCAGCCGGCATCTCGGGTAAATGCACTGTCCAGGCGCTTCCGTCGCGATCCCGCAGCGGCTCTGGAAGGGTTCTTCCTGCAGCAGTTCGATGGCGAGACAAAACAGGGGCCTCTCATTCAGACATGCAAGCATGAACTGTTCGATCTTGCTCCCCTGCCTCTGGCATCGGCAGGTCTGGGCGGGTTGAGCACCCTGTGTGACGCGGACCTGCGCGAGCTCTCCCCACGATGCTTGCCGACCCTGATCATGCATGGAAGATGCGATGCCATCATCCCTCCGGCTGCCGGTGAGTATCTGGCCCGCCGCTTGCCTGAGGCGCAATGGAAGCTTTTGGATGGTGTCGGACATGCTCCCTTCATCGGCAGGCTGGACTTTTGCGCGGATATCCTGGCGGATTTTTTGATATGAACGCTATCGACCGTCGTCAGGTTCAACGCCATTTTTCAGCCAGCGCCTGCAGTTATGATGATTGTGCCGATGTTCAGAAACGGGTTGCGCGCAAGGTCGCGAACCTTGTACAGGTTGAGGGGGCCGCGAAGGGACCGATGCTGGAAGTCGGCACCGGTACAGGATATCTTGCCGAACTTATCGCGGCAAGATATCCGGGCTTGCGGCTCCTGGTGTCGGATCTCGCCCATGCCATGACGCGCGCCGCAAGCCAGCGGTTGCCAGGGGCCTGGGCCATGGATCTCGATGCCGCGGCCTTGCCGCTGGCTACGGAAACCATGGCGTATGTCTGCAGCGCGTCGGCTTACCAGTGGGTGGAAAACCTGCCCCGGGCCTTCGGAGAATGTCATCGGGTTCTGCAAAAAGGCGGGAGTTTCATCTTTGCCCTGTTCGGAGACGGAACGCTTGACGAACTCAGGGGTGCTTACCGGGAAGCTCTGCTGTGCGAGGGGCGGGAATCCCCCGATTACCTGGTGCCGATGCCATCGAAACATCGGGTTGATGCATCACTTGCCGCCGCCGGCTTTGAAATTTTCCGGGTTTGGGAGGAAGTCGAGAGGGAGTATCACGGTTCTCTGGCTTCGTTGCTGCGGTGCCTCAAGGGGGTAGGGGCGCATAACGCTTCCCGATGCCGTCCCCGAGGGCTGGCTTCGCGACAGGTCATGAAACGCCTCGAAGGAAATTATATCCAAAGGTTTGCCGACGGTGGGAGGCTGCCGGCTACCTATCGGGTAATTTACGGGATTGCCGGCAAGAGCGGGTAAAACTGGCGGAGAATGGATCAGTCGCAGGCCTGCATCACGACACATTTCAAATATTCGGTCTCCGGGCAGGAGCAGAGCACCGGGTGGTCATAGGACTGCCCGCGAACTTCCAGCAGGCGCATTTCCCGTTTTGCCAGAAAAGCCGCCTGCCGCAGGGTATCGAGGAAGGTTTCCCGGTCCATGTGGTGGGAACAGGTGCAGGTAAACAGAAAACCTCCCGGTTCCAGCAATTCCATCGCGCGCCGGTTGATGGTCAGGTAGCCCTTGATCCCTTCGCGCAAACGCTTGCGGTTTTTTATGAACGCTGGAGGATCGAGGATAATCCCGCCAAATCGCTCGTTTCCGGAATTAAATTGGCGCAGACTGTCGAAGACGTCCGATGTCACAAACCGGCAGGTGTCGTCTTTGAAATTCAATCGTGCGTTTTCTTCCGCAAGTGCCACGGCCGCCGGTGAAATGTCGATGCCGATAACCTCGGCGGCGCCAAAACGGGCGGCGTGTATGGCCCAGCTTCCCGAATAGCAGAACAGATCGAGCATACGCTTGCCGGCGGCCCGGTCCCGCAGGGCGAGATGGTTTTCCTTCTGATCCAGGAAGTGACCGGTTTTTTGCCCCTGAAGAACATCGACTTTGAAGCGCAGACCGTTTTCAGTTATTTCGACGCGGTCGGGAAGCTGCCCGTGAAGGATTTCAACCTGGCGCGGAAGGTTCTCCAGGTCGCGCACCGCGACATTGTTACGGGCGACGATCGCCTCGGGGTCACAGATGTCCTGCAGGGCTTGCAGGATGAAGTGTTGTCTGCAATCGATGCCCCGGGTCAGAAACTGAACCGACAGCACCCGGTCGTAGCGATCGACCACAAGCCCCGGCAGGTGATCGCCTTCGCCGTGAACCAGGCGCACAGCGGTGGTACCGTTGTAGATTGCCTCGCGCATGGCGAAGGCGGCTTGCAGGCGGTTGCGGTAGAAGTCCACGCAATCGATACACTGCCTCTGCCGGGAAAGAATGCGCGCTGCGATCAGTGAATGGGGGTTGTAGTAACCGGTCCCGAGGAATTCGCCGCCGGCCGTCACTATCTCCACGGCCTGGCCTGGCAGCGTGTCCTGGCTCGGGGGCTGGATTTCATTGCTGAATACCCAGGGGTGGCCGCGACGGACGCGGCGCTCGTGTCCGGGGCGCAGAACGAGCTGTATCATGCCTGCGTACTCAGGTCAAAAACGGCTTTTACGATACGGCGGGCTTCATCGGAGGTGACGGCATAGTACACTTCGACGCCGGTACGATGCCCTTCGATGATTCCCTTGTTCTTGAGCAGCGCCAGATGCTGGGATACGGTGGCCTGAGGCAGTCCGAGGCACTCCCAGATCTTCTTGACATTGCAGGTCTCCGAGAGCAGTCCGGCGACGATTTTAAGACGGATGGGGTGGCCAAGGACTTTGAGGATTTCTGCTTCGCGTTCGTAATTTTGGGTCTTGTCAAAAACCATCGTTCCGATATTCTCTGCCGCAAATAGGTATATTCCGCCCGTTGTCCACCTGGGGGGCGAACGGGTTTTCTGGTATGATGTACGCGCATGGTAGTGGCGTAGGGGGTGCATGTCAAGAAATATGCTTCCGCATGTCATGGCTATGGACTTTTCCCATGTTCCTTATTAGACTGCCGCACCTCTGGCCAGGATGGCCGGCGTCCATCGCGAATATGTGCTCTCACGGGAGAAAAACAGTGAAAACCCTGGTGTGGATTCTTGCAATCCTTGGTTTGTGCCTGCCGGTCGACGCCAATGCCGGCGCCAACTCTTCGGATCCAACAGGTAAATCTTTTTCAAGACAAACCCTGGATCCTTTGTGTGGTGAAAAATTGTCTTACGATATCGCTTTTTTGTGGTTTGACCGATTGGCCGTGGGGGATTTTATTCTTGAAAAAACCGAACAACCCCAAACCTATCGAGCCACTCTTGAAGCCAGGACCATGGGGGCTGCCGCCTGGCTGACCGGAAACCGGGTTCAGAGGTATGTTTCGACATTGCGCCTGTCCGATGAGGGTGGCCTGCGACCTGTGAGTTTTGATGCAGACATGTACAGACGCAGTGGCGACAAGGTAAAAAGTCGCCTCAAACATTGGGCTTTCGATTATCCGCGTCGGCTTGTTATTGAAAAGGTCACGCGTAATGGCCGAAAGTCTCCGCTCAAAAGGCATGCAATGGGTTCTGGCCCGTATCCCTACGATATCCTTTCGGCCTTTTATAATTTCCGGGCCGGGCTTTGGGGGCCCCTAGAGGTCGGTACCTCCTGTAAGGTGCCGACGTTCGCCAAGGGGGCTCCTTCCGCAATCGATATATCAGTCCTTGCGAACAAGGATCGTCCCAAAGAGGGCGGATTTCCGACAGGAGGTTTGGTGGTCAAGGTTGTGGTTGATCCGGAGGTTTTCGACACGGGGGATGGGACCCTTTATATATGGTTCGATAAGGCCATGCGTCCCGACCGGGTGTTGGTGAAAAATGTCATTGGCATGGGAGATGTGCGTGCCAATTTACGATCCGCAGGGAAAGAATCCGGAAAATGAATGACACCATCTTTGTTGTGGGTCACCGCAATCCCGATACCGATTCCGTCTGCAGTGCGCTGGCATATGCCCGTTTGCGCAGCAGGCAAGGGCTCGAAGGGGTCGTGGCGGCCAGGGCCGGCTATCTCAACCGGCAGACCGAATTTGTCCTTGAACAGCTTGGCGCGGAAACGCCGCAGCTGGTTTCCGATGTTGTGCCGAGGGTTGGGGATGTCGTCAAGCAACCGGCCGTGACGATTCAGAGTGGTGCTCCGCTGGTCTGGGCTCTCGACCTTTTTCATCGTTACGATATCGGTCTGCTGCCGATCGTGGATTCCGGCGGCATCGCTCTGGGGATGCTCTCGCTGCGCCAGGTCGCCGATAAATTCCTGGTTGGCGGACAGGAGCAGAGCATGCGCCGGATCCTGACATCACCTGCGGTTCTGGCCCGCTGCCTGCACGCCGAGCGGTTCACGGCCGATCTCTGCGGCGAGGTTCAGGATTTTGATCTTTATGTCGGGGCCATGGCTTTTAAAAGCTTTTGCGAGCGTATGGCTGGGCTTGATTCAAAACGGTTGCTGGTGATTACCGGAGACCGTGACGACATCCAGCTGCACGCAGCGAAACTGGGGGTGCGGTTGCTGGTGGTAACCGGCGGCCAACCGCTGAGTCCCGAGGTTATCGATACCGCCAGGCAGAATGGGGTCACGGTGCTGGCCACCAGTTTCGACACCGCCACCACCGCATCCCTGGCAAGGCTCTCCACGCCGGTGGACAGCCTTATGATCACCGATTTTCCCATGGCGGCGATGGGAGAATCTTTGGAAACGTTGCGTTATCGGCTGCTGGATTCCAGCCAGCCCGGGGTGCTGGTGCTTGACGACAGCGGCAAGGTGCTTGCCGTCGCTACCAAAAGTACCCTGCTGCAACCCCCGCCCATCAAGCTCATTCTTGTGGATCATAATGAACTTGGTCAGGCCGTTCCGGGGGCCGACCGCGTGGAAATCCTTGAAATTATCGACCATCATCGACTCGGCAATCTGCATACCGATGCTCCGATCCGGTTTATCAACCAACCGCTGGGCAGCACCTGCTCGGTCGTTGCGGGCCTGTATAAAAGCGCCGGTATCGTTCCGGATGCACAAACCGCCGGATTGCTGCTGGCGGGGTTGCTTTCCGATACCGTTATGCTTAAATCTCCCACAGCTACGGAATGCGACCGCGACCTCTGTGGCTGGCTGGCGGCACTGGCCCATCTTGACCCGCAGGAATTCGGGCGCCGCATGTTCCGCGCCGGAAGTGCATTGGCCGCCTACGGCAGCATGACAGAGTTGATCCTTGCGGATTTCAAGGAGTATTCCCAGGAAGGCAGGCAGTTCGGCATCGGTCAGGTGGAGGTGGTCAGTTTCGACGAATTTTACGAAAAACGGGCGCGGATCGCCACCAGCCTGATGGAACTTTGTCGAGACCGCGCCCTTGACCTTGCCGGGTTGCTGGTTACGGACATTGTGCGTGCCACGAGTCTGTTGTTGTTGGCCGGCAATTCGGAATTGATGGTCAGGATCGGTTATCCGCGTCTGGATGACGGCCTGTTTGAACTCAAGGGCGTACTCTCAAGAAAAAAGCAGTTGTTGCCGCATGTTCTGAAGATCCTCAAAGCGTAAGAGTTACCCCTGCCGGCCCGGACTGGACATCTTGCGTCGATGTGAAGGTGTATACAGGAAAAAACTGCTTGCCATATCTAATAATTCGTATTATATGAATATACGAATTAACCAGGTCGAAATGACCTGTTTGCGACCTGGCATGTTTTCCCTCAACCTTACCACATAAAGGAGGCATCTCAATGAAGGAGAGGAAGCGAATTGTTGTTATCGGCGGATCTGCGGCAGGTCCCAAGGCGGCTGCGAGGGCCAAGCGCCTCGACCCCGATGCCGAAGTCACAATCATTCAAAAAGCGCCGGAAATGTCCATGGCTTCCTGCGGTTACCCTTACTATGTGGGCGGGGTTTTCGATAACCGTAACGCCTTGCTGAGCACGCCGTACGGAGAAGTTCGGGACCCGCATTTTTTTGTTCACACCAAGGGCGTGAAGGCCCGCACCTTGACCGAAGCCGTGTCTATTGATCGGGAAGGTCGCACGGTTCGCTGTCGCGATCTGCACAGTGGCGATCTGGATGATGTGCCCTACGACAAGCTGATTCTCGCCACCGGAGCCAGACCGCGAAAGCCTCCGATCCCGGGAGTCGATCTTGTCGGCGTGACCACCTTGCAATCGATGAAAGACGCCGATTTTCTGAGAAGGATTCGGGACGACAAGTCCATTACCAAGGCCGTGGTTATCGGCGGAGGTCTCATCGGCATCGAAACCTGTGAAGCCCTGCAGTTGTCCGGCATCGATATAACCGTCATCGAGATGTTGCCCCAGATTCTGATGTTTCTCGATTGGGAACTGGCCAAGATCCTTGAAAACCATGTCCGCAGTAATGCCGCCAACGTCATCACCGATGTCAAGGTTGCGGGGTTTGTCGGGGAGAATGGCCAACTGACCGGCGTAAAACTCGAGAACGGCACTGAACTGCCCTGTCACCTGGCGGTACTTGCCATTGGCGTCATTCCCAATACCGACCTGGCGCGAGATGCCGGTCTGGATATCGGACAGACCGGCGGCATTGCTGTCGATGATTTTATGCAGACATCCGACCCGCATATCTATGCGGTTGGCGATTGCGTTGAACTCGTGCATCGCATCACCGGCAAGAAAACCCGCGCTCCGTTTGGCGACCTGGCCAATCTGGAGGGGCGCGTGGCCGGTGAAAATGCGGTGTTGGGCAATCAGGTCACGTTTCCCGGGACATTGCATACCGGCATCTGCAAGGTTTTCGATTTTTCAGCCGGTTCGACCGGCTTGTCCGAATTGCGAGCCCGCCAGGAAGGGTATGAAAATGTGGTCACGGTCATCAATGCCAGCCTGGACAAGCCCGAATTCATGGGCGCCAAGCTTCTGATATCCAAGATGGTGGTTGATGGAAATACAGGCAAAATTCTCGGGGTCCAGTGCGTTGGACCCGGCGATGTTGCCAAACAGATCGCGACGGCCGCCATGGCTCTGCATGGGAAACTGACCGTCGCCGATGTCGTCAATGCGGATTTGCCGTATGCGCCGCCGTTTTCATTGCCGATCGACCATTTCATCGCCACCGCGCATTTGATGGAAAACAAGCTCAAGGGCCGATTGAAGAGCATGTCTCCAATTGAACTGAAAAAAAACCTGGATGCCGGTAAAGATCCTTTTATCCTCGACGTGCGGACTCCCGATGAGTTCGAGGCCGTGCGCATCGGCATTGGAGAAACCCTGATTCCCATAGGCGAGCTCAGGCATCGGTTCGAGGATTTACCGGAAGACAGAGACAGGGAAATCGTTTGTTTCTGCAAGATCTCCCTGCGTGGCTACGAGGCGGCCCTGGTGCTGGAGTCCGCGGGTTGGCGCAATGTCAAAGTGCTGGAAGGGGGCGTTATGGCCTGGCCTTTCGGCCGCGAAAAATAGTGAATGTCCGTCCGGAAGCAACTCCGGATGATGCAAGTTGCCCTGGGCAGCGGCTGTCCGCAGCGGCCGCTGCCCGATTCCATCGCACCTGGCCGGGGATGCCCACCTGAATATATCGCGGCCTGAGTGCAGCGGATGAGCGTTTCTGTCTTTCCTTTCTCCGATATTATTTGAGCCGGCCCCTGTTCCGATCAGAACCATTCCCCCCCATGTTCATAACGACTCCCCTTGCTTGCAACGGGTACCGGTGTGTTATATGCAGAACTGGTCGGTTGCACTCCACGGGGCATGCGATGTATGGTATGTTGCAAAGATAAAAACCATGCCGTGTCCAGGCCGGTTGTCGGATAGGGCGTGGTTGTCCCGTGGGGATTTTTCATAGTGCCTGCCTGCCATGATGCGTCGGTTCCGCCGAAATTTTGATGATATTTCAAGGCGTTGCATCATGGGAAGTAATTATCTGTCATGGGGTTGTTTCCATCGTTTGGCTTTTCCGGAAGAGGAAAAAGAATGAAATATAAAAAATCCTGGTTTTGTCTGCTTGCGGCTGTGCTGTTGTTTGCTGTCACCATGTCCTGGTCAGGCCTGGCATCCCAGCAGATTTCTCCCGATGCCGGTCATTTGAGAGGCAAGCTTTTAACCCATTTGATCCGGCAGCAGATGACTGTCAATCATTTCAGCCATAAACCCCTGGATGACAAAATTTCTCAGGCGGCCTTCGATCTTTACATTCAGCAGCTTGATTTTCAGAAAAGGTTTCTGTTGGAATCGGATATTCAGCAGCTGTCCTTGTACCGCAACAGGATCGACGATGATATAGTACGTGGAAATCTTGAGCTTCATAAAACCGGTGCTCGTCTTCTGAGGATAAGAGTTAATTTCGTCATGAATATGATTGACGATCTTTTAAATAAAAAATTTGATTTCAACAAAAAAGATCAAATTGAAACAGACCCTGAGAAAATCGATTACGCTAAAAATTCTGTCGATCTCAAGAGACGCTGGGAAAAAATCCTGAAATATCAGGTATTGATGCGCTACGTACAATTGCTGGAAGAGCGCACTGGATCTGGAAAAAATACGGCTGCGAACGAAGGGAAGGTCGATAAGATCCTTCTGAATGAAGCCGTTCAGAAGGTGCGGCGAAGCACCCATCATCTTCTGGGCAGGCTACTGGAAGAAACCGAGCAGGATCATTTCGAACGTTTTCTCAATGCTTATGTCCGCGCTTACGACCCCCACTCGGCCTATCTGGCACCCGATGCCCTCGAGGATTTTGAAATCTACATGAAGGGTTCGCTGGAAGGCATCGGCGCCACCCTGCGGGAGGACGATGGATTCATCCGGGTGGTTGAGATCATCCCGGGCAGTCCCGCCGCCAGACAGGGACAACTCGCGGCGGAGGATATCATTCTTAAAGTCGGAGAGGGTGACCGGGAACCGGTGGACGTCACGGAAACGCGGTTGCGCGACGCGGTGCGTCTGATACGCGGCAAAAAGGGCACGGTGGTTCGCCTCACCGTTCGCAAGCCGACCGGACGGGAACAGATTATCCGCCTTGTCCGTGATGTCGTGGAAATCGAAGAAGGATTTGCCAAGAGCACTACGCTTCCCGTCCCGGGTAAAACCGGAAAACACTATGGTTACTTGCGCATTCCTTCGTTCTATCGCGACTTTTCCGAAACCCGCGACGGCCAGTCCGCCCGCAACGTTACCGATGACGTGCGCAGGGAACTTCAGCTCCTGGTTAAAAAGGGGATCGATGGACTGGTTCTGGATTTGCGTGACAATGGCGGCGGGTCCCTGTCGGATGCCATTGACATTGCAGGTCTTTTTATACCCAAGGGTCCCGTGGTGCAGGTCAAGGACAGTGAAGGGGAGGTGCGGGTTTATGAAGACGAGGACCCCGGTATCGTTTACGGCGGGCCGCTTGTGGTGCTGGTCAATCGCTTCAGTGCTTCGGCTTCGGAAATTCTCGCGGGCGCCATTCAGGATTATGGCCGTGGGGTTATCGTCGGCGGCGGCGGGACCCACGGTAAAGGCACCGTTCAGGCCATTTTTGATATGGATCAGCCATTGGCCTATGGTCCCCTGCAAAAGCTTGCGCCTCTTGGGGCCTTGAAGGTGACTGTGCAGAAATTCTACCGTATCAGCGGCGGATCCACCCAGGTGAAGGGGGTGGTGCCGGATATCCAGTTGCCGGACCGCCTGGCGTTTCTGGAAACAGGGGAAAAGTTCATCGAGTATGCACTGCCCTGGGATACGACCCGGCGGGTCTCCTTCAAACGCTGGGCCCAGGCTCCCGAGGTTGCCACGCTCCGCCATTTAAGCGCTCAGCGGGTCGAAAAAGGGCACCGTTTCGATGCCGTTGTCGCTGAAACCCGGCGCAATGCACAGCGGAGCAGGGCGACCTTGCGCTCGCTCAATCTCAACAGCGTTCTTCGGGAACGAACGGCGTTGCAGGAGCGTGGGCTTGAAGCCGAAACGGCGGACCATGAGGTGGAGGCCCCGCTCGAACATTTTTCCGGAAAGCATCTTGAAGAGAAGGTCGCGCAGGATCTGTACGTTCAGGAGAGTATCGCGGTGCTCGGCGATCTGCACAACCAGCTTGCCGGGCACGATTGTACCTTGGCTGGTGCCCTGTCTTCCCGATGATGCTTTCATGTCGCTGAAGAGATGTCGACGTTCCTGGTGTAACGCCCGGGTGGTCTGATTATTGCTTGGCTTGATGATATGAAATGGATACCGGCCGGGTCGCGCCTGCGTGGATCGGCCGGCGACAGATTTTCTGCAGGCTTAAAGTGGAAATATCGAGGGAATCTGATTTACTTCTGTCATATGTGAAATTTTCAAGGAGGCATGCATGAGAAAAATTACCCTTTATCTGACTGTAACCGTCCTCGCCGCCGCACTTTCCGGGTGCTGTGCCTGCAATAAGGCCGATTGGCCCCAGGAGCCGATTCTCGGGCACATGAGCGTGCCCCAGAAAAAAGCCTATCTGAAAAACGTCAGGCAGAATCTCAAGGTTTTTCGTCTTACCGCCAAGGAACTGGACACCCACAGGAGACTGACTCCGCAAGAGGCGCAATCCCCCTGCGAAGGCCAGGAATTCCGTTGTGAAGTTCAGAAGTACATTGAAGTTTACGCGATGCCCGTCATTCAGGACGAGGAGGCCCGCGAGCATGTGGAAACGCGCCTTGAAGTAGCGAAAGTCAATCTTCTGAGCGCTTATGCCTATGAGGAAACAGGGCAGGACAGTCGCGCCCGCGGCCTTCTGCGGATCTTCAACAAGCGCTATAAAACGGATCCTGCCATTCAGAATGCGGTCGTCGATCCGACGGAAATGGGTTTCTCCCGTCTGACCGAGGGCGCTTCCAAGCTTGAAGCCAAATTGTTCGCGCCCTGATATCACTGGGTTTGGATCAATCGAGAATTCTTTTAGAGGTGATTTTTATGGCAGGCCAAGAGAGTATTTTTAACGTCGTATCCAATGGCATCATCGATGTTCTTACCTATATTATCAACAGCTATTCCGGCCTGTTGCAGATTCTGGTGTATTTGATAATGGCCAGTATTTTCGGTTTTGCCCTGGTCAAATCCTATCAATCCTTCAGGGCGCTTTCCTTCTATGATTTCAGCAAAGTGAAAAGCCGACGTTCCCTGCATCATTTGACAGCCGACATAAAGATGCCGCTGGCCTTGCTCGCCGCTTCATTTTTTGTCCGCACCAAATTACATTACGAGCAGGAACAGCAACGCGGCACCGTGGACAAGGTTATCCCCCCCGATGCCTTTATCCGCGATGCGGCGTTTCAGTTCAGTGAACGCTATTTTGAGGAAAAATTTCTCGAGCCCGTGGCGATGATGGCCAATCTGATGCCGCCCATGGGGTTCATCGGCACCATTATCGGCATGGTCGTGCACTTTCTCGCAAATTCCGGAACCCTCAATACGGAAATAACCGTAGCCGGCATTGCGACGGCTCTTTATACCACCTTTATTGCTCTGATCTGTTTTACCTTTCTGGAATTCCTGCGCAAAGTATTTTATGCCCTGGCGCATCGGCGCATCGATGAAGGTCTGTCTGCCATAACTCTTTTGGCGGATGATGTTCCTGGCGACCGGGGCTAGGTGGCTGTCATGAAAATGAAAAACGGTCATACCTGGCTCTTTTCCTTCACCGATCTGGCGTTTCTGCTTTTGATCAGCCTGAGCCTGATTCCAAGCGCACCGGACAATATCACCATTAAGCTGGCGGAAATGGATGTGCCCAGTGTGCCGGAACACGAGCAGATGGCCCCCCTGGCAAATGTTCGGGAACTCTGGGAGCTGCAGGTGTATGCGGTGTCTGACCAACGTCCTGTCCCGTATCGTCTTGTCAGGGCAGGGGTTGGCAAGAGCGCTTCCGCCCAGGATGTAAAGGTGCTGACCCGCGAAGAGCTGCTGCCGGCCATCGAGGCCCTCAAACAACGCAATTTGCGGCCGATTCTTCTGCCTGAAAAGAACTCTCTGAGTCAGGATTTTCTTTATGCCGCCGGTGTTATCGCCAAAGTCTGGACGAACGGAAGTCGAACCATCGTGCAGGTCGATCCTGACGAGGAAGACGCGTTGCCATGATGATTCTGAAGGAAAGTCTCTATGGATGGGGAGTGTGCAACATCCCCCAACCGCGTGCCACGCTGGATGTTTTTGCCGATCGCAGAAACAACGCAGCCGCCGCGCCGGTCGAGCGTCGCAGCCCGGGATCGGCAACGGGGTTCTGGTCTATATGGGTTGAGTTGGCAAGGCGTGATTTTCCCCTTGGGCAACTTGCCGGGGTGATCGGAGGGGCGCTCGCCATGATTCTTTTTATGGCCTGGGCCAGTTTTTATCTGCCTGTTGCCGAACCGATCCCGCAGCCCTCCGTCGAGATCCTCGCCAGAGTGCCCGAGATGCCCGTGGCTCCGCAGGAGCGCGCTCCCGATGCGCCTGTGCCTCCGCCGGCAAGTCGCGACCGTGTGCTGGCCGCGACTCCGCCCGTGCCACAGGTTGCCCCACCGCCGAAGGCCGTGGTGCCGCCCCGCAAAGTCGCTCTTTCCGCGCCCCCCAAGGTGAACATCATACCGAGAAAGGTGTCCCGGGAGCCGGTTCTGCCCGGTCCTGAAAAAGTGGTCCGTTCCTATCGCGACGCCGCCGTTGCTGCGGGGCCCATGCCGTCTTCGCAGCCCGCCACCCGTTTTGAAATGACGTCTCGCCAAGGGCCGCTCGTTGCATCCACCGATGTGGGTGAGCGATATCGGGGAGATTCACCAGCAAAGTCTTCGGCCATGCCCGTTTCACGCCGGGCGCGTTTATCTGCCGGTAACACCACGGAGGTCGATCTTCCTCAAACCGCCATGGCCACCCGCAATTTCAGCATGACGCGTTCTTCTCAAACTCTCAGGGGCAGCGGCAGTTCAAGCTCCTTTGCGCCCCGTGGCCATGCCGATGACATATCCCTCGGCTCGCATTCCGGCATTCGAGGGGGGGGAAGGGCAAATGTAGCGCCGTCATCCGGATTTGAAGGATTGCCTTCGGGAGCATCCCGCAATGCGAGTTCAAGGATCGGTACTATGGGTGGCGGCAAGGATGTCGATATCCCGGTGCTTGCCGGCCTGGGGGCGGCTTCCGGATTGCCCGGAGGGAACGCAGTTTCGTCTGTTGCCCCCGCGGGTGACGGGAATGCTTCGAGCGGGCTGAAGTTTGATGGTGTCGGCGACGGTCATTATGATCCGGCGCGCATGATCAGCCTGAATCAGCTCAAGGCCTGTATCGATCCCGATGCGGAATTCAATCTCAAGGCATCCCTGGCGACCGCCCTGGACACCGATGGACGCTGTGCTGTCCGAAATATGGTGTTCTTTTTCAAACATCCTGAAAACGGTTATACCCTGCAAGTCGATGTATATAATCCCGATAATTTTGTCGATCGATGCGACGCTCTTCGCGCGGCCATCCGATGCGTAAATCCTTAGTAGCGAGGCTAGCTCAATGAAATCAATCAAATCTGCAATCGTTGTCGGAGTGCTGTTGTTGCTGCCAGCCATGGCCGGCGCAACGCAGTGGGGAAACCTGCTGGATGTTGCCTACCGTTTCAGTTGGTACCCAAAAAGCGACCTGCAAGGCCTGTTACAGGAAAAAGGCAGGGAGCACGGTCAAGATCTGAAAAGTTACCGAGATGGCCTGTTGGACAGCCTCACGACCGGCACGGGGCCCGACGGGCGTCTGCGGCAGGACGCTCTGCTCACGGCAAAACCCCTGGCCGATTACTATCGTCTCGCCCTGGCGGAATTCTGTCTCTATCTGGCCAGCGACAATATGGTGCATCTGGACAATGCCGAAATGGTACTGTCCGTCTATCCCGAAAAACAACCCAGGGGTGAAGTTGTTTTCTGGAAGCATCTGATTGCCGCCTACCGGGACATGACGGCTAAAGACAGCCGCCAGTTTGTTTCGTCGGTGTTTGCCTTATGGGAGAATGTTCTGTTGAAACAGGAAGTTGACGATATCCTGATGAACAATTCCTATGCCAAGGTCGGTTTTGTCAGGGAGTTGCCTCATCTGTACGAGAATATCGTGCATCTGGTGGTGCGCCGTGCCATTATCGAGCAGCAAATGCCCGACCTTGCTCCATTGGGAACCATCATTCTTGCCCTGGAAGACAAACTCACTCTGGATAACGGCTACAAAAACCTTGTCCGAGCCATCGTCGAACGCATGGATGGTGTTTCCTCGGACAACTACAATCTCAATTTTGCCGTTGCTTTTCTGGAGGCCACGGCGAATCGCAATGACTTTGAAGCGGCCACCGACGCGGATACCCTGGTTGCCAAATTCAACGATGCGCGTAAGTATTATCAACTTGCCTACAGTTGGGCCGATACCAATAAGGGACGTGCCACCATCATCAGCAATACCATGGGATTTTTGACCTACGTGACCCGCCGCATGGCCGATCCCGACGATGCCGTGGCCAACAGCCGGTTTTTCAAACAGATTCCCGGCATGGCCGTTGCCTATCTTGACGAGGGCATTGAACTTTTCGACAATCTCGCTGTTGCTTCCGGTCAAGCCAGGGATCTTGCTTCCAGCGGATATTACACTCGTACCAATTATCTGACCTCCATGCATCGTTTGTGGGATGCCACCGGGAAGCTTGCCATCATGCTTGCCGATTTGTACAAATCGCAGCGTAAAGCCCACGAAGTAGAAACGCTTTTCCCGGTGGAAAGCCCCTTACTCAAATACTGCGCTCTTTTTAAGCGGCATGCCCGTGTTGATCAGGACATCGTTCCGGACAATGCCTTTTTTCTGGCGGCTTACGCGGCGAGGGAACTTGCCGATCTTTATCAGCGCCTTTCCGAATTCAATACCGGGGTGGATGCTGACGCGCTGTTTTTTGCCTACCAGTTGCAGGCTGTCGAGCTGTTTCCTCTCGATGTTGCCAACATTCTGCAATTGGCTTATCAGGCCAATCTCGATGGGCGGGTTGAGAGTTATTTCCGGTATATGACCCCTTGGCCAGGCGCCTGGAACAATCCAGGATTGTCGATATGTGGTTGAGCAACCACCAGACCCCGTTCAACGCCATGATCGGGCATGCCGGTAAAGAAATACCAGGCGTCATGCTCAACGCCTACACCCATCTCAATGCGATTCGCGAGGCGGAAGGCACGGAGGATGGTTTTTATAAAAAAGTCATCGTCCTGGAAAAAGTCTATGATGAAAGGGTCACTGAAGATGCCGATATGGACGGCATTATGAGTACCCTTGGGCGGTCCGACTTTTCTTCATCGAAACCGGTCTTATTGGCGTCAAACCCGGGTGTTTCCGGAATATCCATCAAAAAAATCGACCGTATTGTCAATTCCGGGCAGCTGTATCCGTTTTCGCGACTTAAAAATACGCTTTTCGGATCGCTTGACGGTCCTGAACATGACTTTTTGCGAGCTCTTTTCTATGAAGTTCCCTATGAACAGCATCAATATGTACAGTTGTTCAGCAACCTGCCATAACAGAAGGTGCGCTTTGTTTTATGGTTGAATGTCATGTTTTTTTACGCTTGACACCCGGTGGGACGATCTGATATCAATATCGGGCTTTTGCGATGAAAGGCCCCGTCGCCAAGTGGTAAGGCAGAGGTCTGCAAAACCTCCATCACCCGTTCGAATCGGGTCGGGGCCTCCAGATAACAAAAAAAGAGCCGGCGATGAACTCGCCGGCTCTTTTTTGTTATCTGGATTTAGCTGAGAATCAATTGCCAAATACGGGAATCATGCTAAGATTGATTTTTGTCAGTCGCAATTGCCCCTGACGATTGTTGCAAGGGAGTTCCTATGCGTCGCATGCCAGCCGTTGCAGGTCATTTTTATCCCGCCGATGCCGAGAGTCTGCGTTCGATGGTAAGCGGGTTTATTGGCAAATCCGCACCATCCAGACCGGCAATAGGAGTCATGGTTCCTCATGCGGGATATGTGTTCTCGGGAAGCTTTGCCGGCAAAACATTCGGGCAGGTGGATGTCCCGCCGAAGGTTCTTATCATCGGACCCAATCATACCGGCTACGGACAATCCCTGGCGGTGTTTTGCCGGGGCAGTTGGGTAACGCCTTTGGGGGAAGTGGCCGTCGAAGAATCCCTGGCCGATAAAATTGTCCGGTCCTACCCGCGGCTATGCGCCGATGATCTTGCTCATCGTTTTGAGCATTCTCTGGAGGTCCAACTTCCTTTTATTCAGATCAAGAACCCCCAGGCCCGGATAGTGCCCATCTGCCTTGCCCCCGTCCCGCTGCATGAACTGTTATTGCTCGGTGAGGCCATAGGGAAGGTACTGGCAGAGGAGCCGGATCCCGTTCTGCTGGTGGCCAGTTCTGATATGACCCATTACGAACCCGGACAGCTCGCCAGGCAAAAAGATCGGATGGCGCTTGAAAAAATCTGTCGACTGGATCCGGAAGGTTTGTATCGAACGGTAAGCGATGAACACATCAGCATGTGCGGGGTTGTTTCAATGGTGGTGATGCTTGCGGCTGCCAAATGTCTCGGAGCCCTCAAGGGTGAGGTTGTCTGCTACGGCAATTCCGGCGAAGTGACCGGCGATCAGTCCGAAGTGGTCGGCTATGCCGGAGTTGTCGTCGAATAACAGAGCGTGCTTCCTCCCTGTTGTCCATCAGTCCTGGGATCCGCTAAATCAGGCGACGTCACAGGTAACCCGGTTGCGTCCTTCCTGCTTGCTCTGGTACATAAGGCGGTCAGCGCGTTTGATCAGGCTGCCCGAGGAATCATCCATTTTCCCCAATGTGGCCCCGATACTGATGGTTACGCCGATGCGCTCGCCATTGTGCATGGTAAAGGATTCCTCGACCAGCATGCGGATTCGCTCGGCAACCTCACACAGTGTTGTGGCATCGACATTGCGCAGCAGGCCGACAAATTCTTCGCCACCCCATCGGCAAAAGGTGTCGAAGGGACGGCAGTTGCTCTTCAGGGTGTTGCCTACAAGCCTGAGTACCTCATCCCCTAAATCGTGTCCGTACGTATCGTTGATCTGCTTGAAATGGTCGATGTCGAAAAACAGCACTCCAAGCGGCCAGTCATAGCGATAACGTTCCTGAAGGCGGACTTCCATTTCCCGTTCCAGTCCCGTGCGGTTGATCAGGCCGGTCAAGGGGTCGATCAGGGCCAGGCGGCGCAATTCTTCCAGTTGCAGCAGAATGCCGGTTTTTTCGCTCAGATCGGAGAACAGCTCCGTCGCGCCCACAACCGTGCCGCTGGCATCATGGACCGGGCAGATGCGCACCCTTACCGGCAGACGGTGCCCGGCCTGGTGGTGGAGATAGACATCGGCCTCGACGCACCGGTTTTCCTCCATGGCCTTGACCAGGGGGCACCGCTCCGTGCAGAGATGAATTCCTTCGCCATCCACGTGTCTGAGAAGATTGTCCTGGCAGTGCGTGCCGAGCATTTGCGTGGCATTAAACCCGGTAATGCGGGTCGCGGTGCGATTCCAGAAGCAAATTGTTCTCTGACGGTCGACATAATAAAATCCGTCCGACAGGCTGTCCAGCAGATGCTGTAAATCGGGCGTGAATCGAAGCAAAAGAGATGTCCTTTCCCGGGAATATGAGCATCGGTATAAAAGCGTCGGGTCCGGCAAAACTGCCGCACGACAACCGGTATGTGCGGTACCCTCAGGGCAATATATTTGAAATGGCTGAATTTTTCAAAAGCATATTTCAAGGTGTCGGCCGCTTTCCGGTCGCAAATAACCGCTTGTCAAGCCTGTTTCTTTGCAGTATAAAAGTGTGGGCTGTCAAAAAGACAGCCCGTTTTTATTTTTACGCTTACAGGAGAATGTGATGTCCAGATTGCGTGTCCGTTTTGCGCCCAGCCCGACGGGCTATCTGCATATTGGCGGTGCCCGAACTGCCCTGTTCAATTATCTGCTGGCTCGCCGGGAAAAGGGCGTATTTGTACTCCGGATTGAGGATACGGATGTTGCCCGCTCAACCCAGGAATCCGTGGATGCTATCTTGCAGGCCATGGACTGGCTGGGAATGCATTGCGACGAGGGGCCTGTTTATCAGTCGGACCGCTTCGATCTGTACCGGGCTAAAATTGATCAACTGCTGACCGAAGGCAAGGCTTACCGCTGCTACTGTTCGGCAGATGATCTCGAACGCAAACGGGAAGACGCACTCAAGGAAGGGCGCAAGCCCAAATACGACGGAACCTGCCGTGAAGGGCAGCAGGGGACAGCTGAAGACCGTCCCTTTGTCGTACGTTTCAAAGCGCCCCAGGAAGGAGAGACGACCTTTGTCGATCGCATCAAGGGGAGCATTACCTTCCAGAACGATGAGCTGGACGATTTAATCATTCAGCGTACCGACGGAACGCCAACCTACAATTTTGTGGTTGTTGTGGACGACGCGGAGATGGGAATCAATCTGGTTCTGCGTGGCGACGACCATATCAACAACACGCCGAGGCAGATAATGCTGTATGAAGCCCTTGGCTACCCCGTACCCGACTTTGCCCATGTGCCGATGATTCTCGGAGCGGACAAAAGCCGGCTGTCCAAACGGCATGGCGCTACATCGGTGATGGCTTATAAAGAGATGGGATATCTGCCCGAAGCACTGGTCAATTACCTGGTGCGGTTGGGCTGGTCTCATGGCGACCAGGAAATTTTTTCCATGGATGAGCTGATCCAGTTGTTCAACCTTGAAAATATCGGAAAATCGGCCAGCGTTTTCAATCCTGAAAAACTGTTATGGCTCAACAGTCACTATATCAAGACCGGTGATCCGGAACGCCTGGCGGATCTGCTCAGGGAGCACCTTGCCTTTGAAGGAATCGCGGTTGGCGAGGACCGGCCGTTAACGTCCATCGTTACGGCACTTCAGGACCGCAGTAAAACCCTCATTGAAATGGCCCGGCAAGCGGTGTGCTTTCTGGTCGACGAGGTCAATTTTGACGAAGCTGCGGTGGCAAAATTCCTGGGAGAGGAAAGTCGCCTTCCTTTAAAAGGTCTTCTGAACGATCTTGAAACATGTTCAGATTGGCGGGAGGAGGCTCTGGATCCGGTCTTTAAAAAGGTGCTGGAGTCTCAGGGGCTCAAATTTGCAAAGCTCGCCCAACCTGCCAGGGTCGCGTTGACGGGAAGCACCAACGGGCCAGGCATCTGTCAGATCATGCAGATCCTTGGAAAGGAAAAAACCCTCGATCGCCTGCGGAATGTTCTTTCCCGACCGGCTTAAAACTGTCGCTCAGGGGCGGTAACTCATTTTATGGCATTGACAGGGTGTTTTGCCGAGGCACAACAGGCAGGGCACCCTGTTCTGCATGGTCTGCGCATGCGCTTCGAGGTTTGGTCGGCCTGCGGTTTTATTTTTTTTAAGGGGAACAGGTTCCGTTATGTCGGAAACTCATCGCAAAGCAGTCTGGCTGAAAGATTACACGCCGCCGGCGTTTGTGGTCGATGCTGCAAAAATAAATTTTATCCTTGGCGAAGAAGTTGTTGAGGTGCACACGGAGTTGCAGGTGCGGCGGAACCCCGCTGTGAGCCTTGGGTCGGGAGGCTTTTTTCTTGACGGCAAGGACCTTGCGCTGCGCTGCCTGAAAATGGATGGCCGGCGTGTTGCCCCCCACGGTTTCACCGTGGATCAACATGGTTTGCGGATCCATGGTGTTCCCGACCGTTTTACCCTGGAAACCGTGGTGGCAATTCGTCCGCAGGATAATACGGCCCTGGAGGGGCTGTACCGTTCAGGCGCCATGTTCTGTACCCAGTGTGAACCCGAAGGCTTTCGAC
Source organism: Syntrophotalea acetylenica (assembly GCF_001888165.1). Taxonomy (NCBI): domain Bacteria; kingdom Pseudomonadati; phylum Thermodesulfobacteriota; class Desulfuromonadia; order Desulfuromonadales; family Syntrophotaleaceae; genus Syntrophotalea; species Syntrophotalea acetylenica. The sequence goes on from NZ_CP015455.1 coordinate 1,533,888, forward strand.
GCATCACTTTTTTCCCGGATCGTCCCGATGTGCTGACCCGGTTCACCACCACGATCACCGCCGACCTTGATCGCTACCCGGTACTGCTTTCCAATGGTAATCCTGTCTCGACGGAAACCCTCCCGCAGGGGCGGCATCGTGTCGTCTGGCAGGATCCGTTTCCCAAACCCTCCTATCTGTTCGCCATGGTTGCGGGTGATCTGGCCGTCGAAGAAGACTTTTACGTGACACGTTCGGGACGTCAGGTTCAGTTGCGGATTTATCTGGAAAAGCATAACCGTGGCCGGGGAAAGCATGCCCTTGGAGCTTTGAAAAAAGCCATGCGCTGGGATGAGGAGGTCTATGGACTCGAATACGATCTGGATCTCTATATGATAGTCGCCGCCGATGACTTCAATATGGGCGCCATGGAAAACAAGGGTCTGAATATTTTCAATTCGAAATATGTGCTGGCTGACAGTGACATGGCTACCGATGCCGATTTTCAGGCTATCGAGGAGGTTGTCGCTCATGAGTATTTTCATAACTGGACCGGGAACCGGGTTACCTGCAGGGACTGGTTCCAGCTCAGTCTCAAGGAAGGCCTTACGGTTTTCAGGGATCAGGAATTTTCGGCTGATCTGGTAGCCATGTCGCTGAAGCGGATTCATGATGTGCGGTTGCTGCGCACGGTCCAGTTCGCCGAGGATTCCGGTCCTCTGGCTCATCCAGTGCGCCCGGAATCCTACCAGGAGATCAACAATTTTTATACCGCAACCGTCTACGAAAAGGGAGCCGAAATCGTTCGCATGCTTCGAAACTTGATTGGTGCGCGAGGATTTCGCCGGGGTCTTGATCTTTATTTCGAACGATACGACGGGCAGGCGGTTACAATCGAGGATTTTTTGCGTTCGATGGAGGATGCCGCCAATATCGATTTATCGCAGTTCCGGTTGTGGTACAGCCAATCGGGGACGCCCAAAGTTGTCGTTTCCGACAGTTATGATGCCAACCGCAGGGAGTACAGCCTTACGCTTCGCCAACAGTGTCAGCCGACACCGGGACAACCTGAAAAAAGGCCGCTTCACATCCCCGTAGCCCTGGCTTTATTCGACAACACCGGCGGGCAAATTCCCCTTTGTCTGCCGGGTGCCCCAGACCCTGATCTCGGCCCCAGCACCGTGGTGTCGCTGTGCCAAAAAGAGCAGACATTCCGTTTTGGCAATGTGCCCTGCCGGCCCGTACCCTCTCTGCTGAGAGGTTTTTCCGCGCCCGTCAGGCTCGACTACGACTATTCGGATGCGGATCTGCGATTTTTGATGGTGCACGACTCGGATGCTTTCAATCGATGGGACGCCGCACAGAAACTCGCTTGCCGGATCATTTTGCGCTGTGTCGATCAATTGCGAACAGGAGCGGATTTTGCCCTCGACCCGATTTTGTCACAGGCCTTCACTGAAGTGCTTGATGGCGATCTCGGGGATAAAGGGCTTGCCGCCCAGATGTTGATGTTGCCCAGTGAAAATTTTCTCGCGGAACAACAAGACTGCATCGATATCGATGCCATCTGCCAGGCACGTCAGAAGGTTCGGCAAGCCCTGGGGGGCAGCTGAGGGAAGCCTTGCTGGCGAGGTGGCAATTCTGTCAGGGTGAAGATGCTGTCGCTTTCAATTTTTCTCCGGAGGATGCTGGCCGCCGCGCCTTGAAGAACACGTGTCTGGGATATCTTGCCGCGCAGCCGTGCAGTGATTTCTGGAGCTGGCTCGCCGACCTCTATGGGCAAACTTCCAACATGACCGATCGTCTGGCTATTCTTGCCATTTTTGCCGAGCGGGAATCGCCGGAAAGCCAGGCCGTGCTGGCGTCGTTTTATGATCAGTCCAGGCATAATTCCCTGGTCCTGGATAAATGGTTCGCCGCGCAGGCTGCCGCACGAAATCCTTCCATTATTGAAAAAATGCGTCTTCTGTTATCGCATCGGGATTTCACACTACGCAACCCGAATCGCGTCCGCTCTGTTTTGCATAGCTTTGCCCGCGGCAATCCCGGCGGATTTCATGCTGCGAACGGCGAAGGGTATCACCTGGTCGGTGAGCAGGTCATACAACTTGACCGGATCAATCCCCAGGTAGCAGCATCACTTGCCGGGGCGTTCAGTGCCTGGCAACGCTATGACCGGAGGCGGCGCCTCCTGATGAAAGCCCAGCTGGAAAACATTGCCGCTCAGCAATGCCTTTCATCCGACCTGGAAGAAATTGTGCATCGCTGCCTGCATCAGGATATGACACCGGCTCAAGACTGATTTTCATTCAAAGTTTCCGGATGGACACAAAACCGGCGGCGGGTTAAGAAATTCGACGATTTTTTAAAAATTCTGTTTTTGGCCTTGACACCAGGCTGCAGCTTTGCTAAAAAGTCACTCGCTTTTGGGAGATCGTCTAGCGGCAGGACTACGGACTCTGACTCCGTCAACCAAGGTTCGAATCCTTGTCTCCCAGCCAAATCAAACACGCCGGCAGGCGTGCCGTCATAGGATTGGGGCTGTCCCGAGGGGCGGCCAGAAGGTGGAGTTTTTCTCCACCTTTTTTTTGGGTCGGGTTTTATCTTGTCGATCTTCAATGAAAATTATCTTTAATAGCCGTTGACCGCCGGTGTGCTTGCCTTTGATTGCCCGGAATGTTGACCTGCGCCATGACGCAGTGTAAAACAGATACCGGGGGCTATCATGTCTGAAAATTGTGCCTTTATATATTCAAATCGTTTTGGCGATTTCTGCTTTGGCGGGAACCATCCCTTTAAAGTGGAACGTTTCGCCCTGACCCATCGCTTGCTGTGTGGTCTCGACTTGTTGTCTGCTCCCGAGGTTCGGATCGTAGAGGCGCAACTAGCCGATGAATCTGATCTTCATTCCTTCCATCATCTTGATTATCTTGAAAAACTCAAAGAATTCAGTGAGGCCGAAGGCCGCCGGGCCGATTTTCGATTCGGCCTCGGTGACCATGAAAATCCGGTTTTCCCCGGGGTGTTTGACTGGGTCCGCCTATGCTGCGGTGCAACCCTGGAAGCTGTACGCCAGGTGCTCGATGAAGGGTGCCACTGCGCATTCAACATGGCAGGCGGATGGCATCATGCTCATGCGGCGAGGGCTTCGGGGTTCAGTTATCTCAATGATGCGGTCATTGCCATAAACGCCATGGTGAACCGTGGCCTGAGGGTTGCATATATCGACCTTGACGCTCATCATGGAGATGGCGTTCAGGAGGCATTTTATCGGACGGACCGGGTTCTTACCATATCCCTGCATGAGACCGGAAAGGATTTTTTCCCCTATTCGGGTTTTGTCAGGGAATTAGGCGCGGGAGCCGGATATGGGTACACGGTAAACCTTCCCTTTGCCCCGCATTCCGACGATCTGGTTTTCGAGCAGGCCCTGCGACGCGTGGTCATGCCGTTGCTGCATGCCTATCAACCCGATGTACTGGTTTCGCAGATGGGAATGGATATTTTGAGAACCGATCCGTTGACAAGGCTCGAAATGACCACCGGATCCGTTGAGCTGGCCGCTCGTCTGCTGCGGCGGACGGGACTGCCCTGGGTTGCTCTCGGTGGCGGAGGCTATGACAGACTCAATACGGCACGGGGTGGACATTGCTTTGGGCCGTGATGAGCGATCAAAAAGTTGCGGATGATCTGCCCGAGGAGATTCTTTCGACTTTGAAGACGCTTGGCTATGCGACAACGGCCTTGCGCGATGAGCCGCATCTTGCCCATCCCGATGACTTCTGCCGTGCTCAGGAACAGTTTGACAGAAATCTGGCTTTTCTGGAAAGACGGCTATTCCCGCTTCATGGCATGACCATATTCGGCAGGGGAGGAGGTTTTTCTTGAACTTTTCATGGAAAACAACCGGATCCCTCGGCTCCCTCAGGAATCTCAACAATACCAGTGCCGCGCGAAGGGAAGCGATTTATCGAACCCTGATTCCGGCGTCGATTCTGCAGGATCCCCGCTGGAGGGCCGCGGGGCGCAATGGGCCGCTTATTCGCTACATCTGCCCGGAAAATCTGGGTTTGGTCCGGATCGAAGTGCGCAGGTCCGAGGCAGATCGCGATTGCCTGTTTTTCATGCAGGCCGCAGATACGCCCTATGGGCAACTTGAACTGACATTGTGTATTATCAATAATATCGATGGACGAAGATACGACATCGACCGCGATGCCGAGGGGCGGGACAATTGCCTGGGCACCCTGACTCGCAACATACCTGAAGAAATAGACGCAATGCGCGCAGGCCTCTGCCCCCACCAGGTGCTCCCCGGACTCGGTCTGTTCCGGGAGTTTTTTTGTTTGTTTGAACAATTTGCCGAAGATCTCGGCATCGACACCATCGTTGCCGAACCCCTTTCGTATAATACGGCGCTTCTGTATGAGGAGATGGGGTTCGGTTATCTCTGCGGCTATAACCTTATGCGGCGCATCGATGCCGGCTTTCGTGACGATGGAGATCTTACCCAAAAACTCGATGGATCCAGTGCCTTTCGACAACCGGGGATGAACCGGACCGTCCGCGGGCGCAGCTGGGCCATTCATGACGGCATTCTCGAGTGTTCCTGGGACGGCATCCGGATTTACAAAGTCATCGGACAGGACGCCGGCATTCGGACGTTTTCCGGGCTGGAGTGGTAAATCCATCCGACACTCGAACTGCTTGCGGGCAGGGAGTATATTTACGTTGAAAAAAACATTCTTTCCTGATTTAATGCGCACCGCCGACAGGGGCAAACAGTCGCTCGGCCTTCAAATCATCCAAGCCCGCAGACCTGTGGTGCTGCATGTCTCGGCTCCGATCACCCTGATTTTTTAACTGCAAACCTGCCAGCCGATGCAGATTCTTCCGAATACGGCTGGTTTAAAAGCCTGAACCTGGGGAGGAAAAACCGTGAATCCGCTGGCGCTCGCCTTGAACAAGCAGTTGGAAGAGGAATGTTCCTCGGCTCTTGACCTGCTTTCTCGGCTGGGGAAAGAACTCTATTTTCCCAAAGGAATTTTGACACAATCCGCTGAGGCAAAAACCAAGGCCCATAAATTCAACGCCACGATCGGGATTGCCACCGAGAACGGCGAACCTATGTATCTGCCCTGTATTCATGAAAAATTGTCCGCCTTCAAGCCTTCGGACCTTTATGGTTATGCCCCCCCTGCCGGGAAACCGGAACTCCGCAACCTGTGGCGTGAAAAGATGTTGCGGGAAAATCCTTCTCTGACGGGAAAATATTTCGGCACGCCGATTGTTACCAGCGCGCTTACCCATGGTCTTTCCATTGTGGCCGACCTTTTCGTCGACGAAGGCGACCAGGTCATCATGGCAGATATGATGTGGGGTAACTACAACCTTACTTTTGGGGTTCGCCGGGGCGGGGTAATACGCAAGCATACCACCTTTACCGAAAGCGGCGCTTATCACATAGAAGCCTTCCGACAGGTCTTACAAAGTGTCGCCCGGGAAAAAGGCAAGGCCGTGGTTGTCTTGAACTTTCCGAACAATCCCAGCGGCTATACGCCAAGCGTCGCAGAAGGCGACGCTCTGCTGGAGGTTCTGCGTCAGGAAGCCGATAATGGCTGCAATATCGTCGCGGTTACGGATGACGCCTACTTCGGGCTTTTTTATCAGGATTGTCTCAAGGAATCCCTGTTTGGCAAATTGGTGGATCTGCATCCGCGTATTCTTGCCGTCAAAATTGACGGAGCAACCAAAGAGGAATTTGTCTGGGGATTCCGGGTCGGATTCATAACTTTTGGTGGTTGTGCAGCAACAGCAGCATCCAATGTCATTCAGGTACTGGAGAATAAAACTCTCGGCATTATCCGCGGAACCATCTCCAATTGTCCTCATCCGTCGCAAACCTTTGTGATTGAAGGTCTCAGATCGTCCGATTACGAAACTCAAAAACAGCAGAAATTCGAAATCATGAAAAGTCGCGCCCTGAAAACGCGACAGGTTCTGGAGAGCGGGCGTTACGATGATGCATGGAGTTTTTATCCATTCAATTCAGGCTATTTCATGTGTCTCAAGCTCAAAAACGTTGATGCGGAGAGTTTGAGGCTGCACCTGCTGGATCATTACGGAATCGGCACCATCGCCATCAATCGGACAGATCTTCGCATCGCCTTCAGTTGTATCGAGGAAGAGCATCTCCCTGAATTGTTTGACCTGATATACCAGGCGGCCGGTGACCTTTCCTGATGTAGTATGGCAAAGCCCGCTTACAGCGGGCTTTGCCATATGCGTCGCTTTCCGGAAAGCGTGATGTCATGAGATCAGTCAATCAGGTCTGTGATGAACTGAACGGGCTTTTCCCCTTTGCGCAGCTTGCAAAACTGCTGCCCGACGCTGCGCCATTCTATCTGGTAGGCGGCGCGCTTCGCGATCTTTTCCTCGGCAGAGCCTGCAGCGATCTGGATTTTGCTGCAGCCTTTGATCCTACCGCTCTGGCCAGAACCCTTGCCCGCAATTTCGGTGGTCGCTGGTTTTTTCTGGATGAATCGCGTCGGCAAAGCCGCATCCTTCTGCCTTTTAATGATACTCAGGTTTCCTGTGATTTTGCACCCCTGCGGTCCCCCGGTCTCCTGGAGGACCTGAAATTGCGGGATTTTACCATCAATGCCATGACAATGCGCGTCCGTGGAGAGACGCAAGGGGAGGATTTTTATGATCCCCTGTGCGGGCTTGGTGACTTGGGTTCGGGCAGATTGCGGATCTGCTCCCGCGACGTGTTGAAGGACGACCCGCTTCGCATCCTGAAGGGGTTGCGTCACTGGACAAACATGGGGGTCGAACCCTGTCCGGATACCTTGTCCGCCATGCGCGCCGCGGCGTGCGGCATCGCCGGCGTTGCCGCCGAGCGGATTCGCAGGGAAACAGGCTTGCTGTTCGACCATGTCAGGCCGGCCCTTGTCTACCGCCGTCTGGTCTCCATTGGTCTGCACCGATATTTTTTCGGAGAAGTCCATGCCTGCAAAAACAATGAGATTGTGGCGGCGCTGGAAATGCTGGGACGCAACATTCAGGACATGCAAACGAATTTGTTTTTTCAGACCAGTATTGGGCATTCGCTGGAAGAGGGCATGACCCGCAGAGCGGCGTTCAACCTGACGATGATACTGCGCGCCATCGAACCTGCTGCGGCAAAGACCTTTCTCTTAAACCAGAAATTCAGCCGAACGGCCAGCAGGGCGATCCGCGGCTACCTGGAATTGGCTTTTTCCCGATTGTCGGATGTGCAGCGATTGTGCTGTGGGGCTCGCGGCCGATACTGGTGGACTGCGGACCTCGGCCACGATGCCGTAGGATGTCTGCTGTTTCTGGCCGCGGCCGGTTGGCATCAAAACCGCCGCGCCGCCCTGGAAGCGATTGCCATGGCCCGGGAGTTTACCGTTGCGGCGCCACTTCGGGATCTGGTGGATGGTCGTTGTCTGCTGCAGCGATTTGGCGTGGAACCCGGACCGGAGACAGGGCGCGCCTTGCGTGCTCTGCGACGGGAAGAAATCGCAGGAAGGGTCTGCAACATCAGGCAGGCCTATACCTTTTTGGAGAAAAGGTGTCAAAAAACCCATTGACAATGCCGGGGGCCGCTCCTATAATTCGGCTCTCATCAGGCGGGAATAACTCAGTGGTAGAGTGTCAGCTTCCCAAGCTGAAGGTCGCGGGTTCGAATCCCGTTTCCCGCTCCAATAGCTTGATTCGGGGTCAGGTATCGTGCCTGGCCCTTTTTTCATTCCGGCGGCTTTGGATTGTCACACCAGTTGACGGTATGCTATTAATATCCGTGCACGAATCATATTCAAACTCCAGATGCGGATTGGCTCAGGATGGACCCGAAAAACCCACGACAATTCAAATGCCCCCGCTGCGGCGTGCCGACACGCTGGGAGGATAATCCCTGGCGTCCCTTCTGTTCCCGTCGATGCCGCATGGTCGACCTCGGGGCGTGGATCGATGAGGAGTATCGTGTTCCAGTGACATCCGACATTTCCGAAGCGGATGCTTCCTGCGAAACAACATACGACAATACAGATAAATGGAGCTGAAAAGTTAATGTATCGCTTGATGATTAGCACTTATTTTGCGGCAGCTCACAATCTCATGCATTATCAGGGGGATTGCGAAAACCTGCACGGTCATAACTGGAAGGTTGAAGTCACGGTTGCGACGCGGCAACTCGATAAGTCCGGACTGGGTATCGACTTCAAGGTTCTCAAAAAGGAAACGAAACGCATTCTTGGTCTTCTCGACCACAAATACCTTAACGAGTTGCCATTTTTTAAAGACATAAGCCCTTCATCGGAAAACATTGCGCGATTTGTTTTCGAGGAACTGCAGCAGGTATTCAACGAGGCTGTGGTTATTGAAAGCGTTTGTATCTGGGAATCCGAAAATGCCTGTGCAAGTTATGCCCTGCAATGATGCTCAGCTGCTTGAAGTATTTTCGTCTATCCAGGGCGAAGCGGAACTGGTCGGGTATCGGCAGATATTCATTCGACTGGCAGGCTGTAATCTGCATTGCGCTTATTGCGATACCGATTACTCGCTTCGGGAGCATTGCCGCGTCGAGGATGCTCCCGGGTCGGGGCAGTTTCGTGGCATCGCCAATCCCGTATCTCTGGAAGTCATAGCCTCTTTGGTGAGCGCTTGGGTGGACGCATCTCCCGGCATGCACCATTCCATAAGCCTCACCGGCGGCGAACCCCTGCTTCAGGCGCCGGTCTTGCTGAACTGGGCCCCGGTCCTGCGGGAAATTCTGCCTTTGCACCTTGAAACCAACGGCACCTGTGCCGCGGCCCTGGAGCCGCTGGTGCCCCACCTGGATATGATATCCATGGATGTCAAACTTTCTTCCGTAACCGGTGTTGCCACACCCTGGAAGCTGCACCGGGCTTTTTTGGAAATAGCCAGCAGAACCAAAGTTTGTGTGAAGGCTGTTGTGGGCGAGGAGACGCCTGTCGAAGAAATGATCGATCTGGGTCGGATGGTGCGCCAGATGTCCCCTGACACCAGTGTCTATTTGCAACCCGTCACCCAGCAGGGAAAGATCGGCATGTCGTCAAACCATCTCCTCTGTCTGCAGGCGGCGGTGGCAAAACAGCATGCCAATGTCAGGGTTGTCCCGCAAATGCATGTTTTTATGAACCTGTTATAATCGCTACACGTCTTCCGTGCCTCCTGGAGTCTTTTTATGATCATTGAAGACATGACCATGCCGGAATTTGTCGCCGGACTGGAAAAAACCCGCACGGTCTACATCCCCATCGGGTCAACGGAAGAGCATGGCCCGCATCTTCCCCTGTCGACCGACACCTTGCAGGCGGTGTCCGTGGGACGGCGGTTAGCCGAACGGCGCTGCATATTTGTCGCGCCCGCCATACCCTACGGGGTTTGCCGGTCCACCTGCTGTCACCCCGGGACCTTGAGCATCACGACGCAAACCCTGAAGGCGCTTGTTCGCGATGTTGTGGTTTCCCTTTACAGGCACGGCTTGCGGAATTTCATTCTGCTTACCGGGCATGCCGGAGGAACCCACAGTGCCGCCCTGATCGATGCCGGCGAGGAATTGCTGGAACGTTTCAACGATCTCAAAATCGCTGTATTGACCGAATATCAACTGGCCGCGGAAGAGGGCAGGGGGCTGATAGAAACGGAAGGCGATTCCCACGCCGGGGAGATTGAAACATCACGCATGCTTCATTCTCATCCGCATCTGGTCAGAGGTGATGCCGCAAGGGAGTTTCCGCGCTTCCCCAAAGGCATTCTGGTCAGGGATAAGCGGAAGTTCTGGCAGGGCGGTGTCTGGGGAGATCCAGGCAAGGCTTCAGCGGAAAAAGGTTTGAGGATTGAAGAGCTGGTGGTAAGTGCCCTGGATCGTTTTGTCGACCATCTCGAAAGCTGGGTAGAGTAGGGGGCCAGGCTCCCCTGAGCCGGCTTGCCAACCCCACCCGAAAGGCTTCCTGCAGGTGATCCGTCGGGGTTGGCAGGCCGCTTTTGGCTATTCCTGAAAAAACTTGTTTTTCAGGGCGTTTTTAACGCAAAGGGGCACGAACTCATCGATATCGCCTCCCCAGGAGGCGACCTCTTTGACAATTGAGGAGCTGAGATAACCGTAGGAAACGGAAGTCATCATGAAAAGGGTTTCAAGCTCGCTGTTCATGGTATGGTTCATTTGAGCCAGCTGGAATTCATTCTCGAAATCCGAAACCGCCCGCAAACCTCTCAATACGATTCTGGCCCCCTGCCGTGTCATGTAGTCCACCAGCAAACCCTGGAAGGTGTCGACCCGAACCTGTGGGTAATCCTTGACGCTTTCCCGGATCAATGCCAGCCTTTCATCAATGGAAAACAGGGCTTTTTTGGAGACATTGTGAGCAATTGCCACAATCAACTCGTCAAATATCTGAAGACCCCGATGGATTATATCCAGATGGCCGTTGGTGATGGGATCGAAGGAGCCGGGATAAACCGCAATACGTTTTTTCATCGGGAGGTTGCCTCTGGGATGGAGAGGGAAAGAAAAGTCACGACAGTTGCACCATATTCCTTGCGATTCATTGTGACGACTTCGAGGACATCCACCGGCACTTGTTCGTCACGCGCCGATTCGACGCACACGACACCTTTTTCGGACAGCAGACTGTTTTTTATGATTCCGCGTAAGGCTGGTCCAATCAAACCCTGGTTGTAGGGCGGGTCGAGAAATATGATATCGAACGGGGCATATCGTACCAGCCTGTCAAAAATCTTGTCTGCCGAAGCTCTGAAAAAATCGGCACGTTCGGCCATGCCACAGGAGCGTATGTTGTCGGCGATGATATCTGCGGCCTGTGGGCTCTGATCGACAAGAACCGCCTTTGCGGCCCCGCGGCTGAGCGCCTCGATGCCGAGCGCCCCAGTACCGGCGAAAAGATCCAGTATTTTCAGTCCTTCAAATGTCCCGAAGCGACTCTGGAGACTGCTGAATACAGCTTCCCGAACCCGGTCTCCCGTAGGACGGATGCGCTGGCCCTTGAACTGTTTGAGTTTTCTCCCTTTTGCAGTTCCGCTTATAATGCGCACCCGAACGCTCCTTCATTCTGATTAAATCGGTGACGCCGTAAAAATTGCGCCATGCAGCCCTGCGGCCCCGCAAGGCGAGCCTTCGATGATTTCATCAAAAATTTGGCGAAAAATCTAGCATAGCGCACCCATTCGGTCAAGAAGACCCCTATAATTTGGAGGTATACGTGGAACGCCCAGACCTTGCTCCATATGCCGCCCGCAGCAATCAAAGCCGTGGGAGACGCTACCAGGAGGTGTTTCGAGATGAGCGAACGGCATTCAGTCGTGATCGTGACCGGATTATCCATTGCGCAGCCTTCAGGCGGCTCGAGTACAAAACACAGGTTTTTGTAAACCACGAGGGTGATTATTTTCGCACTCGGCTTACACATTCACTTGAAGTTGCGCAGATTGCCCGTGGTATAGCGCGTCGTCTGTCCCTTAATGAAGACCTCGTCGAAGCCGTGGCCCTGGCGCACGATCTCGGCCACACGCCTTTCGGTCATACCGGTGAAGAGGTACTCAACCGCCTTATGGAGGGCTATGGCGGCTTTGAACACAACCATCAATGTCTGCGCATTGTCGAGCTTCTGGAAGAGCGCTACCCGGATTTCTGCGGCTTGAACCTTACCTGGGAAACCCGGGAGGGCATCGTCAAGCACTCCGGCAAGAACCGTCTGGTCTGGCCGGAGGCCGAAGAATATTCTCCCGGGGTACCACCCACTCTGGAGGCGCAAATCATTGATCTGGCCGATGAGATTGCGTACAATAACCACGATATCGACGATGGTCTCAATGCGGGGTACATTACCCTCGACGCCTTGAAGAGCGTCCCTTTATGGAGGGAGACGTTTGCCGATGTCGGCCAGAGATATCCCCTGCTGAATGAAACACGTCATGTCTATCAGACTATCAGCACCCTGATAGGCCGGCTTATCGGCGACGTTGTCCACACGGCCCAGGACAACATCGCCATGTGCAATGTGCAAAGCATGCCGGACGTGCGGCGACAGGAGGGCCGCCTTGTTTCTTTCAGCCCCGCCGTCGCGGAACAGAATGATTTTTTGAAGAGCTTTCTTAAAAACAGACTATACCGGCACTACAAGGTTGAAAGAATGCGTATCAAGGTGGAGCGTGTTCTTGCCATGATATTTGAAACCTACCTGAAAACGCCGTCTCTTCTGCCCGAGGAGAGTCACCGCAAGTTTGAGATCTATGGGAAGGAAAGAACCATCTGCGATCTTGTTGCCGGCATGACGGATCGGTACGCCCTGGAAGAATACAAGAAGCTGTTTGAGCCCTACGAACCGGTGTGAAGGGTTGCGGGAACCCGATGGAGATGATGTCCGAAATTGTTATGGCAGCGATATCTCGGGCGTTTCGCCGCGACGATAAAGGAGGATCGTCCTGCCAATGATCTGAACTACATGCGATCCGGTCATAGCGGCGATCTCGACCGCCGCTTTCTTGCGGTCAAAGGGACATGTCTCCAGCAGTTTGATCTTGATCAGTTCGTGATCTTCCAGACACTGGAGTATATTTTGTATCGATCCAGAGCTCATTCCTTCCTTGCCTATCTGGACGAGGGGTTTCAGGTGGTGTCCGATGCCTCGGAGGTACCTGGTCTGTTTTCCTGTAAGCGAATGATTTCGCATCTTAAAAGGCTCCTTGAAGTTTTGGTCAAACCCACCTTCTACCAAAAAATTGGTAAATGATCAAACGATAAAAAGATCTGTCTTGAAGTTTATTGCTTTTCTCCCGAATTTTCCCGCTGGGGCGCCTAGGTGTCGCGTTATGGACCTTGCCAAGGCGGGATGTGGTTCAGAATGTGTCTATTCTGAGCAGCAATTAAGGGGTTGACCCATTGGCCAAAAGGTGTTTATATACACGCGAATTTTTTATCGCCAAGATGGTTGGCGGGTTCGCTGATAACTCCGATCTGACGCTTGTTTCTGCCGTCGGATTTCATTGAGATTGACTTTATGATGCCTTTCCTGAAAAGGGAACCGTTGTATAGCTTCGATCACCTCAAGATCCTCCGGGGCATCTTGTCCCTATTGTCTTTTCTCATTTCTCTGATTTTTCGGTTTTTATCCTCTTTTCAGGCATATCAAGGGCGACAACGAATGTTTTCCTCGGCCAGGTAGTTACAGATCGGCACAATGTGTTACAACTTTATTTGTGGTCCGTCTCGATATGTTCCAAAAAAACCGTTTAAAATTAAGCAGTTAAGTCATTGACAGTGATGCCCGTTGTATGGTTTATTTTGCACGTTCTGCCATGGGCAGGTGAGATGCTGTGTCCGATCTCTGACCGCAAGGCCACAGGCGCGGCAAACGCCGTTTGCAAGGGAAAAAGGGTTTTTCGCCGCTTTACGCTTTATTTTCCTGATTTCATTTTTTGATACAAGGAGGCGCCGATGCTGAAGAAGATCCTGAGTTTCTTTCGTAAACCAAAGCCAAATTCCGATTTGGCGACTAAAAAGGAGAGGAAGAACACAATGCAAACGTCCACATGTCAAAAAAACGGGGAATGCAGAATTCCAGATCGTGCTACGTTGCCGGCTACGCTGTATCAGCAGCTTGCCGATTTCGTCGTTACGCTGCCCACAAAGCAGGGGCATCTGGTAACTGTTCTCCACAAGGCCCAGAGCCTGTTCGGCTACCTGCCCAAGGAAGTCCAGGAATTTGTTGCCGATCAGATGGAAGTATCCCTCGCCCACGTGTATGGCGTCGTCAGCTTCTACACCTTCTTCACCATGGTCCCCAAGGGCAAGCATCCAATTTCCGTGTGCATGGGTACCGCCTGCTTCGTCAAGGGCGCCGACAAGGTTGTCGATGCTCTTAAAAAGCAGCTCGGAGTCGAAATCAGTGAAGTGACGAAAGATGGCAAGTTCTCCATCGATTGTCTGCGTTGCGTCGGCGCCTGTGCGCTGGCGCCCGTCGTTCTGGTCGGCGAGAAGGTGTATGCCAACGTTACGCCTGACCAGGTTAAAGACATTATTGCCGACTTTGCTTAATACGGGGAGATAATTCGATATGGCCAAGATCAATTCTCTGGCGGAACTGCAGAAAAAACGTGAAGACCTGCAGGCTGCCGCAAATAAATCCAAAAGCGAAAAAATCATCGTCAACGTTTCCCTGGCGACCTGCAGCATCGCCTCCGGCGGCAAGGAAACGCTGGAAGCCATGAAGCAGGAATGCGCCGCGCAGGGCATCAGTAACGTGGAATTCGGTCAGGTCGGCTGCCATACCTACTGCTATGCCGAGCCGACCGTGGAAATCATCCTGCCCGGCAAACAGCCGGTGGTGTTCGGTTATGTCAAGGGTGACAAAGCCAAGGAACTGGTGCAGAAATACATCAAAAGCGGCGAGTTGGTCGAGGGCGTGATACCGGTCAACTACGAGCGCGTTGTTTTTTAATAAAGGGAGAGAACAGCTATGGCAAATCAGCTTAGAATAGCCACTCGCAACAGCGGGTTCATCGATCCGGAATCCATTGAATCCTACATCGCCGTCGGCGGCTATCAGGCCCTGGGCAAATGCCTGGCCGAGATGAAGTCCGCCGATGTTATCGAACTGATGAAAAACAGCGGCCTGCGCGGTCGCGGCGGCGCGGGTTTCCCCACCGGCGTCAAATGGGGTTTTGCCGCCAAGTACGCCTCCAACACCAAATATGTCGTCTGCAACGCCGACGAAGGCGACCCGGGCGCGTTCATGGACCGCGCGGTGCTCGAAGGCGACCCGCACAGCGTTCTGGAAGCCATGGCCATCGGCGGCTACGCCATCGGCGGCAACAAGGGCACCATCTACATCCGCGCCGAATATCCGCTGGCCATCAAACGCCTGAAAATGGCCATCGAACAGGCCAAGGAAATGGGTCTGCTGGGCGACAACATCATGGGCACAGACTTCAGCTTCGACCTGGAACTGAAATACGGCGCCGGCGCCTTTGTCTGCGGCGAGGAAACCGCCCTGATCAACTCCATGGAAGGCAACCGCGGCGAGCCGTACACCAAGCCGCCGTTCCCCGCCGAAGCCGGTTACTGGGACAAGCCGACCATCGTCAACAACGTCGAGACCCTGGCCAACATTCCGGCCATCATCATGAAGGGCGCCGACTGGTTCAACAAGATCGGCACCGAGACCTCCAAGGGTACCAAGGTTTTCTGTATCTGCGGCAAGATCAACAACGTCGGTCTGATCGAAGTTCCCATGGGTACCACCCTGCAGGAAGTCATCTTCGAAATCGGCGGCGGTATTCCGCACGGCAAGCAGTTCAAGGCGGTGCAGACCGGCGGCCCCTCCGGCGGCGCGCTGACCTACAAGGACCTTGACGCTCCCATCGACTACGAGAACCTGATCGCCCGCCAGTCGATGATGGGTTCCGGCGGCATGATCGTGATGGACGAAGACGACTGCATGGTGGCGGTGTCCAAGTTCTTCCTGGACTTCACCATGGACGAAACCTGCGGCAAATGCACCCCGTGCCGCATCGGTTCCAAGCGTCTTTACGAAATGCTGGACAAGATCACCAAGGGCCTGGGCACCGAGGAAGACATTGAGAAGATGCGCAGCCTGGCGGTGAACATCAAGGACACCGCCCTGTGCGGCCTTGGCCAGACCATGCCCAACCCGGTACTGTCGACCCTGCGCGTGTTCGAAGACGAATACCGCGCCCACGTGCAGGACAAGAAGTGTCCTGCCGGGGTCTGTACCGAACTGCTCGAGTTCACGGTGGTGGCGGAGAAGTGCGTGGGTTGTACCCTGTGTGCCAAGGTTTGCCCGGTCAACTGCATCAGCGGCAAGCCGAAGGAAGTCCATGTCATCGACCAGTCCGCCTGTATCAAGTGCGGCGCCTGTCTGGACAAGTGTAAGTTCGACGCCATCATCAAACAGTAAAGATAAAGGAGACGTGTCTCATGTCTATGATGAATATAACCATCGACGGTAAAACAACTCAGGTGCCGGCGGGTAGCACGATACTGGATGCAGCCAAAAAGCTCGACATCCATATTCCTACCCTCTGTTTCCTGCAGATGGACGAAATGAAATTCAACAACATGGTTGCATCCTGCCGCGTCTGTGTTGTCGAAGTGGAAAAACGTCGCAACCTGGCTCCGGCCTGCGCAACGCCGGTAATGGACGGCATGGTGGTCAAAACCAACACCATTCGTGTTCTGAATTCCCGCCGTACCGTTCTGGAGCTGATGCTGTCAGACCATCCGAAGGACTGCCTGGTTTGCGCCAAGTCCGGCAACTGCGAGCTGCAGGATCTGTCTGAATACTTTGGCATCCGTGAGGTCAGCTACTCCGGCGCCATGTCCACCTATCGACAGGACGTTTCTCCGTCCATCATCCGCGATATGGACAAGTGCATTCTGTGCCGTCGCTGCGAGACCATGTGTAACAATGTCCAGACCTGCGGCGTCCTGTCCGGCGTGAATCGCGGTTTCGACGCCGTCGTCGCTCCCGCCTTCGAGATGAACCTGTACGATACGGTCTGCACCAACTGCGGTCAGTGTACGGCCGTCTGCCCCGTTGGCGCACTGGTCGAAAACGATCACACCTGGAAGGTCATCGACGCCATCGCCGATCCCGACAAAGTCACTGTGGTCCAGACCGCTCCCGCCGTGCGTGCCGCCCTGGGTGAGGCCTGCGGCATGGAGCCCGGTCAGAGCGTCACCGGCAAGATGGCCGCCGCTCTGCGCCGCCTCGGTTTCGACCATGTGTTCGATACCGACTTCGCGGCCGACCTCACCATCATGGAGGAAGGCTCCGAGTTCCTCGATCGTCTGCAGAAGTTCCTCGATGGCGACAAGAATGTCAGACTGCCCATCATGACTTCCTGCTGTCCCGCCTGGGTCAAATTCTTCGAGCATCAGTTTCCCGACCTGCTCGATGTGCCCTCCACCGCCAAATCGCCCCAGCAGATGTTTGGCGCCATTGCCAAGAGCTACTACGCTGAAATCCTGGGCATTCCCCGCGAGAAGATGGTCGTGGTTTCGGTCATGCCCTGCCTCGCCAAGAAGTACGAATGTTCCCGTCCCGAGTTCGCCGTCAATGGCAACCCCGATGTGGACATCGTTATTTCGACCCGTGAGCTCGGCCGACTGATCAAACGCATGAACATCGACTTCTCCAAACTGCCCGACGAAGATTTCGATGCCCCGTTGGGTGCTTCGACCGGTGCGGCACCGATTTTCGGGGTCAGTGGTGGTGTCATGGAAGCTGCCCTGCGTACCGCTTATGAACTGGCTACCGGCGAAACCCTGCCTAAAGTCGAGTTTGAAGCCGTTCGCACCCTGACCGGCGTGAAAACCGCCGAAATCAAGGTCGGCCCGCATACCCTCAATGTCGGTGTGGCCAGCGGTCTTGGCAATGCCCGCAAGCTGCTCGAAATGGTACGTAGCGGCGAGAAGCAGTTCCATGTCATCGAGATCATGGCCTGCCCCGGCGGTTGCATCGGCGGGGGTGGACAGCCCTACCATCATGGCGACATGGAGATTCTTGCCAAGCGTAATCAGGTTCTGTACAACGAAGATGCCGGCAAGGAACTGCGCAAGTCCCACGAGAACCCGTACATCATCGAGCTGTATGAAAAATACCTGGGCAAGCCGCTCAGCGAAAAAGCACATCATCTGCTGCATACGCACTACTTCAAGCGCCAGCAGCTGTAAGAAGGTATCATTCCTTCTGATCCAAAAAGGCCGGATGCAATGCATCCGGCCTTTTTTCTTCGTTCTTTCGTAAAGTTGCCAAATTTGACCTGAATCAAAGAAAGTCCGCCGATATTTTTGTAGTATGGCGAAAAATCGGAACTAAACAGTACTTCAGCGGACAGGATGATGGATAACATGACGAAGCAGGAAATCATGCGATGGCTTCAGTGCCCCGCGGGATCCGAGCTTGATACTCTTCAGGCCCGGGCAGATAAGACACGCCACGAGCACGTTGGCGATGCCGTGCATCTGCGGGGTCTGGTGGAACTTTCCAACATCTGTTCGCGCAACTGTCTGTATTGCGGAATCCGACGCGACAATCATGCTGTTCAGCGTTATCGGATCACCCTTGAAGAAATCATGGATTGCGCTTTCAAGGCTGTCGAATACGGTTTTGGCACGCTGGTTCTGCAAGGAGGGGAAGACGCCGGGCTTACAGCGGCTTTCATAGGCGAGGTCATTCGCCGCATTAAAACGGAAACCGAACTTGCCGTTACCCTGAGTCTCGGCGAACGGGACCCTGCCGAATGGAAAATGTGGCGCGAAGCCGGGGCCGACCGCTACCTGTTGAGATTCGAAACTTCCAACCGTGCGCTGTTTGACCGCATTCATCCGCCGCGTGAAGGACATGCCAGTACCTCGCGGATTGCGATGCTCAAAACCCTGCAGGATATCGGGTATGAAACCGGCAGCGGTGTCATGATCGGCATTCCGGGACAGCGATATTCAGACCTGGCTGAAGATATACAGCTTTTTGCCGATCTGCAGCTCGACATGATAGGCGTCGGTCCATACATCCCGCATCCCCAGACTCCCATGGGCAACTGGAAGGATGGAGGCATGGGAGACGAGCAGGTGCCGAATTCCCTTGCCATGGGGTTGCGGGTTGTGGCCCTTGCGCGGCTGGTCTGTCCCGGCGCCAACATTCCGAGCACCACCGCTCTGGCGACACTGGACGGAAAAGCCGGCCGGGAAATGGGCCTGTGTTGGGGTGCGAATGTCATCATGCCCAACCTGACACCTCTGAAATACCGGCGATTGTACGAAATCTATCCAAGCAAGGCGGCTTCCACCGAAACCCCGGAACAAAGCAGGGACGCTGCCTTGAAACAGATTGAATTTCTCGGAAGAAGTCCCGGCAGAGGGCGGGGCGATTCGCTTTATCATCTTCAATATAAGACAACATCCAAGCGGAAAGAAGGTTGATACCATGTGTGCTTTGCCATCTTTGAAACTCAGTGATCGGGCGGTTGATTTTATCGATGAAGACTACCTGCACGGACTGCTCGCCGGTAAAAAACCGGACGCATCGCGTATCCGTGAAATCATTGCCAAAAGTCTCGCCAAGCAGGCCCTGAGTCTGGAGGAGACAGCCTCTCTGGTGTTGACCGAGGATCCTGAGCTGGTTCAGGAAATTTTCGCTGCCGCGCGTCAACTCAAGGAAAACGTGTACGGTAACCGCATTGTGCTGTTCGCGCCGCTGTATATCGGCAACGACTGCATCAACGACTGCACTTATTGCGCATTCAAACGCTCCAACTTTCAGGCTGTCCGCAGAACCCTGGCTCCGGAAGAAATTCGCCAGCAGGTTGTGGCCCTGGAAGACAAGGGTCACAAGCGTCTGATCCTTGTCTTCGGCGAGCACCCGAAATACGATGCGGATTTCATTGCCGAAACGGTGCGAAACGTCTATTCCGTGCATTCCGGCCATGGAGAAATCCGGCGTGTCAACATCAATGCCGCGCCCCTGGATATCGAAGGTTATAAAAAAGTCAAGGAAGCCGGAATCGGCACCTACCAGATTTTCATGGAAACCTATCATCACGATACCTACTCCATGATGCATCCCGGCGATACCCGCAAGGGCAATTATCTGTACCGGCTGGACGGTCTGAGCCGGGCCTTTGAAGCCGGCTGCGACGATGTCGGGCTTGGCGTACTGTTTGGCCTCTACGACTGGCGTTTCGAAGTTCTCGGTATGGTACGCCACGCACTCTATCTGCAGGAACGTTACAATGTCGGTCCCCATACCCTGAGTTTTCCCAGGCTGCGCCCGGCGCAGGGGGTTGAGTTCGATGAGCGGTATTTCGTCAACGATGAAGAATTCAAGCGCGTTATCGCCATCCTTCGCCTTGCGGTGCCTTACACCGGCCTGATTCTTACCGCTCGCGAAAACCCTGAACTGCGTCGCGAGCTCATGTCCTTTGGCGTATCCCAGATCGATGCGGGAAGCCGTATTGAAATCGGCGGATACACCGAGGCCGGCGATGCCCAGGTCATGGAACGGGAACAGTTCTGTCTGGGGGATATCCGTTCGCTCGATGATGTCATGCGGGAACTGATGGCCGACGGCTATGTGCCCAGCTTTTGTACATCATGCTATCGCAGCGGTCGAACCGGCGAACATTTCATGGAATTCAGCATTCCCGGATTCATAAAACGTTACTGCACACCCAATGCCTTGCTGACCCTTCAGGAGTACCTGGTTGATTATGCTTCGAAAGAAACGCGGGCCGTTGGCGAGAAGCTGATCGCGGCAGAGATCGCCAATATGGAAGAGGGGGAAATGAAAAGCAGAACCCTCCAGCAGTTGCAGGACATCAAGGAGCGCGAGGTTCGCGATATCTATTTCTGATATGGGCGATTACCGTACCGAAAAAGATCTGCTTGGGGAAATGAGCGTCCCTTGCGATGCGCTGTACGGCATTCACACTGTCAGGGCACGGGAGAATTTTCCGCTGGCGGGACGTCCGGTTCACCGGGCCCTGGTGCATGCCTTCGGAGCGGTCAAACTTGCCTGCGCCCAGACCAACCGGGAACTCGGCTGCTGGGACGGTGAAAAAGGGCTGGCCATTGAAACGGCCTGCACGGAAATGATGCAAGGGCAACTCGACGGTCACGTGATCGTCGATGCCCTGCAGGGCGGTGCCGGCACTTCGACCAACATGAATGTAAATGAGGTGCTGGCCAATCGAGCCTTGCAACTCCTCGGGCATGCGCCGGGAAATTACGATTTCGTCAGTCCCCTGGAGGATATTAACCGTCACCAGTCGACTAACGACACTTTCCCGACAGCATTGAAAGTGGCCGGGATTCTGCAGTTGAGACTGCTGGAAACGGAAGTTGTGGCCTTGCTCGAAGCCTTTCAGGGGCAGGAGAAAAAGCTGGCACATGTGGTCAAGATTGGCCGCACCCAGTTCCAGGATGCGGCCCTGACGACTCTTGGTCGGGAGATGTCGGCTTACGCGGATGCTTTTGGCAGGGACCGATGGCGGATTTATAAATGCGAGGAACGGCTCAGAGTCGTAAATCTTGGCGGCACGGCTATCGGTACCGGTGTTGCAGCTCCCCGACAGTATATTTTCAAAGTGGTGGAAAAGCTCCGCGGCATTACCGGATGCGGGCTCGCGCGAGCTGAAAATCTCATAGATGCCACACAGAATGCCGATGCGTTTGTCGAAGTCAGCGGGATTCTGAAGGCTTTGGCCGTCAACCTGCTCAAAATCGCTGGAGACCTGCGCTTCCTGTCATCCGGGCCGGATGCCGGAATCGGGGAAATCCGCCTGCCTCACCGGCAGGCAGGATCTTCCATTATGCCCGGCAAGGTCAATCCCGTTATCCCGGAAGCGGTTTCCCAGGCAGCTCTGGTGGTCATGAGCAACGATCAGACCATCGCCCAGGCGTGCGCCATGGGACAACTGGAACTCAATCCGTTCCTCCCTCTGGTGGCCGATGCCTTGTTGGGCAGCCTCGATCTGCTGCGCGGAGCCTGCGGCATTTTTCGTCGTTTTTGCGTTGAACAGATGGAAGCCAATGAAGCCCGGTGCCGGCAGCATGTCGAGAACTCAACGGCCAGCGTAACCGCATTGGTCGGCAGCATCGGTTACCAGAGAGCCACCGAACTTGCCAGGCAGGTCGCCTCAACGGGGCGCGGCCTGCGCGAACTTGCCATCGAGCAAGGTCTGGTAACAGAAGAAAAATTTGATGAACTCGTATCTCCGCAGAGCGTTACCCGACTCGGTACGCCCATAAAGAAGGTGCCATGATGAAATCGACCCCCAAAGGAATGCGTCTTCACATCGGATTGTTCGGCCGTCGCAATGTCGGCAAATCGTCCCTGCTGAACGCTTTGACCCGGCAGAATGTCTCCATTGTATCCAACGTGGCCGGCACGACTACCGACGCCGTGGAAAAGCCCATGGAAATGCTGCCCATCGGACCCGTGCTTTTTATCGATACCGCGGGTATCGACGATGTCGGCGCCCTTGGGGAAATGCGCGTGCAGAAAACCCGACAGGTTTTTGATCGCACCGATATCGGACTTATCGTAGCGGAAGCCGGGCTGTGGGCAGATTTCGAGGAAGCCATTTTTTCCGAACTGCAGCAGCGGCATATTCCGGTGGTCGTCGTTTTCAATAAATGCGACATTGCGCAACCCGCCGCTGAGCATCTTGCCCGCTTTTCGGAGGACGGAGTTCCCTGCGTGGCAACGACAGCCGAAACTGGCGAGGGGGTTCTCGATTTACGCGAAGCGCTGATTCGAACGGTTCCTGACGAATTTATCAATCCCCCTACCATCCTCGGGGATCTGGTGCCGTCGGGAGAACTTGCGGTTCTGGTTGTTCCAATCGATATGGAGGCGCCCAAAGGGCGTTTGATTCTTCCTCAGGTTCAGTCCATTCGCGATATTCTCGATAACGATGCCTATTGCATGGTGGTCAAGGAACGGGAACTGCGCGATGCCCTTGACCGTCTGAAGCGCCCGCCAGCACTGGTGGTAACAGATTCCCAGGCATTTTTGAAGGTTGCAGCCGACACCCCGGAAGACGTGCCGATGACATCGTTTTCCATTCTCTTCGCCCGTTTCAAGGGGGATCTGGGAGAATATGTGCGTGGCACCATGGCCATCGAGAACCTTATGCCGGGCGATCGCGTATTGATTGCCGAATCGTGCAGCCATCACCCCATCGGAGAAGATATCGGGAGAGTCAAGATACCTCGCTGGCTGCAGCAGTATGTGGGAGGGAAGCTTGAATTTGTCCATACACAGGGGCATGATTTCCCTGAAGATCTGGCGACCTACAAACTGGTCATCAACTGCGGATCCTGCATGTGGAACCGACGCGAGGTGCTGTCCCGCATCATGCACTGCCAGCAGGCTGGTGTTCCTTGCAGTAACTACGGTCTGACCATTGCCTATTCGCTGGGTATTTTCGAACGCGCGCTCAGACCATTCCCCTCGGCGGAGGAAATCTATCGCGAAATGGCGCCGGAAATCAGCAGCACGGGCTTGTAGCTTGTATCCATATGGGAAACTGACTTACGAAACATTTCAAGCCAGGGCTACCGTGAATGACACCCCGCACATTCGACGGGGCCTTTTTTGTTCTGCCGATGACAATCGAGGCACAGCCCGTGTCCCATTTCCCGGGTAAGGGCTGCTTTTTCGTTGCCTCCCCGATGACAGGTGCTGCAGGCCATGAGTGTGGCATGGGGTTTGTGCGGAAAACGCAGTTTTTCGTTTTCCGGCACAGCGGTTTGAGGTGAGGTGACTTCCAGTGGCATTTCGGTTTGGGCAGACGCAACCTGGGAGCCTGCCTCCCTGCAGCCTCCCAGGCTGAGCGCCAGACAAAATATCAAACCCATCCTTTTCATAGGCCCTCTCAAGCGCCAGGGTTTATCAGCTGGTTTTCACTATATCCCAAAAAGTTTTCTTTTCCGATATTTTCCACCGATGTTTTTGCCAGTTGGCAGTCTGGGGTGATTGCCGCTATAATGACCCATCCGGCAATCTTTGGGAATGGCAGACGATTGCTGGAATTCTTCGCCTCTGGAGCGCGACATGTTAAAAAATGCAGGTTTGAGTATTTTTTTTCTGTTGATTGTGAGCTGTTTTATACTGATATCGGGCGGCTACAGGCATACCGCATGGGCGGAAAAAGCCGCCGGCGAATTCAATATCAAACAGGAAGGCATCAAAAAAGACAATATTTTCAACCTTTTTTTCGGAGGCGCTCCTTTGATGCCGACGGAAAACGGCATTCTGATCATCGATGCCTTTCTTGACGAAAACGGCAACCAACAATGGGATGCGGGAGAGCCGGCACTCGAGAAAGCTCTTGTCTGCACACTGGATGACATTGAATACCCGGTACCGGCTTTTATTCCCGGATTGAAAAACGGGGACAATTATTTTCTGAAATGCTCCGGGGAAGACTACCATCCGACGATTGAAAAAAAGAACGTCTTTATCAAAAAGAGAGGAGAGATCATCAAAATCGAGGTGCCCTGTCAGCTTCCTGTCTCACGCACAGCCCTGAAAACCGCACCTGAAAAATAACATGGATCCGATAATGCGAGAAGTTCTCATGGATAACAAAGCCTACGCCGATATTTTTGATGCCACCCTTCAGAAATGGGGCATTGAAGCCCAGTACGATCAGGCCATTGAAGAATGTGCCGAGTTGATCGCCGCCCTCAAACATTTTAAACGCGGCAAGGTTACCGAAAGTGAAATCATCGATGAACTGGCCGATGTTATTCTCATGACCCAACAATTGGTGTTCATGCTGGGAGAGGATCGCGTTGACAGTGCCATTACAAGAAAAGTCGAAAAACTGCGTTTGCTTTTGCATGCCCGCTGACCCGTACCAAAACCAGGCGCCACCGTTGCCCCTGCCATTGCCCTGCCGTCTTTCCGAAAGCGTACCTTGAATTTTGTTTCCGTCCCTGTTAGTGTTTGAAGCATTCGAAATCAATATGTTTTTTTGGTCCGGTTTGTGCTTCGTGCCTGTTCGGGAAAACGGTTTCCGCCCGGCTCCATTCATATAGGGCGCGAAACCGGCGGCTCCCCTGGGGTTAATGCAACAGGCCCCCAAGCCTT
This sequence comes from Syntrophotalea acetylenica, assembly GCF_001888165.1. Classification (NCBI taxonomy): domain Bacteria; kingdom Pseudomonadati; phylum Thermodesulfobacteriota; class Desulfuromonadia; order Desulfuromonadales; family Syntrophotaleaceae; genus Syntrophotalea; species Syntrophotalea acetylenica. The sequence goes on from NZ_CP015455.1 coordinate 1,558,556, forward strand.
GTGTTGCCGCAAAACGTATGGCTGCACGGCCTGAGCCGGGAAGGAGGATAGGGCATGTTCATCGACTTGCTGCGAAGGCGGCGCAGCATCCGCAATTTCGATTCCCGTAGGATTGAACCGGAAAAAATGGATTTACTGATCGAGGCCATGCTTCGATCTCCGACATCCAAAGGGCGCCGGCCATGGGAATTCATCATCGTTACCGATCCGGAAATCAGGGCGGCTCTTGCTGCCGCCAAACCCAAGGGCGCCTCCTTTCTAGGCGGAGCCCCTGTTTGCATCGTCATTTGTGGCAACCCCGATACAAGTGACGTATGGATAGAAGACTGCGCGGTTGCTGCCACGATGCTTCAACTGGCGGCGGAGGATGTCGGTCTCGGAAGTTGCTGGTCTCAGATCCGCGGTCGTCAGCATGCCACCGGCATTTCGGCGACGAGTGCATTGCGTCAGCTCCTGCAACTTCCGGATAACTTTCAGATCGCCTCCATTATCGGCATCGGATATCCATCGGCATCTGTTTTGCCGAATCCGGAAGAGGCGCTCCCCGTCCAAAAAATTCACGAAAACCGTTATAACCACAGGAGATAAGTCGTATGGTTCTTTCTTTGCTGAGAAAACGCCGCAGTATCCGCAAATATCAGCCCCGTCCAATTGAAAAAGAAAAGATCGAAACCCTCATGGAGGTTTTACTGCGCTCTCCTTCGTCTAGAAGCCTCAATCCCTGGCAATTCATTTTCGTCTCGGATCCTGCGCTTCTTGCAAAGCTGGGAAAAAGCAAGAAACATGGGGCGTCCTTTCTCAAAAATGCCGCATTGGCGGTCGTGCTGTGCGCCGATCCCCAACAATGTGATGTCTGGGTTGAAGATTGTTCCGTTGCCGCAACGCTTTTGCAGCTTGCGGCAGAAGAGATGGGATTGGGCAGCTGCTGGGTGCAGATAAGGCTCCGTCGCCATGACGAAGCGCAATCCGCCGAGGCGTTTATTAAGGACCTGCTGCAGATCCCCGATCATCTGGCCGTGGCATCCATCGTCGGACTGGGCTATCCGAATGAAGTCAAAACACCGCATGCCGCGGAGAAGCTTCAATATGAAAAAATATTTTCCAACATCTACGGAAACCGGTAAATAGAGCCGGAAAAAATCAGATGTTGCCTATTTCAATTCCTTTTAGCGTGGCCGGTTGACCATGGATGTTTTGACAACGGTGATTGCCTTTTGTTCAGGTACGGCTTGCGGCGCCTTGTTCGGCGGGATGCTGGTTTATCGCCGCGCTCGAACCGCGAGGCTGGTGCGGGATCGCGACACGCACGCCCAGATTGCCGTATTGCAGGAACGCCTGGAAAACCGCGCACGGGAGAACGCGGCTATGGCGGTGCGTCTCTCCACGCTGGAATCCGAAAAGGCCGAGAAAAACCAGGCTCTCTCGGCCGCCGCCGCGCGTACGGCATCCCTGGAAACGCAATTGGACCAGGAGCGCAAGCAGGCTTCGGAAAAGCTGGGCTTGCTGAATGAAGCCAGGGACCAGTTGCGCCTGGAATTCCAGAATCTTGCTCACCGGATCTTTGACGAGAAGAGCCGAATCTTCGTGGATCAGAACAGAACGAATCTCGATCGGGTGCTGATGCCTTTCAGGGACCAGATCAAGGACTTTGGAACCAAGGTTGAGCAGGCTTACCATGCCGAAGCCCGTGAGCGCCATTCCTTGCGACAGGAAGTTGTCAGGTTGCAGGAACTCAACCAGCAGATCCAGGAAGATGCCGTCAATCTCACCGCCGCATTGAAGGGACACGCAAAAACCCAGGGCACCTGGGGGGAGATAGTCCTGGAGCGGCTCCTGGAACAATCCGGATTGCGCAAGGGCAGAGAATATGTGGTGCAATGCAGTTACCGCAACACGCAAGGCAGACAATCGCGTCCGGATATTGTCGTGCATCTTCCTGACAGCAAAGATATTGTTATCGATTCCAAGGTTTCTCTTACCGCCTATGAGAGGTATGTCAACGCAGTCGATCAGGAATCCCGTCTGCTCGCCGTTCGCCAGCACATGGCATCACTTCATGCCCATCTCAAGGAACTTCAGGGCAAGGAATATGAAAATCTGCCACAAATAAGAAGTCTTGATTTTGTGTTGATGTTCGTACCGGTGGAAGGGGCTTTCACCCTGGCGCTGGAGGAGGACGAAAACATTTTTCAGAGGGCTTTTGAACAGAACATCATGATCGTGTCGCCTTCGACTCTACTGGTTACCCTGCGTACCATTCAGAATATCTGGCGGCACGAGTACCAGAACCGTAATGCCCTTGAAATCGCCCGTCAGGCAGGCAATCTTTACGATCATTTTGTCCGTTTTGTCGATGATCTGGAAAAAGTTGGGGAGTTCCTGGGAAAAAGTCGCCTGTATTATGAACAGGCTCACAGGCGGCTCGCGACGGGGAAGGGCAATCTGGTACGGCGCGCTGAAAACCTGCGAGAACTGGGGGTGCAGGTGAACAAGATACTGCCGTCGGATATCCTGGAGGGTGCCCATCTGGATATCGACGGCGAAAAAACCGCACCGGTTATCTCGGCCGCCGGCGAAAACCCCGCACGTTAGAATCGATTTTCTATGGTTTTTATATTTTAAAAACAATGTATTAAGTTAAAATACCTCGAAAATACTTAAAATATCTGACAGGAGGACAGTTATGAAAGACAACACCCATAGTTTGCTGGTCGGTTATCTTTTATGGATTTTCGGGTTTATCGGCGCCCATCGTTTTTATTACGGGAAACCCGTCAGCGGCACCATATATTTCTTTACCCTCGGACTGTTGTTTGTTGGATGGTTCGTCGATCTTCTTCTGATTCCCGGCATGAACCGCCAGGCCGACCGGCGTTTTTTACCCGGCAGGTTCGATTACAATATTGCCTGGCTGCTACTCGGTTTTCTCGGCGTCCTGGGTATTCACCGTTTTTATCTTGGCAAATGGGCCACGGGCCTTTTGTATCTTGTTACCGCCGGTCTTTTCGGTATTGGCGTCCTGTACGACTTCTGGACGCTCAATGACCAGGTCTCCGATGGCAACCAACAGCCTGCATGATCCGTTTTGGCCGTGCACCGTGGATACTATCAAGTGTTTATCCAGGATTCCCGGATGAACACTATCGCGATGCGGGGATATCGGCTTCAACAACGTACCGCTTGATTTTGCGGGTGGTTGTTTTGGGAAATTCGTCGTCACGCAGGGTGAATCGTTTGATCCGTTTGTAGTCCGCCAGGCGGTTCCCGACTTCCAGCACTTCCTGCCGGATGAGTTCCTTGACGTCGGCTTCATTCAGGGCCGGGCAACCTGTTTGCCTGACGTGATTGTCCAGAGCTTCCTGGTCCGGATAAATGATGGCATGAACCTCCTCCGAGGTGTCGTTCAATTTGTGGCCGTACACCATGACCTCGGCAACGAAAGGGCTTTTAAGCAGTTCGTTTTCCACCTCCTCCGGATAGACATTTTTGCCGTTGGGCGTCACGATCAGGTTTTTCACACGGCCACGAATCGTCAGATAGCCCTTTGCATCGAGATGGCCAAGATCACCGGTGCGGTACCATCCATCCACAATGACTTCGGCGGTGGCCCTGGGGCGTTTGTAGTATCCCTGCATGACATTGGGGCCTTTGACCAGGATCTCGCCGACGCCTTCCTCATTGGGGTGGTCGATGCGCACCTCGACACCGGGTATTGTTCTGCCAACGGTGCCCAGTTTGCGATGATGGGGTGATTCCGCGGCAATGATCGGAGAAGTCTCCGTTATGCCGTATCCCTGCAGAATGGTGATGCCCAGACTTGTTATGCCTCTGGCGATTTCGGGATCGAGAGCGGCGCCACCGCTGATGAAGGTGATATTTTTACCGAAACTTTTTTTTATCTTCGCAGTTACCAGGGATCGGGTAAAAGGTATGGAAAACAAGGTCTTGGCGAGCGGTTTTTCTTCGATGCCACGACGGATGCGGTTCAGCAGGACGCGATAGACGGCAGGAACCCCCATGACATATGTCGGCTTTTCCTCGACCAGGTTCTGTCCGATTTTTTTCAGGGATTCGGCAATCGATACGGTGCCGTTGACGGATAGCGGCGCCAGAACTCCGGCCACCTGTTCAAAAACGTGGTTGATGGGCAGGAAGGAGAGGGTGTGCATCCCCTCGCCGACCTCAAGATGCGGCAACGCCGATTTGATATTGGTCACGATATTGGCGTGGCTCAGCATGGCTCCCTTGGAGCGTCCCATGGTTCCGGAAGTGTAAAGGATAACCGCCGTATCCGTGGGTGCGCGGCCAGGCACCGGGGCAAGGTCACCGTCCCGACCAAAGCGGCCCAGGGGCTCAACGGCATAGCGCCGGAAAAAGGAGCGTCGGGTTTCATCCATATCGTTGAATACACTCTTGATCCCTTCGGTTCTGGTGCCGGCGACCTTTCTTTCTTCCGGATGCAGCAACATCCGCTCAAGGTTTCGACCCAGGCTTTCAACGCGTTGCTGCTCTTCGGTGGAAATACGGTACTGCCTGGCCAGTTCACGCCAGGCATCGACGATATCTCCCATGGTCTGCCTGATTTGTGAAGACATCGTCTTTTCGGGGGGGTATCCAGTGTAACGATTTTTTCAAGATGGTGGAGGTTGGATGCGATATCGGTGAGCACCCCGAGATGTGCCAGATCGGTAAATATTAACCGGGCGCCGCAATCACCCAGAACATGGCGCAGTTCCCCGGCTTTGAGTTCCTTGTCCACGGGCACCACAACAGCCGCGCTTTGCAGGCTGCCGAGGTAGGCGGTAATCCAGGCCGCCGAAGTGCCGCCTATAAGAGCAATCCGGTCCCCTTTGCGTATCCCCCATTGACGCAGGCCGCATGCGGTGCGCTGCACGTCTTCCCATAGCTGGCGATAAGTCATGCTCTGCCAGGATCCCGCGACCTTGAAACGCAAGGCTGTCTTTCCCGGGGTTTTATTTGCGGAATTTCCAATCAGTTCATCAATGGTTGTCAATGCCTCACTCCCTGAAACTTGAATGAATACCGACGCAAGATTGCCATAGCTTGCATACAAGAGCGTTTTCGGCAGCCTGCCAAATAGCCGCTTCCGTTTTAAACGGTAGCGAGATGTTAACGACGGCAGGGACAGGAAGCAATGCTAAAATGATCCTCCCGGCAATATCAGGCGTCCTGGCCCGGCGCCTTTTCCCTTTACAAAAACAGGGGGTTTTTGTAAATTACTCCATTCGCATATCTATCCATAAACCCTAAAGAAAAGAGTCCCATGGACCGCAGCAGGATTCGTAATTTTTCCATTATCGCCCATATCGACCATGGCAAGTCGACTTTGGCGGATCGTCTTCTGGAAACGACCGGTGCCCTGACGGATCGCGAAAAAACCAATCAGTTTCTCGATAAACTGGATCTGGAGAGAGAACGCGGCATTACCATCAAGGCCCAGGCCGTACGTTTAAAATATCGGGCCGATGACGGCAAGGACTACATCCTGAACCTGATCGATACGCCCGGTCATGTCGATTTCAGCTATGAAGTAAGCCGGTCCCTGGCTGCCTGCGAAGGCGGATTGCTGGTTGTCGATGCGTCGCAGGGTGTGGAAGCCCAGACTTTGGCCAACGTATACCTGGCCATTGACCAGAACCTCGAGGTATTTCCGGTCCTTAACAAGATTGACCTGCCAGGCGCCGAACCGGCGCGCATCAAGGAGGAAATCGAAGAGATCATTGGCCTGGACGCTTCCGATGCCGTCGAGGCAAGCGCCAAGGAGGGTATCGGCATTCACGAAATCCTCGAAGCGATTGTCGCCAAAGTGCCGGCGCCCGCCGGGGATGCCGATGCGCCGCTCAAAGCGCTGATTTTCGACTCCTGGTACGACTCCTACCAAGGCGTCATCATGCTGGTGCGGATATTCGACGGAACCTTGAAAAAGGGGGAGAAGATCCATCTGATGGCCAGCGGACGCAGCTATGAAGTGCTTAAGATCGGCGCCTTCACCCCCCATCCTGTGGAGATGCCCGAAATGGCGGCGGGGGAGGTTGGGTTCATCATCGCCGGCATCAAGGTGCTGCAGGATGCCAAGGTCGGCGATACCATCACCCATCTGAACCGTTGCGCCGACAAGCCCCTGGCCGGTTTCCAGGAAGTCAAGCCCATGGTTTATTCCGGGCTGTATCCCATCGACAGCGGTGATTACGATGCCCTGCGGGATGCCATGGAAAAACTACGGCTCAACGATGCATCCTTCTCTTTCGAGCCGGAAAATTCCCTGGCGCTGGGTTTTGGCTTTCGCTGCGGTTTCCTCGGACTGCTGCATATGGAGATAATCCAGGAACGCCTCGAGCGGGAATTCAACATGGAGTTGATCACCACCGCGCCGACGGTACGCTACCGTGTCATCACGACCAAGGGCGAGGAACTGGTGGTTGACAGTGCCAACAAGCTGCCCGATGTACAATACATCGACCGGATTCTCGAGCCGTTCATCCTGGCTTCGGTCCACGTGCCGAACGATTATGTCGGCGGTGTGCTCGCCCTTTGCGAGGAAAAACGCGGCATCCAGCGTGAAATCAAGTATCTTACATCGAACCGCGTGATGGTGATTTATGAGCTGCCCCTGAATGAAATCGTGCTCGATTTTTACGACCGCCTCAAGACCGTGAGCCGGGGGTACGCATCCCTCGACTACGAGTTTCTCGACTATCGACCCAGCGACCTGGTCCGGCTGAACATCATGGTCAATGGTGAGGTTGTCGATGCCCTGTCGCTGATCGTGCACCGTGACAAATCCCAGCTTCGTGGACGGGAACTGGTAAGCAAGATGAAGGAATTCATCCCCCGCCAGCAATACGAGGTTGCGGTGCAGGCCGCCATTGGCAACAAGGTCGTGGCAAGGGCCAACGTTAAAGCCCTGCGCAAGGACGTGACGGCCAAATGTTACGGCGGCGATATCACCCGCAAACGCAAATTGCTCGAAAAACAGAAGGAGGGCAAGAAACGCATGAAGCAGGTCGGCAATGTCGAGCTGCCGCAGGAAGCTTTTCTCGCCATTCTTAAAGTAAAGGAATAGTTTTCATGGGTAAATCAACGCAATTGGAATCACCTTCCCTTAAATCCCCGAAACCCTGGTATCGGGAGTGGGGCGAGGCCATCGGCGTCGCCCTGGTTCTGGCGCTGATAATTCGAACCTTCTTTTTTCAGGCCTTTAAAATTCCATCGGGATCCATGGAAGATACGTTGCTGATTGGTGACCATCTGCTGGTCAACAAGTTCGTTTACGGAACCAGGGTTCCCTGGTCTGACGAGCGGCTGCTTCCTCTGCGCGATCCCGGTCGGGGAGATGTCATCGTCTTTGAATTTCCCCTTGATGAGGAACTGCCGTTTTACAAACGCAGGGATTTCATCAAGCGGATCGTCGGTGTGCCGGGAGATGTGGTGGAGGTTCGCGATAAAACAGTCTATGTCAACGGCGAGCCTTTGGTGCTTCCGCAGGAAGTCCACAAAGACCCTTCCTTCAGTGCAGACTCCGGACGCGACAACCTGTTTCCTGTCACAGTGCCGCCGGATAAGTTTTTCGTCATGGGAGACAACCGCGACCACTCCTTCGATAGTCGATTCTGGGGTTTTGTCGAAAAATCCAAAATCAAAGGTCTGGCTTTCATCAAATACTGGTCTTGGGACAGCGCCAAAAACCGTCCGCGATGGAACCGCATCGGCCGCACCATCGAATAGGGCAGGCGGAAGATTTTGGTTTGACAAGATAACCTTCTTTCTGTACAATTCGAAAGATTTGGAAACAGCAAGAATAATGCCTTTTAAGTTAATCCGAGAGGTTAGCAAGGGTGGTTATACCGATAATAGCGAACGATGAAAGCACCAGTCCGGGTATCTTCTCCCGAAAGAGAGGATACCTTTTTTTTGCCTGAAATCCGGGGGGGGTAATCCAATGGGGAAAACCGAAACCATCATTCTCGACGAAGCGGCCATCAGTCGGGCCCTGACACGTATCGCCCATGAGATCCTCGAACACAATCACGGAACCGCGGATCTGGCTCTGGTCGGCATCCGCACCGGTGGAGATCATCTGGCGCTGCGATTGCAAAAACGCTTGCAGGATATCGAAGGCACAACGGTTCCGCTTGGTACCGTGGACATCACCATGTATCGCGACGATCTTGCATCCCGTGGCAGTCTGCCGGTCGGCAGAACGGACATTCCCTTTCCCGTCGACGGCAAGCGCATCGTTCTGGTCGACGACGTTCTGTATACCGGGCGCACCATACGGGCCGCCATGGATGCGCTGATGGATATGGGCCGCCCTCGCAATATCCAGCTGGCGGTTCTTATCGATCGCGGCCACCGGGAACTCCCGATCCGCCCGGATTTCGTCGGACGGAATGTGCCTACCGCCGCCATTGAGAAAGTAACTGTACGGTTTGACGAGCAGCAGCGCCCCGTAGAAGTCTGTCTGACCAAGCCCTGAGGCTATGGCGAAAAGATATAAACAGGTTCAGCTTTTCTCGCTCAACTGGTTTTCGAATAAACGAACTCTCAAGTCAGGAGATGCGATATGGCATTCAACCACAAACATATTCTTGGCATCGAGCAGATGTCGCCGGAGGACATCGCCCTGATTCTCGACACGGCCGAGAGCTTCAAGGAAGTCAGCCTCAGGCCGATCAAGAAAGTTCCGACCCTGAGGGGAAAAACCATCATCAACGTTTTTTTTGAAGCCAGCACCCGAACTCGCACCTCCTTCGAGATTGCCGGGAAACGGCTTTCCGCCGACACGGTAAACATCAGCGCATCGACTTCAGCGGTCGTCAAAGGGGAAACCCTTGAAGACACCGCCAGAAATCTCGAAGCCATGAAGCCCGACATTATCGTGATGCGTCATTCCTGCTCCGGCGCGCCCCATTACCTGGCTGAACGTTGTGACTTTTCCGTCATCAACGCGGGCGACGGCGCGCACGAACATCCCAGTCAGGCGCTGCTCGATATTTTGACGATGCGGCAACACAAAGGGCAGATCGAAGGGCTGACAGTGGCCATTATCGGCGACATTACCCATAGCCGGGTTGCCCGTTCCAATGTTTACGCCCTGCACAAGCTGGGCGCGAACGTCAGGCTTTGCGGTCCCGGAACCATGCTGCCGCCTGGCATTGAGCGGCTTGGCGCCAGGGTGTTTCATCGCATCGAAGATGCCATCCATGGCGCGGATGTGGTCATGATGCTTCGCATTCAGCAGGAACGCCAAGGCAAAACCATGTTGCCGTCACTGCGGGAATACGCCATGTTTTTCGGGCTCAACCCGGAGCGCATGAAACTTGCCAAACCTGATGCTATCGTCATGCATCCCGGTCCGATGAATCGCGGCGTTGAAATTGCCTCCTCCGTCGCCGATGGCAACCAGAACGTGATTCTTCATCAGGTGGAAAACGGCGTTGCCGTGCGCATGGCCCTGCTTTATCTCGTTTCCGGCGGTGAAAAGCTTGAAGATTCGGCGCAATAACACGTTCCTGCGCGAATAGGGGATAATTATGAACACCATTATTAAAAACGGACGGGTACTGGATCCGGCACACGGCATCGACATGTCGTGCGATCTTCTGATCAAGGACGGCAGCATCGCTGACATGTCGCCAAACATCGAGGTTGAGGATACCGAATGCATCGATGCTTCCGGCTGTCTTGTGACGCCGGGCCTGATTGACATCCATGTGCACTTGCGCGACCCCGGGTTCGAGTACAAGGAAGACATCGAATCAGGCACTCGCGCCGCGGCCGCCGGTGGGTTTACCGCGGTCGCCTGCATGCCCAATACCGCCCCGGTTAACGACAGCAAGGCTACCACCCGCTATATTCTGGAGAAGGCCGCACAGGTCGCCCACACCAGAGTTTATCCGGTTGGCGCCATCACCAAGGGCCTCAAGGGGGAATCCCTTGCCGAACTCGGAGATCTGAAGAATGCCGGATGCGTTGCGGCATCCGATGACGGTCATCCGGTGACCAACGGCGAAATCATGCGCCGCGCTCTCGAATATGCACGTTCCTTCGACCTGCCCCTGATCAGCCATTCCGAAGATTTGACCCTGGTCGGCGATGGTGTAATGAACGATGGCTTCGTGGCTACCGAACTGGGGCTGCGCGGAATCCCCTGGGTTGCTGAAGTCGCCGCCATCGCCCGGGACGTGATGCTGGCTGAGTATACCGGAGCCCGTCTGCATATTGCCCATGTTTCGACCCGCGGAGCCGTTGACATCATCCGCGCCGCGCAGAAACGGGGGGTGCGTGTTACCGCGGAGACCGCGCCACATTACTTTACCCTCACCGAAGACGCGGTGCGGGGATACAACACCAATGCCAAGATGAATCCGCCGCTGCGCTCTGGCGATGACCTCGAAGCGATACGCGCCGGGCTGGCGGATGGCACCCTGAGCGTCATTGCCACCGATCATGCCCCCCATCATCTCGATGAGAAGAACGTGGAATTCAATCTGGCGCTGAACGGCATCATCGGTCTGGAAACCTCCTTGCCGCTCACCCTGCGGCTTGTGGAAGAGGGGGTTCTGTCCCTTTCCGAGGCCATTTTCTGCCTGACGGCCGGCCCGGCCCGAGCCCTGAATCTTCCCGGCGGAACGCTGGAGGTCGGCCGACCCGCCGATGTGACCATCATTGATCCGGAAGTCAAATGGACTATGGATCCCGCGGCAGGGCGGTCACGAAGCCAGAATACCCCGTTTGGCGGGTGGAAACTCAAAGGTCGCGCAATCTGCACTCTGGTGGATGGACGCGTCAGGTTTAAAAGATAGACGGCTGAGGTTCCGGACCTCCGGGAATCTGATGATGGTATGTGGTGGCGCGCCTTTTGGAAACGGCGCCATAATACTGGATACGGAAGCCTCGACAGCATTTCAAGAACAGTAAGGAGTAAGTCCCCATGAAAGCAATTCTGGCCCTTGCCGACGGCAGGGTTTTTGTTGGCAAAGCCTTCGGCGCCCGGGGGGAAGTCACCGGAGAGGTGGTTTTCAACACCAGCATGACCGGTTATCAGGAAATTCTGACCGATCCGTCCTATTGCGGTGAAATCGTGACCATGACCTATCCCCTTATCGGCAATTACGGCGTCAACCCCGAAGACGTCGAGTCCGACCGTCCGTTTCTGTCCGGCTTTGTGGTCAAGGAGGCCTGTCCTTACCCCAGCAACTGGCGCAGCACCGCCACTCTCGACGAATACCTGCAACAGAACGCCATCGTCGGCATTCAGGGGATCGATACCCGGGCACTGGTGCGGCATATCCGCGATCATGGCGCCCAGACCGGGGTGATCTCCTCGGTCGACCTGGATCCCGCTTCCCTTATCGAAAAGGCGCGCCGGGCCCCGTCCCTGGTCGGTCGGGATCTGGTCCGGGAAGTGACCTGCAAGCAGCCATACCACTGGACCGAAGGAACCTGGGTCCTCGGCGAAGGCTACCAGACGGCTGGTCCGCCCCGTTATAAAGTGGTCGCTTACGATTTCGGCATCAAACGCAACATTCTGCGCAACCTGGTGTCCATCGGTTGCGACGTGACGGTGGTTCCGGCGTCCACGACGGCGGATGAGGTGCTGTCCATGCGTCCCGATGGCGTGTTTCTGAGCAATGGGCCGGGCGACCCCGAGCCGATTGTCTATGCCCAGGAAAATATCCGCAAACTTCTCGGCAAGGTGCCTGTCTTCGGCATCTGCCTCGGACATCAGCTGCTGGCACTGGCCCTTGGCGGTCAGACCTACAAACTCAAGTTTGGACATCGCGGCGGCAATCAGCCGGTGCAGCGCCAATGCGGCAGGCAGGTCGAGATTACCTCCCAGAATCACGGATTTGCCGTCGATGGCAATTCGCTTCAGGATGCCGCGGTCCTGACCCATGTCAATCTCAACGACAACACGATCGAGGGCTTGGAACACGCAAGTTTCCCGGCATACTCCGTGCAATATCATCCGGAAGCGTCCCCGGGACCGCATGATGCGCGCTACCTTTTCGATCGTTTTGCCGCACTCATGGACAAGCATCGTCAGTCCCGCTCCTGAGGCAGACATGGTGGCAATGTCTCGATATTTCAGACTGTTACGCCCCGCAGCAGGGCTTTAGGATCATTGAAGGATAAACCATGCCCAAAAGAACGGACATTGAGAAAATTCTTATCATTGGCGCTGGTCCGATTATCATCGGCCAGGCTTGCGAGTTCGATTACTCCGGAACCCAGGCCTGCAAGGCCCTCAAGGAAGAAGGCTATTCCGTCATTCTTCTGAATTCCAATCCGGCCACTATCATGACCGACCCGGAAACGGCCGATCGGACCTATGTAGAGCCCGTTACACCGGAAGTGCTTGAAAAAATCATCGAAAAAGAACGTCCCGATGCGATTCTGCCGACTCTTGGCGGACAGACGGCCCTGAATACGGCGGTGGCCGTTGCCAAAAAGGGGGTTCTGGAACGTTACGGCGTGGAATTGATAGGCGCGAGCCTCCCGGCCATCGAAAAGGCCGAGGACCGTACGCTGTTCAAGGAGGCCATGGCTAAAATCGGCGTCGCTGTTCCCCGCTCCGGCCTGGCCCACAATTACGATGAGGCTATGGAAATCATCGAATACGTGGGATATCCGGCCATCATTCGGCCTTCCTTTACGCTGGGTGGCACCGGCGGTGGCATTGCGTACAACCGCGAAGAATACGAAGCCATGGCGTTAGCGGGCATCGATGCATCCCCCACCAATGAAATTCTGGTAGAGGAATCCATTATCGGGTGGAAAGAGTACGAACTCGAGGTCATGCGTGACAAAGCCGACAATGTGGTTATCATCTGCTCCATCGAAAACCTCGATGCCATGGGCGTGCACACCGGAGACTCCATTACGGTTGCCCCCGCCCAGACCCTGACGGACAAGGAATATCAGATTCTGCGGGATGCCTCGATCAAGATTATCCGTGAAATAGGCGTCGATACCGGCGGGTCCAACATCCAGTTTGCCATCAATCCCGCCGATGGACGCCTGGCCGTCATTGAAATGAACCCCCGTGTCTCCCGTTCTTCGGCGCTGGCTTCCAAGGCCACCGGTTTCCCCATTGCCAAGATTGCCGCCAAGCTGTCCGTCGGCTTTACCCTGGATGAAATTCCCAATGATATCACCCGGGAAACCTTTGCATCCTTTGAACCGACCATCGATTATGTCGTCACCAAGATTCCGCGCTTTACCTTCGAGAAATTTCCCCAGGCGGACAGCACCCTGACCACCCAGATGAAATCCGTCGGCGAAGCAATGTCCATTGGCCGAACCTTCAAGGAGAGTCTGCAGAAGGGTTTGCGGTCCATGGAAATCGGCTCTTACGGATTCGAAAGCCGTATCTACGCTTCGCCGGAAGAATGGGGCAGCCCTCTCGACGACCCGACCAGGGATCTGCTGAATGCCAGGCTGCATATACCCAACTGGGAGCGCATCTGGTACATTGCGGACGCTTTTCGCGCCCGCATGGATATCGCCGCTGTCCATACCGCAACCGGCGTCGATCCATGGTTCCTCTTCCAGATTCAACAGATCGTTGCGATGGAAGAGCATCTTGTGAAGCTGGTGGATCTGCCCCCCGATGCCGACGAGTGGCCGGAAGTGCTGCGGGAAGCCAAACAGAACGGCTTCTCGGACAAGCGACTGGCCCAGCTCTGGGGCAAAACCGAGGACGACGTGCGCGCGATGCGACAGCGGTTGGGCATCCGGCCGGTGTATAAACGCGTCGACACCTGCGGGGCGGAATTTATCGCCCATACCCCTTACCTCTACTCGACCTATGAGACCGAGTGCGAGGCCATGCCAAGCGACCGCAGAAAAATCATCATTCTCGGTGGCGGCCCCAACCGTATAGGGCAGGGGATCGAATTCGACTATTGCTGCGTCCACGGGGTGATGGCTCTGGCCGAGGACGGCTATGAGACCATCATGGTCAACTGCAATCCCGAGACGGTCTCCACTGATTACGACACCTCGGACCGGCTTTATTTCGAACCTCTGACTTTCGAAGACGTTCTGGAAATCGTGCATATCGAAAAACCCGAAGGCGTCATTGTCCAGTTCGGCGGACAGACCCCTCTGAAGCTGGCCGTCGCGCTGGAGCAGGCCGGTGTTCCCATCATCGGCACCAGTCCGGACGCCATCGACCGGGCCGAGGATCGTGAACGTTTCCAGACTCTGCTCTTCAAACTCGGTCTGCTGCAACCTGATAACGGTTTGGCGCGTTCCTTTGAAGAGGCCGAAAAGGTTGCGGGACGCATCGGTTATCCGGTTGTCGTGCGGCCGTCCTATGTTCTGGGCGGGCGCGCCATGGAAATCGTCTATCATGTCGATGCCCTGCGCAGCTACATGCAAAACGCCGTGCAGGCTTCGCCAGATCACCCGATTCTGGTCGACAAGTTTCTCGAGCATGCCATTGAGGTCGATGTCGATGCCTTGTGCGATGGACGCGACGTGATTATCGGCGGAATCATGCAACATATCGAAGAAGCCGGCATCCACTCCGGAGATTCCGCCTGCGCCTTGCCCCCATATTCCCTCAAACCTGCCATTGTCGAAGAAATTCGCCGGCAGACCCGGGAACTGGCCCTGGAACTCGGTGTCGTAGGGCTGATGAATATCCAGTACGCCGTCAAGGACGACACCATTTTTCTGCTGGAAGTCAATCCGCGGGCGAGTCGCACCGTACCTTTCGTCTCCAAGGCCACCAATCGGCCTCTGGCCAAACTTGCAGCGCGCATCATGGCTGGCAAAACCCTCGAAGATCTGGATATTCACGGCGAAATCATTCCGCCTTACATCTGCGTCAAGGAAGCGGTGTTTCCTTTCGTGAAATTCCCGGGAGTCGATACGCTCCTCGGTCCGGAAATGAAATCCACCGGGGAAGTCATGGGAATCGACACCGATTTTTACAAAGCCTTTGCCAAATCCCAGTTGGCGGCCGGCGTTCGTCTGCCTGCCGAAGGAACGGTCTTCGTCAGCCTCAAGGACGAAGACAAGAAGGCATTTCTCGAACCCGCGCAACGTTTGGTTGCCGGCGGTTTTACCCTCGTTGCCACGCGGGGAACGGCCTTGTTCCTCCGAGACAACAATCTGCCGGTAACTTCGGTCAATAAAGTCAAGGAGGGTCGTCCCCACTGCGTGGATGCTTTGAAGAGCAAGGAGATCGATATGGTCTTCAATACCACGTTCGGTGCGCAATCGGTGTCCGACTCGTATTCCATCCGGCGCACAACCCTGATGAACGGCATCGCTTACTATACAACCATGGAAGGCATCATTGCCGCTGTTGATGCGGTTCTGGCTCTCGGGCGAGAAAAACTTGACGTCGTCCCTCTTCAGGAGTATTATGCGAAACAATAGCCGCCATCCTGATGGCGGCCTTCCATTTTTTCAGGATCAATAAATTTCAGCTTAACCAACCGGGCGGGTTTACCCGCCCGGTGATTTTTACAGAAAAGGGTTAGATCGAACCATGTCCCACAGCATCCCCATGACCGAAGAAGGTTACCGCAATCTCCAAGACGAATTGAAACGTTTGATCCGCGTGGAGCGCCCCAGGGTCGTACAGGATATCGCCGAAGCGCGCGGGCATGGCGACCTTTCCGAAAACGCTGAATACGATGCCGCCAAAAATCGTCAGGGTTTCATCGAGGGCCGCATCAAGGAACTCAATGACAAAATAGCCCGTGCCGAAGTTATCAAGCCCGGCGCCGTGGTCACGGATAAAATAGTTTTCGGCGCAAATGTCACCCTGTTTGACGTCGACACGGAAAGTGAAGTAACCTACCGCATAGTAGGTGAAGATGAAGCCGATCTCAAACAGGGGAAAATTTCCGTTACTTCTCCGGTTGGCAGGGCTCTGATCGGCCACCGTCTCGATGACGAGGTTCGCATCAAGGTCCCATCCGGGCTGAAAATTTACGAAGTGGTAAACATCGAGTACATGTAAATCATCCCGCCGCATGGTGGCAATTTCCCGCAAAGGAACAGTCATGAGCGATAAAATTACCAAAGACATGAAATTCAGCGAAATACTTGCTTACGGTCAGCCGGTGATTCAGGTTTTCATGAAGTACAAAATGGGGTGTCTCGGCTGTGCCGCCGCCCGTTATGAAACCTTGGAGCAAGGCGCCACGGCTCACGGTGTTGACGTGGAAGCACTGCTCAAGGATCTCAACGCTGTTATCAAAAACTGACAAGGAGGGCAGGGGGCATGTCCCTGAAGCCCACCTACGATCAAAGTCACAGATATCTGGCAACCCCCCTGGATAGCATCCGGGGGGTTGGCCCTCGGATTGCGGAGAAGCTGGCCCGGCTTGGAATCCGTACCGTAGAACAAGCCCTGTACACCCTGCCGTTTCGCTACGAAGACCGCCGTCAGTTTACCCGTATCGCAGATCTCATGCCCGACACGCGGGCAACCATCTTCGGTGAAGTTCTGGCCAGTACCGAAAAGACAACCTCCCGGTCAAGACGGAAACTTTTCGAAGTTGTTGTCGGAGATGGAAGCGGCTCTCTGAACCTTAAATGGTTCCATTACCGCAAAACCTGGATCGAAAAACAATATCCTGTCGGCCGGCGATGTGTAGTTTACGGTGAAGTCAAGCAGTTCGGAAACATTCGCGAGATGCACCATGCTGACGTCGAATTCCTAGCCGCGGGTCAGGATCCCAACGCCCTTATCCATGCCGATCCTCTGAATTTTGGCCGCATCCTGCCTGTCTATCCTCTTACCGAAGGGCTCACACAGAAATCCGCACGCAAGATCTGGAAGCAGGTTGTCGATCACTATGCCCACCTGGCTGTATCTCCTCTGCCTGTTGAAATTCAGCGAAGACAGCAGCTCATGCCTCTGGACGAAGCACTGCGGGAAGTTCATTTCCCCGGCCCAGATTCCTCTCTGAAGGAACTGGATGAAGGCTGCAGTGTCGCCAGACGCACGCTGGTATTCGATGAGTTGTTTTATCTGGAACTTGGCATGGCGCTGAAACACCGGGGTGTGATCCTGGAGCAGGGGCGTGCCTTTAAAGTCGAGCATGTCTATACCAAGCCCCTGGCAACCATGCTGCCGTTTCGTCTTACCGAGGCACAGCGCAAGGTTCTGCGGGAAATCAAGGGCGACATGATGGCGCCCCATCCCATGAACCGGCTTCTGCAAGGCGATGTCGGTAGTGGAAAAACCATTGTTGCGCTCATGGCGGCGCTGGTTGCCATCGAAAATCAAACCCAGGTAGCGGTTGTGGCTCCGACCGAAATCCTTGCCGAGCAGCACTTTTTACAGTTCCACGCATGGATGGAATCTCTGGGGCTGACTGTGCGGTTTCTTTCTGGATCCACAACGGCCTCGCTGCGCCGCCAGATCCTGCAGGATCTGGCTGATGGCGCTGCGCAGATGGTTGTGGGAACACATGCCGTTTTGCAGGAAGATGTCCGATTCGCTGAACTCGGCCTCGGCATTATTGACGAGCAGCATCGCTTCGGAGTTTTGCAACGCGCCGCCTTGAGGAAAAAGGGCAACCATCCGGACCTGCTGATCATGACGGCCACGCCGATTCCCCGCACTCTCGCCCTTACCGTATACGGCGATCTTTCCCTGTCCGTCATCGATGCTTTGCCTCCTGGCCGGAAACCGGTGATCACCAGGATCATTCCGGAAGCAAGACGCATTAAGGCCTATGAAACCATCCGCCGCGAGCTGGCCGAAGGCCGACAGGCGTACATTGTTTACCCGCTGGTTGAAGAAACCGAAAAGAGCGATCTGCTGGCGGCAACAGAAGGCGCTGCTTTCCTTCAGGAAAATATTTTTCCCGAACAGCGGATCGGGGTATTGCACGGCAAAATGCGTCCCGATGCCAAAGAACAAATCATGCGGGATTTCAAGTCCGGAGCCATAAACATCCTTGTTTCGACCACTGTCATCGAAGTCGGAATCGATGTGCCCAACGCCACAGTCATGATGATTGAACATGCCGAGCGGTTCGGCCTGGCGCAGCTGCACCAACTGCGAGGCCGCGTTGGGCGCGGTGCTCATCAAAGCCAATGCCTGCTGGTCAAATCCGGATTATGCAGCGAAGACGGGCTGAAACGTCTGGAGGTCATGGCTGCCACCAATGACGGGTTTAAAATCGCGGAAGCGGACCTGGAAATCAGGGGTCCGGGAGAGTTTCTCGGAACCCGGCAGTCCGGCATCCCGGATTTTCGTGTAGCCAATCTGTTCCGTGACGGACGCACTCTGGATCAGGCACGTCAAGAAGCCTTCCGGATCGCTGAAGACCCGGCATTCCTGACTGCTGATCGATACCACGAATTGCGCCAGGCTCTGAAAGATCGGTGGGGGGAGCGTCTTGAACTGGCCAGTCTCGGTTAATACCGCAATAAGAAATAAAAACTATATTTATTGGTTTACATAATATATCTTATCCGACTCAAGCGCTAATGGTCGGCTGGGGGGTCTGTCATGACGTCCCCAGGTCAACGCCGCCATGCTCGCGTCAAAGCCCGCCTCGAAAAGCTGCAATTCTACGTTGACTGCCTGAACAACGTTGAACGCTCCAAACTCGCCGCCCGTTACCTGCGCAAAGTTCCCAAAAAAGACCGCGCCTATCTGCTGCACAAGCTCTCCATTGCCGAACTGGCCTTCTGTGAGGTTTTCTCAAGGGACACTTACGGATGGTAAGCCTTGTTTCGCTTCCCGTCATGGCGGCCCCTATTTTTTTGCAATGAACAGAAGGCTGTTCCACTTTCCCTTCTGAATCTCCAGAACGGAGAATCCTGCCTCTTTAAGCATGTGTCGGATTTCCTCCGGCGTGGGAAAACGGCTCCCCATCAGGACGATTTTTTCCGCCAGAGCTATGGCGCGAGTTCCCCACCTCCGGATATCGAACTCCTCTATTACCAGCAATCCCCCCGGGGCGAGAACCCGTGCCACCTCTGCTATGCTCTCCTTCTGTAGGGGAAAATGATGCAGGGCATCTATAATCAGGGCTCGTTCAAAGGAGGCATCGATAAAAGGCAAACGTGCAACATCAGCCCTCACCAGGGCCATATTCCCCTTCTTTCGAGCCTGACGCAGCATTCCCTGGGAGCAATCCACGATGACGACCTGTTCGACATCGGGGCGCAGAGCAGCGGAGACCCGGCCAGTTCCGCCGCCAGCGTCAAGCAGGCGCCCCCTGACGGGAAGCCCGAGGGCGGTTCTCCAGTATTCCATATCCGGAGCCCCCAGAGTTCTTCCCAGAAATTGATCATACCCCCGCGAGAGCAGGTCGAAATGAAAGGACATGGTTCGTTTCCTTGTTTATCCTTATTTGCCTCAAAACAGTTTATCAAAGCCTGACGGCAGGCAACCGCAAAGTGTTGCCGATTGGATACGAAAATCCTCTCGATAGAAAGATTGGCGGATCTTTCGCAAAAATTTGTTTCACATGATAATCTGCAATCTGATAATTCCGTGCCCCGGGTCTTTTTGACCCGGATTTTTAAGCATGCTTGTCATGCCCCGGCGGGAGAAAGGTAGATAAACGGCGTGGATGCCTGGTTACAACGGGTGGCGGATGTGGTCTGGGGACCTGTCACGGTGGTGCTGTTGGTCGGTACGGGCGTGCTCATGACGGCGTTGCTCGGCCTGGTGCAGTTGCATCGTTTCCGTTATGCCTGGCAGCTTGTCTCCGGACGTTTTGACAACCCTGAGGATGCTGGCGAGATCAGCCATTTTCAGGCGTTGAGTGCGGCTCTGGCGGCCACCATCGGCACCGGCAACATCGCCGGAGTCGGTACCGCCATTGCCATGGGCGGGCCCGGTGCCGTGTTCTGGATGTGGACTACGGCAATATTCGGCATGGCACTCAAATTTTCCGAATGCCTGCTGGCCCTGCACTTTCGCACTATCCATGGCGACGGCACAATCAGCGCCGGCCCCATGTACTATCTGGAGAAGGGTCTCGGCTGCAAATGGCTTGCGCGCCTGTTCGCCCTGTTTGCCGTGCTTGTATCCTTCGGGCTCGGCAATATGGCCCAGGCCAATTCCGTAGCCGAACCGGTACAAACCCTGTTCGGGGTACCCAAGTATGTTACCGGATTGGTTATTTGTGGCCTGGTTTTCGCCGTGACTGTTGGTGGCATCCGCCGCATCGGCAAGGTGGCCAGCCGCCTGGTGCCCTTCATGTCGGCTTTCTACGTAGTGGGAGCCCTTTTTATACTGGCCCGCCATTGGTCAGCGATTCCAACCGGGCTGGCCACCATTGTGCACGATGCCTTTTCCGGCAGTGCCGCGGCAGGCGGTTTTGCCGGAGCAGCCGTGGCCCAGGCGGTGCGTTTTGGTGTGGCCCGTGGGGTTTTCTCCAACGAGGCGGGGCTCGGCAGCGCTCCTATCGCCCACGGGGCGGCGCGCACCAAGGAACCGGTGCGCGAGGGCTTGGTCGCCATGCTCGGCCCGTTTGTCGACACCCTGGTTATATGCACCATGACCGCCCTGGTAATCATCACCACTGGCGCCTATCGCAGCGGCCTGAGCGGCGCCGACCTGACCGCCCGGGCCTTCGACGCAGGTTTGCCGGGGCTTGGCGGATACGCGGTCGCCATCAGTATTATTTTCTTCGCCTTTTCCACTTGCCTGGGTTGGTCCTACTACGGTGATCGTTCGATAGGGTACCTGTTCGGTGCGAAATTCGTGCTGCCCTACCGGGTTTTGTTCTGTTTGCTGTTGCCGGTTGGCGCTTCCATCCGTCTTGAACTGGTCTGGATTATCTCCGATATTTTCAATGCGCTTATGGCTTGGCCCAATCTGGTCGGACTGCTATGGCTCAGTCCCCTGGTAGTGCGTCAGACCCGGACCTATTTTCGTGATCCTGCCCGCATGTATGCGGATCATTAAACAGAGCGGACAAAATTCCGAAGATATTTACCGGCGGTGTTTTTCAACCATTCTAATAAGGGCCGGATAATCCACTTTGGCGTTATGTCTTTTATCGCAGGGGATTCTTTTCAGGCATCGCACCTCGTCGATCCCGGCCCAGGACAGTGTCTCTGACAGACCTTTCAGCGAAACGCATCCTGCTGCATCCCTGGGCTGGACCAGCAGGAGACGTTTTCTGCCATGCTGTAACAATGCGCTCCGGCAAACCCCTGGATATTGCGTGGCGGCGCACTCCACGGCAAAAGGATGCAGGGTTCCCCGGTGGTCCTGGATGACCGCAGATGTTCTGCCCATAAGCCAGAGCCTGCCTCGCTGGTCGAAATACCCACTGTCGCCGGTGCGATGCCAGACGTCACCATCCATAAGGATTTTTGTTTCGCTATCGCCGTGACCGTGAAGGTAGCTTTTCAGCACATGCTCGCCAGTGACGATGATTTCACCTGTTTCGCCCGCCGGAAGCAGAAAGTCAGAGAATTGCGCAGATTTCCAGACGCCGCGAGCAACGATTCGCCGGTTGTCGAGTATCCCCACCCGGAGACCCGGCACAGGTATGCCAGCGAGCAATCCGGCTCCGCTGACCATTTTTCCCTTATCCTGTGCCGTTACATCGGCCCATCGGATAGTGGCTATCGGTTCGGCTTCCGTGGACCCGTAAACCGCTATAATATCAGCATTTTCAAAGATATGAGCAAACCTCTGCAAGGTCTGGGGAAACACCGGCGCGCCTCCGGTGAAAACCTGCCTGAATCCATGAACAGGGCCTCCGTTTCTGAACTGTGCGATGCACAGACACTCCAGAAAGGCCGGAGATGCTACGGTGCGCACCGGACCTAACCTGTTGATCTGCCGCAGTACCGGGGCTGCATCGATAAATCCGGGTCGTCGCAGATCGGCATCCGGGATAATGGAAGTTACTCCCGAGGCGAGGTTGGCAAGAACAAACACGGGCAAAGTGGTCAGATCCCGGTCTCCTGCGTTCATGGCCAGGGTTTGTTCCAGGATCCGGTGCTGCTCGCGTAAAAAGCCGTGGCTGCGCACTACCCCTTTAGGTGCTCCAGTGCTGCCGCTGGTAAAGGTAATCAGCGCCGGGGCATGCGGTGAGTCAGGGGGATCTTCGCGCAGCGGTGCAAAATCTTCCGCGTTTTTCCAGGACCGTGCTCCCGGCAGGCTCCGGCCGATTACGAGATGCAGCGGGATGCTTCGTAACGCCGGACTTGCAAGCCTTAGCAGATGTGCTTTCGGTGGCCCGACGAACCCCTGTGGAGGCAGGATGGAACAGCAGGTCTCCAGATGCTTGAGGCCCGCCGAAGGATCGAGAAACATGGCGATCATACCGCCCCGAAACAGCGCCAGCAGTAAAATATAGAGATCAATGGACATGGGCTGAAAAACAAGCACCACATCGCCGGAGCGTAGCCCGCATTCTTTAAGGAAAGCCGCGCCCCTGGCCGATGATTCCTCCAGCGACGCAAAAGTGGCAATACGATCCTTGAGCCTGCCGGCGGGTTCGATGATGGCCGCCGCAGTGGGACGTCTCATCGTCTGGAGTTGCAACATCTGGATGATATTCATGGCAGATTCCGACAAAACAAGGTGTATTCCCGGAATTCCCTGCCATGATGGCCGCTCATCAGGCGTGATCGATTCGCCTCGTGCATAAGCGCGTGTATGCCCCTTCGAAACCCTTGGCGACAGGCCTGTTCGGTGACGGTCCCCAGCAACAGTGACCCGATGCCCCTGCCGCTCCATTCCGGCAAAACCGCCATCGATTTGAATATCACCGTATCGGAGGGCACTCCCCGTCGGATACGCAGCATATCCGGAACCGCAAACAGGAACCCTACCGGCCTGTTCCCTGCTTCAGCGAACCAGACCAGTTCAGGGACAATAAAAGGCTGGATGCAGGAATAGATTTTACAAAATTCATCACGGTCGACAGGCTTATAAAGAAAGTTGTGACGGAACCCATCGAGGGAGATCCGGTAGATCTTTTCCAGTTCCCCGGAATAGTCATCAAACTTCAGGGATCGCAGGCGCACCCCTTGCCTTTCCAGGTTTAATCGAAGCGTTTCGGTTTCAGGAACCGACCATCCGAGGTCGGGATCAAGATTGGAATAGTAACGGGCCAGGGGTCTGAAACCGGCATCGGAAAAGTAGCCTGGATAGGCATCCGGGTTGTCCGGTTCCATGAAAAATGGCGGTTCGGTGCCGCGTGCGGTAATGAAGCGATAGCGTCGCCAGGTGTTTCCATCAACGGGACCAACTGCCAGGGTGCATTGACATATCGACAGAATGCGGCAGCCTTCCTTAAGCAGCATTGCGGCAACTTCAGCATTTTGCGCTTCAAAGTGGCCAATCAGCCCCAGACGTTCTTCAGGATAAACTGGCGTGGCATGCCACCACAGGGAACATCGGCCCAGAAGCGTATCATCCCCCTCCCGTATTGCCAGGTGAGTATCGGGTTTGTGGAGCATGAAGAGATCCGCGGAAAGTGCTTTGATCCCTTCAAGTCCAGCGAGGGCCTCCAGCTGTGCCAACGATGCAATCTTAAGCAGTTGCGCCATCTTGCCCTCCCCTTCGCAAGGTATTTTCTCCGGATGTTGCTTCTCAAAAACGTGCAAAATGAACAATCCATGGGGCAATCCCGAGTCCAAGATACAGTCCAATTGTCCAGATGCCGGAAAAAACCTCCACTTGCCAGCCCCTGCCGGGTCTGGGAGCATGAACAAAAGCGCAGGCGAGCGTGATCGCGGATAAAAGCATACAGGCGAAAAACACGCTCAAAGGTTTGACAAAGCGCAACAGGGCGGCACCTTGCAAAGCGCAACAGGCCGACAAAAACATCACCAACAACCATGCCGCAAGCGCTGCAGATCGCCCCCATAAAAATGAATAGGTTTCCACCCCCTCTTCCTCATCGGCAGGTGCACGGATTTTGCGGCCGATTTCGATCACCATGCCGTTGAAGTAACTGGCGGCAAGAAACCACTCAAGCCCTGCAGGCGGAGCGACTCTCGCCACCAGCCAGTCGCAAGCCGTGGCATAGCCATCGAAAATCGGCAGGATTAGCATATGGGAAAGCATGTAGGCGAGCGGCCGTTGTTTCAACCATGAACGGAGGAAAAATTCCTTGCTCATCAAAACCAGATAACCCCAGGCCGCTATCAACAGCAGCACCAGGGGGGGTTGCAACCAGAGAGATCCCGCCAGTTGCAGTGCAGCTGTTCCTGCCGCCAGCCAGCCCAACTCGCACAGAGTGATCAATCCCCGGGGAACAGGCCGATAAGGCCGATAACGGGCATCTTCTTCGGCATCCTTGAATTCATCGGCAATGCGAAGCTGCAGGAAGAAAAACAGTGCTGTGACAAAGGCGATGCCGGCCGCATCGGGGCGAAGGTTGTTCGCACCCCGCAAAAGTGCTGAATAACCCATGGCAGACAGGCTGAAGGCTAAAATAAGTGGACCATGGGCAAAGATCGGGAAGCGTTCCTGGAAATAAATCCACCATCGATGGCTCATGCCGTGCCTCTCTACCGGATCAAGAAATGACCTCATGGACCGGTTTGGCGCATCAGGGTGATCGTCCCGGTGCTCCCGTCGAGACGGACCCTGTCCCCGTCACGCAGTAATCTGGTCGCGTTTTTGACGCCGACAACCGCCGGGATGCCCATTTCCCGGGCAACAATGGCCGAATGCGAGAGAAGACTGCCCTTCTCAACGATCAGCCCACTGATGGATGGAAAGAGCACGATCCAGCCGGGATCGGTCTGTTGCGCCACCATGATTTCGCCATCGAGCCTGGTATCGGCGTCAGGTTTCCGGATAATGCGCACCGTGTTTTCAACAACACCCCGGCAACAGCCGAGCCCCTGCAGTTGTTCGGCGTTATCAACCTCATGCTGCCCACCGGCATAATCGCCGCCGCGATAAACCTCACCGTATGTCTCTATGTGGTCGTCGGGTGTTGCGGTAGCGTAGGATGCAAATATTTTTCGGCGAAGGTTCGCCAGCTGGCGCAGGTCTGGACAGGTCGAGGCTCCTTCTATATAGGACCAGATCTCCTCGACATCGAGGTAAAAAATGTCCTCCCTATCATCGAGAATCCCGGCCATCTGCCATTTTTGTCCGATGGCACGAAAAATCCTGCGCGTCACATCATAGGCCTGGCTGCGCGCAAACCGCTGGTTTTCACGGTTTCGGACGGCTGCCCTGGCATTTTTAAGAACCCAACGGTAGACAATGTGTTGCGGTACCATGCGAAAGCATTTTTTCCCCTGCAGACGCGTGCGCACAGCCTCTTCAGCCTGTTGGCGTATGTGCCTGTCCCGTTCCTTTCGCTTGCCGGAGTCGGGAATGCCGCAACGAAGATAATTTTGGAGAACAGTGATGCAGAAGGTGGGGTCGTCCTTGACCGGAATCGACTCCAGTTTCATCTCATCGATGGAGCGGACTCCGTAGTTTTCAAGGTAATCACCGAATAGCCGAGCGAAGCCGGACAGGGACGGATCGGACTGCAGACGCCGCAAAATTTCAGAAGGCGGGTTTTCCAGGAAGGTTGCTTTCAGTTCCTTGTCGGCTTCGATTGTTGCCGCCAACTGGATCAGTCCGTCGGTGACTTCCGTACTCTTGATGCCTCCTTCGCCGCAGAGCAGATCATTGTACAGGCTACCGTTGGCATCCAATATCCATGCCGCCGTTAATTTTTGCAGCAGTCCGAAAAAAACCATGGCTTCAAAATCGTTGAGTATCGGCGCCTTCCAGTTCCAGAGTACCTTGTTTTCCAGTTCACGATAGATTTCCATCAGGCTGAAAACACTGAGTTCCTGAAAATTCTGGGAAGCATGTCGGCTATATAAGTGATCAAAAGAGGCATGGAAAGCACGAATTTTTCTACTCAGGGTAAAGTGATTGAGCAACATTCTGAACCCTGTCCACAGCATTTTTGGAAAATGCACCAGGTATTTTTTAACCAGGTTCCTGGATTCTTCTTCCGGAGAAAAAGAACTGATCACCTGAAGCCCCATCATCTGCTCCATGAAGGACTTGTTGTATTTATAGCCGGGCAACAAGCCAATGAGGCGATACCAGTTCAAAAGATTGTAGTACACCCTGCCCTGGATAAAACCCAACATATTCGCAAAAATATGACGGTTCCGGAATGCGGTTCTGCTGCTGACCCCCATTATCCGGCAAAACTGCCAGTAAACCGCGAAATAGGCTTTGCGAATAAAGGAAAAAGTCAGCGGAGTGGTGATCCCGGAATAACTTTCAACAATATTGGCGTTGTCCCAGATCCTTGGGTTGTCCCGCGACGGTTCGGCGGCAGCATCCTCCAGGGCGGTTACGGGTCGGGCCTGCAGCAGGTAAACAGTGTCTTTGCACACCGCAAATTCGATGTCCATCGGCCGGCCCGCGGTGGTTTGCACCCGAGTTGCAAGACGATAGAGTTTTTGCAGCCAAACATCATCCAAAGTTGCCTGAAAATGCCTGTCGTCGGCCAGATCAACCGTTTCGGTTCCTCCCGTTGCGTGGCAGGCTACCCGCTGCTGTTTCTCGGCCAGCGTTTGTCGCAGGCAGACGCCTCCCGCCCCGAGCACATAGGTATCGGCAGGAAGGGTTCCGGCAACCAGACCTTCTCCAAGCCCCCAAGTGCTGCAGACCAGCATTTCGTTACGGTTGCCGTTGAGAGGATTCGCGGTGAAGATGACGCCGGACACATCCGGTTCGACCATTTGCTGTGCAACCACCGCGATTTGCAACGACCAGCAGTCAAGCCCGCTCTTTTGACGGTAAAACACGGCCCGCTCGTTGAAAAGGGAGGCCCAGCACCGGCGTAAAGCCTCGATGAACTGCGCAAAAGACAGCACATTCAGGAAACTGTCCATCTGACCCGCAAAGGAAAGATGCATGCTGTCCTCATCCGCCGCCGAGGATCTTACCGCGATCGGCACGCGGCCTTGCTCTGATACGGTGTCCCACACCGACCTGAGAACGTCCATGCCTTCTTCCGGGATCGAAAGGGCTCCGATATGTTCGTGCAAGGCGGCAGCTTTTGCTGAAATTTCGGGCTCTTCATCACAGAGAAGAGCCTGCAATCCGGCATCCCGGGAACACAAATGTCGAAAAAACAGAGATGTGACCGTGGCCCAGACAGGTACGTCGACTCCAAGATTTCTGAGACGATGAAGGCCCATGGCCTTCCCCCCCAGAAGCATGACACTGTCGGTTTGTTCCTCGACCATATCCGTATTCCAAACAATGTAGGGCAATGTTTTCATAGTGATCGTTTCTCCAGAGATAAAAATCCAGACCACAGCCTCGTACTCAGGAAGAAAACGCGAATTCCTGCAGCAGAAAAACAAGGGCGACGGCAATCAGTGAGCATAAAAGGCGCACCCTCTGTCGTAATACAATTTGCAGGCCGAGACCCATTTTCTGGAAGAGGAAATGAAACAGACACAAGGCAAAACTTGTGGCACCAAACACGATAAACAGCGAAACAATAACAGCCTGGCCGTGGAAAAAAATGGGGATCAGGCAGACGCCAGCAACAGATAATCCGGCACAGCAAAGGATCGACAGGGCGCGGTTTCTCGCCAGACAACGAAGCCACTCATCCTTGCAAGGCTTCAGAATTGCCAGGAAAAAGTAACCTATAATAGCCAGAGTCGTTGTTATCGAAGTCACATAGGGCAAAAAAAAGGTCAGCCTGGCGTGCAGGGCATTGGCGGCAAAGATCAGCAGAACCGGCAACAAGACGGCATAAAACAGGAATTTAATCTGGTAACCGGTAATTCCCTCTGTCACCTTATCGACAAAATATGCCACCAGCCCATACAGCAGAATCTGCCCCAGCAATAAAGGCAGAAACCATGTAACCCCAGCCAGGGTCCAGGCGGCATAATTGACCAGTATCATGCCGATCAAACCGGTGGTTTTAAACAGCTTGATCTTTGCTGTGAGGATCGCCGTGGCCACCATCATGGCGAGCAGGATTCCGATGTGATTCAGCATGGCCGGAAGGGGCTGTTTCATCATGTTTCCAAGAATGAAGAACGTCCCCAGGGGGACGAAGAAATTATCGCTGCCTGTTGGCGAAACAGCCTCGAAAGCGGTTATGAGGACAGCGATCACAAATGCCATCAGCACCGATTCAAGCCTGCCAGTCGGTGTCATCAACAACAGGGAAATATGCACGCATAAAAAGGTGACGAAAAAAAAGACCGTGGAACCTTCCAGACTCTTGGTCACGCCCTCGACTTCATATCGTATCGATCCATACCGGTCGCCTATCACCGCCGCAAGGGTATCTGAGACGGTCATCACCAGAATCGAAACGAAATACAAAATGGTTCTGGACTGACCGAGAAGGAACAGAAGATAAACGGAGACGGGAAACAACATGGCACCATAGGATTTTCTTTCAATACCATGCACCGATCTCAGCAATCCCTTCATCTTTGCCAGGACGAGGACCGCGGCAAAGCCTGTGGCAAGGCACAGGATGCTCCAGTGGGATTGAATATGGCGTGGAAAAGTCAACGCAGTGAGTCCGCCGGCAAAATGGATGAATTTTCTGGACAATTCGGGACAGGAAGGCTGCAAGTAACGGATAATTTCGCCGAGTGCAAAAATCAGTATGAAAATGCCGGCGTAGACAAGAGCGGCACCTATTTCAAGATGCAATTCGTTCAAAGAACCCTCTCGATCACAAGTGCCTTGTAAAAAAAGGCCTTGTCCTGTTTGAACAGGTCAGCAGCGAGATCTTCCAGTGTGGCGAGCCGGTTTTTCAATGCAAGGGGATTTTTTCTGTCTGCCAGCATGTTCCAGTAAACCACCCGGGTTCCTGGTTTCGAAGCGTCAATGACTTTTTGCAGCTCGGACACATATTCCGCATAGTTCATATATTCAAAAATATCCGAAAGGTTGAACCCGTCGAATCGAAGAGAAGCATGGGCACGCAGAGCTTCGAGAAGGTTCCCATGGAAGAGGATCAATCGGTCGAGATGGTCGCGGATTTTTTCAAAGTTTTCCTCGCGCAGGTAAAACGGCAGCGTTTTTCCGAAATTTCCGGTGAGTATGAATTCGAGATAAGGATTCTGATCCGTAGCCAATGCCGTCAGAGCATATTCGGCCCGTTCCAGAAGACGAGATGCGACATCCCCTTCGACATAGGTGAAAAATTCCGGATCCCGTCCGAGATACCCCATGATCTTGCGACTGAAAAAAATTCTGAAAAGCGCCCGCCACCGTCGATTATTCCACGTTTCCCGGTAAAAGGCATGACGTTGCGCCTCGCTTTTGTTTTGCATAAGATCGCAAACCACCTTCCTGCCGTGGATCATTGGCAAGACCATCTTTCTGAAAAGCCGGAAATACCTTTCGAATTTGCCGCAATGGATCATTCCCTTGGCGATGATCCCGGGGTTGGCATCCCAGAATTGTCTTGAGAGCGGAGAAAGCCGGCCCCGGACCAGTCGGTAAGTCCTGTCCCTGGTAGTGCTTGGATTGACGCCAATAAATTGCAGAACTTCTTCATACGCCAGGCTCTGAAAAGCTGCCTTGCGCAATTCCAGACATGCCAGTTGCGTGGCGCTGATATCCACGGCAAGAACCATGGATGGCTTGGCGTGCAACAGGCTCAGGGTATTGTCACCGGCCGAAGCAATGGACAGATAGTCGCCTCCCTCCCGCACAGCCAGTGCCGGCAACAGGACATCGGCATCCTCCCAACAGTTGGCGTAACGGATGATGTCAAATCTCGCGCGCTGCTCTATGGTGTCGCGATCTTTCATGACATTTGCATGAAACCCCTTGATTCTGAAAACATTTGGATAAGGTGACAAACACTGATGCGCAATGCCGGGAGGTCATTTTTTTGTTTTGCGGCCGTATTTTATGTGCGCCTGGGTAAATTGGCCGGACGATAAAGCACCCATGATGGAGATTTCTCCGGCAAGGGCGACGGCGGCGCAAATCTCGGCAAATTTTCTGGCCGAACCCGATCCTGTGCAACCAAGCATCGCAAGGCATTCTTTTTGGGTCGGAAGCCCGGTGCCCCCGCCGATGGTCCCGACGATGAGATTAGGCAGGGAGACCGAGATATACAAATCGCCATTATCGTCCAGGTCAAGTCGGGTAAGTCCGACTGAAGCTTCAGCAACACAAGCCGCGTCCTGACCACAAGCGATAAACATCGCCGCCAATCCGTTGGCGTAATGGCCCTGCACACCGATGGATCCTGTTTGAACGCCGCCAACAAAGGACATCTTCCAGTACTCCATCATCATCTCGGGCGTCGTATGCAGCATGCGTTTTATCAGGTTTCGGGGGATGACGGTTTCCGCAATGACTTTTTTCCCGCGGACCGACAAAAACGACAGCGCGGTGGCTTTCTTGTCGCCGGACATATTGCTTTCAACAAACCAGAGTTTGGGTTTGACAGGGCATTTTGCCACAATAAAACGGCATGCAGCTTCCGTGGCAATCGTCACCATGTTCTGGCCGGCGGCATCGCCGGTAGTGTATTCAAAATGAAGAAAGACATGGTTTCCTTCAAGGGTAACCTTCATGTCTTCCAAATGTCCGTGGGTCGTGGTTTTTTGTGCTTCTTCCCGCAAATTTTCAAAATGACGGATGACCCATACAATGAATTCCCCGGCCTGAATCAAATCGGCAAAGAGAAAGCCGGGCGCCCTCGAAACCCTTTCCGTCAGGCAAAAAGCCCTCACTCCGCCGCTGAGGCTCGCTATCTTGGCGCCACGATTATAGGATGCGATCAAAGCCCCTTCGGACGTTGCCAAAGGGACGTAAAAATCCCCGTGTGCATGGACGCCGTTGATCCTCAGCGGACCAATGGCGCCGACCGGCAATTGCGCGATGCCGATATAGTTTTCGATGTGGCTTTGAAAAACGCCTGGATCCTCTACCCGTTTCCGTCCGGTAAGGTACTCGAATCTTATCCCCTGCCCTTCGAGGATTCTAAGCCTTGTTTCCTGTGAAGGCTGGTCCGCCACGGATTCCCTTGGCAAGCTTGGCGGCAGGGGAAACTCATCCACCGTTCGCATTTGAAGTTGTACGGCGAGTTCGCCGGGATCCTTTCCCTGAAGAACCGATTTTATGGCACTTTCTGAAAATTTCCTGGAAACAGTCATGGTCTCTCCTGTATGCGAACCATTTATCTCACGTAAATATCGATATGTGGCTTTTGTCCCGCAAAAAGTGAAACACATTCCAACGCAATAGCTGGTTTTTTACAACATAACAGGTCATACCGATCAGGCAAGGACGGTGGAGTCTCGATTAAAAAATTGCCGCAACCGGGTTGGGACGGTCGCGGCAATTTTGCTGATACACGCATCGTTTATGAAATATTTTGCGGCAGAGGATTGCTTAGCTAGTATCCATCCGGAAATTCCGGATGGATACAGCGTAGTTTTTATATGGGAAACGAGCGATTTTTCGTTGTGGCAAGGAAATCAAGGGGTTGCGCGGAGGCGTACATCGGTACGCCGCACAAGCGAGCCTGCGGATTGACGCCGCCACGGCGGAAAAGGGCCGTTTCCGGATGAAAACTAGCTATGGCTGTCGGGTCACGTCAGCTCAAAACATTCATGATTTTTTCAGCAATGTTTCGAAATATCCTGCCTAACACAGAATCCGGTGCCGACACCACTAGCGGCACACCGGAGTCGCCGCCTTTGCGGAGGTCCAGGTCAATGGGAATTTTCCCGAGCAGTTGCAGACCGAACTCTTTGCTCAATCTTTCACCGCCGCCCTGGCCGAAAATCTCGATGGGCTCTTCAGAATGGCCACACAAGAAATAGGACATGTTCTCAACCAGGCCAACAATATGCAAATTGAATTTAGTGAAAAGGTCGATGGATCTGCGTACATCGGCCAGAGCTACCTCCTGAGGTGTTGTCACCATCAGCACACCTGCCGTCGGCAGCAACTGCGCCATGGTAATGGACGGATCTCCTGTCCCGGGTGGCAGGTCAACAACCAGATAATCCAGATCACCCCACAAAACCTGCCCTAGCAATTGGCTGATTGCCTTGGATACCAGCGGCCCACGCCAGACAACCGGTTGCCCTTTTTCGGTGACCATGCCCAGCGACATGATTCTAAGCCCGAACTTTTGCGCGGGAATTATCATCTTGTCCTGCCAACCCGGTGACTCACTGATTCCCAGCATCACCGGCACACTGGGGCCATAGACGTCCGCATCCAGAAGACCAACTTTGTTACCTTTTTGCTTGAGTGCAAAAGCAACATTTACAGCGATGGTGGTTTTGCCGACCCCGCCTTTGCCGCTGGCGACAGCCAGAATATGACGTACTTTTCTCAATCCAGGCATTGTGCTTTCCGGTTTTTTTTGCTCATCAGGCATGGCAATATCCCTGAAATAGTCTTATGCGACCTTTTCAATTGTAACCGCGCACATTTTCAGTTCCGGAACCTTGGCCATTGCGTCCAGACTATCGATGGTCAAATCATTTACCGCTCCGGAATGGAAAGTCGCAAAGACAGTCCCGTCCGGCACTCGGTCGGTAACTTGCGCGGTGATGTCGATATGGCCCCTGCGGGACCTAACCCGTACTTTGTCGCCATTGGCGACTCCTATCTTTTTCGCGTCGGACACGCTTATTTCCAGCAAGTCCTCCGGAGCCAGCCTGGACAGAGGCACGGATTTGTTGGTGTAGGACCCTGTGTGGAGATGATAAAGATCCTTTCCGGTTGTCAGTAAATATGGATATTCCTCATTCGGAACTTCTGCGGGTGCTTGATAGGCAGCGGGGAAAAAGTGCCCTTTTCCATCAGGCGTTTTGAAAGTTTTTCCCCAGAGAAACTCGGTTCCCGGATGGTCCGCCGATGGACAAGGTACTCTCAATCCCGCCGTTTCCAAACGTCCATGGGAAATGCCTCCATATGAGGGAGCCAATGCCGCAATTTCCTGCATTATGTCCTGTGGCCCACGATAGGGCATTGGATAGCCCATTCGGTCGCTCAGATCGCACAAAATTTCCCAGTCAGGCCGGCTTTTTCCCACCGGCTCGATAATTTTATCTACCTTTTGCACCAGACGGGAAGCACTTGTAAAGGAACCACTCTTTTCCGCGAAAGAACAGGCCGGCAGAACGACATCGGCCAGCATGGCCGTTTCGCTCAGAAACATATCCTGCACGACGACAAAGTCCATTGCCGTAAATACTTCTTGAATTTTCCTGAGATTGGGCCCGCTGCCCAGCGGGTTTCCTCCCATGACATAAAGACCTTTGATTCTTTCCTTTTCCAGAACCATGTCCGATTCGGTAAGCCCCGGTTTTTTGAAAGGGGCACGCCCCACGCCTTACTGAATTTCTGGTTGACAACTTCGTCAGCGACAGGCTGCCCGCCAGG
This sequence comes from Syntrophotalea acetylenica, assembly GCF_001888165.1. NCBI lineage: Bacteria > Pseudomonadati > Thermodesulfobacteriota > Desulfuromonadia > Desulfuromonadales > Syntrophotaleaceae > Syntrophotalea > Syntrophotalea acetylenica. The sequence continues at coordinate 1,591,929 of NZ_CP015455.1, forward strand.
ATAAATAGGTGGCAGACAACCCATGTCCCCTGCTCCCTGCCCGTTATTCTGCTTGGCAATGCTGTTCACCCCGGTGCCTGCTTTGCCCACGTTTCCAGTGAGCAGCGCCAGGTTGCACAACCCCGAGACATTGTCCGTTCCATGGATATGCTGAGTAACGCCCATGCCATACAGAATGGCGGCCCTTGGAGCGTTGCCGTACAGCATGCCGGCGTCCTCTATGGTCTGGGCACGCACTCCGGTTATGGCTTCAACGTTTTCCGGAGTATAGTATTTTACCGCCGCTTGCAGATCATCGAACCCAACGGTTCTGGAAGCGATGAATTCGTCGTCTTGCAGTTGCCGATTCAAAATAACGTTCATCAGGCCGTTGATCCAGGCGATATCTGTCCCGATCCGCGGGCGGATCCAAACCTGACTGTAATCGACCAGATCTATTCGGCGTGGATCGACAACAATCAGCTTCAGTTTTCCTGCCTTGACCTTCTGTTTGACAAAATCAGCAAAAACCGGATACATCTCCGTAAGATTAAGACCGGCTATGAGAACAACTTCAGCTTTTTCAATAAGTGCCGGAGAGTTGGTCATGGCCCCCCCACCAAATGCACGACCCAATGCGACAGCACTGGGGGTATGGCAGAAACGGGTACAGAAGTCGACGTTATTGGTTCCGATGCAGGCGCGCATGAATTTCTGGAAAAGGTAATTTTCCTCATTGGTGCTTTTGGAGGACGCAATGCCGCCAATGGCGTCACTGCCATGTGCTTTCTTGATTTTCTGGAAATTTTCAGCAACTCTGTCCAGGGCCTCGTCCCAACTGGCCGCTATGAATTGCCCATTTTTTTTAATCAGTGGTGTTGAAAGCCTGTCGGCGCTGTGAACGAAATCGAATCCGAAGCGCCCTTTGACACACAGATGCCCCCGATTCTCGGCCCCCTCCTTCTCCACCCCATAGGCCCTTACCAGCCTGTTGCCCTTGGCCCAGAATTCGATCTGGCATCCGCCGCCGCAATGGGTACAGGTGGTCTGCACTTTCTTCACTTCCCAACTCCGGCCCTGAAAACGTGCCAGCTTTACCGTCAGCGCTCCGGTCGGACAGGCCTGCAGACAGGCGCCGCATGAGGCGCAGTCGGTGTCAGCCAGTGGTTCCTGCAACCCGGCATTAATCAGCAGTTCGGGTCCGCGGTTGGCAAACTCCAGAATCCGGCGATCCGTCACTTCGGCGCAGGCCCGCACGCAGCGTCCGCACAGGATGCAGAGGTTGGGATCTCTTGCGATCACTTCGCTGGACTCCTCGATGGGCCGTAATTTCTTGTTGACCGGAAACCGCGGAGAACTGACATCCAGCGCATAGGCCAGATTCTGCAGTTCGCACTTTCCGCTGTTTTCACAGACAAGACAATTGTGCTCATGTTCGGCCAGGATCATTTCCAGGTTGATGCGGCGCAACCGGCAGATCTCCTCATCCTCGGTGGTAACTTCCATGCCCTCGGTCACAACGGTGCAGCAGGATGGCACAAGCCCCTTCATCCCCTTGACCCTGACGATACAAAGCCGGCATACCCCGACGGAACTCAACCCCTCCTTGTGACACAGGTGAGGAATGTTAAAACCGTTTTCTTCACAAGCGTTCAATAGCAAAGAGTTTTCTTTCGCCATGCATGGCTGGCCATTAATTATTATCTGAATCATATTTTCAGCCTTTGATTGTCAGGAAACGATGATGGCATCGAACTTACAGGCATCCTTGCACAAACCGCACTTGACGCATTTTTCCTCGTCAATCCAGTGTGGTTCCTTGCGTTCTCCGTGGATAGCATTCTCGGGGCAGACTTTTTTACAGATGCCACAGCCGACGCATTTATCCTTATCGATGGAAAAACGTATGAGTGACCGGCAAACCCCCGCAGGACATTTTTTATCCCGTATATGGGCCTCGTATTCATCGCGGAAAAAACGCAGTGTGCTCAGTGTCGGGTTGGCGGCGGTTTGTCCAAGCGCGCAGAGAGAGGTTTTGCGCAGGCTCTCCGCCACGACGGTCAGATTTTCAAGGTCTGACATCTCTCCCTTTCCCCCACTGATTTTTTCCAGCATCCGGATCATCAGTGGCAGTCCTATCCGGCAGGGCACGCACTGTCCGCAGGATTCATCCTGATCGAACTGCAGGAAAAAATGAGCCGCGTCGACCATACAGGAGTCTTCGTCGAGAATGACCATGCCGCCCGAGCCCATGATGGACCCGATAGTCTGGAGGGATTCATAATCGATGGGCAGATCGAGATGTTCGGCGGGGATAAAACCGCCCGAAGGACCTCCCAGCTGAGCGGCCTTGAATTTCTTTTCGTCAGGAATGCCGCCGCCGATATCGAAGACGATTTCCTTCATGGTGATACCCATGGGAACCTCGATCAGGCCGCTGTTGCGGATTTTTCCGGTCAGGCAGAAAACTTTCGTCCCCCTGGTGGTATCGGTTCCCACCGACTTCCACCATTGTGCCCCTTTGCGGATGATCAGCGGAATGTTGGACAAGGTGCCGACATTGTTGATCACCGTCGGTTTCCCGAACAGTCCCTCGATGGCCGGAAACGGCGGACGGTGGCGGGGGTTGCCCCGTTTCTGTTCCAGGGAAGCCAGCAATGCGGTCTCTTCCCCGCATACAAAGGCGCCGGAACCAAGAAAGATTTCGATGTCAAAATCGAAGGAGGTCCCCAGAATGTTTTTACCCAGAAGGCCGTATTCCCGGGCCTGGGCAACGGCCTTACGCAGGGTTTCCACGGCCAGGGGATATTCGGCACGAACATAGATGTACCCCCGATTGGCACCTATCACATAGCCGGCAATAGCCATACCTTCCAGCACGGCATGGGGATTGCCCTCGATTTCAGCCCGGTTCATGTAGGCTCCCGGATCGCCTTCGTCGGCGTTGCACACTACATATTTCTGGTCACCCCTGGCCTGGCGGGCAAACTGCCATTTTCTTCCGGTAGGGAAACCGGCACCGCCCCTGCCCCGCAGTCCGGAGCCATTTACTTCCTGAAGGATATCGGCGCTGTCTTTGCGCAATGCCTCGGCCAGTCCCGCATATCCTTCATGATGGATATAGTCCTCGATACTCAATGGATCGATAACCCCGAGCAGACCGGTTATCCGTCTTTCCTGTCGTCTGAAAAAGGGCATGCTTTCATCGATACGATAGTCATGCAAAACTTCCCCCCGCAGCAAATGGCTCTCTACCACGTGGCAGGCTTTTTCGGCATCGAGAAATCCGTACAACGTCGAGTTACCCTCCTGCCTGACGGATATGTAGGGTTCGATAAAGCAACATCCCATACAACCGTGCTGCAGAATTTCAACATCGTCCCTGCCGGTTTTTCCAACGGCTTTTTCAATGGCTTCCAGAACTTTCAATGCCCCGGAAGCGATTCCGCACGTCGATCCATAAACAACGATCCGGGTTTTTCCCGCCGATCCGGATCTCTGTTCAGCGATCCGATTTCTCAACAGCGCCAGATCTTCATAAGAATGTATCCGCATAAAATAAACCTCTACTCGTATTTTTTGAGAATGGCCGAAACTTTCTCAGGGGTCATGCCGCCATAAACATCTTCATCGACGGTAATAACCGGTCCGATGGCACAACAGCCTATGCATCGGACCTCCTCCAGAGAGAACCTGTGATCGGCAGTGGTTTCCCCCGGCCGGATTTTGAATTCGGCCTTTATCTTCTCGATCAACTTTTCGGCACCCTTTACATAACAGGCGGTTCCCATGCAGACATGGACCTGATGCCTGCCGGGCGGGTTGATTTTGAAAAAATTGTAAAAACTGACAATTCCGAAAACCTTGCTGACAGGAACCCCAAGGTAGTCGGCGACTTCTCTTTGCGATTCTTGCGGCACATAACCCAGTTTTGCCTGAATTTCCTGAAGGATATGAATCAAGGAATTCGAATCCCTATCGAAACCGGAAATAATCTGATTCGCCTTCAAAAGATCTTCGTCATTCATTCTTTTTCCTTGTGTTTTTTAGGAAAATTGTCGTGAATTCGTAGATTAAAACCTCTCCTGATGCATCCCGGGTCTCCAAAATCCGGAAAAAGAAAACGAAGGCCTTGTTGGTAAATAGCCTTCGTTTTAATAGGCAATCATTCGTCCATGCAGGTTTCCATTGGGAAATGGCCATCTTCCGCCGTGCTACGGCAATCCGGCGACCTGCCGATGTGCGCCCTCGCGTAACGCCTAGAATTGCTTGCCGCCGCGAAAAATCTTTTGTTTTCCCATGGTAAGAGGGCTATTTTCGACTCAGCTGCGCCCCGCATTTAGGACATGAGCGCGTATTACAGGGTTGCCCGGCGACATGTGGAACCTCCGCTCCGCAACTTGTACACACGCAAACTCCTCCGGGGCCTGCCGCCATTGGCCCGCCCATGCGCCCGCCGCCACTGCGTCGACCGCCACCCGCCGGTCCCGTCCCATCTCCTCTTGGCATTTTGCTTCTCCTTTCGCTGGTTGTGTCCATTGCAGTGAGAATTTGTCTGCTGTTCGCTGCCGGCGCCCAACAGTTTTGCCCTATTCCCTCCTGGTGCCATCCCGGCACATGACATGCCGGGTCTTTGAGGCGCCCCTCGACAAAAGCATGCAGAACTTCGTCCATCGATCCGCACAACTGGCTGAAAACGCTGATCCCCGCACTGCACAGCGCAACTTCGAAAATCCGTGAGATCGCACCACAAACAAGGCATTCAACATCATATTGCGCGATTTCCCGGGCACGCCCCCATGGATCAGAGGAAAGCAGCCGCTGTCTTGTTCGCGCCGCAATCCTGCGTTGGATTACATCGACGCGCAAAAGCCATCGGGCTTCATCAAAGACAGGGGAAACGCGTCCCTGCCAGTAGGGAATGGCAAGTCTCATGTATTGTCAGGTTTGCTATTAGTATGCCAGTTTTTGAATGTTTTGCAACATATCGAATTTGAATGTTTTTTTTATGACTAAGTCGGTTCTGGAGGCATAAATTGGCAAAATGCATGGTTTTTATTTGCAACAAAAGTGCATTTTGCAATATTTGATGATATGGTCATGAGGGAGGTGTCGATATGCATCAGGACAACCAGGAAAAAGAACAGGATATTATTCTCGATTCAATCAATGAAGGCGTTTTTACCGTGGACCGGAAATGGAGAATCACCTCCTTTAACCGTGCTGCCGAAAAAATTACAGGCATCAAGCGCGAGCAGGCACTGGGACGGCCTTGTTGCGAGGTGTTCCGTGCGAATATCTGCGAAAAAGCCTGTGCTCTTCGCCAGACCATGGAAAAAGGAGCTTCCCTGTTTAACGAAACCGCACACATTATCAATCAGGCAGGACAGCGCATCCCCATTCGTATTTCCACGGCGTTACTCAAAAACGACCAGGGGGACGTGGTAGGGGGCGTTGAGACATTTCAGGATCTGAGCCAGGTGGAACAGCTCCGCAAAGAGCTGGAATCCCGGTATTCCTTTGAGGACATTATTGGACGAAGCCCTCTTATGATGGAATTGTTCCGTTTTATCGCTCCGGTTGCGGACAGCGACAGCACCGTTCTTATCGAGGGGGCCAGCGGCACCGGCAAAGAGCTTTTTGCCCGTGCAATTCATAACCTTTCACCACGTCACAACAAGCCTTTTGTTGCCGTCAATTGTGCTGCGCTGCCTGATACACTGCTTGAATCGGAGCTTTTTGGCTATAAAGCCGGGGCGTTCACGGATGCCCGACGGGACAAGCCCGGTCGTTTCGCCTGCGCCCATGGCGGGACGCTGTTTCTTGATGAAATCGGCGACATATCTCCCGCGATGCAAGTTCGATTATTACGGGTTCTCCAGGAGCGCTGTTTTGAACCGCTGGGGTCGGTTAAGTCGGTTCATGTCGATGTCCGCATTCTTGCCGCAACCAACAAAAATCTGGCGGAGCTTGTTCATGAAGGGGTTTTTCGGGAAGATTTATTTTACCGGATTCGCGTTATCCATCTGCAGATACCGGGTCTGCAAAAGAGGAAGGAAGATATTCCGCTGCTGGTCAAACATTTCGTAGCCAAATTCAACCGTCTGTACAATCGTCAGATCGAAGGTGTTTCCCACGAGGTTCTGGCTCGACTGATGGACTATGATTATCCGGGCAATGTACGGGAACTGGAAAATATCCTTGAACATGCTTTTGTATTGTGCCGCGGGGGAATGATCGAAGTGCGATGTCTGCCGCTTGAACTGCGGCCAAAGGATTATTCCATGGCTTCTGAGAGCTGTGGTCTGACTACACTGCAGGCCATGGAACAGAATCTCATATTCGAAGCGTTGAAACGCCATAGTGGCAATCGTACGCGTACCGCTGAACATCTTGGCATTGACACCAGTACCCTGTATCGAAAGATCAAATCCCTTGGCATCAAGGTGCCTGCAACCGATGGCCGCAGCAGCAGAAGCAGGTAGGTTCTTTTGAAAAAGCTTGTGACCATCCGGGTTTTCCGGATGGTCACAAGATCAGAGCGCGCGGGTGAGAACCAGGGCCGTAAGCACTCCTTCGCTGCGGTCCACCGCTCCGAATTCCTTTTCACAGCGTAGCTCAACGACTGTTTTCCATGCAGGGATCACGCAGCGGATCTCCGGCCCTACGGCAAAGACACGATCGTGAACGCTTTTGTCCCAGACGACATCAGAGCCCCTGTCGTCGGTGACCTGCCATTGAGCATAACCTGCCATGCCAATCTCCCAATATTGCAGGGGTCCCAGCTTCCAATCCGGCGGAAGCGCTTTGCCAAAGCCCCATTCGAAGTGAAAATCGTCGCCAGCGGTAATTCTGGCGCCGTCTTTTTTGCCGTGAATTTCATAGCGGCCGAGGGCGGACAACGACCATGTCCTGGCCGCGTCAAGGTAAACGGTTGCCCCCGCACTGAACATTCCTGACCAGTAATCCTTGCCGGGCAATGCGGGCCTGCTGGCCTTGCATGATCCGGTTGGCGCCCAGACGCCCATGCCGTAAGCGGCATCCCATCGCTCACCATGCCATGCCAGGGCTACCGGCTCGATGAAGATATCGCCAACAGACCAACCATCATCCCGCACTCCTGCAGCCCCCACTTCAATGTCGGTATAAACCACAGGAATGACAATATTGGAAAAGAAGTCCGCTCCGAGAACTTTCCAGCCGGGAAAATGAATCAGCCTATGCACATTCGCATAGACGAAGACATCAAAATCGGCGTGAAGATCGTCCCCGTGAGAATCAGCAAGTTTACCGGCATCATAGAAAAAATTATAAAACCGATAGTACGTGCCTGGAGGCGGCGCGGTAGCGGTTTTGATACCGTCGCCGCCGTTTGTAAATTGATTGCCGGTGATGCCGGCCCAGCAGGAACCGGCGATGCTCACAAACCCGAAAAGCATGTAAAATACCATCACCCAGTTACGGAACATTACGCCTCCTGCAAAACGTCATGGCACGGTCAATAGTCAGTAAGCTTTCACCAGGATGTCGATTACATCCTGTTTGCTGGGTTCGCGGGGATTGAAAATCGTTGATATTTCCAGCAGAGCATCTTCGGCAAGGCGATCAAAAATATTGCGGGGAACTCCCAGCTCTTCAAGAGACGGTATCTGAAGTTCCCTGGAGAGTGCTTTCACCGCTGCGATTGCGAGTTTCGCCGCCTCCACAGGGGCCATGTCCGATACTGGCTGTCCCATGGCGAGGGCAATATCTTTCATGCGGTCCAAGGCCGCCGGTGCGTTGTATTCCATGACATAGGGCAAAACCACGGCATTGGCCACCCCGTGAGGAAGTCCGCAATGAACGCTCAGGGGATGGGCGATACTGTGCACCAGACCGAGAACCGCACAGTTGAACGCGAAACCGGCCATCATGCTGCCAAGGAGCATATTGGTGCGCGCCTCGAGATCCTGGCCATTGCGGGTCGCTGTGGGAAGATTGTGGTAGATCAACTCGATGGCTCTCAAGGCACAGACATCGGTAGGAACCATGGCCCCTTTGGAAAGATAGGCCTCGATGGCATGGGTCAGTGCGTCCATTCCGGTTGACGCGGTGATTGACGAAGGCATGCCGAAGGTCATTTGCGGATCGACCAGGGCCATGGTTGCCCCGACGAACTGTCCCCCGATAACCATTTTTTTCTGGCGAGTGGTATCCGTGACGATGGAAAACGCTGTTACTTCACTTGCGGTCCCTGCGGTGGTGGGAATCGCTATCAGCGGCCGAGTGGGGTTCGGCACAGTATTGAGACCGTCATACTGATTGATAGGAGAAGGATTGGTTTGGAGGATGTTTATAGCCTTGGCGCAATCGATAGAAGACCCGCCGCCGAGGGCGACGATGGCATCGGGTTGAAATTCCCTTGCCATGGCGGCTGCATTCTCGACCAGGGTGTCGGTAGGGTTGGGTTGAACGCCGTCAAATTCAAGCACTTCCAGATTTGAATCATGCAGTGCCTTGAGGACTTCATCCGCCAGACCGGCGCTTTTTACTCCCTTGTCATAAACAAAAAGAACTTTACGGGCGCCAAGACCCTGGGCAACCTCCCCCGCCTTTTTTGCAACACCGGGACCGAACTGGACGAAACTGGGTATGCCAAACATGAATTCCATAGGTGTCTCCTCCTTGCCATGAACAGAATCCCAACCGAAAAAATCCTGCGTAGTCAACCAACAATTTTTTTACGCATACATCAACGGGTTGTCTGCTGCCTTGAAATCCGGCAAATGTTACCTCCTTTCGCATATGCCTAAAGGAAAGAGCCCGAAATAACCACAAAGCGCTATTATACCAACAGGATACACAAATACTATTTCGTCTTGTCGAAAATATTGATTTTAATACGAGAAGAGACTTGGTGTTAAAGAAGGATCAAACCGGCTGAAAGGTTTAATAAAAGGATGGCATTCATCCGGCAACCGTTGTTGCCTAATGTGCGGTTTTCGTTTGGGAAACGAGCAATTTTTCGTTGTGGCAAGGAAATCAAGGGGTTGCGCGGAGGCGCACATCGGTACGCCGCACAAGCAAGCCTGCGGATTGACGCCGCCACGGCGGAAAAGGGCCGTTTCCGGACGAAAACTATCTATGATCCCGGCTACCGACCGTCATGGCTCCGGGGCCGAAGCCCCTGATGTAGATTACGGTGTTCCGGGCTACTTTTTGAGGGCGTGACAGACCAAACTTCTTGAGAATCCGAGCAAAAATATGTCTTTTGGGATGCATCGGCGGTTTGCGAAATGGGATTACCTTGCATGTTGTCATGGCTGCCTCCTTTGCAATTACCTGGTACCGATACGCCACCTCCTGATGGACCCAGTGCAATTCCGATACGGGAAACCAGCCATTTTCATCGTGCCAGGCAAAACCTGTACTTTTGTGAGGTTGCAGCGCGACCCTGTTTGAGAGATTTCGCGGATTGTCGCACCCACGATAAAAAGTCCAGTCCCGGATGAAAATATCCGGAAAAGATGCCATTATTTCGCTCTTAATAGAAATATAATCGAAAAGAATCAAAAGGCAAGAGAGTGCGTCGCGGGAGGCTGAAATAAAAAAGGGACGCAGTTTTCACTGCGTCCCTTTTACGTTGGTCGGGGCGAGAGGATTTGAACCTCCGACCCCCTGCACCCCATGCAGGTGCGCTACCAGGCTGCGCTACGCCCCGTCGATCAACGAGTGCGGATTATGCTGTATCCGCCAAGGATTGTCAAGCAAATTTTCGCCCAACAAGTGAATGGAAATTCCCTTAAAAATCAAGCATCTCGATGAGTTACCCGAAAAGTGCTAGACATTATAGACATTTTCACCGGACAGGATGCGCACCCCTTCGGCCTGCAAGGCCCGTATCGCATCGTCACTATTGTCAAACCGGAAGATGATCACCGCATTTTCTCCGCGACGCTCTACAAAAGCGTACAGATATTCCACGGCAATTCCGGCTGCGTCGAGAAGTTCGAGAATCTGCGCCAAACCCAGTGGTCGATCGGGGACTTCCACGGCAACCACATCGGTTTTAGAAACAGTAAAGTTTTTCTCCGCAAGCACTTTTTTGGCAAGGTCTATTTTATCGACAATCAACCGCAGAACGCCAAAATCGGATGTATCGGCGAGAGCCAGTGCCCGGATGTTGACCCCCGCCGCTCCGAGAACCTTGGTTACCTCGGCAAGCCGCCCGGATGTATTTTCGATAAAAATGGAAATCTGCTGAACCTTCATACGCCCCCCATGTAGGTAATGCTTGGCTATTCAGTTTTCATCCGGGGATTCCGGACGGACACTATTTAGTATCCATCCGGAAACTCCGGATGGATACAGCGTAGTTTTCATATGGGAAACGAGCAATTTTTCGCTGTGGCAAGGAAATCAAGGGGTTGCGCGGAGGCGTACATCGGTACGCCGCACAAGCAAGCCTGCGGATTGACGCCGCCATGGCGGAAAAGGGCCGTTTCCGGTTGAAAACTATTTGGGACGGTTGTCAACGACCCGCCTGGCCTTGCCTTCGGAGCGCGCAAGGGTTTTGGGCTCCACCAGACGTACCTTGCACGTGATGCCCAAGATATCCTTGATTTCCTTACGGATACGACCGGCCAGATCCTGCAGGGATTTGACGGCGTCTGAAAATATATCCTCGTTGACTTCGACCTGCACTTCAAGGGTGTCCAGATTTTCATCACGATCCACAATCAGCTGATAGTGGGGCTCAACACCTTCGATGGTCATAAGCACGCTCTCAATCTGCGAGGGGAAGACATTGACTCCCCGGATGATGAGCATGTCATCGCTGCGCCCACTCATACGCTCGAGGCGCCGGTGGGTGCGGCCGCAGCGGCAGGGTTCGGCAATCAGTCGGGTGATGTCCCGCGTCCGGTAACGGATCATCGGGATGCCCTCCTTGGTGATGGTGGTGATCACCAGTTCACCCTGCTCGCCGTCCGGCAACACTTCGCCTGTGTCGGGGTTGATGATTTCCGGAATGAAATGATCTTCCCAGATATGCAGTCCGTGCTGTTCCTCGATGCACTCAATGGCGACCCCGGGTCCAAGAATCTCGGATAAACCGTAGATGTCGATGGCCTTGATGTTGAGTTTGGCTTCGATCTCGGCACGGATCGATTCGCTCCAGGGCTCCGCGCCCAGAATCCCGACCCGCAACGGGAAACTTTTGATATCCACCCCTTCCTCGGCGGCGATTTCCGCAAGATAGAGACTATAGGAAGGTGTACAGGTCAGGACTGTGGAACCGAAATCCTGCATGATCATGATCTGTTTTTTACTGTTGCCTCCAGACATGGGAATGACGGCGGCACCGAGCTTCTCCGCGCCGTAATGGGCGCCCAGGCCACCGGTAAACAGTCCATACCCGTAAGCATTGTGGATCACATCGCCGCGGCCTACTCCGGCGGCAGCGAAGGATCGCGCCATCAGTTCAGCCCAGATATCGATGTCGCGGCGGGTGTAGCCGACAACCGTCGGCTTTCCGGTGGTGCCGGAAGACGCATGAATGCGAACGATACGTTCCAGGGGCACAGCGAACAACCCATACGGATAGTTGTCGCGCATATCCTGTTTCAGCGTAAAGGGCAGCCGCTGAAGATCCGTCAGACACTTGATTTTATCCGGGGTGATTTTCGCTTTGAGAAAAGATTGCCGATAAAATGGAACCGTGGCGTAGACCCGCTCAAGCGTGTTCTGCAGACGTTTCAGCTGCAACGACTCGATGGCTTCGCGCGGCAGGGTTTCAAATTCCTCGTTCCAGAGCATGCCTTGCGACTCCTTTCAGATCTGGCTGGCGGCAGTCTGCCGCCCCAGGTCGAACGCCTTGATATTGACCTCCAGAAACCGCTCCGGCACCATTTTCTGCAGCGTTTCGTACCAGTAGCTGGTCTCGATGGGCAAAGCGGTGGACAAAGCACCCAGCAGGGCGATGTTGGCGGTCCGCGGATTGCCGGCGCGGGATGCCACGGCGAGGCCATCCATCACGAGGGTGTCGGGAAACGCCTGCCGGATTTTCTGTGGAATGTTTTCAGGATATTTTTCCCTGCCAAGAGTCACTGGCGGCGGCAGGATTTTAAGATCGTTGGCTACCACCTTGGCGCCCTGCCGCAGCAACGGCAGGTACCGATAGGTTTCAAGCAATTCGAATCCCAGCAGAATATCTCCCTGCCCTTCAGGAATAATCGAAGAAAAGACCTTGGCTCCATAGCGTATATGGGAAACGACACTGCCGCCTCGCTGCGCCATACCGTGAATTTCACTTTTTTTGACGTCGTATCCGGCCAGCATCAGAACCTCGGACAGAACTTCGCTGGCCAGAAGGATGCCCTGTCCCCCTACCCCGGAAATAAGAATATTGGTCACTTTATCCTTCATGACGGACTCCTATGGCGTCAAAATGGCACATCTGGGAACACAGGCCGCATCCACAACACAGTAGCGGATTGATGACCGCCTTGCCCTTATCGCCGGCATCCGGTTGCCATTCGATGGCCGGGCAACCAAGCTGGAGACAGGCCCTGCAACCGGTGCATTTGTCCGCATCGACAGCCAGGGAGGGTTGCCGCTTCACCGGGTCACGTTTGACCAGCATACAGGGTCGCCGGGCGATGACAACCGAAACCTCGGGACGCTGCATTTCGGTTTTGATAACGTTGCGGGTGTGTTCGATGTCGTAGGGATCGATCACGGTGACATGCTTCACGCCGACACTGCGGCACAAGGCCTCAAGATCGATGCGCGTGGTTTCCTCTCCCATCAGGGTGTAGCCGGAACCGGGGTTTTCCTGACGCCCGGTCATGGCGGTAATGCGATTATCCAGGATCAGAACCGTGGCGGTCGATTTGTTGTAAACCATATCCATCAAACCGTTGATGCCGGTATGCAGGAAGGTGGAATCACCGATTACCGCAACCACCCGCCGGGCCTCTTCCGGATCAAGAACTTTGGTCATCCCCGTGGCATTGCCGATGCTGGCGCCCATGCAGATGCAGGTATCCATGGCGGAAAGGGGCTCCATGAAACCGAGCGTATAACAGCCGATATCACCAGTAACAAAAGCCTTGAGCCGGTTCAGGCTGTAAAAGATGCTGCGATGAGGACAGCCAGGGCACATATTGGGAGGCCGGTTGGGCAATGGTTCGGATGGTACGAAATAGTTTTGGACATCCTTGGCGGTCAGCGCTTTATTCAACCGTGCCGGCGTCAGTTCGCCGCAAATGGGCAACAGATCCTTGCCATGCACGGCGATCCCCAGAGCCCGGACCTGTTCTTCGATAAAGGGATCGAGCTCTTCAATAACATAAAGGGTGTCGTAGCGACTGGCGAAATCCCGAATCAGCTGCTTAGGCAGGGGATAGACCAGCCCGAGTTTCAGAATATCGGCGTCAGGAAGAATTTCTTTTGCGTAAAGGTAGGAAACGCCGCTGGTGATAACGCCGACTTTCCCCTCGCCGACCTCGATCCGGTTGAAGGACTGGTGGCAAGCCCACTCTTCCATGCTGCGCAGGCGTTCCTCCACCACCGTGTGGCGCTTGCGGGCATTGCCCGGCAGCATGACGAATTTAGCGGGATTTTTCTCGATACAGCCTGCAGTCGATGGTCCGGCCGCAGGCTCGCCCGGTTCGACGACCGATTTGGAATGGGAAATACGGGTGGTGGTGCGCAACATGACCGGCGTATCGAACCGTTCGCTGACTTCCAGGGCGAGCCGGGTAAAATCGAGCGCTTCCTGACTGTCCGAAGGTTCGAACATGGGGATTTTCGCAAACTTGGCGTAATTACGGTTATCTTGTTCGTTTTGGGAGGAATGCAGTTCGGGGTCGTCGGCCGTTACAAGGACCAGGCCGCCGCGCACGCCGGTATAGGAAAGCGTGAACAGTGGATCGGCAGCCACATTGACGCCAACGTGCTTCATGGCCACGAGCGCTCTTCCGCCACCAAAGGATGCACCGATGCCGACCTCCAGTGCCACCTTTTCATTAGGCGCCCAGGACGCATCGATAGTGGAATATCGTGCAATATTTTCCAGGATTTCCGTACTCGGTGTACCGGGATAGGCCGATGCGACCTTGACCCCGGCTTCGAAGGCACCCCGGGCGATGGCTTCGTTTCCAGATAACATGGTGCGTTTCATGTTGCGTCCTTTTCGGCTGAGACAAAGCGTCGATTGAATGCAAAATGGCGTTCTAAAATAACGTCAGAGACTATACGAAAACCGCTCAGAGCTTGTCAATCCTTCTCAAAGTCATCAGAATTCCCTGTCATTTGCAGTAAAAGCCCTTCCAGAAGTCCGAAATCACTTACCTTCATGGTTGATTTCTCAAAACGATCCAGAATCGAAAGAATGATGCGAAGCCCCGGCATAATGAGATCGCCTCGGCCCTTCTCGAGCCCTGGAAGCTGCTCGCGTTGCGCTATCGACAAGGGGGCGAGTCGGCAGGCCAGTGATTCGATTTCGTTTCTGGACAGCACAAGATTGTTCACCCGCATACCGTCGTACTCAACCATCCTCAGTTTTATTGCAGCCAGAGTGGTGACCGTGCCAGCTGTTCCCACCAGAGTGGCAGTGTTCTGGCGAGCCATTCCGATAATGCCTGCCAGGGTCAGGTCGCGAACAACGTCCTCGAGGATCGTATCGATATATGCCAATTGCCGGGAGGGCTCCGCATATCTCTCACACAGATCCACTACTCCCAGAGGATAACTGCGATTGAATACAATGTTCCCCTGTTCGCTCCATATAAATTCGGTGCTGCCACCACCAATATCAAACACCAGACAATGATCCGGGCGTGGATCCAGTGCTGCGAACACTCCCAGGCAGCTGAGTCGTGCCTCTTCTTCACCGCCGATGATATGGAGAGCCAAACCCGTGGCCAGTTTTACCCTTGCGACGAATTCTTCGGCGTTGGGAGCCCGGCGCAAGGCTTCGGTTCCTACGACTCGCACGGCATCAATTCCGGCAGAGGCGACAAGGTCCGACATCTCTTCCAGAGCGACTATCGTGTGATCCATGCGATCCGCGGCAAGGCCTGTGCGGGGATCAGAACCGCCGGCCAACCGGGTAACACGGCGGATATAACGCAGATTACTGAACCCTCCCTGACGGGGTTGCCCGACAGCCAGGCGCACGGTGTTGGATCCGACATCGATGGCAGCCAGCATTTAGCGTTCTCCCACAACAGCCCTGCCCACATTAAACGCATGGCTGCCGACCTTGGAAAACCCCTGCAGCATATCGATGAAAATCAATCCTTGCTGCACGGAGCATTCTCCGGTATTCAGGCGTGCGATATGGTTGTTGCGAAGGGTATCCTCAAGTTCGTCGATGGCGGTTACCATGGTTACGGCAATGGGTTTGATGCTGGCATCGTTTCGATCGAGAGCATCGACCACAAACGCCAGAAAGTCCCGGGTTTTCCCCGCCAGTTCCTCGACCTCCTGCCAGGCGACGGAGGAAAAGGGCAATTTCAACTCACGCAATCGTCCGATCAGGCGCCACAACATTTCACAATGGTCGCCAACCCGTTCGAGATCGTTGACCATGTGCATCATGGAAGCGACATCGCGGGACATGTCCTGGGTAATGGATTTCTGCGAGAGGTTTACCAGGAAATCCGTTATCTCCTTTTGCAGCAAGTCGACGACTTCTTCTTTTTTTCAAGCGCTGTCAGGCGCTTGAGATTTCCATCGCGGAAAAAAGCCATGCTTTCATCGAGCATTTCCAGGGTCAGATGCGCCATGCGCCGGGTTTCGGATCGTGCCTGTCCAAGAGCGATGGGAGGGGTATTGAGAACACGGTTGTCGATGTATTTAAGGTGAAACTCCATCAATTCATCCTTGCCGGGCAGGATCATGCAGGCGAGTTTGGCCAGCAGTCCGATAAGCGGAAGGAAAATAAGGGTATTGATAACATTGAAAAGACTGTGCGCATTGGCAATGTGCCAGGATATGTTTGGCTGATCGCCAATGGCGGCCCCGATCTCGGCGGATTCGGCCGTGGTCCGCACGATAAAGCTGGGATCGCCGGGGGTGAGGCTGTCAACCGCCTGCAAAAAGACCGGAAAGCACAGGACGATAAAAATGACGCCCAGCACGTTGAACAGGAGGTGGGCCAGGGCCGTGCGGCGCGCCGCCAGGTTGGTGCCGATAGCCGCAAGATTGGCAGTAACCGTGGTACCGATATTCTCGCCGAGAATCAGGGCAACACTGACATCGAAATTCAACAGGCCGCTGCTTGCCAGAGCCATGGTAATCCCGATAGTGGCACTGCTGCTCTGGACGAGGATGGTAAGCAGAGCTCCGGAAAGGACGGCCAGAAGGTAGTTATCCCCCACCATCAAAAAGAATTCCCGGAACACATCGCTCCCCTTCAAGGGGTCGAAGGCACCTTTCATGGTGGCGAGCCCGTAAAACAGAATGCCGAAACCCAGCAGAATTTCGCCGCAATATATCCAGGTTTTGTTGCGGGAAAACAGCTTCAGTCCCGTGCCCACACCAATGGCCGGCAGTGCAAACTGCGTAATCTTGAGGGCAAGAAGCTGGGCGGTGATGGTGGTGCCGATATTGGCCCCGAGAACCACGCCGATAGCCTGCATCAGCGTCATGAGCCCGGCATTGACGAATCCTATCACCATGACGGTCGTGGCACTGGAGGATTGAATGATCGCTGTAACCGCAAGACCGACAAACATGCCGATAAACCGGTTGGTGGTCAGGGCGGCAAGAATTTTGCGCATCCGGTTTCCGGCGACCTTCTGCAGACCTTCTGACATGATTTTCATGCCGAACAGAAACAGTCCCAGACCACCGATCAGGCCAAACAAGGTCGCCTGATTGAACAAATTCAGCATGGGAAGGATTCTCCTCTGTCCGGCAGATTGTTGAAAAAGTCCTTTGGTGGGCTTTTTCCATCTGCCAAGGTGAAAACAATTACCCGTCGTGCTGACAAAGTCGGGTTACATTGCCGTGGATAGAAAACCACCTTCGAATCTGGCACCCGACATAGGCTTTACGTGCCGACTTAACGCGTCGGACGACAAACGATATGCGACGAAGGGGAAAAAATCACACGACCGGCGGCACTATACCCGATGCGGGAGGGTTTTTCAAGATGAAGGGCACCTGGTGCCAGTCGCGGCAAGGCTGGATAAATGCAAACGACGTTGCAGAAAAAAACAATAGCTTCAGGCCTAAAGCTGATGAATCCAGTCGGTGTTGCCCGCTCCCTGGCGCAGCACCTCTATTTTGTCATCGATCAGACTGATAACAGTGGAGGCCTCACCCGTAATAATGCCACCGTCGACAATCATATCGATCTGCCTGCCGAGACGTTCATTGATAACGGAGGGGTCGTAACAGGGTTCCTCTCCTGAAATGTTGGCGCTGGTGGTCACCAGAGGATGGCCCAGTTCACGAACAATGGCCAGAGCGATGGAATTGGACGGGATGCGAATCCCGACCGTTTTCTGTTTGGTAACGAGCAGGTCGGGAACCACCCGCGTGGCTTCAAGCACGAAGGTGTAGGGACCGGGAAGATAGCGTCTCATGATTTTGAAGGCAAAGTTGCTGACCTGTGCATAGTTGGCCACATCCGAGAGATCGGCGCATATAAATGAAAAGGGCTTGCGCTGACTGCGCTCCTTCATCTGGTAGATGCGCTTGACCCCTTTGCGATTGAATATATCGCAACCCAGTCCGTAAATCGTATCGGTGGGGTAAGCGATCACGCCTCCCTGCTTGACGCATTCAACAACCCGGTTGATCAATCGTTTTTGAGGTGTATCGGGATTTATGGCAAGAATCATGACTCGTATCCTTTCCTGTGCCGATCGAAAGCTAGCAACCGGTATGACCAAACCCCCCATCGTTGCGACCGGTTTCGTCAAGATTCTCGACCAATTCGAGAACGGCCTGCCGAACCGGCGCGATAACCAACTGGGCAATACGGTCCCCTGGCGAAACCATAAAGGTCTCGCTACCGTGATTGATAAGGATGATGCCGATTTCCCCCCGGTAATCCGCATCGATTGTTCCGGGCGCATTGACCAGGGTAACACCGCGATGCAGAGCCAGACCCGAGCGTGGCCTGACCTGCCCCTCGTAACCGGGCGGGATGGCGACGGCGATTCCGGTTGGAATCACGGCGCGGCTTCCGGGTTCAAGCACCATGATCGAATCCGGGCAGGCATAAAGATCCATGCCTGCGGCATGCCGGCTCATGTAGGCAGGCAACAGGGCTTGGGAACGCATTCTTTTTATTTTAATTGTAATCGTTTTCATAAAAATGCAAGACAAGGGGACTATTGCCCGGTCAGGACGGAAATAATTCAGCCGAGCGTCATGTCGACGGCAGGGAATGCGTCCCCTCGAATCGGTCCAAGTATCTGTAGATTTATACAATCATCGCGCAGATAGGTTCGAGCCAGTTCCAGAATGTGCCTACCGGAAACCCGCTGCAAACTTTCGACGACATCGGCGGGCGACTGGACCCGTCCCAGGTAGATTTCATTTTTGGCAAGACGGGTCATGCGGTTTTCCGTGCTTTCCAGCGAAAGCATGAATTGTCCTTTGAGCAGATCCTTGGCTGCCTGCAGCTCCGCGGCCATCGGCTCTGCCTGTCGGAACCTGGACAGCTCTTTCAGCACCAGATTGACGGCATGCTGCAGGTCGCCGGCGGAAGTACCTGCATATACAATCAGGGCGCCGACATCGGAATGGGCGCTGAGGTAGCTGTAGATGGAATAGGCCATTCCCCGTTCTTCACGAAGGACCTGAAACAGCCGGGAACTCATGCTGCCACCAAGCATGGTATTGAGAACATTGCCGGCAAACCGTTGATCATGCGTTTGCGGAGGAGCGGAACACCCGAGACAAAAGTGAACCTGTTCAATATCCTTAAAAACGGAACGGATACAGGAGTGACCGTCAGGGGGCGTTTGCGAAACCGGTTTCTTCCCGGCAGCGTAACCATTGAAAAGTCTTTCAATCCGGGCAACAAGCTCATCATGCCGCACATCCCCGGTAACGCAAATAATGAGATTGCCGCCACCGTAAAATCTTTCGAGATAATCGACCAGGTGGTGACGTTCCAGGGACTGGACCGATGACATCGAGCCGATCACGGGTCTGCCCAGGGAATTGCCCTGCCAGAACGAACGCGCGAACATCTCGTGGATACAATCCTCGGGGGAATCTTCCAGCATGTGAAGTTCCTGGAGAATTACCCGGCGCTCTTTTTCCAGTTCGTCAAGGTCAATAACGGAGTTGAGAATGATGTCGGACAGAAGGTCGATTGCAAGAGGCAGGTCGTGGCCGGCAACCCTGGCGTAATAACAGCTGTATTCAGAACTGGTAAAGGCGTTGAGAGCGCCGCCTACCGAATCGATTTGCTTGGCGATAGCCGGCGCGCTGCGATGGATGGTTCCTTTGAACAGCATGTGTTCAAGAAAATGGGAAACGCCGCTGAGCTCAGAAGGTTCATGGCGGGATCCGCATTCGACCCAGAAGCCCGCCGTTGCCGAATAGGCACCCGGCACGCGCTCCGTAAGAATGCGGATCCCGTTATCCAGAACAGTTTTCTGAACCATGACGGTCTGACTTACCCTTCTTCGGGAAGGGTTTCACCAAGGGCTTCCTTGCGTGACAGTTTGATTTTACCCTGGCGATCAATATCCAGGCACTTGACCAGAACCTGGTCCCCTTCCCGGAGAATATCGGTAACGTTTTTGACACGTTCCTTGGCCAGTTCGGAAATATGCACAAGGCCTTCGGTGCCAGGGAATATTTCCACGAAGGCGCCGAATTCCATGATTTTTTAACCGTGGCCATGTAAAGCTTGCCCACTTCGGCTTCCTGGGTCAGATTCCTGATCATCTTGATGGCGGTTTTGCAGGCATCGCCATCGGACGAAGCGATATTGATGCGGCCGTCGTCCTCGATATCGATGGCACAGCCGGTGGCCTCGATAATGCTGCGTACATTTTTACCCCCCGGGCCGATGACGGTACGCACCTGGTCGGGTTTGACATGGATCGTGGTGATGCGCGGCGCATAGGGAGACAAATCGCCCCGCGGGGCCGCTATAGCTTCCGCCATTTTATCAAGGATATGGATCCGTCCGGCGCGCGCCTGTTCCAGGGCCTGGCGCATGATTTCCTTGCTGACTCCGCCAATCTTGATATCCATTTGCAAAGCGGTAATCCCGTCGCGGGTACCGGTGACCTTGAAATCCATATCACCGAGATGATCCTCGTCGCCAAGGATATCCGACAGCACCACAACATCGTCGCCTTCCTTGATGAGTCCCATGGCGATGCCTGCAACCGCTTCTTTGATCGGCACTCCGGCATCCATCAATGCGAGGGAGGCACCGCAGACACTGGCCATGGAGGAAGAACCGTTGGATTCCAGAATGTCAGAGACCACACGCAGCGTATACGGAAAGTCATCATGCAGGGGCAGCACTTGTGAAATGGAACGCTCGGCAAGCATGCCATGACCAATTTCCCGACGACCGGGAAACAGCCGCATGCTGGTTTCGCCAACACAGAACGGAGGGAAATTGTAGTGCAGCATGAACTTTTTGAATTCAAGCGATTGCACGTTATCCATGCGCTGCTCGTCCCTGGACGTACCAAGCGCGGCGGCAACCAGTGCCTGGGTTTCCCCCCGAGTGAAGAGAGCGCTACCGTGAGCCCGCGGTAAAATGCCGATTTCACAGGTAATGGGACGTATGGTATCCTTGTCGCGACCGTCGATGCGCACCTTGTCGCGAACCACCATCTGCCGCACCATCTGCTTCTGCAGATTCCCGAAGGCTTCGCTGATTTCGGATTCCTTCCCCTCGAATTCTTCCGCCAGGGTAGCGACCACCTCCTCCTTGATAAGAGCGACGGCAGCATAGCGATCCTGTTTGGCCCGAATCCGCACAGCTGCGGCAAGACGCTCCGTGGCCGATCCGGCAACCCTGTCGACAATGGCGGGGTCGACCTGCGGAACGACAAATTCACGTTTGGCCACGCCGGCAACCTTTACAAGTTCCAACTGGATGTCCAGTAGCGGTTGCAGTGCCTCATGGGCAAAAAACAGGGCATCGAGCATCTCCTGCTCGTTAATGAAGCGTGTCTCCCCCTCAACCATGATGATCGCGTCGCGGGAACCGGCCACGATAATATCAATGTCACTTGCGGCACGCTGCTCGATGGTCGGATTGGCGACAAAACCGCCCTCCACCCGTCCCACGCGTACCGCGGCCACCGGACCATTGAAGGGGATGTCGGAGATGGCGACGGCAGCGGATGCAGCGACCATGGCCAGAGTGTCGGGATCGTTCCGTTCGTCAACCGAGATCACGGTCGGCATGATCTGCGTTTCGAACATGTATCCCTTGGGAAACAGAGGCCTCAAGGGACGATCGATGAGACGACAGACCAGCGTCTCACGCTCACTTGCCCCTCTTTCGCGGCGGAAGAATGAGCCTGGGATTTTGCCGCCTGCGTAGAATTTTTCCTGATAATTGACGGTCAGCGGAAAAAACCCCTGACCTTCCCGCATCTGTTTGGCACTGACCGCCGTACACAGCACCTTGGTATCGCCATAAGTTATGACGACTGCGCCATCGGCCTGGCGGGCCATCTTGCCTGTCTCAAGGGTCAGGGTCTGCCCGTTGAACTGACATTCAACCTTTTGATAAGCCAAATTGTACTCCTTTGTTTGACTGGCGGTTCCGAGCTAACCGCGAGCTTTGACAATGATTCACGTCTTAAAAAGGCTAAAGGAGACTGGCCTGAGACAACGGCCGCTCTTTTAATGCGGACCAGCCGTTCTCGCCGGACAACCTCCATTAGCATACAAAAAACTCAGGCAGCAGGCCTCCCGACTCGGCGGAAAGCTTGCTGCCCTGTACTACCTGCGGATACCGAGGCTTTTTATGATTGCACGGTAACGTTCGACATCATTGCGTTTCAGATAGTCCAGAAGACGCCTACGCTGCCCGACAATCTTCAGCAAACCGCGACGGGAATGATGGTCTTTCTTGTGGGTACGGAAATGCTCGGTCAGGTAGGTAATGCGTTCTGACAGCAGAGCAATCTGAACCTCAGGCGAACCCGTATCACCCTCATGACGTTTATACTGATTGATGAGTTCCTGCTTTTTATCAGTGGCCAGCACCTTGCCACCTCCTTTCATGTTAAAATTCGATCTAAATACTTATTATAACGATATAAAGCGTAATCTTATTACCATAGTTGCCCGTCAGTGTAAAGCGCTATTCACCCCCATCGCTATCATTGAAAACCCTTAGAAGTTCAAAATCACCCCGTGTTTCACGTCCGCGGGAAGGAGCAAAGCGCGCCATGCCCATGGGCCCGAGAGGACCGAGCAACTGCACAATGGTGCCTTCTTCAATTTCGACGTTTTTTTCCACCATGTCCAGCGTGGGCGGGATGCCATAGCGCAATTTTCGCACGCCCTCCTCCCGAAGAAAAACCGCGGCATAGCCCCTGAGTGCATCGCCAAGCGACAACAGAAATCGCCCTCGCTCCTGCGGAGCGGTCTGTTCTATCGTATCAAGGCTCACGGCTTCGGTTTCGTTGAAGGCCCCGCTTGTCAAGCGCCGCAGAGCTGTCAGGTAGGCGCCACAGCCGAGTTTGGTCCCGATATCGTGACAAAGGGTGCGCACGTAGGTGCCTTTGGAACAGTGTACCTCGAAGGTGACATCCGGCGGACTGATCGAAACCAGACCAAGGCTGAAAATCGTCACCAATCGGGGTTGCCGTTCGACTTCCATGCCTTTCCGGGCCAGCTTGTAGAGCGGAACACCACCCTGTTTGATGGCCGAGTACATGGGAGGCACCTGTTCCAGGGTGCCGACCATGGCTTGACATGCAGCGGCAATCTCGGCTTCTCCCAGATGGGACCATTCGGCCTCGGACAAAACCATTCCTTCGCTATCCTGGGTATCGGTCACGGCTCCAAGTTTGAGTGTGGCGCGGTAGGTTTTGTTTTCCTCGAGAAGAAATTGAAGGATTCTGGTGCCTTGTCCGAGGGCCACCACAAGCACACCGGTGGCGAGAGGATCAAGGGTTCCGGCATGCCCGACCTTGCGAAGACCGAAAAGCCGGCGCACCTTTCCAACCACCGCATGAGAGCTCATTCCCTGCGGCTTATCGATTATCAGTAGACCATTCATCAGGAAAACGGGAGAAGTTCGTTGAGACGCGCGAAAACCTGGCACTTTACCTGACCGATGTCCCCATCGACGGTAGCACCGGCAGCATTATGATGCCCGCCGCCACCGAGACCTCGAGCCAATGCACCGACATCAACCTTGCCTTTTGACCGAAAACTGACCTTGAACCGGTTATCATCAGTCTGGCGGAAACACAAAGCCACCTCGACCCCGCGAACCGAACGGGGATAGTTGATAAGGCCATCGGTGTCTTCAGGTTTTGCGCCCGCGGATAGCAGCATATCGCGAGTCACACACACCGATCCAAACCGTCCGCAAGGGGAAATTGCAAGGGTTTCCAGAACAATGGCAAGCAACCTGAGTTGCTCAGCCGGACGACTTTCGTAAAGGTTCTCCGCCACATACCAGGGCGAAATCCCGCAGGCCACCAGCGATGACGCGATCTGAAAAGCTTCGGGATTGGCGTTGGAATAGCGGAAAGAACCGGTATCGGACAATATGGCGGTGTAAAGACACAGAGCAACGTCCGCGGACACCGGAAACCCGGCCGCGTGAATAATGCGATAAACAAGAGCACCGGTGGCGCAGGCCTGTTCATCGACATAATTGATATCGCCAAAACGCTCGGAGCATGGATGGTGGTCGATACTGATCACCTGCCGGCAATGCAGAGGGAGAAAACTTCCGGCCCGTGACAGTTCACCGGAATCGAGAACGAATCCCACATCGTACCGGCCAAGGTCTTCCGGTCTGCACAGCAAGCTTTGTGCTCCAGGCAAAAAAGCAAAGTTGGCAGGAACGTTATCGAGGTTAAAAGCCACCGCCTCCCTGCCGAGATCACGAAGACAATTCACCAGTCCGAGGGTTGATCCGACCGCGTCTCCATCGGGATGAGCGTGGGAGGCGACCAGAAACGTCCGCCCCTGTCCGATAGCCCGAAGAATGGCGTCAATCATCGCTGGACTGTTCCTCGCTGATGGTGCGCAACAGATTGTCTATGCGATTGCCGTATTCAAGCGATTTGTCGAATTCAAAAACCAGATCGGGTACGTACCGCATGCGCATCCGGCGGCCGAGTTCACGCCGCAGAAAAGGTACGGCGCTTTTGAGGCCGGCCTGGGTATCGGCAATTTGCTTGTCGGTGCCGTAGACGGTGTAGAAAACCCGCGCCAGATGCATGTCCGGTGTCACATCGACGGCGGTGATGGTCACGAAGCCGACACGGGGATCTTTCAGCCCCTTGAGCAGCAGGGCCGAAATCTCTTTTTGCAGTTGCTCGCCAACGCGATGGGGTCTCGGGTGTTCCAATTCTCTACCTATAATGAATGAATTCGATATCCTGCCGACACAGGTCGGCAACAGCGCAATGCTCAAGCTCGGCAACAACCTTCTGCAAAATCCTGTCTGCAGCGGCTTCATCCTGTTCAACCACGACGCAACCGAGAGTCGTTCGCTGCCAGAGTTCGTGATGGTCCACTTCAGCGCAACTCACAGGAAAGCGCGATCGACAGCGACCAAGCAGGCTTTTGACGATAGAGCGTTTCTGTTTCAGGCTTTGTGGACCATGGATGTGCAACTCGACTCTCAGGACACCGACGACCATGCCGCTTGCCTCTATCAGAGGGAGGTCTTGACTTCTTCCATTTCAAACACTTCGATGATGTCCCCGACCTTGACGTCGTTGTAATTTTCAAGGCTCAAGCCGCACTCGTAACCGCTTTGAACTTCGCGGGCATCGTCCTTGAATCGCTTGAGCGAAGCCAGCTTACCTTCCCAGATCACCACATGATCGCGAATCAGTCGCACCTGGGAATTGCGCAGCACCTTGCCGTCGGTGACGTAACAACCGGCGATGGTACCCACTTTGGATACGTGGAATGTCTCGCGAACCTCGACCTTGCCGAGGGCTTTTTCACGCAGAGTGGGCGCCAGCAGACCTTCCATGGCATCGCGAATGTCGTTAACCGCATCGTAGATGACATTGTAGAAACGGATGTCGACACCTTCTTCTTCGGCAAAGGCAGCAGCCTTCGCCTCCGCACGCACATTGAAACCGAGGATGATGGCATCGGAAGCGGAGGCGAGTGAAACGTCGCTCTCGTTAATGCCGCCGACCGCCGTATGGATAACAACCAGGCGGCAGGCATCGGTGGACAATTTCAGCAGAGAGTCGCGAACCGCCTCCACGGAACCCTGCACGTCGGCCTTGATGATAACCTTGAGTTCCTGCACTTCACCCTGCTGCAAGCGCGCATAGAGCTGCTCCAGGGAGATTTTGCTGGTAGTGGCCAATTCCTGCTCCCGGATTTTGCGCTGACGGTGGGTAGCGACGTCCTTGGCCACTTTTTCGCTCTCTACGGCGTGGAAGGTATCTCCGGCAACCGGCGTGCCCGACAGACCGGTAACTTCGACCGGGCAGGACGGTCCGGCCTCTTCCAATCGGTCGCCGCGGTCATTGGTCATGGTACGAACCCGCCCATAGTGCAGTCCGGACACGATGGGGTCGCCAATGCGCAGCGTACCTTCTTCCACCAGAACCGTCGCGACAGGGCCACGGCCCCGGTCCAGACGGGCTTCGACGATGGCGCCTTTGGCGCGCTTGTGGGGGTTTGCCTTCAGCTCCAGAACTTCCGCCTGCAGAAGAATCATTTCGAGAAGGCTGTCGAGGTTAGCTGTGGTTTTTGCCGAAACCTCTACAAAAATAGTATCACCGCCCCAATCCTCGGGGACCATTTCGAATTCGGTCAGTTCCTGCTTGACACGATCAGGATTGGCGTCGGGCTTGTCCATCTTGTTGATGGCGACAATGATCGGAACGCCGGCCGCCTTGGAGTGATTGATGGCTTCCTTGGTTTGGGGCATAACACCATCGTCGGCGGCAACCACAAGCACCACGATATCGGTAACCTTGGCGCCCCGCGCCCGCATCGAGGTAAACGCCTCGTGACCCGGGGTGTCCAGAAAGGTGATCTTTCTGCCATTCACGGTGACATCGTATGCGCCGATGTGCTGGGTTATACCGCCAGCCTCACCGGAGGTGACATTCGTGGCACGAATGGCGTCAAGAAGGCTTGTCTTGCCATGATCGACGTGCCCCATGATGGTAACCACAGGCGGACGTGGAATGGCACCTTCATCACTGCCGCTTTCATCGGTTATGACGGCATCATCAGTCAGCACGTGTTCTTCATCAAAAGCCACGTTCTCAACTTCATAGTTGAATTCGGATGCCAATATGGCAGCGGTTTCGTAATCGAGGGGATGATTTATGGTGACCATCTGCCCCTGGCGCATAAGTTCGGTAATGAGGTCCTTGCTTTTAACCCCCATACGCTTGGCCAACTCACCGACAGTGATGACATCGCTGATGCGAATAATGCGCTTGATGGCTTTGGAAAGGGTAACTTCCGTTTTTTTCTGTACTTTGGGGCTCTTTTTGCCCCGACGTGCTCGCCGATCGTCGTGGTCCGGCTCGTAAACCTCACGGCGCCCGCGGCGCCCCTTGCCGCCGTCCGCAACCTCTTTATCCTTGTCGTAGCCACCACTTTTGGATTTTTTACCCTTTTTCCCCCCACGAACTTCCTTGTCGGGGGCCGGGCCACCATCGAAAGGCACAACAATCTGGGGCGCGACTTCTTTACCCCGAGCGGCGCCAGCCGGTGCAGGACGCGCGGGCCTGGCACGATCAGGCCGAGCCTTCTCGGGCTTGCCCCGTTCAGGCCGCTCTCCACGCTCCTGTCTCTTGGGCGGCGGTGACAGAGTTGAAAGTTCGACGCGACCGAGTATCTTTGCACGGTTGGCTGTGACTTTTTCCACTTTAGTTTTATCCTTGGTCACCGGAGTTTCAGCCATTTCGGGCTGCCCTTCTGTCTTATCAGCCGTTTTGGATACTTCGGGTTCGCGTTTTACCGGCCCCGCCTCGGAAGCTGCGGCAGGTGACTCGGCAGTCTGCTTGCCGGAACCTTCCTGTTCAGCGACTGGTGCCGCTTCTTTGACAACTTTTGCTGGCTCGGAAACCTGTTCTTCATCTAGCGGCTCACTCGGCCCTGAATCCTGTTTATCCGCGGATATCGGTTCGGGCACCGATGCAACGGGAGTCTCGGGCTTGGAGGCAGCGGGCTTGATATCTGCGGCGGGGGCGGGTTCCTCAACAACAGTCTGCGCCTGAGGATGCTCTTCGGCGGATGCGGGGGGTGCCGCCGTTTCTTCTTCGGGGACTTCTTTCCGTCGACGGCGGATAACGCCAGCAGTGATGCGCCGTTCTTCAACTTCTTCCACCTTGGCGGGCGCACCTTCGATCTTTTCGACATCCTCTTCGTCAAGCACGCTCATGTGGCTTTTGGCCTCGATACCGGCTTCGTGCAGCTTTTCGAGCACAACTTTGTTATCCAGCCCCATTTTTTGCGCTAATTCATATACTCGTAATTTTTTACCCATTAAACTCCCCCGCGAATTTTTTCAACCGTTCCAACTCTTCCCTGATGGCGCCTGCCAAGGGTCCGCTCCTGAACGCGACAACACCGCGTTCCGACTTTCCAAGCAAATGCCCTATCTGATCCTTGGCGGAAAACACAAAGCAGGGAACCGCGTTGCGATTTGCCGCATTCTGAACTTTCGCTGCCATGGCAAGCGAAAGATCCTCCGCTAAAACCAGCAAGGCTATATCCCTGCCGGCCTGCAGTTCACACAAAACCTGCTGTGTTCCCGACACGATCTGCCCCGCTTTGCGAGCCATCCCCAGCAGACTGAATGCCCTGGATCGGATCTGACCGCACAGTTCCCGCCACAGCGCATCCGCTGAAAACGTACCGCCTAGGCGCAAGGCACGAGCAAGCTGCCCCTTTTTTACCGCCATCTCCAGGCACGCAAAATCCAGGCAGGTGTAAACGCCACGCCCCGGCAATTTTTTGCGGTAATCCACAACAATATTACCTTGCGGGCTCAGAACATACCGCACCAAAAAGCCCTGGTCAAGGGACTTCCTGCAAGCAGCGCAGGTCCGCTGCGGTGTGTGCCTTGCGCCGCTCTTTGAATCAGATCGCCGAATCGTCGGCCGGGCCTTCTTCATTCGTTTCGCCTGTCTCCACGGACTCTTCAACAGCCGCATGAGCATCTTCAGGGCCGGCAACATCCGGATCGACAACCGTTTGTCCGGACGCTTCCGCCGCCGCATCGTCACCGCCTGCCGCAGCGCCCTGTTCAAGAGATTCCTTGGCCGCTTCAGCAGCCCTGGTCTCGCTCTTGATATCGATATTCCAGCCGGTCAGCCTGGCCGCCAGTCGCACGTTCTGGCCCTTCTTGCCAATGGCCAACGAAAGCTGATCATCGGGAACAATGACTTCAAGCGCCTGCTCATCATTATCAAGGTAGATCCTGGTGACTTCGGCGGGAGCCAGCGAAGCACAGACAAAGCGTCCGACATCCGGAGACCATGGCACGATATCGATTTTCTCGCCGCGAAGTTCCGAAACAACATTCTGCACACGGGATCCACGCATGCCGACGCAGGCACCGACCGGATCAACATCCGGATCATAAGAAGCGACCGCTATTTTGGTGCGGCTGCCGGCCTCGCGAGCCACCGCCTTGATCTCAACGATGCCTTCGGCGATTTCCGGCACCTCGAACTGGAACAGGGCAGCCACCAGGCCCGGGTGGGTGCGGGAGAGAATAATCTGCGGCCCCTTGGTGGAAATCTTCACCTCCGAAATAAGAACCCGTGCACGATCTCCCTGCCGGTAGTTTTCACGAGGCACCTGCTCACGATGTGGCAGCAGACCCTCGGCCAGCCCGAGATCGACAATCAGGTCACCACGCTCGTAACGTCGCACGATGCCATTGACCAATTCGCCGACACGATCCTTGAACTCGTTGTAGATCTTCTCCCGTTCGGCCTCACGGACCTTCTGGATAATAACCTGCTTGGCTGTCTGGGCGGCGATGCGACTGAAGTTGCCGCTCTCGATTTTCATGCCGAGGGAGTCGCCAACTTCGACCTCTTCGTCGATTTCGCGGGCTTCTTCGAGATCGATCTCCTTATAGGAATCGACAACCTCATCCACAACCGTTACAAACTCGAAAAGCTCGACCTCACCCAAGTCATCGTTGTAGTGCGCCTCAAGATCCCGGGTATTGCGATATTTCTTATTGGCAGCCGACAGCACGGCGGATTCGAGAGCTTCAACCAGCACACTCCGATCGATCCCCTTCTCCTTGACGACCTGCTCAATGATATGGTTAAGATTCACCAACATCCAGTTCCCCCTCGACGTTTTTTGCGTCCACCGTCGTACGATGGCGGACCTATGCGATGAACGCCTGCGCGTTTGATCAGAATTTTATTTCCAGATTGGCCTTTGCCACATCCTCGAGCGGAATTTCCACCCGATACCCTTTTTTATCTTCAAGGTCGATAACAACGTTGCCGTCACGAAGCCCGACAAGGATACCGACAAAGGTTTTACGACCGCGCCCCTTGTCGTCCAATTCCATGGGAACGCGACTCTTGACCCGCACAAGGCGACCCGCAAAGCGGTCGTAATCGGCGGGCCGGGTCAGTGGACGATCCAGCCCCGGCGACGAAACTTCAAGGTTATAGGCCGTTTCAATGGGGTCTTCGACTTCAAGCAGCACGCTGACTTCCCGACTGACCTCTACACAACTGTCAAGGGTTACCCCGCCAGGTTCATCGATATAAAGACGCAGGACCCAGCCCTGACCTTCCCTGCTATATTCAACATCCACCAATTCGCGCCCCTTGGCTTCCAGTACGGGCAGAACCAGCGCTCGAATTTTTTCCACAACAGCTTCTTGTTTCATCGCACACAAACTTTCGGCACTTAAAATAAAAAAAGTGAGCGAAGGGCCCACTTTTTCAGCAGTGAACTAAATTGACAGAGCACTATTATCACGAAGTACCGAATAAAGCAAGTGAAAAATTAATATTTGGTTACTCCCCGGACCTCCCCCGGAACTTTCTCCAGCAGGGTTATGCTCTCGATATGATGGGTGTGGGGAAACAGATCGTACGGTCGGGACCAGACCAGCCGATAGCCATTGTGCAGCAGCGGCTGTAAATCCCGCGACAGGGTCGGCGGATCGCAGGAGACGTAAAGAATTCGTTCCGGCCGCACCTGGGCCAACTCTCTGGCAACATCGTAAGCGCCACTGCGCGGAGGGTCGAGTATCACCAGATCAATGGCGCCCTCCGCGGCGTAAAGGGATGCTGCCCCAAACGATTCACCGACAAAAAAGAGGGCGTTATCGATATTGTTGAGGCGCGCGTTGAGCCGTGCCATTTCGATGCTCTGTCGATAAGACTCGACTCCGATCACCTGCTGCGCAAGCCTGGCCACGGGCAGACTGAAATTGCCCATGCCGCAAAATAGATCCAGCACCCTTCCGGGAGGATTGGATATCAAGGTTGCGATTACCTCACGGACCATCGCACGATTTTGAGACAGATTGATCTGGGCAAAACCGCCTGGGCCGTAACCAAGACGCAACACGGGCGTATCCACCTCGATAATCAATTCCATGGGTCCGCACACATGCAGCAGATTTTCCTTGCGGCCCGATTGAACAAACAGCGCAAAATCCGCTTCCTCGGCAAGGGGTTTGAGATGACGGCTCAACGCATCGAGATCGCCAGACAGACAATGCACCACGGCCCGCACACGGCCGCCATCATCCACGGCCAGATCGATCTGGGGCACCTGCCCTGCCCAGGGGGTTTTATCTATCCAGGCACGAAACAGTTCCCGGGCCCGGTTCAAGGCGGGGTGAATGACGGGACAATGTGAAACCGGAACCACAAAGTGGCTGCCCCGTCGATAAAAACCCACCTGCAAGCCTGCCGGCGTATTCAGACATTTGAACTGCACCCGACTGCGATATTCCCACTGATGGCAGGAGGGCATGATCGGCAGCACGACCCCTGGATCGGCGCCCAGTTTGCGTACCACAAAGTCCCTGAATATCCGTTCTTTCCAGACACACTGCTCCTGGTAATCGAGATGCTGCCACTGACATCCGCCACACAGGCCGAACACCGGGCACGCCGGTTTGATGCGCATGGTGGAGGAAGAGATGATTTCTTCCACAGTGGCTTCGCTGTAGCGTTTTTTTTGCTGAACGATCCGGCATCGCACATGGTCGCCCGGAGCAACAAAAGGCACGAAAACAACCTTGCCGCAATAATGACCGATGCCATTGCCTCCGTAGGCAACAGCCTCGATATAAAGATCTTCGATCACATCCGGGTTCGGCATTTCTAGTGATCCCTGCGTTGGTTGTTCAGCCAATCGAGACGGCTCCAAAGCCCGCGCAAAATGCGCACCTCCCGGTCGTTGAGCCCGGCTCTGCCGAAAATCCTGCGAAAACTGCGCAGGATATGGTCCGGGTTCTGGGGATCCAGAAACCCGATATCGGTCAAGGTCGAACGCATGTGCTGAAACATGCCCTCTACGACCTCCAGAGAGGAAAACGTCTTTCTTCCGCCTGTTTTTCCGATAGCCCGGGCACGGGCCCGTGCTGTTTCGTATAAACAGATCGATACCGACTGGGCCAGATTCATCGACGGGCAGGCATCATCGGTGGGGATGGTCACAAAACGCTGACAAAGGTCGAGTTCAGCGGTCTCGAGCCCCTTGTCTTCCCGCCCGAAAACCCAGGCCACCCGTCCGCTGAAGGTGACAGAGGCAAACTCTTTGGCGGCATCGTCGGGGTGCAGAAAGTCTTCGCGATACTTGCCAAAACGACGGGTCGTCCCCATCGCCAGACGGCAATCCGACAAAGCCGATTGCAAGTCGGAAAAGATCCGGGCGCCTTCGAGAAGCGCGGAGGCCTTGACCGCCATCCTGCGCGCATCGTCACACAAGTGATCCGCAACCGGGTTCACCAGTCGTAAATCGGAAAAACCGAAATTCATCATGGCGCGACATACGGAGCCGATGTTCAACGGCCCCTGGGGTTCTACAAGCACCACCGCAACATTTTCAGATTTCATCGACATCCTTTTTATGTAGCGATTTCAAAAATATCAGCTTCAAGCTGTTCACTCGAGCGCTCCCAGTATCCATTGCATGACGGCCGTGCCAGCAATAGCAGCGGTCTCGGTGCGCAGAATAAGCGGTCCCAGGCTCACAGGCAACACGGATAAATGCCGGGCCTGAATGACCTCTTGCCGGGTAAAGCCGCCCTCAGGTCCTATCAGCAAAGCCGCGTTGGCGATGTCCGGCTGCAGTATGACATTCCGCAGACTTGCCGCCGTCTCACCCTCATAAAGCATTACCGCCACATCCCACAGGGCCGTTTCAGCCAGAACCTGATCAAAGGTCATTACCGGTCCCAGCTGTGGGATATCGGCGCGACGGCACTGTCTGGCGGCTTTCAGCACGATGTCCGGCCAGCGATGGGATTTGCGCTGCCGGGAATCCCGTTGTTGCAACGTTGTGGACCGCGCTGAAACGTAAGGAACAATGCGCCGCACCCCCAACTCCACACATTTCTGAAGCACCAGCTCGAATCGCTCTTTTTCGGGAAGGGCCTGGTATAGGGTCAACGGCACGACGGGCCGGGTACGGTCTGCCATTGACTGAAAAGGAAAAACGCGGTTATTTTCCAGCAACCGCGCACGAAACCGGGCATTCTGGCCATCGACAACGGTCAGGATACTGCCGGGGCGGGCACGCCAAAAGGACAAGGCCCTGACCGCTTCAGGCGGCAGGGCCACTTCCTGCTCCACAACGATCGCACGGTCCAGCCGCACGATGCTTTGCGAACCGCCGCCATTAACGCATGGCAACCTCAAATCCGGCCTCCCGAAAAGCAGCAAACCTGCGACGCGCGGACTGCAGAAGCTGAGGATCATACGCTTCGGCAAAATCGATGGCGAGGTCGAACTGTCTCACGAATTGCTGCGAACAGCCCCTGCACATGATCAGAATTTTGGCGCCGTTCGGATTGCGCTCTTCTACCGTAATAATGACTGGTTCGTCAAGACAATCGACGGCGCCGTTGTCATATACATGGGGGATGAACGAACCTTTTTTCCAGGTCCACATGAAACGATCCAGGGTTACCCCCTGATTGGCGTCGCATACCATTACCAGCACCCGTTTGCCAAGCGAATAGAATCCCTCGACCAACTCGCAAATGTGTCTGGCTTTTTCCGGACGCAGAATTTTAACAAATTCAACACGTGTCATCTATCACCCATCCGGATGGGTTCAGAAACCGCCCTGCTTACCAGCGGTCTGTTGCACCTTGCGGGCAAATTCTGCCCCCCGATCCAGAGCTTCGATGTTGGCCGGAATGAACCGCCTGTTACGTTCGGGAAGAATGTATTCAAGGCCCTCTTTCAGGCTGTCAAGGGAGACAACTTTGGACAAGTAAGCGTATGCGCCAAGAATAATCATGTTGACCAGACGTGCGTTACCGACCTCGGCGGCCAGTTCATTGGCGGGAACCGCCAGCAGGCGCACCTCCGGACGATGTTCCGGCACCTTCTCAACCAGCGACGCGTTGTAAATGCACAGCCCGCCCGGAGCGATACGGTCGAAATATTTGTCCATGGCAAGCTGGTTGAAAAGCAACGCCGAACAAGGGTGACCGATAACCGGAGAGCCGATTTCGGAATCGGAGACAATCACGGTGCAGGTTGCCGCTCCACCCCGTTTTTCCGGACCGTAGGCGGGGAAGTAGGTGGCATTGTTGTTTTCGAGAATAGCCCCGTACGCCAGCAGGTTGCCGATCAGCAGGATGCCCTGCCCGCCGTATCCGGCCATAAAAACGTTATCGTTCATTGGGTAACATCCATTTCCAGCACTGATAAGGGAAACAACATCGGGTCACCGGCCCTATCCGCCGGCTGTAATGTCCTTGTAGACTCCCAGGGGGAAAAAGTCCATCATTTCGCCGCCAACACGGGCATTGGCCGCGATGGGTGTCATCCCCCAGTTGGTAGGACAGGCTCCCAGAACCTCCACAAAAGCAAACCCCTGCTTTTTGACCTGCATTTCAAAGGCCTTGAGGATCGTACGGCCAGCTTCCATGACGTGCCTGGGGGTATCCACGGCCACCCTGGCGGAGAACCCCGTACCGCCAAGCATGGCGAGCAATTCCGCCATGCGGATGGGATGGCCCTCCACGGACAGGCTGCGTCCATACGGAGAAGTTGTGGTAACCTGGCCAGGCAAAGTCGTTGGTGCCATCTGGCCTCCGGTCATCCCGTAGGTGGTGTTATTGAGAAAAATAACGGTGATCAACTCGCCCCGGTTGGCCGCGTGAATGATTTCGGCGGTGCCGATGGCAGCAAGGTCGCCGTCACCCTGGTAGGTAAAAACGACACTGTCGGGATGCACACGTTTGACGCCGGTGCCAACGGCAGGCGCGCGTCCATGGGGTGCCTCGACCACATCGATATCAAAATACTCGTACAGCAGAACGCTGCAACCGACTGACCCGATACCGATGGTACGCTGCTGTACGTCGAGCAGATCGATAGCCTCGGCCACCAGTCGATGCACGGTGCCATGATGGCAACCGGCACAATAGTGGGTAGGCACCTCTTTCAATGACGAAGGACGTTGAAATACCGTCTGAATCTTATCAGCCATGATCAGTCCTTATAATGCTTGCAGATCTGTTCGAAAATTTCCTCGGGATTGGGCAACGAACCGGTCCCCCGGGACGACCATAAAACCTTACGTCGGCCCGCGGATCGGATGACAGCCGTACGTCTTCGACCATCTGCCCGTTATTCAGCTCCACGCAAAGCACTTTGGGAGTACGACCGGTCGCTTCACGATAAACGCCAGCCGGAAATGGAAACAGTGTGATCGGGCGGATCAGACCAACCCTGAGTCCTTCCTTGCGGGCCATTGCGACAGCCGTCTTCACAATGCGCGCCGCGCCGCCGAAAGCGGTCAGGATAAGCTCGGCGTCCTCCAGTCCGGCGGTTTCACAGCGGGTTTCGCGCGCTTTGAGCAAGTCGTACTTGGCATGAAGGTGCCAATTGTGGGCTTCGAGCTCACCGTCACCAAGATAAAGGGACTTGATGGTATTGCCTTTGGTCCTTCCGCGCTTTCCGGTAACCGCCCAATCCTTGGCCGCGAGATCCGCAGGGCGCTGATAGGCATGCGGCAGCAAAGCCTCTTTCATCTGCCCCAGCATGGCGTCACCCAGAATCAGAGCGGGAATCCGGTAGCAATCCGCCAGATCGAAAGCCAGCATGGTCAGATCGTAAAGCTCCTGAACAGAGTGCGGCGCCAGTACTATGAGATGATATCCGCCATGCCCGGCACCTTTGACCGCCTGAAAATAGTCGCCTTGCGAGACATCGATGCCGCCCAGACCGGGGCCGGGACGCTGGATATTGACGATTACCGCGGGAACCTCGGAACCGGCCATGAAAGACATGCCCTCGGCCTTAAGCGAAATGCCGGGCCCGGAAGAGGACGTCATGACCCGACCGCCGGCCGCCCCGGCGCCGAGCACCATATTGATAGCCGCCACTTCGCTTTCAGCCTGGATGAAGGTTCCGCCAATCTTGGGCATTTCTCGCGCCATATATTCCGGAATATCATTCTGAGGGGTAATCGGATAGCCGAAATAAAATCGACAACCGGCCTCGAGCGCTCCCATGGCGATCGCTTCATTGCCTTTTACAAATAAACGTTTTTTCAAAACAACCTCCTGGCTGCGATAAACCTGGGTACTAAAAAACATTTCTTTCCGGGTACAAACCGCACAGGGCCGAAATGCTATTTGTCAGAGGTTTTAAGCACGGTGATCGCTACATCCGGGCAGACCCGCGCACACAAGGCGCAGGATAGACATTTGTCCTGATCACATTCGTCTATTTCCACCAGAGGATAACCCTGTTTATTGAGTTTGCTGCCGATTTTCAGCAATTTTTTCGGGCAGACTTCGACACAGAGTCCGCACCCCTTGCAAAATTCCTCGTCAATAATGATTTTTTTCACAGACTGAATCCTCATCATGATGTCCGGAGGTTACGACCTTCAGTTGTACCGCACAATTGGCGAACCATATCAAATCACCTGATTTTTGGCAACACTGAATGAAAGTTCGCGCGTTCTTAACGCACTGGCCTTCGAAACGCTCTCGCTGATTACCATGTTCCATTCACGCGTTCACGCCAGCGATGGAAACGCCATAGGCCCTATCGACATGGAAAAATTCGCCATAGCGGTAAACCATGGCGAAGCCGATTCGTCTGAATGGCTGAAACGACAACTTCACCACAAAGGAGAATAAATCATGAATCGAAAAGTTTTTGGATCTTTGAGTTTCTTCGCTCTCGGTATGTTTTGTCTGATGGCGGCACCGGCCTGGTCGGCAGACCGCGTCGGCCTGCAAGGTGCGCATTTCCAGAAAAGAATTGCCCAGGGGGTAAAATCAGGTGAAATCACCCGCCCCGAGCTTGCGCGTCTACGCCAGGAGCAGCGTCATATCCGGCGGTTCAGCCACCAGGCGCGGTCTGACGGCCATGTGAATCAGTGGGAGCGCCGCAACCTGCAACGCATGAAGCAAGAGGCGCATCGCAATATCTACCGTGCCAGGCACAATCGCGCAAGCAATTATTGTGTCAAACGCTCCGGAGGCCACCACAGATCCGTTGTCCACAGGGCACCCGCCACGCGCTACAATCACGGCTTCATCAGTGGAACTTTTGCACAACCGGGTCTGTCCGTTGCCTGGGATGTCGGCCTGCGTTGATCACTCAACCCCGCAAAAAAACGGCCTGCGGATTTTTTTCGCAGGCCGTTTTTTTGCGGGGTGCAGGAGTTTCGCTATAATTGGTTTCCGTAGGACCATTGCATTATATCCGGACCATGCTTGAGGCATTCGCATAAATTCGCTGGATATTGATGAGAATTCCGACAGGAGAACAACTTATGAAATATCGCGGAACCATCGGCATTTTAACCGGGGGCGGCGACGTCCCCGGCCTGAATCCGGCCATAAGGGCCGTAACCTTTCGCGCACTGCGGGAGGGCTATCGGGTTGTCGGTATTCGCCGCGGATGGGGGGGCTGGTAGACTACATTCCGGAAAAAGATGCGGACAACAGTGACCATGTCCAGATTCTTACAGAAGATCTGGTCAATCGGGCAGGCCGAACCGGCGGCACCTTCCTGCATACATCCAGAACCCTGCCCGCCCGCCTGCCCGCAGCAGCTTTGCCCGACCATCTGAAGCAAACTTACCGTCAGCAGATAAATGATGTCACGCCTCACGTTTTGCGCGCCCTGGAGAATATCGGCATAGATTATCTGATTCCGATCGGAGGGGACGACACCCTGAGCTATGCCGAACGTCTGCATCGCGAAGGAGTGCCGGTGGTCGCCATTCCCAAAACCATGGACAACGATGTCCCGGGCACCGATTACTGCATAGGTTTCAGTACCTGCGTCACCCGCACCATAGAATTGACCCACACATTACGCACCACTGCCGGGTCCCACGAACGTTTGCTTGTCATCGAAGTGTTCGGTCGCTATGCGGGATTCACCGCCATGCTCCCAACCATGGCCGGAGCAGCGGACCGCTGCGTGATTCCGGAATGCCCCTTTGACATGGAACATTTGACCGCACTGCTGGTAGCGGACCGCAATCGGCACCCGAGTGCCTACGCCGTGGTTCTGGTTTCCGAAGGCGCGACCACCATCGATGAGCAGGGGATGTCTTTTGAAAGTCAGGAAAAGGATCAGTACGGGCACCGCAAACTGGGCGGAATCGGAGACAAGGTCGCCTTGCAACTCAAGGAATTATCGCCTCAATTCAACAACGGCCACCGCATCAATGTGGTCAATCAGCGCCTCGGGTATCTGGTCCGCTGCGGCAACCCGGACGCCATAGATTCCATCGTTCCCATGGCCTACGGCAATCTCGCACTGGACCTGATTTTGGAAAACCGCACGGGCCACCTGGTCGCCCTGCGGAATGGCTGTTACGCCAACGTCCCCATTGAGGTAGTCACAAGCCGCAAAAAAGTGGTGATCATAGACAGATACTACAACCAGGAAAGACTGCGGCCCAAATACGAAACCTTTCACGCCCAGCCCACCTTTATCATGACCAGCGAGGACGCAACCCTGAAGCCGACAGCCGGGTAACAGACATGCGCGGAGCCTGCAACACAAAACCTTTGCCGGCATAAAGCGATCAGCCGGATCAGAAAAGTGCATCCAGCCTCAAACGCACTTCTGAATTGTCGGGATCGAGCAGCAAGGCTTTACGATACAGCTCACGGGCACGATAGACAATTCCCATCCGCTCATACAGGCCGGCCGCGGAAACCAGCAGGGTCAGATCCTCGGGGTGCGCCTCCATGGCGGCGCGCAACACCTCCAGCGCAGGCTCGAAGCGTTCCTGGCCGATGAAATAACCGGCAACATGCAGATACATATCCGTCGAAACCCACGGTTCGGCAACGGCATGTCTGATGGCGCGCCTGTAAACGGCCTCTGCCGCACGTTTCTCCTCGCGCTCAATGAGATAGTCCCCGTATTGGCGGTAAGCCTCCGCTCTCGGGGCAGATAGTCCAGCCATCTATGGACGGCGATCTTCCGGCTTTCAAAATATCGCAACCAGAAACCCGTTTGATCCGGCGCCAGAAGCAGCAACTCCGACAAGGCCTCCAGACCCGCCTTCCTTTCCCCCGGGTCAGCATGTAGAGCAGGTGGTCACGTCGCAGTGACAGGGTCAGGGGAGCGTTCTTCAACCCGGCCTGCATGAGTGCTGCTCCTTCGTCACCATGACCACGCCCGGACAGGAAAACTCCCAGACGATAAATGGAATCTCCGGCAAGAGGGTTGAGGCGCAGGGCCTTTTTGTAATATCGCAGCGCCTGATCGTCCATCCTTTGAGAAGCCATGTAATTGCCGGCAGCGTACCAGTTGGCATCCGCCAGGGGATCGAAAAGCAGATATTTATCAACCCCGGCGGCAAGATACTGTGGCGCCGCCCCTTCGATGGCATTACCATCATCCGCGATCGGCGGACCAAAAGAAACAACCACTTTCCCCAGCACATAAACCGACCCGGCCAGACCGATCATTATGCAGAACGCCATCATGACCCTGCGTTCGACGGAATGCAGATTGCCGATAGCGGAACCCGGCTCACCGGTGGAGCTGAAACATCCGATACCTATCAACAAGGCAGCCAGAAAATAGGCGGCCATGCCCGGCCAGGAGGCAAAGGGCTGGGAAGTGTCGATTCCGGAGGCGAAGCAGACGATGAGACCTGCCAATATCCCTGGCAACAGAAATAGCGCCATGTGATTGCGCCGGCCCGCCCAGCCGATAATTCCGGTTACCAGTACCATGACCCAGAACCACAGCGACATGACGGTACCGGCCAATCCCCCTGCGCTGAGCAGCACAAGCCCTTTGCCGCCTTCCAGAGGGGCACCGGGATCTTCCCGCAGGCGGGTGTAACGGGCAACCAGAGACGGCAGATTGCCCGGGCCGGCCCCGGCAAGCAGAAAATCGCGGGCCAGAACCTTTTGGTCCAGTCCGGCGGAAACCGGGGCAACCTCCTGAACCCCGCGGTCCCTGCCGATCTGCCAGGTCCCTATGCCGACGACAAGCAGCATGACGAGGGTGATGACGACCGCCGCGCCGCTGCGGCTTCTGCTTCCCCGGCGGGCAAGGAGCATGACTGTCATGATCAGCAACCCGCCGACCAGCGCAATCCGGGTCTGCACGGCGCCACAGAACAGGACCACCCCGCCCATCAGAATCACAAAGGCCAAAAGGTAAGCGGGAAGATGACCGCCAGGATGCCGCAAGGTCTGAATGACGCGTGTGGTCCATTTCCCATAGTTCTGCTGAGGTTTGACATACAGGTGGCAGGTCAACACCAGAGGCATGACAGCTGCCAGAGCCACCACGATTCCCGGAGGCAGAAGCGCATCCCATCCTTGCACCCTGAATGGCAGAGCACAGATCACAAGGACGGCGACCACGCCAGCACCTGTTGCGAAGCGTTTGAGAAGCTTGCCCAGCGCAATGTGGTCAGCCCCGGCCTGCGCCGTCAGCCAGAACACCGAAGCCAATACCCAGAATTGCATGATCCCGGAAAAAGCCGGTTGAGCGGCAACGGCCAGCGGCATCCATGTGCCGGGCCGCAACACCCAGATGGTTTCGCTGTAGAGGCTGTGACTTCCCGGCGATAAAAAACCAAGAACTGCCGGTGGCAGGGGCAGGCACTGAAACAGCAGCAACGCCAGCCAGCCGGCAAGGGCGGCAAACCCCGGCGGGCGAAAGAACTTTTCCGTGTTACGCCACAAACGCATGCCAAGAAACACGCAAACAAAAACCGCCACGGCGGCCCATCGCCATGTCCAGGGCAAAGCATCGCCAAACAGGCTCAACAACCAGATCGCGACCAAAAACCAGTTCATGATTCTAGACATCCACCACCATTCCGGAAATAATTGCGGCAGGATTATCCTCAACCAGCCTGAGTGCAGCGGCTTTTCCAATCAGCTGGGTGGCGATGCGCAGTCCCTCGGACAACCGTGGCAGCCGATGGCCGGAGGAATGCCCGTCGCTGGCGAGTATATGAACCAGGCCCGATGATACCAGATGGCAGGCGCAGGCCTGAGCGTCCGCCCCAAACCCCCCGGCAAGACTGCCGGCGGTGATCTGCACAAGGGCCCCGACCTCCACCAGGCGCGTCAGCGCCTCAGGGTTTTTGAGAATGCCGGGATTGCGCTCGGGATGCGTGATAATGGGCCACAAACCAGCCAGCCGCCACTCGAATATCGTTTGTTCCGCGTTGGCCGGAAGATGGCTGTGGGGGTACTCCAGCAACACGTAACGGGATCTGTTGAGAGTATAAAGAGATACGATATCGACGGGCAGCACCGAAGAGACATCCCCGCCAGGGAGAATATCGAGGTTTACGTTATGCTGTTGCAGGCATTCGGTCAGTAGTGCGATTTTTC
Source organism: Syntrophotalea acetylenica (assembly GCF_001888165.1). Taxonomy (NCBI): domain Bacteria; kingdom Pseudomonadati; phylum Thermodesulfobacteriota; class Desulfuromonadia; order Desulfuromonadales; family Syntrophotaleaceae; genus Syntrophotalea; species Syntrophotalea acetylenica. Next base: position 1,633,114 of record NZ_CP015455.1, read on the forward strand.
GTTCGATAAGTTGCGGGGATGGAATATCGTTTTTTACATGTGGCGTGGCGACAATCGTCCGGGTTCCGTCGGCGACCGCGATGCGCGCCATGGCCAGAGACTCCTCCATGGACGATGCACCGTCGTCCATGGAGGGTAAAATGTGACAATGCAGATCGATCATGAAGATTTTCCCGGTTCTGCCACAGGAGTCTTGTCTTTTTTGTCACTGCCGTAGTGATGATAGTAGCTGTGGTGATAATAGGACGATTTTTCTATCTCAAGAGCGTTGATCACCAGACCGAGAACCCGGGCACCGGAATCCTTGAGAATGCGCAGGGCCCGGTCTGCAAATTCGTAAGAGGTCTTGCCACCGGCCGCCACCATGATGACGCCTTCGAACAGGCGGCACAAAAGGCGGGCGTCCGATACCGGAAGCACCGGTGGCGAATCGCAAACGATGACATCGAATTCGCTGCTCATCGAATCGATCAGTCCCGGCAGCTTGCTGGAAATCAGCAATTCGGAGGGATTTGGCGGAATCGGACCGGCCGTAATGACAAACAGGTTTTTGATCGCGGTTTTCTGCACGATATGTCCGTCGACGGCACCGGCCAGATAATTGCTCAGACCGCGGGTATTGGGCACCTTGAGAACGTGGTGAATGCGTGGCTTGCGCAAGTCGCCATCGACCAGGAGCACCCGCTTTTCCGATTGGGCCAGGGTTATGGCCAGATTGACGGAGGTAGTGGTCTTGCCCTCGCCGACGCCGGCACTGGTCAGCAGAATGCGTCGTGGCGCCTGGTCGGCAAACGAGAGAAATACCGCCGTACGCAAGCCCCGGTAACTTTCGGCAAACGACGAATGAGGCTCCCGCAGAACGGTTTCCTCTACATCGTATTTCAGATTGCGGCGCTTGGCCATGACTCCCAGGATCGGCAGACCCAGAATACTTTCGGCCTGTTCCGGATCCTTGATGGTGTTGTCGAAATAATCGATCAGAAATGCCAGCACAATACCCCCGATAAGACCGATAGCAAGGCCAAGGATAAGGTTGCCTTTTTTCCATGGCTTGGAGGGTATTTTGGGGACGGCGGCCTGCTCCACGATCCAGAGATTGACGGGATTGGTTTCCCCGGTGATGCTCTGCTCCTTCAGTTTCAGCATCAGGGCATCGTAAAGCTGCCTGTTGGTATCGACCACCCTCTTCAGGGCCCCGTATTGAATGAACTTTTCATTCAGGCCAATGGCTTCCGATTTGCTTCCCGTCAATTTGCTTCGAAGGGTCTGCTCATTGGAAAGAGCAAGCTCGTATTCGTTTCGCAACGAATCGATGATCCGGTCGATCTCCTGGCGTTTTTTTCTTTCCAGAACCTGAAGATCACCTCTGGTCTTGACCATGAGGGGGTGCTTCGAACCGAATTTGTTGGACAACTCCATGATGCTCTTTTCGGTTTCAACAATCTGCGACCGCAGGCTCTGCAGCGCCAGATCCGAGGTGATGGCCGAAATGGTTTCCAGTTTCTGATAGTTTCTTCCTGCTCTGCCGATTTTGTTGACCAGAATCTCCATCTCCTTGCGGCGGGTCTCGGCCCGCAGCAATTGCAGGTTGATTTCAGAGAGTTGCTCCGGCACCACCGCAATGCGATCCTCCATCGTCACGATATCGTTGGCTTTCATATAATCCTGCAAAGCCTGCTCGGCGGCCTTGAGTTTTTGTGCTTCATCCTCCGCTTTACGGCCCATCCACTCGAGGCTGCGACGGGTGGCATCCATCTTGAGCTGCAGTGTTTCCTCGATATAGGCCCTGGCCGTGGTGTTGGCCACCAGCGCGGCCAGTTCGGGGTTGGGGGACAGAAAATTTATCGTCACCAGCCGGGTCCCTTCAACCGGCCGTACCAGCAGGTTTTCGGTGATCTTTTCAACAATCGAGGCTTTGCGTCCGTTTTCTCCCGCGGGACTGTCTTCTTTGCGAAAAAGCATCTTGCGGACACCATCGGTCATATCGCCAAGCAGCTGCCAGGCGAATTGCAGCACGGTGCGTCTGTTGCTGGCGGACTCCAGATACTGCTCGTAATCCTTCTCCAGATTGAGCATGTCCACGACCCGCTCCACGACAGCCCGGCTGCGGATCAGCTGCAATTGGGTTTCGTAAAAAACGGGATCAAAGGAACTGCTCCGGCCCCGCGCGGCCAGCTCATCAGCCTCGCCCTTTTCTATGAGTACTTTGGCGGCGCCTTCGTACAGAGGCGTGGACGCATAGGTAAACAGCACCACCAGTCCAAACACGACAAGGAAAAAAGACAGCACCAGGCGACGGTACTTGCGTACCGTTGCGATCAGATCAAGCAGGTGAAGATCGGTTTTTTGAAAAGGCATATCAACTCTCTGCCTCCTGTAGTATTTGTTGAATTGCACCCGGTTGGATACCTGCCCGAAACCAGACTAGTTTTCATCCGGAACCGGCCCTTTTCCGCCGTGGCGGTGTCGATCCGCAGGCTTGCTTGTGCGGCGTACCGATGTACGCCTCCGCGCAACCCCTTGATTCCCTTGCCACAACGAAAAATTGCTCGTTTCCCATATGAAAACTACGCTGTATCCATCCGGAGTTTCCGGATGGATACCAGACTAGAAAAAACTCTCAGGAACCACAATGACATCTTCCGGCATGACAGCAGTATGCATCGGAACCTTCTCCATAACGGTCTCAACACCATCGACCTTGCGGATCAGGCGGACTCTTTTCTGGGCAGCCAACTCGGTGAAGCCACCTGCCATGGTGATGGCCTTGATAACCGATGTCCCCATCTCGAGTTTATAGGCATCCGGTCGGTTAACCTGACCGGTGACATAAAACACCCCGGCGCGCGGAACAAAAACCCTGTCACCATCCTTGATTGGTACATTCGGCGAGGTTTCCTGTTCCTCGAGCAGGGTCTTGAGATCCACCGCAATCAGGTCATCCTGTCCGGGATTGTCCGGATTTTTTCGTTTGATGTTCACCTCGCTGCCCGCGTCGGCGGTCAATCCTCCGGCCTTGGATATCAATTCCATCAGGCTGGTCGCGCCGCTGAGTTCGTACAACCCCGGAGCCCGAACCTCCCCCATGATGATGGCCCTTTTGCTGCGAAACTCTTCGACGAAAACCGAGACCTGGGGATAGAGAATGTATCCCTCGGACAGCTTTCGGGCTATTTTGGCGGAGACCTGGGACACGGTAAGCCCCTCGATATCCAGTTCGCCGATAAGGGGAAACAGGATGGTCCCCTTTCCGCTCACTCTGGCGGTTGTATCCAGATCGGGGTTATCGTAGACCATAACCTTGAGCACATCGCCCTCTCCGACCCGGTAGTCCAGTTGTTCGACTGCCGCGAATGTCAGGCAGCTCAGAAAAAGCGTAAACAGCAAACTACTCATAAAGACGAGATGTTTCATCATCAATGGCCTCCGCTGTGAACCCCGTTCAATAGCAGGTATCAAAGGGCGAAAATCAGGCTGAGATAAACATTGTTGCGATCATAATCATAAGCGATGTTGTTGGAGTTCCTTTTTATAAAAGTATACCCCCCGGAGAGCGCAAGCCAATTCGTCAAGGAATATTTCATGTCAAGCCCTGCGCCATAGTATTCATCAAGACGATCCCCGGAAACACCCTCGCCTCGGTAGCTGTTTCGCATATAATAGATGTTTGCGGTTGTCATCAGCTTCGGAAGAATTCTCTGAAAATACCGAACCTGATATTTCTGGGACAAGGTATAGTCTGTTTCAGCGATATCTGTTTCATTGGTCTGGCGTGTGGCATTGAATTCAATATAGGATTTTGGCGTAAACCTGTGCCGCAATTGCACTTCGGCAAGAAAATTGTCGACTTCGCCTGTATCGGAATCGTCAAAATCCTTCAGGCCGTAGCCAAAGCGGGCGCGCAAACGGGATTTTCGCGTTGCCATCCATTGCGCGCCAAGATACACCTGGTGTTCCTCGCTGTCGGAAAGTATGTTCTCGTCGTAATCGAGAGAAATGTAGTCGTATTCGACAAAAACCGAGGTTTTCGGCAGTATCCTGTACAAAAACCGTCCTGCAAAACTGTGGTCTTCCCGCTCGCGATAGGCGTTTCGCTGGGCATCATAGCTCAAGGTATAGAAACCGTATTCCGCTTCGATGCTGGTTTTAGGCGTAATTTCGTAACTTGCCCCGGCCGTCACGAGATTGGATTTGAACTTATCCAGTTCGCGACTGGTTCCGGTGCCATAGGCATCATGGTCAAGTTCGTAAATATCGAGCACATCAAAGGAAAGACCGCCACGGAAATTATAGCGGGCATAGGCCTCGGCGCGCTGATTGACCTGATCTTCGGAATCGAATTTGTCGTGCAGAAGGATGTCGGCCTGATATTTTCCATAGGCCTGCAGGCGGGTGGTTCCCTTGCTGCGGAACCGGCTCAATTCAAGACCGCCGGGTGCCGTATTAAGCGTATTGACACGAATCAAAGGGTAACGGCTGTTCGGCAGGACGACCCAGATGCCGGGGGTGATGCGGGTAATAAAGTCCCCTTCGCGATCGTATTCGCGATTGAAGAGATTGTCGGTATAAAAACCGCCGACGGACAGATAAGGGTGGATATAGCCAGCCTTGCCGCCGAGCACATCGCCCAGTCGGACGGCGGTGGTTGCCTGTTCGAAGGGGCCTTCGCTGTAAATGCTGGGAGGGACGATCTCCTGCGATTCCACGTCCGTTGCGACAATATCCGCACCCCATGCCTGACCGCCAAGCACAATCAGAAACGCCATTCCCAATATCCGTCTACCGATCATCGCATCCCCCTTTGCATCATCAGTCTGCATCCGGAAACCCCGGATCTTTTGTAACCTCCAAAGCCTGTCAGGAATTACACACCTGCTAAAATGCTAGCAAAAACCGTCGGAAAGTCTATTACCCGCGCCGCCGACCCTAGCCCTTCACAATTCCTGAAAACGTCCAATCGATTTATACAGGCGAATCCGGATTTTTCCTCGCCGCCAGATTGAAGTTCGCCGATCTTGTCGACGGGTTCCCTTCATCCAGTATCCCTGTGGCACTGTGGTTACAATATTCGGGCACCAATTCCTTGAGCAGGGCTACCACCCGTTCGACATCAGCCTCATGGGTTGCCTGGAGCAGCAGGGCGGTTTCGTCTCTGAGCCACTGTTCCGAAAAACATGCCGCCTCCAGAATACGAATCTTTTCATGACGGGTCGCCTTGACACCCTCTCCGGAAATGAGCAGTTCTTCATAGAGTTTTTCCCCGGGTCGCAGGCCGGTGAAAACAATTTCGATCTCCTCGTAGGGTTTGCGCCCCGAAAGCCGGATCATTTCTTCAGCCAGACAGACGATCTTGACCGGATCACCCATGTCCAGAAGGAAAATCTCTCCCCCCTGCCCCATGCACCCGGCCTGAAGAACCAGCTGTACCGCCTCCGGTATGGTCATGAAAAAACGGGTAATTTCCGGATGAGTTACGGTAACCGGCCCACCTCTGAGAATCTGCTCCCGGAAAGTCGGTATGACGCTGCCATGACTGCCCAGAACATTGCCGAACCGAACGGTAACCGCTCTGGTTTCCCCGGAACGCGGCAGATTCTGTACGTAGAGTTCGGCAACCCGCTTGGTGGCCCCCATGATATTGGTCGGATTGACCGCTTTGTCCGTGGAAATCAGAACGAAATGTTCAACGCCCCCCGCCAGACTTGCATCGACGATATTCCTGGTTCCGAAAACATTATTTTTAACCACTTCGACCGGATTGACCTCGGACATCGGGACATGCTTATAGGCCGCCGCATGAAACACGACCTGGGGTTTGTACCGGGAAAAAACCGCTGAGACTCTCTCCATATCCCGGATATCACTGAGGCTGGGAAGCAGGGAAAGACGGGGAAATTTTTCCCGCAGTTCGTTTTCGAGGTGAAACAAGGGGGTTTCGGCATTTTCGAAAAGAATCAGCTGCGCCGGGTCGAAATTTGCAACCTGCCGGCAGATTTCGCTACCGATACTGCCCGCGGCGCCCGTGACCAGAATGGACTTGCCGTGGAGATAAGCGTTGATTTCCCGCACATCGAGGCGAATGGGGGATCGGCCGAGCAGATCTTCGAGGCACACGGAACGGCATTGTTCCATGGAAACCCTGCCGTCGATGATGTCGCCGAGGGTTGGCAGTATTTTGCAAGCGATACCGTGTCGCTTGCAAGAGGTGGCGATCTCGCGTAAATCCCGGGGTGTCACGGAAGACTGGGCAACCACAACCATATCGACCCCGTGACGGGTGCAGATCTTTTCGAGGTCATCCTGGGTGCCCATCACCGGCACGCCATAGAAGACTTTCCCCTGACGCCGGATATCGTTGTCGATATACCCCAGCACCGCTTTGTCGAGTTTGGGATTTTCACGGATCTCGCGAACGATCGTCTGGGCGACAGTCCCGGAACCGACGATCAGAACCGACTTGTGCCTGGAGTTATAGCCTTTGGAGTTGAGCGCGAACTGCTCGCGCAGTATGCGGGTCGCGACCCGCACACCGATCATGATGGAAAAACACAGAAGAAAATCGAGAAGAACGACCGATCGGGGCAAGCCTTCATAGGAATGGAAAAACACCACATACAGGACCAAAGCCACAGAAGCCGCGATATTGGCTTTGAAAATCTGCAGCAGGTCCGGCATGGAAACGTAGCGCCACCACCCCTCGGCAAGCCCCATGAGCCAGAAAACAGGCAGTTTGATGAGTACCACAATGGGCAGCAGCGTTACGATCACCGACCAGTATTCGGCAGGTATCCTCAGATCGAATCGCAGCGCGAATGCATCTACAAAAGAGAAGACTATCGCTCCGATGTGAAAGAGCAAAATCAGAAGCTTGCGGACGCCGGTTTTTTGAAATGGCAAAGGAAGGCTCAACATTTTTTACCTCCTGAAGGATTGAAAAGCCTCCCTACCCCCTTCATGCAACCGATCACGCATCCCGGTCATTCCAGGACGCGATACCAAATCAATGAAGGCTTATATTTTCAGTATCTACATACTTAGAGAAATATCATACGGCGGAGCTTTGTCAAACGGCGCGGCCATCCGGTCACTGAAGAAAATGCGCAACGGATCGTGCCCGGCAAAACCAGTTTCATCCATCCAAAACCTGCCTTGCGGCAGCAGCGTCGCCGTTGGAGGCCTGCATCAAAATCTCACCGATACGGTTTGCCATGATAAACATGTCTTCTTCCCGCAACGTTGGATGAACCAGGAACATAAGCGAGGTTTGGTGCAGTCGCTGGGCAACAGGCAGAGGCGCAGGCGGGCCAAGGCAGGTTTTTGTAAAAGCTTTTTCCAGATAGATCTCTCCGCATACACCCGTCAGGCCAGGAACACCTCGCTCTTCCAAACAGGAAAGAATGCGTTCCCGGGTCCAGCCCGGCTTGAGCATCCGCGGCCGGAGAAAGGCATAATACTTGTAGTAGGCATGCCCCACATGCGCTGGCGGCGGAGTCAGACGCAAGGCCGGAAGGCCTGCCAGGGTCCGGGTGAGGATATGCGCGTTGCGCTGCCTTGTCTGCAGCCATTGGTCCAGTTTCCGCAAAGCCCGGCAACCCAGCGCCGCCTGCATTTCGGTCATGCGCCAATTGGTGCCAAAGGATTCGTGCAACCAGTGAAATCCCGGTTCGCCACGGCAGGCAGTAACGGCGGCAAAACTTTTGCCGTGGTCTTTATACGCCCAGGCCTTGGCCCACAGTGTGTCATCATTGGTGACCAGCAAACCGCCTTCGCCACCCGTGGTCATGATTTTATCCTGGCAGAAGGAAAACGCGCCCATGTCGCCGATGCTGCCCACCGGCTGCCCACGGTAGGTGGCGCCATGGGCCTGAGCACAATCCTCAATCACTTTCAGCCCGTGAGATCGGGCCAACTGCATGACAGGTTCCATCTCACAAGGCCAGCCGGCCAGATGCACGACGATAATGGCACGCGTGCGCGGCGTAAGAACCCTGGCGATCGTTTCCGCGGTGATGTTCTGGCTATCGGGATCGACATCCGCAAGAACCGGAACGGCACCGCGTGCAACCACCGCGCTTGCCGAGGCGATGAAGGTGCGGCAGGTGGTCACGACTTCATCGCCGGGACCGATGCCGAGAGCATGCAGGGCAAGCTCCAGGGCTACCGTTCCGTTGGCCAGAGCGATGGCGTGACGCACCCCCAACCGCTCGGCAAACTCGGCTTCGAACCGGCGGGTGACCGTCCCGGTCCAGTAATTGACCTTGCCGGAGCGCAACACCTGCGAAACGGCGGCAATGTCCTCTTCGTCGAACACCGGCCACGGCGGCATGACCCAGCTGCCGTCCATGCCCGAGGCACCTTTTGCATGCAATGTCATCTGCACTCCTTTGTACCCGGATCGGAATGTCCCTCTTTGCACCGGGCGGACCGCTCCCGGTCAAGATCGGTTTCCGCGGCGTCGGGATCGGCCGACACGCCTTCGCGTCGCAGCACCTGTAAAAAGGTTTTGATCAGAATTTTCAGATCCAGCCACAAGGACCAGTTATCGACATACCAGACATCGAGCGCCAGCCGTTCATCCCAGGGCAGGTAGTTGCGGCCGTTTACCTGGGCCCAGCCGGTAATGCCGGGCCGGACATCGTGGCGCATGTGTTCCCGTGGCGTATAATACGGCAAATATCGCATCAGCAACGGTCGCGGACCGACCAGGCTCATGTCGCCTTTAAGAACGTTGAACAGGGCCGGGAGTTCATCAAGGCTGGCATTGCGCAAAAAAATCCCCAGCGGCGTAAGGCGCATACCGTCAGGCAGCAGTTTCCCGGAGGCATCCCTGGCATCGGTCATGGTGCGAAACTTGTATAACATGAAAGGTTTGCCCCCGAGACCGGGCCGTGCCTGGCAAAACAGCACGGGACGCCCGATTTTCCACAAAACCCCGAGGGCAACAGCCGCCAGCAAGGGAGACAAAAGAATCAATCCCGGCAGAACACAGATCAGATCCATCCCCCTTTTGCAGACTGTCTTGATGCCCTGGCCCATGCCGACACCTCCTTCCGGCCGTCAATGCAGGCTTTTCCTGTCGATTTTACCGCTTGAGGTTTTCGGTAGCGCCTCCACGAATTCCACGTATTTCGGTACCATGAATGGCTCCAGGGTCTTATGGCAATATGCCTGCACCTGCATCTCACTCAGATGAGCCTGCCGCCCACAAACAACAAAAGCCTTAAGGGCTTTGCCAAGCACCTCATCGGGAACCCCGACAACCGCCGCCTCCGCAACGCCATCGAGAGCGCACAGGGCATTTTCGATTTCCTTCGGGCTGACCCTCTCTCCCCGGGTTTTGATCAAATCGTCCGTGCGGGATACAAAATACAGGTAGCCCTCCGCATCCCGACGGAACAGATCCCCGGTATGCAGCACAATCTCGCCATGCCGATTGCCGGGGCGAAAAACCCTGGCTGTCTCAACGGGATCGTTCCAATAGCCCTGCATTACATGCGACCCCCGAACCACAAGCTCGCCGACTTCATTCGCCGCCACCTCCCGTCCTGTGGCATCGACAACGAAAACTTCACTGTTCGGGATGGGAATACCAACCGAATCGGGTTTTTCATCCAGCTTTTCCGGGGGCAGATAGGAAACCCTTTTGCACTCGGTCAGTCCGTACATGGAGAAAATCCGGACATGCGGCAGCATCTTCCGCAGGCTTCTGATGTGAGCCACCGGCAGCGCCGCCCCGGTATTGGTGAGATAGCGCAGGCATCTGAAATCGAAACGGGCAAGATCCCGCATTTGAAGAAGCATGGCCACCATGGTCGGCACGATGGGGAAGCCCGTAACCTCCTCGACGGCGAGGCGTTCCAGCACAACCCGGGGGTAGGTAAAGGAGTTTTCCAGCACCAGGGTCCCACCGAATAGAAACACCATCAGCAACTGATAAAGTCCATAATCGAAAGAAAACGGCAAGGTGTTCAGAACGATATCCGTCTCAACGTTTTCCAGATAGGTTGTGATACTGCGTGCGGCGGCAACCATATTGTAATGTGCCGACACCACGCCCTTGGGTTCGCCGGTGGACCCGGAGGTGTAGATGATCGTGGCCAGATCCCTGTCGATGACCGCTGGCAGCCGCCCGCCGGCATCGCTGTCACCGGCTACAAACAGATCGGACCATTGTGTAAACGAATCCAGGCGGCGAGATCCTTGCGGAGCCTCGCAAGGTTGTCCGTGATGGCACCAGACAAGGTGTCGCACTCCGTCCGCATCGGCCATGGCCTCCTCGATGACGCGTCTGCGGGAATCATGCGCAACCAGGGTCGTCGCTCCGCAATTGTTGAGGATATAGGCAAGCTTGGCGCTTTTCATGGTAACGTTGGGCAGCACAAAAACGGCACCGGCCTTGAGCGTGCCGAACAGAGCGATCACCGCTTCAACGGAATTGTCCAGAAAAATCACCACCCGCTGGTGACGGTCTACGCCAATGGAAACCAGATACCGTGCAAACCGGTTCGCAGCCGCGTCGATCTCCCCATAGGTCAGACGCAGGCCGTCGCAGACCAGCGCCACCTTACGACCATGCCGCGCAGCGGAATATTCGAGAAAATGATGAACCAGGTACGGATTTGTCTGCATATTTTCAGCTTTCTGCTGCCCTTCGATTCCGGATTCATTCCGGCCTCCCCACCGAAAGCCCTGCGGCCCGCTGCAAGACAGGTTTCTCAGAGGATATTCCGGAGCGGGCATTTCCCATTCAGAAAACAGACCACATTATGGATGGAATCCAGATTCTGGGGGATCAGCTCTTCGTCGGAGATGGCAATGGAAAAGCGCTCCTCAAGAAATGTGACAAGTTCGAGAATCCCGGTCGAATCGATAATCCCGCTGGCCTGCAAGGATGTCATATCGTCCAGCCCGGCGTCGTCTCCGAACATGAAATTTTCAACGATGTATTTCCTGACCAGGTTTGAAGCATCGGACATCAACTCCTGTCCTGAGGAACCGGTACCCGCCGAAAAACCTTCTTTCATTTGTCCTCCTTTCGTCCATTACCGGGAAAACTGTTCTCAGCCATGCCCCATGCAGACATCGATCTGGGGAACCGGCCCGACAAGAAACGGGGGCTGGTGCTGATAGCGGGTTGTGGAGCGTTTGATCTCGATATCCCTGAAAACCCCTTCGACCTGGGCGGCATCCAGCCCGACAAAGGGCGCGACCTCACTCGCCTGAATGCCGTTGTTTTTCGCGTAAAGGCATAGATCCATCTCCCTGTAGGGTAGCGAAAAGTAAAATTCATCCTGCCCCTGGCTCAAGGAGTAGGTATCCGTTGTCGGAGGACGGCGACGAATGATTTCAGGCACTTCCAGGTATTCCGCCAGCTGATACACCTGGCTTTTGTACAGATGGGCAATCGGCTTGACATCGGCCGCGCCATCGCCTTGTTTAACGAAAAATCCCTGATCGTACTCAAGCCTGTTCGGGGTACCCGCTACGGCGTAGTGGCAACGGTCTGCATGATAGTATTCGAGCATTTTGCGGGTGCGCTGCTTGAAATTGGTGGCCGCTACAATCTCAAGGTAGGCCTGCAGAGGCAAGCGCCTCTTCATCCGCTGCCCTTCAGAGGTTTCCACCACAATGGAAAAAAAGTTGTAACCTCCGGTTTGTATCGGATTGGAAGAAACAATTTTGGATTTCCATCCTTGCCCGTATTCCGGCACCACCCTGCGAACCGCGTCCTCGTAGCGACGATAAAACCGAAGGGCTTCAAGCACCGGCGTAATATCTTCCCGGCAGGTTTCGATACCGTAATGGCGGGCCAGCAAACTGCTGAGCCGCAAGGATTCCTCGGCAGAGTGTCTTTCGGGCATTTCCAGCCCCAGGACACGGTCCGCGCCCACCGCCCGCACCACCAGGGCGGCCGTCACGCTGCTGTCAATGCCCCCGGACAGGCCAAGGACGAATCCCCGACGGCGAAGGCTATTTTTGAGAACCTCACGCAGACGCGAACAAATCGCTTCCACCTCCCCGGCCGGATCCACCCGCAGGCAATCCGGAGAAAACCGTCGTTTTTCAATCATCGCATCACCCTGGATGTGAAACCTGAATGTGCCGCCCGTCTTCGCGCACAAGGCGCTTCAGCGTGGCCGGCGCGGCCTGCAATCCATGAAAATCCTCGACAAACAGCTGATGGGTCAACTGGGTGGTAAGTATGCCGGTCAAAGCCATATTCTGGTTTTCGCCGGCGGCAACGCCCGGGTCCTTGCGAAAGTGGGACACAAGATGCGCTACGCGGTCGGGATGAAAATACCCGGCCCGGGAAATTGCCGCCTCACTGAGCAGTTCTGCCATCCAGGAGTCGCCGACGGTGTTGCGAAAAGCTTCACGGATGGGAGCTCGATAAGGTTGTTTGGGGCGCTGCGCAATGCTTCCCGGCAACAGACCACCAAAAGTTTTCTTGAGAATATATTTTTCATTCAGACCGTGCAGTTTCCAGTGGGCCGGCAGGCGCGCGGCAAATTCAACAACACGGTAATCGAGAAAAGGCAGGCGAATTTCAAGAGAGTTGGCCATGGCGACCCGGTCTCCCTGGGAAGACAGAAGATAGTTGGAAAGGAAAATTCCAACTTCCAGCGTCTGTGTGCGGGAAAACAATTCCCGCTGAAGGAAATCGGCCGGCAGACCCGCGGCCACCCGCTCATAGGAATCGCAACCGTCCAGGCAACTGCGCAAGGTATCGGAAAACAGCGCTGTGTTGCGTCGTCCGTTATTCCATCGAAGCTGGTGCGAAAATAAAAGATTTGAACGATCTTCGGGCCGCGTGGCAAAAAACTGATAGAGAAAAGCCCGTCCACGGGACGGGTTGGTAAACACATAAGGGTAGAGTTTTTCGAGAAGGCGCGGCCGCAGGGTGGAGTCAGGCTGTCTTCCCCAGAAGTGACGAACCTTGGCTTCCTTGAAAATATTATATCCGCCAAAGATCTCGTCAGCTCCCTCCCCGGTCAGGACAACTTTGAAACGGTGCTCACGCACCAGTCGCGACAACAGGTACAGCGGCACCGGAGACGTGCGTAAAAGAGGCGTTTCGCAATGCCAGATGACCGCAGGCAGAGACTCCCGGATCTGATCGGATGACACAACAACGGAACAATGATCCGTTCCCAGATGCTTGACCAGCTGATCCTGAAAAACAGACTCATCAAACGCGGACTCCGCAAATCGCATGGAAAAGGTTTTGAGCCTGTTATTGAAATGCCGCGTGATAAGGGCCGTGACAATCGAGGAATCCAGGCCGCCGCTCAGATAGGCTCCCACGGGCACATCGGCCCGCAGACGCAGCCTCACCGCATCGGTGAGCAGCGCGTCGAGATGTTCCATGGCTTCGGTGAAACTGCCGTCCCACCTTTCGAATTTATTAAAATATGGCAGCGACCAATAGCGATGCTGGCTGACATGTCCGTCTCCGACAGTCATGTAGTGCCCGGGCAGAAGCTGTTGCACACCTTTGAACACAGTGCGGGGAGGCAGAGTTGTCCAGAAGGTGAAAATCTCGTCAAGCGCCCCTGGATCGATCTCGCGAGCAACTCCGGGGACAACGAACAGCGACTTTATTTCTGAAGCAAACGAAAACCGGCCGCCCTGTTCGCAGTAAAAAAGCGTACGGATGCCGAATCGGTCCCGGGCGAGAAACAATTCCCGCCTGCCGGCGTCCCAGATCGCCAATGCGAACTGCCCGTTGATTTTTTCCAGACAGGACGGTCCGTATTCTTCATACAGATGCAGCACAACTTCGGTATCGGTATCGGTTCTGAAACGATGGCCGGCCTTTACAAGCTCCTCTTTCAACTCGACATAATTAAAAGCCTCTCCGTTGTAGACGATCCAGAGGGAGCCGTCTTCGTTGCCGATCGGCTGCAGGCCCGAGGCAAGACCGATGATGCTGAGGCGGGCGTTGCCCATGGCAAAGTCCGGCGACCAATAGGCCCCGCAGGCGTCGGGTCCACGGTGCTGGATCATGGCCAGCATGCGCGGAACGAGCTGTTCGGACAGCGGATTGTGTTGCAACGTATTCAAAACACCCGCGATTCCACACATATAACCTGAAGTCTCCGATGGGATGGGAATCAACAAAATGCCGGCATTCCATGGTATTGGTGCCTCGGAAAAATATGCAAGGGCGTCGGCGACCCGTAGCTACCCGGCGCGGTAGCCCTCCAATGAGCCTTTCCGGACCCTTCTTTTGCTATGGCCCAGAAAATTGGTGCCGAGATACAATTCTTCAATTTTGAAACCCAGGCTGAGAAATCCGTTCAGCGCCGGGACATTTTCGTTTCGAATAAAAGTTTTACAGACCGATATCCCGCTATCCATGGCTTTTTTCAGCAAGAGATAGTTTACCGAGGAAAACACCCCTGTTTTTCGATATTCAGGAAAAATATAAAGATTCTCAACCATACATTCATGTGGTTTTAAGGAGGCCCAAACACTATACATCTCGCTTGAAATTAACTCATTATCTTCACTTGTTATTAACCACTGCATTGAAATTATATCCGAAAATTTGTCTTTTGCAAAATAACAACCATTGAATCCTTTCTTGTAAAATAAAAGTCTTGACAGAATTTCCTTTCTTTCTGTTTTTGAATATTTCTTTAACTTGGATAGAATTTTTTCCCAATCTTCTTGACTTGCCTTTTCAATAAAAACATCATTCCTTATCCGTTTTAAAGAAACAATTCTGGATAAGTTTATCTTCAAAAAGTAATAGTAATCAATTTTAAACATTCGTTTAGCTAATATTTTAAGAGCAGGAAATGGCCCAAGGTTATCGAGAACAAGGCTCAATATGCTTCGCTCGAAGTACATGGCGTTCTTTCCGGGCCGTACAGCCCATGCCGATAGCACCCATGTCAGAGATCCCGTGCACCATCCCTGAACTCGGAATGGTGACGCCATTTTTTTCGTATGATAACTACGCTGCTGTCCATCCGGAGGTCAGGGATGGATACCAGCTAAGTACGCTATTTCTAAGTGGTTTCTCAAGATAATAACGCGAGATGCGACCGTGTCAAGCAATGCAGGGGACACAAAGACAATAGCTGCGGGGAGTTGCACCATGCTGGCGTCGCATGTTGAAAGACGGTCAGGAAAGACAACCCGGGGTGAATCAGGAAAGCTCCTGCCTGTAAATGGGAAAGAAATGCAGATCGCAATGGCTATCGAGGGTATTGTTTTTCCAGATTGTTGTCAGTTGCCTGTATTTCGGTTCGTCGGCGATAATCCGGAGCGTGTAAAAATTGGAGTAGTTTTTAAAAAAACCCGATTTATAGCTGAAAAGAGAATCTTCCCGCCCACCGACCCCGCCGCCAAGGTGAAAAAACCTGGCGTTTTGGGCATTTGCCCAATTTCCGACATCGTACATAAGGAGCTTTGCCGGCGCGAATGAAGAAAATTCTGCAGCGGTTCCGCCCAGATGAAACTGCACGATACCATCTGTTTCGATAAAAATCGAAGCCGCCGCCAGTGCCCCCTGCGGCGAGTGCACGGACCACAAGTGCAGCCGGTTGCCGAGCGCCTGCCGGAGATCGTCAAAGTAATCCCTGGAGAAAAAATACTGCCGCGTTGCTCCGACCCGGCGCATGGTTTCGAGATAGACGCCTATGAAACCTTCCCACCATGCGAAGTCGTTATGCACGGAAACAAACCCGGATTTTTGCAATTTTTTGATATTTCTCCAGTGATTGCCGCTCAATCCGGACCAGATGTCATCCCTCCCCCCGCTCATTTCACCAAAAACCGTGCGTCCATGCATGACAAGTTCGCCGAAATCGGCCATGGTGGATAAAAAGTCCTGCAACAAGGGATGAATGCGCAAAAAAATTGCGACCGCCCCCTGGCTCCTGGCAATATCGAGAAAACCGGCGAAAAGTTCCCGGGCGTTGGGCGCATCCGTACCCCCGGAAAAAATCGGACCCGGGTAACCGTATGGGGAGATAAAATCGCATGCCATGCCCGTGCCGCCAAGATCTTTCGGCAGCGCCTGCCTGAGCACGGGAACCAGCAGTGCCATGCCATTGTTTTCTACATAGTACGCTCCGGGGGAGCCGCCTTCGTGTTTTGCCGCAAAACGGACATATTCCGGCAGGTGATAGCAATCATGAGACGCCGTTGTAAGAAAATCTCGCCACCTGCGATCCTCCGGCAGAATAAACTCAGCGTCCACTACCATCCCCTTCGCCTGTCAAACCAATGATCGGAAAATACCCTCGAGCTGCGCCGCCAGCCGGTCACGATTGAATTCCTGGTCCGCCGCGGCACGGGCCGCAGCACGGGCCTTGCACAAACGATCCGGATCGTGCAGAAATGCGTGAATCCGCCGGGCGGCCTCGTCTGGCTGCCGGGGGGGAACGACCAGCCCGGCTCCGGTACGGGCAAGGAACTCAGCCTGCCAGCCCGCATAGTTGATAACCACCGGCCGGCCGGCGGCAAGACAGTCGAAAAACTTGTTGGCGGAATTGTTCCACATCTGCGGCAGGTCGATAAAAGTCGACACGCCCAGGGCGGCGGCCCCCAGAACGTAGGGCATGAAATTTTTGGGAACCGGCGGCAACATCCAGAAATTTTTGTTCAAAACGCCGAGGGATGCGGCCTTTTCGGCAACCTTCTCTTCTTCCCTGCCATGCCCTACAACCAGAAAACAGATTTCGGAATCAAGCAGCGCCATTTCCCTGGCAATCTCGGCAAGATAATCGACCCCGTTAAGAAAACCGAAGGTTCCCGCATAGACTACCAGGCGCTTCTCCCGAAACATCGGATTTTGTTCGAGGAAAGGGTTGCCCTGCTGACTGTCAAAACGGAACAGGGATACATCGCAACTGTTCGGGATCACGGTAATTTTGTTTTCGGGGTAACCTGCAAGGGCGACACCACGGGCAATGCCCGGCGACAGGGCGATCACATGCGCGGCATGCCTGTAAGCGAACTGTTCAAGTTTTTCAGCCAGCCAGATGAGGACCGGATTTCGCAAGGCGCCGATGGCTATGGGCATTTCGGGCCACAAATCGCGAACTTCAAAGACCATCGGGCATCGATGCCAGAGTTTTGCGATCCATCCAGGAATGGCAATGGTCAGAGGCGTGCTGGTGGCAAAGACAAGATCCACCCGTTCTTCCCTGCAGATCTGAACCAGGCTGCGCAGGGAATATTCGAAAAACGCACGCAATCGCCTGTAAAAGGAGAAGCGGTTGGAATAGGGAACCGGCAAAACCTTCAGGGAAATACCATCGATGACGAGCTGTTTAAGGCCCTCGCCGACATGATATCCCGGCGGGAAGCCGCTGCTGCCCGTAACCAGGGTAACTTTATGCCCCGATTGCACCAGGCGCCGGGCCATTTCATAGGAGCGCGTCCCGGAAGCTCCATCGGGCGGCACAAAATATTGATGCAGATAAAGGATGTGCAAAATCGTACCCCCTATTCGCCCCGGGACTGCAACGATCCATGCTCAACAAGAGCCTGCCATCTGCGCAACTGCCACCTGATCTGCGTTTCGGCATTAAAGGCATCGGCGATGAACTGCCTCGCGTTAGCGGCAATGGTTTGCTGCAAAGCGGCATCTTCCAACAGACGGCAGACAACCAAAACGATCTGTTGCATGTCTTTCGGCACAACAAAGCCGGTTACCGTGTCCCGCACAAGCTCTTCAATCCCAGGCGTAGGCGTTACCACGCACACGCAGCCGCAGGCCATCGCCTCCTTGACAACATTTGGCAAACGCTCGGAAGGGTTTTGGCTGCAGAACAGAAAGACCCGGCTGGTGCTGAACTCGGCGAAAACCTGCGCATGCTTGACATGCCCCTTGAAAGTCACGGCCCTCTCCAGCCCGAAGCCCCGCACCTGTTTTTCGAGGTTGGCCCTTTCTGGTCCGTCACCGAGCAGAACAAGCTCCACGTCGGGGCATTGTCCATGAATGGCGGAAAAAGCCTCGATGAGAAACGCGAACCCTTTGCCACTGACCAGTCGACCGGCAGTGACAATCCGTAAAGGTCGATGATTATCGCGGCAGGAAGGCACCAGCGACAGATCGATACCCCGGTGCCACACCACAATTTTGCTGCCGGGAATGCCGGCATTTTCCAGCCTGTCAAGATTGCAGCGGGCATGCGTCCACACGACATCGGCTTTTGATGCAACCTGCCAGCTTCCGTTAAAAGCCGTCAGAAGATCGTAAGCCCCCAGAAACATGGAAAGGCGGATCCGTTGGCAGAACCTTTTGACCAGGAAACCGACCATCGCCGGGTAATGTCCCCAAAACAGATGCACAACATCGGGACGGGTCTTTTCAATCTGCGTAAAGACATCAAGGGTTCTCGGTAAAAGAAACAACGTTTTCAAAAAATGATTGATATTAAATCGTGAATTCTTAATACACCACAACAACAAAGGAATAGCAACTTGGGGGCGATGAAAAAACTGAAGAATCCCTTTTAAAATACTGAAAGAATTGGCTTTTGATATTTTTATATTTTCAAGACCGCGTTCGATTATTAACTGTTGATTGTTTGCAACCGACGGCCTTAAATTATAAACGTGGACTTCGCAATCCAATGAAGAAAGAACCCTCACATCGGAAGATGCAAATGCTTCGCTTGCTGCTGGAAATCGCATAAATATCATAGCAATTTTAATCATTCTGTATCGCTATTTTATCTCTGGTCTCGTTTATTTTTATCGTTGCAACAAGTGTTGAAAAAAGAATCCAATGTATTTTCGAATAATATGAAACCATTCCGAAATCATTCATAAGCAAAACAATCAATCCGGTCATCACCCAAAATATGATTTTATTTTGTTTTGTTATATTTTTAAATATTGATAAAAACAAAACAAAAAACATCCCATAGTAAAACAGAAATCCAATCAATCCATTATTGACAATAATCTCGGAAATATTGTTATGAGAATAGGTATTGAACCCGGAAACCAACCTGTATTGGTCAATGCCCCAACCCCAAAAGGGCCTTTGCCTCCAAAGATCAAATGCTCTCAATAACATAGCGGTGCGGACATCCATGCTCCCCTCGGAAACACTCCCCCCGGACAGCAATACAAACAGGTTTCTCATCCTGGAAAAATAAGGTGATTTTGCCAAAAAATAAATCAGGATCATTTCAATAATTGGAAACGAAAAAAGAACAAATATTTTCTGATTGATTTTTGAATAAATAAAAATATAAACAAAAATCATGATATTGATAAAAAATAGCAAGATAATACCTTTTCTGGATCCTGTATAATAAATAATATAATAGCCAAACCATAAAATAAGTAAAACACTTAAAATATTACGCAGCTTATTGAATTTTTTATTTTCCGTAATGATCTCATGAAAAGAAAAAATCATGCCGACAATGAGGGCTAAAGCAAATGCATTGGGATTTTGGAGTGTAGATCCAACACGGTCTACATTTCCGTATATCATCTCGCTTCCTTGTTGAAGGCTCACAATAAAGCAAGCATAGACACACCCCGAAATAACGGCGAGTTTTATGGCATCGAGTCCTTTTTTTATTACAACAATATCTGTTACTATAATCGATAATAGAAAAATCTGTACAACAGTCAAAAATCTCTCAAAGCCGCCAGGGTTAGAGATTAATCCAAATGAACATAAAAACAAAAATGCCATGAAAATTGTGTGATAGATTGTAAATCCAAAAATAACGAAATCTTTTCTTATCAACTTATCAACGACAAACCATACAGCGAGAAGCACTCCAGATAGATAAGATATAATAAAATTCTCACTATGAAACGAAAAGAGAATAACGCTTAATACATAAATAAATAATGGAAATTCTATATTGAATAATTTGTTTTTTATCATAGCCCAAAGAACCTTAAATATTGATTCACAATGCTGTCCTCTGCATATCTGGCGTGCCAATCAACGCCTTCATTCATGAGCAAATGACCATTTAAAATCTCAGCGATGCGCTCGGCCATTTCCTGGGGTTCTCCCACACGAACCAAAGCACCATACTTGCCTTCTTCCAGAATTTCAGCCGGACCAAAGGGGCAATCGGTGCTTACAACCTGACATCCACAGGCAAGAGCCTGGATGAGAGCATTTGGAAAACCTTCCCACCTCGATGACAGGACAAAAACCCCCGCTTTGCGCATGAACGAAAAGGGATCGAGAACAAAACCGGGCAGATCGACATGGTCACTTACGTCGAGAGCCTGTGCAACCTTCATCAAGGCCGCCCTGCGGGATCCCTCGCCCAGGATGATAAGCCTGCACGGCAGACGTTTCCTCACCTGCGAGAAGGCCTCGATCAGGGTTTCAAAATCTTTTTGCGCTTCCAGCCTGCCAACTCCAAGTATAACAGGGGGATTGCCTTCCTCCAGCCAGGCGTGAGGTGCGCAATTGTGCTGTTCCGGAAGGACTGCCGGCACGACCACCGGATTCGGAATAACCGCAATGTTCTGCGGCGGAATCCGAAAATTGGCCGTCAAATCGCTCTTTACGCCCCGGGACACCGCGATAATGCCATCGGCCGATGCATACAGGGTTTGGATCAAAAACCGAAAAGCACGTTCCCTAAGGTTTCGTCCCCGCAATTTCCGGGATACGGCATTGGATTCCCGTATAAAGACCGGATTTTTAATCCGGAAAAAAATTTTTAACAGCAGACAGAAAATGTTCGCGTACTGCAGCGTGGTAAAGACAACGGCATGCGGCCGGGCTTTGATAAAATGAAAGAATTTCCAAAAGGATCTCGACACCCGGCGCGTTCCGAGGTCATGCAACAACACCCCCTCAGGAACCTCAGCCAGGTAAGGACCTGACAGGCTGGAAACCACCAGATCAACATCGCACCCCGCGGATATAAAACCGTGAGCGAGGTTGAGCATGACCCTTTCAGCCCCTCCTCCCGTCAACGCGGGCAAGTAAACGATAATTCGCCTCGACTCTGTCTCCATGCATCGCATCTTTCCGGTTGGACTTTTTCAAAAACCGCAGCGCATGTTCTTGTTTCTGGCAAAAAGGCTGCATTTACGGAGCCAGCATCAAGTACGCGTAATTTTTCGCTGATATTCATCGACCATGCTTTCCAGAATGAGGTCCTGGGGATAGAGACTGCCTTCATGCCAGCCCAGGTTTTCATCCCACCAACCCGGACACCCTTTCACCCCACGCTCCGGAAAACAATAGCTCATCTCTGCTATGCGCGGTTGTCCGTCCCGGTCCCAGAGAAAATCGAAGGCCAGGCTTTGGGCACCGATCTTTCTTGCTGTTTCAAAAGCAATTTTTACGCAGCGCAAATCCACTTTGGCGGGGTCGTGAATAACAACAC
The DNA here is from genome assembly GCF_001888165.1 of Syntrophotalea acetylenica. Lineage (NCBI taxonomy): Bacteria > Pseudomonadati > Thermodesulfobacteriota > Desulfuromonadia > Desulfuromonadales > Syntrophotaleaceae > Syntrophotalea > Syntrophotalea acetylenica. The sequence continues at coordinate 1,654,464 of NZ_CP015455.1, forward strand.
CGCTACCGCTGGCCCGAAAGTCATTTTCCCTGGTTTTTCGCATCACGCCAAAGGCTTTGCCACCCAAGATGGTCATTCGCAGATCGCAATCGTTTCCTGGCAGAAATTCCTGGAAATAGACATAGCCGATCTGCCTGGGAATCACCCGATTCGATGCTGCAATATGTTGCAGGGACTGCGGAATTCTTTTAATTTTTTCGAAAAGCATGCGTCGGTTTTTGATTGTTTTAATTTTGGTTTTTGTATCACTGAAATAGGAACCTCGTGGGATAAATCCATTGTGGAATGCTTTGGTACACAATTTTATGGCTTCTTTTTTATTTTTAACAAGGCTCACATTTACTGATGCCGAACCACACCTCAATTTAAATACTTTTGGAAATTCCGTCTCATTTATCCATTTAAGGGCTTTTTTCTTATCATAAAAAACCCATGTTTTTATAGTAGGAGCGGAAATACTTTCCAATAAATATTTTTGCCCTAGTTTATCATCGTAATGCCAGCATGTATTAAGGTTTGGATAATTTACAATGTTCATTTTATCAATTGAAGCAACGATCTGTCTTGCGGCCAGTTGGGATTCTGGATGTATCCATCGCCAATGCCACAGAAGTATGTCAAAATCGCGAAGCGTATCAATAATATCTGAATCAAAACAATCAACTATCTCGAAAACGAGTTTTTTTTCCTGGCAGTAGTCTATCCAGCGTTTCGAAAAGTCGCCTTCCCCGGCATGAATAGCAATCTTCATCGATTCACTCCTGGTAATATATATGTGTTTTTCCACCCCTTCACCGGCTTGACCATAAGCCTCACAGCTGCTTCCCGGCAGCATCTGATCTGTTTCCCATTGTAACAGGTTTACCCCTATGTGCCTGACGCCGGGGCAGGGACCTGCTACAATTTACTGCAGCACGCAATGATATCTGTCATCATGGAGACGGTTCTCACCGGGATGCATCTTTGCTCGCCACAAGGTAAGGATTTCGATGACCCAAAAAGGCAAACTTCTGTTCCTGCTATTGGTGCCAGTTCTCATGGCTTTTTGGTGGCTGCCGTCGATTCCCTTCTCCACACAGGACAGGCGACCCGCCTTTTGTCTGCCGCTGCGTGCGGATCCCGGCTTTTCCTCCGAGCAACTTCCAGAGGAGATCGCACCCTGGTATCACCGGTTTCTGGCGGTTCTCTACAATCCCCGGCAATACCTCAACGCCACCCTGCTGGCCAAGAGCAACAACACCTATCATTACGGCCGCGCCCTGAATACCCACATCACCTCCATGTTGCAGGTATTCCGGATCACCGGCGACATGCGCATCCTCGCCGAGGTCGACCGACTGGCCGAACTGATGCGCGCGCAGCTCAGGGATCGCTCCGTCCTGCGCAGAGGCGGCAATATCCATGAGACCGATGGCTATCTGAACTGGCAGTATCGCCATGACAAAGGATACGAAGGCACGGACGTTCATCAAATGGACGAAATGCTGAGTCATGCCCTGATTGCCGCGATCGCCCGTGCCTATCAGGTCAACCGCGACCTGGACCCGAGGTATGCCGAACGCGCCCGGTTCTGGACCGATTATCTTGCCAACCACTTCGAAGCAAAATGGCGTAAACGCAAGGGAATCCCCCGGGGCTTTCCCTTTCTGGAAAAACATCTCATCCACGTCACCATGCAGTGGATCCGCTACCACTATTACATGGCGCAGCTGACCGGAAACGAAGCGTATGAAAACGAGGCACGCCGCATGGCGGAAACGGTGCGGCGCCACATACGAAAAATTCCGGTCCGGGAAGGAACCGCGGCCATGTGGAATCACACCATGGCCGTCAAAGGGCATAACGCGCACGATCCGCAGCCTTTTCAATATGCGCGTTATACAGTACAGGCCGCGGCAGATCTCGCCAGTGAAAATTTCGATGTTTTTTCAGAGCCCGGGTTCATGGAGGACCTGGCCGCCACTCTCGCTCACTTCGTAATGAACGACCTCACTGGAGCAACCTTCGCCTTTCATATCGATGGTTCAGGTAAAAAACGGGAGACGGCAGCCCGCTACGCCATTTCCCCCTGGGCGATGCTCGGCCGATGGTCCGACGACCGTAAAATCTTGAGCATATCGGAAAAAGCCTATTTTCTGGCCGAGGAAAACCCGGACCATCCCCGCAGGATTTACATTCCCGCCGGGATGGTTTTTTCATTGGCGCGGCAAGCGCCACCGCCATGGCGATGTCAGAATTGAAACACCGGTAACGACAAGCTGAATCCGCTTAAAAGGTGGGAGAATGATCAACGATAGCGTGAAAATCGGGTCTGGCGTCTTCCAAAGGTTCTGGAAAAAACACTTCAGAAAAGGCTCTTTTCTGCGCAACCTTTCCATTGTCATGTCGGGCACGGCGATCGCTCAGTTAATCGGCTTTGCCCTGATGCCTGTCATCAGCCGCCTTTTTTCCCCGACGGATTTCGGTGTATTCGGCTCTTACAACTCGGTACTGGGAGTCATTACGGCCATCGTCACGCTTCAATATACCCAGGCTATCATGCTTCCCAGGGGAAAAATCGAGGCTCTGAACCTGTTTTTTGCCGCCTGTATTTCCGTAGCGGCCATCACTGTTCTCTGTCTGCTGACCGGCATTGTCGCGCCCGACATCATCCGGAACCTGATAAAGGTCGAAGCATGGTGGTTCGTGCCCCTGCTCGCCATCTCGGCCCTGGCTTTTGGCCTGCACCAGACCCTGCAGGCCTGGTGCGTGCGCATCAAGGCGTTTGCCGAAACCTCCAGAGCCCAGATCGTCCAGTCGCTGGCATCAGTGAGTATCTGGCTGATGAGCGGCCTGCTTCAGGCAGGCGCCGTCGGTTTGATTCTTGGCTCGGTAGTCTCCCAGTTCATTGCCAGCCTGAAACTCTGGAACGTGTTCAAAAAGGATCTGGACCAGGCAGGCTATTTTTTTCACTGGCACAACGTAAAAGCAACCTCCCTGGAATACCGCGATTTCCCTTTGTACTCCGCGCCACAGAACCTCATGAATGCTCTTTCCCAGGGGTTGCCGGTGTTGCTTCTGGGGCATTTTTACGGCATCGCCATCGCAGGCGCCTATGCTTTCGGCATGAAAATCCTGCACCTGCCAACTAATTTCATATTACGGCCTCTGCGCCAGGTACTGTTTCAAAAAGCCAGCGAAGTCGACAATCTGGGACAGGACATCCAGCCGCTGTTCGTCAAATCGACCTGCGGCCTGATGCTGCTGGCGACCCTGCCAACCATCATCATTTTCGTCTGGGCGCCGCGCTTTTTCCCCTGGATTTTCGGCAAGGAATGGCTTACCGCGGGCATTTACGTAAGATGGCTGATCTTGTGGATTTTCATTTCGTTCAGCAATGTTCCTGCCGTATTGTTCGCCAGGATCCTGAGGCAGCAGCGCAACCTGTTTTTTTTCGAATGCCTCATTCTCTCATCCCGGACCATCATACTGGTCGCCGGCGGCATTTACTGGGATGCTCTGCGCACTATTATCGCCTTTTCCATTTTAGGATTTCTCCTGAACCTGACCTTGATCCTGTGGATCTGGGTTTTGGTTTGCCGAAGAACTGTGATAAAGGCCGATAACGGCATCTGATCCGATCTCTGTATCCCAAACACAACGACGGCCCTGCAGCACAAAATGCAGGGCCGTCGTGTTTCAGCTACGGATGTTTTCTATTTATTTTTCATGGCATTCAGAAACAGGCCCGCAGGGACATAAATCCGTCGTGGCGTTGTTTCATCACCTTCGATATTCTGAAAAATCTGCGTGGAAAGGTTGACGATTTTACCGGATGCGTCCCAATAGGCCATTGCGGTAAAAGGCGAAATGACATAGAGGTCATCCGTTTGTTCGCCGCTGCCATCGATATAATAGGCGATGGCCGAGGGTGCCTTGCTGTTCAATACGTAATAAGCCGCCGTATTGGCCACGGAAGTCAGCAGACTGTCGTTATCGAAGATACTGAAATTCTCGAATGCCAGATCGGCCATGCCCTGCATGGTATAACGGGCATAGTTGGTCGGCTGGGGGCCCAGGGTGCTGCCGCCAAGTTCCGGCATGCCATGATCCCATTGAGCGGTGGTGCCCAGGGGGGTACCGACATACTCCATGTGGTTTTTGATATCCTGTGACAGGCGGACGGCTTCGTTGTAATAACCGTCTTCGCCGGTCAGCTTATGCATATAGTAGTGATAGCGGATCCATTGTACATAGACATGGGTCAGCAGCTTGGTCAGGAACGGAAAACCGGTGGCAATCCCTTTTCTTTTGCGCCATTTGGCCTCGAAGTGATTTTTCAGGTAACCGGTCCAGAAAGTTGCCCGCTCGGCATAACGTGAATCGAGGTCCCGGTTGGCATGGAAGGCGTAGGCAAAGGCCGCGACCAGCGAGTGGCTAAGCATCTCATCCATCTGGTGGATATCGGTGCCCTCGTATCCCGCATCGTAAAAGTACAGCCAGTTCAGGTAGCCGTCAGCCTGGTAGGTCGTTCCGTTCAGGACCAGAATGGACCAGTCCTTGAGCTTGGAACGCATGATCTGGGCCAGACGGTCGATCTCGTCCAGCAGGCGCAGATCGCCGGTCATACGGAAGGCATGCAGCAGCGACGTGATATGGGTGTTGAGGGGACGGGCGTAGTTGTAGGTGTCATTGCTTTCGGCCAGGGTGGTGGCGTTCAGATACTGATTCGAATTTTCAATGGATGCCCACAGGCGCTGATACCAGAGGCGTGCCTCTTCGGGCAACTGCGCCGCATCGAAGGACGGGTTGCCGCGCAGGGACATCGGTTGGCGGGTCGCCGTGTCGGTTGTCCCCGCGTCGGAGCTTGCTTCGATCATCCCCTGAACCTGGTTGGAGCGGGGAAACTCATCCGGTTCGGCCTGGGTCCAGCGGGCCTCGACCATGAAGGTATGAGCGACACCGGCCTCCAGGCCGCTGATGGTGGCGCTGGTGGCAGTGGTGCGATGGGTGCTGCCGGTATCGACGCCATCGATCACCAGGTCGTAGCCGCCTTCGGGAAGGCCGGAGGCACTGCTCGGAACGGACCATTTCAGAACGAAGTTGCTGCCGTCCACCGTCACCGCATCCAGCACCGGCGCCGGATAGGCGTTTACTGGGATAATGCCCTGAACCTGATTGGAGCGGGGAAATTGATCCGGCTCGGCCTGGGTCCAGCGGGCCTCGACCATGAACGTATGAGCGACACCGGCCTCCAGGCCGCCGATGGTGGCGGTGGTGGCGGTGGTGCGATGGGTGCTGCCGGTATCGACGCCGTCGATCACCAGGTCATAGCCGCCTTCGGGAAGGCCGGAGGCACTGCTCGGAACGGACCATTTCAGAACGAAGTTGCTGCCGTCCACCGTCACCGCATCCAGCACCGGCGCCGGATACGATTCCGTGGTGGGGCTCTCCACGGTATCGACGATATCCACCACCACATTGACACTGGCGGATTTGGAGCTGTTGCCCGCGGCGTCATGTGCAACGGCGTAAATGCTGTGCGTGCCGTTGTTGTCCTTGTTCAACGGAAGCGATGCTGAAAAGGTGTTGGTCGTATCGCTGCCGATAAGGGCACTGCCATTGTAAAAATCGACACGGGTCACCTTGACATTGTCGCTGGCTGCGGCGATGACGGTCAACGTCTGCTCATTGTTGACCTGCAGATCGGTCTCGGGAGAAGAGATGATTACCGAAGGAGCGGCATCATCCGTCGGTTCAGCGGCGGTCAGGGTTACGCCAGCCACATTGCTGTAATCCGAATAGTAGGTTTTGGAGCCAAGGGTGACATACCCGCGCACGCGGTAATAATACGAACCGGTTGTCCCACCGGGCGCGTCGGTCGCCGAGGCGGCACTTCCGCTGACCGCGCCGACCTGCACATACCCGCTGCTGGCCTGCTGGCTGCGTTCAATCAGAAACCCCGTAGGGGTTGTATCGGGGGAAGTCCAGGTCAGATTCACCTGGCTTCCGGTACTGCTCAAGGCAGCGGACAGGGTTACGGCCTTCGGCACCCGGGGTCCCGCATCTGACAACGCCGGAAACCCGAACTGCATCACGAGCAACAACAAGCTTGCCAGAGCGGCAAACCATGCATTTCCTGGATAGGTTGTTTTCAGGTTTTTTCTCATCGATTCCCTCTTTACGGTTTTAATCTCAACGTGAAGGTTTGAAATGCGGATTCTGTCGTCCGCCTTGTCATGCATACAAAAAAGGCGCTGACCTTTTGCAAATGCCAAAGCATAGCGCCACACACATACCGACTGACCTTGAGGTGTTTTCCGGTTTTAAGGATTTTCGGCAACCCGGCTATCCATGCGCTGGACCCGTGGCTTTGCGTGGCCGGATCTCTCCGACTTTGCCCTGAGCGAAAATTTTCCCTATACCATCGGCACCTCCTTACCTCGTTTTATGGGGCTACCAGGACAGGATCCATTCGGAAACTCCGGATGAAAACCAGGACAAGAAATCATCTGCCTGTTCACCGGATCACAGGATTTCCCCGTATTTCTCATGAGCCCGATTTGGCGATTATTCCCTGGCACAGCAAGCCATTGAGCAAGCCACATGCCAAGTTTTCATCGATAATTCAATTACTTAAAAACTCTTTAGTGCGCCAGGCCATAATGAAAACTGTCTTTTTTTGTGTCTTTTATCTAATGATACAAAAACCATGGGTCTATACGAATAATCGCTTTAGCATCCCGGCCAGGTGCGTCATTTCGATGGTTTACCCTGGATTTTGACAAACAGGCAGGTGTTCAGGATACTCGAAGATCAGAAAAAGGAAGGAAAATGGAGACATGACGGATCGGCTATTGAGAGGATCGAATCAGAAAAAATGACCGGATTATACCGAGCAGGCAAAAAATCAATCTGCGAGATCATGGCAAGACCCGGTATCGGGCAAAAACCCCTGTCACCTGCCAGCGACAGTCGCCATCAAATCGTTTTTTCCGTATCAGACATCTAAATTCAGTAGGTTAGGAAAACAGTGCGAGTATTTCGTGTCGTACACATGACAAAACAATCCGTTTTTCGAAGGATGTCACCATATCGCGACAACAGACAAATCCGAAAGCCAAATACAGCCGGGGAAAAGGCGCATTTGGCTTGCCGATGGATAAAATCCCGCCAGGCAGAGCTTGGCTACACTGCGTTAAGCAACTTTTGCGTTTGGAAAATTGGCCTGAACATTTTGAATCATCGACGAAAAATGGCCGGGTGGATTGAACCACCCGGCCATTTGGCGCCATGCGCTTAACACAAAAGGTCATTTTTCAGCCGGTCAGGCCCTCACGCCCCCTGGTTCCGTGAGGCGAGCAACATTTCCATCAATTGGAATCCTTTCTCGATAAAGAGTCCCGACGCAGCGGCCGCTGCTTCATCATAACAGGCGGCCTCAGGTTGTGAGGCGAATTCCCCTTCGCTGCCATATAGGATAAAGGGGACCGGTTTACTGGTGTGCGTCATGAGCCGCAGCGGAGTGGGATGGTCCGGGGTAATCAGAAGACGAAAAGGCCCCATGGAACGCAACCCCTCAAAAACGGTGCCGACAACCATCTCATCAAAGGCTTCGATGGCGCGGATTTTCTCCTGCAGCAACCCTCCATGGGAGGCTTCATCGGGCGCTTCGACATGAACATATATGTAATCCCGTGTCTTCAACGCCTCCAGCGCATATTCCGCTTTGCCGCGATAGTTGGTATCGATGTACCCCGTCGCCCCCGGAACATCGATTACATCGAGCCCGGCGTAAATACCGATGCCCTTGATCAGGTCCACGGCGGAAATAACAGCCCCGCTCAATCCGAAACGCTCCTGCAAAGTCGGCATGTGGGGAGCCCGTCCCTGCCCCCACAGCCACATGGCGTTGGCGGGGCGCTTGCCCTCCGCCTGTCGCTTTTCATTGACGGGGTGCGAGGCGAGAATACTCCTGGCCCGCTCCATAAGTTCCAGAAGCACCTCTGCACCCTCGCCACGGGGCAATTGTCCCCCCACCGGTTGCCCGGTAATATCGTGAGGAGGGGTAAAGCTCATGGTGTCGACACCGCCCCGCCAGACGAGAAGATGACGGTAGGACACCCCGGGGTAAAACTGGAAATTCTCCGTTCCAAGCTCTTTCTGCAGGGTCAATACGATTTCACGGGCTTCGTCGGTGGTGATGTGCCCGGCCGAAAAATCTTCCATGATCTCGCCGTCGCCATCCTTGCCGAGAGTGACGAGATTGAGACGGAAGGATACATCTTCCGGGGCCAGCGAAACCCCCATGCTGGCGGCTTCCAGCGGCGAACGCCCGCTGTAGCATTGCACGGGATCGTATCCGAACACGGACAGGTTGGCAACATCACTGCCGGGGGGAAACCTTCCGGGATGGTCTGCGCCAGGCCGATTTGACCTTCACGGGCAAGTCGGTCCATAAAAGGGGTACGAGCACACTGCAAAGGGGTTTTCCCGCCCAACTCCGGCATCGGCTCATCGGCCATGCCGTCTCCTAACAACACGACATATTTCATCATATCCTCTATGAACAAAGGCAATCACCTCCCCCGGTCAGCCTCGGGGGTGATGCTGCTGGTGTATATTCTTGAGCCGTTCCCGGCTCACATGGGTGTAAATCTGGGTGGTTGAAATATCGGCATGACCGAGCATCGCCTGAACCGCCCGCAGATCGGCTCCATTGTCCAGCAAATGGGTGGCAAAAGAGTGCCTCAGGGTATGAGGCGTGATGTTTTTAAGGATCCCGGCTTCCAGGGCCCGACGCTTCATCATCTTCCAGAACCCCTGTCGTGTCAACCCGTTGCCCGAACGGTTCAGGAACAAAAAACCACCCCCCCCTTCCCCGCAGAACTCATATCGGCCATGTTGCAGATAATCGAGCACGGCATCCCTGGCGGTATCGCCCAGCGGCACGACCCTTTGCTTGCTGCGCTTGCCCATAGTTGTGAGATATCCGGCATCGAGCTGCAGATCCTGAAGCGTGAGTCCGACCAGTTCCGAAACGCGCAGGCCCGTCGCGTAGAGAATTTCGAGCATGGCGCGATCCCGCAGGTCGTAGCAGGTAGCGCCGCCAGGCGCGCCGAGCAGACGCTCGACTTCAGAAGGGGACAGGGTTTGCGGCAGCTTGTTCAGGCTTTTGGGAGCCTCCACCAACGCCGCAGGATTGGTCGCGGCCAGGCCTTCGGTCAGCAAAAAGCGGTGAAACATGCGCAGCGAAACCAGTTTTCTGGCACGGCTGCGAGGCGAGAGGCCGCGCTCCTTGAGCACCGCAAGAAAGGCAACGACCAGCGACGGCCCAATGTGGTCAGGACAGGCGACACCGCTGCGGGAAAGAAACTCCAGATATCCGGCGAGATCACGGCCGTAGGCATCCAGCGTATTGTTTGAAAGGCCCTTTTCAACCACCAGAAAGTTCAGAAAAAGATCGAGGTATTGATCCATAAACACCTGTTTTTTAAATATACACAATTGATGAATTCATTGAAACCTGGTGAGCGGCCAGCCCGATTTAAAAAACCTCTTACTGATAAAACCGCACCCCGACTGGCCCCGCATCGAATTAATGCGGGGCTTTATCCAGGCAGGCGAGCAAACACTCGCGCACTTCTTCAATACGTTGCGGATCCCGAATTTTCTGGCTGAAAATATCCTTCACATAAAAGGTGTCGGCAACCTGGTCAACCTTGGTCGATATCTTGGCGACACCAAGATACAGCCCCAGATCACGCAGCGTCCGGCAGATACGATACAGCACACCGACTTCATCATGGGTATAGACGTCGAGAACGGTATACTCCTGCGATACCTCATTGTCGACATCGATGCGACTGGGGACACGGGGGCGTGACGGTTCCCCCAGGACAGGGGCCGATGGCGTTTGCGCAGCAACTCTTCCACCCGCAGTCGTCCCTCGATAACGGCGAGCAGGGATTCCTCCACCGCGCGCCATTTTTCACTGGCGGCATCGTCATAGCCGGATGGTCCCTTGACCTGGAGCAGGTCGAAAGCGGTACCGTCCCGCTGGGTAAAAATCTGCGCCCCGAGAATATTGATGCCATAAGCCGACATGACGCCGGTAATCATGGTGAACAATCCCTGCAGATCGTGGGTGACAATCGTCAACTCCATATAGGACCCGTCCGGGCCACCGGCAACGAAAAACCCGAGGCGCTTGTCGCGACTGCCCTGTATCAAACGGATGTGATCGGCGATGACCTGACTGCGAAACGACAGAAGATAGCGGGTGCTGGCGTTGCGCAGGCGGTCTGCAACGATTCTTGCGTCGATTTCGCCTTCCAGAAGAGCCTGAACCTTGCGCTTGCGATTGCGGATTTTTTCGGAGCGTTTTTCGAAAAGGAAGTTGCCCCTTTCCAACACCAGGTGGGTCTTGTCGAACAATTCCTCCAGCAGCATCGATTTCCACCCGGTCCAGACATCCGGCCCCACCGCTTTCAGATCGGCAAAGGTCAGCAGATAGAGCATCTTGAGGTTTTCACTCATGCCCATGGTGCGGGCAAAATCGACGATCATGCGATCGTCGTGCAGATCGCGCCGTTGCGCGATATGTGCCATGAGCAGATGATGGCGCACCAGAAACTCGAGCCGCTGACTGTCTTCCCGATTCAGGCTGAGACGGCGTGCCACGGTCGGCATCATGTCCGCGCCCTTGTTGCAGTGATCACGCCCTTCCCCTTTGCCGATATCGTGAAGCAATATAGCCAGCAGCAGCAGTTCCCGCTTCTCGATGTCGTTCGCGACATCGGTAAGACGCGGCATTTCTTCGGCGTACTCGCCTTGCCAGACCTTGATAACCTCGCCAATTGCAAACAGGGAATGGGTGTCCACGGTAAACACATGGTAGGCGTCGTGCTGGACCTTGCAGTAGATACGGCCGAACTCGGGGATAAAGTGATTGAGAAAGCGCAGGTAATGCATATCCCGCAAGGCCTGAAGCACCCCGCGATGATGGCGCAGAATCTCCATGAAGGTGTTCACCATGTCCCTGGAACGGCGTACGGTATTGTTGATGCGATGCAGATTGTCGCGGATACGGGCCTTGACCTGGGGGCTCAGGGACACACCGTGGACCTGCGCCAGACGAAACGCCCGCATCATTTCCTCGGGCCGTTCCTCGAACAGGCCGGCACGGGAAAGACACAGCTCGCCCTGAATAATGTAAAATCCGTCTGCCACCGGCCGCCGGGAAGCGGACCCCGGCCGGGGCGCGACGGCTCCCTGGTCGTGGCGCAGCACCTTTTCGGTAAGCCGTGTGGCTATCTCCTCGACATGCACGGCATGCGCATAATAATCCTGCATGAACTGCTCCACCGCCAGCGCGCGCTTATCGTCCCGGTATCCAAGGAAACGGGCGATTTTTTCCTGCTGATCAAAACGCAGCTGCTCGTTCTTGCCGCTGGACAGAAAGTGGAGTTCGTTACGAATACGCCACAAATAATCGTAGGCGCATTCAAATTCGTTATATTCCTTCTCGGTTACGATGCCCCTGAGAACCAGTTCATACAGGGAACGGGCCTTGAACTTGATCTGCGCCAGCCACTGGGCGGTATGCAGATCCCGCAGCCCTCCTTCGCCTTCCTTTATATTCGGTTCAAGAAGATAAACGGATGCATTGTATTTACCCAGCCTGCGGGCGTTTTCCTCAAGCTTCTGGGTAACGTAGCTTTTACTGTTCCAGTCAAGAACCCTGGACAGCACCACCTGCTCATACTCCTCGAAACAGCGGCGATCACCGCAGATGTAGCGTGAATCGAGCAGCGCGGTGCGTGCTGTGATATCGCTCTTTGCAATATCAAGGCAATGATGTGCATTGCGTATGCTGTAGCCGACATCGATACCCATATCCCACAAAAGATAAAGCATGCGCTCCGAAACCTGCTCGGTAAATCGCCGGCCTTTGCCATTATGGAAGAACATGATGTCGATATCGGAACGCGGATTGAGCTGACCGCGCCCATAGCCGCCCAGAGCCACAACCGCGCACCCCGCATGACCGTCGGTGCGCAAATCGGATGCGGCAAAAGCATAAAGGGCCGCCATGAGCCGGTCGGCCATACCTGTAAGTTGTTGAACCACCTCGTGTCCGCTGGCACCGCGGCGATGATATTCCCTGACCCTGTCCCTGCCCTGTTTCCAGTAATCGGCGGCCGCCTCCAGAAGATCTGCGCGACGCGCGGCGTACGGACGGGACGCATCCTGGCAGATGTCACGCATTCCTTTGGGGATCGCAAATTCATCGGGCGGTTCGGGCATCAGGCTCATTTGGTGGCCACGGTCCTCGAATCATGGGCATAACTGCGCACGGCACGAACGATTGCCGTGGCCGCATGATCCTGATACTTATCGCTGTTCAGGCGGCTCTCTTCCATTTTATTGCTGATAAAGGCTGTTTCCACCAGCACCGACGGCATATTGGCCCCCAGCAGGACATAAAACGGACCCTGCCGCACGCCGTGGTTCTTGACATCAGGATAATGCCGCCCAAGATGATCGACCATCGCTTTCTGGATCTCCGCAGCCAGACGGCTCGATTCATTGATCTTGGCGTTGGCCATGAGATCGAACAGAATCAGCTCAAGGTCGCTGACCTGCTTGAGCGAAGTCCCGTTTTCCCGCGCGGCAACGGCTGCTGCCTTGTCGTTTTTGGAAAAGTTCAGATAGTAGGTCTCGACCCCCGTGGCGTTGCGATTGGTGCTTGCGTTGGCATGAATCGAAATGAACAGATCGGCCCCTACCCTGTTGGCAATGGCCGTACGTTCTTCCAGGGGCAGATAGATATCTTTATCGCGTGTCAGCACCACCTGGCAGCCAAGCTCCTTTTCCAGCCGTTCGGCGAGCCGCCTGGCCATGGCGAGAGTGACATCCTTCTCCATGACACCCGAAGGTCCGATGGCTCCGGGATCCTTGCCCCCATGGCCGGCATCCACAACGATGCGGCGAAGACGCCCGTTCACCGAAGCGGCAGGCACGGCAACTTCAGGTTTTTTCTCCTTGGGGGTTTTTGCAAGCACTTTGCCGATGGCATCGCCTGTACCGGCAACCGGAGCGTGCAACTCGGGAATGGCAGCCTCCAGGGTCGCAGTCCGCTTTCCGGAAACATCGATAACAATGCGCTGCGGGTTTTCCAGAGTGAACACCTTGTAATCCCCGTAGGTTTCCAGATCAAGAACGACGCGCACCTGATCTCTGGCCGGCCTGCCGACACGAATCTCGCGCAACAGTCCATCGCCAACCTTCTGGGTGGCAGGTACACCCGTACCGAGGGTGCCGCCCTTGACGTCGACATACAGGCGGGGCGGTTGTCCGGCTTTTTTATTCCCCTGCAGAAGATTCGCGGCGTAGCCGGCCGGCCCCGTGGTTTCGATAACCACCCGGGTATAATCAGGACTCGACCAGTGGCGCACCTGACTGACTTTCACGGCGCCGGAAGATGGCGTCGAGACAGCCGGGACAGCGACGGAAACCCCGGCAGCCTCTGCCGGCATGTAGCGCCGCAACCGCTTCTCGGCATCACGACACAGGGATGTCATATCTCCCCGGGGATGATTGTCTGCCGCCCGCTTATACCGCATGTAGGCTTCGGGACGATTGGACAGGTGTTTTTCCAGCACCAAACCCGCCAGGTAACAGGCATCGTCGGCCAGGTTGCTCTGCGGGTAGCCGGCGGCGAGGCGGTCATAAAGCGCGACGGCCTGCCGGGCATCCTCCGCGCGCCGGGAAATCGCATAGAGTCCCTCGCTGGCCTTTGCCCCGAGATAAAGGGCATCGTCGGCTCTGGAGTGGGACGGGTAGGAGCGGGCCAGCCCCTCGAATCCTTCGACAACCCGCACCCAGTTTTCGCGATAGAGCTTGTCCCGGGTGCTGCTCTGCAGCTGTTGATAGGCGTTTTTGGCATTTTCGAAGGCTTGATCTCCGGCGTCGGCCATGGCCGGCAACGGCAACAGAAACACAAGCAGCAGCAAAAAACCCGCAATATGAAAAAAAGATTTCATGTTCATACCATTTTTTGAAGCTCGTGCAAAAAATTCAGCCCCTCAAGGGGAGAGATAACCGAGATATCGAGATTCGCCAGTTTTTCCCGCAGCGGATCGGCCGCGTTGTCAAACAGCGACATCTGAGCCGCCGGGAGGTTCGGGCCGTGGCCGGACCGTCGGGCCAGACGCGGCTGGCCTTCGCCGACCAGTTCACCCGACTCGAGGTTGGCCAGGATTTCCCTGGCCCGGCTTATGACGGCGTCAGGCAACCCTGCCAGCCGCGCCACCTGGATGCCGTAGGAGTGACTGGCCGGGCCTTTGACGATTTTACGCAGAAAGATGATCTGCTCATTCCACTCCCGCACGGCGATATTCAGATTTATGGCCCGATTGCAGGTAAGCGTCAGATCGGTAAGTTCATGATAATGGGTGGCGAAAAGGGTTTTGGCGGCCACCTGGCCGTTATCGTGCAAATACTCGGCCACCGCCCACGCAATGCTGATGCCATCGAAGGTCGACGTGCCCCGGCCGATCTCATCCAGCACAATCAGGCTGCGCGCCGTGGCGTGGTTGAGAATATGCGCCGCTTCGGTCATCTCGACCATGAAGGTCGATTGCCCCTGAGCCAGATTGTCGCTGGCACCCACCCGCGTGAAGATGCGGTCCACCAGCCCGATATGGGCGGATTTCGCCGGCACCAGGCTGCCCATGTGTGCCATCAGGGTAATCAGGGCAACCTGCCGCATGAAGGTCGATTTACCGGCCATGTTCGGTCCGGTGATGATCATGATCTGGTTTTCCCTGCAGTCCATCTCCACGTCATTGGGAACAAAATGTTCACCGAGATTCATGGCCTCGATGACCGGATGCCGGCCACCCTCGATCACCAGCCGATCGCTGTCATCCATGGTCGGGCAGACATAATCGCGGCTGTGAGCGACATCCGCCAGGGACAGGATGACATCGAGTTCCGCCAGAGCCTCGGCGGTCTGCTGCACACGCCGTCCCTGCAGGGCAATCTGTTCGCGCAACTGCTGAAACAGTTCGAACTCCAGTTCAAACAGCCGGTCCTCGGCACCCAGCACCTTCTCCTCGTATTCCTTGAGCTGCGGCGTGATGAAGCGTTCGGCATTGGCCAGGGTCTGTTTGCGCTGGTAATCTTCCGGCACCCGCCCGAGATGTGTGCGGGTGACCTCGATATAGTAGCCAAAAACCTTGTTGAACCGCACTTTCAGGGAGGAAATCCCGGTACGTTCGCGCTGTTCGGCTTCGAGACGGGCAATCCAGGCCTTGCCATTGCGACGGATATCCCGCAATTCATCCAGTTGGGGATGATAGCCGTCCCGCATCAGTCCCCCCTCACGAAGCACGAAAGGGGGATCCTCCACCAGCGCGCGGCCAATTAGATCGGCAACGTCCTGCAAGGGATCGATCCGCTGGCAAAAAACGCAGGCCAGGCCGGACTGCAGACTGTTCAGACCCAGCAGAATCCCGGGCAGTCGTTCCAGGGACCTGCGCAAGGCCACCAGATCCTTGGCGTTGGCGTTTCCCATGGCAATTTTACTGTTGAGGCGTTCGAGATCGTAAACCCCGTCCAGATCATCGCGCAGATCGCCGCGCAGCAAGCTCTCCACCATCAGTTCCCGCACGGCTTCATGGCGATGTTTTATGGCCTCCAGATCGACCAGGGGATGGTGAATCCACTGCCGCATCTTGCGCCCGCCCATCGCGGTAACCGTACGGTCCAGTACCCCCAGCAGCGATCCGCGGCGGCCGCCGTCCTGCAGGGTCGCCGTCAGTTCGAGATTACGCCGCGTGCTGTTGTCGAGCACCATGTAATCACAACTGTGATAAGTTACCAGCGGACGGATATGGCCGGCCATTCCCTTCTGGGTCTGCTCGACATAGTAAAGCACTGCCCCGGCCGCTCTGACCGCTTCGGGCAGACTCGCACATCCGAAGCGGTCAAGGGAGGCACAGTTGAAAAAATCCAGGAGACGCTGCTGCGACGGTTCCAGATCCACAACCCAGTCCGGAACCACATTGACCAGCCAGTTTCCGGAAACGCTTCGCAGCACCGCTTCAAGAGCCTGCCGCTGGTCTTCGGCGACGAGAATCTCGCGCGGCTGCAGGGAAACCAGTTCGCTGCGGGCGGCGTCGCAGCCCTCGGCCTGCGTCACCCGGAACTCGCCCGTCGTGATATCCAGTACAGCGACGCCGCAACCCTTTTTGTCGGCCAGGGAGACCGCCGCGAGAAAGTTGTTCTCGTTGGGCGTCAGCGTGTCGCTGTCCACCACAAGGCCGGGGGTTATGACACGCACAACCTCCCGTCTGACAATTCCTTTGGCGACCTTGGGGTCTTCGACCTGCTCACAGATCGCAACTTTGCGTCCTGCCTCGACCAGTTTGGCCACATAGGGCTGGCAGCTGTGGTAGGGAATGCCGCACAGGGGAACTTCTTCGGCGGACCCCTTGTTGCGGGAAGTCAGGGTAATATCGAGAATCCGTGAAGCGGTGACGGCATCCTCCATGAACATCTCATAAAAATCGCCAAGCCTGAAGAACAGGATGGCATCGGGATATTGCGCCTTGATTTCCATATACTGGCGCATCATGGGGGTCGGTTGGCTCATGATCTGGCAAAATCCTGCGGCATTCGGCAAACACCGAAAAAAACAGTCTTCCTCAGCTAGTTCCGGATGGGCACAACGCCTTCTCCGGACAAAAACTCGATAAAAGATTAAAAATTACGGTCATGTTAGCAAACCGTAGCGGCTAAGTAAACAAGCATTGGCCGCACAAAACAGACGATTTCCGGCACCTTTACTGGCCCTGAAACAGGGCCGCTCCAGCAAGGCCACAGGTAAAAACCGGCGCGGATGGCTTATACTTGAAGCAGTGCGCAGAGCAGACTCGATTTTCCGGTAAAATTTATGCTAGTATCCATCCGGAAACTCCGGATGGATGCAGCGTAGTTTTCATTCTTAAAAGCCAAAAAAAACACCGGCAGCCAACCGTTTTTCGCGATCCCTGCCGGCGCCGGCCATGAAGCAGCCTCTCACTGAATTCAAACCGCCGATGAATATGCCCAAAAATCCTAAAATTCGCGCCGCACACATTTCCATGATGACGGCCACAGGCTTGACAGTACTGAAACTGGTCACGGGGTGGTTGACCGGATCGATGGCGGTGCTCTCTTCGGCGATCGATTCCCTGCTGGACATTATCATGTCCGTGGCCAATTTTCTCGCTATCCGCCATGCGGAGCAGCCCGCGGACCCCAAACACCCCTTCGGTCACGGCAAATTCGAGACCCTGGCAACCATTATCCAGGCCCTGATCATCGGCCTTTCCGGTTCCTGGGTCTGTTATGAGTCAGCCCACCGGTTGCTGACCGGGGTCACCCTGGGGCGCCTCGAAGGCGGCATGATCGTCCTGGCCTTCAGCGCCATCGTCTCCTGGCAGATCGGCCGGTTTCTGCTGCGCACCGCCCGCGAAACAGAATCGAGCGCACTGAAGGCCGACGCGCTGCACTTCACCATGGACGTCTATACCAACCTGACCCTGCTGGCCGGTCTGGTGGCCATCCGCCTCTTCAAGATCGCGTGGCTCGATCCGGCGCTGTCCATTGTCGTGGCCCTGTACATTTTCTATCAGGCTTTCGGATTGTTTCGCTACGGACTGGGTGACATTCTCGATGAACGGCTTCCCGAAACCATTCGCGCGGAGATCGCCAGGATCATCGACCAGCACAGTGACCATCTCATCGGCTACCACCGGCTTCGTACCCGTCGGGCCGGCTCGCAGAAGATCATCGATTTTCATCTCACCCTGTGCAAACACATGTCGGTCGAGGAAGCCCACGAAATCGCCGACCACCTGGAAAGCCATATGAAGGAAAAAATCGGCCGTGCCGACATTACCATCCATGTAGAGCCGTGTCCCTACGAGGTCTGTCCCGGCCGACACAAATGCCCCGGCGATTATCCTCTGATCAAGGATACAAACGCGACACCAGAGCAGACGGATCGCTCCTGATCACCCGATTGGCTCGAGCTCCCACGCGGCCCCACCCTGCGGCATTGGATTTATCAGCGCCCCAAATGGATGCCGAGCTGCTCCGCCGTCCAGGCCAGGTTCCCGGCCGGATCCACCAGGTTCTGGCCGTTCACGGCATGTTCGATGGGGATACTCACGACGTTGCGACCGCGCAATGCGACCATGGTGCCGTATTCATGTTTTTCGATGAGTTCGACGGCCTGCACGCCGAAACGACTGGCCAGAATACGGTCAAAAGGCGATGGAGTGCCACCGCGTTGAGTGTGCCCCAGCACCACCACCCGGGTTTCAAGACCCTTGCGCCGTTCGATTTCCCCGGCAACGAAATGGCCGATGCCGCCCAGCCGCTCCAGCCCGTGAGTCTGCTCGGCGGTGGCCTGCACAACCTTGCCCCCACCTCGGGGGAAGGCCCCTTCCGCAACCACCACGATGGAAAAGCGGCTGCCGGCCTGGCGCCGGCGCATGATATGCTCGCAGACCAGATCCAGATCGAATGGTATCTCCGGCAACAGGATCACCTCCGCCGAACCGGCGATGCCCGATTCCAGGGCAATCCAGCCCGCGTCCCGCCCCATGACCTCGACAACCATGACCCGGTGGTGGCTTTCGGCCGTGGTTTGCAGCCGGTCAAGGGCTTCGGTAACAATACCGACAGCGGTGTTGTAACCGAAAGTGACATCCGTCTCCCGCAGATCGTTATCGATGGTCTTGGGCACCCCGACCATTGGCATGCCCAGGTGGCTCAGCCGCCGCGCGATCTTGAGCGTACCGTCGCCACCAACAGCGACCAGCGCATCCGCTCCCAGACGGTGAAAATTATCCACAACCCGTTGCGACACATCGCACAGGGAAATATTGCCGTCGCTGTCGGTGAGCGGATAGCGAAACGGGTTGCCCCGGTTGCTGGTGCCGAGAATCGTTCCGCCACGTGGCAGAATACCGCGCACCGCGCGGATGTCGAGTTCACGGCAACGCGGACCTTCGACCAGTCCGTCAAAGCCGTCCTCGATCCCCAGAACACGCCATCCACGCTGCAGAACCGCGGCACGCACCACCGCCCGGATAACGCCGTTCAGTCCGGGGCAATCCCCACCGCCATTCAGGATGGCAATACATCGACTCATAAGTAAAATCCCTCCGTGGCGCAAGATGGATGCATTCGTAAAAAACCCGCTGGTTCCCCAGGCAACCCGAAAGAATTCACCGATCGGCATGCGCCGCCTGACGCTGCCGCCATTAAATCATTTCACGCACCAGTTGGGCGGCACCAAGGATGCCTGCCTGACTGCCCAAAGCGGCCTTCACCACCTGCAGCCTTTGGGCGGTTACGCCGAACGCCCGCCGATCAATTTCGGTGCGAAGCGACGGTATGAAAAGATCAAAACTGTCGGCGACGCCGCCGCCGATGACGACACCGTCAAGGTTCAAAAGGTTGGCGACGCCAGCCAAAACCTGGCCGATACAACATCCGGCCATGGCAAACGCCTGCTGCGCCGCTTCGCAGCCCTGCCGAGCAGCGGCCGCCACCTCTTCGGCACTGCGGATGCGGGCATACCGGGGGGCAACCATGGCAGAACGGGATCGAAGTTGATGGAACGCCCGCAGGATGGAGGGTCCGGCCGCGTATTGTTCAAGACAGCCGCGGGATCCGCAGCCGCAGGGATACCCCCCCGGCCTTACAACGACGTGCCCTATTTCTCCGGCCGCGCCATCGGCACCGTACCACAGCTGGCGCGCCAGAATCAGGCCGCCACCGACACCGGTACCAAGGGTCATCATCAAAAAACTGCCGAACGCCCTGCCGGCGCCCCGCTGCGCTTCACCCAACGCAATGGCGTTGACATCGTTGACCACACGCACCGCAATGCCGAGTTCGGCCTCAAGCCGGCTGGTCAGTGCGAAACCATCGAGCGCTGCAAGATTCGGGGCCTCCCTGACCGTGCCGTCGCGAGCCACGAGACCGGGAACCCCGATTCCCAAACCGGCCACAGGGCAACCCCGCAGCTCCCCCTCGCCCATCAGCGATCGGCAGAAATCAACCAGGCGCGCCCAAAAAACGTCGAACCCTTCGGCAATGGCGGTCTCGATACGTTGCGGAGCGACAATTTCACCGTTGGCGCCGACCAGGGCGCCCCGGCAGTTGGTCCCCCCGAGATCGATACCGATCACGGTCTGCTGTTTCATGGCGACTTGACGTATTCCGTAGCGATGGCCAGCTTGCCGAAGCCGTGAACCTTGGCCATATCCATCAACCGCACCACCTGCCCATGACGGGCGTCCCTGTCGGCCAGCAGAACGAAGGTCATGCCACGGGCGGCGGGGCCATAGGCTCGCAATCGGCTTTCGAGTTGTTCCTGAGTCACTTTTTCCTGGCCAAGAGAGATATCGCCGTTTCGGGACAGATAGACCTTGACCTCGCGGACCTCGGTTTTGGATGCCTGGGAAGAGGATTCGGGAAGTTTGACATCGATGCCGGGCGATTCCACAAAGGTTGTCGAGATCATGAAAAAAATCAGCAACAGAAATACCACGTCGACCATCGATGTCAAATCGACCCGGGGAGTTTCGCGCTTTTTACGAAGAAAGGCCATGAATCATTCCCCCAGCAGATCAACCAGGCGCAAGGAACTTTCTTCCATTTTGAGCACCATGTGATCCAGGCGGCTGGTCAGATACTTGTGCAGCAGGATGACCGGGATGGCCACCGACAACCCCGCGGCAGTGGTGATCAGCGCTTCCGATATGCCGCCGCCAAGCGTTTCCGGAGTGCCCATACCGACCGTGGCGATAACGGTAAAGGCACGGATCATGCCGAGCACGGTCCCCAGCAGACCAAGCAGGGGGGAAATCGTGGCAATGGTCCCGAGCAAGCCAAGAAACCGCTCCAGCGGCGCGGCTTCCCGGCTGCCGGTTTCCTCGACCACGGTCTTGATCTGATCCCGGGAACGGCCGTGGGCGCGCAGCGCCGAAAGCAGAATCCTCGACAAGGGCGTATCGCTACGCTGGCAGACAACGACAGCCTCGTCGATACGGTTTTTCAGGACCAGCTGCTCCACGTCCCGCACCAGCTCGTCACGCCCTCTGCCGACCCTGAAAAACATCCACAGCCGTTCGAAAAATATCGCCAGAGCCATAATCGAACAGAGCAGAATGGGATACATCAGGGGGCCACCCTTTTGAAAAAGTTCAAGCATTGTACGGATATTCCTTTCAAAGGTTGATAAACAGTGTGTGCCTAAAAATCTCGAATCAACATCAGATTACAATATCCAAAAACTTTATTTACAGAGGTTTTTACAGACGCAAATCAATCCGGACAGCGACATCCCCCTTCATCGGGAACCGATTTGAATCCCTCCAGAAGAATGGCGTAGGTTTCCTCGAGGTGCTGGGGGATGACCCTGACTTCGGCGAATACCGGCATGAAATTGGTATCCCCGGTCCAGCGGGGCACGATATGCATATGCAGGTGATCGGCCACGCCGGCACCGGCTATTTTACCCAGATTCATACCGATATTGAAACCCTGCGGCTTAAGGCAATGTTGCATCACCATCCGGCATCGGCGAAGCAGCAGCAGCATCTCGGCGGATTCTTCCGGCTCGAGATCGAGAATATCGGGAATGTGCCGGTAGGGTGCGATCAACAAATGGCCATTGGTATAGGGAAATTTATTCATAACCACAAAAGCGTGCCGCCCCCGCCACAGGATGAGCCGCTCGGCATCCTCGCCAACGATATCGCGAACACAGAAAACGCAACAGTCTTTTGCCTGTTTATCCTTGCACTCCAGATAGGTCATGCGCCAGGGTGCCCAAAGATGTTTCATGTTATCCCCTTTTCACCCTTTCAGGTCCAAAACAATGCTCGTCGATTGGCAGAATCTTCCCGCGAATGCCGGAACCGTCGACTTCCAGTATGCCGACACTGGCCCGATGGCCTCCCCGCGGACTGATGGCACTGCCGGGATTGAACAGCAAAAGCCTCCCCAGATGCCGGCAGTCCGGCATATGGGAATGCCCGTAGACCAGGCAGTCAAGAGAATCTCCGGAAAATTCCTGCAGGATGCGCTCCGCAAGTCCGTCCGGCGCCCCCCAGCCATGCATCATGCCGAACCGGTATCCGGCAACCTCGAACACCTTGCGCAGCGGCAGGCAGACATCGGCAGGGTCCATATTGCCCCGTACGGCATGCACCGTTCGGGGGTAAAAGGCGCAGAGCACCGAGGGATCGACCAGATCCCCGGCGTGAAGAATCATCCCGACATCCCGGAACACGGTTTTTTCGATGGTATCCAGAAAACCGGCACCGCTCAAGGCGTGCCGCAGGTGCGTGTCGGAAAGTACGCCGATTCTGACCATGACCTTATTGCCCTTTTGCAGGTGGAAGACACCTGCACGGATGGGAAACTTTGCCCATTTCTACAGCCTGCAACCAGGGCTGTCAATCCCTATCCGTTGATCTTTCCGGCATAATACATTTCATCAATATTACCAGATCAAAAGCGTCCGGCCCGCGGCTGCGCTCTTTTATTTTCGAACCTTTGCTGCTATAGTGGCGCGTCTGCGGTTTGGTGCTGAAACTATACAATGTCCATAAAAAAACGCTGGCGGCTCGTGATTTTGTCGTCAGCACGAAGTAGGAGACTCCCATGCAGTACATGAGCACGCGCGGCCGAATCAGCGGCCTGGACTTCAAAGACGCCGTGATGATGGGCCTGGCGGACGATGGCGGGCTGCTTTTGCCGCAGCAAATCCCGGCCCTGAGCCGAGGCGACATCGCCGCATTGACCAGAATGGCCTATCCGGATCTGGCGTTTCGCATTATTTCGCTGTTCGCCGGAAGTATCCCCGCAGCGGACCTGAAACATCTTATCGACAGATCCTACCAGGCCTTTGATCACGACGAAGTAACGCCGGTCGTCCACAAGGACGGCATCTATGTGCTGGAGCTGTTTCACGGTCCGACCCTGGCCTTCAAGGACGTCGCGCTGCAGTTTCTCGGCAACATGTTCGAATACCTTCTCAAGGAACGCGGCGCGCACATGAACATCCTCGGCGCCACCTCCGGAGACACCGGGAGCGCGGCCATTTACGGCGTACGGGGCAAGCAGAACATCAACATCTTCATCCTGCATCCTCATCAAAGGGTTTCGCCGATTCAGGAACTGCAGATGACCACCGTTACCGACCCCAACGTCTTCAATCTCGCGATTCGCGGCACCTTTGACGACGGTCAGCGCATCGTCAAGGAAATCTTCGGCGATCTGGCGTTCAAGAGCCGCATGGCCCTTGGCGCGATCAATTCGATCAATTGGGCCAGGGTGCTCGCGCAGGTCGTCTATTATTTTTACGCCTTTGGACGCGTTCAACGCGCCACAAGCTGCGAGGAAGTCTACTTTTCGGTTCCAACCGGCAACTTCGGCGATATCTTCGCCGGCTATATCGCCAAGCGCATGGGGCTGCCCATCCGCCGGCTGATTCTCGCCACCAACGAAAACGACATCCTGACGCGCTTCATCAACCAGGGCGATTATTCGACCGCCCAGGTGGTGCCGACCCCTTCGCCATCCATGGATATTCAGCTGGCCAGTAATTTTGAACGCTACCTGTTTTACCTTTACGGCCAGAATCCGGGCCGTGTCAATGATGCCATGTCCCGGCTGGCGGCAACAGGCCGTCTGGAATTCACGGCCGAGGAACTGGCTTGCGTCGGCCGGGATTTCATGGCCGGTTCCGCCACCCGCCAGGAAACTCTCGACACCATTCGCGCCTTCCATGCCGCGACGGGCTACATCCTCGATCCGCACACCGCCGTCGGCGTCAAGGTCGGAAAAGAACTGACTGGCGGCGAAGTACCGCTGGTATGCCTGGCAACGGCCCATCCGGCAAAATTCGGCGATGCGGTCAGAGAAGCCATCGGCCAGGATCCCGTACTGCCGCCGGTTTTCCGCGATCTTGACAAAAAGGAAAAACGCTGCGAACTCATCGATGCCGACACCGGGTCCGTCAGGGAGTACCTTCAAAAAAATGCCCTGGCATAACAATTTCCGGGTTTCGAAACAAACCCCCCGTTTGCGGCGACGTAACGGGGGTTTTGTTTCCGGTACGCAACAGAAGGTCAGGCAATCCAGCGCCTTTGAATACTGTAAAGGCTCAGCAAAAACAGGCCGACACAGAATGCCGCCAGAACGGTCATGGCCAAAAACACCGGCATGATAAACTCGCCGCGCACCGAGCCATGCAACATGGCCGCTCCGTAAGTCAAAGGCAACAGATAGGAAAGCGGTCGTAAAAACACCGGAAGCGTGCTGATCGGGAAAAACAGCCCGCACAGAAAAAGCATCGGAAAACGGAAAAAATTGGAAAAGGTCTGCGCCTCGAAAACCTCGCTTACTGCCACTGCGATAAAAAGCCCCAGAAAAGTCGAAGCCACCGACAGAAGAAATACGGCCGCCACGAACACGCCCCACCGCATGCCGCTCAAATCGACCCAGAAGGCCGCCATGACGACCGGTACAAAGGCATTGAAAAAACCGAACAGAATGGCGCCGGAGGTTTTGGCCAACATCAGCAATTCCAGCGGAATGGGCGCCAGCAGCAACCGTTCGAAAGAGTGGTTTTTCTTTTCAAAAGTAACAGTCACCGACAGCAAGGACGTGGTACCGAAGAGGATGGACAGCCCAACCACGCCCGGGAGCACGGACAAGATACTCTCCACCCCCCTGCCTGATTTGATAAAAAACATACCTGTCCAGGCAATGGGAAAAATGATCCCCCAGCTGAGGTTGGGCGGCTTGAGGTAATAGGTTCGAAAATCCTTGAGCAGGATATTCCAGAAAGCAATCCAGAGTTTCATTGCCCACCTCCTTTTTTCTCCTTTTCCCTGCCCATGGCATCGGCGCCGATGCCGGTGACCTCCACAAATACGTCTTCGAGGCTCGGCCTGATTTTCCGGACTTCCGACACTTCGGCTTCTTTTTCCTCCAGAAAGCGTACCAGGGGGCCGACATGCACAGGGACGGTGGCTTCCACGCGAATAACACGGGACTGCGAACAGAAAAATTGCAGGCCGGGAAACGCCCGGGCCAGATCATCCGCAAGATTGCCCACGTCCGAATCCGAGTTCAAGGATATCTGCAGGACATGTTTGGCCCGGACCGGTTGCAACAGGTTGTCAACCGTATCGACCTTGACGATCCGGCCGCCGGTGATAAAAGCGATGCGGTCGCAGAGTCGCTCCGCTTCCTCGATGTAATGGGTGGTCAGAAAAATAGTGGTTCCCTGTTGGTTCAACTCCGCGATCAACCGACGCAACTGCCGGGCGCTGCCAACATCGATGCCGGTGGTGGGCTCGTCCAGAAACAGGATTGCGGGCCGGTGAATGATGCCGGCGGCAATGGTCAACTTGCGCTTCATGCCTTTGGAATATGTGCCGAACTTGCGATCGGCCGCTTTCACCAGATCGAAAATTTCCAGCAACCGGAGCGCCCTCGCCCGGCGTTCCGGTTTGGCCATGCCGTACAGGGCCGCGCAGAAACACAGATTGTCAAAACCGCTCAGTTCCGCATAAAGATTGCTCTCATCAGGAACCACCCCGACAAGACGTTGGGCGGCACGCGGATTGTTCGAACAATCGATGCCGCCGATGTGGATCGTACCGGCATCCGCACGCGCCAGGCCGGTAAGAATGTTGATGGTCGTGGTCTTGCCGGCGCCATTGGGCCCCAGGAAGCCATACAATTCACCGCTGCGCACGTTGAAATCGACTCCGGCGAGCGCCTGAACCACACCAAAGCGTTTGGCAAGCCCCGCGACACGAATGGCAATATCATTATCGAAACCCATGGCATTCCCCTTTTCAGATTGCAGTTGAACCTCAGATTGCAGTTGAACCTTATCCCCCCGTTGCTTATATTGATTCACGAAAACGGTGGATGTACGCGCTCGTTGCCTGGTTCGAAGGTGACAAATTATTGCGAGTGAGAGACGAACCCCAGCGCACCCGAGGATACGTCAAAATAAAGGAGATCGGAAATGAAAGTCGGGATCATCAGATGTCAGCAAACGGAAGACATGTGCCCTGGCAACACGGATTTCAAAGTCGCCGCCACGGGCAAAATGGCCTTCGCGGAAATCGGACCCTGCGAAATCATCGGCTTTGTCAGTTGCGGCGGGTGCCCTGGAAAACGTGCCGTCCAGAGGGCGAAGTTGATGGTGGACCGGGGCGCCGAAGCCATCGTTCTGGCTTCCTGTATTTCAAAGGGAAACCCCATAGGCGTTCCATGCCCACACTTTGAAATCATGCGGGAAGCGATTGCCAAAAAAGTCGGTGACCAAATCCGGATCATCGATTGGACCCATTAAAAATCCGCCCTTTCCAGAGCGTTTCCCTAAATGGGAGCGGGAGTTCTCTGAATCAGCAAAACCGCCTGTTACGGGGCATCCTCTTTCGATGTGCCGGACTGCGGCCTATTGAACTCCCGCATGAAAATTTCCCAGAACGCAATAAACAGTGCGGCTACCAAGGGCCCGAGCACAAAACCGTTTATGCCGAACAACGCAAAGCCGCCGAGGGTTGAAAGCAGCACGACATAATCCGGCAGCTTTGTATCCCGACCCACCAGAAGCGGCCGCAGGATATTGTCGGCCAAACCGATAACAAACGCACCGAATGCGGCAAGAATCAGTCCCTGAGGCCATGCACCAACAGCAAACAGATAAATGGCGACCGGCCCCCAGATCAACCCGGCGCCAACAACCGGAATCAAGGAAAGCAGCGTCATCACCACGCCCCAAAGCAGAGCACCCCGGATATCGAGAACCCAGAATATGAAGCCTCCCAGCATTCCCTGAACGGTGGCAACCAACAGATTACCCTTGACGGTCGCACGCACGACCTCGGCAAACTTGGCGATAAGCAGATGTTCCCGCTCGTCCCCCAACGGCAAGGCGCGCACGAGCAGGCCCACCAGTTTCTCGCCATCGCGAAGCATGAAAAACGCTACATAAAGCATCAGGCCGAGATTGATGAAAAACTGCAGCGTGCCCTGCCCGAATTCAATGGCATTCTGGGCAAGATAGCCGCTGGCACCGAGAAACGCATCGGAAAGTTGCGTCTGGACACTGTTGAAGTCCAGATTGAGACGCTCGAAAAAATGCCTGATCGCCGGAAACGCCGTCTGTATTTGTTCGATGCGGGCGCCAATATCGAAATCGCCGCTCTGCAGACGCCGGTAGAAACTGACGCCTTCCTGGATAAACGAGCCAATCACAAACAGTGCGGGAACGATGCCTATCACCAGACAAGCCAGAAGCGTTGTCAATGCGGCCACATTGGGTTTGGGCCGGCCTGCTGCCAGCAAACGGCGGTACAAAGGTGAAAAAATCAGGCCGATGATGCATGCCCAGAAAATCGCCCCCCAAAATGGCTTGAGCAAAATCAGGAAGAGCACGCTCACCAGCACCAGTGTCGTCAGGAATGAGCGTTTTTCCAGACGACCCTGCTCCGCTCTGTGCATTTCGGATTTTTTATTCATCGATTTTGATGTCTCGATATGCTGTCGTGTGAATCTTACGCGCGGCCACACCGCATAAACTAACCTGCGACTCATTTAAAAACAAGAACCATCCATGAAAAGCCTAACCGATTGCCGGGTTGCGTTCGCTTTCAGGCTGAACGGGACACTTTCCACGATAGGCTTCACAGCACACAAGCGCATAACGCCGAGAAATGGAGGGTGCGTCGACCTGGCACAAAACAGTCTTAAAGCCTCCGCGCCCTGTAACTCCGTGGTAATAAAAACCGAAATCATCTCGTACAACCACTTCCCGGCAACCTGACCAGAGAAACGTATTTCTCTCCTGATTTCCCGGCACCGGGATCATAGGCTCCACGCTCTGTCAGTATCCGGGCTAGCAGCAGCGCCATTTCCGAATCATCCGCCGGCTGACCGGCAATAGTGTTTCATGCGCCGCCAGCGGCCAGTTCCCGCACGCCATCTGGGTAGCTGCGGGGTATCTCCTCGGTCGACTGGAACTCGACCAGGCTGAAGAGACCGTCTCCGGCAAGCTGGCCCACATCAACCGTGTCTGGCTCGATTACTACCACACCCAGCGACCCCACCAGGGCCCGGGCAACAACGTCATCTCCGCCGATTTCCGGCGTACTTCCGCAGGATCCAATCAAACGACAGCGGCATCGTCGTCTGGCACGATCGGAAAGCGGCGTAAACAGCGCTTCCTCCTATGTAACATCCGTGCCTGTTTTCTGCAAAGCGGGATTGTTTCCCGAAAAGATTTCGGACGGCGGTTCGGTTCCCGAAAGCGGAATCGAATGAAATCGAACAGAATCGCCTGCCGGTTCAACAAACCATTTGCTTTTTCCGGCACGCCAAGCATGAATGACAGCGGTTGCCAAAGTGAACTGGGAGCACCGGGCCATGTTTTGTTCACAGAGTTCCTCGACGGCAAGGGCATCGAGAGCGCCGGTCCCTTATCCACCAAACAGCGGCTGACCATCCAGAAGGCGTTCGAGGACTATTGGCAGGTCGGCGGCTTCCCCGGCGCGAACGGCCTCGACCAATTGCAGAGCATCAAGATCCCTCAGACCAACTGGAACACCAACATCGGCCGCCACAACATCTCCCACCCTCGGGCGGTGATCGATCTGGCCCACTGGCTGGTGGACAACACCGGCTCTTTCTATGTCGTCAGCCACCTGACCGGCTACCTGAAATCCCTCGGTCACCGGGTGCGCAAAAGCTCGGTGGTCGATTGGCTCGTCGCGTTCGAGGATGCCGGGCTGCTGTTCAGCGTGAACATCTTTTCCAACTCGTCGATCCGCATCAGCGTCAATCCCTGTAATGCCTACTCTACCGACCACGCCATGGTATCCTCGGTCAGCTCCGGCATCCTCAGCAGCCGCAACAGCCTGCTGAAGAATCTGTTGTTCACCAAGCTGCGCCGGGTGACCCCTGAGATTTTCTATTTCAAAACCAAGACGGACCGGGAGGTGGATCTTGTCGCGCTGCTGCCGTCAGTGCCGGGACAAAAACGAACCATACTGCTGGTTCAGGTTTGCGCCTCCCTGGCCGATCACCGCGTCAGGCAGAGCGAAATTCGCTCCCTCTCCGAAGCTATGGTCGAGCTGGCGGTGGCGGAGGGGACCATCGTCACCTGGCGCACCGATGAGACTATCCCCGTGGGCTTCGGCACCATCCAGGTGGTGCCGGTCTGGCGGTTTCTGTTGGAGATGGACTCACGAACCTAAAATAGCGGCTCGTCTTATTTTAGATTCGTGCTGCTTCCTAAAATAATCTATCGCGTCACATCACGCCGAGAATCCATCCTTCGACTTGGGCAACGGGGTATTCACCGGGAAGCATGTCCGGCTTGAGAAATTTGCCGAGGCTGCCATCCGTATCCACCTGCCGCAGCCAGGCTGCAGCAACGTAGGCATCGTGCTGGTCGGGCGTACGGTCCTCCCGTGGAGTGCTCTTGCTCCATAGGGACGGGTAGACCTCCACCAGCGCGGATTTACCCGCAGGAATTTCCCAGCCGTCGAAGGGCCAGAAGTGGACCCGCTCACAGAGCTGATTGCGCAGATACCGAAGCCAGGGCAATCCGGCATGGGTCGATTTGGCCACCGAACCGGGTACGTCGAAGTGAAAGACCGACTTAGCCCCGGCCCGCTCCTCGGTTATCCGCCGCCAGCGGGCGCTGCCGGAACGGGCCTCGCCCTCGCCCCTTGAACCGTGGCGAATGAAATCGACGTAGGTATGTTCGGCATCGGTCGGCCAGTGCTTCTGGAAATCATCAAGGAAGGTCGGCCAATCCGGCTCCAGGTGGTGAACCTCGAAATACCGCAGGGGAAAGGAAAAACCGTGGTCGATACCAACGATGGTCGGCACATCCTCGGATAGCTGCTCCGCCAGCCATTCCGCCAGGCCGCGCCGGGTCCAGTACTTGCGGGGGCTTGGCGGCGGCTCCACTTCCACCGGCATAGACTCGCGGCTCGCCTCGTAAACCCGAAGTCCCTTCAGACTGGAATCCGGGGTTTCCGCGCCGGAGTAGTCGATGCCGATATAGCGTTGGAACGCAGGATGCGTCATAAACTTACTTCCAGAAATTTACTTGATCGGTTACCTGGTCGGTACTTGATCGGTGAGCGAGGGCATGTCGCAAGCCGTGTCGCGAGTTTGTCGCAAGTTTCACCCCCCCAAGTCACCCCTCAAGTCAGCCCCCAAGTGGCCGCCTTATTCTTCCTCCGTTTTTTCCTCTCCGGCGGATTCGATCTGCTTTACCATTCGGTCGAAATCACTTTCAAACAACCGGTCCTGCACGATGCGGTATTTTTCGTATTCGCTTTCGGCATGGGTTTTGGCCAGCTCGGCAGATACCTTTCCAGCGTCCTGAAGAATCTCCCGGTCCCAGAGTTTCAGGAAGCCCGCCAACCGTTTTTCCCAGTCTTCCATGGTCATGGGGATTTTGCGCATGGCCTGAAGCTCGGCCATGTCGAGGTAGGCGGAGACGATGCGCTGCATCTGGGCCAGTTCGAACTCGGAGAGATAGTTCTTGGCGATGGCGACATCGTATTGATGGATTTTCCCGTGGGGCGCACCTTCCCAATGGGTCAGGCCCATGTTTTCCTTGCGGTGATCGGCGCGGACTACAATCACCTCCGCCGCTGTCTGACCGTGGATGGCGTAGTGCATCTTGTTCTGCACGGCGGCGAAAAACCGCTTGGTGGCCGTGGCGGTCCGGTCGTAATCAAGCGCGGTGGCGTAGATGTCGGTGATCTTCTGGTAGAACTTGCGCTCGGAAAGCCGGATCTCCCGGATTTTTTCCAGTTGGCGCTCAAAGAACTCATCCGTCAGGTTGCCGCCGCGTTTGAGGCGTTCCACATCCATGGTCCAGCCCTGGATGGTGTAATCCTTGACGATCTGGTTGGCCCATTTGCGAAACTGCACCGCCCGCTCATTCTCGATCTTGAAACCGATGGCGATGATGGCCTGGAGGTTGTAGTGCTCAACCTCGCGCCGAACTTCCCGGCTGCCCTCGGTTTGAACTATTAAGTATCGCTTAACAGTTGCCTCCCTCGTCAGTTCATTGTCGGCAAAAATGCGCTTCAGGTGCTGGTTGATGGCGGGCACCGAAACATCGTAGAGGGTCGCCATCATCTTCTGGGTCAGCCAGATATTTTCGTCCTCGTAGCGCATTTCCACGCTGGCTTCCGATCCTCCCCCAGCCGCGACAAAGGTCAGATATTCGGCTGCCGAGGAGCGAACAATGGCCGTCTCTTTTTTATGAGGCTTCTGTATTTCTTTATCCTTATTTTTTTTCATTCGATTCCTCCCCAGCGTTGAAACCTGTCCCGAGACCAGCGGAGGTATTTCATCAACTCCCAGTTGATCGATTCGGCATCAAATCGCTCACTGTCAAAGTTGCCCCCGGACCATTCCGTATAGCTTTCGTGTTCCTCGTGGTTCGGATCTTTCAGGGCATTTAAGAATTCGAAGTAACCGGGCACCCCGCCCAAATCTTCTGGTGGGCAGGCTCGCTGACCATCAAGGCAGGCCAGTTCAGTTCTCAGTTCAGGATTGAAATAGCGGCTTTCCTCAAGAACAAGTTCATGCTCCCAGCCGTCTCCGAAATCATACAGATAGCGGAAAGTGCGCCCTTTCTGCTTGATCAGATCCCCGAGACGATACCTGCCGCATGCCAGCCCGTCTTCTTTCGATTCAGGGTATTCCGTGTATCGTTTGTTCCCGATGGTAAACTCG
The DNA here is from genome assembly GCF_001888165.1 of Syntrophotalea acetylenica. Classification (NCBI taxonomy): domain Bacteria; kingdom Pseudomonadati; phylum Thermodesulfobacteriota; class Desulfuromonadia; order Desulfuromonadales; family Syntrophotaleaceae; genus Syntrophotalea; species Syntrophotalea acetylenica. The sequence goes on from NZ_CP015455.1 coordinate 1,686,315, forward strand.
TGCAGATGGCTGTCGGTCCAGCCCATGACAATCTGGATGACATCGTGCAGCCGGTCCAACGTGATGCTGGCGGGCACAACAAAACGACGCCAGATTGATGGTTCGATGTCAAGCAGCTGTATTTTCAGCAGATAAAATCGCTCGTTCATTTCTTCACCTCATATTTTGACCAGAAGCTTCGTTTGCGACCATGTGCTTCTTTGATCTGCGCTTTGAAATCTTCGTGATGATTAAAACGGAATCGAATTGGCCTATGCCTGCCCGCCAAAAACCGTGCTGATCAGGTAGACCGTATAGCCCATGTAACAGACCAGCAGCACCGCGCCCTCGATGCGGTTGATACGTCCTGGTCCCCGGAATCCATAGCCGATCACGAATAGCGACAGGGTCAGTGCGGCCATGACCAGCATGTCCCGATTGAAGACTTCCGGCCCCACCGCCAGCGGATGAATCGTACCGGCGATCCCCACCACCGCCAGGGTGTTGAACAGGTTGGAGCCGAGAATATTACCGAGACCAATATCGTGTTCGCCCTTTCTGGCTGCAATGATTGAAGAGGCCAGTTCCGGTAGCGAGGTGCCGACCGCAACGATGGTCAGGCCGATGATCAGGTCGCTGACCCCGAACCCATGAGCGATCTCCACCGCGCCCCAGACCAGGATGCGGGAGCTGACAATCAAAAGCGCCAGCCCCACCACCAGCCAGAAGACCGCACGGCGGATGGGCATGGCGCGAACGTCCAGTTCCTGCTCCATCTCGCTTCCCAGCGCATCCTCCTTTTTCCGCAACCCCTGCCAGATGGTCCAGGCCATCAGGCCGCCGAACACGGTCAGCAACACGTTGGCATCAAGCCGGGTGATTTTGCCATCCCAGAGTTGCCAGGCCGCCAGGGCGGTCACCACCGTGAGGATGGGCAGTTCCCTGCGCAGAACCTGCGAATGGACGGCGATGGGGCTGATCAAGGCCGTCACCCCCAGGATCAGGGCGATGTTGGTGATGTTCGAGCCGTAGGCGTTCCCCAGCGCGATGCCCGGATTGCCCTGCGAGGCGGCCAGTGCCGACACCACCATCTCCGGCGCAGATGTACCGAACCCAACAATCACCATGCCGATCAAGAGCGGCGGCATGCCGAAATGGCGAGCGGTGGAGGCCGATCCCTCCACAAAGCGGTCAGCGCTCCAGACAAGAAGCGCCAAACCAAAGATTACGGCAATAAAGGCAAGGGGCATGAGTCGCCTTTCGGTTGTTCCAGAGACAGAAATTTAGACAAAAAACGACACCGTTGAACTGTTAAGAATTCGTTGACAGTTGCGATTCATAGCCCCTGGAGAACATCACGCAGAAAGTTAAACCCAATCCTCTCCTGCTCGAGGCGAACTCGCTCCCCCCAATGGTTCTGGCGCAACTGATCAAAAAGAGCGCTTTCCTCGGAGTTCAACCGCGTAAGAGTTCCTGTTTCAGGCTGCGTTTCAACTCCCCAGAGTGTCCTGTGGGCATGGAGTGTCTGCAGGTCCATGAGAAAAGACACGACATGAGGCAAGAACCCGCGCAATTGATTGAGAATAGCAAAACCGTGGGTATCGATGTCCCCCCAATAGTAGATTTCCTTTTCGTGCAGCCAGGATGCGGCTGCGAGACTGTCAAATCCGTATCCCGCCCCAAAGATCACCATCGCATCAGGGACAGCCGGAAAAGCCAGGAAATTGATCTCATTTTCAGTGATGAACACTTTCGATACCGGCAAAACAAGTGAAGCGAAGGCTGCCTGTGTCAGGGTGATATCCTGATCGGCTTCCACTGGCAGCAGCCGGACATTCGAGTCCAGCATCCGAAAACGCACCCGTGACGGTTTATCCAGAAAACCATAACGACGACAGAACCCGCCGACGCCCGTGTGATTCCTATCAATAGAATCCTCCGGCAGCACGAGATCGAGCAATTCCGCCAGAACGCTGCGATGCCTTTCAACCAACTTGGTATGGACACCCGGCAGATCGATCTGACGCAGATAAATCGCGGGGCGGGGATGTTTCGCCAACCAGCCGACAATATCCAATAATCGCGGCCAGTCTTCGGCCAACTCCAAGGCACGTAGCGGCCGCCTTGTCAGCCAGGGGAGCAATTCAGGCTGTTTGTCTCTGGTCAGTTCAACCAGCGCAGCAAACTGATCTGCTGCCCGGCGTTTACCGAGAAGTCCAAGAGCGTCCGAAAGCTGGTCGATCCAGATTGCCGCCGGGATTTCATTGTTTCCAAGAACGCGATGGTTGACGCTGCGCCATTCAATTCGATAGGGACCGGCGGCTGAGGACAATTGGGCGATCCAATCCCGCACCTCGGGAAACCGTTCGCTCAGTTCACGGGAGTCAGGGCCTTTGAGGGTCAGACGCCGAGGGAAGAGCGACTCTTCGCCAGCCACTGAGGCGAGCAGCAAACCGCGATCCCAAAGCTTTTGCACCTGAGTTTTGAGATCAGCCGAGGTCGTCCACCTCATCCTTGCATCCTTTGCTTCTCGGCCCGATATTCCTCAATGCTCAGGTTGCGCAGGACAGAGTTGCGGCCGTCTTCATTGTGCACAAACCCGACACCGGCGACAAAAGGCTCGATGATATGGATTTTCTGCAACGGCGTGACGATCAGCAGTTGCAGATTGAGCTGCGCGAACAACTGCAAGCCATACTGGGCCGATTCATCGGAACCGCGCCCGAACGCCTCGTCGATCACCACGAAACGGAAGGAACGGGAGCGTACCTCACCCCATTCCAGACCAAATTGATAGGCTAGGCTGGCGGCCAGGACGGTGTAGGCGAGCTTCTCCTTCTGGCCACCCGATTTACCACCCGAATCCGCATAATGCTCATGCTCGGCGTTGTCCTCACGCCAGCGTTCACTGGCGGCGAATACGAACCAGTTGCGCACATCGGTCACCTTGGCCGTCCAGCGCCGATCCATATCCGAGTGTTCATCCCGTCCCCGGAACCGCTCAATGATTCGCTTCACCAGGAGGAATTTTGCCTCCGAATACTGCACATCCTCCGAGCCGGTGAGCGCACCTTCGGTACAGGTACGCAACTCGGTCTGGAAATCACGGATGTCGGCGTCGAGATTCATCTGTGCTTCGAGACTGATATAACGGCCCGGGTTGTAATCAATCTGGGTGAGCGATTCGTTGATCCGGGCGATGCGCTCCTTGATGGTTTCCCGTTCGCGTGCCAGCTGGGATTGAAAATTCGCCACCTCTCGGATGGTGTTCTCGTTCAGGAGTTCCTTGAAACGTCCTTCAAACCGGGGCAAGTCATCGGCCTGCAGTTGATCCAGCATGGATCTGTATTCGGAAGCGGCAGCCAGGTTGGCATCGACATCTCCTGTCTCCAGCTTCCACATCCCTTTATATTCAGTCATGGCCTTAACGATCTTTTCGGACAGGCGCTTGATCTTCGAATCTTCAGCGTCGATCCTGGCCTGCAGCCAGTCACGCATGTCGCGCTCGCGATTGTCGCAAGATTCGACTGTCAGCATTTGACCACCAAGCGCCTCCTCACGCATCGCTTCCAGTAGGTCAAATCTCTGAACAATATCTTCTGTTATTTCAGCTAAAAGAGCTTGGGCTTGTTGCTGCAGCTCTTGCGCAGCACTGATTTTTTGTTCGGTTTTCGAACGTTTATCTTTCCGTCCATCAAGCTGAATCTCCGTTTCTTTCAACTCCCCTTCGAGCGCGGCCAATTGTGACGTCAGAGTCTTGAGCAGATCGGAGGCCGCTTCCAGCTCACGTTTCTCGGCTTCCAACCTGGCAATGACAACCGCCACGGGTTTCCAGTCGAGATCACGAAAGTCGGTATACTCACCCAGCTTCGAGAGGACCGAGAGGCGCTCCTTGGAGGCGGTCTGTTCCTTCTGCAGCGTGCTGATGCGATCGGCAAGGTCGGCAAGATGTATTTCCTGCCGCTTGGCGACTTTTTCCAACGCAGCGATTTTTTCGACGTTGCTCCAACCAAGGACATAACGCCGGCGATCATCTATTCGATGCCGGTCATCCTTTTCATGCCGCTCCCCGGGAGCTTTGATCTGTCCGGCCCTGGTAATGGCACGGGTCTCGCGGCGAAATTGATCCTGGTTCTCACAGCAGGCCAGATCAAAACGGTGGGCCACCTCCCGTTCGATCCAGTCATAAAAGGGCGAATCGGGCTTGACTTGCAGCTTGCGCACCAGTGAGTCGGGATGGAGCAATGGCAACTCGCCCCGCACCCCTTCCCGCACCCGGAAATAAACCAGCCTCCCCCGCAGGTGGGTTTGGTCAACCCACTGCGCCACCTTGGCGTAATGCCGATCCGGAACCAGCAGAGACAAGCCAAAGCCGTGAAGCAGCCTTTCGATGGCGCCTTCCCAGTCACGCTCGTCCTCGCGCACCTGCAGCAATTCACCGGCAAACGGCATTTCCTCTTCGGAAAGAGCAAGCGCCTGACAGAGGGAACGCCGCATGGCAATCTGTTTTTCGTCGATATTGCTAACCCGGGCTTTCAACCCCGTGATTTCAGTTTGCAGCTGATCGTATTCATCCTTTCCCTGTTTGAACAAGACGCCTGCCTCATTGAGATCGTTCTGTGTACGAACTTCGGTTTCTTCTGTCGTTTCGCGCCACTTGGCGGCTTCAGACCGTTGACGCAGAAATTCTTCTCCAGTCGCGGCGGGGGATTGCCCCAAGGCGCGTACCAGCTTCTCATAGCGGGATGCTTTCAGCTTCCTACGTTCCAGTTCATCCTGTTTTTGAAGAATCTCCTGACCGATGCTTTCAATACGGTCACCACCATTTTCCGCGATGGTACGGCGCAGTTCACGCTCCTGCCCCTGCTGGGCACGACGCTGCTCCTCCAGCCGCAGGGTGGCGACTTGATGCCGGGTCAACTCTTCATTCAGCGAGGTGAGTCGTTTCTCCAGGAGATCGAGTTTCAGGGTGGCGAACCATGGCCGCAGGGCATCACGGCAAGCTCGCAGATTATCCGCCGTCTGCGCCAACTCCCGATGTCGCTCGCAATCGGCCACCAGAGGCGTAAGCATCTCCACCTGGCGTTTGGCCTTGAGAACCGCCTCGTGAGCTCGGTTGAGATCCTCGAAGTGGCCGATCAGGGCGGAGATACGTGGCGCGACATCAAAGGGCTCAAGCATGTGGCTGCGCACGAAGTCGGTCAGGTTGCCGACCGACTTGAGCGACACGGTCTGGTGGAATAGATCCAACGCCTGTTCGTTATCAATGCCGAAACGACGGCGGAACCAGGAACCGTAGGGCGGAAAGCTGTCGAACAACTCGACACCACCTGACCGCAGCTGTTTGCGAAGACCGACCATCTCGCTGCCGAATCCGGAAAAATCTGCCGAAATGGACAGATCGCGTTCACAGACCGCATACAGACGAGCCGGTTGCGTATTGGCCTCTTTCATCCAGAAGACCTGCGCCAAGGTGACTGTCTTGTTGTAGCCAGCGTTATGGAAAACGCCGAGGATCACCGAATAACTGTTGAAGTCGCGCAGTGCGACCGGCTTGGCGCTGCCCAGGGTTTCCTGCCGCTCCGACTTGTAAAACCCGAGCACATAGGACTTAAGCGAACGTTCGCGGCTGTCGGCCCCGGCCGCCTTGTTGTAGGCAACTCGATGACTCGGCACCAGCAGGGTGGTGACGGCGTCGACCAAGGTCGATTTTCCGGAACCGATATCCCCGGTGAGAAGACCGTTTTTTCCGCCTAGACGCAGAGTCCAGACCCTCCCGTCAAAGGTTCCCCAGTTAAAAACCTCGAGTCGTTGCAGGCGAAAACCGGCCAGCCGGTCATCTGCCATGAATTCCAATTCGAGCGCTTCAGCCATCCATCCCCTCCAGCGGTTGCGCAAGCTGCTGTCGATATTCCGCCAATCGTTGGTCAAAATCGGCGAGCCACTGCGCATCGACAAACGCCTTAATAATGCGCCGCACCTCAATCATCTGCCCCTGCCCACGCAAGCGGCGGATAAAGCCGAGCTCGGCAATCCTGTTCAAGGTAGCATCGACCTGATCGATGAGTTTCACCTCGTTGCTGCCCGCCGGTAGAAAAATCCGGATCAATTCCACCACTTCATCCCGGGAAAGAATCAGACGCGTATCGCCGCCACCAGCGTCGAACTCGGCCAATTTTTTCCGCAAGAGCGCAAGCAGCAAACTGACCTGATAGGAGAGCTGCCGCCGGGCAACCAGGCGCGGCATGACAGCCTGACTGTCCTCATCCTGCCGGGAACGTAAAAAAGCGTAGCCTTCCGCCTCGTCGAGCATCAGATCCAGACCAAGAACCGCGACGTAATCCCGAACGCTCGCTTGCAAATTCAGCAGCGAGCCCCACAATCCCGGGTTATCCTCCTGATAGAGCACCCCCTTGAGCAGAGGCACCACCACGGACGAGAGTTCGTGGGTCGGCTTAGTCGAATGGCTGGGGTTGGTATCGGCGACAATCATCATCGGTCCCTCAGCAAAATAATACGCGGCAAGGTCGCCTGGCGCATGACGCCAGTTTCCAGCTGCCAGCTCACCTGTTCCTGCACCTCATCGTCCACGGCCGTTTTGGGCCATTCTCCGGCCAGCTGCAGATAGGCAACCAGTTCGGCCAAACCGTGACGCAACGGATGGCGAGTCACCACTTCTGCGAGGCTGATCTGGCTGCGCCCCTGGAGTTCCTGCCGAATATTCCGGGTCAACTCGGCCCGGTCAACCACCACTTGGGCATAGAGAGCCGCCGTATCCACATCCGCATCCCCTTCGTCCAACGCCATCTCGTCAATGAGGGGCTTGAGCGGCGGCCGATAGAGAGGTCGCTCCAGGGGAAGTTCAACCGTTGCGGAGGTCTCGGCCAAACGCATGAAATCCCCCGATGGAAACTCCTCGCGCAACGCCAGCGCATGGTTTTCGACGCTGTGCAGGATGTCCATGATGCGGCGGTTCTCCAGCCAGGCCTGATCATCGAGAAATCGCCGCAGCTGCTCGGAAAGCTTCGCCACCGTCCGCTGGGTGTGTTCACCTGCTTCCAGCCAGTCGTAATGTACGCGCTGCAGACGAGTTTCGGGATGCATGGACTGGATCGGCGGAAGGGACAAAACCTGTTCCAACAGGTGGGTCAATTCTTCCTGACGGGACTGGGACATCAGAAAATCCCAGAAGGAGCGAAAGCTCTTCCCCTGATCTGAATCGGCGATGGCATCGCGCTCGCCCATGATCTCTTCGAGCAGTGCCCCTTTTGCTCCCTCCCAAAGGGCAATGCGTTCGCGCACCCGTCGGTCAAGCGTGCGAAAATTGTGCTCCACCTCGCGAAAGTCGGTCAGCAGCTCCCGAGCCAGCTGCAAAAACTGTTGAAAGCGATCCTTCAGACCGGTATCGTCCAGAAGCGGAATATCACCCGCCAGAATGCGGGCGATCTCCGCGTCGATATCGTTGCGGCGTTTTTGCAGTTCGGCGATGCGTACTTGTGGGTCAGTCTGGCTCCCTTCACTCATCTGCCGCAGCAGCTCGAACAGAGTCAGCAAGCGGGATTCCGTACCGACAAAGGCGCGCTCGGTCAGACCTTCCAGCCAGGCCAAGGCCTTTTCCGTCGCGGGAGTCAGGTCAAAGTGCGGTTCGTCCGTCCCGACAAGATAAAATTTCCGCAGCCACCCCTTGTCGTTTTCGGCCCAGTCGTTGAGATAGCTTTGCGCGGTTCCGGGAAAGGCCTCAGCCCCCAGCTGCTCACGCAGAGCGAAAAGCTCATCTTCTAACGCCTCGGCCAGGTCTGCCTGAGACAAATTGCGGACATTGGGCACGATGAACACCCGGTGCAGAAAACCGGCCACCAGCGGCGCGTAATGTGCGCACAACAACCGCCACGCAGGGTGGTTCTGGCGGAGCAGCTCTAAAGTAACGTAGTCCAGTGCCATATCTTCCCCCCGGTTTTATCCATCGCCATGCTGCACAAGCCACTGGCGACCCTTGTCGGTGAGGCTGTATTTCTGCAAGCGGCTGTTGGGCTTGTCGGGAATGGTCATTTCGATCAGGCCGTCGGCCAGGGCCGGTTTGAGGTAGCGCTCGCGGAAGGATTTGCGGTCCGAAAGCCCCAGGGCGGATTGCAGTGCCTCGCGGCCCATCTCGCCCCGGATCGCCGCCAGCAGCTCGCCGACTTGGGGGGTGACTTGAGGGCTGACTTGGGGGGCTGTGCTGGTCACCGTATCCAGGATCATCCGCAGCATGAAGGCGATGAAGGGCGCGGAGTCGGTCTTGTGGGTGCTTTCTTGAATAGCCTGGTAGTACTCGGCCTGATTCTCAAAGATCAGGCTTTCCACCGGGATATCGGCGAACAGGGGATTCCAGCGGGCCAGGATCAGGCTCTGCCACAGCCGACCCATGCGGCCGTTGCCGTCGGCGAAGGGGTGGATGAATTCGAATTCGTAGTGAAAGACCGAGCTGGCGATGAGCGGATGGGCGTCAGTGGCGGCCAGCCAGTCGAACAGGTCACTCTTCAGATGAGGCACCCGGTCGGCGGGCGGGGCCATGTGAATCACCTGCTGGCCTGCCATCACGCCAACGCCGCCGTGCCGATACACTCCTGCCTCGTCGATCAGACCGGACATCAGAATCCGGTGCGCTTCCAGCAGATCCTTTTCCGATGAGGGTTTCCAGGTGTCGAAACGGTCGTAGGCAGCCAGGGCGTTTTTCACCTCCTGCACCTCGCGGGGCGGGGCGATGACCCGTTTGCCCTCCAGAATCGCGGTGATCTGCGCCTCGCTCAGGGTGTTGCCTTCGATGGCCAGCGAACCGCGAATGGTGCGGATGCGATTAATGTGCCGCAGCCGCAATGCTCTCGCCTGATCGGTGAGCACGGTCAGCCGCCCGATGGCCTCGCTGATCGCGGCGACCCGGTTAAGGATATCGGCGGTGATGGTGTAGGGTGGCTGGTAGACATTCATAGTCACACCCTTCACTGGGCGTTGTCGTTCGAGCCCGGTGCATCCTCGCCCTTAACGACGGGCTTGCCATCTTGCCAGGTGACGGCGTACTGACCCAAACGCCGTTTCTTCTCCAGCGTCTTGCCGACGGCCTGGCGGAGTGTTTCCAACTGTCGCTGCCCTTCCGGGGAGGGCGTGCTTTTGCGTTTTGTGTTCATCCTTGGGCCTCCTCAAGCAGAAGCTGATAGTAGTCATCATGCACAATCTCACGCTCACTACGGCGCTGTTCAAAGACCAGCACCGGGCTTTCCCCGTCGTTCATGAAGCAGGTGCAGCTATCGACCCGGTGGCTGAAGTCGTTCAGCAGATGGCTCAGGCTGCGTGGAAAACGCCGCTCGATATCCGCCACCGGAATGTTGTGCCCGCCGTGGGCGACTCGTTCGGCCACGCGCAGCTTGGACATCTCGAAACTCGGCAGGGCCAGAAAGATCAGCTCCACCCGCCAGCCGTCGGTATGCAGCCGCTCGACTAGGCGCAGGTAGGTGCGCCCCGCCAGAGTGGTTTCAAAGGCGAAATCCTCGCGGGCGGCGATGCGCTGCTCGATCTCCCGCAGAAAGAGACGGCTGGCAGCCAGCAACTCCCGCTCCGGTGCGAGTGGCGAGAGACCGGCGGCGATCAAGTCTGCGTTGATGAAATGAGTGCAGCCCGCCACCTGGGGCAGATACTCCAGGGCGAAAGTGGTTTTACCTGCGCCGTTGGGTCCGGCGATGATCCAGCAGGTGGGCATTATCTTCTTCCCTTCCATCTCTTCCATTGTTGAAATCCCTCGCTGATAGCAACAACTCGGTTCAGCATCTGGGGGGTAATGGTACGGAACGGCTGATATATCCTTGCATACTTGAATTTGCGCTATCTGTATGGTGACGAATCACTCGAAACTTTCCCATGCAGGCGTGACGCTAAAGGTTCACCCAAGCACAGCCACCAACTCCCCAATCACCCGCAAATCGTCCGCCTGCTCCTCATTCAAAACAATCGGCTCATAGCCCGGAAGATAACTGTCCGGTCGAAGAATGATCGACGTGTGCCGCCACGTGCCATCATCCTGAATCTCCTTGGTGCTTTCATAAATCTTGACGGTGTAGTGGCAACTGGTATCGGTGTCGGCAATCTCCCGGTGCGAAGCCAGGACGACCTTGCCGTTCCGTGAGCCCCCTTTTTCTTCACGGAACAGGCACCATGCGCCGTACGGGATGCGCCGGTTCATCGACTCCCCAACCACTTGAGCCACAAACAGTCCCTTCCGTGGCCGGAATTCTTCCGGCAGCTCCACCCAGTCGCACCCGTCCATCTGCTGCTCGTTGCTGAAACCTCCGGCGGCGACCTTGAGGTCGTAGAGTGGCACACAATTCACATAAGGCCTTGCTTCTTCCGAACCCAGCCGGCGAAACGGCAGGTCCACAGCTTCTTCGTGTGAAGGCAGAATCGATTTCTCGATTATCGACTCTGCTGCTGGTCCAAATTGCAGCCGCTCAGCGAAGTACCTGCGCGTTTCGTCATCGACAAAATAGACGTAACACCCTTTCTGTCCACGGGTCATGAGGGTACGGTAAGTATTTTTTATGATGGCATCGATCCTTAATACTCCCCCATCAGGAACTTCCTTGACCAGTTTCTTCCACCCCTGGATCGATTTATCCATTTTCGAACGCTCGGCTGGCCGGGTCTCTACTTTACCTTCACGAACAACAAAGTCCGGGCCAACGATGACGCCTATGTAGTCCACCTCTAATCCCTGGCAGGTGTGGATGCACCCCACCTCGCTGACGGAGTCGGGTTTGATGATCCACGCCTGTCCGTCCGTTTCCAGGTTCCAAGTCGCCTTGTAGTCTCCGATTACGATGTCCTTCAGCAGCGGTTTCTTCTTGCTGATCCAGTCCCAGCAGTAGCCGGCTACCATCCGTGCCTTGTTGTTTTTGTTCTTGGCCTTTATGAGGTCGTGTAACTCTGATGGGGTGTCGATGATGCGAAAATCATATTCACGGATATCCAGGACTTCGTTGGCCGTCCTCCGGATCTGCAGGTTGTTGTCGAGCCAAGCCAGGTAGCCGTTGGAGCCGTTGCAGCGGAACTGGGACTCCAGACTCATCTCGACAACTTCAGCCCCAAGCTTCTTTGCCCAGTTGCGGATCGCTTCTTTGTCGCCAATATCTTTCAACGTGACCTTCTGGTCTTCATCGATGAAGAACACACTCAATTTGCTGGCATTGATGATCTCCTTGATCTGGTTTTCACCCAGGTGGCTGAACATGCCGGATTTCTCGTTCAAGCGATGCGCCTCGTCCACAATAAGGCAATCGAACGCATTGGGCGCAACTGCGTGGTATGAGCCGGAACCGGAGAACATGTTGGAAATATGCGTCTTCCGGAAATGACCGATGAGCTTTGCCTCATATACGAGCCGGGGGGCCGAGTTTCGGGAGACGTACTGGACAACGAATTCCCGTTCCGTGAGCGCCACAAGGAGGTTGATCGCCAAAACCGACTTGCCAGTGCCTGGTCCACCCTCGACGATCAAGACCTTTTTGGTATGCTCGGAAGCCTGCTCTGCCAGTCGTTTCGCCTTCTCGAACACCACTTTCTGGTCATCGATCAAAACGAATTCCCGGTTCCCTTTAAGCATCGACGCTAGTTCGTCGGCCAGTTTCTTGGAAGGTTTAATCTTCCCGTGTTCGATCCGGTACATGATCCGGGTCGAATCGCCGTATTTGACGTGGGTCTTAATGAACTGCTGGAGTTTCAGGGCATCGGGCTTGAGGAAGATCGGGGCACGTTTGATGTGATCGCTGTAGAAGGGATGGGTGATCACGCCATCGTCATCGTAGTTGTGCAGATAGGCACATGGGAAGAGCCCTATTTGTTCTTCCTGAACGGTCTGGTTAAAATCTTCAAGAAGACGCTTGTAAGACCAGGCTTGGTAGGAGGGATGGAGGACCTCGGTAGAGCCATGCTTGAACCGGGTGATGACGACTGCGTCACTTTGAGTTAATTCCGTCTTCTGCCACTGTTTCAGTTCTACGAGGACGGCCGATTCACGCTGGTCTCTGCCCCTCCCGGTCAGGATAAAGTCGATACGTTTTGAGGTCTGCGGGAGGTGGTACTCGATGGCGACGCCTGCATCATGGGGGATCTCGTCGTCATTGAGCACTCGATCCATATACTGCAGCGAGTGCATCCACGACTCGATTTCTGCTCTACCGGTGCTTCTCCCTGTTGCATTCCGGAATGCGTCAAAGATAATGCCGCCGATGTCATTGGTCATGACATCTTCTTTGAACCTAGCTTTTGTAGCGGAATAAACGATCAATGTTGGCCCCTCGGAATGCAGATATTGATCTACAACTTCGTGTACTTGGTGTTTTTCCCTTTCGCCTTTTCTACAGGATATTTCTTCTCACTCTTTTCGATCTTCCGAAGTAGAGCTTTGGTCAGATCAACCTCAAACCTTTGGGAAAACCGCAGCAAGAAAAAGAGGACATCGGCCAGCTCATCCTCAATATCACCTTTGACCTGCTGGTTGTCCAGCAACGCCATCGCCTGTTCGTCCGTTTGAAAGCGAAAATGCTCTAACAACTCCGACGCCTCGGTAATAACACCGATGGCCAGATCCTTAGGGCCGTGGAACTGATCCCAGTCGCGGGCTTCGCAGAATATTCGGACAATATCGGCTAAGTCCTGTAGTGATCGTTGCTTTTCCATATTCAAACTCCTGCCAAAAGAGAACTTTGACCTGGCGGCCTTCTCAGTGAAAACCATTAGATTAGCTCCCCCTTTTTCTTTTTCTGCACACAAAACTGCTCGAACTGCCGCTGCGCCAGCTTCGAGGGAATGGTTTTGCCGTTCTCCCAGCGGTTGACCGTGGCGAAGCTCACCCCGAGGGCGTGGGCCAACTCCTCCTGGGAGAGCGCCAACTGCCGCCGCACCTCCTTGACCGTTTCAGGAAAGTTTTCGGGTTGGCGGATCATGGCCATTGGACATCTCCCGCTGATTGAACCAGGCGCAGCAGGCCGGGCGCGACGTTCCACTGGTGGCCATCGTCCGTGGCGACGCTGATGGTCTTCTTGTTAAGGCGCAGCACCCTGCCTTCCAGCATCCGGCCGTCAGGGGATTGGAAGCCGACTCGATCGCCCCTGGTGAAGCTGGTCATCAACGTGGTGGCGCGGGCTTGGGAAATGAGCTTGAGCCGCTCGACGATCAGCCGGTTGAGAAAGAGCAGATCTTCCTCCTTCAACCGCTTGATCGCCTCGACGGCGGAGACGCGGTCGACGATCTTGACGCTGCCGGGCTTCATGGCTGATCCTCCTGTTGGTGCACGCGAAGGCGCGAAGACGCGAAGTTGATGTGTTTGTTGGCGACGCGTTGCAGGCCATTCTTCAGAAGTGATGCGCCAAAGTTGATGAGCAGTCCGAGGGGCAGGTTCATCAGGCGCAGGTAGGTCAGTAGCTGTTTGGGATGAACCGGGTGGATGTTTTCGACTGATTTCAGCTCAACGATCAGCTGACCATCGACCAGCAAACCCAGCCTAAAACCTTCATCGAGTGAAACACCCTGATACTGAATAGGAACCGGCTTCTGCCTCTCGACAGACAGGCCACGCTTTTCCAACATTTTGGACAGAATCGCCTCATAGGCCGATTCCAGCAACCCCGGCCCGAGATCACGGTGAAGTTGCAATGCCGCATCGACTACCATCGCGGCCACTTCCTCGATATCCCTTCGCGCATTCGCGTCTTCGCGTGAGGCATGAATCTCAGAGGTTGACCCGCTCCTGTTCGATATAGGGACGCATCTCCGGTCGCAGGGCCTTTTCGGTGACAAGGTCGACCGGACAGCCGAGCAGGTCCTCCAGGTAAAACTGCACGCCAAAATAGCGCTTGGAGGTGGCCTGGCCGTCGAAAGCCACCAGCACATCGACATCGCTGCCGCTACTCGCCGTATCACGGGCGGTGGAGCCGAACAGGGCCAGCCGGGTCACGCCGAAACGGGCCTGCAGCTCCGTCTTGCTATCTCTCAGCAGGGCAAGGGCACGTTGTCTGTTCATCGCTCAGCCTCCCAAGGCGGATTCATCTTCTGGGCTTTTGCGCACCCGAAACCACCGGGCGCACGAAGGCCATTCAAAACTTCCCGACAATATAACATCTGCTATGCGGCGTGCAACTCAAAATTCGAAGGAGTTCCGACAGATTTAAACCGCTCCGGTAAATAAGCCACCAGAAGGCCAGCACGAAAAAAATTCAACCGCCGCCCGACACTTTCTCCGTCTCTCCGGTAAGTAAGCGGGAAAGCAATCAGAATTCACAACGAGGAGCCACCGACCATGGACATCAACGACCTGTTTGACGGAATCATGAAGAGTATCAACCAGTTTGCCGACGAGATCGCCGAACAGCGGTTGCAGGAAAAAATGCAGGAGTCCGGACGAGGTCCGGAGAATGAGGGTAACAATGCGGAGAATTTTCAGGCGAAAGAGAAGCGGGGTGTGATGGATTTCCCGAAACTGATCCTGTGGCCCTGCGGGCCAGTGGCGGGAACCGCCTACTACGTCAGGAACGTCCTGTCCCCTCCTGCGTAGGCTCCCCTTCGCTCGCTGACGCGGCCCTCCCTGGCCGCTTTTCAGCCACTGGCTGCGCTCGCTGCGCTTCGATTCCCGTCTCATCAGTAAAAAAGGGTGACCCCGAATGGGATCACCCTTTTTCTAATTGGTGGAGGTGGCGGGAATCGAACCCGCGTCCGAAAATCTTTCACATAAGGCTTCTACATGCGTAGTGTTATCGGCTAGTTAGAGGACTCCCACCTATTTACTCATATGCCAATTTCTAGTGGTTTTTGTCTAATTTGTGGTAAAAATTGTGGTAAAAAAACTTAGCACTTTTCATCTGTAATCTCAACTTCTTACGTAAGGACTCTATTTTGCAATCATAACAAGATCCTATACTGCCTCTCGCTGGCAGCACTTCCTTTAATAATTTGATACTCCATTCCGCTTGCTGTTGCTATCTGGCGAGCAAATTCCTTCTTGGCTTGAACGATGGGATCGTCAATCATGTTGTCGCCCTTAACTTCTACGATCACGTAACTCCCGTCCTCTTTCTGCAAGAGGAAGTCAGGGTAATAGCTCCTTACGGTGTGAGATTCAGGGTCTATATACTGAATATAAAAGTCAGACTGCCCATGGGTTAGCATCCCAGTAAAGTAAACCTTGGTAACCTTACCCTCCATGAGCAAATCCCAAAAGAGAGTCTTTTCTGGGCTAGAATCGAAACAGTAGGTGTCGAGGTGGAAGCTTTTTTCCTTGTACTTTTGTACCGCAGCATCTGATTCCCTGACGATCAAATCTGGCTTTCCAGAAGACTCGTAATATCCCTTCTCCATGGGTGGTGCTTTGATGAGTTCGACTTCGTGCTCTATCACCTCATCAATCGGATCAAGGTTGTATAGCTCGTTGAAAAGCCGGGGGATGATGACATCGTAAAGGAGTTCATTGAAGTCATTTACAAGGGTAATTAGTCCCTCTGTCTTTTCCTTTGTGCGGTTCAGGAGGTCATCAATCTCCAGAGGGCTTCTATTGAGATACCTTGAAATCTCGGCAACCAAGGAGAGTTCACTGAAAGTCACCTTCTGTCTTCGCTCGGTCAAGTCTTCTGTCTTGCTTGGTGCGGTACTGGCCTTGCCTGGGCTTAGACCCTCTTGGATAGTATGGATAAGTAAATACTTCTCCGTTAGCTCATGCCATTTTTGTTTATCATCACGCTCCGGCAGAAGAGCAATCCCTTCCTGTAGTTCCTTCTCTGTGAGGCTATACGATTTTTTGATTCTCTTGAGGGTTATCTTCTCCTGCTTGAGCACCCTAACTTGTACTGGCTCTTTACCTGTCCCCTTACTCTCAAGTTCGCTAGTTGTGATACGGAAGTTTTGCTGCAACTCATCATTCAGAATGCCCAGGTTATCGTTGGTCAAGTAGACTTGCCCGGTGTACTGTACATCGCCTACTGAGCGTAAGCAGCGCATGGTAGCCTGAAGCACAAATACCTTTGATTTTGGTTCGCGGAAAAGGGCAACCCCAAAGAGAGAGCGGCAGTTCCATCCCTCCCGGCCCTTGTTTACAAGTAAGATAAACTGCTTATCCGAACTGACGCTATCAAGCCTGTTGAACTCCCTTATGTCATCGTTAGTAGTAAGCTTATCGTCACCAACGTTCACCAGTATTCTTGATGCCGGAATCCCGTGCTTCGAGAGCGCTCTTTCTACAGCTGGCCTAAGCTCAGAGGTAATTTCTTCGATGGTTGCACCAAAGAAAGCGAACTTAGGTGTCATACCCTCTGGCTTAAGCCCCTCAGTTGCTTTCAGAAAGTCATCAACGGCTATCTGAACAAAATCGTCAGTTTTGGTACTGGAATACCCATGCAACTTAACCTTTTTGAGATACCCCTTATTGATAGCCTCCTGTAGTCCGTAGGCATACACGACTTCAGGCAATACATCTTTACCAACGTAGGGAGTGCCTGTGTAGTTGTAGCATGCAACGACATGGGTCCCTGCTTTCTCCAGGCTTGCGGCTAGCATATCAATGGTGGTTCTCAGGCTGGTATTTGACTGTGCGCCAATACCCATATCTTTAGCTAGTACCTTGCCGAAAGCATGATGAGCCTCATCAACATAGATGCCCAACTGCTCAAGCCGGGTCAGCTTCTCAAACCTCTGGTTGGTGGTCAGTTCACCTTCATCTTCTGGTTGGTCAAAGTCATACAGATCAGCAGCCTGGTCATAAACAGAACCTGCTTTATAGGTCGGCTTGCCTGATCCGAACAGCTTATCGGCTGCGGATTTTTCCTTGTGCTGCTTCTTGAGGATGATCTTCTGGGTGTTGGATACGATCACATTAAAGCGTGAGCGGTCAAGCACGGAAAGGGAGGTGCCGGCGTCTTCGAGGTAATGAAACTGAATATGGGAGGTAAGAAAGTTGACATACTCAGGAGGAACAACCTTCCTCATATCGAATGATTGAATCTCCTTCAAGGAGTAGAGCACTGTCTTGTCTGGAGCGAAGACCAGCGCATTGTGACAATAGTGCTTATCTTTCGGCCACTTGTTTGCAAGGATGAACTCGTAAAAGATGCAGGTTGCCATCAGGATGGTCTTACCGGTACCCATAGTAAGAGCAAAGATGTAGTTAGGGTACATCCTTGCGTTCTTGCGCATGCTGGCAAAGACAGCCTTGTACTGGTCCTCCGTGATCTTGTCGAACAAATTCCCCTGAGCAGTAAAGCCTACTATCCCCCCCTCTCCACGTTCCGCAAACCGGTTCTTCTTTTCGTGCCAGTCCTTAAAAATGTCCTGCACCGGGGCATTTCCAAGAAACTCTTTAAGAAAGATGTATATCTCTAAGGCTTCAAACTGTGGCTGTCTCAGGAACGCCTTGGGGTTGTGCTCGGGGTCATTGAAGTCTAAGAACTTCTTGGAGAGGTCGCGATAATGTTTGCGAATTTCACTTTTCTTGCTCCTGTAGAACTGGAACAAATAGTGAAAAAAAGCAAACTCCAAGCTTGCATCGACTACCTTAGCCCTAGCCATTGGCAATCTCCAATTCCAGAGACTCCGACAGAAGATCAGTAATCTTCACCCTGATAGTCCCTGCATCAGCTGGCACCTTATAGCTCCCGATCACCATTTCATTTTTACTAGGAATATCGACAACAGAGGGTTGCAGGATGGCTCCGTCATAGTTCCAATCAACCATGACACTCTCTACCAGCTCTTTCCAGTCAGTGACAGCCTCCCTTTGCATACTGAGCTTTTGCAGCAAGTTCATGGGGTAGAACTTCTCTATAACCAAGCCCCCCCCTTTGATGACCACCTTCGCCTCTGAGTCCCTCTTAAATTCCAGGTTGGCCTTGTCCCGCAGGATATCCACTATTTCAACGTCAAGAGTAAAGGGCACCTCCTTCTGTAAGTGCGCCTTCAGGTCCGGCTCATGCCCCATACAGACAAGGAGTATCTTTTCAACCGGCTGGTTGGGTTTCTCCATTTTCCTAGCCTCAAACGCCTTATAGTCAAAACCTGCTATCAGCTCGGTGAGATCAGCACGGGTTGCTATCCTGTTGACCGGCATCACCTTTACCATGCGCCCGTCCTTCTCCCCATCATAGACGCTGTTCATTTCCAGCTTTTGAATCTCTAGAGCATCAAGCAGCAGCTCCTTTGCCTCAACTGGATTGCGGAACACATCGTAGTTGTTAACGTTGTAGACCTCAAAGCCGGTATATTTAACGTCAGTGCCATCAATGGCCTGTCGGCTCAGTTCCTTGGCAACTGATACAAGCCTCTTGGTAGTAGTCTGGATCGCTCCCAAATTTATATCTGCCCCAATGAAACGCCTGCCTGTCTTCATTGCAACTGCTTGAGTGGTACCAGAACCCATAAAACAATCAAATACAAGTTCTCCCTCATTCGAGCAATGGTTTATGATGCGCTCAATAAGTTGTTCGGGTTTTTGAGTTGGGTAGTCGAGTCGCTCTATAGCAGCAGGGTTTATAATGGATATTTGCCAGACATCTGCGAGTGGAGCACCTGTTGACTCTTCATCAACAGATGTTGCAAGTCGGTTTCCTTCTTCATCAAAGACAGCTTTCTGCTTCATGCCCTTCCATCTTTTAAGGGTACCTTCTGATGCCTCCTGAACTTCCACCATATTAAAAGTACGTTCTGATGCCTTAGATTTTGAGTACCAGTATATTGTGTCATGATTCCTTTGAAAGTTCCTAGATTTTACCGTCCATTTACGGTAGTGCCATATAATTTCATTAACAAATGCAGATTGACCAAATATTTCGTCTAGCATACACCTTAGTTGGTGTGCCTTGTGCCAATCACAATGAAGCAAGATAGAGCCTTTTTCAGACATCATTTCCTTTATCAAAACTAATCTTTCATACATAAATTGTAAATATTCATCATTACTCCAGATGTCGGCGTACTGTTTTTCTTCAAACACTGTAGTGTCCGACGATGAAGTTTTGCCCTTCAATGTTATTGTTTTTTTATACTCAGCCTTTGAATCAAAAGGTGGGTCTATATACACAAGATCAACCTTGCCCCGGTACTCCTTCAACAGATGGCTCATTACCTGTAGGTTGTCACCCCAGAAAACCTTATTCAGCCACCCGTTGACTTCTTCCCCATATACTTCCTTCTTCTGCGCAGGGTAGAACTGAGTAGAAGTAAAAGGACGCTTCCCACGCCAGCTCAGCATGGGATAGCCCTTGATAGGCTCAAACTTATACTCACCCACATTATTGCTATTGTTCTTCGCCTCTAAGCCTAGTCCCTGCTGACTCATATATCCTCCCGAAACTTCCAGTTCTTGTTATCGCAGTATGCCCTAATATCACAGTCAGGACACATTTTGTTAGGCCGTGATTTCATCCTGTAATCCTTGCGCTCAATTCGATCAACAATCCTATCAAACTCAGCAATAGTCTTGCCTATGGTCTTGTCATCCTTCGTGAAGGTCACATAGGGGTTCCCCCCATCCTCGCCGGTATAATAAAGGTGCATCTTGCTAACCTTCTGCCCCGTCCTCTCCTCTACAAGGTGGGCATACACCTCAAGCTGCCGCTGATACCTCTTCAATTTCTCCCTGTCCCGGTCAAGATCAAGCTTCTTCTCCGTCTTGAAGTCGATGATCTCCACCGTCTCACCTTCACCCCGGATCAGGTCAACATTCCCCTTCAGGATATAGGCATCTTTCACCAGGGAGATCCCTACCTCCGCCTCACGGAGCCTATCAAAGTGCGCCTTCTCCCTCTCGTAATACCTCAGCACATGAGCAAGAGCCGCTTTCTGTGTCGAGGGAGCCAGATATACCCTTTCCTTCTTCGCTATCAGGTTGTAGTTGACATCAAACCACACTGCTATCTGGTCAGGGGTAATCTTCTCCTGCTCTCCCCTAAGTGCTGTCCTATGAATATCCTCAATGGTTTGGTGGACTAACGTACCGAACAGCATCGGGCTTACCCTGATCGGCATAAACTCTAGATCTTTGAAGAACCGGTACTGTTCCGCGCAGTTCTCAAAGACTGTAATATGGGAGGTGAAGGAGTATTCCCTCTTCAGGTTGATTTCCTTCACCAGCTCAAAACTCATCTGCTCAGGCTGGAAGGCTGGATCATACCAGTTTGGGAGGGGGTGCAATATCTCCTCAAAATACTTCGAGGGGGTTCTGCCATGCCCATGCTTCACCTGGCAGGTCATTGCCAAAAGGTTCTGCGCTCTCGAAAAGGCCGTATAGAATAACCTCCTGAAGTCATAATATTTGGTATATTCCAACGGCTCGAAGGGAGGTTTGGAAAGATAGTTATGCTCCAGTATCTCATCAAGCTCGGTGTATTGCTTTCTGGGAACAGCCCCTAAAGACCCCACAACAACTACAGGAAACTCCAACCCCTTAGACTGATGCACTGTCAGGAAAGAAATGCAACCGCTCGGCGCGTACTCGCTCTCATCCTCATACTCATCTATCCCACCTTCCTTGAGGAATCTAAAGAAGCTGTTGAACAGGTCCTTGATATTCTTCTCCAGGTAGGTCGGGTTCAGGACGGTGACATGATGCAGGTACTCAAACTTTGCCAGCATGGTAGAGAACATGGCGAGGTTGCGACCGGCCCGTCCTTTATCTATGCCCACTATCGCTTCTTCCGACACATACTTGCTAAAAAGAGGGAACTGCAATAATTGATAGAACAGCCCTGAAAACGAATAGTCTGCATTATGAGCCAAGGTGAGGTGCTGCTTTGCAATTGGTCTAGCCCACTTCAACAGGCGTTCATTCTCCGGCTTTCTAAGCTCCTCGATAAACACTCTGAAGCAGGAATTATCGTAGTAGTCCCATATTTCCAGCTTGGCATCATCTGCCCACTTTCTTACCTCTGGGAATTGTGGGAAGAGGAAGATCAGCGCTCCTATCAGCAACCTGATCTCTTCACGGTCAAAAAATATGTTACTGCGAGGGCTATAGACTGGGATGTCGTGCTCTTCCAGGTACTCAGCCAAGGCAACCACAGCCTCATTCTTTACAGACCTGAACAAGAAGGCTATTTGGTTCCAGTCGGTTAGCCTCCCGGAGTCTTTCAGCTTATGCAGGAAAGCAAGTGTCTCGGCATGCCAGTTTCCTCCTATCGGAGCCGCCACTTTGATAACGCTCGGCACAGCGGGGAAGTCTCCAGCTCTTGGCCCTATGATCTTCTCAAACCTGAAAGTCTTCCCCCCTGCGTCCAGTCCTGCTCCTGCATCCAATCATTGTAGAAACTGATGATGTCGGGATGTGAACGATAGTTTGTAGTAAGGGTTACACGCTTACATTCACCTTCAGAAAAGAGGCTGGGGAACTCCAGAATATTCCTAATCGTTGCTCCCCTGAACCGGTACAAGCCCTGGTCATCATCACCGACGACACACAGATTCTTTCGATCGTTGGTCAGCAGCTTCAGGATACGCTCCTGGATGGTATTGGTGTCCTGGTACTCATCTACCATCATGTAGCTAATCTTCGCCCTTAGCTTCTCCAGGATATGAGGATGATCCTGCAAGAGTCTCAACGCCTCATACTGGATGCCCGAAAAATCAAGGGCATTGGCCTCATAGAGCTGGTGCTGATAAAGCTCAAAACATGCCGCAAGTGTCCTGACCTGGGTCTCTGGAGCCTTAGCCAGAACGTCAGCATCCAAAGCCTCTTCAGCAATCTTGTTAACCCACTTCATCAATGATTCTGACTGCGCCCATGGAGAGCGGACACCGCCAAGTACCATTTCATGATCAGGTATCGCTCGATAATCAAAGATATGCTGGTAAAGGAAGTACTGCTGATCGAATTGGTCTAAAAGGGAAAAGTTACGCCTAAGGCGGGTAAATTCTCTATGTTCCTCAAGGAGCCTAAGGCAGATTGAGTGGAACGTACCGAGGTACATTTCGTTGAGGTTGAATTTAATATTAAGCTGATTGAGTCTGTTTGATACACGGGTTGTCAGCTCACGTGCTGCCTTATCAGTGAATGTCACCACCAATAGAGACTCAGGACTTACTCCCTTGTCCTTAATGAGGCCAACAATTCTCTCAACTAGTGTAAAAGTTTTACCAGAACCAGGTCCTGCAATTATAAGAAGAGGTCCTTCTGTACAATCAATTGCCTCCCTCTGATAGATATCAGCACCATTATGAACCCCCATCACGCATCCTCCCTTAGTGCCTAATACGCCATTTCAAACAACCCAACCGAGGAATATTAGCAAATTCATAGCTATCTATCCAGGAAAATAGGGTTACTAGTAATTCATGAGATGAGGGGGGGCTTTGCACTTGGTTTTTACTCAAGAGGACTCCATATCCTCTTATCCGCATGCAAAAACAACAGGTTGCGAGCACATGACGCAAACATTGACGCTATTTTGCCCCTCCATATGCCACCTGTCAAACTTTCTAATAGTCGGTAGTAATCCTCTTGTAGCACTACCCGAAAGGGTAACTTCATCATTTATAATTCCTCAATTTGGTTTACTAAATCGCAACCCAACAGCTAGAGACCCTCTAAAAAATAGAGGAGTTACCAAATGGCAACTCCCCTTTCCTATCCTGTCCTTTTTTCTACAGATCAGACCTAAGCCAGAGCTTCCCGCACCTGGTCGATAGCAAATTTATAATCAAGTGGACCAAGCGGCATTCTGTTCAGTTTCGAGTTCATTTCAACGACATCAACGTTAAGCATCCCACCTTCATCAAGAACAGTCCACTTGATGATATTAGCCATATCGTTCATAGTACCAAGCACACTTCTACTACTGGTCCTGGTAAAGACGACTTCTCTAATCTCATCAAGCACCTTCTCAATGGCCTCTTGAGAAAATCCATCACGAATCAGATTTCTGAATAGGCCCTGGCGGAATATCTCATCAAGCATTTTAAAATCAGGCTTTTTAAGACCAGGAACCAGGAAGGAATAACGGGTTTTATCGTTGGTGAAGAGAACGCACTTTCGCCTATCGAGGATAAGCAGGTTTGCGTGCCAGCAACCTAAGGGCACTGTTGGAATAATAGCTCCTTGGAACTCCTGCCCTACTTCCTTCAGGATCTTTTGTGTACACTGTATAGCGATCATATTTTCCCAGAGCTTATAATCATTATGGAGCACTCAACTCATTCCTTAAAATCAACCAAGATGTATTCTTAAGATAATCGAAAATATATCCGTACTTGTTATTACCTTGAGCAAGAAATAATTTTTTGCAACTAGAATAATCTCTGAAGTTTTCTTTTAGAAATTTATCTCCATATACAAAACCACCAAAATGTCCAGCAGCATTTCTCATGGAAAGCCAAAGCTTAACTAATGTCCACAAATCCAGATTAGTGGGAGTTACAGTCTGATCATTTAGGGATTGAGGAGGACATAAAGGTTTCTCCCCTATTCTATGTTGTTTTATTAATTCATAAACCTTGGACCGAGAGGTATTCAATCTAACCTCTGATCCGTCTGGGTGACTAATAGGCCTTCCATTAAAATCATGCAGTATCTCATCAGTTTGAAATTTCTTTGTTTCAGCTATGGTTTCTAGTAGTTGCCAATATCTCAAATAAGCAAAATCAATGTTTCTTTCCGATACAGCTTCTTTGTATATAGAGAGAAAATACCTTTTCAAGCTATTACCCTTTATTCCTCTTAGAATGGATTCAATAGAAAAAGGGTCTTCTCCTGCAATTTCCCCTCTAAGTAGATTGCCTCGATAAGGAGTTCTTACAGTAAACATGGATGAGGTTTTAAGTTCGTTGTCATATATGATTGTGCTCACGACGCTTGCAAGGCTTCCTCTATGAGCTGATATGACCTCTGACAATATACTTGACTCTTCTACTGTATATTTATATGCTTCTTGTTCGTCGTTACAGAAAATGTAAGGAAAATGGACTACACAGAATGGGTTATCATTTGATATTGTATCTTTAAGTTCTTCACTATAATTAAAGGATATTTTCAAGCTAGTGCATTCAGATAAAAATTCATTGACTAAACCTATTAGTTCTTTATCACCCTTACCCCTAAACGGTAAAATTTCAAACTGTTCAAACCTCATTTTTCTTGAAATAATAACACCATTCAAAAACACAAAAACGGTAAAAGACTTTTTACTAGGTTGGGTAAGATATATACCTTTTAAAAAATCTTGCTCTAAATCATTTTCAACTTTAATTAACTGACCCAATACATCTTCAACTCCACCCGTTAACATGGGAACTGGCAAGATCTTAAATGGAAATCTTATAAAATTTTCTTCAGAGAAATAGTTTATTAGATTTTCAGGTCCATAATTTGCATTTAATAATGAAGAAATATGTTTTATTTCATAAAAACCTTGTTCGAAGTTTTCGGTTTTGATATTCACAAAAGCGTTACCGTCAGAAATATTAGCAGATGCTCCATATTTAAAACTTGGATTCTTTTCTCCTACTTTTGATATATTTAGATTAACAGTATCGTTACCATCACTTTGAACTATCTTTATTTTTACTATTTCACCTGCAATAAAAACATTCTTTCCACCATTAAATTCTATGATAGGATTCATTTATACTTACCTCTAAGGGCAAACTTTTATTGCAGTTAGCTAGACATCAGAAAGCTATCTGCATATCGCCTCACACAGCACACCATCTCCATTACCACCCAATCCGCTCAAGCCACATCCCCTTGTAAGTAAAACAAAGCCTCTCTACGAGAGGATAACTCCTTACAATATCTCCTCATTCCACACTCTCGGTCACCAGTAGAAGGATTTACTTGCCACTTATCAAAAGACCGCTTGTCCTGTCTTGCCTCGCCTCCACTCCCAAGGGGGTACGGGGTTTTGATATACTCATAGCCCCCTCCCTTACCTGTTACCCTAGCTCCTGCCTCCAGGTGGCTAAGAAAAACATCGTCTAAATATTTCCTATACCACCAGGCATATCCGGCCTTAACAATTTCCTTGTTCAAGCCCTGGATTCATCTCCCCATTCCAAGGAAATTATCGTTCTCAATTATTGCCTATGAGGACATCAGGGGCATAGCGAATGACAAACTTCGCAACATCTGGTCCAGCAATTAAATCTATAGTTTTCCCAATTTCCTCAGATCTTTTTTGAAGATAGTCTTCTAATTTCTCCGTCTTATTCCCTGTTGTGATTAGGAGACCTCCATCAGCTTGGTACTTTTGGATTCCATCTACTATTTGATCAACAGCATTTAAATCATTATGATCTCCAATATACGATTTAACTTGTACAACTATTTTAGAGGTCAAATTTATACCAATTATGGGATTTTTAAAGTCAATTATAAGATCAGCCCCATAATCAGTACCCCAACCGAAGCCATTTGCTACGGATACCGTATTTGGCATTCCGTCAAAAATTCTTTTGAGAAACCTTTCAAATTCCTTGCTCTTATTCATTTTATGTATATATTTGGTTACCTCCGGCAAAAGTCTTTGTGAAATTTTTTCCTTGAGGTGGATTAGTCCTTTTAATTCTTCTTTATTATCAGAATGAATATTGTTTTTAAGATTATTAATACTTTGAAGAAAATCACTGACTTCTAGTATGCGCTGACCTCTTCTCATCGGAGCAAGGTTCACAGAGGTAATTACGTTAGGATCATTCCTGTCGAACTCAACAATGGAATAAATATCAACAGGAATGTAATTGCAAAAATCAGTTCCCCAAGAACACTGAATCCCATCATCAAAATCATAACCACCTACCGCTTGGACAGCTACACATTTCCCATAGTCAGGCATATTTACATGGACAATCCAATCTCCTTCTTTAATTCGTAAAAGAAAACCATTCTTTCCGTGATATTCTTCCCTCAAGGACTTAGTTTGTTCCCACATCCCAAATCGAGATTTTCCCTTTTTTATTTCCTTATACACCTTGTGTCGTTCTGACTTCTCGACAATCTTTGCAAAAGCAAATACTTGTGTAGCCATGACATCATCCTCCTATTTCATTCTGGCGCCCTCTTAGTAATGGGAGGACTAATTTTTCAATATCGCATCTTTGCAGGAACACATCCCCGAACCCCACCTCTAGGATCAGGTGTATCCCCTTGGTGTCTCGGTATCAGGTGAATATGGGCATGCATAACGGTCTGGCCAGCTACTTCTCCGCAGTTCACACCTACGTTATAGCCATCAACCGAATGGTCTTCTTGCTCAATCTTGTTCTTAAGAGTACGTAGAAGTTCTTCTGCATGTTGTCTCTCCTGTGTGGTAAGCGAGAAATAGTCTTCTGTGTGCCTATAGGGGATGATGAGCAGATGGCCTGGCGATGCTGGATATTTGTCTTCTATGGCAAACACTGTCCCACAGGAGGCAACTATTCTGCCCGTTATCTCCCTAGGACAGAAGACGCACCCGGAAACAGCAGGAGTTATATATCGAGATGGTTCCTCACTCACTGGCAGCCAGCCTGGAACTAGAAAGGATTATTTTCAAGGCTTCTAAACTGAGAACATTGTCAGGATCTCTATGGATCATCCTATGGCAGTTGGAACATACAGTGGTGAGGTCGGTTTTGGGATCAACCTGTTGTTCTTCCTCGAAAGTGTGGATTGGCTTTAGGTGATGGACTTCTATGAAATCCGCTCCTCTGGCCCCATATACCTTCTCGAAATTGAATCCACAGGCATTACAGGTAAGACCATGTATCCTAATGGCCTCCTTACGGTTAACAGAATTACGTTCATATCGCTTGCCAAAGTATTCTTTTATAGCGCCCTCTCGCTGTGGTCCTTTCTCCTCTAACTCTTCAGACTGGATATCACCTAAAGCTGTGTCCTCCGACACTTCACAAGCAAACGATACTTGGTATCTTTCGAACCCTGCTACTCTCTCAAATCTCAAAATAATATCGGAATCAGGTTGTTGGTCTTGTGAATAAAGATTGTGATGCTGTGGGAAGGTTTGCTTGAGTAGGCTTTCAAAGTCTGCTCGCCAAAAGAGGCGAGTACGCGGTGTCGGCTGATTGTCAATCTCTATATGGGCATCATACGTTTGGCCTGCATACAAAAGCGTCACCGGCCTGCTATCAGGTGGTGACATTTGGCCATAAATAAAAAATGGCCTTATCTCAATTGGTATACCAGTACCATTGTACCTAAATGCAGACTTGTCGAGCACCTTACAAGCCGAGTTAAGGCTTTCAATTTTCCAGGAGTGGCTCTCCATTAGAACAATTTTTGACAAAGACAAGTATTTTTTATAGATTTTTCTTATCCCAGGAAGTTTACTATTGCCAGCCTTCTTATAATATTCAATGTGCTTATCAACTGACATAAGTGCATTAACAAAGGCCTCTTCCCCAAAGTCAAAAAGTATATTTTGTAGAAAATACTCAGTTGCTTCAGAATTATTGGTCCTAGTATAGCGTTCTCCTTTCAACATATGCCTAAGATTATAAATATAATCGTTAGCAGACCCTCTATTCATACCATACTTTTCTTCCAATTCGTTTAAGGCGTCCTTGAGCGCAACATCCCCATTTAATACAGTTTTAGCATATCCATACGCTGCAATTGTCATATCTGTAGTGATTTCCATCTTTACGACTCCAATTTTTAGCCTATCCAGATACTCGGACAACTTGTTTGCTGGATCAATCCTTCCTTGATAAAGACAAAACTCTCTGTAAGTATCCCCCAGTCAAACTGGGGGCTTTAGCCGATTGCTAGCCCCTCAAAGGGGCTTTAACGCAATCGCAAAGTCAAAAACTTAGAACCGTAATGACGGAGTTAATCATACTCCCGCAAATGTCAAACTTTTAAGGTCCCCCGGCAAAGCCGGGGGGTTTCCTCTTGTACTAATCTATTAAAACTTTCAGGACCTACCACGAGTCCCTTTGAACAAGAGGATTACCTATCCTCAAGAAAACAAGCAAAAACAAAATTATAGCGGGTAATCACGCAGATTTTGGCACTGCTCGAACAACCTAGATTCTCCTAATACACATAAAGGACCGCATTTGTGGATTGCGCTTCACACAAGGCGATGGCTTAATTATTTCTTCACGATAAATGTTGTGAAATCTTTAAAAGTATTTTACGAGTGAAATTCTTGAGGAATTCATGCTTGCCAATAATTCTGGCAAAGGGTGGGCTTACCTTGTAGTATGAATATATAAATATCCGACCAAGCAATCTATTAACTAAGACACGGTCTCTATATTTTCTAAACTTGACAACGTATTCATTATTGAAATCACCAAATGCGGCTGTTGCAATAAAGCATTCGTCATTTTCATTTTTCGTATTTATATTTTTATTATCATTATTCGAATTTATTTTATTATTTAAATCTTTTCCTGTTATGGTATTTGCCATAATGGCACACGCATGACTATCTATCCATACACCAGTTCCTGACTTGATAAACCTAAATGCCGAACTCCACGTATCATATCTTATTTTACTATTGGTAACTATATTGTCCATCTGATTGCTGAAGTCTAAAGGAGTAATATTTCCGTTAAATACTTCAATAATAATTTTTTCAATGCTTTCCCTTGTAGTTTCGTCAAAATCTGCCAGAAAGAATGCACCTATAAACTCACAAGAGCCTTCGGGTCCAAAACCAAATGTACATTTCGATTTATTTTTATAATATTCATATTTTTTTTCAAAATATACGCGCAACTCATCTTTTGTCTTTGTTGTTATTGATTTTAAAAATTCACCATCTGCTATCTTTTTTTCCTCTTCATTAATTGTTTCAGTCTTACGAAAGCCCTGAACCACTTCTTTGAATTCATCACTATTTTAATCCGGATTCAAGAAAAGCCCGCTAGCATAATTACAAAGTATAGCTTTCTCTTCATCGCCTATAGTTTTATATAGGTGTGATGCAAATCCAAAGCACTGGTGTGCATCTTTATATTTACCAATGACAGCGAAAACCTTTGCAATACCTTCAGCAACCTGTGGAACATGAGGATCAATATCAATTAGATGCTTATATATTGCAATGGCATCATCGTAACTCCCAAGCCTTTTTAAGTGAATTGCTTCTTCTATTTTTGTTTTGAAATACATAGCTCGTTCAATTTGACTCATCTTATACCCCATACTTAATAAAAGGAATGCTTACACAAATAAATATATACATACACCTATTTAGAATTAAAAATATTGAAAATTATAGTCATAGCCAAAATTGCTATAAAAACCACTCCACCTAAAATCACTGCAAATATATGCCCAGCCACTAAGCCCGAGACAAGCAATACACCAGATACCCATAATACATTTGGCGTTCTAATGCGCATTTTCTGCCTTTTCACAGGACTTTCCTTCCAATTAACAGCCCTTTTCATCCAGAAACACTATCAACCCAAAAGAAACATCGACAATTTCTTGATTTCGAACAAGCTAATACATGCCATTATTTCAATTTATATCCACAAGAGGACTACACATCCTCTTGTTTATACATAAAAACAATTACTTACAAAATCCTGACGCAAATATTGATACAAATTTGCAGCAGAAATGGTGTTTTAGAGGTGTTGCCAATCCGGACTACATGCTTTTCCTTATCCCGATTGCCTAGTGTGAATTGGCCTTTTAATTCACGCTAGACAAGCGGAACCCCTGCGGAGCAGCGCCTAATGCTGCGGCAATTAAAATACTCTATTGACACCTACATTAACAAGGATAAACTCGCCTTCATGTTTTACACTTTCGAGCAAGCGCAAAAGAGTTTTTTCCTGCATGGGATATAAGGTCCGTCATATAAATACAAAAATAGCCCACCAGCTATATGCCAGTGGGCCATTAACATTAACCACTACATGTACTTACTTCTTACCGCCCTTCTTGGGCTTGTTGGCTGCTTGGGTAAGTGCAGAAGCAGCAACAGATTTGACAGACGCTGGCGTCTTCGGATTTGAAAGAAGCTTACCAGCCTTCGACGCCACCTTTGAAGAAGTGACTTCACCCTTTTTACCGGCCACCCTAACCACCTCTTTTCCGGAAACCGAATCTCTTGAGTATTGGCTGTCGGTATGGTATCAGTTACCTAGAAGATTACCGAAACCTCTAATCAAGCCCAACCTTACCATGTTGGGAAAGCTCCAAGTGTTGTTGCCGCAACCTTGGAGCTTTTTCTTTAACGCAAGCACTAAACCACAATATAATGGCCCTGTCAAGCATTTGGCATACAACATATAGATTTGCTTTTTATTCCAGGACGGATACTGCGTGGGCTAGCTTATGAGGTGCAAGGTGGGCATATATCTGGGTTGTTGCTATGGATGCATGACCTAGAATGTCCTTGACCACATACAGGTCTACTCCTGCATTCACCATGCGTGATGCCGTGGTATGACGAAGGGAGTGGATAACGAGTTCTCTATCTGACTCCATTCTCATTTCTTTCCTTACCCATCTCCAGGCTGTCTCTGCCTGGTGGGCTTTGATGCTGAATGGCTTTTCCTGATTGCTTTCTTGTCTTGCTTCCAGGGTACTCTTCACACGGCTAGTCATGGGTACTGACCTTGGCCTATCTCCTTTGTTTATCCAGATAGATATCAGGTTGCTGTTGAAGTCGATATCCTCATACCGGAGGCTCAGTGCTTCTCCTAAGCGCATGCCCGTATCGACTAACACTTCTACCAGGTCCGCTATCTCATGGAAGTAGGCTCTCCTTGGCGCATGGTCCGTATAGCGCAGAAGGCCTATAACCTGCCGCTCTTCCTCTTTGGACAGCACACGTATTCTTCCCTTCCTCTCTTTCCTCAGTGATATATAGTCGGTCTGTTGTTTCATGTGTTTGAGGATTGTCTTGAGGCATGCAAGGTATCTGTTAATTGTCGCTGCAGATGAGTCCCTGCTCTCTAATTTCCGTGTGAGTAGTGCTACTGCACCTTCGTCTATATCCTTTAGCGGAACATTGCCTATCAGGTCAGCCAGGTTACATGCTCTCCTATAGGACCGCTGGCTATCTTTGTCGTATTTCCATTTGGCTTGATAGGTTTCCTCGATAGCATCCAGTAGAGGTGTGTTAGCTGTTTTCTCCTGCGGTGATTGCCTGGAATCCTTTAACAACCTATGCCGCTCTGCGGCTTCTACTCGTTTAGCCTCTCGTTTGGTAGTCATACCAGTAGACCTAAAGACACGGACACCATTCACGGTAAAGTTCATATAAAAGACTTTTCCTCGCTTATAGACGCTCATAACAGCCCCCTATCAGCAAGAGACACATACTCGTTATCTCCGATAACCACATGGTCCAAAAGACGGATACCCATCAGGTCGCAACACTCCTTAATCCGTTTGGTAATCTCGATATCTTCTCGTGAAGGCGATGGGTCTTCACTCGGGTGGTTATGCACTAGCACCAGTCCTGCACATGATGACAACATGCAGGATTTCATTACTTCTCTAGGATGGACTATCGAAGCTGTTAGGCTCCCAACGGACACCTGATCAACACAGATGATCTTGTTCTTGGCGTCCAGGTGCAGAGCCAGAAAATGTTCCTTGGTTTCAAGGGTCAAATAACGGAACAATTGGTAAACGTCGTTAGATGACGATATTTTCCGGTTGTTAATCAGATAGTCCGGTAATGCCTCCTTAATGGTCAGCGTTTCCCACGTTGCCTTGATGACCTTTAAACGGATGCTTTTGGTTTTATTAGTAGGGGTTTTCTCTATAGTCATGATGATTTCTCCTTATGCGAACAGCTTGGTAAGCCTGGCGATAAGCTCTATCGGTGATAAAGCTCTCCAGTCAGTCTCAACACACTCCGTAATGGCCCATGCTCCCTGTAGGAAAATCCCATCTATAGCGTCCTGTTCCTGGCCCATGTAAAAGTCCAGAGCCACATAATCCAG
The DNA here is from genome assembly GCF_001888165.1 of Syntrophotalea acetylenica. Taxonomy (NCBI): domain Bacteria; kingdom Pseudomonadati; phylum Thermodesulfobacteriota; class Desulfuromonadia; order Desulfuromonadales; family Syntrophotaleaceae; genus Syntrophotalea; species Syntrophotalea acetylenica. The sequence continues at coordinate 1,718,211 of NZ_CP015455.1, forward strand.
ACATCTGTTTAGGGTCAGCACATAGAGCACTGGCCCTGATTTATAGACGCTGATATCGTCTTTGGTTCCTGAGGACAGACGATAGGCAACACTATTGTGTTCCAGCATGAGTCCTTGGTTCTGATAGCCGAACTCACTTGCTTCTTCCCAGGTCATGGTTCTAATGGTTGGTTGAATCTTTTGCATGATGTCCTCCTTTAAAATGCGAAAAGGGGCATCAGCCCTTATGGCCTAGCCCCTTTTTTCGCGTGTCGTTGTTTTTAAATGTCTTGTTACTTATCCTGCTCCTGCGGGATGTATTCGATCATGAGAGTCTTCCGCTTCCGTAGCCCTAATCTCTCCTCATAACTCTTGCGGATCAGCCCTGCCTTCCAGGCCACAAGTCGGGTCTTATCGGTACAGCAATCATTGGCACTGGTGATCTGATGACAGGTCTCTTTGGCAGCGATAACGGTGATGTCCACTACTGCTTTGGTGAGGTTCTTGATACTCTTCAACATGGTCTTTTCTCCTATGTTTGAGTTAGTCTTCCTGCTGCTGGTCGTTGATCGGCTTGTTAAGGATGAAATCTACTGCTCTTTGCGCTTGCCCTGCTGCAACGATGGCCAGCCTCTTATCTCCCTTAAGTACACGTAACCATCCCTGGATATACGCTGCGCTGTTAGTGATAGTCTGTTGCTCGATGCCTGCTTGGGCACAGAGCATCGAAGCTCCGAACTCTGCTACTAGTTCCTCTCGTGAATATTCGTGACTACCGAAATAAGCTGCTTCTGTAATTCCTTTACGGGTTAACCTATCGGAATGTCCTGTTGCGTGTGTAAGCTCGTGAAATGCGGTGCTATAGAATTCTTCTGGTGAAAGGAATGCTTCTCTTGGAGGTAGTTGGATGTAATCTAGTAGAGGTGAGTAATAGGCTCTATCACCGCCATACCGGATATCCGGTTTATGCGGCATGTGATTAAGGATCTGCTCTGCTTGTTGGATGGGTGTGAATAGGTTGGTTACCTGTTCTTCTGGTGGTGGCTTAATGCCTTCTACTTGTTCAAGGTTGAACACCTTGTAATAGCGAAGCAATGGCACTTTACCTGAAACACTAACCAGATCAGCGTTCTCTGCTCCTCCCGTTTCCTTTAAATCAATCCATTTCCAGAACACTACCAAGGTAGCTTTCTCGCTTTTGCGTACATGACCTCCCTTCTCTTGGGCTTGCTTGAAGGTAAGCCAATAGGGAGAACCGTAGGGATTGCTGTTGAGCAGGAATTGGTTGATTCCTCTGTAAGGACGCTTGCTTATGAGGTTTCTTGCACCACTTGATGACTTCCAAGGCTTACGCCAGGGAATCTCGCCTTGTTCCAATAGTTCCATAATTCTGTTAGTCACAATCTCGTAAACATTCACAATTACACTCCTTTTTTAAAATAGGACAGTAGACGCACGTATGGCGTCGTGATGGATTTGGTTTTTGCATGAGAGTGCTTGGGAGTTAGACGGGAGGGATTATCTTGTTTGGATGGTTTTGATTGCTTCTTCGATAAGCATTAAGGTGTGCTCGATGTGCCTTTGTGTCTGGTATGAGTTTTGACCTTGTGAAGCCCATATTGTGTTACGTCTTGCGGCTGTTAGCTTTACCAATAGATCGACATCTTCATGTCTCATGTGGTGTCCTTTCTTTGATGATGTTGATGTTAAGTGCTGCCTGAAACGAAAAAAGGAGACAAGGCTTAATGCCTCATCTCCTTAAAAGTGACCCCGGGGTAGAAATAGTCAAATATAAGGTAGGAGTCCCACACTCATACCAGTCCTATTTTTACGCAAAGGTATTTTGAAATCCATATAGGCTATTAGTTACTCCCGACTAAAACAGAGACAACCTCATTGTCAAAACGTAGCATTCTTGGCTACCTTTCTAAGGATCAAAACTTATAACAAACCTGATAAGTAATTACTAAATGAATAAAGGTATAAATTATCGAGACACAGGCATCGGCAATTTTAGACACACCAAGACCAGTACTCTTTATACCTATTTGGTACATCATATTAACATTAGTTAAACCTTCCATAAAATCTGATTATCCACCCATTTGAGTATTATGTATCTCAGTATTAACAATATTTCTCATCATTGAAAATGCAACTATTGGCCCAATAGGTGCGGTAATTATTGATAGTCCAATCCAAACAATGCCACTTCTATTCAAATCTCCAGCAAGACCTCCAAGTGAAAAAATGAATAGGATACCCATGATGAAAATAATTAACCATAAGACAATAGCGGCGACAGTAAGTATCTCATAATTTATCAATCCACTATCTTCCGAAACACCAAGAATGACCATTATTCCATAACAAATCCAAGAGACAACAAGACTTATTTTCAAAAATTTTAGTTTTTTCAAAAGAGCCGACTCTCTTTTCATAAGTACCTCCTAAATTAGCTTAACCCAGAATCACCACCAACTTTTATAAGATTCAACCAATCGGAATCTTCCTTTATCCTAACTTCACTAACTATTTCTTGATTATCTTTTTTTATAAATGCAGCCTGAAGTTGGGACTTATTATCAGTGGGCTCTCCGAAAGCAACATATGACTCAGCTATCTCTCCTTGTGAAAGAAAGATTGGAACAATTGTTTTATTAGCCGAAAACAATACACGGAGTCCCACAACCTCTAATTCCTGATTGTCAAAACCTTTACAACAAAGAGGATGTGGAAAATTAAAATCCAAAGTAAAATTATTTTGGTCTTTTCCCTCCCTTGCCATATGTTGTAAAAAACTTTCACCAATCTCTGGTTTTTTAATCAAAAATTCGATAATGGTTTTGACGGGGAACATAATTCCTTCATTTTTATCGTAAAGTACCCAGTTGGAAGATGGAGGGAGAAGTTTAATTCCTTCACCTTCGAAAACCATGAGAAAACCATCATATTTAGCAATCAATGTTTCAATGGTCAGAATGTCAGGCCAACAAGTTCTCTCTGCCTCCTTAAGTGATAATGTCACTGCGTTATATGCTTGAGCCTTTTTCTCAGCGTTTTTTGTAAACCCTGATTTAGACACAAGCACAAGTCTGCTTGTTGGAAGGTTTTGGTGTTTCCCTATCATTTTCTCAACCCATTCAACTGTTGCAGGCCTTTTGTGATCTATACATTCAATACTCAAAAAAACCGTATAGTTAGTAACTTTTGTCTCTATCACAATGTCTACTTCACGAAGTTTCCCTGTTATAGAATCGCAAAGGAACTTTGATTCAGTAATTATCCCATTATTCTTAAACTGTTTATGCAAAAGCGTTACGACCTGTTGAAATGCATTACTTCGTTTTGGCATAAAAACATCCCTGAATTCTCCACTTGGGAGTCTGTTGAGCACAAAAAAAACCGCCAGCTAGCATAACGCTAGTATAGACGGCTAGTTCCCCAAAATTGATGTATACCATCTAAGCGCATCATTCCCACCTCCCACAAGGCCAGAAAATTAACCTATTTCAATCTAGTCGAGAATGAAATGCTCGTCAAGCAAAAGACAGAATAATTATTTATTCATTTTATCTTGCCTATAAAATATAATTTGGACTGTTAATCTCTAGACTTTCCCGATGGACAAAATGATGGTGGGAAGAAGCCTAAGTGGGAATGATGGATAGTTGGCCTAAGGTCTAATTGTAGCATCATATCCCGTGTATCCAGATCGTCTAAAATGCTTCTCGCCGTTCGGCCCGACCCGCAAAAATTTCGAGCGAAACCTCCAGATACAAAACGGGAGACATTTTTCTTTATTTTTCAATATGTTACGAACTTTTCGTACTAGTAATCCAGAGCAAGGCAGGTACACACACTAGAATAATCAATAGGTAATCACACTCTAGAATCCTACCTAATGAACGATTAACTCTCTTCTCGGTACAATCCTCATAGAAGGAACTTCAGGTTCCTTCTCTATAGGTATAGATACATACTTAGCTATCTCTCCGTTATGGTCATAATTCATAATCCTGTTAACAAGCCTAGAGTCATTTATGCTAGTCAAGTCAACCATGAAGTCGTCAGAGTAGACTCCTAGTGCTTCGTTAGTGCTGTGTTCCTCATATGTGATATTGACTCTTGGAACCCTGCTAGGTCGAGCCCTCTTTATGGGGCTCTCGCTTTCTCTGTAAAAACGGATTGCCCTCTCAAGGCTGAAACCACAATGTCTGGAAAATGCCTCTCTCATAGATGAAATCAGGCTATCTTCATGGATCTTAGGGCAAATAAAACTATCGTGAACTGATAGCACTGGTATGTCTTGCTCTGTCATCTTCCTTAGGACATATTCCGCTATTTTTGCGTCAGTGTTCATTAATGCATGTCCTACCCCTTTGAAGAAGTGATGTGCTATTGGGCTATGGTAGTTTTTGAAATGCTTGATAGCCTCATCCAAATTCGGCTTTTCGGATGGGAACTTATAAGGTGTCTTATTGAATTTCCGGTTTATAGCCTTCTTAGCTAAACCATCATTTTTGGCATTGAGGGCTGCCAAAAGGAGAACCTTAAAGAAGTTTCGATATTCTCTGGTGATATCATACTCAGGCAACTGATAAGCGTCTTTCCCTAAGCAATTGAAGTCGATCCCCTCTTTGGCGTACAGCAGGTTGATATGAATGCCCGAATAATCACATTCTACAACCTTCATATTATTGATAATTATCTTGAGCCTTAGCTCACTTGGGATACCTTGCCACCAACCTCCATAAAAACGTCCACCATGGATAAGGGTCTTCTTCCCGTTATTGAAGACCCGATAGCAATGCTTGCGCGACAGGTCTACCCACATAGACTCCTTTGCCTTGTAGTCTCCTGCATCAAGGTCTATATAGGTGCCTTCCAACAACTCGTTATAGCGCTTGAGGAATTTGCGTTTACCATCTGCATCATTATGGTTTGTGTCCTTATAGTCGATTGGGATCTTATCGGTATCCTTGAGGATGACAACCTCCTCTTGAGGATGTCTCCTTATCACGCTATCCGTAAACCCATATTCACTCTCTAGCAAGTCTGCAAATGATCCACGTAACCTAGCCCTGGAACACTTGCCCTTCTCGACAACGACACCACGAAAATAAAAACCTATCTTATGCTCTATGTGGTCGAGTGATATCAGGTGGTCAACACTCCTTGTCAAACCAGTCCAAGATATATCGTTTTTATTATATTTCCGACACAGGCAATATCGATCTTTGCCCCTCATGTAGGCAAGCCACTTTGTTTCATCCATCAGCCAGCACCTATAGAGGTTTAGCAACAAAACCATCATACAAGTACGGTTCAGCGTTTTGTGTCCCTTCAACCCTGATACAAGATCCTCAGAGGCTCTAAGCACACTAGGGTCATCAGTCCACAGGTTAAAATCTATCCGTGAAAAGTTCTCATAACCAGGATCGCCATCATCCTCTTCAGAGACCTCTTCCCAGGTCAATTGCGACTTATCATCCATCATATACCTTCACCCAAATGGACCCTTGGGGTAGAAAATAGTCATTACGTGGAGCCTCTTTATCCTCTTCACCAGGCCATTCACCGAGCACATCCTATTGGCAATCCATATAAGACATGCTCAAAAATTCCCTCTCATAGCGGTTGTGGCCTTGGTAACAGTGGGAAGTGTTTAGAGGCCTTCACGCAACCAAGGAACCGAACAACTGAAACAATAGCCCTCTATCCCGCTAAAACAGCATAGATACAGGTCTGAGGCAGTCATTTTTCAAGCTAAAGAGACTGAAACAAATGCCTTATAACCTGTTGTTTTTACACAGGTCTTTCTTTCCTCAAAAAACACATTTCAAACTATCCATCCTAGTATCTTAAGGCAGACAACCCCAGAGAGTTAATGCTCTGGGGCTGCCGAGAACCACTTCACTTAATCTTGCTCCTCCATCGTGCTTGAATCTTCCTCCTCTTCATCAGTGCTTGAAGGAACCTCCTTCTTATCCTTCATGGCAGCACTTTCAGAAATCATTTCGACCGTGATATTTTGAACTCCTTCAGTCACAAGACCCTGATATGTCTTAAGCTCTTCCTCGCTTACCTTGGTTTTCTTGCCTTCATCGGTAAGAGGCGCCTTCAGGTCATACACGTTCAGGTAATCCAACACATCGCGGGTAGGAGCAATTACTTCATGATTCGGAGTCCGGCGAAGAACCAGGGTGTTTCGGGTAGGGAGAAAACGTTTACTCTCTTTTTTCCGTTCTTCCTTTAGGGCCTCTTCTTCCTGGCGAAGCTCTTCAGCAAGACGATACGCACGGTTCTCTTCTTCCAGCTTCTCCAGCTTTTTAGCCAGTTCAATAATTTCTTCTTGTGACATATTCGTGAAATCTACATTGCTTTGAATATTCATTTTGCTTTCTCCATTGTTTAGTATTAATTTCCTAAAAAGTATTCCTACGCAAAAACTACATGCTCCAGCAATGTCATGGCGGGTCTCTCATCTATGCACCTCCTCAATCAGAATGTGAGGCAAACATAGAATAGATTTATACGTAAATCCATGTAGTTAGAAGCGTTCCGGAAGGCATCCGGAACGCTTTAGGGGGCTTCTTTAAAGATATTTTTTTGATTTTTTTGAAGATTTATTACGGAAAGGAGTACTGGTGGGTTAATCGTTGGCAGGGATGTGCAGAGGACATCTGTTTATCTCACCACCATGCTTGGCCTTGTCATAGATCCATTCATCTTTACCGGAAGCGATATAAAACTCTCTGATAGTCTTTAGCAAAACTTGCATTGACAGGCCTAACACCTTCTCTTTTTTTTCACCGGCTGTCGCATCCAGAAAATGAGAACAGACATGCTCCCTCATGACATTATGCCAACAAGTGCATCCTTGAGCCCATTGACTAGCAATATATTCTCGTATTTCGTCTTTGGATGATTCATTTCTCCCACTAGCTAAAGCAGCAGCCATATCCTTTTTATCCATGGGTTGTTTCACCACCCTGACATATCGCTCTGGTGCACTGGCATGACCAGCTAAAAAGCCCTGAAAGGTCTTAAGGTCAAAAGTCAGTTCACCAGCACCAACAGCTTTAGATATACACTCCAGCAGCTCAGAAGGTACTATGTTGCATCTACACATATATTCATCAACTGTCGCACCAGGCTCTGCCGGATCATTCAGTTCACCCTTCTTAAGGGCATTCGCATAGGGCAAATCACCACTTTCCATATACTTCCATAAAAATTCAAACCACTTTTCCCAGGTCTTGTGAAAAACCTTATCCAAGCCTTCAAGAGTCTCAAGGTTAGCTCGCCTATCAAACTCATAATGCTCCTGAGAGTCACCAAACACACCTGACACTTCCATCTCGAAAGAGGTCAGCAAAACCCGAGCATCTTCAGTAGTCCAGGAAAAACACCGGCCCATTAATTCATAATCTTCTTTAGCAAGCCTTTGAAACTCAAACACTTATACCCTCCTTGAAATAATCCAAATGTTTCAACGCCTCCAACAAAACACCTGGTCTAAATCTCTTACCGTACCTACCAGTAGTAATACTCCCATTAGCATGCCCAAGTATCTCTGCAATAACACCTTCAGGTACGCCTTTTTGCTTTAGGGTATCAGCTACGGTATGTCGGAAAGAATGGAAGACTTTTTTAGGGTCCTTGGTGATATGTTTGCGGTTGAATCTCTGATACCACTTACTGAAATCATGTCCATACCCATCACGCTTGCTACCTAAAGTCATCCATAGTCTAGGAATCCCAGCAGCCTTCATTTCCTCCACATGGTCTAATAAACCTAAGCGTACCAGCTCCGGATGCAGCGGGACCACTCTTCTACTAGCCCTGTTCTTCAGTCGCTTATCAGCATCATCATTGATATCAAAATACCAGATATCTTCCAACTGTTTAATATCATTAACATAAAGCTGACAAATTTCACTTAACCGTGCACCACTGTACATGGATATCAACGGGACAAAATACCGCTCAGGAGCTTCTTTCTTAACTTTTCCTAGGGAATGTATAAGTTTCTTAAGATCGTCTTTTGTATAGGCTTTGCGCTCTTCTTCAGCCTTGGCTTCTATAGGGGTAGTCAGACCTTGTGCAGGATTCCACTGCATGTACTCCTGTCTAATGCACCAGATAAACAGTGAGCTTACCCGCCCCACATATTTGTTAACAGTCCTCTGCCCCATCGTCCGGTGAATATCTTTCTCCAACACCGTAGCAATAGAAAGATCCCGATATTCACCACTCTTTTTAAGATTCGCAGGCAATCTCTGCAGCTTACTCAGATACTCCACCATTACACCACGATCAATGGTATTCAGTGGACGATTTCCAAGAATTTCAAGCGCAAGTGATAAGGCACTTTCAACTTCCTGTTTAGTCTTCTCGGTCCACTTACCAAGGACAACATGTTCCTTCACATAGGCTTCTATACCCTCTTGTAGCAATTTAGGCCTCTCAGCCTTAACCAGTCTTGTCTTTCGGATCGGAAATACTTTTTCTATTAGTTGGACTACCTGATGGTCATCAAGCAAACCAGACCTTATCTGACCAAACAGATACTCAGCAGACGAAGCAAGCACCTTCCCTCTGCTCTTAGCCAGGGAAACATTTGTTGTCTTTAGGGATTTTTGAATCTCAGGATATCCAAAATGATGCAACAGATCACTTGGAACACGGATACGAAAGTAGAAATACCCGTTGAGACATCTAAGGTGAGATAAAGACATAAAGCCGATCTCCTGTGGTAAAAACGGTGGTAAACCACAAGAAATCGGCTCTATAATGTTGAATAACCTATTGTATTTATTAGGTTATTAAGTAAATGGTGGAGGTGGCGGGAATCGAACCCGCGTCCGAAAATCTTTCACATAAGGCTTCTACATGCGTAGTCGGTGTTTTGAATTTAACCGGATACAACTCCCATCGACAGGATGTGTATCAGGCGAGTTCGCTTAAGTTTCGCTCTTGCGCCGCAAACACTCGCTCAAGCTAGCCTACTTAATTGACGTCTTTAAGCCCCGCGCAGGCATCGGAACTCAAGACGAGGCAGCAATTAAGCTGCCAGTGCGTACGAAACGTCAGTATCGGCGTTTGTATTTGTGCCAGTTTTTTATCGAGGCCAACTGGCGTCCCCGGCATGCCACCTTCGCTTCCAATCCCCGTCGAAACCGTGTCACCCCCATTTTAATATGTTTTGAGTGCTGAGTACCGGGACTCAACAGATAAAATATCCGTTTGTTTTCCCAGCAAAGCCATTATCGCACGACTGGACGAAAAAGCCAAGGCGCTTAGTGCCGGTCGCGGATGGCGCGGGCCATTTCGCGATCGGCTTCCTTGCTTTTGAGGGTTTCGCGTTTGTCGTGCAGTTTTTTGCCACGGGCCACGCCGATTTCGAGTTTGACCTTGCCGTCTTTGAAATAGAGCTTGGTGGGCACCAGGGACAGGCCCTTTTCGTCGACTTTGCGGGCCAACTTGTCGAGTTCGGCACGATGGACCAGCAGTTTGCGTACCCTGGTCGGATCGGGATTTTCACGATTGCCGAATTCGTAGGGGCTGATGTGCAGGTTGTTGACATACAGCTCCCCGCCCATGATCCGGCAGAAGGCGTCCTTGAGATTGGCCTTGCCCAGCCGTAGGGATTTGACTTCGGTGCCGAGCAGCACCATGCCGGCTTCGAGAACTTCGTCAATGAAGTAGTCGTGGTAGGCCTTTTTGTTGGTTGCGATAATTTTAATGCCCATCGTATTATCTGCCGCACTCCTCGGCGGGAAGTATTTCGGTGATTTCCGGCATGAAGGTGCCACGGGGTATAACGCGACTGCCGATGCGGATTGTAAAAAAAGAGCCCACCATGAATGTTATGCCGAGAATCGCAGCCAGCAGGTTGCGATCGATCTGCAGGGCATATCGTGTACCGAGCCATTCACCGAGCACCGCGCCACCGATCAGCGCCAGCAAGGGAACAACGTAGAGCAGGAACGAGGCCAGCAGAAACTGCTCCGGACGACACCCCAGGCGCACCTTGTCGCCAATCGCGGCGCCGAGCACATTATGCGATTCCACCAGCATGGAACGGCCGTCGTCGCCAAGCTGGCACAGCCCCATGGCGGCACAGCTCGCGCAAAAGGTACTTTTGCGGCACAACACCATGGCCACATGGCAGCCCTTGAGCTCTATGACGGTGCCCTCTTCCTGCATCATGGCAGCATCCTCGTTTTCATCCGGAAACGGCCCTTTTCCGCCGTGGCGGCGTCAATCCGCAGGCTTGCTTGTGCGGCGTACCGATGTACGCCTCCGCGCAACCCCTTGATTTCCTTGCCACAACGAAAAATTGTTCGTTTCCCATATGAAAACTACGCTGTGTCCATCCGTAGTTTCCGGATGGGCACATCCTCGTTTTGCAGCCGGATTGCCGTTACGGTACTTCGCCATTGGGCGGAAAGGTGCCCGCATTGCTGCCGGCGGCAGGCCCTCCCCTGAATCTGTCAGGCGGCGTCACCATACCGCCGGAGACAATCAGCTTGAAAGCTTCCTCCACCGACATGGCCAGAACCCTCGCATCTTCTTCGGGGATCAGCACGTAGTATCCGGAGGTCGGGTTGGGCGTGGTGGGTACAAACACGTTGATGACCCGACGCTCGGTGATGCGTTGCAGCTCGCCTTCGCTGACGCCGGTGACGAATCCGATCGACCAGATGCCCCGCCGGGGATATTCGATCAGCACCACCTTGCGAAAACCCTGCCGGTCGCTGCTGAGGACCGTGTCGGCCACCTGTTTAAACAGGGTATAAATACCCTTTACCAGAGGAATCCGGCAAACCAGCTTTTCCGAAGCCTGCACCAGCTTGTGCCCGAAATAATTGGTTACCAGAATGCCGGCCAGCAGAATAAGCAAAAAGGTCAGCACCAAACCCAGGCCAGGTACGGGAAACCCGAAAAGCTGTTCCGGCTGCCACCGGTAAGGCAACTTGCGCACCAGCAGCCCATCCATCAGGCTGACAATCCACCTTACCACGACGATGGTCAGGCCACCCGGCACCATCACCAGCAGGCCGGCAAAGAAATAACGCCGAAGCTTCTTTCGCAAAAAACGCTTGAGCACCGAGGCGCGAAGCATGCTGGTATCCTTCAGATGTTGTTTCGGGAAAAGAGATTATAAAGAGCCGGCTGCGGGAATGCAAGATTTGCCGTCAAGGTAGAGGGCTTGCACCTCGTCGGAGCGACCGGGTTCGCATAAAAACGTGTTTAGTTCCGCGATGCCGGGCAGTCGCGACGGTTTAAGCACCTGAAAATGCGCTCCGTAACCTGGAGCCAGCGCGCCCATTTCCCCTTCGAGCCCCAAAGCGCTGGCACCCTCGAAGGTCGCCATGCGCAGCAGTGCAGGCGGGTCGAGATGCCCCGCAAAATTACGGCGCGCGTAAGCCACCTCATCCCATAAGGAGAGGCTGTCGCAACTGGCCAGGCTGTCGGTGCCCAATAGCAGCGGCACACCGGCGGCACGGTAGGCGCCAACCGGCGCCTTGCCAACCCCGAGACGGTCGTTGGAGCGGGGACAGAGCACCACGTACAGGCCGCGGGACGCAATCGCATCGATATCCTTTGCCGAAACCTGAACTCCATGGACAAGCAGATCGCCAGGATGCAGCATCCCCTCCCTCAAAGCCCATTCGACCGGAGTCTTGCCGCTGGCCGGCGGGATGCGCCTCCCCCACCCTATCCGGGGATAGAGTCGCTCCACGAAGGCTCCCGAGCCGTCCATTAACAGGGCGGATTCCGCAGGGGACTCGGCGACATGCATCGACTGAGGCAGAGACAGCCGCGCCGCAAGGTCCGACAATTGCCGGAAAAAATCCCGCGACAAGGTATAGGGCGCATGGGGCGCAAGGCCGTACTCCATGGCACCGGGAGCATCTTCCCGAAGCGTCTTTTCGAGAATGTCAAGGCTCGCACGGCAACGATCGCGATCATTCCCCAGACCCTCCAGGAACAGCCGCCCGCGCAGCGGGCTTTTGCGGTAGACACCACGCGCGGAAATGCGAGACAGAATATCCCCGACGGCTCCGGTACCGCAGCGCATGACCGCAGTCATGCCGTCGGCAAGCGAAAATCTGTACTCCTCCAGCGGCACGCCACGCAAAACGCCGATCAGCTTCAACAGCCAATCGGTGAATTCGCAGACGCGCCCTGTTTCTCCCGACGCGTCCCACCGGGGAACATGGGTCAGTTCCAGATGGGTATGGGCGTTGGCCATGGGCGGCATCAGCACCGCCTCGCCGAAATCGACGATTGGCAGGCCCTGGGCATCATTCAGAAGAAGGACCGCCGGACCGACCTCGACAATGCGCCCTTTTGCAACCCGCAAAGCACCGTGTTCGATACAGGGCCCCACCATGGTCAGCAGATATCGCGCCAGAAAAATCGTCGGTGCGTTGGCCGCCATGGATTCGGCGGCTCTCAGATGGCGTTGCGCAGGTTGCCCTGGCCCGGGCTTTCGCTTTTCTGGGAGGTCGGGACGTTCCTGTCATCGACGAATACCAGCTTCGGCTCGTACAGGGAGGCCTTTTCGGCATCGATCTCCAGCCAGCTGGCGATGATGACCTTGTCACCCCGGGAGACCAGGCGGGCAGCCGCGCCGTTGATGCAGATCACCCCGCTTCCCGGTTGTCCTTCGATGGCGTAGGTCTGAAAACGGGTTCCGTAGGTGACATTCCAGATATCTACCGCCTCGTACGGCAGGATATCGGCCTGTTTCATCAGCTCGGAATCGATGGTGATGCTGCCTTCATAGTCGAGATCGGCACCGGTCACGGTAGCACGATGGATTTTGGATTTGAGCATTTTCCGCTTCATAGGATATGTCAAACCTCCTCGAAGATGTAGTTGTTGTCGATCAGTCGTGTGCGGCCGATATATACAGCCAGCAACAGGACAGAGTTGGTATCCACGCGTTCGACACTTTCCAGGGTGTCGCCGTCGCAGATTTTTATGTAATCGATGCGGGCATCCGGCTCCCGTCCGATACGCTCGCGCACCAGTCCCACCAGGCGCCGGACATGCTGCTCCCCGTGGCGAGCGGCCACGCCGGCCTGGCGCATGGCATCGATCAGGGCCAGAGCCTGCCGGCGTTCAGCAGGGGACAGATAGATATTGCGCGAACTCATGGCCAGCCCGTCCGGCTCGCGCACCGTCGGCATGCCGAGGATCTCGATGGGCATGTTGAGATCCGCAACCATGCGGCGCAGCACGGTCAACTGCTGGAAATCCTTGCGACCGAACAGGGCGACATGGGGCTGGACAATATTAAACAGCTTGCAGACCACCGTTGTCACCCCGCGAAAGTGCCCCGGGCGGCTCTCCCCGCAGAGGGTTTTGGTCAGTCCCTCGACGTTGACATAGGTTGCAAAGCCGCCGGGATACATACCCTCTACAGTCGGATGCAAGAGAATATCGACACCGGCCTGCCGTGCCAGTTCGGCGTCGCGCTCGAGATCCCGGGGATAGGCGGCGAAATCTTCCTTGGGTCCGAACTGGGTGGGATTGACAAAGATAGAAGCCACCAGCAGGTCGCCCCGTTCGCGGCCCTCCCGCATCAGCGACAGGTGGCCTTCATGCAGACACCCCATGGTTGGCACAAACGCAATGCGCTTTCCGCTCCTGCGGACTTCTTCGCAGCGGCTCTGAACCACTTTGATATCATAGATAATTTCCATAACAGCTCAGCACATCCTCGTTTCAGGAAAAACTGTGTTCAGGGCCGGGAAACACGCCCTGCTTCACTTCGTCGATATAACTTCTGACCCCCTGCCGGATCAAAGTGGCGGCATCGGCATAGCGCTTGACGAATCGCGGGGAATACTTTTCACACAGACCGAGGATATCGTGAATCACCAGCACCTGGCCGTCACAGGCAGCACCCGCGCCGATACCAATGGTCGGGATGTCGAGGGTTGCGGTAATCTGGGCGGCGAGCGCCGCTGGTATGCCTTCGAGAACGACAGCGAAAGCACCGGCTTGCTGCACGGCACGCGCGTCATTCAGCAGTTGGCGGGCCTGCTGATCCTGCTTGCCCTGCACCCGATAGCCGCCCATGCGATGGATCGACTGGGGAGTGAGCCCGACATGCCCAACCACCGGGATGTCCATATTGACGATAGCCCGTACGATGTCGGCGACATGCTCCCCGCCTTCGATCTTGACAGCCTGGGCGCCCCCTTCCTTGACCAGGCGTCCGGCATTGAGGCGCGCTTCGCGCAGGTCGACCTGGTAGGACAAAAAGGGCATATCTGCCACCAGAAAGCCCTGCCCTAACCCGCGCGCCACGGCGCGGCAATGATAGATCATTTCCTCCATGGTCACCGGCAGGGTATGCTCGTAACCGGCAACCGCCACCCCGACGGAATCGCCCACCAGCACCATGTCGACCCCCTCCAGGTCCATCAGTCGCGCAAAGGGATAGTCGTAGGCGGTAAGCATGGCGATCTTTTCCCCCTCGGCCTTCATGCGCTGGATATCGAGAACCGTTTTACGTTTCTGCATGGCTCTTCTCCATGACGTGTTGTTCGGATCCCGGCCAAAAAAAAAGCCTTTCGGACGCCGTCCGAAAGACCTGTGCCTGCAGGAGACATACGAATACCGCTCCCGGTGGTACAACTGCCTTCCGTCCCGGTCCAATGGATCCAGGCGGTATGAAACGTGCGAAAAAGGCAGACCCCCTGCGGCTCCGGCTCATGTTCCGGGCCTGCATCCACCTCTTTCTCAAAGTTGGGCATCTATAACACAGGATTGCGGCGCTGTCCAGATTTTTCCCTGATTTCCACATCCGGCAACGGGTTTCCGGCCGAAATCGCATCCTGGAGGCTGCCATGCCGGCCCCGGCCAGCCACGCCACATTTGCGCCCATGATCTGAAACCTCCCGTCGCCGGCGCGACAAAACCCGACGATACGAGGCTATGCCATAAACCACATTTAATGTTTTTCTCTGTTTCAAATTGTTTTATTCATAAGAAACTTTCCCGTATAATGAATCGAAAATGCTATGTTTCGGGCTGATCAAGCCTGCCACAAAGCGCTAAATCATCCTTTACTGAACGAACCGCCTTCGATGCAGGCTTGGAATTACCCGACTGTGGCCGCACGGCATCCGATGAATAAACGGGCTGCATCCCTGGGGGAGGGATCCGGTCCGGCGAGCGGCAGGTGAGGGACAATCTGCATGATTTGAGGAGAATATCCGCATGAAAAAACAAATAGTCATCTGCATGGGAAGCTCCTGCTTCAGCCGCGGCAACGATCGAAATCTTGAAATCATCGAAACTTTTATCGCGGAACACAAAATGGAACATCAGATCGATTTGCGCGGCGCGCGCTGCGAAGACAGTTGTGATCGCGGCCCCATCCTCAAGATCGACGACAAAGTGTTTTTCCATGCCAACAAGGCGGATCTTATCAAAATCCTGGAGGAACAGCTGCTCGGCGATGACGGATCCACGCCGGCCGGGTCGTAATCGCCCAGCTCTGCTGCAGGCTTGCAATCCGCCCGTCGCCAACCTGCGAAAAAGACCTCCAAAACTCCGTCCCTGTCGGCACAAAATCTGAAAAGGTCTTTACATGAATCAGAACCCGTCTCTTCAACCGGCCATTTTCACCCAGGAAACAGAGTGCCAGGACTGCTCCAAATGCGTCAGGTACTGCCCGGTCAAAGCTATCAAGGTCGCCGATGGGCAAGCCCGTATCGTTCCGGAAAAATGCGTCAGCTGCGGAACCTGCGTCCGGGTTTGTCCCGCCAATGCCAAGCGGGTACGTAACGACCTCGACCAGATCCGCCATCTGGTTCGATCCGGCGCGCGGGTTTTCGCCTCCATCGCCCCTTCCTTCGTCAGCGAGTTTCCCGACATCCCTTCGACCCACATCATCGCGGCGTTGCGCAAACTTGGCTTTGCCGGCGTAAGCGAGACTGCCCTCGGCGCCCAGGAAGTGTCGGCCCTGGTGGCCACGGAACTGGCCAAGGGCGAAAATCGTCTCTATCTTTCCTCCGCCTGCCCGGCAGCGGTGACATTTATCCAGAAATACCTGCCCGAACTCTCGGATTCGATAACCAGGGTATATTCCCCCCTGCTGTCGCACTGTACCATGTTGCGGGAACATTTCGGCCACGACGCGAGCATTGTCTTTATCGGACCCTGCGGCGCAAAGAAAAATGAAGCTGACCGGCATCCGGAACTGCTGGATGCGGCCATCACCTTTGCCGATCTGCGCCAGTGGCTGCTCGACGAACACATCGACCCGGCCGCACTGCGTCCCGGCGGCGAAGACTGTTTTGTCCCCCAAAACGCCCAGGAAGGCGCCCTCTACCCCGTGGAAGGAGGCATGATCGAGACCATACGCCTGCATGGCGACTGCGATAATGTGCGCTGCATTACGGTCGCTGGCATCAACGGCATCCGCCACGTGTTGTCGGGATTCAAGCCCAAGACCCTGCCGCAACCGCTGTTCATGGAACTGCTGGCCTGCCGCGGGGGCTGCATCAACGGGCCCTGCGCCCAGATGCGGGAAGGCAATCTGGATCAGTGGCAGGAAATCATTGCCCGCGCCGAAGTGCCGGCCGCGCCACTGCAGCGGATGCCGCGACGCGACATCATGGAAACCATTTTCGACCAACCCCTGCAGACACAGCACTACAGCGATCAGGAGATCCACCAGGCCCTGCGTCTGATCGACAAGGAAAAAACCGAGGACGAACTCAATTGCGGAGGATGCGGGTACGAAACCTGCCGGGAATTCGCTCACGCCATTCTCTCGGGACACGCTGAAGTATCCATGTGCCTGTCCTACCTGCGGCGTCAGGCGCAGCGCAAGGCCAATGCGCTGCTGCATTGCATTCCTTCGGCCATTGTCCTGGTAGACAAGGATCTGCGGGTGGTGGACTGCAACCGGCAGTTCGC
The DNA here is from genome assembly GCF_001888165.1 of Syntrophotalea acetylenica. NCBI lineage: Bacteria > Pseudomonadati > Thermodesulfobacteriota > Desulfuromonadia > Desulfuromonadales > Syntrophotaleaceae > Syntrophotalea > Syntrophotalea acetylenica. Next base: position 1,735,149 of record NZ_CP015455.1, read on the forward strand.
CGAACTGTTCAGCAAAGACCTGGCGGAAACCTATGATTACTGCCCGGGACTCAAGGGCGCGGTACTGGAACACATCCTGCCCTTTCCCCAGCTTTTTCGACAAGCCCTGGACAGCGGCGCGACTCTGCAGCACGATGCCCTGCATGTTGAAGATCGCATCTTCCAGATCAACATCTTCCCCATTGAACCGGGGCATGTCACCGGCGGCGTCATCAGCGATATTACGGCGCACGAAATGCCGCGGGAGATGATTGCCCGCCGGGCTCGGGAAGTCATCCATAAAAACCTCAAGACGGTTCAGGAAATCGCCTGCAAACTCGGAGAAAACATGGCGGAGACGGAGATTCTCCTGCGTTCGCTGGCGGAAGGCTTCGCTCCGGCCCGCCCGGTGGTGGACGAAGAACTCCGCGAAGAGGACAGGTAAGCAGCGATGAACAACTCACTGTTCGTGGAAATAGAATCGTTTCAATATAACTGCGTCGGCGAGGATATCTGCGGCGACTGCTTCATGATGGAGAAAACGCCGGGCTTCAATCGCATTATCGCGGTGCTGTCCGACGGACTGGGACACGGGGTCAAGGCCGGCATCCTTTCCAACATGACGGCGTCCATGGCCCTGAAATTCATCGGCAGCAACCAGGCACTCATTCCCTCCGCCGAAACCATGATGGACGCCCTGCCCATCTGCCAGAAACGCAAAATCAGTTACGCCACCTTTTCCATCATCGATTACATACCCGGCGAAACCGTACGGATCATCGAGATGGACAATCCGCCCTTTATCCTGATCCGCAACGGCAAACTCCTGGACCCGGCCTTCAAGGAAGTATGGTCGCCGCGTCATGAAAACCGTAAAATGCGGATTTATGAAGTCGATGTAAAACCTCAGGACCGGCTGATTTTCATGTCCGACGGCATCAGCCAGGCAGGCCTTGGGTCCGACCAGCACAAACTCGGCTGGCGCCGCCAGGGATGCGCTTCACATGTGATCGATCTGGTGCGCGGGAATCCTTCCATATCCGCCCGGGAACTGGCCCGACAGATCGTCGATACGGCGAAAAGTCTCGAGGAAAATCGCCAACCCGGCGATGACATGACAGCCGCCGTATTTTACTTCCGCACCCCGCGACGCACCATTCTGCTGACAGGACCCCCTTTTCCAAAAATTACGACCGGGAATATGCCTGGATCCTCAATGCATTCCGGGGCAACAAGGTCATTTGCGGAGGAACCTCCGCGGAAATCGTGGCGCGGGAGCTTGGCAGGGAGATCCACACGGACCTCTCCACGGTCGCCAAAGGCATCCCTCCCCTGGCGACCATGGAAGGCGTCGACCTGATTACGGAAGGCATTCTGACTTTGACCCACGCCGCCCAGTATCTGGAACGCGGCGAAGCCCCCAGGAAAGCAACGGTGCCGCCCAATTGACCAACCTTCTGCGTGACAGCGACAGCATCCAGTTTGTGATCGGCACCAAAATCAACGAGGCGCACCAGTCCCCGCGCCACCCGGAAGACCTGGAGATCCGCCGCAACATAGCCAAGCGCCTGGCGCGTGTACTGCAAAAAAAGTATCTCAAGGAAGTAAACATCCGCTATATCTGACCAGAATGCAAACAGCGCATAGCGAACCGCAAAAATAGAGTACCTTGCACACTGCTGACATCGGCACCGTTTCAGGCCTGCGCATCGGCCAGCAACGGCAGCAAATTTCCCAGGTCCACCCCCGGCACACCCACCAAGCGTCGCGCAATGTCCTTGAAAGCCTCATGCTCGGTGTGCCCGGGATTGTGAACGGCCCGATGTCTGTAGTCCTCCCCTGAAAAAGTCCCCCAGTCAGACAACTGGCTGAAATAGGCCGAGAAACCGAAGTCTTTGGCCAGCGCTGCGAAGGCCGGCATTTGGCGGAAATTGTTCCGCTGCACCACGAAACTCAGCCGAATCCGCAAGCCAAGCGTTGCTATGAAAGCCAGGTTGTGTAACAGACAACCAAAATCACCGCCGCGACGATTCTCCGCATAAGTTGGTGCGCTGGCGGCATCGACGGAGATTTCCGCCGAACGAATCAGGGCTCGGGCCAAACCCAGCCCCTCCCATGCAGACGCATCCCAGAGTTGCGCGTTGGTATGCAGTCGGAGCGTATGCAGTCGGGGGAAATCGGAAGTATCCAGATTTTGCAGAAAGGCCAGGTAGGATGGGCTCCCGAAGGGGTCCCCGTAACCGCTCACGGTTATTTCCTCTACGCTCGGTCCGAAGGCTTGCTTCAGGCGGACTTCTATCTGCCGAATGCGCCCCAGGTAGCGCCCGCCGACCCGAACCAACCCCTTTCGACAACTGGGACAGGCAAGATTGCAACGCGCATCGTAACAGAGATTGAGCTGACGAGGCCCAAAAGGCAAATGCAGGTCGTTCCGACGCAAGACCTCCCGAAGATATGGCAACGGTACCGCATCCTGCGGCATCACAGGAGCCTGCCGTCCTGCCAGGCGGGGGCAGCGCACCTGGTCGCACAGGGAAAAACTCCCGTCCAGAACGGATTGACGCAGACGCATGGCAACCGGGCCGTTCCAGATATAATCGAAAGAATCCCGGAGAAGATTGCCCAGGGGGACATTCACCCAGGATGGGCAGCAGGCAAAGACCGAACCATCGGCGTGAATCTCGCACCAGACAAACGGTTGGATACACACCAGTTTTTGATGGGATTTGACAGACATACAGCTTGTTGGTGCAGCCAAAACGAAAATCTCTTCTCAAGAAAAAAGCCTCCATGTGACAAGCACATGGAGGCTTTTTTATGGTGCTGGTTTCCTGCGGAGCAGTGCGTATGCACCGACCAGGGAAGCCATCCGTCCGAATTACTCGGCAGCGGGCTTCTCTTCGGCCATGGCATCGGCAGCGGCTTCGGTAGCTTCAGCAGCTTCGTCGGCAACGGCTTCAGCAGCTTCGTCGACCACGGCTTCAGCGGTCTCGGCAGCTTCTTCAACAGCCTGATCCATAGCCGGAGCAACTTCCTGGGCCTGCTCAACGGCAGCGGGAGCTTCTTCTTTTTTCTGACAGGCAACCGTCATACCAGCCATAAGAAGGACGCAAAGAAACACAACAACTTTCTTCATCATGACAAATCTCCTAAACCCCGTGAATGTTGTACTTGAAAATCGTCTGTCCCTGTGACAGACGGCCAAAAAATACTCCTTTTTACAACAAAATCAACAGAAATTTTGCAAAGCGGCAATTTTTTTTTGCGGCCTGAAAAGCCTGTTTTTTTATCAATGTTTTCAATATGTTACAAATGGGAACAAAATAATTTTTTATTACTGTTCGCCCCATCGACAGCCAGCAGTCAGGTCAAAAACATCGAAATCCCAAAATTCCTCGCCCGCTGGTATCCCGCCATCTCGTTTTCAGACCAGGCATGCATGGCCGCGCCGGCAGGAATTGCCGGCTGTTCGACACCGATGGCAACATAACCCTTGCATTTCAGAAAATACAGAGCACGATGCAGAGCCCCTGATGAACTCTGCTCCATGACCCAGAACCTGGCGCTGACTCCCGGCACTACGCGATAATTCGGATTGCCGGGAACCGGCCTGGCTCGAATAACAAGAAAGTAAATCTTCATATCGCGAGACCTGACTATACCACCCCCTATGTGAACATGCAAACATTGACCGGCATTATGGGCCTCAATTCGTAAGTGTCGTGCAACTGCGACACATTGAGACCAGAAAAAATGCCCGTCACCGCTTCCACAAAATCCGTGGTGCACTACGACCCAGGCGGAGGACTAAAAAGGCATTCTAATGCTACCATCACAGTTTTCCTAAGTATAGGGAAAAGTCACGATCTGCAGCAATTTTGGGTTGACAGTCGGGTTTTTTCAACTCTATACTGCCGACGCTTTTGCTGTGAATTTTCAAGATTCGTTTTTGTCACAAATAACCATTTGGGTTGGGGTAACGCTGCCGGATTTTTGAACTGGTTGGAGGGGTGTTCTGCGCGCAGCTTCAGACAGGATTAAAACATTTTTTCAAAAAAGTTTAAAACCTGCTGAAATCCCATTATTCTTGGGCCTGATCGATACAAACACATCTCATGAGGAGGGGAACAATGTCTAACTTCGTACCGCCTGCGGAACTTAGCAAATCCTTTATCGCCATTGGCAAAGCCAAGGCAACCAACACCGCCATCAAACTTTTCGTGCTGGGTATTCTCGCAGGGGTCTTCATCGGGTTTGCAGCACACCTCGCCACGACTGTCGCTACCGGCGAATGGGGCATCTTCGGTCTGCAGAAATTCTTCATTGGCGCGGTCTTCAGCGTAGGACTTATGCTGGTCGTGATTCCGGGTTCGGAACTCTTCACCGGCAACAACATGATGACCATCGCCCTGTGCAACAAGGACATCACCCTGGCACAGCTGCTGCGCAACTGGATCATCGTTTATGCCGGCAACCTCGTCGGCTCCATTGCCCTGGCATGGATGATCGCCATGGGCAGCGGCCTGCTGGACGGCGCAGTCGGCGCTACCGCGATCAACATTGCCTACGGCAAGGTTACAGCGGGTGCCGATGCTCACACGGCCATGTACTTCTGGCGCGCCATTGGCTGTAACTGGCTGGTATGCCTCGCCGTCATGATGGCAATCTCCGCCAAAGACATCGCCGGTAAAGTTCTGGGTATTTTCTTCCCCATCATGGCGTTCGTCACCTCCGGGTTTGAGCACTGCGTTGCCAACATGTACTTCATTCCGGCCGGCATCTTCGCCAAAGCGTCCACGGCAGCCGTCACCGCTTCCGGCAAATCCCTCGAAGCCCTGACCGCCCTCAACTGGACCACCCTGTGGACCCAGAACCTGATCATCGTAACCCTGGGCAACATCGTTGGCGGCGCCATTCTCTGCGGCGTGGTTTACTGGTGGGCCTTCGTTCGCGGCACCTCGCAGAAAGCTGAAGCCGCCGCGGCACCGACTGCCAAAGCTGCCTAACAAATAATCCTTCAATCGATCGGGACAGGCATAGGGAAGAACGTTTTCCCTATGCCTTTTTTTATTTTCAGCCCCGTTTTGGGGTATGGCGTAATGGAATGTACCGGATTTATTAATAAAAGGCCTGGCGGACGAGAAAATTCCCGGTTTTGTCGGGTTGAATCGAGAGGTTATCTTCGGCAGGATTTGCCGCAAGCGGCATTATCGAAACCATGGGCAAGACTGAGACTGCGCCACTTTTCAAAATCTTCCCGGGTATTGAGGTTGAGAAACATCTTCCAGTCCGGACTGTACTGCCTGGCCTCCGCTTCCGGAATATAAAAGGTTTCACAGGTTTCCAGAAAATCGAACAGGGAGTGGCGTCCGGTGGCAAGGTAAGCTTCGATAGCCGAGATCAAAACGCGGGAATAAAAGGCATTGAACGGCTCGATCCAGTCACCATATCTCGTTACGCAGGCAGGGGCGTGACTTTGGCTGACGCATTGCTGCATGCGCCGGATATAGTCCAGATTGATATTGGGCATATCGCAGGCCAGGAAATACACGTTCTGAGACAGTGCGGTCTTAAGCCCGATGTGTATGCCGCCCAGCGGTCCCTGGTGCCTGAGTTCGTCGCTCACTACGACGAAGGGCGTTCCCCGGTACAATTCGGGGGTGTTGCTGACGACAATGATCTGATCAAACATGGTGGCAAGCTGTTCACCATGCCAGCAAAGAAGATAGTGGTCCTTGATCTGCAAAAATTGTTTGTCGAATCCCATGCGGCGGCTTTTGCCGCCGGCAAGGATTACCGCACTGCCGAACTTCATGTCCAGTTTCCTTTATGTGCGTATTTCAATCCATATCGAGACAGGAAAAGTTGGTGTAGACATTGAAATTTTGGCCCCGGGCAAAACCGATCAGAGTCATATTGAGAGTGCGGGCCTGATCGATAGCCGCACTGGTCGGCGCGGAACGGGAGATAATGGCCGGGATTCCGCGGCGAGCCACTTTGGCGAGAATTTCCGTCGATATCCTGCCGCTGGTAAGCACGACCTTGTCGTTAAGCGCTATGCCGCGCATCATGGCCTCTCCCAGGACTTTATCCAGAGCGTTGTGCCTGCCGATATCGTCTTCAAAGAGCAAAATCTGCTCGCCGTCGGACAGGGCACAGCTGTGCACCCCGCCGGTATCGGCAAACAGTTGAGACATTTTGCCGAACCGATCCATCAGTTCCGGCACCCTTGCCGCTCTGATTGTGATGCGGCCATCATACCCTTCGGTCAAAGACTGCAGAACCGCGGCATCAAGCGTGGAATGGCCTTTACCACCGGCGGTGGGTACGGTTTGGCGTATATGCGATCTTTGGGCAGCCAGGGCAAAATCGTCACTACCTCTCAAGGTAACTCGCGCCCGTTGCTGATCCACATCAATTTGAATTTCCTGCAGATCCCCGGGCCCGCGGATAACCCCCTCCGAGAACAGGAAGCCTGCTACCAGATTCTCCAGGGATCGGGGGGTACAAAGCAAAATGACGAACGGTTGGCCGTTAACCTCGATCTCCAGGTTGTATTCGGCAACCACCACATCCATTACTTTTCTGAAATCTCCCTGCCGACACTGCAGAATTTCGTACTGCCGCCGATCCCTGACTGATTCCATGCTGTCTTCCCGCGCTGATTAACCATAAACTTTTTTCATCCGGAGTTTCCGGATGGACACCAGATAGCCAAAACGGGAAACCTCAAGTGCTTCCCGTCTGGATATAATCATATTTTTATGTACATATCTATCCTTTATGTGATGCCAGGTACTGTCGGGCCAGCGCAGTGTTGACATGCACGACACCCTTGTTCATGTCCTTGAAAGGATAGTCGTCGGTGATTTTCGGCAGAGCATCGGCTTCTTCCTGGCTACGAATGATCGAGCCGGCCGGGACATACCGGCCATCCTCCACCGTAACGCCCATGATAATAGCGCCGGGTTCAATCACACATTTTTTACCGACAAAGGATTTAAATACAAGTGATTTCATCCCGACGAAGGTATCATCCAAAACCACGGCGGGGCCGTGGATCTGAACCTGATGAGCCAGCGAAACACGGCATCCGACATACGCAGCGTAGGAACGGCCATCGACCTCGTAGAGGTTCTTGGCAACCGGCGCGCCATTCAATTCGGTTTCCAGAGCATGAATGACAACCCCATCCTGGATATTGGAATCATCGCCAACGAAGAGAGGTTGCCCTTCGTCGCCCCTTACAGCCGCCGTTGGTGATACCATGATATTCCTTCCAAGAATAACATTTCCGATAACGGCAGCCAAGGGGTGAACATAGGTTCCCGAACCGATCTCAGGTTCGGAGACCTGGCTGCAAAAATCGGTAACCACGTTTTTTTCAATCATGAATCAATCCTCCCTCGCCGAAAAGTGGGATATGCCAATGATAACATCGCCCCCGTGCCGAACAATGTCGGTACGGGGGCGATGTCAGATTTATACTCTTTGCGAAGACCCTTTCGTATATAACTTACGGGCCTTCTATCTGGCCGGACAAAACTCTACCATAAATAACATGGCTGTTGCAAGGACGGCAAAGACCGTCCTTGCAACAATGAGGTTTATCGGATTCCGTCAGCCTCTTCCGACCAGTCCCAGGCCACTTTTTCAAGCTTGGCTGCACAGGACTTGTACTCAGGAATCTTGGCAATAGGATCGACTACCGGGTTAGTCAAGACGTTGGCCGCGCCCTCGGCAAAGTGGAACGGAATGAAGATGACGTTCTCCTTCAATTTAGGCGTTACCTTGGCCTTTGCCACGATAGAACCGCGGCGGGTGCTGATCTTGACCTTGTCTCCTTCGGCAATGCTCAATTTGCGAGCAGCTTCGGGATTGATCTCCACAAAAGACTCGGGAGACATGGCGTTCAGCCCGTCAACTTTACCGGTCATGGTGCGGGTGTGATAGTGATAAAGCACACGACCGGTGGTCATGATCACGGGGTATTCGTCATCAGGCAACTCAGCACTGGGCTTGAACGCAGCGGGTTTGAACAAACCAAGGCCCCGAGCGAACTTGCCGACATGCAGGAATTTGGTGCCGGCGTGATCTTCGGTCGGACAGGGCCACTGCAGGCTGCCCAGTTCATTGAGACGATCATAGCTGATACCGGCATAGGAAGGCGTTACCTCGCGGATCTCAGCAAACACGTCCTCAGGGCTGGCATAATTTTTCCCGATTCCAAGACGCTTCAGGACCTCCGACAGGATCTGCCAGTCAGGCTTGCAATCTCCGATCGGATTGATGGCTTTGCGCACCATCTGTACGCGCCGTTCGGTATTGGAGAAGGTACCGTCCTTTTCAGCAAAAGTAGCGGCCGGCAGAACCACGTCGGCCAACTGAGCCGTCTCGGTCAGGAAAATGTCCTGCACCACCAGGAATCCGGTGTTTTTCAGTGCTTCTTCAACATGGGTCAGATCCGGGTCGGAAACCATCGGGTTTTCACCCATGATGTACAGGAACTTGATATCGCCATGACCAGCACCATGCACGATTTCAGTCAGGGTGAGGCCGACCTTGTCGGACAACGCAACACCCCAGGCCTTTTCGAACTTGGCCTTGACGTCGGCATTCGCCACACTCTGGTACGCAGGATAGGTCCCGGGCAAGGCCCCCATATCGCAGGCACCCTGAACGTTGTTCTGACCACGCAGCGGGTTGACCCCGCCCGATTCGATACCGATATTGCCACACAACATGGCCAGGTTAGCCATGCTCATAACGCCTTCGGTACCGGTGGAATGCTGGGTAACGCCCATGCAGTAAACGATGGAGGCTTTTTCGCCTTCGGCGTAGATGCGAGCTGCCTTCTTGATATCTTCGGCACTCACACCGCAGATTTCAGCAGCTTTTTCGGGGGTGTAATCCGCCACGGTCGCTACCAGTTCATCGAAGCCCTCGGTGCGCTCTTTGACATACTCGGCAGCATCCAGGCCTTCACTGATGATGTAGTTCATCATGGCGTTGGCCAGAGCGATGTTGGTGCCGGGATTGACCTGCAGGAAAACATCGGCATCGGCGGCAATGTCGATATTTCGCGGATCGACAACGATGATTTTCGCGCCTTTAGCCTTTGCCTGACGGATCTTGGCACCGATAACCGGATGGTTTTCGGTGGTGTTGGACCCGCTGATAAAAATAACGTTACTATCGATCAACTCGTTGATGGAGTTGGTCATTGCGCCACTACCAAGCGTAGTTGCCAGACCGGCAACGGTGGAGCTGTGTCAAAGTCGAGCGCAGTGATCGACACTGTTTGTGCCGAACCCCGCGCGCACCATTTTCTGAAAGAGGTAGTTTTCTTCGTTCGTAACACGTGCGGAACTCAAACCGGCGAAAGCTTCGCTACCGAATTCAGCTTTGATGGCCTTAGCTTTGGAAGCCACCAGATCAAGGGCTTCATCCCAGGTTGCCTTGACCAGTTCGCCATCTTTGCGGATCAACGGCGTCGTCAGGCGATCCGGATGGTTGATGAAATTGAAGCCGAATTTGCCCTTTACGCACAGAAGACCATCATTGGAGGCACCGCTGAGCGGCTCTACGCCGACCACCTTGTTGCCTTTGCTGAGCAGGTTCATCTGGCAGCCGACACCGCAGTAGGAGCAGGTCGTCTGGGTCTTTTTCACTTCCCAGCTGCGATATTTCTCCTTGTTTTTCGGCAGCAGGGCCCCTACCGGGCAGACCGACACGCAGTTGCCACAGGAGACGCAGTCGGAGGCATCCATGCCCCTGTCGAAGGGAGCCACGGGATGGGTGGTGAAGCCGCGATTGCCGAAGCCGATGGCGTTGGTGGACTGGAATTTGGTGCAGACCTGCACGCAACGGCGGCATGCCACGCACTTGTTCAGATCACGGACATAGAACTCGTTGGTGTCATCCAGCGGAAAATCGTTGCGCAGACCCGGGAAGCGGGTTTCCTCGATGCCGTACTGGTAACAGAGATCCTGCAGCTTGCAGTTACCGGCCTTTTCGCAGGTCAGACAATCCAGGGGGTGGTCGGACAGCATCAGGTGAAGAACCGTCTTGCGCGCTTCGATAACGCGGGGGGTATCGGTCTTGATCACCATATTGTTCATAAGAGGAGTAGCGCAGGCCGGAGCCAGGTTGCGCCGATTTTCCACTTCAACCACGCAGATGCGGCAGGCCGCGGCCTGCTGGTTGAACTGCTTTTCCATATCGAGATGGCACAGCGTCGGAATCTCGATCCCGACTTTTTTAGCTGCCTCAAGAATCGTACTGCCGACAGGCATTTCGACCGCCTGCCCGTCTATCGTTATATTCAGCATAGACATGTGACGCGTCTCCTTTCGTTATTTTTTGATGATGGCGTCGAACTTGCACTTGTCCAGACAGGCGCCGCACTTGATACAGGCGGACTGGTCGATGACATGGACTTCCTTCGGCTTGCCGCTGATGCAGTTGACCGGGCAAACCTTGGCACACAGGGTACAACCCACGCACTTCTCCGCCACCACCGTGAACTCGAGCAGTTCGGTACAGACCCCGGCAGGACACTTCTTGTCCTGCACGTGGGCGCGGTATTCGTCTTCGAACACGCGCAGGGTCGACAGTACCGGGTTGGGCATGGTCTGGCCAAGGCCGCACAGGGCGGTGTCCTTGATGTTCACCGCCAGGCTGCGCAGCTTCTCGATGTCTTCCTCGGTGCCCAGGCCCTTGGTGATCTTGTCCAGCATTTCGTAAAGACGCTTGGAACCGATGCGGCAGGGGGTGCATTTGCCGCAGGTTTCGTCCATGGTGAAGTCCAGGAAGAACTTGGACACCGCCACCATGCAGTCGTCTTCGTCCATCACGATCATGCCGCCGGAACCCATCATCGACTGGCAGGCGATCAGGTTCTCGTAGTCGATGGGAACATCGAGGTCCTTGTAGGTCAGCGCGCCGCCGGAGGGGCCGCCGGTCTGCACCGCCTTGAACTGCTTGCCGTTCGGAATACCGCCGCCAATCTCAAAAATGACATCCCTCAGCGGGGTTCCCATGGGAATTTCGATCAGGCCGACGTTGTTGATCTTGCCAACGACACAGAAAACCTTGGTACCCTTGGAGGTCTCGGTGCCGATCTTGCTGAACCAGTCGCCGCCCTTCATGATGATGGCCGGAATGTTGGCCAGGGTCTCGACGTTGTTGACGATGGTCGGCTTATCCCAGTAACCGGCTTCGGCGGGGAACGGCGGCTTGGTGTACGGCTCGCCGCGGTTGCCTTCCATGGAGTTGATCAGGGCGGTTTCCTCGCCGCAGACAAAGGCGCCGGCGCCGTATTTCAGTTCCAGGTCGAAGCTGAAGTCGGTGCCCATGATGTTGTCACCCAGCAGACCCATTTCCTTGGCCTGTTCGATGGCCATTTTCAGGCGTTTGATGGCCAGCGGATATTCGGCGCGGATGTAAATGGTGCCCTTGTTGCCGCCGATGGCATATGCGCCAATGGCCATGGCTTCCAAGATGCTGTGCGGGTCGCCTTCGAGCACCGCGCGGTCCATGAACGCGCCCGGGTCGCCTTCGTCGGCGTTGCAGACGACATATTTGGTGTCGGAGGCGTACTTGGCGGCAAAACCCCATTTGACGCCGGTGGGAAAACCCGCGCCGCCACGACCGCGCAGGCCGCTGTTTTTAACCAATTCGATAACATCGGCGGGCTTCATCTCGGCCAGGCATTTGCCCAGGGCCTGATAGCCGCCGACGGTGATGTAGGATTCAATGGATTCCGGATCGATGAACCCGCTGTTGCGAGTGGCTATTCTAAGCTGATTTGCCATAGCTGTTCTCTCCCCGTATTAAAAAACAACGCGCTCATAGTTGACCGGAATCACGCCCCCGACCAACTCGCCGTCTTTGATGTATTTCTGCACCAGTTCCTTGGCCTTGTCACCCTTGACATAACCGAACACCACCGGCTGTTTGCCGGGCAGGATGATTTCCACGGTCGGCTCGGCATAGCAGTAGGTATGGCAGCCGACCTGACCGAATTCCACGTTGTCGATGCCCTGCGCGGCGCATTCCTGCTTCATGGCTTCCAGCGTTTCCTTGCCGCCGGAGGCGATGCTGCAGGTCGCCAGGGAAACGTTGACGATGATTTTTTCGCTTTTGGATTTATTTGCGGCAGCCTGCAGGTCTTCGCGCTTTTTCTGCAGTTCCGCCAGAGAATTGATCTTGGCCATATCGCATTATCTCCCCGTGTTAAGCAAAGTCGGCAATGATGCTCTTCACCTGGTCGGTGGTCACGTTGCCGTAGACCTTCTCACCGACAATAACCACCGGCGCCAGCGCACAGGCACCGACGCAGCGCAGACAGTCGAGGGAGAATTTGCCGTCCGATGTCACTTCACCGACCTCCAGGTTCAGCTGCTGCTTGAGCGCCTCGACAACCTTGTCGGCGCCCTTGACGAAGCAGGCGGTACCCATGCACACGGCAATGGGATGCTTGCCTTTGGGTTTCATGGTGAAGAAGGTGTAGAAGCTCACCACCCCGAACACATGCACGACCGGTACATCCATGTGCTCGGCGACATACTCCTGAATCTCCACGGGCAGAAACCCGAACAGGCTCTGGGCCTTGTGCAGCACCGTGACAAGGTGACCTTTCTTGGTCGGCAAACTGTCGATGAACGCATCGAGCTCGCGGAACAGGTTTTCCGGCAGCTCGTAAGCCTGCTGGGTTCCGCATTCCTTTTTTTCCTGACAACTGGACATGAGTCCTCCCCTGAATGATGTTTGGAATCCGAACAGAAACGACAGCGGGGGCTGTCCGAAGATGCATGAAAAACTGCTGCCTGGTGACGGGAATGCGGCATCCTGCGGGATGGGAGAAAAAACGCTGGGGCCTCTTCGGGCGCAATACAGCACGCCAAGGCGCGAAACGTCCCGGCAGCAACTCGAGATGGCACATCCTGAGCGACAGCAGCATGGTTTCCGTGCATTTACATCCGGACATGAACATACCCGCAGAACCGCGCAGCCCGGTTTTTCAGCCGGACGCACCCCATTCTGCCGTTCGGGACACCCGGATCCCGGTTGACATGCTACATGAAACGACGCGCGATGCAGGACAACGCACGCTTATGCTGGTTTTTGATAAAAAATGCAGGTTTGCGGGGAAATAGCCAAGCCGTGCGACCTGGCTATTTCTCCTCCTCTCCAAAACACAATGCAAACGTGGCCGGCAGAAAGCGAAACAAAACATCCAATTCTTTGAATTGTTCAATGCATGATTCCGCCAAATAACGGCCAAGAGATAGATACCACCGATAAAATATCATTTCAATCTCTTTTTTACCGATATCGGAAAAAATAAATCCAGGGGTAACGGTCTTTAAGAATTTTCAATAGGTTGGCAAAAGCGACAGGCTGCGCGAAAAACCCGGAAACGGCTTTTCGTAAACAGGATCGGAGGCGATCCACTGCGATGTTTCCGGATATTTATCAGGCATTTAAAAACATCGTTATGACAAAAGATGATCTTCCGGGACGGAGGGTGCTCCACGGCATCAGAGCGTCTCGCATTCATCGGATGAAAGTTGCGCAATGTAGGGCAAGGCCCGGAATTTATCCGCAAAATCCAGTCCATAACCGACCGTCCAGACGTCGGGGATATCGAACCCGACATAATCAACGGGCACCTGCACCTGCATGGTGCCGGCCTTGCGTAGCAGTGTACAGGTTTTCAGCGAGGCGGGTTTTCGCGCCCGGAACAATCGCAGCAGATAATCAAGCGTATGCCCGGTGTCGACGATATCCTCCACGATCAGCACGTGTCTTTGCGTGATATCGGTTCGCACATCCATGATCAGACGCACGGCGCCGCTGACGGCTCCTTTGCCATAAGACGAAAGAGCTATAAAATCGATGCGCCGCGGTATCTTCAGGGCGCGGGACAGATCGGCCAGAAAAATATAGCTGCCCCGCAGCACGCCGACCATAAAAAGCTCTTCAACCGCGGCATAATCGCTTGAAATCCGCGCCGCGAGCTCAGCAACGCGCCGATGAATGGCCTCTTCACCGATCAATATCCTGCGTGGAGATCCCGGCATGCCTTCCTCCTCAGTCTTCGAGAAACAGTGGCACCAGCTGCCGCGACAGCACATGCACCAGGCCGAAGTCGGTCAATTTCAACTCCGGAATGACCTCGAGCCCCAGAAAACTCAGCGTCATGAATGGCCCCGGAATCGCACAACCCACCTCTTTCAGGGCTTGATTCAGAAACTTTTGGCAAGACACCAGTTCTTCGGCGGCGGCCAAGGACATCAACCCGCCGACAGGCAACGGCAGCTGCCAAAGCAGCCGCTCGCCCACTGCCAGCGCCTGGCCGCCACCGGATTCGGCCACGGCCCGGGCGGCGGTCATCATAGACATATCGTCCATCCCAGCCACGATCAGGTTATGGTGGTCATGCGCCACGCTTGAAGCCATTGCACCGCGCCGCAGGGTCAGCCCCTGGACGAATCCCTTGCCACATCGCCCAGTGGCGCGATGTCTTTCGATCACCGCAAGCTTGGCAAGATCCCGTTCGGGGTCAGCCACCATCTCCCCTTCCCGGCTCAAGCCGTGAAGAATCCGCTGTTCGGTTACCAGTTGTCCGGGCACCACACCGATTACCCGCATCTTGCAACCCGGACCGGATATACGAAAATCGACCCTTGACCAGTCGACATGCATGGTATTTTTCAGCCAGGGCGCAACTTCGTCGCCTGTGCCGCCGGATTTTTCGTCGACACATTGCCCGCCCACAGCCACCAGTCGGCCGGCATGCCAGACCCGTTCCGGACGGAAATTGTCGAGGCTGGAAAACGCTACAAGATCGGCCCTGCGGCCGGGGGCAATCAGACCGCGATCGAGCAGGCCGTAGTGCACCGCCGGATTGAGACAGGCCATGCGCAGCGCCGTCAGCGGCGAAACCCCGGCTGCAACCATGGTACGCACCATCTGATCTATGGAGCCGCGGGACAGCAGATCCGCCGCATCCCGGTCATCGGTACATAGCGCCAGAAAACGCTCGGTTACGCAGGAAACTGTCGGCAAAAGGGTCTGCAGATTACGAGCCGCGCTGCCTTCCCGAAGAAAAACGCACATCCCCCGTTGCAGCCTGTCCCTCACTTCGGCCTCGGTACAGCATTCGTGATCGGAAGTTATGCCGGCGGCCGCATAGGCATCCAGATTGCCACCTTCGACCGCCGGAGCATGGCCGTCGACGGGAAACCCGCGAACGGCGTCGAGTTCCGCCAGCAGCCGGGGCTCGCCTGTGATGACCCCCTGGAAATCCATCACTTCGCCAAGAGCCACCACATCCGGACAAGCCAGAAGCCGGCTGTAATCCTCCGGCCCCAGGCTGGCGCCGGAGCCTGCCAGCAAGGTCGCCGGCACGCAGGAAGGTATGGTCATGAATATGTCGACGGGGGTCTGCCGTGCATCGTCCTGCATGAAACGAATCCCTGAAAGCCCGCAGACATTGGCGATTTCATGAGGATTGGCAACCACTGTCGTTACCCCCCGCGAAACGACCAGACGGGCGAATTCACGGGGGCGCAACATGGAACTTTCGATGTGCACATGCGCATCCACCAGGCCAGGTGCCACAAACAGGCCCTTGAGATCATAACTTTCAATACCGTCAAGTTTCTTGCCGACCGCGGCGATATAGGCACCGACCATGGCAATATCCGCTTCAGCAATGTCACCCGTTGCCAGATCGATGACTTTTCCGTTACGCAACAGCATGTCGGCCGGACTTTGCCGACGCGCAACCGCCAGCAGTCGGGTCAATACGGCCGCCTTATGGTCTGCCGCCTTGCGAATGAAAAGACTCACCACAAACTCTCCCTGGACTATATTTGCCTCTATTATACATCACGCCGTCCCTGCCCTGCCGAAGACACACCATAAAAAAAACCCTTCCGGAGCGGAAGGGGTTTTGCGTCGTGTAAACAAGTCAGGCATTTGTTGTGGCGACTGGTAGGCCGGTTGCGGGTTTTCAGGCAGGGGAAACATGCCGTGCCAGCACCTGTGCAAGCCGGCCGAATTCTTCGAGCGAAAGGGTCTCGGCGCGACGACCCGAATCGATCCCGACCTCGCGCAGCGCATCCTCGAGCCCGTCGAAACCGAGACCGCCTCCGGCAAGACTGTTGCGCAGAGTTTTGCGGCGCTGACCAAATGCCGCCTTGACCGTGCGCCGGAAAAACCGCTCATCTGCAATCTCGATCCGGGGACGGGCAAGTGCTTCGAAGCACAGCACTGAGGAATATACTTTCGGCGGTGGATAAAAGGCTCCGGGTGCCACTCGCAAAACCCGACGGATATCGAACCATACCTGGCACAGTACGGAAAGAATGCCGTAATCCCTGCCGCCGGGCGCGGCGCACAACCGGTCCCCGACTTCCTGTTGGAACATCAGCACCAGTCGCGAAAAAAGGTGCCGGTGATCGAGAATCTTGAAAAGGATCTGGCTGGAGATATTGTACGGCAGGTTGGCTACAAGTTTGTACGGAGGTTCGCACAGAATCGCTTCCCAGTCCAGCGCCAGCGCGTCCCCCACATGCACCGTCAGGTGCGGCGCGGTACGTGCCTGCAGGCCTTCGACAAGATCCCGGTCGATCTCGATGACGTGCAGTCGCGCCACCGACGGCAGCAGACGGTCGGTCAGAACACCGAGTCCCGGACCGATTTCCAGTACCCGGTCCCGGGGTTCCAGCGCGGCAGCCGCAAGGATGCCGTCGATAATGTGGCGATCCTGCAGAAAATTCTGACCAAAACGTTTTTTGGGACGGTGATTCACAGCTCTCTCCCCTGCCCGCGCCGGGGGCGTCTCGGCCAGCGGGAAATTTTCCACTTCTGCGCCAGCGGAATGATACGAATCGCAGCCAGGTAAACCGCCACGGAACACAATATCGCCCACAGCAGACTGCCAAAAGTCAGAGGAAGCATGACTTCCCAGCCAAGACTTTTAAGGGCGGAAAAGCTCAGGGATTCGGGCATGCGCACATAATCCATGCCGAGCAGAATGCGCCCCGATTCGTATTCGAGGGCATAAATGAAAGGCGCGGTAAAAGGGTTGGTCACCCAGACGCCCAGTACGGCGGCGAACTTGTTTTCGTTGAGAATCACCGCCAGAAACACGGCCAGCAGCATCTGAAAGCCAAATGTCGGGGTCAATCCGATAAAAATACCGAGCGCCAACCCCTTGGCGACTTCTTCGGGGTACCGCGAAGCCGCATGAATTTCAGAACCAACAATTTGAGCTGCCTGGCCAAAGGCCATCGCCGGTACATACGATGTTATCCATTTCGCGGTTACGGCTGTTGCGCCCAGCCAGCCTGGTCAAGGGGCCAGCTGGCCTTGGCATTGAGGTCCTGGTCGGCGGCGCACCCTCCCGCCAGGTAGGCATCCCCGGCCACGCCAAGCATGGCCGCATTGTCGGCACAAAGAGACGGACTGGGGAAAAACACCTGGAATCCGTCCAGCGCGGCCCGTTCTCCCATCAGGCGTCGCAGCCCCTTGTTACAGGCCACACCGCCGGCCACGACGATGCGGTTCAATCCGGTATCCCGTGCCGCCCGGAGGGTCTTTTCACAAAGCACCTCGATCACCGCCTGCTGAAAACTGGCCGCGACGTCGCACAGGTGCGTCCCCTCGATGGGGCCATTCTGGCCCTGCACATAGTACAGCAGTGCCGTTTTGATGCCGCTGAAGCTGAAATCGTAATTCGGCTTTTTCAGCAATGGACGGGGAAAATCAAAGGCGCGGGGATTGCCCTCGGCAGCCAACCGGTCGATGACCGCGCCGCCGGGATAACCGAGCCCGAGCAGCTTCGAAACCTTGTCGAAGGCTTCTCCCGCCGCATCGTCAAGGGTGCGGCCCAGTGTTCGGTAACGGCCAATGCCATCCACCCGGTACAGATGCGTGTGCCCGCCGGAAACAGCCAGCGCCAGATAGGGAAAGGCAATGTCGTTTTCCAGCAGCGGCGCGAGGATGTGGCCTTCCATGTGATGCACCCCGACCAGGGGGATTTCCAGAGCCACGGCCATGGCCTTGGCTACGGAAAGGCCCACCAGCAGGGCGCCAATCAAGCCCGGCCCGCGGGTGACGGCCATGCCTTCGATGGCTTCAAGACCAACGCCTGCCTGACGCAGGGCATCGTCAATCACCACGGTCACGGCCTCCAGATGCTTGCGGGAAGCCAGCTCCGGCACAACGCCGCCATACAGTGCATGCACATCGACCTGGGAAGCGATGACGTTCGACAGAACCTGGCGACCGTCGCGCACCACCGCCGCCGAGGTCTCGTCACAAGATGATTCTATGGTCAGCAACAACATGCAAAAAATTCTACTTTCCGAGAGGGTCTGTTTAACGGGAGCCGGCGGCCGGTCAGAGCAGATTGGCCGCCAGTTCCGCCAGTGGCGAGCGCTCTCCACGCATCAGGGTTACGTGTCCGGCGATGGACTGGCTCTTGAATTTCTCAACGGTGTAGGTCAGGCCGTTGCTCGAAGAATCGATATAAGGGTTATCGATCTGGTAAGGATCGCCGGTCAGTACGATTTTGGTTCCCTCCCCCGCCCGTGTGATGATGGTCTTGATCTCATGGGGAGTCAGGTTCTGTGCTTCGTCGACAATCATGAACTGTTTGGGGATCGACCGTCCCCGAATGTAGGTCAAAGGTTCGATCTGCAACAACCCCATTTCGACCAGTTCCTTGTAACCGCGCTTGCGCTTGCCATGCTCGTCCACCATGCCAAGCAGCAGTTCGACATTATCGAAAATGGGCTGCATCCAGGGCGCCAGTTTCTCCTCGACGTCACCAGGCAAAAAACCCAGATCCCTGCCCAAAGGAAAGATGGGACGTGAAACCAGCAGCCGGCTGTAACCGCCCTCGTCCGCCGACTTGGCAAGACCGGCGGCAATGGCGAGCAGGGTTTTGCCGGTACCGGCCTTGCCCACCAGCGTCACGAGCTGAATATCGTCGTTGAGCAGCAGATCGAAGGCGAATTGCTGCTCCCGGTTGCGCGGGGTGATGCCCCACAAACCTTCCTTGGGAAGCCGGATCAGGGGTACCACCCGCCCCAGAGCCGCCTCGTAACGTCCAAGGGCGGTATGCGAGGTATTGCTTTCGTCGACCAGGGTCAGACACTGGTTTTCGCGATAATCGCCATCAATGTCGACATGCCCCTGGCCGTAAAAGCGATCGACCTGCTCGCGGGGCAGAACCACTTCGGCCATGCCGGTGTAGAGTTCCTCGATGGAGACTTTGTCGGACTCGTAATCCTGGGCATTGAGCCCCACCGCATCGGCTTTGATACGCAGATTCGTATCCTTGGTGACAAACACCACGGGGCAATGGCACTCTTCCTTCATTTGCAGGGCGACGGCCAGGATACGGTTGTCGCCCCGGTCCACCCGCAATTCCGGGGGCATGCGCCGCATGGCCTGCTCGGTATAGATAAAAACCTTCAGCATCCCGCCGTCGTCCAGCCGCACGCCGTCGACCAGGTGCGCTTTGGCACGAAAACTGTCAAGCAGGCGGGAAACTTCACGGGCATTGCGCCCGGTCTCGTTGAGATCCTTTTTAAAGGTATCGATTTCCTCGACCACCGTAATGGGTATGACCACGTCGTTGTCCTTGAATCGAAGCAAGGCCTGAGGGTCGTGCAGCAAAACGTTGGTATCGAGAACAAAAACCTTTTTCATGACGCTCCCTCACAAGAGTGAATACAAGAATTTTGGGTGACGCAGCAATTCGGCGAGATCAGAGGACATGGCGTACGCAGCGCGAAAAAAACTGTGTGAAACTACCATTGGACAGCAGGTTTGGCAACCCCTTTCCGGTTGGCGAAAGCTCCGGACCGGCAGGATGTGCATGCCGCCCGTTCGACTGCCGGCGTATTGTACAACAACCCTTCTTTCCGGGTAAAATTCATTTTGTACATATTGGCATTGGGCATGCCCCTCCGGATTGCCGGTGCCCGGCAAACAGCCCTCACGCATATCTTGACAGACCCAACATATTGTGGTTTATAGATGGCCTGCCACAGGATATTGGCGGCACACATCTTAACTAATTAAAAGGACTGCATCCATGTTGACCACTGCGGATCTGGAATCCCGTCTCAGCAATAATGCCATCACTGTTCTTGAGCGCCGCTATCTCAAGCGGAGCCCCGAGGGCCGCATCCTCGAACAGCCGGCGGACATGTTCCGGCGCGTTGCTGCAGCCATAGCCGCGGCCGAAGATCAATTCGGACATGGGGAAGAAGCCGCCGCCCTGGCTGATCGCTTCTATGACGCCATGACCCGCCTGGAGTTTCTGCCGAACTCACCCACTCTGATGAATGCCGGACGGGAACTCGGCCAGCTTGCCGCCTGTTTCGTGCTGCCGGTCGGGGATTCCATGGAGAGCATTTTTGAAGCCATCAAGCAAACCGCTCTGATTCACAAAAGCGGCGGCGGCACCGGGTTCTCCTTCTCGCGCATCCGCCCGGCCAACGACGTTGTGTTGTCCACCAAGGGCGTTTCATCCGGACCGATTTCGTTTATGAAGGTTTTTGACGCCGCCACTGAAACCATCAAGCAGGGCGGCACACGGCGCGGCGCCAATATGGGAATTTTGCGGGTCGACCACCCGGACATCATGGATTTCATCATGGTCAAAAAAGACCTGACGGTTTTAACCAATTTCAACCTCTCCGTCGGCCTGACAGAGGAATTCATGAAGGCCGTGGAGGATGGCCGCGAATATGACCTGATCAATCCGCGCACCGGCGAGCCGATCAAAAAACTCGATGCCCGCAAGGTGTTTGATCGCATCGTCGATATGGCCTGGAACAGTGGAGAGCCGGGCATTATCTTTCTCGACCGTCTCAACCGTGACAATCCCACTCCCCATGTGGGCGATATTGAAGCGACCAATCCCTGTGGAGAACAGCCGCTGTTGCCCTACGAATCCTGCAACCTCGGTTCGATAAACCTGTCGCGCATGGTTACTGACGACAGCCAGGTCGACTGGCAAAAGCTCGGCGATACGGTAGCGATGGCGGTACGTTTTCTCGACAATGTCATTCAGATCAATCGCTATCCGTTGCCGCAGATTGCCGAAATGACCCGCGCCAACCGCAAAATAGGGCTCGGCATCATGGGCTGGGCCGACATGCTTATCCTGCTTGGCATGCCTTACAACAGCGACCAGGCCATCGAGCTTGCCGACAGGGTGATGAGCTTCATCGCCGACCAGGCGCGCGATGCGTCCCGCAAGCTGGCCGAACAACGCGGCGCCTTTCCTAATTTTCCCGGCAGCCGTTTCGACGAGGACGGCGAGGCTGAGTTGCGCAATGCCACCTGCACCACCATCGCGCCGACCGGCACCATCTCTATCATTGCCAATACTTCGAGCGGCATCGAACCGGTGTTTGCCGTCTCCTACCTGCGGCAGGTGCTTGACCAGGATATCCTTGTCGAAGTGCATCCGCTTTTTGAAGCGATGGCCCGTGCAGAGGGCTTTTACAGCCCGGAACTGATGAAAGCCATCGCGCAAAAAGGCACCATCCAGAGTTTTGAGGAAATCCCGGAAAAGGTGCGGAAGCTGTTCGTCACGGCGCATGACATCACCCCGGAAGACCATATACGGATGCAGGCGGCATTTCAGAAACACACCGACAACGCCGTCTCCAAAACCGTCAACTTCCCTCACTCGGCAACACGCGACGAGGTTGCCAAGGTGTACCGCCTCGCTTACATGCAAGGCTGCAAGGGAGTAACCATCTACCGGGACGGATCGCGCGACATGCAGGTGCTTTCGGTGGCCAGAAGTTCCGAACCGACGGAGCAGCCCAACATGCCCGTCGAATCTGGCAAAACCGGCCACAAACGTGAACGGCCCCGTGCCCTGACCGGCAAAACCTACCAGATGACCACCGGTTGCGGTCCGCTATATGTGACCATCAACCAGGACGACAAGGGCCTGTTCGAACTGTTCACCACCATGGGTAAAGCCGGGGGCTGCGCCGCCAGCCAGTGCGAGGCCATCGGCCGGCTGGTTTCCCTGGCCTGGCGCAGCGGCGTGCAGGCCCGCCAGGTGATCAAACAGCTGATCGGCATCACCTGTCACAAGCCGGCCGGCTTCGGAGAAAACCGCGTCACCAGCTGTGCCGACGCCGTCGCCCGGGCGATTATAATGCACATGCAAACGGAAACCGAGGAGGGGGCCGCCGTCGCCAATCCCGTCAACCATGGTGGCGCCTGCCCGGAATGTGGCGGACCGGTGGAGCATGAAGGGGGCTGCTGCGTGTGTCACGCCTGCGGCTACTCGGAATGCGCCTGACGAAATGGGAAGCTATCTGCCGGCAATGCGGTGCCTGCTGTTTTGAGAAGGTGGTTGACAGACATGGGCGCTGGCACACCTCCGACATCGCCTGCCGTTTCCTCGATGTGGTGAGCCGGCGTTGCAAGGTCTACCATAAAAGGTTCGAGGTTGGCGAAGGGTGCATCAAACTGACCCCGGAAATCGTCAGGGACGCGGACTGGCTGCCGGAAGATTGCGCCTACGTGCAGTACATGCGCGGCAACAGCATGTGCCAGGACGAGCCTGCGGAACCTGAAAATCCCGCAGGCCCCTGAAACGACCTTTTGTGACAAAGATCCACACCCAATCAGGACAACGCTGACATGCACGATTCCGTGGAAAAAAGATCCCCCTCATCGCTGCGCCGGGCGCGGTTTGGCTGGTGCATGTACGATTGGGCCAACTCGGCTTTTGCAACCGTTATTTTAGCGGCGGTACTGCCGGTCTATTTCGTATCGCTGGTGCCGCCGCAGGGGGTTGTGCTACCGATTATCGGCGGACCTCTGACCCCCACCGCGCTGTGGAGTTACGCCGTAGCCGGGTCCATGATACTGGTGGCCCTCGCCGCCCCCGGCCTCGGCGCCCTGGCGGACCGCACCGGACGGCGCAAACTGTGGCTGGCCCTTCTCAGCGTCGCGGGAAGCTTCGCCACCTGCCTGCTGGCTTTGGCCGGGCCTGAACGCTACCTGCTGGCGGCTGGTCTGTTCATGCTCGCCAATGCCTGTTTTGCCGCCGCCAACGTTTTCTATAACGCTTTCCTTCCGGCGCTGGCGCAGGGACGGGAGATGGACCGCCTGTCCGCGCAGGGCTTCGCCCTGGGCTATATCGGCGGCGGACTGATGCTGCTTCTGACCTTTGTTCTGATCCGTTCTCCCGGCCTGGTCGGACTGACATCCCCGGCCCAGGCCACACGGCTGGGGTTCTTCCTGACAGGTTTGTGGTGGCTGCTTTTTTCCCTGCCGACTTTTCTGTTCCTGCGGGAAGATATGGTCCCCCCGACCAGAAGCAATGCAGGTTTTCAGCTGGGTTTGCGCAGTTGGTGGAACGTCTGGAAAGAACTGCTGAACTATCCGGACCTGCTGCGCTTTCTGTTGGCTTATCTGTTTTTTAACGACGGCATTCAGACCATTATCGCGGTGGCCGCGATCTTCGGCAAGGACGAGTTGGGTCTGGGAACCACCACCATCCTCGCCTGTTTTCTCATGATTCAGTTTATCGCCATGCCCGGATCCCTGCTGTTCAGCCGGATAGCGAACCGCCACGGCGCCAAAAATGCCGTGCTGCTGTCGCTGCTCTGCTTTCTGGGGATAACACTTTATGCGTTTCGCATGCAGCAAGCCTGGCAATTCTGGGTGATGGGAGTGGCGGTTGCTCTGATACTCGGCGGTAGCCAGGCCATCAGCCGCTCTCTGTACGGCAGCCTGCTTCCTGCAGGCAAATACGCGGAATTTTACAGTTTTTATGCCGTAAGCGGTAAATTTGCCTCGATCCTCGGACCTTTTTCCTTCGGACTGCTGGCGCAGTTGACCGGATCAAACCGCCTGGCGATTCTCGGTCTGGGACTTTTCTTCCTGGCGGGCATCGTCCTGTTGCTTACCGTCAACGTCTCTCGCGGACGTCAGGCCGCTTTGGAGGCAAGAATATGAATACCCGCTATTTCGATGCCCCTCTGCCCCGCCTCTTCGGCCACCGGGGCAGCTGTGCCGAATTCCCCGAGAACACCCTGCCCGCTTTCGCCGATGCCGTCGCCGCAGGCATGCCCTACCTGGAACTCGATATTCACGCCACGGCCGACGCACAGGCTGTGGTTCTGCACGATGCCTCGCTGCTGCGCACCTGCGGCGTGGATCGCAACGTCGCCGAGCTGACGCTGGCCGAGGTGCAAAGCTGCGATGCCGGCGCCACTTTCAGCCCGGACGGTGGCCGCAGTTTTCCACATCGCGACCGGGGAATCCGTATTTCCACCCTGGAAGAAATCCTGCGCACTTTTCCCGATGCTCTGTTCAACATCGAACTGAAGCAGGATTCCGACACCCTGGTGAAGGCAGCTCTGGAGATTATCCGCCGCACGGGGATGGAAGACCGGGTTTTACTGGCGGCGGAAAAGGATGCGGTCATGTGCCGCCTGCGACCTTCATGCACTGCTCGGGGCATTCCCACCAGTTTCTGTTACGGGGAACTGGTCGCCTTTTTCGACTGGCTGCAGGGCGGCTGCAAAACGGATTATGCTCCCCCGGCCGAGGCGCTGCAGATCCCCGAAACCTACCAGGGCCTGCGGCTGGTCACGCCACAGACCGTTGCGGCCGCCCATGCTCTCGGCATCGAGGTCCACGTATGGACCGTCAACGAGGCCGCCGATATGCTGCGCCTGCTCGGGCTGGGCGTGGATGGATTGATGAGCGACCGTCCCTGGTTGTTGCGAAAGACCTGCATGAACAACCTCACAGGTGGCGATTAAATTCGGCAGGGTTACAGGATTTGCCTTGACAATTATAACTTTTTTGGTTACATATGGGGAAATTTCGGAGTTATATCTCAACCCTGTTCAATTTCAGCCAAAGGAGTGAATCATGCCTGCAAAAACCTGGCAATGCACCGTCTGTGGCCTCAAGCACGAGGGTGAAGCGGCCCCCAAATACTGTCCCAAATGCGGCGTTGACAGCAGCAAATTCATTCGTTCCAAATAGCCAACCACGATTTGCAAAACAGCACAAGAAAAGCCCCGTGATACGGGGCTTTTCTTGTGCTGCAACCAGGTCAATCCGGCAGGGCGGCCAGCAGCACCCCGCCGCGGCTTGCGTCAATACGCAGGGTCAGGCACCTTTCTCCGCCGCTGCCGCCGGTGAACGAAACCGGCAGATAGTGCGGGCTCAGTCCGTTGCGCACCCCGTCATTGCACCCTTCCAGAACCACCTCCAGATGTCGGCCAACAAAGCCTTGAGCGAACCGGCTCTGTTTTTCCTCGCCAAGCTCACGCAACAGCGCGGCACGCTGCCGGGCCACGGCACCGGATACCTGAGCTTTCATGCTGGCGGCCGGCGTGCCGGGACGGCGGCTGAAGGGGAACACATGCAGATGGGTTACCGGCAGTTCCTCTACCAGTGCCAGTGTACGGCCGAAGGCGCCTGCGCTCTCGCCGGGAAAGCCGGTAATCACATCCAGACCGACAGCCGCGTCGGGAATCCGCGTTTTAAGCCGCCGGATCAATTCACGGAAAAATGCCACGGAGTAATGACGGTTCATGGCCTTCAGGACACCGTCATCACCGGCCTGCAAGGGAATATGAAAATGCGGGCACAGCCTGTCGCAGTCCGCGACCAGGCCGATCAGATTATCCGAAACCTCCTGAGGTTCGATGGATCCAAGGCGCAAACGCCGCACCGGCGTCTCGTCGAGCAAGCGCCGGACCAGGTCGGCAAGAGTCATGGGTCGGCGCAGATCCCGTCCGTATCCACCTATGTGAATGCCGGTCAGCACAACCTCCGGGAAACCGGCGGCACAGAATCTGGAGACCTGCCCAACCACCTGTTCGGGGCTGGCGGAGCGGCTGGAGCCGCGGGCATGCGGAATGATGCAATAGGAACAGAAGGCGTCACAACCGTTCTGAATCTGCACAAAGGCGCGGCTGCGGCTACCGAAGGAGTCCAGATCAAGGGGTACGCCTCGCGCCTGGCGGATATCCCCAACCTGCACCCTTGGTCCCGGAACGTCGATCCTGCGGACCAGATCGACCTTCTCCTCGTTGCCCAGCACCAGATCGACACCTGGCAGATTTTCCAGGTCACCGGGAGCGACCTGGGCATAACAGCCGGTGACCACGACCCGGCATGCCGGATTGAGGCGCCGCGCCCGCCGGATCAGATTACGCGACTGGCTGTCGGTAGCCGCGGTTACAGTACAGGTGTTGACGATCACCAGCTGCGCGCCGGCAGCAAAATCGATCCTCCGGTAGCCTGCCCGCTCCAACTGCTCGGCCATGGCCGCGGATTCGAACTGGTTGGTCTTGCACCCCAGGGTGACAATGGCGAAACTGTCGTTCATACAATCCAGCCCCCGCCTAACACCCTGTCGCTATCGTAAAACACGGCGGCCTGTCCGGGCGCAACGCCGGTCTGAGGCGCATCGAACCGCACTTCCACCTGTCCGCCGCCCAGCACAACCAGGGTGCAGGGCGCCTCCTGATGCCGATAACGGATGCGGCAGCGGGCCCGCAGCGGCCGTGGTGGCTCGGCAACGATCCAGTTGGTTCCCTCGGTTATGAGCCGGTCGACCTCGAGACATTCCCTTTCGCCAACGAAAACCCGGTGCTGCGCGGCGTCGATGGCGATTACGTAGAGAGGCTGCGGCCAGGCGACACCGAGTCCACGGCGCTGTCCGACGGTAAAGCGGCAGGTTCCGCCATGCCTGCCAAGCACCTTGCCGGAGACATGCACAATGTCCCCGCCGACGAAGGGCATTCCGGCCTCGCGTTCCAGAAAGGCGGCGTAATCCCCGTCCGGGATGAAGCAGATGTCCTGGCTGTCACCTTTTTGCGCCACATGCAGACCAAGCCGGTCGGCATGGGCCCGCACTTCGTTCTTGTCCATCCCTCCGAGCGGAAAAACAACCTTTTCCAGCTGCGATTGGGTCAAGGTAAAAAGAAAGTAGCTCTGGTCCTTTGGCAGGCTGGTACCCTTGGCCAGAAGGCGGGCTCCGCCATCATCAAGGATGCGGGCGTAATGCCCGGTCGCCAGCGCGTCGGCACCGATACGGTCCGCTTCGTCGATCAGGCGGCGGAACTTGAAAACCCGATTGCAAAGCACGCAGGGATTGGGGGTGCGTCCGGCATGGTAAGCATCGCAGAAAGGTCCGACCACCTGCTGGCGGAAGGCATCCCGCAGATCGATGACATGCAGCGGGATATCGAGATGGGCCGCGGCCCTGCGTGCATCCGTGACATGAGGCGGGTCTTGACCATCGGCCAGCGGGCTGACGTCCCAAACCCGCATTGTCAGGCCGGAAACCTGGTAACCCTGCTCCTGCAGCAGGGCAGCGACAACGGTCGAGTCGACGCCACCACTCATCGCCACCGCGATATGTTTTGCTTGCTTCGGCATATCCGGCCTTATGGGATACCCAAGGGGCCATTCACATGTGCGAATGGCCCCCGGATTCATTCAACATAAAACGAAAATATCAGACCTTGGCGGCACGATAGTTCTTGATGGCCTCATGCAGGGCGTCAGCCGCCAGGTTCGAACAGTGCAGTTTGGGCGCTGGCAGCCCTCCAAGAGCGTCGGCAACCTGATCGTTGGTCAGATCAAGCGCCTCCTGCAGGGTTTTTCCCAGCACCAGTTCCGACATCATGGAAGAGGAAGCGATGGCCGCGCCACAACCATAAGTCTGGAACTTGATGTCCTTGATGATATCATCCTCGACCTTGAGAAACACTTTCATGCGGTCACCGCAGGAAGAACTTACTTTTTCGCCGATGCCGTCGGCATTTTCGATTTCACCGACATTCCGGGGATTGGTAAAATGGTCGATGACCTTCTCCGAATACATAGGGTCTCCTTTTCATGAAATCCGGTCCTGCCCGCCCCGGGACAGAGACAAACTGGGCTATCAGTTTCAGGCTGTAACGCTGGCGGCATCCCGCTCATGGTAAAATGGGCTCATGTCGCGAAGTTTTTTGACGATTGCCGGCAGGATCTCCAGCACCCGGTCGACATCCTCGCAGGTATTGTCATAACCGAGGCCAAACCGGATCGCCGAATTAGCCATCATCGGATCGACGCCCATGGCGTCGATGACGTGGGACTGCCCGAAAGCATCGGACATGCAGGCGGATCCGGAAGATGCTGCGATTCCCTGCATATCGAGAAACAGCAGCACCGCTTCGCCTTCGATATAATTAAAGCTTACATTCAAGGTATTGGGCAACCGTTCGCTAGGATGACCGTTGACCTGGCTTTCCGGGATCGCGGCAAGCAGTCCCTGTTCCAGACGATCACGCAGGCGGCGCAACCTCTGCGACACTTCCGGCAGATCGCGACCGGCCAGGTCGCAGGCGACGCCAAGCCCGACAATGCCGGGCAGGTTATGGGTGCCGCCGCGACGGTTGCGTTCCTGATGTCCCCCGTGAATCAGCGGAACAAGGCGGATGCCCTTGCGCACATACAGGGCCCCCACCCCTTTGGGAGCGCCGATCTTGTGACCGGAAATGCTCAGCAGATCGACCTTGGCCGCCTCCACGTCGACCGGTACCCGACCGACAGCCTGCACGGCGTCGGTGTGAAAACAGATACCGTGGTTGCGGGCCACGGCGCCGATTTTATCGACGGGGAACAGTGTGCCGGTTTCGTTGTTGGCCCACATGGCGGAAACCAGAATGGTTTTTTCAGTGATAGCAGCCTCGAGAGCGACGATATCCAGCATGCCATCGCCGTCCACGGGCAGATAAGTCACCTCATAGCCATGCTTTTCCAGGTATTTGCAGGTGCTCAATACGGCAGGATGCTCCACAGCGGTAGTGATGATGTGGTTGCCGCGTTCCCGCAGGGCTTCTGCCGCACCTTTGATGGCAAGATTGTTGCCCTCGCTGCCACAGGAGGTAAAAACAATCTCCGCCGGGCTGCAATTGATAAGCTTTGCCACCTTTTCGCGGGCCGCTTCGAGCGCAGCGCCGGTTTCCCGCCCCGCCCAGTGGATGCTCGAAGGATTGCCGAAATGCTCCCGGTAAAAAGGCAGCATGGCGTCCAGAACTTCCGGCCTCACGGCGGTGGTGGCATTGTTGTCCATGTAGATCCGTTTCACTGCTGATCCTCCCAGTCCAATCTCATATATCCCGCTGCTCGCGGGTTTCTCCCTGGAGCAGCGATGCCTCGCGAGTCAGTTCCGCAAGGGTGATCGATGCCAGAAAATTCTTGATGCGCCGCCCCAGACCGGCCCAGACCTTATGGGTAAAACACAGCTCCTCGCAAAGGCATGCCCCTTCCTCGTCCATGCAGGCAACCGGCATCAGGGGCTCTTCGACGCACTCGATGATTTCATCCACGCGAATTTTTTCAGCGGGACGCGCAAGCACAAAGCCCCCGCCGGGGCCGCGCACGCTTCTGACAATCCGGCCGCGTCGCAATTTGGAAAAAATCTGTTCCAGAAAGGTCAGGGATATACCTTCGAGGTCTGCTATGGTCTTGCTGGACACCGGAACATCCGTGCCTTCGAGGCTGAGGCGCACCATGGCTCGCACGGCATACTGGGCTTTGCTGGACAAACGCATGGATTCAGATAACCTTCTGCTCCCGGGGGTCCGACTTGTCCACCCCGGCACCCTCAAGCTCGCGCACCCGCCGTTCCAGAGCCCGCAGCTGGTCAAACATGCAAGAAAGTGCTTTACCTTCCGGGTCGGGTAACTGACCATGTTCAAGATCGATCTGTGCTCCGATTTTTTCCCCGTTGGCATAAACAATGCGGCCGGGAACGCCAACGACGGTGGAATTGTCCGGCACCTCCCGCACCACGACGGAATTGGCTCCGATCTTGCTGTTGTCGCCGACCCGGAAAGGACCCAGCACCTTTGCTCCGGCACCCACGACGATATTGTTGCCAAGAGTCGGATGCCGCTTCTCTTTCGCCCAGGAGGTCCCGCCGAGCGTCACCCCGTGGTAAAGGGTACAGTCATCACCGATTTCAGCCGTTTCGCCGATAACCACGCCCATGCCGTGATCAATGAAAAACCGGCGTCCGATGCGGGCCCCGGGATGGATTTCTATGCCGGTAAACATGCGCCCAAGATGGGACACAAAGCGCGCCAGAAAACGCACCTTGCGCACCCACAGGGCGTGCGCGAGACGATAAAAAAACAGCGCGTGAAACCCCGGATAACAAAACAGGATTTCCGGCACGCTGCGTACCGCCGGATCACGATCGAAAACAGTCCGGATATCTTCCTTGAGCGTTTTAATCACCAAAGCCCCCCGCAGCGGTTCAAACAGGATCAATTCTGGCCTAGGGATAACATGCCTGATCAATTTTGTCAACTATTAAGGGGTCGCCGCCGCCAGTGCCTTCCCGACCGGAATTCTTTAAAATTCGCGAAGCGCCCGTCACGAGCGCAATAGCCTGGTATCCCTACGGAAACTCCGAATGAAAACGGCTCTATTTTCCCGTGTCATTATCCGTTGGAGCGCCCATCAGCGGTTCAAACGACAGCACGGCGTCACGAAAACCGGACGGCAGGCGACAGGGGCGGCGCTTGCCATAATCAAACGCGACCAGGGCCGTGTTCCCCTCCGCGGTCAGAACTCCGTCCCTTTCGATGCGATAATCCATGATAAAGGATGAATTTTTCAGTTCCTTGACCCGAACTCCGATAGTCAGTTGATCCTGGAGAAACATTTCGGCGCGATACAGAACATGGGCTTCGGGCAGAATGAGGCCGCACCCTCCGATATCCATTTCGCTGAAAGCGCCGAGCGTGCCGAGATAACCGATGCGCGCGTCCTGAAAAAAACTCAGAACGGCGGCGTTGGACACATGACCGCCGTAATTGATATCGGCAATGCGCACCCTGTAAGGCATGGTAAAGCGGAAATCCTTCAAACTCACCTCCTGTGGCCCGGGAACACGACAATCTTGCCATGCGATTGCCGAAAGAATCAGCGCTGACAATGAGGGCAGAAATAACTGCTGCGCTGGCCGATGACTTCACAACGTATGACGGCGCCGCATTGCACGCACGCCTGTCCTTTTTTACCGTAAACCAGCAGTTGCTGGCTGAAATACCCCGGTCGGCCGTGCTCGTTGGTAAAATCGCGCAAGCTGGTGCCTCCAGCCTCGATGGCGGCGGACAGCACTTCCCGCACCGCCACGGCCAGCGCGTCATAGCGAGCACGGGAGATCCGGCCGGCCGGCCGGGCGGGATGGATGCCTGCACGAAACAGCGCTTCGCTGGCGTAGATATTGCCGACGCCAACCACGATGCGCTGGTCCATAATGAAATTCTTGACGGCCAGCGCGCGACCCCGCGAGCGGGCATACAGCAGCGCTCCGTCAAAAGCCTCCGAAAAAGGTTCGGGTCCGAGATGAGCCAGCAGCGGGTGCTCTTCGGGGCTGCCATCGACCCACAATACCGCACCGAAACGCCGGGGATCATTTAACCGCAGGCAGCGCCGGTTATCCAGCAGCAGATCGACATGATCGTGAAGCGTCACGCCCGCCGTCGACTCCAGGATACGCAATGTACCGCTCATGCCCAGGTGAATCAACAGCCAGCCTGCGGCATTTTTCAACAGCAGATACTTGGCCCGGCGCATAACGGCGGTAAAAGGCCGGCCGATCAGGCAGCTTTCCAGGTCGGGGGGTACCGGCCAGCGCAGCCGGTCCTGACGCACAATGACCTGGGTTACCGTCCGGTTCAGCAGCCAGGGACTGATCCCCCGCCGTATGGTTTCGACTTCAGGCAACTCAGGCATGTTCAGCCCAGCCATCCGGCTTCATTGAAAAGTATGATCAAAACCGCAGCGGGGGCGAAATAGCGCAGCACAAATCGCCAGGCTGCAAACAGCCGGCCTTCCGGATGCAGATTAACGAAGGCCGAGCACTGCCTGTCACGGGTCCACCGCCATCCGACATAAACGGCCACCATCAGCCCCCAAGGGGCAGCATGTAGGAGGACACGAGCAGATCGAGAGATTCGAACACCGTGTGCCCTGGCAACAAGGCGAATCCTTTGAGAACGTTGAATGACAATCCGCAGGGGATACCGAGGAAAAACGCCGCCAGACCAACGACGCCGGTAGCGCGTCCTCTGGGCCAGCACCATTCATCGACCGCATAGGCGACAACTACTTCCAGCATGGAAATGGCCGAAGTCAGAGCGGCAAAAGCCAGCAGCAGAAAAAACAGCAGTGCAAGCAGTTTGCCGAAAGGAAGCTGCAGAAAAAGAATGGGCAGGGTCTTGAACACCAGTCCCGGTCCCCCGTCAATGGGCATCCCGGCGGAAAACACGACGGAAAAAATGGTCAGCGAGGCCAGCAGGGCCACCAGCGTGTCGAGCGCGGCAATACGAAAGGAAAGACCGAACAGGTCGGCTTCGGCATCGAGATAGGAACCGTAGGTGATCATCACCCCCGCCCCGAGCGACAGGGTGAAAAAAGCGTGACCCAAAGCACCGAGCAGGGCTCGGGGAGTGAGCAAGGAAAAATCCGGCGTAAACAGAAACCGCAGCGCCAACATCCCGCCCGGCGAAAACATACTATGCAGAAACAACAGAATCAGCAACCCGAACAGGGCGGGCATGAGAATCTTGCTCCAGCGCTCGATGCCGCCCCGTATGCCGCCGATCACAATGCCGGCGGTCGCTGCAAGAAACAGCGCCTGCCAGAACAGCCCCCGAAAAGCGGAGGCGGTGAGCTTCAGGAACAGGCCGCCGATCTGTTCCGTTCCCCCTTTTGAAAACTCGCCGCTGGCGGCCTTGAAGACATAATCAAAACTCCATCCCGCCACCACGGAATAGAACGCCAGCAGCAAAAACGCAGCCACCACACTGACAGCGCCAACCCATTTCCAGCGACTGTCCGGTCCCTCGAGAACCAGAAAAGAACCGATGGCGTCACGTTGACCGCAGCGACCAATGATCAACTCGGCAACCATGATCGGCAATCCCAGCAACAGGATACACCCAAGGTAAACCAGGACAAATGCGCCGCCGCCATAAGTACCTGTTATGTAAGGGAACTTCCATATATTTCCAAGACCGACCGCGCTGCCGGCCGCGGCCAGAACGAAACCCGCCCGACTGGCCCACCCTTTACGAGTCGAGGAACGAGCGTCCATAGAGTTTTCCTTCACCTAGCGAATGGGTGTGACAGCCCCTGATTTTCAGAAAAAAAGCAGCGAATCGGAATCCAGGAAATCCTCGAATGTAATGTTCTCGACCCGACCGGAGAATTCCGACAGATTGCGCTTGGCCCCCGAATGATAATGCAACTTTTCTCCTACGCGCCTGATGCAGGCCAGTTCCACGGTGCTCTGCACCACGCCGCTGCAGGCAACCTCCAGACAGAACAGCACCTGGGCTTCATCGCCAGCAACACTCCGCATTCCTATCACCCGGCAGGAAAGGATCCGGAAAGCCCCCTGCAAATGCTGCCTTGCATATTGGAGATATTCCTCACAAGTGGCGAAGGCCTGCAAAAAAGGGGCGTCTTTGTGATAAGTTGAAAAAATAAACCTGAAGTCATTTCTACGAAATGCCTCGCATCGGTTCAGTACCAGTTGCGCGGCTTCCTGAAGCATGTGAGCATTTTTTCCGCTGTTGTCCGCCATACCTGCCCTATCGATCATTGCTTGAGGCGCGGGTCGAGAGCATCACGTATGCCCTCCCCCAAAAGATTGTATCCCAGCACCGTAACCAGAATGGCCAGCCCCGGAAACACCGACAGCCACCAGGCCGTCCCGAGGGTCTGCTTGCCGGCTATAAGCATGTTGCCCCATGAAGGTGTCGGCGGCTGTACCCCGATGCCGAGAAACGACAGTGCGCTCTCGACGAGAATCGCCCCGGCCACGCCGAGCGTGGCGGACACCAGAATGGGCGACAGGGCGTTGGGCAGAATATGCCGGAAAATAATCCGTCCGTCGCGGGCGCCCAGAGCCTTTGCCGCCAGGACATAGTCCCGTTCGCGCAAGGAAAGAAACTCGGCCCTGACCAGCCTGGCGATCCCCATCCAGCTGGTAAGACCAATGACGATCATAATATTCCAGATGGAAGGCTCAAGAAAAGCCACCACCGCCAGGATCAGGAAAAAGCTGGGAAAGCACAACATGATATCGACAAAACGCATGATCACGCCATCGATCCAGCCACCGTAATAGCCGGACAGCGCACCAATCACAATACCGATGCAGGTCGATATGCCAACGGCCACAAAACCTACCAGCAGGGAAATGCGCGCACCATGGAGAATACGCGCCAGCACATCGCGCCCCAGATCATCGGTTCCCAGGGGGTATTCCGGGCAAGGCGCCAGCAATTGATGCCCCACATCGATGGCACCGGGATCCCGTCCGACGAAGGAAGCCAGCAGAGCCAGTACAAACATCAACACGACAATAGCAGCTCCCGCCAATGCCAGTCGGTTGCTTCTCAGCTGTCCCCAAAAAATCCCGGGGCCGCTTGCAACGTTCGTAAAAGTGTCCATGATCATTCCCGACCAAGACGTTGAATTTCTTCGGGGGACAATATTCCCTTGTTTTCCAAAAGTTCAATCAATTTATCAAGCTTATCACGATAAACATCTGTTTCCTGGCTACTTTCATTGCATGCTTGTTTTTTAAAACCAGCCCCGGCGGGATGATTTTGAACATAATTTCTCTGGATGGCGCCATAAATGGCGGATTCGGATGCGAGCACTGGCAAAATGCTGAAACCCGTCATAAACTCAAGAGCATCAATAACTGTCAGGTTGCAGGGATCGGCCATTGCCACGCGCAGCACCGGCCCGCTACTGGACTGGAGTCGCGCCAGTGGAAAAACCGTAAAGGCGAAAGCACGCTCCATGGGCACACAATCAAGCACCTCCGGAGGGGAAAAAAAACCGTCAAGGTTTATCCGTGGCAACTGCAGATTCTCCGCCAGGAAATCGAGCAGTTTATCCTCGGAGAGAAAACCCAGCTTCACCAGGGATGCACCCAAAAGACATCGCTGATTTTTCTGGTAGCACAGCGCCGCCTTCAACTCCTGCTCGCCAACCAGTCCGGCATCCAGCAATAACCGTCCCAGCTTCGCTCTCTTGTCACGCATCGAGCACCTCTCGATCTGGATCCGGGGGGGCATGGCCCTCATCCCATGTCAAGCTCTTAAGCGGCAAACCATTGAACCTTTCAACGTTTCCGGATGCGTGGATCGGCCAGGGCATAGGCAACATCGGCAATCAGATTGCCGAACAGGGTCAATACCGCACCAATCACCAGAACTCCCATAATCAGGGGATAATCCCGCATCATAACGCCATCGTAGAACATCTTGCCCATTCCGGGGATGGCGAAAATGGTTTCAAAAATCACACTGCCGCCGATCAGGCCCGGCACCGAAAGACCAAGTATGGTGATGACCGGCAACAGGGCATTGCGCAAGGCATGTCTGAAGATGACGGCTTTCTCCGACAATCCCTTGGCACGCGCCGTGAGAATATAATCCTGGCGGATCACCTCCAGCATATTGCCGCGCATATAGCGGGAAAACCCTGCAAGCCCTCCAAATGCCGAAACAAATACCGGTAAAACCAGATGATGCAGAACATCGGCCACCTGCCGCCAGGCACTGAAATATTCATGGCCAAGGGATTTAAGGCCAGCAATGGGAAACAGTCCGAGACGCACGCCAAAAAAATCCATCAGCAGCAACGCCAGCCAGAACGACGGCGTGGCAAACCCCAGGAAAACAAAAACGGTGGTAAACCGATCGAACAGGGAATTGCGGCGCACTGCGGAAATCACTCCCAGCGGCACGGAAACCAGCAGTATAAGGCTGATGGAAAGCAGATTGATCATGATGGTGACCGGCAGCCGCTCGACAATCTTTTCGGCAACGGGGCGGCGGTCCTGCACAAAGGATTCGCCGAAATCGAAACGGGCCAGCCGTCCCAACCATTTGCCGTACTGCACCAGCAACGGTTTGTCCAGATCGTACTGAGCGCGCAGCCGCTCACGCAATTCGGCGCTGACCTCGGGATTGAGCTGGGTCTGCAAATCGGTCGGCTCCCCCGGTGCGAGATGAATCACGACAAAGGATATCAGCGTGATGCCCAGCAGCAAGGGGACCATCAACAGCAGACGTTTTACGATCGGAACAATCATGACGACATCTCAATCAGCGCTGGTACTTCTGCTGGTCTTGGGGCACGTACCAACGGATAAAATTATGCATGATGCCGGCCGGGGCCGGCTCAATGCCCTGGAAGCGCCGGGCGACCACGGGCAAGGCTTCGGGAACATAAAGGAAAACATACGGCTGCTGGTCGGCCAGAATCTCCTGAAACCGGTCATAAATACGCTTGCGTCGACCCTGGTCGAAGGTATGTCTGCCCTCTTCCAGCAAACGGTCCGCTTCGTCGTTTTGGAAACCGATGAAATTGAGTTCTCCGGCGCGGGTTTTACTCGAATGCCAGACATCGTAGGCATCCGGGTCGAGGGTGATGTTCCAGGCGAGAATGGTGGCATCAAAATTCCCGGGATTGATAAATTCCTTCAGAAAGGATGCCCATTCAATGACCCGCAATTTAACGGAGATCCCAACCTCCAGCAGACGGCGCTGAATGATCTCCCCTGCCTTGACCCGGGTGTCGTTGCCCTGGTTGGTCACAATGGTAAAAGCAAACGCCTTGCCGTCCCGGTCGAGAATGCCGTCACCATCGGTATCGACCCAGCCGGCCTCGGCCAGCATGCGACGTGCCAGGTCAGGATCGTAGGCGTAGCGGCGGACTTTGGAGTTGTGTGGCCAGGTACCCGGCTTGTAGGGACCCGTGGCCTGCGTGCCGAGGCCGAACAACACACCCTCAACCAGTTCTTCCTTGTTGATGGCGTGAGCTACGGCGCGACGTACCCGCACGTCCTGAAAAAGCGGCCGCCGCAGATTGAAGCCGAGATAGGTATAGGAGAAATCGGGATAACGGAATTTTTCAAAACGCCTGCGGAAGGCGGGGGATTCCGTCTGCCGGACATACTGCAAAGGCGTCAGCCCCATGTAATCGATGCCACCGGATCGCAATTCGAGGAACATGGTGGATGGATCGGGAATGATGCGGTACACCACGCGGTGAATGTTGGGGCGTCCTTCAAAATAATCGGGATTGGCCTCCAGAACGACTTTTTCCCCCGATTTCCATTCCACGAAGCGATAGGGTCCGGTGCCGATTGGAGCCCGCGTGAGGGGACTTCTGGTCACATCCCTGTTTGTCAGAAGATGTTTCGGGTGAATGGGGAAACCCCAGCTGATCAGGGCGCTGGCCAGAGGCT
This sequence comes from Syntrophotalea acetylenica, assembly GCF_001888165.1. Lineage (NCBI taxonomy): Bacteria > Pseudomonadati > Thermodesulfobacteriota > Desulfuromonadia > Desulfuromonadales > Syntrophotaleaceae > Syntrophotalea > Syntrophotalea acetylenica. The sequence goes on from NZ_CP015455.1 coordinate 1,772,506, forward strand.
TGCCGTAACGGACGCGAAAGGTGTACGGATCGACAACCTGTGCCTGCACCACCTGCCGGTAGCGTTCGGCATAAGCCGTGGGAACGGTGGGATCGACAAGCAGCCGATAGGTGAACAGCACATCCTCTGCGGTAAATGGGTGGCCGTCGTGCCAGCGCACATCCTGTCGCAAATGAAAGGTGATGGTGAGATTGTCCGGAGAGATCTCCCATGCGCGGGCGAGTTCCCCCTCGAGCTGCAGATTTTTGTCGTAACGGACCAGACCGTTGTAGACCAGCCCGTTGATGTCGCTCGAAGCCGAGTCGGAAGCCAGTACCGGCAACAGGTTGCTCGGTTCGCCGATACTGCCCATTAACAGAGTATCGCCATAAGCCGGTGATCCGGTCGGGTCAGACGATGAGACACCAGGCTGGTGCGTATCGCAAGCGGCGACCAGACCAAGAGTTGCGGCCAGAACACAAAGCAGACAAATGAACCGACAGCGTTCGATGCATTTCACGGCAAGTTCCTGATCTGCACGCCGGCCGGGGGCGTCAGGCGAAAGCGGATCGCGGGAATCTCGGCGTTAACCCGCACATCCCTCCAGATCAGCTCAAGTTCCATGTCAACCGCAGGCAGGCTCATATATATCTGCTGAGGCAACCCGTCTTCCGGGCGAACGGTTCTGTATTCAACCCTTAACAGCTCCATGCCGTCGCTGCTATAAGACACCTGGCGCAACTGTTTCTGTCGGTCAAAATACAATCGCTGCTCGCGTCCATCCTGGGCGTGGCGGCGCATGCTGTAAAGACCTTCATCAACCTCCACAAGGCCGCTGTATCCCGGCAACAAAGGGACATCACAGAACACAAACTGGAGCAACTCCCTCAGTTCAAGAGGGAACCGCACCAGTCGATAAAGATTCTCGGGCGTGGCCGGCCCCGTATAGAAGGCGGATTCGCCGGGAACCAGGGCCGACAACCGATCATCGGCCGCGGCAACGGTCACCACCGGCTGCCCGAACAACCCGAGCACCTCGGCCCGGAAAAGATCCGGCCGCTGGATGAGCAGGACCTGCTTGACATTCTGCTCTTCCTCGCCGCTGACAACGCGCAGGGAAGCCGTTCCCTGCAGGGAATGAAAGCGGCGACCTTGCACCTCAAGGTTTTTCATCAAGGTCAACGCATCGACGGCAGGCAAACCTTCAACGGGAGGTCGCAGGGGCGCGCAGCCCCCTGCCAATAACAGGCCCAGCGCCAGAAGGCCAGCAACCAGCCTGCCCCATCCGGGCTCACAGGTGCGATTGAGCGCCACGCAGCTTTTTTTCCAGATCCCCATCATCCGGCCTCAACTTCCATGCACGCTCGTAAACGGCGGCGGCTTTCTCCCAGATTTCCATTGCTCCATACAGATCCGCAAGATGCTCAAGAACCAGTGCATCCTCGGGCAGCAGGGCCGCTGCAGCCTCCAGTTCCCTGCGAGCTTCACTGAAACGTCCCATTTTGAAAAGGACCCAACCCAGGGTATCGATGATATGAGCTTCATTGTTCAGGTCAAGGGCCTTGCGTGCCAGAGTAAGGGCCTCCTCCAGGTTCTCGCCCTGTTCGGCAAAACTGTAAGCGATGAAATTCATCGCTTCATAATGCTTGTGGTCCAGCTCGATAGCCCTCCGCATGTCCTGGATGGCGCCTTTACGGTTGTCCTGTTTTTCCAGAAGCAACCCGCGTTGGTAATGCAGTTCGGCGGAGTCGGGAAACTTTTCCATCCCCCGCTTCAGCCATGGACCGGCACTGGTATCGTCTCCCCGCTCATGATACAGGCTGATCAGAAAAGTGTACAGCTGAGGAGTCCCGTCATTGTCCCGCAGGCGGTCTTCAAGCAGTCGGATGGCCTTATCGCGCTGTCCGTCCCTGTAATACAGGTAGCCCAGATGGCTGGTGGCATCGAGAAAAAATTCCGATTCCGGGGGAAGCCTGAGAAAAGCGGCGATGGCGTCGGACCATTGTTCCTGGTTTTCGCGAACCACCCCCAGATAGAAGAGACCCTGCTCATGCATCGGTTCGGCAGCCAGTAGCAATTCGAAGGCTTCACCCGCCTCCTTCCAGGCCTTTTTTTCCATCAGCAGCAGACCGAGCATGCGGCGCGCCTCGAGACGGTCGGGCTGTTCCCTGAGCATGGCATGCAATATATCGAGTGCCTGATCGGGCTGCCCCGATTCCACCAGAACCCGCACAAGCTGATAACGAAAATCATCCGCGGAGGGGTTGGCGGCCATGCCCTGCTTCAATACGGCCAAAGCCTGTTCCTTTTGCCCCAGATCCTGGAAAATCCGGGCCAGCTCGACATATCCCTGAACCTCCTGGGGATGCCGCTGAAGAAATTCGCGGTAGGTACGTTCGGCCATCGATGTCAGCCCGAGCTGTCGATAAAGTCGCGACAGAGCAAGCCCCCCGGCAACGGAATCGGGATTTTTCTGAAGCATTTTCTTCAGAACCCGGATGGCACCCTCACTGTCCTCAAGACGCACATGAGCCGCGGTAAGCTGCAGATACACTTTTTCAAGAGAGGGATCGAGTGCCAGCACCCGGTTCAGGTGCACGATCGCCTCGCTGAATGCCTGCCGATTGTATAGAAGGTTCCCCAGCAGCAAGTGCGCATCGACATAATCCGGATCTTGAACAAGCGCGTCACCGAGGGACTTCTCGGCCTGTTTCTGGTCGCCCCGCGCCAGCATGATTTCCGCCATCATCATCCGCAGATATGCCGAACGTGGATCGTAGTGAATCGCCTTGCGAAGCGCTTCTTCAGCCTCCGGCAAGCGGTTTGCCAGGGCCAGCAGCCGGGCCCGGGCAAACTCATAGAGAGCCTTGCTCGAAAAAGTGGACTGCTTCGATCCGCCCTGTTGCGAGCTGACTGTTTTCTCATCAAGAGGGGGCTGTCCCGACCAGGACGCGGACAGACATCCGACCAACGCAATACCAACCAGTAAAAACGTCAAACCCTGCTTGAACATCCGGAGCCCCCACGGGCAGAGGGAATAAAGAAGGCTTTTAGGTAAACGAGAAAACGGCGACGGAAGTAATCGATGCAAAGACGCCGGCCACGAGAAAACGAGAATGAAACTAGCATACCATACCGATACCGTCAATCACTTTACCCCCGGCACAAAACCTCTTTACAGGAATCGTCCTTATGTTAAAATCACAGCGATATCGTATATTTATACCGGGAGACAAAATGGATTCACAAACCCTTCACAAGGCCCTTCTCGCACCTCGTACCTTTGATTCCGAGGTGGCCGGCATCGACTTCAAAGAGACCCATATTTCACGTTTGTATTTTGTCGGCGACCGCGTCTACAAAATCAAAAAACCGGTCGATTTCGGATTTCTTGATTTCACGACCCTCGAAAAACGCGCCTTTTTCTGCCAGGAAGAGCTACGCCTCAACCAGCGCTTCTGCGACGGGATTTATCTGGAGGTTGCGGAGATCCGCGAACAAAACGGCACAATCACGATCAACGGACCGGGGCATACCATCGAATATGCCGTGGTCATGAAACGCCTTCCCGAAGACAACATGCTGCCGCGCCTGCTGGCCCGCAATGACCCCGCCCTGCCCCGGCGCGTCGCCGAACTGGCACGTCATGTGGCGCGGCTTTACCAGCAACTGCAAAGTATCGGCCCCGCAACAGACATCAGCCATCTCGATGTGGTGCGAAACAACTGGCAGGAAAATTTTCTTCAGACCGAGCCCTTCATCGCCAAAACCATCTCTTCGGAATGCTTCGATCTGCTCAAAAGGCATATCCTGGACTTTGAGAACCGCCAGGCCGAATTGTTCCGGCGGCGCGAGCGACAGGGCTGGGTTCGCGATGGACATGGCGATCTCCACTGCGAGCATATCTGCTTCATGGACGACAAGATCGCCATTTACGACTGCATCGAATTCAACAGGCGCTTCCGCATCGCCGATATCCTGGCCGATCTGGCCTTTTTGGTCATGGATCTCGAAATGCGTAATCACTATGATCTGGCGACCATCGTTCGAGAAAATTACTTCGCAATCGTCGGTCAAACGGCGGATACCGACCTGCTGCTGCCTTTCTACCAGATTTACCGGGCTTATGTGCGCGGCAAGGTCGAATCCTTCCTGAGCGCAGACGCCGGCGCCGATGCCTCCACCCGCGAAGCCGCCGCGGCACGGGCAAAACAATACTTCAATCAGGCCCTCGGCTATCTTTGCCGCACTCCGCAACTGGTGCTCACCTGCGGTCTGATGGGAACCGGCAAAACAACGCTCGCCCGCAAACTGGCCATTCCCATGGGCGCCCGGTTGCTGCGATCCGACGTAATTCGCAAGGAACTCGCGGGACTGTCTCCCGAACAGCGCCGCGCCGAGGATTACGGCAAGGGACTCTACAGCAGCGAGACCAGCCAGGCCACCTACGATGCCCTGCGGGAACGAGCCCTTGAGACTCTGAAGACAGGCCGCCCGGTGATCGTTGACGCGAGTTTCCATGCCCGCCGGGATCGGGAACGTTTTCGCCTGGAGGCAAAAAACGCAGGGTACCGGGTGTGGACAGTGGAAGTGACCTGTGATCGTGCGGTGGCCCTGCAACGCCTCGACCACCGGCAAAAGCACGAAACAGATGCCTCCGACGGGCGGTGTGCGCTGTACGATCAGCAGGCGGCCTGTTTCGAGGCAACCGGAAACGAGCCAGGCGTGTTACGCGTAGACGGCCAGGCTGAAATACATGCCACCATTGATCATCTGTTGCGCCGTTTTCTCCGGGAAGAATAAAACCCGGCACCAAACGTCGGTGCTGACGTCCTGATAACGCGTGATGGAAACGTGGTAATATTGAGGGTAGCGAACCGCGGCGGAAAAGGGCCGTTTCCAGATTCAGTGCAAGGTTATTTTCAGGAGCATGCCATGAACATTCAAATCAATGAGCAGGGCGCCGTGGTGTTGATCTCCGTCGGGGAAGAACGTCTCGACGCCCACAACAGCGGCGATTTGAAAACCCGCCTGCTGTCATTGTTCGAAGGCGGGAAAAACAACATGGTCATCAACCTGCAAGGGGTTCGCTTCGTCGATTCCTCCGGGTTGGGGGCTCTGGTGTCGGGATTTAAAAATGCCAGCGCCCGCAACGGCAGCCTCAAACTCGCAGGGTTGCAGCCCCAGGTCCAGTCCATGTTCGAACTGACCCGCCTTCATCGTGTTTTTGAAATATTTCCCAGCCCCGAAGAAGCCATTGCCAGCTTTCAGGTCTGACCCTGTGGAGGCTCGATGAGCGAAAGGATAGAGCTCGACATCACGCTTCCCAAGGAAACCCGCTATCTAGGCCTCGTAGGCCAGATCGGCGAGTCCATGGCCCGCGCTCTTGAACGCTTTTCGGGAGATCGGGAGGAACTGGCGTATCACATCAACCTGGTTCTCACCGAGGCCATGGCCAATGCCATCAAGCATGCCGATCAGCCGACCTCGACGGAAGTACGTATCACCATCACCCTGGCCCGGCACAAACTGACCATAAGAGTCTACGATCAGGGCCAAGGCTTCGACCTCCACACCGTGAGCCCGCCCGACACCGCGTCCCTGCAGGAACGGGGACGCGGAATTTTCATCATTCGCGCCATTATGGACCGGGTATCTTATCGCAAACTCAAAAGCGGACATGTCCTCGAAATGGAGAAAACGCTTCACTGACGGATCCGTTGGTTCTGCACCTCGCCCTCTGGCAACACAGCGTTCCCTTCTTGACCGCCAGTTTCCAATGACGCACCGGATGATCGGCGAAAGCTCCCTGTCGACATCAGAATAAACGGCCAACTGCAGGCGTTATCGACCCAGCCCCCGCCGCCGGCAATACAGAATCCCGGCAAGCCCAACCATAACCATGGGCAGGGACAACATCTGCCCCATGGAGACGCTGCTCCAAAACAACCCGATATGCGCATCGGGCTCCCGCACCAATTCCAGCATGAAACGCAGAGCTCCATAACCGGCCAGAAAAGTGAAAAGCGGCACACCTTTCGCTACCTGCCGGACATGCAGGAGCCACAATAGTAAAAACAGAACAATTCCCTCGAAAAAGGCCTCATAGAGCTGACTGGGATGCCTGGGCAGCGGCCCGGCCCCCGGAAAAACCATCCCCCAGGGCAAGGTCGTGACGCGACCCCAGAGTTCACCATTGATGAAATTGCCGATACGCCCCAATCCGAGTCCGATGGTTGCCGCGGTGACGAGGATATCTCCCAGAAGCAAACTATCGATGCCTGTGCGCCGGCACCACCACAGCGCGGCCACAATAACGCCCAACAGACCGCCATGAAAACTCATGCCGCCCTGCCAGACCGCAAAAGCCTGCAGTGGATGCTGCAGATAAAACCCCGGATCATAAAACAGCACGTAACCGAGACGGCCCCCGGCGATGACGCCAATCACGCAATAAAACAGCAAATCGGCAACCTTTTCCGAACTCAGATCAAGTCGGCGGTAGCGGGCCAGATAATTGATAATCAGGTAAGCCGCAAGAAAGCCGAGCAGATACATCATGCCATACCAGCGTACGGCAAAAGGCCCGAGACGAAAAATAACCGGGTCGATATGGGGATATGACAGCATGGAGTCCTCGATCGATGACAAAAATATCAGTGAAAATTTCAACCTTGCTTGTCTGGGCCGCCAGGACCCGATTCCGGATGGCGAGCACACTCGAGCCATCGTAAAAAGTCCATTGGCAAGGGAGCCTCAAAAACCACGGGGGTCTTCGTAATCGGGTGCTCCAGCTCGATTCTCCAGGCATGCAGCATCTGCCTGGGTACCGCCTGCCCGCACCGGTTGGCCGGACCTCCATACCGGATGTCGCCGAGCAACGGATGGCCGGCTTCGGAAAAATGCACCCTGATCTGATGAGAGCGCCCGGTGGGAATTTCAACTCTCACCAGCGTAGCCTCGGCAAACCGCTCAACCACGCTATACTGGGTCAAGGCCTCCTTCCCCCCGCGATCGACCGATTTCATGAGATTGGTACGATGTTGCCGGGCGATTTCGGAATGGAAGACGCCCTGCTCGCAGGCCAGGCATCCGTCGACCAGAGCCAGATAGATTTTCCGAACGCTGCGATTCGAAAAACTAGCGGACAAAGGCTTGTGAGATCCAGGATGCGTGGAAAAAACCAAAACCCCCGAGGTGTCCCGGTCGAGACGCTGTACCATCCCCAATGAGGGCCTTGTCCCGCGGCGGAAAGGGTTGTCGAGATGCCGTATGAGCGCTTCGTAAAGTGTGCCTTTATAACGGGCGGGCGTAGGCTGGGTATTGATTCCCGCAGGTTTATTGACAGCGATAAGATAAGAATCCTGATACAGGATATTCTCTTCGCCAATGGAAAAAATATCTTGTGGCTCACCGTCAACGAAAATTTCCAGTGCCGCTCCCTGCCCCACAACCTGGGAACTGCGCCGCAGGCGCCGGCCATCCATGTGCACCCCCCCAAGGTCTATGATTTTTCGAGCCATGCCTCGGGAAAAACCCGGGACCGCCTGGGCAAGGTACTGATCAAGGCGCATGCCGTGGCATGCAGCAGGAACCGTAATCCGGAAAACACTTCCGGCCATTTTCAACCCTTTCGATAACGCCCCGACGAATTCGGAATCTTCTGCCTGGATCACCGGTCTGGCAACAAAGTCGTCACCCGGGGAACACGGGTTCCACGCTGGATCGGTTTCATGCTAACACAGGCCATTTCCATTGTCGCCGCAAAACAGATTGTCAATCCAGTCGATAATGTCACCAGGCCATTGACAGGCCGTCGTACTGTGCTAGCATTTGCTTCGCAGGTGGCACGATGTTGTCTCTGAGATGCGCGAGTATCCTGGATAAGCTGACCAACATAATGATCGAGATGTCTTTCACCCGTTGCCATGGTGAGCCAGCCTACCTTGCAGTGGGACGCCTGAAATGGCCGGTGAAGACCAAGCTTTTGGTCCGGTCCTATTTTCCGGAGCAATCGGCATCTCGGAGACGCAACAGCAAGCCCCACGCAGAAAAGCCCCGCACACCGTGCGGGGCTTTGTTGTGTCACAAACGAGTTGGAGGAAAACCCTGGTGCATCAACCGTTCAGCCCAACACTGGCTTATCCAGCACAAAGCAGATAAAGGATCCTTCAAAGACGCGCTTTTCACCACTTGCAACGTAGCAGTGAACGCGATGCTTTCGGCCTTCATGGTTCTCAAGGCGCGCCGTGGCCTCCATCACCTCGCCGCAGCGAACAGGCGCAAGAAATTTTACATCGGCGCTGCCCAGAACGACATGGGGATCATTGACCGCGAGCATCGCAGCATAGTCTGCAAGCCCGAATGTGAACCCTCCATGTACCAGGCCGTGCTCATCGGCAGCCATAGCCGCCGTGGTCTGCAGACGGGCAACGGCCTCGCCCTCCTGCAGAGCCACCAATTCACCAACCAACGTCGACGAGATAGCTAAATGGGTTCTGGCTTTCATGATCCCTCCTGCAAGGCGTGTAAAAAGGGAACCGGGTTACTCCCCGCTATCGACCCGTTCACGAAGCTGCTTGCCGGTTTTGAAAAAAGCAGTTTTCTTTGCCGGAATGGAAACCACCTCACCGCTCTTGGGGTTTCTGGCCTCACGCGCCTCACGTGTGCGCACGGTGAAAGACCCAAACCCGCGAATCTCAACGCGGTCGCCATCGACCAGAGCGTCGCGAATGCTATCGAGTACGGTATTGATTACCAGTTCCGATTCCTTTTTGCTGAGCATTCCGTTCACACAGGAAAGCTCCTCGATCAACTCACTTTTGGTCATGAACTCAAACCCTCCTGGTCATTGGCCCGTCCACAGATATTGCATGACCGGAGTGCCCTCCTGCCTTTGCTCCAGCACGCGACCCACCTGCGAGGCGGATTCTTCTATAAAATATTTCAACAGGCTTTCTTTGGGCTTCGATGGATAAACCAGCTTCGGCTCACCGCGAATCCCTGCAAGTTCGGAAGCAACCCTGACAGCGTCCTGCAATCCACCAAGCTGATCGACAAGCCCGGCTTCCTTGGCCTGCCTCCCGGTAAATATACGCCCGTCGGCCAACTGTTTGACATTGGCAACAGGCATTTTTCGACCTTCGCTGACCGCATGGACAAACTGATCGTAAACATCATCGATGATACTTTGCAGAATATGACGATCGGCAGCCGTCATCGGCCTCAGCGGCGACCCCATATCCTTATGTTCCCCGCTTTTGACGACCTGGTTTTTCAATCCAAGCTTGTGATAAAGATCCTCAAAATTGGTGACCTGCATAATTACCCCGATACTTCCGGTGATGGTGCCGGGGTTGGCCAGTATGCGATGCGCAGGGATGCTGACATAGTACCCCCCGAAGCAGCAACGGATGCCATGGATGCGACAACTGGCTTGACTGCCGCGAGGCGCGCCACTTCGTCGTGTATCTCCTGAGAAGGCGCTACGGCTCCGCCCGGGGAGTTGACCCTCAGAATGACGGCCTTGATCGAAGTATCATCCCTGAAGGAAAGCAATTGCGTAACGGTCTCCTCGGATTCCGTAAGCATGCCTTCGATTTCAATAACCCCGATGCGTTCACCCAGGGGTAGTCCCTGAAAATCTCTACCGCAGCGCGACAGCAACAGGGTCAGAACCACGAATAAAAGAAAGATGGCCCCGAGCGTCAGCAGGGCCATCAAAAAAGGTCGTTTCTTCATGAAAGCATCAAGCGTACCGGCCGGCAATGACAATCCGACCGGTACGATCCCGTAAAAGGATTAATCTTTGTCACCGGCCTTATCGAGAGCGCCCTTGAAGATATCCCCAAGATTGGACGTGGCGCTTTTCTGCGAGCCGAGGAACGCATCGACTTCAGCTTTCTCCTTCTGCTGCGCAACATGCTTGATGGACAACGCGATTTTCTTGTCGTCGGTGTCCACATGCAGAACCACGGCTTCAAGGAGATCACCCACCTTGGCGAAATCCTTCGGTGAATCGATTTTTTCCTTGCTGATTTCAGAAACGTGGATCAATCCCTCGATCCCCTCCTCGACTTCCAGGAAAATGCCGAAATCGGTAACGGAGGTAACTCTCCCCTGGATCATGGTGCCGGGAGCGTAACGGGTGGCGATGGTCTGCCAGGGATCGGATGCCAACTGTTTGATGCCAAGCGAGAACCGCTCGTTGTCCTGATCGATATTGAGGACCACGGCCTTGACCACATCACCTTTTTTGTACAACTCGGAGGGATGCTTGATGCGCTTGGTCCACGAAAGATCGGAAATGTGCACCAGACCGTCAATGCCATCATCAACGCCAACGAAGATACCGAAGTCGGTGATGTTCTTCACCTGACCCTCGATAATGGTGCCGATGGGGAATTTCTCGCCGATGACTTCCCAGGGGTTGCGCTCGGTCTGCTTCAGTCCCAGGGAAATGCGACGGTTGGCCACGTCGACGGCAAGCACCACCGATTCGATTTCGTCGCCGATATTGAGAATCTTGCTGGGATGCTTGATCCGCTTGGTCCAGCTCATTTCGCTGACATGAATCAGCCCTTCGACACCTTCGTCCAGTTCGACAAATGCGCCGTAGTCGGTCAGACTGACCACCTTGCCGGATACCCGGTTACCGATGGGGTATTTATCGGCGACGCTCAGCCAGGGATCCGAAGTCAGTTGTTTCAGACCAAGAGACACACGTTCCTTCTCGCGGTCGAACTTGAGAACCTTGACCTTGATCTTGTCTCCCACGGCCAGGACATCGGAGGGATGCGCCACGCGTCCCCAGGACATATCGGTGATGTGCAACAGGCCATCGATGCCGCCAAGATCGATAAACGCGCCGTAATCGGTGAGATTCTTGACCACGCCGACCACTTCCTGGTCCTCCGCCAGGGTTTCGAGAGTATCCTGGCGCAGCGTCTCGCGCTGCTCTTCCAGCAGGACGCGACGCGACAGAACAATATTGCCGCGCCGTTTATTGAGCTTGATGATCTTGAATTCGAAGGATTCGCCAAGCAGTTTATCCAGATTGCGCACCGGGCGCAGATCAACCTGGGAGCCAGGCAAAAACGCATTGACGCCGATATCGACAGACAGGCCGCCTTTGATGCGGGCGGCAATACGGCCTTCGACGACGGCGCCTTCTTCGAGATTGTTCCAGATTTTCTGACGGTCGGCTTTCTCCTTCGACAGGCTGATCAGACCGTTCTCATTCTCACGGCGCTCGAAAAGCACATCGATTTTGTCGCCGACCTTGACATCCACCTGGCCGCTCTCGTCACTGAACTCAGAAAGAGGAATGATGCCTTCGGACTTGTATCCGACATCGACCACGACCATGTCGCCGTTGATCTGCAGAACCGTGCCCTCGACAACGTCACCTACATTGAGCTCCTTGATGCTGCTCTCAAAAAGCTCGCTGAAGCTCTGTTCCATGTCCTCGAATTCATCATCCATGAATTCATCAGTGTTTTTGTTTTCTTTAGCATCTACCATTAACAAACTAACCCCCTAAGCGATAATCCTGCCGACCCGCGACAGCGATGCCCCCGAGGACATCGGAGCGACCTTAGCATGATAACACTAAAAAAACAAACATTTATTTGGACACACCCGCGACCCGTTCCACGACCTGATCGATAATCCAGCGGGGGGTGGATGCACCGGCGGTGATACCGACACATTCGACGCCATCAAACCAGCTGTCCTGGATCTTTTCAGCGGTTTCCACATAAAAAGTCCGTGGTTGAATATCCTGGCAGATCTGCGCCAGGCGGGTGGTGTTGGCGCTGTTGAATCCGCCGACAACCAGCATCAGATCCGCCTCCCTCGCAATTTTCCGCGCCTCGTTCTGGCGTACCGAGGTCGCATCGCAAATGGTGTTGAAGATCCGCACCTCCTTGCTTTTCTCAAGGCAGGTTTCGGCTACCTGCTGGAGGTTTTTGAAAGACTGGGTGGTCTGGGCGACGAGGCCCAGTTTGGGACGGTTCGGCACCCGCTCGGCTTCCTTGCAGTCGGCCACCACGAAGACTTCCCCGCCACGGGTATAGGAAATGATACCCTGCACCTCGGGATGATCTTTTTCACCGACCAGGACTACCGAATATCCCTCGTTGCACAGCATCGTGGCATAATCCTGGGCTTTTTTCACAAACGGACAGGTTGCGTCGACAATTCTGAGATCCCGCTGGTGTATCATATCGAGTTCCTCGGCGGTAATGCCGTGGGATCGGATGATAACCGCACCGTGATCGATATCCTCCACTTTACCGATAACCTTGACCCCCTTTTCCTCCAGTTTTTTAACAACTTGCGGGCTATGAATGATCGGCCCCAGGGAGCAGATATGGGGATATTCGTCGGCGGCTTCGAAAGCAAGGTTGGTAGCGCGCTTGACGCCAAAACAGAACCCGGCACTGGCGGCCAGAATGATCTTCATGACGCGGGGGTCTCCTTCAGATTAACGTCCTGCAAGCGGCTCTGGGCAACCACCTCAAGCATGCGCTCCAGAACCTGGTCGATGTCAAGGTGAGTGGTGTCGATGCACACCGCATCCTGCGCCTGGCGCAACGGCGCGTGGGTGCGTTGGGTATCGGCGGCGTCCCGGGCCTCGACTTCCTCGATGGTGCGCTCGAGATCGACGTCAAGCCCCTTGTCCCTGAGTTCGAGCCAACGGCGTCTGCCTCGCTCGGCGGCGCTTGCGGCCAGGAAAAATTTGACATCGGCTCCGGGAAACACCACCGTGCCGATATCGCGCCCCTCCAGCACGACGCCACCGTTGCGACCCAGTTCGCGCTGCAATTCGACAAGTGCCCGGCGCACCACGGGATGCGCGGAGACCCTGGATGACAAGAGGCTGATTTCCGGAGTCCGGATGGCTTCGGAGACATCCTCGCCATTGAGCAATACCCGCTCCATCTCGTCCTGACGAACGAAGCGGATCTCGATCCGCAGGCACAATGCTGAAAGGGATGCTTCGTCATCCGGTGCGATGCCGGCCCTGTGGGCGGCAAGGGCCACCGAGCGGTACATGGCGCCGGTGTCGATGTTAACATAATTGAGCTTTTTGGCCAGACGACGGCTCAGGGTACTTTTGCCGACACCGGAAGGACCGTCGATAGCGATGATAAGAGCTTGTTTCAAAAGATCGGCCTTTCTCGATCAGAATTGGTCAAACCTCGCGGGACGCATCGAAAAGCTCCCAGAAACCGGGAAAGGATGTCGCGGTGCACGCCGTTTCAGAAATGGTTACCGACCCCCGGGCCCGCAGGGCGGCCACGGCCATGCTCATGCCGATGCGGTGATCGCCAAGAGCGGACACCTGCGCTGCGCCGAGTTCGCTGCCGCCGTCAATCACCATGCCGTCATCCCGCGCCTCGACCTGGGCACCGAGAGCTTCGAGCTGGGAGCACATGGAAGCAATGCGGTCGGTTTCCTTGACCCGTAATTCCCGGGCATCGCGGATCACCGTCCGGCCTTCGGCAAAACAGGCGGCAACGCTGATCACCGGAAATTCGTCGATGGCGCGCGGCACCAGGGCACCGCCGATTTCCACGCCCTTCAGATCACTGGCCCGCACCAGGATATCCGCCACCGGCTCTCCCGAACATTCCCGCTGATCGAGCAACTCGATTTGTCCGCCCATCGCACGCAGAATATCGATAATGCCGCTGCGGGTCGGATTCACGCCCACCTGCCGGATAATAAGTTCCGAACCGGGCACGATCAGAGCGGCCACCATGAAAAAGGCGGCTGAGGAGATATCGCCGGGCACCGTCACCTCGCGCCCCTGCAAAGCTCTGCCGGGATACAGGGTTACGCCTCCGTCAAAAGGCCTGACGTCGGCTCCGAACCAGCGCAGCATGCGTTCGCTGTGATCCCTGGACACATGGGGCTCACGAATGGTGGTCGGCCCGTCGGCATACAGCCCGGCCAGCATCAGCGCGGACTTTACCTGCGCGCTGGCGACCGCCGACTGGTGAGTTATCCCCGTGAGTGGACTGCCCTTAAGAGCCAGGGGAGCGAATTCACCACCGGCGCGGCCCAGAATTCTGGCCCCCATGCCGGTCAGCGGCACGACGACGCGTTTCATGGGACGCTTGCGCAGAAACCGGTCGCCGGTCAATACGGAGAAAAACCTCTGTCCCGCCAGCAGGCCGGTCATCAGCCGCATGGTGGTTCCGGAGTTTCCGCAATCGATAACATCCTGGGGCTCCTGCAGACCGTTCAGACCCCGCCCTCTGATACGCAGAACATCACCGGGTTCATCCAGGACCTCAACCCCATGCCGCGAAAAGCCTCCAGGGTTGCAAGGTTGTCTTCACCGCGCAACAACCCCCGAACTACCGTCTCCCCCTTGCCCAGCGCGCCAAGCATGACAGCCCGATGGGAAATCGACTTGTCGCCGGGAACCTGAATTTCACCGCGCAACCGGCCCCCGGGCCGGATAACCTGTAGATCACGCATATTTTCCCCTGTTTCTTGCATCGGGCGGCGCCCGAAAATTCTCAAACGATGGCGTCACGCCTTTGTTTGGACCGCTGGAAAAAGTCGAACAGCGCATCGGCATTGCCGGCAGCGATGTCGCTCTTCACTGTTGCCAGGCTTTTTTCGAAGATCCCGATCACCTCCAGCAGCGCTTCACGGTTGCTCAGCGCGATATCACGCCACATGGTCGGATCGGACGAGGCAATGCGTGTAAAGTCCCTGAATCCGCCCGCCGAATAGCTGAGAATGTCCTCGTCCTGGTCTCCGCAGCCGACCACGGCATTGACCAGCGCATAGGCAACCATGTGCGGCAGATGGCTGATGGCCGCCAGGATGTGGTCGTGTTTTTCCGGCGTCATGTCAACCACTTCACTGCCAGCGGCCCGCCACAACTGCCGGATCAGCTCCAGGGCGCCGCGATCGGTACGCGAGGTCGGCGTGAGGATGCAGCGCCGCCCCCGGTACAGCGTGGCAAAGGCCGCCTCCGCGCCGCTGCGTTCGGTACCGGCCACGGGATGTCCGGGCACAAAATGCACGCCTTCGGGGAGCAACGGCTCGATCGCCGCGACCACCTCGGCCTTGACACTGCCGCCATCGGTCAGAACCGCGCCCTTTTTCATATACGGCAGGGCCTCCGCGGCCACCCGCGCCAGGGTCCGGACCGGCGTGGCCAGGAATACCACATCGGCCTCCGCCACTCCTTCTACGAGGGAATGAGTGAAACTGTCGATTATGCCTCTCTCGCAGGCCGTTTCAAGGTTTGCCCGCCCGCGGCCGATACCGACCACCTCGCCGACGAGACCAGCTTGCTTGAGGGCCAGCGCAAAGGATCCTCCGATGAGACCGACACCCACCACGGCCAGCTTGGAAACATAGAAATCCGACATATCTATTGAATGCATCCTGACAGAAAAGAAGATTGATTTAACGGCAACGCGGATAGGACCCCAGGATCTTGAAGGAGCGGCAGCAGGACTGAAGGTCCGCCAGCGCCTCACTGACCGCGGCATCCTCGGCATGCCCTTCCAGATCAAGGAAAAACACATACTCCCAGGCCTTGGATTTGATCGGCCGGCTTTCGATCTTGGTGAGATTGATGTTCCGGCGACTGAACGGTTCAAGCATCCTGCAGAGAATGCCAGGTTGATCGGCGACAATAAACATGACGGAGGTCTTGTCCTGTCCGGTCCGCGGGGAGAGGGTCCGGCCGACCACCAGAAAACGGGTAAGGTTGTTGGTATTGTCCTGAATTTTCGACTTGATGATGCGCAGTCCGTAAAGGGAGGCGGCGATTTCACTGGCAATGGCTGCGATGCCCGGATCTTCCGACGCCTGGCGCGCGGCCATGGCGGTGCTGGGCGCATCGACAAGGGGAACATCGGCAAGGTTTTCTTCAAGCCAGTGGCGGCACTGGGCAAGGGCCTGGGGATGGGACAGAACCCTGCCGACATCCTCCATCCTGCCGCTGACGGAAAGCAGATCATGGGAGATTTCCATCAGGATTTCCGCATTGATTACCAGATCCGACTCGACGAACATGTCCAGGGTATGGGAGACGATTCCTTCGGTGGTGTTCTCCACCGGCACCACGCCAAAATCGGCCCGGCCCCGACGCACTTCCTCAAACACCGCGGGGATACTTTTCAGAGCCACAAGCTGAGCGGAAAAACCGAACTGCTTCTGTGCCGCCTGGTGGGTGAAAGTCGCCGACGGCCCGAGAAAGGCCACCTTCATGGGCTGTTCAAGGGACAGGGAAGCGGAAATAATCTCCCGAAAAACGCGTTTCACCGCATCCGCGGGGAAAGGCCCGCAATTCTGGGCAACAAGCCGTTCGAACACGGCAAGTTCCCGCCCCGGGTTGTAAAAATCGAGCCCCTGGCCGGCCTTGGCCTGCCCGATCTGCTGGGCCACAAGCGCCCGCTGGTTCAGCAGGGACAGGATCTGATCATCGATCCCATCGATTTTCCGTCGCAATTCGGCCAATACTTTTTCCACTGTCTCCATACACGTTCCACCCCGCTGAAATATGGGCTGCAAGATTAGCCTATCCTTGCGCAAAAAGCAAACGAAAGCCGGGCACCGGCCTGCACTCCAGCATAATTCTTGACCCCCCGCACGCAAGACATTACACTGCGACCGGAAGCACCCGGCATGTATTCTTTTACCAGGGAGGGGCCATGGCTATTTCCACGAAAGTTTCCGCGTTTATCGAACGGGCATCATGGATTCGAAAGATGTTCGAGGAGGGTACGCGCCTGAAAGCCATACACGGCGATGACAACGTCTTCGATTTTACCCTCGGCAATCCTTCGACGGAACCGCCCGAAGCCTTCAACAAGGCACTTCTTCAACTGGCCAGCCATCCGCAACCAGGCATGCACCGCTATATGAACAACGCCGGTTATCCGGAGACGCGCGAGGCTGTGGCGCGGCATCTCTCCCGAACCGCTTCATCGCCGGTCGAAGCCCGCCATATCGTCATGACCTGCGGCGCCGGAGGGGCGCTGAACGTGGCCCTCAAGACCATTCTCGACCCCGGCGACGAAGTTCTGATCCTGGCCCCCTACTTCGTCGAATATATCTTTTACGTCGACAACCACGGCGGCACCACCAGATCCGTTGCAACCCGCAAGGACAGCTTTCAACTCGACATCGATGCCATCGAAGCCGCCATCGGCCCCAGAACCCGGGCCATCATCATCAATTCCCCCAACAACCCCACCGGCGTCATTTACCCGGCGGCGGACCTGCAAGCCCTCGGCAATATGCTGGCGCGCAAGGAGCGGGAATCGGGCCGTACCCTTTTTGTGCTATCCGACGAACCCTACGCCCGCCTGGCCTATGACGATGCAACGGTCCCCTGCATTTTCGAGCACATTCGCAACGCCGTCATCATAACCTCCCATAGCAAGGACCTGGCCCTGCCGGGAGAGCGTATCGGCTACCTTGCCGCCAACCCGGCCATGGACGACGTTCAGCAATTCATCGAGGGTGCCGTTTTCTGCAACCGGGTGCTGGGATTCGTCAACGCGCCGGCCATGATGCAGCGTCTGGTTGCCGGCCTGCAGGAGGAAAGCGTCGACATTGCGGATTACCAGGTCAAACGGGACATGCTCTTCGAGCACCTGACCCGCCTCGGCTTTCGGACCGTCAAGCCGCAGGGAGGTTTTTACCTTTTCCCGGAATCACCCATCGAGGATGATGTGGCCTTCACCCGCATGGCGCTGGAACACCGCGTGCTGGTGGTGCCCGGGCAGGGATTCGGCGCTCCCGGCTACTTCCGTATCGCTTACTGCATTCCCATGCAGACCATCGAGGCAAGCCTGCCAGCCTGGGAAAAAATCGCCCGGGACGCCGGGCTGTAAACATCCCCGCACAAACAGCAACGCCCGGGGCTTATGTTCCCGGGCGTTGCTGATTTTCACTTCTCCACACTATGCCGCCCGTTCATCACTGCCGCCGTTTGAAAAAGCAGAGCGTGGACGCTGAATGCCGTGCGGTCCGTAGGCAAAAGCCACCCTGCCCCAAAGAGCGCCGTCCGATGCAGCCTGAGCAGGGCGATCATTCATGGAGGGCGGGGCGGATGTGTTTGACCTGCAACTGAATGGAGACCTTGCCGCGCCAGTCATTCAAGCTGGGAATGAAGAGGATATCCTGGGGGCCGTCAAGCTGATGCCGCCGATCCGCCATGCCGAAGGCAATGGCGGACAAACCGCATCCTCCCTGACAGGCGAGAAACCGCAAATGGCTTTCACCGGCAACCTGAATGCATTGCAGGTGCACACCACGAGCCAGAAATAACGGCTGGGGGTTTCCCGGACCGTAGGGAGCAAGACGTTCCAGAGCCAGCAGGTCAGCGGCGTCGATCTCCTCCAGGGTAATTTCCCCGTCGTGAAATTGCCGGGGCAAAAGATCGTCCGGGCTCAACCGCTGCCGGGCCACCGCTTCAAAGCGCCGGGCGAATTCCGGAATCTTCTCCGCCCCGATGCTGAGTCCGGCAGCAAATTCATGACCGCCAAACCCCTGCAGGCAAGCATGGCAGTCCTGCAAGGCCTGATACAGGTGCAACCCCTTGATCGAACGTGCGGAACCTTTGCCGGCCCCCTCGTTCAGCGCGATCAACACTGTCGGGCGATGGTACTTTTCGACCAGCCGGCTGGCGACAATGCCGATCACGCCGGGGTGCCACCGCGCATCGGCGAGCACGATGCTGTGCGTCGCCCCGGAAGTTTCCCGCTGCCAGCGTTCATCGGCCTCCTCCAGGGTCTGCTGCTCGAGAACCTGGCGCTGTCGATTGACCCGGTCGAGCAACTCGGCCGCGGGCATGGCATCCTCGACGGACCTTTTCAGCAGCAGCTCAACGCCAACGGAGGCATCTTCGAGGCGGCCGGCGGCATTGATGCGCGGGGCCAGGCGAAACCCGACCGTGCCGCAGGTAACCTTGTCGACCGCGGCAACCTGTTTTAGCGCCTGCAGACCGGGCCGTCCGGAGTGGGACAGCAATTCGAGACCCGCCTTGGTCAAAGCGCGGTTTAGTCCCTTGAGAGGAACAATGTCCGCGATGCTGCCCAGTGCTACCAGATCAAGACCGTAGCGCAGATCCGGTTCGGCACTTTTGGTCCAGTATCCCGACTCGCGCAGATACCTGCGCAATGCGACCAGCAGCAAAAACACCACGCCGACGCCGGCAAGGTGCTTGTAGGGAAAGGAGCAATCGCGACGGGCGGGATTCACAATCGCCAAGGCTTGCGGAAGAATTTCCGGCGGCTGATGATGGTCGGTGATGATCAGATCAAGGCCCAGTTCGGCAGCCCTTTGCGCCTGCCGATGCGCGGAGATGCCACAGTCGACGGAGACCGCCACACGGGCGCCGGCTGCCGCGCAGGATTCGAGCGCCTCCAGGCACAGCCCGTAACCATCTTTCAGGCGCATGGGGATGTGGTAACTGACCCGTCCGCCAATGGCGCGCAGGGTTTCGACCATCAACGCCGTGCCCGTAACGCCATCGACGTCGTAATCCCCGTGCACCGCGATCCCCTCCCCTTGACGCAGGGCCTGCGCCAGGCGCTCCACGGCGCGCTGCATGTCCGCCATCTGAAAAGGATCGGGCATGGCGGACAGCCGGGCTTCGAGAAACTCGCGAACTTCTTCGAGAGAGGGAAGGTCGCGGCGGCGCAGCACTTCCTCGGCCAGATGCGAAACACCCAAACACCGTTGCAGATCCACTCCCTGCAGAGCCTCGCTGCGAGGGCGTTCAATCCAGAGCGTATCCAGATGCGGCGTTACCATGTTCCCCCTTGTGTTTTGTCCTTCCAATGTGATCGGGCCAGGAGGTTTCCCTTCCCGGCCCGATCACGTCAGTTGCTTAAAGCCTTGAATCAGGAAGCCGTGGCATTGCGCCGTTTCTTCATATCGTCCCAGACCAGAAGAACCGGGCTGGCGACGAAAATAGAGGAATAGGTGCCAATCAGAATCCCGACCAGCATGGCGAAGGCGAAATTGTGAATGACCCCGCCGCCGAACAGAAACAAAGCCAACACGACAAGCAACGTGGTGCCCGAGGTGAGAATCGTGCGGGACAGAGTTTCATTGATGCTGCCATTGACCGTCTGATCGAAGGACTGCTTCGGATGCCGCCCGATATTTTCGCGAATCCGATCGTACACGATGATGGTGTCGTTCAGTGAATATCCGATGATGGCCAGGAACGCGGCAATGATCGGCAGGTCGATCTCCTTGCCGAACAGGGAGAACGCTCCGAGGGTAATGAGCACATCGTGCGCCAGGGCAATGACAGCGCCGACGGCGAATTTGAATTCGAAGCGAATGGTAATGTAGATCAGTACCCCGATCATGGCAAACAGGATAGCCATAAGCCCTTTTTTGCGCAGATCCTTGCCCACCTGTGGTCCGACCATTTCAACGCGCCGGATATCCACCGTTCCTTTACCGTAAGCCTGTTCAAGATGCGCGCCGACCTGCTGCGCCATCCCCTCGAGTTCGGAACTGGTGTCCTGCAGGCGAAGCATGAACTCCTGCGAGTCCCCCTCGAATTTCTGCACCAACAGACCTTTCAGGTGCATGCCCTTGAGGGCGGATTTGATATCGGCGGCCCGGGTGGCTTCGGAGAATTTGACCTGGATCAGGGTACCACCGGCAAAATCAATGCCGTATTCAGGTCCGCCTCTGGCAATCAGGGAAACAAGCCCGGCAACCACCAGCAACAGAGAAAAGATCAGCGCCAGCTTGCGCCGGCCGACAAAGTTGATATTGATATCGTGCTTGACGATTTGCATGCCACCCTCCCTAGATACTCAACCGCTTGACCTGGTAACGTTCCAGGAAAAAGTCGAAAACTACGCGCGAAACAAAGATGGCCGTAAAAAGGGAAGATACAATCCCCACCGACAGGGTCACGGCGAATCCTTTGACCGGGCCGGTGCCGAACTGGAACAGCACCAAAGCGGCGATCAAGGTTGTAATATTGGCATCCATAATCGTCAAAAAAGCCTTGCTGTAACCAGCCTCAAGCGCATTTCGGACCGTTTTTCCAAGACGCAGTTCCTCGCGGATACGTTCGTAAATCAGCACGTTGGCGTCGACGGCCATTCCCAGAGTCAGCACAATACCGCCGATCCCCGGCAGGGTGAGACTGGCCTTGAAGAGGCTGAGCAGCGCCAGAATGAATATCAGATTGAGCACCAGCGCCAGGTTTGCCACCAGTCCGGCGAGATTGTAATAGATTGCCATGGCAACCACCACAGCGACGCTGCCGATAATGACCGACAAAATCCCCTGATTGATGGAATCGAGACCGAGGGACGGACCCACTGTACGATTTTCGAGAATGGTAACCGGCGCGGGCAGCGAACCGGCACGCAGAACAATCGCCAGGTCGGTGGCCTCCTGCTCGTCAAAGGAACCGGAGATCTGTGCACTGCCGCCGGAGATCCTCTCGCGTATGACCGGTGCCGAGTAGACAGTATCGTCCAGCACGATGGCCATGCGCTGGCCAATGTTGGCGGCGGTAATCTGATCGAAGCGCTTGGCGCCCACGGCGTTGAAATCGATGGAAACGTAGGGTTCGTTAAAGCGGGGGTCGATACGCACCTGGGCGTCGGAGACCAGATCGCCAGTCAGGACGGTTTTATCGTATACAACCAAAGGGACCTGGGTAACGGTCCCGGTCTTCCGGTCGACCATCCGTTCGTACAGAAGACGGGTTCCGGGAGGCAGCGCCCCGCCGGCAACGGCTTGCGCATCGACATTGTCCGCCACCATCTTGAACTCCAGCAGGGCGGTCTTGCCCAGCAGGGCAACGGCGCGCTTGGGCTCCTTGACCCCGGGCAACTGCACCAGGATGCGATCACTTCCCTGTCGCTGCAGAACCGTTTCACTGACCCCGAACTGATCGATACGGTTGCGCAGTGTCTCCAGCGCCTGCTTGACAGCGTTGTCCTTGATAGCCGACACCGCCTCCGTGGAATAGCGGAAGTTTTTTTCGATATACCCGCCCTGGGTCTCAAGGGTCAGCGGCTCGAGGTCAGCATAAACGCCCTCGCTCATCAGAGCATCGATCTGGCGGCCCGCCTCATCGTCGTAGACCACAACCGTCAGGCGATCATTGCCGGTCCTCGATACCCGCTTGAAAATAATATCCTTGTCCCTCAGCTCGCCCTCGATCTGGTCAACCAGTCCGTCAACCCGGCTTTCCACAGCCTTGTCGACGTCCACCCCGAGCACAAGATGCATGCCTCCCTGCAGGTCGAGACCGAGATGCAGAGGATCAAAACTTTTTTTCAGCCAGTTAGGGGTACTGTTGGGAAACAGCGTCGGCATTAATACCAACATGGACAGGACGAGGCACAACAGAACGACCCCTCCCCGCAGCTTGATGCTTTTGGACATGGCTGGTCACTACTCCTTTCGCAATCGATGACAGCGCGCCCGCCCGGCCCGGAAACCGGCAGGCGATCCGACGAACAGGACCGCTGCCAACGCGCAGGCAAGGTGCAGACACCCGGCAACCGCCGGATCCACAAACAAACGGCTATTCAACAACCGCCCCGCGAGGAAAAAGCGGAGCGGAATCATAAAAGCGCACCCGGGAAACGAAACTGCGATGCGGGTTCAGCCCTGTTCCACACTCACGATGGAGGAACGATTGACCCTGATTTTGACGCCCGTGGCAACTTCGAGGGACACGATGTTGTCCTGCACACTGGCGACCTTGCCGTGAATGCCACCGGCGGTGACGATCTGATCGCCGACCTTGAGTCCGTCAACCAGTTGTTTATGCTCTTTGGCACGTTTCTGCTGTGGCCGGATCAGGAGAAAGTAAAAGATGCCGAACATCAGCACCAGCATGATAATGGTACTGTAGGGGTTGGACTGACCGCCGGGGGGCGATGCCATGGCATGGGCTTCGGAAATCCAGAACATAATCGGCTCCTTCGGGTTGAAGTGTGGTTATTCGTTTACAATCTGTTAGCAGCCTACCATAAAAAACAGACGGACTCAGGTGTTTTTCAGTCCTGCGATCCGTCATCGTGGCGGCGCCTGTGGAAATCGGCGCGAAAGGCGCCAAAGCGCCCCTGTTCGATGGCAAGCCGCGCCTGACGCATCAAATCGAGATAATAATGGAGATTATGCCGCGTGTTGAGCATCGAAGCCAGAATCTCGTTACTTTGATACAGATGGCGCAAATAGGCGCGACTGTAGTTACGGCACACATAACACCCGCAGGCCGGATCGACGGGGCCATTGTCATCGGCATAACGCGCCTGCTTGATGCTGATTTTTCCAAAGGAAGTAAACAGCGTGCCGTTACGGGCGTTGCGTGTCGGCATCACGCAGTCGAACATATCCACGCCGCGCGCTATGCCCTCGATAAGGTTTTCCGGCGTTCCGACACCCATGACATAACGCGGGCACTGCTGCGGCAGCAGCGGCAGCGCGATATCCATCATCTCGTACATGCGCTCGGCCTCTTCACCGACGGACAGACCACCGAGGGCATAGCCGTCAAAACCGATCTCCACGAGAGCTTCGGCGCTCTGGCGCCGCAAATCCGGATACATGCCTCCCTGCACGATGCCGAACAGGGCAGCCCCATCCCGGCGGCTGCGGGCGTTTTTGGAACGCAGTGCCCAACGCTGGGAAAGGGCGGTGGAGTCCGCAACGTATTCGCGACTCGAAGGATAGGGAATGCACTCGTCGAAGACCATGATGATATCCGCCCCGAGGGCTTCCTGCACCGCGATGGACACCTCCGGCGTGAGAACCTGCCGGGAGCCGTCGAGGTGGGACTGAAAGCGCACGCCGTCCTCGCTGATCTTGCACAGCTTGCCGAGGCTGAACACCTGGAACCCGCCGCTGTCGGTCAGGATCGGACCGGTCCAGTGCATAAAGGAATGCAGGCCGCCGAGCCGTTGGATGCGCTCGTGGCCAGGGCGCAAAAACAAATGGTAGGTGTTGGCCAGAATGATCTGCGCACCTTCCGCCTTGAGATCCTCGGGCAGTATGGCCTTGACCGTGCCCTGGGTGCCCACCGGCATGAAAACAGGCGTTTCCACCACGCCCCGGCGGGTCGTCATGCGGCCACGCCGCGCCTGGCTGCCGGAGTCCTGCGTAAGCAATTCGAACCTGAAACCCTTCACAGACAATAAATTCCTTCCGGAGACCTGCCCGCGAAGCAACGATCCCCTTTTGATCGAAACACTGCAAACGATGCGACAGCATCAAAACTGTCCTGCGCCGATATGCCACGGGGCACCGCCGGCTCAGAGGATCAACATACAATCGCCATAGCTGAAAAAACGAAAACGCTCGGCCACGGCCCTTCGGTAAGCCTCGAGGACAAAATCCCGGCCTGCAAAAGCCGCTACCAGCATCAGCAAAGTTGAGCAGGGTAAATGGAAGTTGGTTATCAGCCCGTCTATAATCCGGAAGTCAAAGCCGGGCCGGATAAACAGGTCGCAACTGCCCTGCCCCTCGCACAGCCTGCCACGGTCATCGACAGCGTATTCCAGGGTGCGCGTACTGGTAGTGCCAAGAGCAATGACACGCCGCCCCTCCTGCTTGGCAAGATTGACAGCCGCCGCGGTATCCGCCGGCACAATGTAATTTTCCTCGTGCATGCGATGTTCGGCCAGATTATCGGTGCGCACCGGCAGAAAAGTCCCAAGCCCGACATGCAGCGTCAAAGTGCGGATATCGACCCCCCTGGTCCGCAGAGCCTGAAGGATTCCCCCGGTAAAATGAAGGCCGGCGGTGGGTGCGGCAACGGCACCCGCCGCTCTGGCGAAGACGGTTTGATAGCGGATATGATCTTCTTCGGTGGCTTCCCGTCGGATATAAGGCGGAAGCGGAATTCGTCCGACCCGGCCAAGGACCGCGGCAAAGTCTCCGGGGCATTCGAAACGCACATGCCGGTAGGGAGAAGCGCCTCCTTCGGTAACGACACCCTCAAGTCCTTCCCCGAAACACAGGCGCATGCCGGTGCGAGGCGACTTGGAACACCGGGTCAGGCAGGCCCAGGTCTCATCGTCGCCAGGCAGGCGCCGCACCAGAAACACCTCGATACGTCCGCCAGTCTCCTTGCGGCCCAGAAGACGCGCAGGAATCACCCGTGTATCGTTGACAACAAGCACGTCCCCTGCGCGAAACCAGTCGACGATTTCGGCGAAGCGCGCCAGCTGTGCCTGTTGCGTTTCCCGGTTAAGAACCATCAGTCGGGAGGACTGGCGTTCCTGCAAAGGGTGCTGGGCAATCAGCGCTTCCGGAAGTTCGAAATCGAAATCATTCAGACGCATATGATGGTTTACAACTTTCGTCAATGCCAGGCTCCGGGCAGCATAATCTGCCTGTGCAGATCATGCTGATAACTCGCGGAACTCATCCTTTAACCAGATACACCAGCAGCAACCCGCTTGCCATAAGCAACAGTCCCATACCGCGCATGATGCGATCGGGTATGCGCAAAAAGCCAAGCAGCATTTTTTTCATACCGGCAGGCGAAACAAACCAGGGCATGCCCTCGACGATCAGCACCACCCCCATCACCGTCACCATAAAATCGACCATGGCAGCATTCCTCTTGTCAAAGGGCGCTATCTTAATCTTCCCGGCAGGCACTGTCAAGAAATGCGGCCGCAGACCGGTGTCATGGAACTCCCTGCCACCCTGACCTGGCAGCTATGACCGACCGCTGCCAGCAACCTGCCCTTATTCGGATTTGCGGTTCTGGCCAGATTTTTTTCCATGTCGTCTGGCACTGGCGGAAGCGGAAATCTGGCGGCGTTTATCCACCCCCTTACCCAGCAGCCGATCTGCTGCATCAAGGCGGCCGCAGCTTTGCAATGCATGCATGATACTGGTTCGCTGTTCCGGCAGGTGCCACAGCAGCAAGGCTTTTTGCAGGCGCCTTTCCCGATCGCCCCTGGCAACATGGACCGATCTTCCGGTCTCGGGGTCGATGCCGGTGTGATACATGCAGGTTGCCAGCGTTCCCGGCGTCGGCGTAAATTCCTGCACCTGTTCGACACGCAACCCGTTCTCCTTTAAAAACAGTGCGGTGTCGACCATGTCCCCCAGGGTGCAACCGGGGTGCCCGGCGATAAGATAGGGAACTATCGCCTGTCGCCTGCCCTGCTCGCGATTAAACAAGCGAAAACCATGCAGAAAACGCAGGAAAATAGCCGGTCCCGGCTTGCGCATGATCTTCGCCACCTTGCCGCTCAAGGTTTCCGGCGCGACCTTGAGCAGGCCGCTGATGTGCCGTTCCAGCAGTTGCCGGGAATAGGCCGGCTGTTGCTCCAGGAGATCGAGACGCACGCCGGATGCGACGAACACGTGACGCACGTTGGGCAACGCCCCGATTTTTTTCAACATCGCGGCGATGGCTTTATCTTCGGCCACGAGATGCTTGCAGGGTTCGGGAAACAGGCAGCCCTGGCGGCGGCAGTTGCGGCGCGCCTCGGCATTGCCACAATGCGCACCGTACATATTGGCGGATGGTCCGCCGACATCGGTGATTGTGCCCCGAAAACCTTCGGATTCAGCCATCCTGGCGGCTTCGGCCAGAATGGAAGCTTCGGAACGGGACTGTATTGTTTTTCCCTGATGGGAGGCAATGGCACAGAAGGCACAGCCGCCAAAACATCCCCGGTGGCTGGTTATGGAGTAGCGGATCTGTTCAAAGGCTGGAATCGGGTCGGTGTAACCGGGATGCGGCAGGCGACTGAACGGCAAGGCATACAATGCGTCCAGCTGCTGTTGGTCGAGGGGTAAAGCCGGAGGGTTGACAAGGACCCAGCGCTCGCCGTGATGCTGTGCGACACGACGCCCCCGGTAAGGGTCGGCTTCAGCTGCCGCACGCATGAAAGCGTCATTGAAAGCCGACGCGTCCTGGCACACGGTTTCATAGGAAGGCAGTTCGACGGTTCCCGCAGGCGCCTGTGAAACCATGACCGCCGATGCGGGGAGGTCCAGAATTTGAGCAGGACGGCTTCCGGCCGCGCAGCGCCGCGCCAGCTCCAGAAGACTGGTCTCCGCCATGCCGTAAATCAGCATATCGGCTTTGGCATCGGCCAGCACCGAACGGCGTACTTTGTCCGACCAGTAATCGTAATGCGCCAGACGGCGCAGGCTGGCTTCAATCCCGCCGATGACCACCGGAAGCCCTTTGTAGGCGCTCTTGAGTGCCGCGGTATAAGCGATGACCGCGCGGTTGGGGCGGGCCCCGGCCTGCCCTCCGGGTGTATAGGCATCGTTGTGGCGCAGCTTGCGCGCAGCCGTGTAATGGTTCACCATGGAATCCATGGCGCCGGCGGAAACCGCCCCAAACAGTCGCGGCCGGCCCATGACACGAAAAGCATCGCCACGTCTCCAGTCCGGCTGGGGGAGGATGCCGACCCGAAACCCATGACTAAAGAGAAACCGCGCCAGCAGCGCCACGCCAAATGCCGGATGATCGACATAGGCATCGCCACTGACAAACAGGACATCGAGTTCGTCCCAGCCTAGGTCCTCCATTTCCCGCCGACTGGTCGGCAGGAAAAGCGGAGAACGATCCGGCGCATAAAGGTTGCCTGGATGGACGCGCGTGTTAATGACAGCACCCCGGTACGGGCTTGAGCAAAGCAGACTCTCCCAGCAGCATCAGGGATACAGGGGAAGATCCTTCAGCCCGCAATCTTCCTCCCAGTCCAGCATGATGTTCATATTCTGCACCGCCTGGCTGGCCGCGCCCTTGAGCAGGTTATCGATAACCGAGACGACGATGACACGGCCGGTGCGAGGGTCCCCGACAACGCCG
The DNA here is from genome assembly GCF_001888165.1 of Syntrophotalea acetylenica. Classification (NCBI taxonomy): domain Bacteria; kingdom Pseudomonadati; phylum Thermodesulfobacteriota; class Desulfuromonadia; order Desulfuromonadales; family Syntrophotaleaceae; genus Syntrophotalea; species Syntrophotalea acetylenica. Next base: position 1,800,317 of record NZ_CP015455.1, read on the forward strand.
AGATTACAGAAATTGCTGCCGCGCACATGGAGTATATTGGGTAATTCGCCCTTTGGGTGAACCCGCACAAAAGGTTCATCGGCATAACGCCGCGCGAACAATCCCTGCAGCTGCGCCGTATCCATGGGCTGCGTCAAGGTTGCGTAACAGGTGGACAAAATGCCACGGCTGACCGGCAACAGGTGCGGTGTAAAGCTGACGCGAACCGGCTGCCCCGCCAACTGGCCGAGGGTCTGCTCGATTTCCGGAGTGTGGCGATGCGAAGCCACACCGTAGGCTTTGAAACCTTCATTGACCTCGCAATACAGGCTGCCGAGCTTTGCGGTACGTCCGGCTCCGCTGGTACCCGACTTGCTGTCAATGATCAGGCTGTGTGGATCGATCAGCATCTTTTCCAGCAACGGGGCCAGCGCCAAAGCGACACTGGTCGGATAGCAACCCGGATTGGCCACCAGACGTACGCCGCGAATATTCTCGCGAAAAAGCTCAGGGAGCCCATAGATCGCCTCGCCCAGCAACTCGGGGCTGGTATGTTTGTCGTACCATGCCTCATAAACGGCAACATCGCGCAGGCGGTAATCCGCGGACAGATCGACAACTTTTTTGCCGGCCTTGAGCAATTCGGGAACCACAAGCATGGCGGCCTTGTGAGGCAGTGCGGTAAATACGAAGTCGGATTTTCGGATGATGGTATCGAGGTCGACCGGATCAAAGGCCAGATCGATACGTCCGAGCAGTGAAGGGAAAACACTGACAATGGGCGTTCCGGCATTCTGACGGGAAGTCACGCAGGTAATTTCGACCCGCGGATGATTAAGCAGCAACCGAAGCAGTTCGACACCGGTATAACCACTGGCGCCGACAATGGCAACTCTGACCATGGCAACCTCCATAAAAGCGAAAAGGGAAACCCGCGGGTTTCCCTTTGCACCATAGCTGTAAAGACGCAGAGCTGGGCAGAATGACCGACCCGACCCTGCAACCCATCCGGATTAACGTTTGGAGAACTGGAACCGTGCGCGGGCGGATTTGCGTCCGTATTTTTTGCGCTCCTTGGCACGGCTGTCGCGGGTAATGAATCCGGCTTTTTTAAGCACAGCGCGGAGTTCGGGATCGGCCTCGAGCAGAGCCTTGGTGATGCCATGCTTGATGGCACCGGCCTGACCCGAGGGCCCGCCGCCGCATACATTGACCAGAATATCGAACTTCCCGACGTTGTTGGTCAGTTCAAGAGGCTGGCGAATAACCATCTTGGAGGTTTCCCGTCCAAAATACTCATCCAGGGTGCGACGATTGACAGTAATGTTACCTTCCCCCGGCTGCAGCCAGACACGGGCGATGGATGTTTTTCTTTTGCCGGTTGCGTAGAACCTTTGTTCGGCCATCTTTATCTCCTGACTCGGTCCTGAATTCCTTAAATGTTCAATTCAAGCGGCTGCTGGGCAGCATGCGGATGCTCGCCGCCGGCATACACCTTCAGCTTGCGGATCATGTCCCGGCCCAGCTTGTTCCTGGGCAACATGCCTTTGACAGCCTTCCTGATCAGATCTTCGGGCTTCTTGTCAAGCATTTGCGCGGCAGTGGCCTCGCGCAATCCGCCGGGATATCCGGAGTGGCGGTAATACATCTTGGCAGCCAGTTTATTACCGGTCAGCTTGACCTTTTCGGCATTGATAACGACCACAAAATCACCGGTATCCACACTCGGGGAGTAAATCGCCTTGTGCTTGCCGCGCAGGACGCGGGCAATCTCGCTTGCGGCGCGACCCAGCACCTTGCCATCCAGGTCGACGACATACCAGTTCTTTTTGACTTCGGATTTTTTTGCTACCTGCGTGCTCATGGCTTCCTCTCTATGCGTAAACTGTGATTTGCGTAACGGGACCACAGGGACATCCGAATTTAGCGGAACGTTTCAGACATGTCAAGGCATTTTTGCCCGGGAAAAACATCCTGCCCGGCGTAATCGACCGCCATCAGGCAAAGCCCCTGGGGCGGAGCCGTGACCCCGGCACGATCCCTGCCCCCAGCCGACAGCATATCTTCAATTTCGCAAGGCGACCTGCTTCCCAGGCCGACCTCGACCAGGGTCCCGACCATGATGCGCACCATGTTCCGCAAAAAACCTTCACCGCGCACATCCACCTGCAGCAAAGGATCTTCCTCAACCAGATCGACGGAGAAAAGCTCTCGCACCGTTGTGCGGGCCGCACAGCCGCTGGCGCGAAACGCCGAAAAATCATGTCGCCCGACAAACAGTTCGGCGGCCTCACGCATGGCCTGGACATCCAGTCGCCCACGCACCTGCCAGCTGAAACGGCAGGCCATGGGGGATCGCACCGCAGCGCGATAAATACTGTAACGATACCACTTGGATCTGGCGCTGTAACGGGCGTGAAAATCATCGCATGCCAGCGCTGCGTCGCGCACGGCGATATCCGCCGGAAGGTGCCGGTTGACGCCATCACGATAAGCGCGCATCGGCAAAAGTTTATCCGTGACGAAATGCGCCACCATGCCGCGTGCGTGAACCCCCGCATCGGTACGGCCGGAGGAAACCAGCCGATGCCTGACTCCGCAGATGCGCGCCAGAGCATCCTCAACCACCTGCTGCACGGCGAGGCCGTTGGGTTGAATCTGCCAGCCCACGTATTGCGTGCCGTCGTACTCTATGACAAGCCGCACGACGCTCATCGCACACCCCACAACCAGCACGGCACAAAAACCGCGGATGCCAGCAATACCAGACGGTCGGCCATAGCCATTCGAGCCCCGGCGGATACCTCGGCGGAAAAAGACAGCCCCGATTCGCAATGCACGTTCACGGCTATCATATCAACTTTCTGAAACAGGCCATCCATCAACAGGAAAAAGGACTCCACGGCATCGCCGAACCGCGCAAACCAGGGACGCCCCGGGTTACGATCAGGCTTCTTCGCCGAGGATAGCGCATCCTGAACCAGAGGCAACCATAAAAACACGAGAGCCACATGACGGCTCAGAAAACCCGCCGCGGGCAACCGCCCGAGCCTGCCCATGTTCAACCGCAGGGCCTGCATGAGGCAGGCAGGCGACGTGGTCCAACAGAATACAGCGGAACAAAGCGATGCCAGGCCCAGCCGCCAGACAATCAAAACGCCCTCGTAAAATCCATCCAAAGACAGAAAGGCCACGCCACCCAGCGTCCGTCCGCTGCCCAGCAGAAGGTGCATCAGAAGTACTCCGGCAAACAGCCAGCGTAAGGAAAAGCACCGCCGCAACAGTCGTTGCCGGGGGACACCACACAGCAGCACCAGGCTCAGAACCGGCAGACTGATACCCAGCAGAGCCTTGACGCCAGGGGCCGAAAAAACGCCAACCAGCAAAGCTGCCAGAGCCACCAGCCTGGTGCGGGGGTCGAGTGCGAAGGGTTTTTGCGCCACGGACGGCCGTGCGTCTGCCACAATCTCACCCCTGTCCCTGTATGGTTACCCAGAATCAGCAAAGGGGCCCCGGAGGCCCCTTTGAAAACGACCGGTTGTTTGCAATTTACAGATATTTGGCCGCAAGCAATTCAGCGATCTGAACCGCATTGGTGGCGGCGCCCTTGCGAAGATTGTCGGCAACCACCCACAGATTCAGACCGTTGTCGATCGACTCGTCCTCACGAATACGGCCCACGTAGGTAAGATCCTGCCCGGCGGCATCAATCGCGGTCGGATAAAGCAGATTGGCAACATCATCAACCACCCGGACGCCCGGAGCCGCAGCCAGAAGTTCGCGGGCCTTGGCCGCGGACAGCGGTTTTTCGGTTTCGATATTGACCGCTTCGCTATGGCAGTAAAACACCGGAACCCGAACCGTGGTGGCGGTAACACGCAAGGCGTTGTCGCCGAGAATTTTTCTGGTTTCGTTGACCATTTTCATTTCTTCCTTGGTATAGCCGTTATCAAGGAAGACATCAATGTGCGGCAGGCAATTAAAGGCAATCTGATGAGGATACACCTTGCACTCGGCAGGACGACCGTTGAGCAACTCGCCGGATTGAATGCGCAGCTCCTCGATGGCATTTCGTCCGGTGCCGGACACGGCCTGATAGGTAGAAACAACGATACGCTTGATTTTAGCGTAGTCATGCAGCGGCTTGAGGGCAACCATCATCTGGATAGTGGAACAGTTGGGGTTGGCGATGATACCTTTATTGGTATACAGGGCAACATCCGCCGGGTTGACTTCGGGAACCACCAAAGGGACTTCGGGATCCATGCGCCAGGCACTGGAATTATCAACGCAGACCGCCCCGGAAGCCGCGGCGATGGGACAGAATTCCTCACTGCGCGAACCGCCGGCGCTGAACAGGGCGATATCGATACCCTTGAAAGAATCCCTGCCAAGTTTCTGCACAACCAGTTGCTCGCCCCTGAATTCCAGAAATTTCCCTTCGGAACGTTCGGACGCCAGCAAACGCAGCTCCCCGATGGGAAAATTACGCTCGGCCAACACTTCCAGCATCTGATTACCCACGGCGCCGGTAGCTCCGGCGACCGCGACATTGAACAACTTGGACATGGATGATTCCTTCCGCTTGGAACGCGACTATAGATTATCAGGGGACAGGACCTGTTCCGGTCCCTGCCGGCTTACGCCCGGTTAATTTCAGCCACCACCGCATCGCCCATGGCGCTGGTGGAAACCAACTGCTCACCGCTCGCATTCTGGAATATATCCTGAGTGCGCAACCCTTTGGCAAGACAGTTTTCCACTGCTTTTTCAATACATTCCGCGGCCTCGGGCAGACCGCATGAATACCGCAGCAGCATTGCCGCCGATAAAATCTGGGCAACGGGATTGGCAACATTTTTACCGGCGATGTCCGGCGCGCTGCCGCCGGCAGGTTCGTACATGCCGAAGGTGCCTTCCGCCAGCGAGGCAGATGGCAACATCCCCAGAGAGCCGGTCAGCATGGCGGCCTCGTCAGACAGAATGTCACCAAACATATTGGGGCACAAAACCACGTCGAACTGCTTGGGATTCTTGACCAGCTGCATGGCGGCGTTATCGACATACATATGGGTCAGGGCGACATCGGGGTAGTCGGCGGCAACCTGTTCCACCACTTCGCGCCACAGCACCGAACTCGACAGGACATTCGCCTTATCGATGGACACGAGTTTTTTGCCTCTCTTGCCGGCGGCTTCAAAAGCGACGCGCGCGATTCGCTCGATCTCGTATGCTGAATAAGCCATGGTATCAAAACCGCGCCGCTGAGAGCCTTCGCCCTCGATCCCTTTGGGCTGGGCGAAATATACATCCCCGGTCAGCTCGCGGACAACCAGGATATCGAAACCTCCGGCTATAATTTCTTCCTTGAGTGAAGAAGCCGAGGTCAAAGACGGAAACACGATGGCAGGCCGGAAGTTGCAGAACAGCCCGAAGATTTTTCGCAAAGGCAACAGCGCACCGCGCTCGGGACGCTCCTCGGCGGGCAGCAGATCCCACTTGGGCCCGCCGACACTGCCAAACAGAATGGCGTCGGAGGCGTGGCACAATGCGATCGTGGCATCGGGCAGCGCCTTTCCATCCGTATCGATGGCAACGCCGCCCACATTGGCAAAGTTGCGTTCGAACCTGACGCCGAATTTCTGTTCAATGGCATCCAGAACCTTCATGGCCTCTGCCATGATTTCAGGGCCAATACCGTCACCGGGCAAAACTGCCAGCTTGAATGCTTTTTTCATTGCAGATAGTCTCCTTGCAAATAAGGCCTTGCACCGCTCATTTCCGTTACCCGGTTTGCTCGAACGGCGCCATAATAGGAAGGGCCTCGGGAAATTGTCAAATATTTTTGCCCTTTGAGGGCCTCGGCCAAAAGAGTTGCGCCTTAAATGGCACATATTTATGTGTTTCTTTTGGCACAGTGTTAACAAAAAATGACCGGGGCGAGCCCGGTCATCTTGGTCTTAATACCGCTGGTCGGCAAATTCGACCCATCCACCCGCCTCAACCAGGGCCTGATCGAAGGGGCTGATGGCAAAGGAAAAGACTTCCCTGCGCGCGCCGACCTCGGCCTCGATCCGGTGCGTCTGAAGGTTGATGGCAATCATGACTTCCCCTTGTTTCTCCAGATCCAGAAGACGGTCAATATCCTCCGCCGGCAACTCAATGGCAAGCATGCCGCAGTTAAACATATTCTGGCGGAAAATACGTGCATAGCTCTCGGCAATGACCGTATAGATACCATTGACTTCCAGCGACCATGGCGCGTGCTCGCGCGATGATCCGCAACCGAAGTTTTTACGAGCCACAATCACTTTGGCCCGTCGCAATGCCTCCCCGGCAGGATCGAACCCGGGCAGTTTCAGATCCTCAAGCAGGTAGGGCTTGAGGGCTTCCTTGGTAACTTCCGTCAAATAGCGCGCCGGGATGATTTCGTCGGTATTGATATCGGACCGATCCAGAAAAATTGCCGGACCGCCAAAGGTTCTTTTCATAATGGTTTTGCTCCTTCCTCAAAAAGCCGCATTGCGGATCACAAATCGCGTGGATCGGTCACGGCTCCCGTAATCCCGGAAGCGGCCGCGGTTGCCGGACTCATAAGGTACACCATCCCCCCTGCCCCATGCGTCCCTGGAAGTTCCGGTTGCTGGTCGCGGCACAAGCCTCGCCAGGCGCCAGAACGCCGTTGCTCATACCGAGGCACGCGCCGCAGGTCGGATTGGTGATGCAGAAGCCGGCATCCATGAAAATGGCGAGAAGCCCCTCTTCCATCGCCTGACGGAAGATTTTGGGAGTGCCGGGCGACAGGATCCCGCGTACGTTGGCAGCAAGCTTGCGGCCCCTGAGAATTTCAGCGGCCTGGCGCAGGTCTTCAAGGCGACCGTTGGTGCAGGTGCCGATATACACCTGGTCGATTTTGGCACCGGCCATCTCCCGCGCAGACTTAACGCAGTCGGGCTTATAGTCGAAGGTCACCTGGGGCTCAAGACCGGTGACATCGATATCAAGGACCCTGGCGTACTCGGCATCGGCATCCGAATGCCACTTTTTGAAATCGGCAAGGGCAGCTTCCCTGGAAGGGTACTCCTCGGCGATAAAGGGCCACAGATAATCAACCGTCACCGCGTCGGGCAGACAGATGCCGCAGGTGCCACCGGCTTCGATGGCCATATTGGTCAGCGTCATGCGGGCATCCATGGACATGGCCTCGACCACCGGACCACGGAACTCGATCACGTGATCGGTGGCACCGTTGACGCCAAGCCGGTGAATGATATGCAGTATGACATCCTTGGCGTAGACGTGCGCGGGGAGGTTTCCGGAAATGTTGACCCTGATGCTCTGCGGCTTGCGGAAGGCGCAAACCCCTTTCAGGATACCGACCTCCAGGTCGGTAGTGCCGACGCCGGCGGCAAAAGCGCCGAAAGCGCCATGGGTACAGGTGTGACTGTCACCCATGATGACGGTGAATCCGGGACGGATAAAACCCTTCTCCGGAAACAGCGCATGGCACACGCCATTGTGACCGATATCGAAAAAATCGGGAATGTCGTGGCGGTGAGCCCAGTCCCGCAGAATTTTTCCCTGGATAGCGGTCTTGCTGTCCTTGGCCGGGGTGACATGATCGATAACGGCCTTGATCTTGAGGGGATCGAAAACCCGGTCCTTGCCACGCCACTCCAGGTCGGCAATGGCCACTGGGGTGGTAATTTCGTGACACAGAACCCGGTCGAGATCAAGAACATAGGTTCCCGGAAAGGGTTCGTCACGCAGATGCGCTGCGAAAATCTTTTGTGCAATCGTCTGTCCCATGAATGACTCCAAAATTCCTGAAAAAAATCGGGCCGGAACCCCGGCCCGCCAATGAGCTAAAAATGGGCCGTAGGGCGTTTTTTGACCACGGATGCCAGATGGTTCAGAGCATTGATGTATGCCTTGGCACTGGCCACGATGATATCGGGATGCGCCCCCTGGCCAAGCACCTCGCGGCCGTCGAGTTCAAGGCGCACGGTGCATTCACCCTGGGCATCGGTACCCCCGGTAATCGCGCCGACGGTGAAACTGAGCAGATTGGCCTTGCTCTTGGTGAGTTTCTTGATGGCCTTGAAGGTGGCGTCAACGGGTCCGCCGCCAATCATTGCGCCCTTTTTAACCTTACCGTCGATTTCCATTTCAACCGTAGCGGTGGGAGCGGCGAAGGAACCGGAGCTGGTGTTCATCTGCAACAATTTGTATTTTTCGGGGATACGAATGATTTCGTCGGCTACAATGGCATCGAGGTCTTCGTCGAAAATCTCCTTCTTCTGGTCGGCAAGGGCCTTGAAACGCACGAAAGCCCGGTCCAGATCATCCTTGCCCAGAGCATAGCCGAGCTGTTCCAGACGCTGTCCGAAAGCATGCCGTCCCGAATGCTTGCCAAGCACCAGCTTATTGCGGGTCAGGCCGATGGACTCGGGCGTCATGATCTCGTAGGTCGACTTCTCCATCAAAACTCCATGTTGATGGATGCCCGCTTCATGAGCAAAGGCATTGGCGCCGACAATCGCCTTGTTGGGCTGCACCTGAATGCCGGTGATGGTGGACAGCAATTTGCTGGTGGCATAGATATGCTCGGTAACCAGGTCGGTTTTGAACGGCAGGATGTCGGCGCGGGTGCGCAGCGTCATAACGACCTCTTCCAGCGAACAGTTGCCGGCGCGCTCGCCGATGCCGTTGATGGTACACTCAACCTGCTCTGCCCCCGCCTCAATGGCAGCCAAAGAATTGGCCACCGCCAGACCGAGGTCGTTGTGGCAATGCACGGACAGAATGGCCTTGTCGACATTGGGCACGCTGTTTTTAAGCCCGCGGATCAGAGCGGCAAATTCGGACGGGATGCTGTAGCCGACCGTATCGGGGATGTTGACGACTCTGGCTCCCGCGGCAATGACCGCCTCGACCACCCGAGCCAGAAATTCGGGCCGGGTGCGCGCTGCGTCCTCGCAGCTGAACTCGATATTTTCCGTATAACGACCGGCACGCCGGATGGCGGCAACAGCGGTCTCGATGACCTGTTCCTCGCTCATCTTGAGCTTGTACTTCATGTGAATGTCGCTGGTGGCCAGGAACGTGTGGATGCGGCCGCGGTCTCCGGCATGCTTGAGAGCCTCCCAGGCACAGTCAATGTCCTTGTCGGACGCACGGCACAGTCCGGCGATCTGCGGCCCCTTGATGGTCTGGGCAATACGCCTTACCGCTTCGAAATCGCCTTCGGAAGCAATGGGAAAACCGGCCTCGATTACATCAACGTTCAATTTGGCAAGCTGAAACGCGATACGCAGTTTCTCATCGATATTCATGCTGGCGCCAGGCGATTGCTCGCCATCGCGCAGGGTAGTGTCGAAAATCTTTATATTTTTTACGTTCTGCATGGGACCTCCGTCAGTTGCCGCCCCGGCATCGTCACCGCAAGCAGGGAGCGGTCGTCTTCGTGAATAATTTTCGGACAATTTTACCTATAACGTAAGGACGATGAACTATCAGGTCACCCAGGTCCGATTCCACCTGACCACCCCCTTTCCTGTTTCCGCGCATCATGACCAAGCATGCCGCCGGATACACAAAAGCTCTCTTCCCTTCCAGGGGCGAGAGCTTGGCTTCGCGGTACCACCCTGATTCAGCCCCGACGGGGCCCTTTATTTCCATTCACGCAGGCTCACGTCGCAACCTAGCCGCCACTGCCGGTTCAATCGCGCAACTCCGAGGCGAGTTCAGCCCGCTCGATACCGGCTCGCAGCAACCGCCGGCTCTCTGCAATCGAGTGAGGACCTACTACTCCTCTTCACCGTCTTTCAGACATTCTCTATACCGTACTAGACCAGAATCCAGGCCATACTGTCAAGGCGTAAAGGGTCGAAACAGCAGTTATTGCAGCATTTTTTCGATACGGCGATACGATATTCGGTATCTTTAAAATACCGGCCCTGCCTCTTTGTTGAAGCGGAAGACAAACCCCATGCCGGTGCGCCGCCGGCTTTCATCCGCAACCTGAGCATGCCCGCATCTGAAAATCCATCATTTCAGATAACCAAGCACCGACTCACCACCCCAGACTCTTTCACCGACTCGCACCTGGATATCGACATCCTCCGGAAAATAAAGATCGACGCGGGATCCGAACCGGATCAGTCCATACCGGGCACCCCGCTGCAGAATATCCCCCAGTACCGGATATGAGACAATGCGCCGCGCTATCAGCCCGGCTATCTGCACTACAAGCATTTTGCGTCCCGAAGAGTCTTCCAGCAGCATTCCGGACTGCTCATTGTTCAGACTGGCCTTGTCCAGGGAGGCATTGAGAAACTGCCCCTTGTTGTAAAACAGATCCACAACCTTGCCGGAAATCGGTACGCGATTCACATGGACATCAAAGACCGACATGAAGATGCTGATCTTGGTGACTTCAGCTTTGAAACAGCGCTCCTCCAGGGCAGGCCCGACATAAATCACCTTGCCGTCGGCTGGAGCCAGAATCGCCACCGCCTCGGCGTCACTGTAGCGCTCGGGATTGCGGAAAAAATAGGTTGCAAACAGGGTCAGGCCGAGAAACAGAATGGTACATAGCCCCCACCCCAGAAGCGCGAATACCAAGGTGATAAAAGCGAACAAGCCGATAAAGGGGTAGCCTTCGACAGCTACCGGTTGATTTTGGTTACGCATAAAGCGTTTCCTCTCTTGTCCCATAAAAAAAACGACGAAAAGGGCCGCTGGGCCCTACCATGTATCCCCAAGGCAAGCAACAGCAGTGTCGCTACTGGCAGAACTTCAGCCGTTCCACCCCTTGTGTCCGCGCCCCAGAACGATGGGTCCTGAGCGCACGATTTCCTGAATGCCAATGGGCTTGAGCAGATCGACAACCGCCTGAATCTTGCCTGGAGCACCGGTGATCTCGATGGTATAGGACCGCGCCGTTACATCAACGACACTCCCCCGGAAGATATCGACGATGCGCAGAACCTCGGCCCGCGTATCCTCGGTGGCCTGCACCTTGATCAGCGCCAGTTCACGCTCCACAAACTCACAGTCGGTAAAATCGATGACCTTGATGGTGTCGATGAGTTTGTTGAGCTGTTTGGTGATCTGTTCCAGGATGCGTTCATCGCCGCTGGTCACAATGGTCATGCGGGAGATGCTGGGATCCAGAGTCGGCGCGACCGACAAACTTTCAATATTGAACCCGCGGCCGGAGAAAAGCCCTGCAACACGGGTCAGGACCCCGAACTCGTTTTCCACAAGTACGGAAATCGTATGTTTTGCCTCTTGGCTTGCCATTACACCCACCTCCTAAGAAGCCAGAACCATTTCATCGATCGCAGCCCCTGCAGGTACCATGGGCATGACATTTTCTTCCCGGTCGACCTGGAATTCCATCAGAACCGGACCCGGTATTTCGAGAGCTTTTCGGATAACCCCTTCCACCTCGGCAGGACGGGTGGCACGCAAACCTGTAGCACCGTAAGCCTCGGCCAGTTTGACGAAATCAATCGGCAGCTCCATCGGCGTCTGACTGTAGCGCCGATCAAAGAACAACTGCTGCCACTGTCGCACCATGCCAAGAAAATTATTGTTCAGAATCGCAATTTTCACGGGCAGTTTGTACTGCACAAGGGTCGCGAGTTCCTGGGAATTCATCTGGAAGGAACCGTCCCCGGAAATGTCAATGACCTGCCGGTCGGGACAAGCCACCTGGGCCCCAAGGGCAGCGGGAAGACCAAATCCCATGGTCCCCAATCCGCCGGAGGTTATAAAACTGCGTGGATGGCAGAAATTGAAAAACTGCGCGGTCCACATCTGATGTTGTCCTACCTCGGTGGCGATGACGGCATCCCTGGCCGTCAGTTCCCGGATCTTCTGGATGACAAACTGCGGTTTGATGACGGTATCGCTGGCCTTGTAAGTCATGGGGTACTGGGAACGCCAGGCATCGATCTGACTGCGCCAGGACGCGGTAAGCTCCGGAAGAGCCTGGACCTGTGCCGCATCGCTCCGGAGGCGGTCCATGATATTGGTGATCACGTCCCGCAGTTCCCCGACAATGGGCAGATCAACCCTGACATTCTTCTTGATGGAGGTGGGATCGATGTCGATATGAATGATTTTGGCTTTAGGCGCAAAAGCCGCGACTCTGCCGGTGACACGGTCGTCAAATCGCGCACCGATGGCAACCAGAAGGTCCGCATTGGTAACGGCCATATTGGCGTAATAGGTTCCATGCATGCCGAGCATGCCAAGAGCAAGAGGATGCCCCGTCGGGAAAGCGGCCATCCCCATCAGGGTTGTCACCACCGGTGCCTGGATGAGCTCGGCAAAGGACATCAGATCCTCGCCGGCATCGGAAGCCGTTGCACCGCCGCCGACAAAGAGCACCGGACGGCGGGACGCCAGGATCATTTTGGCGGCTTTCTCAACCTGCCGCACATTGCCGCTGTAAGTCGGCTTGTAGCCTCGCAGTTCAACGGTTTCGGGATAGGAAAAACGGGTCGCTGCGATCTGCACGTCTTTAGGAAGATCGATCAGAACGGGGCCTGGACGACCGGTGCGGGCGATATAGAAAGCCTGTTTGATGATGCGTGCGAGGTCCTTGACATCCTTGACCAGATAATTGTGCTTGGTAATGGAGCGGGTCATGCCGACAATGTCCGCTTCCTGAAAAGCGTCGTTGCCGATCAGAGGCGTCGGCACCTGCCCGGTAATGACCACCATCGGAGTCGAATCCATGTAGGCGGTTGCGATACCGGTCACTGTGTTGGTCGCACCGGGACCGCTGGTGGCAATGGCCACGCCCACCTTGCCCGTCGCCCGGGCATAGCCGTCGGCAGCGTGTACAGCCGCCTGCTCATGTCGGGTAAGGATGTGCTTGATGGGGTAATCAAGCAAGTCGTTGTAGATATTGATGACGGTACCGCCGGGATAACCGAACACCGTGTCCACACCCTCGAGCACCAGGCTTTCCAGAAGTATCTGAGAACCGGTTTTCTTCACGCCATGCCTCCTCGCAAGCCAGCATCATGTAAAACACCCGGACGGCGGCCTGGCTGCCGCCCGGGATCAATGGCCTTTGTCATCGCGCCTGACAGATGGCGCCGGTATTGGCCGACGTTACCACAGAGGCATAGCGGGACAACCAGCCTTTTTTGATCTTGGGCTCGGGAGCCTGCCAGCGTTGGCGACGCTCCTCCAGCACCTGCTCCGGCACCTTCAGCTCAAGGCGGCGGGTCGGGATGTCAAGCTCGATGACATCACCATCCTCGACAAGGGCAATGGTCCCCCCCACCGCGGCTTCCGGTGAAACGTGCCCGATGCACGGGCCACGGGTGCCGCCGGAAAAACGCCCATCGGTGATCAGCGCAACGCTGTCGCCGAGCCCGAGTCCCATGAGGGTTGCCGTAGGGGCAAGCATTTCGCGCATGCCGGGACCTCCTTTGGGACCCTCGTAACGGATCACGACCACGTCACCGGCTTTGACGACCCCATTCATGAGGGCCTGCATGGCATCTTCCTCTGAATTGAAGCAACGGGCCGTACCCTCGAATTTCATCATTTTTTCGGATACCCCCGACTGTTTGACGATCGCGCCGTCAGGGGCCAGATTACCTGACAGAACGGCGATCCCTCCCTCGGGGCGGATCGCATCGCTCATTGGATGAATGACTTCCTCGTCGACATCATAAACACTGTCGATGATCTGCTTCACGCTGATACCACCGAGAGTGGGGTTGTCAAGGATAAGGTCGCGCAGCTGGTAGAGCACACCCGGCACGCCACCGGCGGCATCGAGATCTTCCATGAAATATTTTCCCCCGGGATTCATGGATGCCAGTTGCGGCGTGTCACGGCCAAGTTTATCGAACATATCCAGAGGCAGATCGACTTCCGCCTCATGAGCAATAGCCAGCAGGTGCAGAACCGTGTTGCTCGATCCGCCAAGCGCCAGATCTACCCGAATGGCGTTTTCGAAAGCCTGCCGGGTAAGAATCTGTCGTGGAGTGATGCCTTCCCGGACCAGATCGACGATGCGCTCTCCCGAAGCAAAAGCAATATGCCGTTTGTGGGAAGAAACCGCTACCGTGGTACCGCATCCTACCAGGCTCATACCGAGAGTTTCGGTCAGAATCGCCATGGTATTGGCGGTAAACAGCCCCTGACAGGACCCGGCGCCGGGACATGCGCGGTTTTCGCACTGCTGCAGTTCATCGGCGCTGATTTCACCTTTTTTGAACCGGGCCATAGCCTCGAAGGTATCGGTAACAAACGAATAACGACGACCGCGACGTCCCGTCCCGGTCAGCATGGGCCCTGCCGTAACGACAATACAGGGGATGTCGAGCCGCGCCGCGGCCATCAGCATGCCGGGCGTAATCTTGTCGCAATTGGTGAGCAACACCAGACCATCGAGGCGGTGCGCTTCGGCAATCGATTCGACCATATCGGCAATCAGCTCACGGGTGGACAGGGAGTAGTGCATCCCCTTGTGACCCATGGCAATACCGTCACAGACACCAGGAATACCAAACAGAAAGGAATACCCGCCTCCGGTATGCACACCCTTTTCGATGAAGCGCTCAAGATCGCGCATTCCAATATGGCCGGGGATCAGGTCGGTAAAAGAGGTGGCGATCCCGATAAGGGGCTTGTCCAGCTCCTTGCGGGGAATGCCGGTGCCCATCAGCAGGGCGCGATGGGGGGCGCGTTCAAATCCTTGTGTGACGGCTTCGCTTCGTTTGCCTTTCATAAGTCGGATAGATTCCTTTCCTGAAGATCTGTTGTCTGCCCCGGTGACCTTTCCGGGTGCCTTGACCAGCAGCGTCACACATCCCGGATTTCATAAAATTGTCGACAGCGCAAAACTTTTTTTTGAAAATACCAAATAGCCGATGATGCAGAAAGGGTTCGGACGATGCGCCCAAACCCTTCCACCAAATCGCGACAATGGTTTTCTACCGCTTCCAAAGACGCATGATCTGCGCCATTTCATCCTTACCCGCAAGTTTAAGCTTTTGCACTTTTTTCCTTTGGAGTTCTTCGTCGGTACTTAGAATTTCCCGCTGGTCCAGCATTTCAAGTTCCCGCTCGAGCAGCACGTGCTCCTCGTAAAGCCTGCGATATCGGGGACTTGCATCGCAGAGCCGCTGGACCAGTCCAAGATCTTGTTCTTCCATCAGACACCTCCCAGGAAAGGGTTGACAAAGAGCAACGAGCCTGTTTCAAAATAGCGAATCACTCCACATATGTCAACAACCTAAGCCGGGCCGGTTGCGGCAGGCACACCGTGTCGAAACGGCCTTCTCCGAATATCCCGGAGAGCCTGCAAAATGGCGGCATGGACACTCAACCGGAGCAGGAGGAGCCTTTTGCCGCCAGCATATACTCGGCTTCGGACGCCCGGATATAACGAGGCATGATTTCCCTGGCAGTCTTTCCCTGTCCGTCTCGCAGTCGGGACAAAACCAGCATTGCAGCATGGGATGCACGGGGCAGGTTCAGGCTCCAGGAGACAAAATGGCAGCGCTCGCCCATCCGCTGCCGGATCAGATCCCTGTAAAGAAGAGCACCGCTGCCGATAAACAGGTGATCATCATGCAAATGATCCAGCAAGGCATCGGGGCTCAGAACTTGTTCGGGGATGACAGAAGCCGGTTCGCCCGCCTTGCAGTCGAATACCGAGGCATAGACCTCCTTTTTGCGGGCATCGATCAGGGCACAAACCGGATAAGCCGACGCCGGACACTGCGTGGCAAGAGTTTCCAGGGAAGAAACGCCGACCACCGGAACCCCGCAAGCATAAGCCAGCCCCTTGACCGTGCCGACTCCGACGCGCAGGCCGGTAAAGGAGCCGGGCCCGACAACCACCCCGAAAGCATCCATGTCACTCGGCTTGAAACCCGCCTCCGCCAGCATCCAGTTCATCGACCCCAGAATGCGGTCGGTGTGAGTACCCCGTAAATGCAGCAGCACCTCGCCAAGCAATTCTTCTCCACGGCTCAGCGCCACGCTGCCGGCCGGCGTGGAAGTATCGACGGTAAGAATCAGCTCCGACATCCTAGCCCCCGAATTGCAGGCGCAGGATGCGCATGATGTCGTTGTAAAATGCCCACGCCATCAGCAGGACAATCATGGCGAGGCCGATCTGCTGAGCCACCTCACGGGCCTGCTCCGACAGGGGCTTACGGCGCACAAGCTCAACCAGTCCGAACAGCAGATGCCCGCCATCCAGAATGGGAACCGGAAGAAGATTGAGAATTCCCAGCTGCACGCTCAAAAAGCGAGCATCGACAGGATTTTGGCTACATCGACCTCTTCGGCGACGGCGCCGGCCATCTGCACCACCATGATGGGGCCACCGATATTCTGGGCCGAAATATGCCCTGCAAACAATTTACGCAGAAACAGCAGGGTCAGATCGACCAGTTCGGCCCCCCGCGCAAAGCCCTCGCCGACGGCATCCGCAAAGGCGTAACGTTTGAATTCAGCTTCAACTTGGGGCCCCACGCCAATTATGTACCGTGGTTGTCCGGCTTCGTTTTCACCTTTGAGCTCAGGGGTAATATTAAGAATCGACTGCCTGCCGGCGCGCATCACGGTAACGGAAAGAGCACGCCCTTCTCCCGCCTGCACAAGCGTATGAATATCGTACCAGGACATGACCTCCGTGCCGCCGATGGCAACGATGCGATCTCCCGGCTGCAACCCGGCAAGCGCGGCAGGGGTTCCCGGATCAAGAAATCCAATCACGGCGGACTGCTGCGGCATAAGCCCGATGCCCTGCATGCCTTCGGCGACAGGGGCTTCCGGCGGCAACAGCAACTCCAGAATTTCGGCATCCCGCTTTATCAACAGGGACATTTCCCTGCCGGCATGGGACAGCAGCTGCTTTTCAGTTTCCGCCCAACTGACGGTCTCGGTCCCGTCAACCTGAAAAATACAATCACTGGTCTGGAATCCCGCCCGGGCGGCAAAGCTTTCTCCGACCACATATCCGACACAAGCAGGCCGGTCCAGAAACTTCGGCTGGTCCATGCCGAGAAAGTAAGCCAGCGGCAGAAATAAAAAAGGCAAAGCCAAATTCATGGCCGGCCCGGCGGCAACGATGGCCAGTCTCTGCAACACCGGCTTTTCCGCAAAGGAACGCGACCTGTCCGCCTCGGTTACCGGCTGCTGCTCATCCTCAGCACCTTCGCCAAGCATCTGCACATATCCGCCAAGGGGGATCAGGCAGATCTTGTATTCCGTTTCGCCCCATGTCCGGGAAAACAGTTTGGGTCCAAACCCGAGAGAAAACTTGAGAACCTTGACACGGCAGCATTTGGCAACGAGAAAATGTCCCAGTTCGTGAACGAACACCAGTATCCCGAGCATCAGAATACCGCCAGCGATTTTCAGCATGCCTGCCCCCCTCCAGCGATTTTGACCGCAACCTGGCGGGCCTGCTTGCGGGCCCAGAGATCGGCCCGCAAAACTTCGTCTATGTGCTCCAGGTTCTTTACCTCATGCCCAGCCAGTGTGGCACGGATCACGCTGGCGATTTCGAGGAACGGAATTTCCCCATTTAAAAATGCCTCGACCGCCACCTCATTGGCCGCATTGAGCACCGCTGGGGCCGTCCCCCCATGGCCAGAGCTTCATAAGCGAGACCCAGACAGGGAAACCGTTCCAGATCCGGTTCGTCGAAGGTGAGATTCCGCAGGCCGCACAGATCGAGCGGCGGCAGATTGAGGGGCAGGCGGTGAGGATGAGACAAGGCATAGGCAATGGGTGTCTTCATATCGGGGATGCCCAACTGGGCGATCACCGCCCCATCGATATATTCGACCAATGAATGGACAATGCTTTGCGGGTGAATGTGGACGGCGATACGTTCCGGCAAAACGTCGAACAGCCACCGTGCCTCGATCACTTCGAGCCCTTTGTTCATCATGGTCGCGGAATCGATGGAGATTTTACGGCCCATGCTCCAATTGGGATGAGCAAGAGCGTCGGCAGGCGTCACGCAGCGCATCTCGGCCAGCGGGCGATTGCGGAACGGTCCCCCGGATGCCGTCAGGATAAGACGCCGCACGTTATCCATTCGATGTCCTTCCATGGACTGGAAAATAGCCGAATGTTCGCTATCCACGGGAAACAGGCGCACACCGAGGCGCTTGACCGCTGCGGTGACCAGCGGCCCGGCGGTCACCAGGGTTTCCTTGTTGGCCAGAGCGACATCCTTTCCCGATTCGATTGCGGCCATGGTCGGCACAAGTCCTGCGGCGCCAACGATGGCGGATACGATCATGTCGATATCGGGATCACAGGCACAGGCCACCAGCCCCTCGACGCCGGAGAGGATCTCCGGTGCATCGGCGCCGAGACGCCGGCGCAGCGTTTCAGCTCCCTCCGGAGAAATAACCGCGACCATTTTCGGGCGAAAACGCCGGATCTGCTCCTCCAGACGCGTGAGATTGTTGCCGGCAGTAAGGGTTACAACCTCGAACTGATCAGGAAAATCAGCAACTATTTCCAGCGTACTGACACCGATGGATCCAGTAGAACCGAGGATACCGAGTTTCTTCACGGAAGCCATAGTCCCCTCTAGCCCTGAAAGGTCAGGGCAAAATAATATGTTAAAGGAAAAACGAACAGCAGACTGTCAAGGCGGTCCAGAATACCGCCATGCCCCGGAATCATCGAACCGGAATCCTTGACCCCGAAAGAGCGCTTCAGTAGTGATTCAAACAGATCTCCGAGTTCGGCCACGGCGCCAGCCACCAACCCCAACAACAACAAAAACCCGAGGCCAGGCCAGGGGACAAATGTCAGATGCGCAATACCCGCGGCGAGAATGCTGCCGGCGAGGCCGCCAATGGCGCCCTCGACGCTCTTGTTGGGGCTGACACTGGGATACAATTTGTGCCGCCCCAAAAAGCTGCCGGTAAAATAGGCGCAGGTATCGTTCAGCATCACCATCAGCAAAACCAGAAAAATCCAACGGACACCGTGGGGCAAACCACGCAGCATGGCCAGATGCGCCAGCGGCAAACTCACATAAAGCACGCCGAACAGCAGCAGAGACAACTCTCCCGCGACGGTTTGCATATTTCCGTGGCGTATAAGGAAACAGCAGGCAACCCCGAACAGGGATGCGGTCAGACAGCCGATAAAAGCTGCATGCCAGCCCAAAGCCGCAAAAACCATAAGAGCCAGCCCAAGAGCCAGGCCCAGAAGCGTTTCGCCAAATCGACGCTGAGCGTAAGCCATGGCGAAAAATTCTAAAAGTCCCCAGCCGCACACGAGGCCGACAAACCCGAAAAAGCCCCAGAAAGGTGTCCACAGAATAAAGGCGATAAGCAGCGGCAATACAATGCACGCGGTCAGAATCCGGGTTTTAATGGCAGCCTCCTTCATTCCCTGGTTTCATGTTGCAACTGTCCACCTGTCAGGCCGTAGCGTCGTTCTCTGCGCCCGAATTCAGCCAGCGCCTGGTGCAGATCGACAACGCCAAAATCAGGCCACAGAACCGGCGTGACATAGATTTCGGCATAAGCCAACTGCCACAACAGAAAGTTACTGATACGCATCTCGCCGCTGGTACGGATTAAAAAGTCCGGATCGGGCATGTCCGCGGTCTGCAATGCATTTGAAAATGTCTTTTCATCGATTTCAGAAGGATCGAGGAGCCCGGCCACGGCGTCATGCGCAAGCATCCTGGCCGCTTCGACAATTTCGTCCCGGGCGCCATAAGACAAGGCCAGTGTCAGCACCATATCCCGATTGCTGGCAGTGCGCTCCATGGTCTGCACGAGGGTTTCCCGGACCGGCGCGGGCAAACGACGAATGGAGCCGATGACATTCAGACGGATACGATGGGTAAGGAGGGACTGCAGTTCTCTTTCGAGAAAAGTGTTGAGCAGGCTCATCAGAGCATCGACTTCTTCATCCGGACGGCCCCAGTTTTCGGAACTGAAAGCGTAGAGCGTCAGATACGGAACCCGTAGCCGACGACATTCCTCAATGATGACCTTGGCGGTTTCGACTCCATGATGATGACCAAGCATGCGGGGCAAGTTTCGCTGCTCGGCCCAGCGGCCATTGCCATCCATGATTATGGCGAGATGTTCGGGTATTCGCATTCAACACCACCCCATGGCAAACGACGATACTTCGAAAGGTTAGAACATTAACACAACGGTTTTTTACCGGCAAGACGGCATCCGTTGAAGCTGCTGATATAAAAAAGGGACGCCACCACCGACGTCCCTCGGTTTACCTGTAGATATGTGCCAGGCCGGGACAGATCACGGATTGGCCAGACACCCGATGCGGGCACAGGAATCTGTGCGCACCTCAGATCTCCATGATTTCCTTTTCCTTGGCGACAACAAGTTCATCGATCCTTGCCACAAAAGAGTCGGTAAGATCCTGAATCTCTTTCTCGCCGCGTTTCAAATCATCGGCACTGATTTCCTTGCCTTTTTCCAGCTTTTTCATGCCATCGTTGGCTTCGCGGCGGGCACCGCGCACGGCAACCTTGGCATCTTCGCCCATCTTCCGTACCACCTTGCCCATTTCCTTGCGTCGCTCTTCGGTCATGGGCGGTATCGCTATACGGATAATCTGTCCGTCCGAAGAGGGATTAAGGCCGAGGTCAGCCTTGAATATGGCTTTTTCAATTTCGGAAAGGAGTTTTTTCTCCCAGGGCTGAATGGTAATCATGCGGGGCTCGGGAACAGCCAGGGTACCGACCTGGTTCAGTGGCGTCGGCGTGCCGTAATAATCGACCATGACATCATCCAGCAGAGCGGTCGAGGCCCTGCCCGTGCGTACTTTGGTCATGTCCTTTTTCAAGGCATCCACTGCCTTGTCCATGCCGCTGCGAGCTTTCTTGATGACATCGTTATACATGGAATTCATTCTCCTTTGACAATGGTGCCAATCCCCTCTCCGAGAACCACCTTCTGGATATTCCCCGGGCGGGACAATTGGAAAACCACGATAGGCAGATCATTATCCATACACAGCGAGGTGGCCGTGGCATCCATGACTTTGAGACCCTTTTGCAGAACATCAAGGTAGGTCAGGCGGTCGTACTTGACCGCGCTTTTGTCCTGACAGGGGTCGGCGCTGTACACGCCATCAACCTTGGTAGCCTTGAGGATGACATCGGCTCCGATTTCCATGGCGCGCAGACTGGCAGCCGTGTCGGTGGTAAAGAAAGGATTGCCGGTGCCGCCGCCGAAAATAACCACCCGGCCTTTTTCCAGATGCCGGATAGCGCGCCGGCGGATATAGGGCTCGGCGACTTCGCGCATTTCGATGGCGGTCTGCACCCGGGTGACAACCCCGACCTGCTCGAGGGCATCCTGCAGCGCGAGGCTGTTCATTATCGTCGCGAGCATCCCCATATAATCGGCCCCGGCACGATCCATCCCGCCGGCCGCCGCTGCCATGCCGCGAAAAATGTTGCCCCCGCCGATCACTACGGCTACCTCCACACCGAGGCCGAGAACCTCCCTGATCTCACCCGCAATGCCGGAAATGACCTGGGGATCGATGCCGAAGCCCTGGTTACCCGCCAGGGCTTCGCCACTCAGTTTCAGAAGAATCCGCTTATAAACAGGTTGTTGGCCTTCCATAGCAGACGTCACTTTATTTTGTCATGGAGGCGACTTCGGCAGCGAAATCGTCGGAGCGTTTTTCGACCCCTTCGCCAAGCTGGAAACGGGCAAAACGGGTCAGCCGAACGTCGGCGCCGATTTCCTTGCCTAAGTTGCTCACCACCTTTGTCACCGTCAGATCGGGATCGATAACGTAGGCCTGTTCCAGCAGGCAGACTTCCCCGAAGTATTTATTGATCTGCCCGGTGATGATTTTCTCGACAATATTTTCAGGCTTGCCGCTGTCGATGGCTTTGACGCGCATGATCTCTTTTTCCTTTTCCACCACCTCGGCCGGTACATCTTCACGGCACAGATAGGGAGGGTTCGCGGCAGCGATATGCATGGCAAGATTGCGGCCAAGGTTGGCGACACGATCATCGTTCTCGGCGGAAGTCTCCAACTCGACCAGTACACCAATTTTGCCTACCCCATGAATATAACAGGAGACGACACCCTGACTGGTTTCAAAACAGACGAAACGCCGCAGATTGATATTCTCGCCGATAGTCGCCACCTGGTGCGTCTGCTCCTCGGCGATAGTGCGTCCGGTTCCGGGGAAGGGTTGAGCCTTGAGCGCATCCAGATCAGCGGGTCTGGAGGAGAGAACTACCGCAGCCACCCCATTGGTAAACGCCTGAAAGTTAGCGTTTTTGGCCACAAAGTCAGTCTCGGCGTTAACTTCCACCAACACGCCGCAGCGGCCCTCGGCAACACCGGCAACCAGCCCTTCGGCGGCCGCACGATCAGCCTTTTTGGCAGCGGCGGACAGACCTTTTTTACGCAGAATATCAACGGCTTCTTCCATATTTCCGTCGGCTTCGGCCAGTGCCTTCTTGCAGTCCATCATCCCGGCACCGGTCTTGGTGCGCAGCTCGGAAACCATCGATGCAGTGATTTTCATGACTATCTCCCCTCATTGATTCTTGAAAACCCCCGCACAAGGGAGCTTCCGTGATACATTCAGCAAAAAGGCGGTCGGTTTCCCGGACCGCCTGTTGCGAACTTCAGCGATATTGACGGATTATGCTTTTTCAGCATCCGCGGCGGCCTCGGTGGCCGCCTCGGCTACCGCGGGTTCGTCACTGGCTTCCTCTGCAGCCTTGTCGGTATCGGCACGCAAGGCGGCTTCACGGGCCTGAGCCCCTTCGAGGCAGGCATCGGCCATCTTGGCAGCAAACAGACGAATGGCGCGGATGGCATCATCGTTACCAGGAATCAGATAGTCGATATCGTCGGGGTCACAGTTGGTATCGACCACCGCGACCACCGGGATACCAAGCTTCCGGGCTTCCTTAACGGCAATGGTTTCCTTTTTGGGATCGATGACAAAAATGGCGCCGGGCAATTTATTCATGCCCTTGATGCCGCCAAGGGTTTTTTCGAGTTTTTCACGCTCGCGCTCCAGACCCAGAGCTTCCTTTTTGGTGAGCAGCTCATAGGTGCCGTCCTGCGACATGATTTCGATTTTCTTCAATCGCTCGATGCTTTTTTTGATCGTGGAAAAGTTGGTCAGCATGCCACCAAGCCAGCGGCTGTCGATAAAAAACTGACCTGCGCGCTCAGTTTCCTCGCGGATGGCTTCCTGGGCCTGCTTTTTGGTGCCGACGAAGAGGATTTTCTCCCCATTCTGAACCGTCTCACGCACGAACTGGTAGGCCGACTTGAAATAGCGTACGGTCTTTTGCAGGTCGATAATGTAGATACCGTTGCGGGCCCCGAAGATATAAGGCTTCATTTTGGGGTTCCAGCGTTTGGTCTGGTGGCCGAAGTGCACCCCCGCCTCGAGCAGTTGTTTCATACTGATTTGAGCCATGTTTTTCTCCTTGATAATGGTTTGCCTCCGCGCCCCTCGCCCCTGGCGAAGCCCGCCGGACTCATTCGGTCGGGCACCGTCGCCGATGGTCAGAACGCGTGCGTGATGTGAACACGTGTATTTACCATGGACGTACCGGCTTAGCAAGGAGAAAATCGGCTCACTGAACCACGGCAACCATTCCCTGCCGACGTCATGCGCCGCAGGGATCCGACGGCGCAAGGCGCAAGGCAAGCCTTGTTTACAAAGCAGGGGGACTGTATTACTATGCCGGGCTATGTCTACACATCGCATTTATCGCTATCTGCTGCGGGAAACCCTGGTCCCCATGTTCCTGGGTCTGACGGTCTTTACGCTTGTCCTGCTCATGGGACGGATCCTGAAACTGGTCGAACTTGTGGTCAACAAGGGCGTACCGTTGATGGATATCCTGCTGCTGTTTGCCTCGTTGCTGCCGAGCTTTCTGGTTCTTACGCTGCCGCTGTCCTTTTTGCTCGGCATCATGGCCGGCCTCGGCCGCATGTCTTCCGACCTGGAAATCCTTGCGCTGAAAGCCAGCGGTACCAGTCTTTACCAGATAGCAAAACCCCTTGCCGCCCTCGCTCTGGCGGTCAGCCTGGCGACAGCACTTCTGACCACCACCGTGCGTCCGGCCAGTGAACAATTTTTCAAACAGAAGCTGTTCGACATTGCCAGCAATCGCGCCAACATCGGAATTGAACCGCAGGTCTTCAACGACGAATTCGAGGGTATCGTCATTTACGCCAACGATATCGACGAGCGCTCCGGCGCCATGCAGGGGGTATTTATCTCCGACGAACGCAAGAACACCTTGCCGGCGATAATTCTGGCCAGCAGCGGACACATCGTGTCCAGTCCCAGTACCCTGACAATGACATTGCATCTGGAGGGGGTACCATTCAGCGGCAAGGTGGCGGTTCGGCGAATGCCTTTCAAGTCGTCGGCTTCCATCAATACGACCTGAGCCTGGATCTCGGACAGGATTCCGCTTCCGTCAACAAACCACGCAAACGCAGAAAGACCATGTTCCTTGATGAACTACGCCATGAACTGCATGCCACCCCGGTTGCCGACCGCGACACGGAGCGATACCGTGAACTGTCCGCCGAATATCAGTGGCGCCTGGCGCTGCCTGTTGCACCTCTTGTTTTTGTGCTGATCGGCATTCCTCTGGGCATTCAACCGGTACGTTCCGGCCGCGGCAGTGGCTTTGCCATCGGCCTGCTGGTTTTTCTCGGCTATTATCTGCTGTTGTCCCTGGCCAACACCCTGGTGGTGGAAAGCGGACAACCCAGTTTTATCATCTGGATGCCCAACCTGGTTTTTCTGGCGGTCGGCCTCTCCATACTCAAAGCCGCGGCCATGGAAAGGCCCCTGCCCCTGGTGCAGGCCGGCCGTCGATGGACGGAGTACCTGTGCCGCCGTTTATGGAAAAGGTGACCATGCTTATCATCAACCGCTATATCCTGCGATCCTTTTTCCGGTTGTTCGCGCTGGCCCTGGCGACCTTCGTCGGCCTGTACCTGCTCATCGATTTTTTTGAAAGGGTCGACAATTTCATCGAGCACGGTGCTTCGGCTTCCCTGTATCTGGCCTATTTTCTTAACAAAATGCCGCTTATCATCACCCAGGTTACCCCACTGGCATGCCTGATGGCGGTCTTTATGACCCTTGGCGGAATGGCGCGCAACGGGGAACTCACCGCCATGCACGCCGGTGGCTTCAGCCTGGCGGCGATTTCCGCCCCCTGCTGCGCATGGGACTGCTGTTCTCTCTGATCCTCCTCACCGCCAACGAGTTCGTGGTACCCGATACGGTGAAACAGGCGCGTCACGTTCTGGCCACCGAAGTCAAAGGCGGGCCTTCGGTGACCTATAAGCGAGACAGAATCTGGTTGCGACATCAAAAAAACATTCTCAATATTCGCGCGGCCAACCCCGACCGGCAAACCCTGGAAGGCATCACCATGCTGTCCTTCGACGACGGATTTCGCGTGCGCGAACGCCTCGATGCCGCCGGCGCCACCTTTGCCGGAAACCTGTGGCGCTGCCGAGATGTCGTTGGCCGCACGTTCGATCCGGACAGCGGCAGCCTGCTGACCGAGCAGCGTTTCCCCGAAAAAGCCATGGCCCTGCCTGTCACCCCCGAAGATTTCAAGGTGCCCGGCAGCAAGCGCAACGAGGATCTGTCCATCAGCGAATTGAAGCGCCTCGCGAACAAATTGCAACAGGAAGGCTATAATTCGACCCGTTTCCATGTCGACATGCACGCCCGCATTGCCTCGCCGTTCGCCTGTCTTGTCATGGCGTTTCTCGGCATTCCTTTTGCCATCCGCAAGGGCCGGGGTGTCAGCCTCGCCTCGGGGATTGCCCTCAGCATCGGTATCGGTGCAACCTATTTCATCATGCACGCCGCGCTGCTGGCCTTCGGATACACCGGAACCTTTTCCCCGCTGGTGGCGGCGTGGGGTGCCAACATCCTGTTTCTGATGGTCGCCGCCTGGCTGTTCCTGCAGGGGGATGCCTGACCCGATCTTTTGCCTCTACGCGCTGGACTCGAAGTCCTTTGCAAAAAAATGGCGTCCCAAACGGACGCCATTTTTTTGCCCTTTGAAATGACGGGGTCAGTAACGGTAGTGATCAGGCTTGAAGGGCCCGTCCGCATCCACCCCGAGGTAAGCGGCCTGCTTCGGAGTCAAACGGGTCAGCTTTACCCCAAGCTGAGCCAGATGCAGCCGGGCGACCTTTTCATCCAGCTGTTTTGGCAGCACATAAACACGGTTCTCATAGTGGCGAGCGTTCTGCCACAGCTCGATCTGGGCCAACACCTGATTGGTAAAGGAATTGGACATGACAAAGGACGGGTGCCCTGTCGCGCACCCAAGATTCACCAGCCGCCCCCGTGCCAGTACCGTTACGCGCTTGCCGTCGGGCCACTCCACCTGATCGACCTGGGGCTTGACTTCATGCACCTTGAGCTGCGGATCATCGTACAATGCATCGACCTGAATTTCCGAATCGAAATGTCCGATATTGCAGACAATCGCCTCGTTTTTCATGGCATCCATATGACTGCGGGTGATGACGTCCACATTGCCGGTGGTGGTGACGAAGACATCCCCCCAGTGGCAGGCATCGTCCATGTCGACGACGGAAAAACCTTCCATTGCGGCCTGAAGTGCACAGATCGGGTCGATTTCCGTGACGGACACCAGAGCCCCCATGCCGCGAAATGCCTGGGCACAGCCTTTGCCGACATCTCCGTATCCGAGCACGACACACTTCTTGCCCGCAATCATCACATCGGTGGCGCGCTTGATGCCGTCGATCAGCGATTCGCGACAACCATACAAATTATCAAATTTGCTTTTGGTGACAGAATCGTTGACGTTAAAGGCCGGAAACAGTAATTCGCCGTTACGGGCCATCTGATAGAGGCGATGCACGCCGGTCGTGGTTTCCTCGCTGACTCCCATCAATCCGGATGCCATGTGCTGCCAATATTCGGCGTCGCAAAGCAGCTGCCGGTTCAGCAGCGTGTCCACGATGCTCAACTCCTTATTTTCGCAGGAGATTTCAGGAATCTTGCCGGTACGGGCAAACTCCCGCTCCCGCGCCACTCCACGATGAATCAGCAGGGTGGCATCACCACCGTCATCAACAATCAGTTGCGGCCCTTGATCATGGGCCAGCGCTTTAAAAGTGTACTCCCAGTATTCTTCCAGAGATTCGCCCTTGTAGGCAAAAACCGGAATGCCCGCTGCGGCAATGGCGGCCGCGGCGTGATCCTGGGTCGAGAAAATATTGCAACTGGCCCAGCGCAGCTCAGCACCGAGGGCCGCCAGCGTTTCGATCAGAACCGCGGTCTGAATGGTCATGTGTAAAGACCCGGTTATGCGCGCGCCGGCAAGAGGCCTGCTGTCCCGGTATTCTTCACGGATGGCCATGAGTCCGGGCATCTCGGCTTCCGCCATGCGTATTTCACGTCGGCCCCATTCGGCCAGGCTGATATCCCTGACGATATAACCGCTCGACAATGGTTGCTCTTTCATAACGTTCTCCCTTTCAGAAATTAAACAACGCCCAGGCCATGCAATATTTAAGTGTGTGTCTCCATACCCTGTCGTATCTTAACCGCGGAAAGCAACAGGGTGTCCTGTTCATTGACATTTCCGGACACCCGATTAAAAAAAACCGGCTCAAAACCAGCAGCAGCCAGCCATGTTTCCAGTTCCTGCCGTTCGAAACCGAGCCATTGGTCCGCCATTTGCTCTCTGACCCAATCCTGATCATGACGGCACAGGTCGGCAATACTGATGCCGCCGCCGGCCGGCAGCACCCGGGCCAGTTCGTAAAACACCTGTTGCGGGTGGGGGGCGTGGTGCAGCACCATGTTAAGCACAATCCACTGAGCCGCGCCATCCGCCACCGGCAGATGGCGCATTTCTCCCAGGCGCAACTCGACGCCGTCAAGTCCCGCATCGGCAACTCTTTGGCGGGCCAGTTCGAGCATCCGCGAAGAATGATCCACCCCGATCACCTTCGCTGCGCGGCCGCGCAGGCCGGCCAGAAGATTGCCGGTTCCGACGCCAACTTCAAGGACAACGGACACCCGGGGTATGCAAGCCAGCAGTTCCTTTTCGTAATCCGCCATCGGCAGAAGGTTGCGCACCAGATTGTCCCACTGCCGCGCATGTCTGTCGAAAAAATCCCGGCTTCTGTGCCGCCTCTTCTCCAGAGTCGCCAGCATACGCTCCTTGTCACCCGGGGCGGTTTCCTTTCGAAGCCTGGCCTCGACCACGGAACGAATGGCATGAAAAAACGGGTTATCCCCGTCCAGACGGTAGTATCCCCAGGTGCCTTGCCTTTTCACCGACAGCAACCCGACATCCGTAAGTATTTTAAGGTGATGCGAAACCCTGGATTGTCCGGTCCCGAGAATGCCGGTCAGTTCCTGAACGGTAAACTCGCCGTGAACGAGAACCGCCAGCAGACGCAAGCGGGTTGGATCGGCCAAGGCTTTGAATGTCGAAAACATATATCAAGAATCCCTGTCGGACTATATCAATATGTTTTGATATAGCGAATTTCGCACCACAAGGCAAGAAAAAAGGCGGCCCCCCGAAGGGAACCGCCCCAGGACAACCCGGATACCCCTTTACTGCAGTGGCATCACCACGGTATGCACTTTTCCCGTAGCAACTTCGCGGACCTGCAGACGCAGTTGAGCGGCTGACTCGGCCTCACCGGGGAAGAACAGAAAGCCCTGAGCGAGACTGCCTGGCTGGATAGCCTCGTTAATCAGGGATTTGTTGGCCAGATCCCTGGCTATCTGCCGGCCTGCCTCATCGTCGCCGGCACCCTGGGTGCCACCGACAACCGCTCCGCCAGCGCCGCCCACGGCCGCCCCCTTGAACAGGGCGGAACCGACGTTTTCACCGCTGAGAATGCCAATGGCGGCACCAAGCACCGCTCCCCCGGCTGCACCGAGCATGGCTCCCTTGCCGCCGCCCTTTGCAATCCGTGCATATTCCGAACTCTGTTCGATACGCATATAGGCGGTGCGGCTGTCGAGCAGATTCCACAGGCTGCCAGTGCTATCGATCAGGAAAGATTGCTCGGGAACCACGGTCAATGCCTGTTCACCCTGATTGTCGAAAACCACCTGGACCGGCAGCAGCCCGGCACTGCGGATGTCGAAGCCGAACGCGCTGATTGCCTCGGATTTATCGACAAACGCCCTGGATGCCAGTTGCGCTCCGGAAACCACTTGCATATTTGCGTAGCTTGATGGAGCCCGGAACGGCACTTCCTGACTGCGATAGGCCGAGCACCCCGCCTGCAGTACCGCCAACAGCGCCAGAGATAACATCGAACCGGTAATTTTCATGATCGTCCACCTTTCCGTTAGCAGATGCGTGTCTGGTTCCGTTCCGTCAAACGATTGCATTCTTGCAGAACTGAGCACTTTTCATTTATCCGCACGATCTGAATTAAACCTATATTAGCACATAAATCAGGTCATGGTCGTCACCTGGGCTCGGCAAACCGACAACAGCAATGCAGACAGCACCGCAAACCGTCCAATACAAAAAAGCGAACCGCAAGGCTCGCTTTTTTGTCGGAAGGATCAGAACCCGGCGCGTTCACGCAGGGAATCGACCCGGTCGATGCGCTCCCAGGTGAAATCCGGCAATTCCCGCCCGAAGTGTCCATAGGCAGCGGTTTTGTGATAAATGGGGCGCAGCAGGTCGAGACTGCGAATGATGGCGGCCGGGCGCATGTCGAACTCTTCGCGCACGATGCGGGCAATATCGTTGGACGGCAGCACACCGGTACCGAAGGTGTTGACCATGATGGAAACAGGTTCGGCCACGCCAATGGCGTAGGCAATCTGAACTTCACACTTGCGTGCCAGTTTTGCGGCCACGACATTTTTGGCAATGTAGCGCGCCATATAGGAGGCGCTGCGATCGACCTTGGAGGGATCCTTGCCGGAAAAGGCCCCGCCGCCATGGGATCCCTGACCACCATAGGTATCGACGATGATTTTCCGGCCCGTCAAACCGCAGTCGCCCTGCGGACCGCCGACGACGAACCGGCCTGTCGGGTTGACGTAAAACTTGGTGTTCTCATCGAGCATCTCAACCGGAATGACTTTTTTGATAACTTCTTCGATCAGTGCCTCGCGCAACGTCTCGTAAGACACATCCGGTTCATGCTGGGAAGAGACCACCACCGCATCGACTCTTACCGGCTTGTCGTTGATATACTGAACCGACACCTGGGATTTGCTGTCCGGACGCAAAAAAGTCAGCATTCCGCTCTTGCGAACATCGGCCATGCGTTGTGTCAATTGATGGGCATAGGTAATGGGCATCGGCATCAGCACGGACGTTTCGTCGCAGGCATAACCGAACATCAGCCCCTGGTCGCCGGCCCCCTGCTCCTTGTAGAGCCCCTGCCCTTCGGTAACGCCCTGGGAAATATCCGGGGACTGGCGATCGATGGACGTCAGCACCGCGCAGGTTTCCCAGTCGAAACCCATGGCGGAATCGTTGTAGCCGATGTCCCGGATAACGTCACGGACCACATTGGGATAGTTGACGACAGCGTTGGTGGTAATTTCTCCGGCGACAATGGCCATCCCCGTGGTAACCATCGTTTCACAGGCGACACGGCTGTGCGGATCCTGAGCGAGGATGGCATCAAGAATCGCGTCGGATACCTGGTCGGCCACCTTGTCGGGGTGCCCTTCGCTTACGGATTCGGAGGTAAAAAGAAAATCGGTCATAGGCATGAGAAAGCCCTCCTGGTAAGTATTTTGAAGAATGCTGAATCTTAAGTAGCGACGTGGGACCTGTCAAGCTTTTACGCTGTATCATTCGCCGCCAACTGCGGTCGGGTGGCTGAAAAGCGAGGGGAACCGTTTGTTCATTTCTCCTGCGAGACGACGGGCTGCCTCGGGAGCCGACCCCAGTTCGAACAGTTCTTCGACAAGCCTCTCGGCCTCGGGTCGGTGAACCTGACGTATGATCCGCTTGACCTGGGAGATATAGGGGGCATTCATGGACCATTCATCAAAACCGAGACCGAGCAAAACCAGCGCATAGAGGGGGTCGCCGGCCATTTCGCCACAGATACCGACCATGACGCCTGCCTGTTTTGCCGCATCACAGATCATCCGCAGAGTCCGCAAAATGGCTGGATGCAGGGGTTCGAAAAGATAGGCCACATGTTCGTTGCCGCGATCCACGGCCAGACAGTACTGAATCAGATCGTTGGTTCCCACGGAAAGAAAATCGACTTCACGAGCCAGCAATTCGGTGACCAGGGCCGCTGCGGGGGTCTCGATCATGATGCCGATCTCGATGTCAGGGTCGAAAGCATGCCCTTCCGCGACCAACTCCTGCCTGATTTCCTGAAGCAGGCACTTGCAGCTTTTTATCTCCGCCACGCCGGTAATCATGGGGAACAGGATGCGCGCATTGCCAAACGCGGAAGCCCTGAGGATGGCCCGCAACTGGACCTTGAACAGATTCTTTTCTTTCAGGGAAAAGCGGATCGCGCGCAACCCCATGGCCGGATTCGCTTCGTCGGAAAGATCGATGCCGGAAACCAGTTTGTCGCCTCCGACATCCAGGGTGCGAATGGTCACCGGGTGCGGGGCCATGCTTTCGATGATCTGTCGGTAAGCGCTCAGTTGTTCTTCTTCGGATGGCACATGATTGCGCTTCATGTAAAGAAATTCGGTACGGAACAACCCCACACCCTGCGCCCCTTCGCGCAGGGCAATCGGCACCTCCTCCGCAATTTCGATATTGCTGCGCAGCACCACTCGGTGACCGTCCAGGGTAACGGCTTCAAGTCCCCGGAAATAAGTCAGTTCCTCGGCCTGGTATTCATAAAACCGCTTCTTTTCAAGGTACTCACGGAAGGTGTCATGGGAGGGGTTGAGCACCACCGTTCCGGTGCTGCCGTCAATAATGACAGGCATGCCCTCCCGCACGCGGGAAGTGACATTTTCGAGTCCGACCACCGCGGGGATTCCAAGGGAACGGGCGAGAATCGTCGTATGGGAGGTTCTGCCCCCCAGGTCCGTGACAAAACCGATAATCCGCGCCTTGTCCATCTGCATCGTGTCGGTGGGCGAAATATCGTGGGCCACGATAACGGATTTACGCTCGATGTCGGCCAGGGATTGCTGAGAAACGCCTACCAGATTGCGAAGAACGCGCTCCCCCACCGAATCGATGTCGGAGCGGCGTTCCCGGAGGTATTCGTCGTCAATGGTATCGAAAACGGCGCGAAACTTCCCAAGAACCCTCAGCAGGGCGCCCTCGGCATTGATCCGGTTCCTGCGGATAACAGCGATGGTTTCATCGACCAGCATGGGATCCTTCAGGATCATCAGGTGCGTGTCGATGATATGCAGATGCTCGGCAATATGGGGATCGGCAACACGATTTTTGACGTCCTCCAGTTCTTGCCGGGAACGCTGCAGAGCTTTTTCGAACAATCGGATTTCAGCATCGAGTTCGCCGGGTTCGACCGCCCTCTCAACAGCCGACATGCGCCTGCGATCCACCACATAGGCGGAGCCGATGGCGATGCCCGGTGAAGCGCCGATGCCTACAAGAAAAACGTCCTGCATCATCTCACTGCTCCCCAAACCCATCCTGGATCAATTGCCCGAGGGATTCCATGGCCTGGCAGGCATCCGGGCCGGAGGTCGTAACCTCGATATGCGTCCCCTGGGCCGCCGCAAGCATCAATATCCCCATAATACTTTTACCGCTGACTTCCTCACCATCCTTGGAGACCGTGACCTCGGCCTCGAACCTGGCGGCTGTCTTCACGAACAGGGCCGCCGCCCTGGCATGCAATCCCAGCTTATTGACAATAATAAAAGACTGTTTTTCCATCAAAATCCCACACTGGCGCATACATGTGATCCAATCCAGACCAACAACACCACACCGGTCAGCATCGCAAGCGAGGATAATCCGCGCCGGACCAGCCACCCGACCATAACCATAACAGGTACCACAAGCCAGCCCCAGTGGCCGGGTTGCCGGACAGATTCCAGTCCAGAAAAGGTTATCCAGGCCGACACCCCTCCCAGAACCATGACCAGAATGGCGCGCAAACGGTAAGCAAGATCCGACAGACCCCATCGATGCAGCTTGTCGACAATTCTGTAACCTCTCCGGTATCCCTGCCAGAAACCGTAAATCCGCAAACCGCAGGATGGCGCATTGTACAAAAGCAAAAAAACCGCGACACTCCACCAGAAACCGGCAAGTGCCAACCCGACGGCAATGCTGGCCGCCAAAGGCCGCAGTGTTCCCCAGAAAAAACTGTCTCCCATGGCGGCGCAGGGGCCAGCCAGAACGGACTTGAACTCCGCCACCTCCATCTCGGGTGCCTGTCCCTGGCTTATCCGTTCTTCGAGGTGCAGACTGGCGCCAAGTACCGGCAAAGCTAACACCGGATGGGTATTGAAATAATCAAGATGACGCCGGCAAACCCGCTGCAGGTCCGCACCTTGATAAAGGACGCGCAAGCCGGGAAACAGGGCGAAAAGAAACCCCAGGTTCTGCATGCGCCCGAAATTCCAACTGGCTTGCAAAAACCAGCCGCGCAACGCAACCCGCCAGAGGATCCATCCGGTAATCTTCCGCGACAGGGCCATGGCTTATCCCGAAACCAGCAGCAGACTGTAAACGACCATAAAGCTCAAAACGTAAAAGCACGCGGATTTGCGGAAGTTCACGGTGCCGAGACAAGCCGCGATGCCGGCCAGCGGCACGGCCATGCGTAACCACGGGGAGATGTCTGTCGGCCCGGAGGCAAGAACAGGTGTAAAAACCCTGATCCCTACAAAACCGCCAAGAAGAACCACCCCCAATGTCAAAAGCGATGCCATTCCGAAATGCAGCGCGCCCTGAAGATGCAGCCAGTTCACCACCCCATAGCGCTGCTCATCGAGAGCCTGCTGGGCACGCATCCACAGACATTCATTCCGACGCCGGGCAAGACGATCAAAAAAACCGCCGATCCTGCCGAAGGGCAATGCTGCCAGCAAGCAGAGGATGGAAAACGCCGTTGCGGGGACCGGCGGTCCCGGATACTGGGTTATGGCAAGAAAGGTACAGCCGATGGCGACCTGGGTATCGTCGGGGGGATCGAGGCGCCAACAGGGATCCGTCCCAACCACAACAATTCGAGAAAAGCGCCGATTTCCAATCCGATGGCCGCATTACCAAGCAGCCATCCAGCCAGTGGCGCCGCCACGATTGGCCGGGAAATCATCAGCTGCAATACCGCAGTCCGATCCAGGCCGGCAAGCAGGGAAACGGCGGCAGCTGTGCAGAGGGAAGATCCGATTGTCAT
Source organism: Syntrophotalea acetylenica (assembly GCF_001888165.1). Taxonomy (NCBI): domain Bacteria; kingdom Pseudomonadati; phylum Thermodesulfobacteriota; class Desulfuromonadia; order Desulfuromonadales; family Syntrophotaleaceae; genus Syntrophotalea; species Syntrophotalea acetylenica. Next base: position 1,834,693 of record NZ_CP015455.1, read on the forward strand.
ACCTGCCTTATTTCAGCTTGATTGCGTTGCGCCAGCTTCGTTTGCGGTCCGAGGGAACGCACTGCAAGTCGATCTTTACGCCGCAGGATTCGAGCTCGGAAAGGTTTGCAATATCTTCGGGATCCAGGGTAACGGTGCATCCCAACTGAAACGCACCTTCGGGCCGATGAAGATTGCCGAGATTGAGTTTCGAAAAATGCAGGCCCAGCCGATAGGCCCGCAGGGCATCTGCCGGGCTGGCGAAAAGAACCAGGACCCGCAGTGTCTCGTTATCCCGGGACGCGACAAATTTTGCCGATTCTTCGACAGATTCGATCAATACCTGGATGCCGCGCGGCACGGAAGCGGTCATGAGTCGCTTGCGGATATCTTCGGCGGCCACTTCGTTATTGGCGACAACGATGCAATTGGCACGAGTGTCGGGTATCCAGGCTTCAAGAACCTGACCGTGGATCAGTCGATTGTCGATACGTGCCAGTACCAAGCTCATAAACAAACCATCCGCCAAGGCTATCTGGTTTTCATCCGGAAACGACCCTTTTCCACCGTGGCGGCGTCCATCCGCAGGCTTGCTTGCGCGGCGTACCGATGTACGCCTTCGCGCAACCCCTTGATTTCCTGGCCGCAACGAAAAAAGGCTCGTTTCCCACATGGATACTATCTGGCAAGAATATCGCTTGCCAGTAAAATACTCTGCTGCCCGCAGTCCCTCAAGAGCACCGCAAGTTCCCCCAGGGAACGACCAGGACGCTCCTGGGAAGCTCTGAGAAGCATGGGGAGGTTCACGCCACTGAGCACATCGACAACCCCCTGCTCGAGAAACGAAAAACCGATGTTGGAAGGCGTTCCGCCGAACATATCCGTTAACACCAGCACCCCGTCACCATCCCGTCCCGCCTCTTCGATGGCCCGCTGAAAACGTTTGCGAATCTCGTCGGGGCCTTCACCGCGCCCGATATGCACCACCGCGACACGGGACAAGGGTCCGAGAATCATTTCAGCCGTCCTGACAAGTTCACCCGCCAGGCCGCTATGTGTCGCCAGGACCAGACCTACCACGGTCACCTACTCCTTCGCCACATCGCGGTGCACCCCTTCAACGACGAGATTATCGCCGTGGATGGCATGCCGCAGATACTCTGCAATGGCAACGCTGCGATGCCGCCCTCCGGTGCATCCGATAGAGATGGTCAGGTAACTTTTACCTTCCCGACGGTAACAGGGCAAAAGATAATCGAGAAGGTGCCTGAAACGACCCAGAAATTCCTGGCATGCATCCTGTTCCAGAACAAAATTCCGGACGCCTGGAGAAAGCCCCGTATAGGGGCGCAGATCAGGTACGAAATGAGGGTTGGGCAAAAAACGCACGTCCATGACAAGATCGGAGCCGGGAGGAATGCCATAACGGAAACCGAAGGACTGCACAAGAACTGCCAGCGGAATCCCCTTCTGATCGCCGGCCACCATCTGCACAACCTTGGCACGCAGTTGATGGGGGGTCAACCAGGATGTATCGATAATTTCCGTGGCAAGATCCATGATGCCGGACAACAGCGCCCGCTCCTGACGGATCGACTCGGCGATTCCCTGTTTCCGGGACAGGGGATGGCGCCGCCGGGTTTCTGAATAGCGCCGGATAAGCACTTCCTCGCAGGAATCAAAAAAGAAGATGTCGACCAGATGCCCGGCGGAACGTATCTCATCGAGGGTTTGCCGGTAACCCTCGAGATAGGGTTTGTTGCGCACATCGACGACCACTGCCACATTGGAGTTTCCCGGCCCCGAACAGACATGCAATTTCAGAAATTCAGGCAGCAACACCAACGGGAGATTGTCGACAACGAAAAAACCTTCATCTTCCAGGGAGCGGGCCGCTGTGGTTTTTCCGGATCCCGACAGCCCCGTAATGATAATCAACCGAGCACGTTTCATGCGACTCCAGAGAAAGATCAGCGATGCCGTTCCAGTGCCGAAAAATCAGACCCGGACTCAACTGCACAAAAACACTCCCGGTCGTTCGGGACGGATACCGCGGCCACCGGGACACCCTTCGGAACAGATACTCACGCTGCAGGCGGCAACTGTTTTAACCCGGAGCGACACAGCAGACGTGCCACTCCGGGGCCGGTTAAAGCCGTTCTTCCTCTTCCCCGATGATGCGATACAGCTCCGCTTCGGAGTCGGCACTCAGCAAACGCTGGCGCACCGCGGAACTTTTGAGCAGTTTGGAGATGCGCGCCAAAGTTTTCAGGTGCATCCCGACAGATTCTTCAGGCGCCAGCAGAAGAAAAAAAAGCTGCGCAGGCTTGCCATCCAGGGAGTCGAATTCAACGCCTTTGCCGCTACGGCCAAAAGACAGCACCAACTGGTCAATGGTCCGGAGCTTGCCGTGAGGAATGGCTACCCCATCGCCAATGCCGGTACTCCCGAGCCTTTCCCGCTCCTGCAACACCCTGACCACATCACCATGGTCCAGACTCTTCTCGACCTGGACCACGGCTTTGGCCAGTTCCTCAAGCACGGCATCCTTGTCCACCGCACTCAGATCAGCGACTATGGCGGCGGGATTAAGCAGATCGACGATTTTCATAATACAACCGGTGGACAGGTTTCTGGCAGCAAAAGTATTGCCGGGCCCGTCTTCTCCTCCTCCTGATGGCAACAAAACACGCCGTTACTTGCGGGGAACGATAAGCCCGTAATTACCGTCCTTGCGACGATACACAACGCTGATTTCTTCTGTTGAAGCATCCGAAAAAACCAGGAATGTCTTGTTCAAAAGATCCATCTGCATTACGGCCTCTTCTACGGATAGGGGCTTGACGGAAAAACTCTGGCTGCGAATGACGATGGGCTCCGCGGCGCCCGTGTCGATACTTTCAGCGGCAAAAACCGTCTTTTCCACCTGACGAGCCCGCTCATTGGCAGGCTTGTGATTCTTGATTTTTTCCTTGTAGCGCTTCAACTGGCGCTCGATCTTGTCCACCATGCCGTCGATGGCGGCGTACATGTCGTTGGTCTCGTCGGAACCCTTGATGGTGATGCCCTTGGCAACCAGGGTCACCTCGGCACAATGCCGGATCTTTTTTTCCACCGACAGCACAGCCTGGGCGTCGATCGGCTCATCGATGTACTTCTTTACCCGCACAAGTTTTTCTTCGAGATACATTCTGAGCGCATCACTTGCATCCATGTGTCTAAATGTTACGGCAATCTGCATGCTTGTAAACCTCCTAAAAACGGGTTATGTAGAGTGTCGAGGCTTTTCGCTTACAGGTCTTGTTACCAATTATACCCAAAGTTTCGGGTACCGCTCAAAATAGCCTCTTGCGCTCGGTAGACGACCGGATATTAAGCATTTCTCGATACTTTGTTACCGTACGACGGGCGATATCGATCCCCTCCTGCCGGAGAATATCGACAATTTTCTGATCCGAATACGGTTTTTTGGGATTTTCTTCAGAAATAATGTCCTTGATCTTACTCTTTACACTTTCGGATGCAATTGAATCACCTACCGTCGTATTTATACCGCTGTTGAAAAAATACTTCAACTCAAACAGGCCTCGCGGAGTCTGTACATATTTGTTGGTCGTCACGCGGCTGACCGTCGATTCGTGCATCTCGATATCTTCGGCAACATCACGCAAAACCAGAGGCTTGAGATATTCAATCCCCTTTTCAAAAAAATCCCGCTGGAACTTGACGATGCTTTTGGTCACTCTGAAAATGGTGCGTTGCCTTTGATGAATGCTTTTGATCAGCCAGAGAGCGCCGCGTAATTTTTCCTGGATGTATTCACCCGCAGCCTCGTCCACCTTGTGACCACCGGACAAGGCGTTGCGATAGAAAGAATTGATGCGCAGATTGGGTAATCCTTCGTCATTGAGCACCACGATGTACTCTTCGCCCACCTTATGCACGAATATATCGGGGGTGATATACTGAATCTCTTCCTGGCTGTACGCCCGACCGGGCCGCGGATCCAGCCCTGAAATAAGACGGGCAGCCCCCAGAATGTCGTCCAGCGGCACATTCAACGTCCTCGCAATCGCCTGATATCTGCGATTTTCCAGCTCAGCGATATGGTCGCGCAGTATGATGCCGACCAGAGTGTCTCCCATGCCCAGAACTTCGGCCTGCTTGAGAAGGCAATCGCGCAAATTGCTGGCACCTACCCCTGCGGGATCGAATTCACGGACCACATGCAGCGCCCGCTCAGCAACCGTCGGATCGACACCTGTAGCCTTCGAGATTTCTTCGAGCGAGGCCTTGAAGTAACCTTCTTCGTCGATATTGCCGATGACCTCGGCGGCGGCAAGGCGTACATCCTGGGGAATGCGGCTGAGGTTCAACTGCCAGAGAAGGTGATCGGCGAGGGAGGTTTTTTTGGTCAGAAGACTTTCGAAGCTGGGGCGATCTTCATCGGCTTCGTAGGTATCGGCGGTCGCGCCGCTGGAGTGGTAGCCATCAAGGTAGTTCTGCCAGTCCGCCTGATTGAACTCCTCCATGCTGCCCTGCAGTTCCTTGACCTCCTCGGAGCCGGCGGATGTCTCGGGAACTTCTGAAATTTCCGCGGTCTCGGCGGCAAGCTCCTTGTCTTCGGCCTGATCCCCGCCTTCTTCAAGAACCGGGTTTTCCTCCAGTTCCTGCCGGACGACCGCCTCAAGCTCAATCCGTGAAAGCTGCAGCAGTTTGATGGCCTGCTGCAACTGAGGGGTCATAACAAGCTGTTGACTCAATTTTAGCTGCTGCCGAATTTCTAATGCCATGTTTCCCCAATCTTTGACAACAAGATCCCCTAAAACAACGCGCCTTTTCCGCTGCGGTTACAGGCGGAAATTCTCCCCAAGATAAGCGGCTCGGACCTCCGGACAACTGGCGATCTGTTCCGGGTTGCCGCAGGCCAGAATCCGCCCGTCACTGAGAATATATGCCTTGTCACAAACACCAAGCGTTTCACGGACGTTGTGGTCGGAAACGAGAATTCCGATCCCTTTGTCACGCAACCGGCGCACAATGTTCTGAATGTCGTGCACGGCGAGCGGGTCGATACCGGCGAACGGCTCGTCCAGAAGAATAAACCCCGGATCGATAGCGAGGGCGCGGGCTATTTCAAGTCTTCTGCGTTCCCCCCCGGACAGAGCGTAACCCGGCGAACGCGCTACATGCTGCAGCCGAAATTCCTCGATCAGGTCGTGGGCGCGAGCCCTCTGCCGACCGGTTGCGCTGGCGACATTTTCAAGAATGGCCAGAAGGTTTTCCTCGACACTCAATTTCCGGAAAACCGAAGCTTCCTGCGGCAGGTAGGAAATCCCCGCCCGGGCCCGCAGATACATGGGCATGCCGGTAAGGTCCTGAGCGTCGAGAAGCACCTTCCCCTGGTCCGGTCGCACAAGCCCTACCACCATGTAGAAGGATGTGGTCTTCCCGGCGCCATTCGGACCCAGCAGACCGACAACCTCACCGGACCGAATGGTCAGATCGACCCCGCATACGACCTGTCGTCCGCGGTAGCTTTTGCACAGGCCGCAGGCTTCCAGTTTACGGCTCAACGCTTTTCTCCCTGGGCGTCAATATCGCCCTGACCCGCGAGCCGGCCTGACTTTTGACAACGCTGCGATCTTCGTTCAGGTAAAAGATGATTTCGTCCCCTTCCACCGAGTTGACGCCCTGCTGAACCCTGGGAGACCGGGTCAGAACCACAACGCCCTTGCCCACCTCGTAAATCCCACGTCCGGCGGTGGCAACCCGTCCATCTTTCTCGATGCGCACCTTCCCGAGGGCTTCAATCTGGGAAACATCGTTGCTCTTTCCCTCGTAGCGTACAATGAGCTTGTCGGCGTGCATGGTCAACGCGCCCTGCACCGCAACCACATTACCCACAAAAACGACCTGTTTCAAGCCACCGTCGGCTTCCAGGGAGCTGGACGTAACCTGCAACGGCATGCCTTTCCCTGCAGCGCCGATGGGCTCGGAGCAGACCGGCAACGCCAGGACCAGCCCCACAATAACCGCAACCAGAGAAATCCTAGAAACCATCTCAGAACCCCGTTCCTTGAGTGTTCAGCGTTGCCCGGACCTCGGAAAACAATTTCAGGGAGCGATCCTTGAGGCCATACCGCATGCCCCGCGCGTCAAGCTGCAGGTTATTATCTTCGAGCCGCACAGGTTTGTCGGTGGATACCTGATCGGTCGCCGATTGATAGCGCAGTTCTTCACTGCTAAGCGTGTAGCCCTCGACCGCCTTGACGACCACGTCTCCCTTGGCCACAATGTCGCCGGAATTCTGGGTCCACAGGCCTTCGCGGGCAGTAAGAACCATCTGCAGTCGCCCTTCCCGGTCGAAGAACTCCACCCGCATATCCTGCACGGCGCTCTGGCCCTGCCCCGCATCGTAGGCAGCCGACCGGGCCGCCAGACTCCAGCGCCGAATCCCCTGACTTGTTTCAGTGTATTGAACGTCCTGAAGGGAAAGATCCGTGCCGGACGGAAGCGCGTCGACGACAGACTCCGGAGGCGTTTCCCGGCGATGGCTGTAAATACGAAAACCCAGCGCCAGACACAGCGCCAGAATCGCAATAAGCAATAAATTTCGAATAGTTACCCTTCTAATCATAAGTCGCGCCAGTATATCACCATCGCCTGAAACTGTAAAGCTGGTTCCATAAAAAGTTGGCACGGGTTTTGATCAGGAGACCGGTTCGCCGCCATAATAACGCTCGGTGACACGATGCCAGACTCCGGCCTGTTTCATTAGAAATTCACAGACTTCCCGCACCGCGCCCCGTCCCCCCGGACACGCCGCGACATAATCCACCCTCTCCCTGACTTCGGCAACCGCATCCGCCACCGTGGCGGAGAATCCGACCCGCAACAGGACAGGCAAATCGACAAGATCGTCTCCCATGTAAGCGATTTCGTCTTCCCGAAAACCCCGTTCGCGCAGAATCTGCTCAAAAGGCTCCAGCTTGTTTTTCGCCCCCTGGTAGACAATTTCGATACCCAGCTCCTCGGCGCGCCGCTGCACAATGGAGGAGCAACGGCCGGTTATGATGCCGACCTGGATGCCGGCGCGCTGCAACAGCTTCAGACCGTGCCCGTCCTTGACATCGAAACTCTTGCTTTCGCCACCCTGAGCGTCGTAGGTAATGCGGCCATCGGTCATGACCCCGTCAACGTCGAGCAGCAGCAAACGGATGTTTTTCCCCGGTGCATGCATTAGACAACTCCCGCCTTCAGCAGATCATGCAGATGAATGATGCCGACCGGCACGGTACTGTCTTCCCGGTCGAAAACAAACAGGGAGGTGATGGAAAACTCCTCCATCTTCTGAACGGCTTTGGCCGCCAGATTGGACCGCAGAATTCGCTTCGGATACGCCGTCATCACTTCACTCAGGGGCAGATCAAGGACATCGCAACCCCTGGCCATGGTGCGCCGCAGGTCGCCATCGGTAAAGACACCGACCAGATTGCCGGCATCGTCGAGAACGCCGGTGATGCCCAGTTTCTTGCTGGTGATTTCGAACAAGGCCTCCTTCAGCAGGGTACCTGTGGTCGCCAGCGGAACCTCGTCGCCGGTATGCATCAGATCCTCGACTTTAAGCAGCAGCTTTTTCCCCAGAGTGCCGCCAGGATGGAACAGGGCGAAGTCTTCCTCCCGAAAACCGCGTTTTTCCAGCAACGCCACGGCTAGGGCGTCGCCCATGGCCAGGGTGACGGTGGTGCTGGCGGTCGGGGCCAGGCCGAGAGGGCACGCTTCCTCGCGCACCGAGATATTGAGCAGCACATCGGCGGCCCGGGAAAGAGCACTGCCCGGCTGCCCCGTCATGGCAATAAGCGGCAATCCCATGCGCTTGATGACCGGAAGGATGCGTACGATTTCTTCGGTGTTGCCGGAATTGGAAACGGCGATGACCACATCCCCTTTCATGAGCATGCCGAGGTCGCCATGGATTCCCTCGGCCGGATGCAGGAAAAACGCCGGAGTCCCGGTGGAAGCCATGGTAGCGGCGATTTTCTGGCAGATAAGCCCGGATTTGCCCATGCCTGTAATGACGACGCGCCCGCGGCAAGCGAGAATCATGTCCACGGCAGCGACAAAACGCCCGTCCAGCCGCCGGCAAAGCGCCATGATGGCCTCGGCCTCGATTTCAAGAACCCGTTTTGCGGTATCCAGCATGTTGTTCACGGTGAAACACGTCCTTTGACAATGGCATCTATAGCCAGGATTTCCCTGAGAATGGCTTTTATCTGCGCAAGGGGCAGCGAATTGGCCCCGTCACACAAAGCCTTCTCGGGCTGCGGATGCACTTCCCAGAAAAGGCCGTCTATCCCCATCGCGACGGCGGCCCGGGATAGAGCCGCCACAAACTGCCGCTGCCCGCCCGACGACGTGCCGCTGCCGCCCGGCAGCTGCACGGCATGGGTGGCGTCGAAGACTACCGGGCACCCTGTTTCGCGCATGATCGCCAGCGCGCGCATGTCCACCACCAGGTTATTGTAGCCAAAGGTGGTACCGCGCTCTGTCAGCAGAATGCGCTCATTGCCGGTGGACACAACCTTTGCCACGGCATTGGCCATGTCCCAAGGGGCGAGAAACTGACCCTTTTTGATATTGACGACCTTGCCGCTGTTGCCGGCGGCCAGCAGCAAATCGGTCTGTCGGCACAGAAAAGCCGGAATCTGTAGAATATCCAGAACCCGGGCAGCCGCTTCAACCTGAGCGACATCATGCACATCGGACAGGATCGGCAATCCGGTCTGCCGCCGAACGGTATCGAGAATGGCCAGCCCCTTCTCCATTCCCGGACCGCGAAACGAGGTGACCGAAGTGCGATTCGCCTTGTCGAAGGATGCCTTGAACACAACGCCGATGCCGAGTTCCCGTTTGACCTCCAGCAGTTGCCGGGCAATGGCGAGAGTTAGCTCCTCGTCCTCCATGACACAGGGACCGGCAATCAGTGCCAGGGGCGAGCCGGCGCCGAAACGGACATCACCTATCTGGAGAAGATTCGTCATTTCAGCCCTCTGTGCGTTGCTTCAGGCAGGCGCCGACGAAAGACTCGAACAAAGGATGTGGCTCCATGGGACGGGACCGGAACTCGGGGTGAAACTGGCAGCCCAGGAACCAGGGATGCTCCTGCAGTTCCACAACTTCCACGAGATCGGCATCACGGAAAATGCCGGAGATGACCAGTCCGCCTTTTTCCAGGCGTTCACGGTAGGCGTTATTGAACTCGTAACGGTGCCGATGCCGTTCCTGCACATCGCCGGTTCCAAAGATGCGGCGAGCGAGGGTTCCTTCCGCCAACTGGCAGGGATAGGCCCCGAGACGCATGGTGCCCCCTTCCGCGTGATCTTTTTCTGATGTTCCATGATGTGAATTACAGGGTTCGCGGCATCTTCCTTGAATTCGGAGGAAAAACAGTCTTCGATACCGCAGACATTGCGGGCGAATTCAACCACCGCCATCTGCATGCCGAGACAGATGCCGAAAAAAGGCACCTTGTTTTCCCTGGCATAACGAATGGCGGCAATCTTGCCTTCGCTGCCCCTGTGACCGAAGCCGCCGGGCACCAGAATGCCGTCAACATTCCTGAATGTATCGCCGATGCCGTGACGTTCCAGAGCTTCGGAGTCGACATAGATCAGGTTAACCCGGCAGTTGTTGGCAATCCCGCCATGGGTAAGCGCTTCGGACAACGACTTGTAGCTCTCGGTCAGCTCGACATACTTGCCGACAATCGCGATGGTGGTTTCGGATTCGGGCTCATGGAAACGCTTCACGATGCGCTCCCAGGCCGTCAGGTCGGGGGCTTTGGTCCAGATATTCAGGTAATCGATGATGCGCTCGTCGAGCCCCTCCTCATGATACGTGATGGGGACCTCGTAAATACACTTGACGTCACGCGCCGTGATGACCGCCTCTTCGTTGACATTGCAGAACAGCGCTATCTTGGCCTTCATGTCTCTCGGAATTTCCCGGTCGCAGCGGCACAACAGGATATCGGGCTGGATGCCGATTTCCCGCAACTCCTTGACACTGTGCTGGGTCGGCTTGGTCTTGAGTTCGCCGGCGGTCGGGATATAGGGAACCAGGGTCAGGTGAACGTAGAGGACATTTTCGCGGCCGCGCTCGACGCGGAACTGGCGAATCGCCTCCAGAAAAGGCAGGGATTCGATATCGCCGACCGTACCGCCAACCTCGACAATGGCGACATCGACATCCCGGGAGTTGGCCAGAATCTTGGCCTTGATCTCATTGGTGATATGGGGAATCACCTGCACGGTTCCGCCAAGATAATCGCCCCGCCGTTCCTTGCGGATGACGGAATCATAAACCTGGCCGGTGGTGAAATTGGATTTCTGGCTCAAACGGGCGGATGTATAACGCTCGTAATGACCCAGGTCGAGGTCGGTCTCGGCACCGTCGTCGGTCACGAAAACCTCACCATGCTGAAAAGGGCTCATGGTTCCCGGATCGACATTGATGTAGGGGTCCATTTTCTGCATGGAAACCCGCAGCCCCCGCGCCTCCATCAAGGCACCAATGGAAGCGGCCGCCAGCCCTTTGCCAAGAGACGAAACCACGCCGCCGGTAATAAACAGAAACTTGGTCTTCATAAGAAATTCCTCCGTCCGGGCACTGCAGCGCACCGCCCTCAAGGACCAAAACGAAAAATCGGATTCTACACGGAAAACATGGAGATTTAAAGCATCAAAATCCCCGCGGCCTCTGCCACCGGCCGGGTATCAATGCTCCAGCAGATATTGTTCGACACGAGCCAGGTCTTCCGGCGTGTCGACTCCCAGACTCACCAGCTCGGTTTCCACCACGCGGATGGGATGCCCGTGCTCCAGAGCCCGGAGCTGTTCGAGCTTTTCCAGGTTTTCCAGAGGCGTGGCCGGCAAACGTGCAAACTCCAGCAAAAAATCCCTGCGATAAACATACAGGCCAACATGGCGGAACAATACCACAGATGCCGGCAAGCTGCCGGAATTCTGAATTTCAATATCCCTGGGGCAGGGAATCGGCGCGCGGGAGAAGTAAAGGGCAAACCCCTGTCCATCCGTTACGACCTTGACGACATTGGGATCCATGTATTCCTGCCAGGTTGACAGCGGGGTCTTCAGGGTTCCCATGGGAATATTCGGGTTTTCCACCAAAGGAGCGACGACGGCATCGATCATACGCGGATCGATAAGAGGTTCATCCCCTTGAACATTGACAACCAATTGGGCATCGAGTCCTTCGGCGACTTCGGCCAAACGGTCAGTGCCAGTGGCGTGATCCGCCCGGGTCATCCGGACTTCGCCGCCGAAACGCCGCACTTCCTCGGCAATGCGGCAATCGTCCGTGGCAACCACCACGCGGTCAATGCAACGGGCCTGGGCAGCACGTTCATAGACCCGCTGGATCATGGTTTTTCCGAGAATCACCGCCAGCGGTTTGCCGGGAAACCGCGACGATGCAAAACGTGCGGGAATTACCGCAATGATGGACATGGCGTTTATCATCCTTTGTTGCGCTCATAAAAACCATCTGCACAGCCAGACAAAATGGCGTCCTGAACAAACACCGCAACACCCCGAATCTGGTTCCTGGCGACGCCATCGTCCTTTTCAGGGCATAAATTCGCCCGTAGGGTAAGAAAACGCGGCGGGCTTGTCAAGAACGGCGCATAACCTCAGGCAGAAAATCGAAGTATCATCGTGCAGCATACGGGAAACGGCCTTGGCGGCAGCGCCAAGGCTTTATACCCCCCTTTCATTAATAAATTGTAAATATTTGTTTTTTAAAGAATTTCTCTATTACACGAGACTCTCTTATGATAAAAAATCGAGGCTGTCTTTTTTTCACACTTCCCATGAGAGAACATGAAACCATCGCCCTGGCCGCATTTGCAAAAAACCCGCTGCGCACGAACAGCATGCTCCCGGCAGCCCTGTCAAAGGGCATTCTTTGCGCCAGGTCGCCCTTTCTTTTTCAGGCGGCTGCCGCTGTTGGTCGTTTTTTGCGCAACGCTGACAGGGTGTCCCGTCGCCATGGCTTTCGAAACCACGCCATGCGGCCAGCAGGATGATGAGCCCCTGGGCAATGTCAGCACCGTCCTTCCGCCGATCATGGTAAAAGCAGCGTATGAACCCTTGAGCACCGCCTCCCGAACCATCGAGCGAAAAATCATCGAAGGCATCCCCGCCGGCAACGGCAGCATCAGCGATATGCTGACCTTTCTGCCGGATATACAGTACGGCGAGGCCGCCAATCTTTCTTCGCATGGGGGAGAAATCCTGCCGGCGGCCGTTTCCATCAGCGGTGGAAAAGCTTTCGAAAACAATTTCATCATCGACGGTCTGGGCAACAACAGTCTGCTCGACCCTGATGCCGACAACCCCCTTGAGCACAACAATGTGCCAGGTCACGCCCAGGAAATCTTTCTCGACGCGTCCCTGGTCGAAGATATAACCGTCTACGATCACAACGTTCCCGCCAGTTTTGGAGATTTCAAAGGCGGGGTTGTTCATGCCAGAACCATCGATCCCGCCGCCGATTTCGGAGGCAGCCTGTTTTACCGCACCACCCGGGATGCCTGGACCTCATTCCATATTGCAGCATCCGAGCGTGAAAAATTCGAAAATTCCGCAGACCATTCCCGGCAGCCTGAATTCAAGAAACACCAGGCGGGCTTCGATGTGCATGCCCCTTTCTCGCCGCGCCTGCGCATGCTGGCCGCCTACCGGCTGTTTCTTTCCAGCATCCCGCTTCAGTATTTTGGCGAAACCCGCAAACAGCAGCGCCGCAACGAAACCTTTCTGCTGAAACTTTCCGGAACACCGGCCGCCAGTTCCGCCTCGACCTTTGATCTTTCGTGGCTTTACAGCCCTTATAAAGGCAGATATTTTCAAAAGGATTTTCGGAACAGCGACATGACCATCCTGGGTGGCGCCTATCAGATCAATGCGGAGCTACGCACCGGGCTGCCCTTCGCCGACCTGCATCTGCAGGCGGGCTACAAGGAGAGTGAAAATTCCCGGCAAGCTCCGGACCATATGCGCCAGACCCAGAACCCGGACAACAGCTGGGACAGGGAAGGCTTTCCCGGAGATATCGAAAAAACACAGCAGACCCTGCAGTGCAAAGCCGACCTTGAACTTGACCCTTTGCGCAGTGGAGCGTTCAGCCACAAAATCAACCTCGGGGCCGATTTTCAGAATATCGAAGGCACCTCCCGACGGGACGAGACCAGCTATCTTTACACCTTTTTTAGCAATGGCACCAACAGGCGAAACGTTTACGAGCAATACGCCGCCGAAGCCCGTTTACAGCAGTACAGCCTCTACCTGGAAGATATCCTTCGCTACAAGCGGCTGGAACTGCGGCCGGGGTTGCGCCTGTCTTATGACGATTTCATGGAAAACCTCAATCTGGCGCCGCGTTTTGCCGTCACCCTCGATCTCCTTGGCAACCGCCAGACCATCCTTACGGGCGGCATCAACCGTTACTATGCCAACACCCTTTTGGCCTACAGGCTTCTGGAAAGCATGCCGGGAAGCTACATCGAACAAGGTTCCGACACAACCGGCTGGACCCTTTGGAAGACGGGCTCCACTGACTACGATTTTGCGTCACTGAGGACACCCTGCGCGGATGAATATGTCATTGGCCTGGAGCAGCGACTGCTGGGCGGCAGAGCCACTCTCACCTACGTGAAACGCAACGGCAGGGACGAATTCGCCAGGACCATGAGCGACCGACAGGCCGACGGCAAATTCCATTACAGTCTGAACAACAACGGCCGCAGCCGCCATGAAAGTTATCGTTTAAGCTGGGAACGTCAATGGCCCGAACATTTTATCAGCATCAACGCAACCTATCAGAAAACGACATCCGCCAACGAATCCTATAACGACCTGCTCGATGACGAGGACCTCGATGAGGAAATCTGGTACCACGGCCGGGCCATTGCAAAAAGCGCCCTGCCCCGCAAGGACTTCAACCGCCCCTGGGTTATCAGTTTGCTGCACATCGGGAAACTTCCCTGCAACTTCAGTGTCAGCAGCCTGCTGAAATACCGCAGCGGATATCAGACACTGCAGGCATCGGGAGAACTACACGAGGATCTTGGCATTCCCGTTTACGAGAAGACCCGCCTCGGCGGGGGGATCACCGCTGACTGCAAAATCGACTGGACTACCCGGCTGTGGGCCGGGCACAAGGTCATGTTGAGCCTGGAAATCCTGAACCTGCTGAACAAGAAAAATCCCGTGGGCGAGCCCCGGGATGGCTACGAGATGGGGCGCCAGTTCTGGTTGGGCGCTCAGTATTTCTTCTGATTTACGGCTTCGAAGCTCAATCAACCACAAGGGCATCGGGCAGAACCAGATTTTTACGACCATCGCTGAGACACAGCGCGTAAGTTCCGGCCTTCAGCCCTTCAGGCACGGACAATTCGACACGATCCGTGCCGGTACGGGTCGTTTGCGAAATCCGGAAGGGCAAAGGTACCGCTATCACCCCGCCGAGGTTGGTTGCTGCAATCAACTCCTCCCCAACCACCGCCATGCCCTTGGTCTTGATGCTGAAGCCGAGCAAGCCCAGCGTCTGTGGTGCATCCGGATTGCGGCAGTCGACCACCTGCAGGCCACCCCGTGTATCCGCCACATAGACTTGTTGTCCCGACACCGCGAGAGACATGGCATTGCCCGCAGTGCTGAGGCTGCCGACCAGTCGTGGCTGTTCCGGGTTGTCGAGATTGTAGATCTGCAAACCCGCCAGGCCGTTGGCGACAAACAGCCGTTGTCCGTCAACAACCAGTGAGGTGGCACAGGCAAACGGCAGCAGATAGTCCGGAAGCGCAACCTTGCCGACCATGACCGGGCGCTCGGGGTGGCGCACATCGACAATAAAGATCCCCATGGAGCCACAGGCAAGATAGGCGTAATCGTTGCTGACGGCAATATCCAGGAATGGATGAGTCACCGGCATGGCTGCCAATGGCCGCATTTTTTCGCCCGGCTTCGCATCAACGACATGCAAGGTGCCGTTCAAATCGGCAACAAAAAGTTTGTGCTGCCGGCAAACCAGCCGTTTCAGTTTGCCCGGCAGGAGCAGAGAGTCATCGATACGGTGTTTCTTATCGCGGAGAGTTATCGCGTGAATGCCCTTCGCACCATCGGCGACAAATACCCGTTGGTCGTCCGCCGCGACATCGATGGCCAGACCCGGCGTATCGACAGTCTCCACCAGACGCAAACCGTCGCGATGATTTTCCAGCACCTGCAAGCCGGACCGGCCTCCGGCAACATAGATCCAACCCCGCTTGGCCAAAAGCCCCTGAGCCACGCCCGGCAGGGTCAAAACGCGGGGCCTGGCCAGATGTGAAACGCAGTCCCGTGATAAGACCTGCAATCCGCGCTTGGCGTCGGCCACCAGAACATGCCTTCCCACGGCTGCAACATCCCAGGAAGCACCGGGCGTATCGATCGCCCCCATAAAATGCAGACCCCCGTCGGCATCCGGCTGAAAAACATGCATCCCTCCCAAATCCGCCGCCACCCACAGCACCCCGTCGATCCATTCAAGGCTGCGGGCGCTTCCGAGCAACGGAGTCGACCCAAGGTGTCTCGGACGTTGAGGTTGTGCTACCGAGATGACCTGGATGCCCCCGGATTTATCGGCCACATAGGCCCGGTTGTCCAGCACCGCTATAGCGGTGGCTTGCCCCGGGGTGTCAACGACGGATACTTTTTCAAGGCCATCGTTCGGCAAGCACCGAAGCACCTGAAAACCCGCCTCACCATCGGCCACGTAAAGATAGCGACCTGCCTTCCAGAGCCCCGACGCAACGCCGGGAGTATCCAGCGTGGTCAGGATACGCGGCTGATCCCGCAGATCGACAACATGCACCCCGGCGGGACCGTCGGCAACATAGGCCCGGTCCCCCTCCACGATAATGTCCAGGACCGTGCCCGGGGTATCCAGGGATGCCAGCAATCGTGGGTTTTCCGGGTGTTCCACGTCCACGACATGCACCCCATCCTTGTAGGCCGCGACATAAACCCGTGCATCCTGAACCGCCAATTTCCACGGCCATCCCGACAGCTTGAGAGCTCCGACCATTTTGGGTCGGGTGACATCCGCCAGATCGACGACCTGCAGACCACGGATGGTATCACCGAGAAAACCGAGATGACCTCGAGCCGCGACCGCTTTGGCGATCCCCCAACTCGGCATCTTCCCTACAATCGCGAAGTGGTTACCGATATCCAGATTGAGAAAAGCCTTCAAGTCCTGAGAAAACCCCTGACCGCATAGCGTGATCAACGAACCGTCCGCCGTTTTTCTGTTCCTGCTTTGCAGGGAAGTAACCACGATCTCTTCAGGCAGCGGCACGGGTTTAAAAATGCTGAAGAGCAGAAAGCCGACCAATGCCAGGTAGGCCAGGGCACAACCGCCGGACACAAGAAAAAGTCGATTAATTCCGGGGCGCATGATTTATCCAATCATCGGGAGCAAGCAAAGACGCATCGTTTCTTTCAGGGCTGCCGGGCACCCACTTCCGGATCAGCCGGAACAAATGCTCGTGTTTGAACGGCTTTGCCAGATAGTCGTCCATACCGCACTGGCGGCATTGGTCATCGATTTCGCCTCGGGAGTGAGCCGTCAGAGCGATGATGGGAGCCTTGATGCCGGCATGACGCAATTGCGCCGCGGCCTGGTAACCATCCATGATTGGCATCTGGCAATCCATCAGTATCAAGTCAAAAATCTGCTCCATGGCTTCAGCAACCGCCTGTTCGCCATTTTCCGCGGCAACCACTTGGCAACCACGACTCTGCAGGCTGATGGTAATCATGCGGCGGGTGGTGGGATTGTCTTCAGCCAGCAAGACGCGCGGCCTCTGGACGAACTTCTGCCCGTTTTCCGCCAGTCCTGAAACCGTCGCTGCCGTCTCCGGTTCGCATGCAACAACATCTACCGGCAACCCCGCAACCATTCTGTGCAATTGTGACGGACATACGGGCTTTACCAGCACCTCCCACAGGGAACCGCTGCCCCCTTCGGGGCAGAGAAGACCACGCGGGGTCATCACCACCCGACGGCAGTTTTTTGGGCAGTTTTTTTCGAAGTGATCATGCAGTACAGGGTTGTCCCGCAGCAAACAGGCATCCGTCAGCACCAGCCGCAGGTTGGCCCCGCGACATGAGTCCGCAATCATTTCATCGCTCAAAGGAGCATTGAGGGAGAGGGTCTCCACAGCGAGATGCATGGCGTCGAGTTGTTCCACCAGCATATCGCGAAGCCCCGTATGAGCCACGGCCACCAGCGCTTTTGCCGCAGCCTGTCCCGGTGGCGGAACTGTCCCCGGCCAGCACCTGTCTTCGTGCTTTTGCAAAGGGATGCAGCAGGTAAACACCGACCCGTCCCCCCTGGCGCTTTCAAGGTGAATATGTCCCCCCATGTGCTCAATCAGTTGTTTGACAATCGCCAGGCCGAGCCCGGTTCCGCCAAAATGCCTGGTGGTCGAACTGTCCGCCTGCGAAAAAGATTCGAAAATCCTTTGCTGGGCCTCGGGCTCGATGCCGATGCCGGTATCCCTTACCTCCAGGTAAATGCAAGCCCCGGAGTCATCCTCTTCCCTGCAGCCAAAGCGGACCGTCACGTCTCCCCGTTCGGTAAACTTGACGGCATTGCCGACCAGATTGAACACAATTTGCCGCAGGCGGGCTGGATCGCCGAGCAGGGAAACGGGGGTGCCGGGATCAATGCGGCATATCAGCTCCAGGTTTTTGTCATGGGCGGCCTTGGCCAGCAGCGCCACCGGTTCTTCGACAACTGCCAGCAGATTGAAAGGAACCGTCTCCAGCACCAGTCGCCCGGCTTCAATCTTGGAAAAGTCAAGAATATCGTTGAGAATGTTCAACAGGGATTCGCCGGAGCCCTGTATCATATGCGCCAGCTCTCGTTGCTGGCCATCCAGTCCGGTCTTCAGAAGAAGCTCGGACACGCCGATAACACCGATCATAGGTGTGCGGATTTCATGGCTCATATTGGCCAGAAACCTTGATTTGGCCTGATTGGCAGCCTCGGCCGCTTGCCGCGCCCTGGCGAGTTGTTCGACCGTTTGATGTAGTTCATCGTTGGTCTCACGCAACTCCCGGGTCTGTTTCAGAACCTGCTCTTCCAGATGGTAACGGTACTCTTCCAGCTGTTTGTCGCGGCTTTCGAGCTGTTCAAGCATCCGGTTGAATCCCTGGAACAGAACGCCAACCTCGTCGTTGGCAGGATTGACCACCCGCACGGAGAAATCCTGGCTGCCCGATACCACGCGCATCTTGTTCGCAAGATGCAGGATCGGGCGGGACACCAGACTCTGCAGATACCTTGCGACAAAATAGCCCGTAAGGCATGACAGGGCAAGCACCGCCAGGACGCTCAGGGCATACGATCTCAGCCACAGATAAAACTCACCGAGGCCGGACTGCAGATAGACCATGCCGATGGTGCGGCCCATATGCCGCACCGGAACAACAACCGCCAGGGAGCGGGGAGAAAAAGAATGAACTCTTTGATCCGTCTCGACCGTCCGGGCGAGCAGTTCGAAGGTGGAAGGGTCCATCCCGGCGCTCCATTGTCCGGGTGCGCCGTGGTTCTTCTGGGGGCGCAGATAATGGGTTACGACCTGATAGCGCAGGGTAAAGATGTAGGCGCGGTTGATATGCGGCTGTTGCAGCAGCGAGGACATCACCTGGTCGCCGACCTGTTTGTTTCTGAGGGTCAGAACAATGGTGCTATTGGCGGCCAGAACCTCGGCCAGCGCGTAATTATGTTCTACCATGTTACGTCGGAACGAGACGATTTCCACCGCCATGAATGCGCTGGCGGACAACACCAGTACCACGGCGCAGGTCAGCATCATAAGGCCCGTCAGTTT
Source organism: Syntrophotalea acetylenica (assembly GCF_001888165.1). Classification (NCBI taxonomy): domain Bacteria; kingdom Pseudomonadati; phylum Thermodesulfobacteriota; class Desulfuromonadia; order Desulfuromonadales; family Syntrophotaleaceae; genus Syntrophotalea; species Syntrophotalea acetylenica. The sequence continues at coordinate 1,853,633 of NZ_CP015455.1, forward strand.
CTTTTTGAGCGTGGCGTGACGGAATCCGAACATCTGCTCCCAACCCTGTTTCCATACGAAAACGGTGCTTTTGCCGCGCATGACCACCGATCTCAAAACACGGTGGCGCCCCTCTGACACAAGATCAGCCGGTACGAAATACTAACAAAGGGCTCATGTAAAACAAAGTCTATTTTCCTGCGTAAAGCCCTCCGGATAAAACAAAGGCCCCGCAACCGTCCAGAAGTTTCGGGGCCATCGCATCCGCTGCGTCAAAACAGCTATTCGCTTTTGCCGGTACGAATGAAAATCTCCCGCGCCAGCTGCTCGTCCACGGCAAACTCAGAGTTGCCAACATGAAAAATGAAGGAAGGAAACCGTCGGTTGAGCCGTACCCGATTGCCCGGCAACACGCCCAGAGACATCAGTTTCTGCATTTTTTTGGCATCGCTGGTGGCTAGATAGGCAATCTCGCCCTCCTGCCCCACCTTCATTTCGGTGAGGGGCACGACGCCGATGTCCGCCGCGCGCCGTGCAGCCCGGCAACACTCACCGGGAGGAATGGGACGGCCGTGGGGACAGGTTGTGGGGTGATTCAGAAGGGTGCAGATTCGGGTATCGACCCCTTCGTTGAGGAGATGCTCGAATTCACAGGCCTTGGCATTGGCATTGCTGCCTTTGAGATCAAGAATATCCATCATCAGACGCTCGGCCAGACGGTGGCGACGCACCACTTTTTCGCCGGCCAGGCGTCCTTCGGAGCGCAGATAGACCCGCTCTCCCTTGATTTCAACCAGGGCCTTACGTTCGAGATCCAGCAGCGCCGCATCGTCGGCCTTGACATTCAGCGCTTCGAAGGAGGCCGAGTTGTCCCCCTCTTCAACGACCGCGATCCAAACGGCTTCCAGCAAATCTTCAGCCCTTTCCGAGCGTTCCATCAATCGTTCTCCTTGGATTTATCTTTTTCGCTCCATCGGCGCAAAAAGCCGGGAACAACGGGATTTTCGTAACCACACCAGGGACAGTGAATCTTCCGGCATCCTCCCGGGCACGCTCCGCAAGGTTTCTGTTCCAACTTGTCGGGAGGCGGCAGCTCGCGGCCGCAAAAACCGCACTTCATACCAGCCACCCGGTAAAACCGAGGACCACATTGAGACTCCAGCCGACGCTGAAAGCCAACAGGGTAACCAGCAGGAAGATGCCGGCGGAGACCTTCCAGCCACGCTCCTTCTTCATCATGAGGAACTGGGCGATGCAAGGCACAAACAGTGTCATGGTGACGGCTGCCACAGTCAATTGGCGCGGCGTCAGCAATCCCTGGGCGTGCATGTCGTAAAGTCCGGCAGCACCGAAATCACGCCGGAAAAAACCGAAAATGAAGGCGGCGGTGGTTTTTGCGGGCAGCCCCAGTGCGGCTATGGCAGGTGACATGCCCCGCACCAGGGCATTCAGTCCGCCGGTCATCTTGCCGGCCCACAGCAGAACCGAAGCGAAGATGAACAACGGAAAGATTTCCAGAAAATACCACTGCATGCGGCTCACCGTCTTTATGACAACATTACGGGCCTGGGGCAACCGCATGGGCGGCAACTCCATGTAGAACATGGGGCGCTCTCCCGGCAACAGACGGGCGGACAGCAGGCCCACCAGCAGAAAAACAACCGTTATGCAGGCGATCCAGGTCGGCAAGGCGCCCGGCACGCCGGAAAGCAGGCCCATGATAACTCCGAGCTGAGCACTGCAGGGAATTGCCAGCGCCAGCAACAGCGTGACGATGATCCTTTCACGCACCGTTTCCAGTGTTCGCGTTACCATGGTCGCCATGGTGTCGCATCCGAAACCCAACACCATGGGTATTACCGCCCGGCCGTTCAGCCCGATTTTTTTAAAGATCCGATCCACAAGCATGGCCAGGCGTGGGAAATAGCCGACATCCTCCATGATGGAAAAAGCCAGAAAGAAAGTGCCGACGATCGGCAGTACCAGAGCTACCGCATAGCGCACTCCAAGGGTGAATATACCGTATTCGCCGACCAGCAGTTCCCGCAGCCAGTACCAGTCCGTAAGCCGATGCACCAGGTCAATCACCCAGGGGTTCAGGTAATTTTCGAACAGCTGCCCTTCAAGCAGGTCCACCAGGGTGCCGGCACCGAAACTGCCCACAAACAGATAAATGCCGAAATAAAGCGCCAGTAGCAGCAGGGGGAAGCCGGTCCAGGGATTGATGGTCCAGGCCGCCAGCTTTTCGAAAAAGCCCGGTTTTCGATCGGCCTGCTGATAAATGACTTCTTCCAGAATGGCGCGACAGATCCTTTTGCGTTCAAGGCTGATGCGCAAGTTCAGATCCAGGCGCCGCTCGTAAACCGTTTCGTTGACCGCCGCCTCGATGGTCTTCAGGTTGTCGCAACATTCGGCGGCCCGCACCAGCTTCCAGGCATCCTCGTCCTTCTGCAGCAGCAGCAAGCCCATGGAACGCGGCACCAGGGTGTAATCGCCTTTGAGATGTTCCGAAACCTTGGCAATATCCTTTTCCAGTTCACGGGAATAGCCGAACACCGCTTTCACGGCAGGATCGTAGTCGGCTATGACCTGGCGCAATTCGCTCAAACCACGTTTTCGCGCCATGGCCCCACCTATCACGGGGATGCCGAGTTTTTCCTGCAACAGCGGAATGTCAATACGCATTCCCCGTCGTTCGGCTTCATCCATAATATTGACCAGCAGCACCACCGGAAGCCCGGCCTCCACCAACTGCAGGGTCATGGGCAGCATGCGCTCGAGATTGCGGGCATCGATAACATGAACGACGGTGTGGGCTTTTTCCTTCAGGAGAATTTCCCGGCCGACACGTTCTTCTTCTGTAATCGGCAACAGTGAATACATGCCCGGCGTGTCGAGCACCTGATAGGAAACCCCTTCGATTTCACAATTGCCCCGGGATACCTCCACGGAGGTGCCGGGATAATTGGACACAACCGTATACGCCCCGGTCAGGGCGTTGAAAAGAACACTTTTGCCGACATTCGGACTACCGACCAGCACAATCTTGCGGACGGTGGAAGCAACTTCTGTTTGACCTGCCATGACGAAATCATTCCAGATGGGGTTGCAAAGAAAAAAAACGAAAAACTTGTTGTATAGATGGCCAGTTTCAGGAGGAGGAACACTTGGCGCAACGGCCGTATATTTCCAGACGGTGATCGGTCATGACGAAGCCATGCTCATGTGCAACCTGTTTCTGCAGTTCCTCGATACGCGCATTCTCGAACTCGATAATTTCACCGCATTCAACGCAGATGAGATGATCATGATGATAGCCGCGGTGAGCGACTTCGTAAAGGGACTGACCGCCGCCAAAGTCACGCTCTTTGGCAAGGCCACATTCCGCCAGCAGCTTGAGCGTCCGGTAAACTGTCGCATAGCCGATATGGGAATGCTTTTTTCGAACCCGGTGATAAAGTTCCTCGGTCGACAGATGGGCGGCAGCACGGAGAAATTCATCCAGAATGATTTCCCGCTGACGCGTAAGCTTGAGTCCCTGCTGGCTGATATAATTTCGGAACATCTCGCGTTTGTCGGCCATGGCACCTCCGATGAAATTGAATATCAAATTACCAGAGGCAACCGGCGCATGTCAAGATGCAACCGGGGCCGGCGGCACCTGAGCCAGATCACCCGACAACCGGCAGCCATTGATAAAAAATGGCGGTCAAATAGCTGAAACCATTAAAAAATAGTAGAAGCCCTACAATCATGAGCATGATGCCGGTGAGCACCTCGGCGAGACGAATATGCTTGCGGAAGCGATTAAAAAACCGCAGAAATCCGTGAAACATCAGGCCGGAAACCAGAAACGGCAACCCCAGACCGGCAGAATAGCTGGCGAGCAGGATGCCGCCACGCAAGGAACTTCCGGAAGATCCCGCCGCCATGGTCAGCACCGATCCGAGGATCGGCCCGGTACAGGGTGTCCATCCGGCTGAAAAAACCAGACCGACAAGAAACGAACCAAAATAGCCGGCCGGCTTGTTGTGAATATGGACACGCTTTTCACCCAGCAAAATGCCGAAGTGAAAAAGCCCGGTCAAATGTATGCCGAACAGAAAAACAAGCAGTCCTCCAAGCTTCTGAACCCAACGCAAACCATCCTGCAAAAGGCCGAAAAGACTGCCGGCAACCACTCCCATGACGGTATATACCAATGAAAAACCCGCGATGAACAGCAGGCAGTGCAAAACCACCTGCCAGCGAACCCTGCTTCCGGGATGAGATTGCTGCAATTGCTGAAAACTCAACCCAGTAATATAGGTGATAAAGGATGGGATCAGCGGCAGCACACACGGCGAGACAAACGAAGCCAGTCCTGCCGAAAAAGCAATCCAGAAGGTAATATCGCCCGCCTGCATCAATAACGTCCTTCCGTTATCGGTTTTGCCGGGGCGACCAAGCTTTCCGCATCGCCGCACACGCCCGTAGCGGGCCGCAACAGCCTGAAATCCGCAGTGAATTCCGCCACCGCATGGTCCTGATCATCCTGAAGATCCACGTGGACAAGGTACCGGCGGCCATCGATCTGCTTTACCGTGGCAGCAGCGGTTACCGTACCCTGGCGAACCGGCGCGAGGAACCGCATGGAGAGGTTGCGGGTCGCGAAAGGCGTCGAGACCGGCAAGCAGGTTTTGACCGCCATGGCGGCCGCCGTATCGGCCAGTGCGGTCAAGGCACCACCGTGCAAAAAGCCGCCCCCCTGAGAAAGTTTTACGACAAAGGGCATCGTCAACACAGCGCGCCCGTCACAGGCTTCGATAATGGACATTCCCACCAGTTTTTCAAACGGCGCCAGATCGACCCACCCTTCCATCTCGAACTGAGAGTCGGCGGGATTTCGCGGACTGTCGCCATCGACCAGAACTTTCATTGCGGACACTCCATGCTAAAAGAACATTGCAAACACCCGAAGCGGCAGGGTATGGTCGCAGGAAATCCAGCGGGGAATTCCCATGCAGCACTTTTTAAACACCCTGAACATCATCCTGCCAGTGTTTGCCGTCATCACTCTCGGCGTCATTTTGCGTCGAATCGGCCTTATTGACCAGACTTTTCTGCAACAGATCAACCGACTGCTGTATTATGTTTTTCTGCCGCTGCTGCTTTTCTACAAAATCAGCACGGCCGACTTCGCGACAAGCTTCAGCCCCAGGCTCACCCTGGCCATGATTGCCACATTGAGCCTGGGGGCCCTGCTGTCCTATGCCGCCGCATACCTGCTCGGTTATCCGCCGGAGGATCGCGGCACTTTCAGTCAGGGCGGTTTCCGCGGCAACCTTGCCTATGTAGGACTGCCCATCATCATGAGCGCTTACGGCGACGCCGGTTTCACCCGGGCCGGACTTCTCATGGGATGCCTGGTTCCGATCATCAATGTGTGGTCCATTCTGGTGCATATCATGGCGCAGCGCCACCAGCAACCCGAACGGCATTGGCGCCTGATCCGCCATCAACTGCTGTGCAATCCGCTTATCCTCGGTGCTGCCGCGGGTATTTTCTGGAACCTGGCAAAATGGCCCGTAGCGGGCGTGGCCGAACGAAGCCTGCACATGGTTACGGCGGCAACCCTGCCCCTGGCCCTGCTGACCATCGGCGGCGTGTTTTCACCGCGACAGCTGCAGGGGGACTTGAAACAGGCCGGGCTCGCCACCCTATTCAAGCTGGTCCTGTTTCCAATGCTGAACCTGCTGATCCTCTTGCCGATGCACCTGTCCACGATGGATCTCGGCATCGCCGTGCTGCTTGCCGCCACGCCCACCGCCGCCGCGAGTTATGTCATGGCGCAGGAACTGGGTGGCAATCCCCGCCTGGCCAGTTCCATTATCATCCTCTCAACCCTGTTTTCGGCGGTGAGCGTCACACTGCTGCTGCTGCTGTTGAGCTTTCTGCAGGGCATGCCAGCCTCATAGCGGTTCGCGGCAGCGGCACAAGGGTACCAAACACAAAGAGCCAGACAGGGTGTCCGGCTCTTTGTGTCCATACATTTATCGAGCAGAAGCTCTATTCCAGGATCAGCAGCAATTCGCCCTGCTCCACCTGGGTTCCCTCCCTGATCAGAATCTCGGCAACCACGCCGTCCTTTTCGGCTTTGACATTGGTCTCCATCTTCATCGCTTCGGTAGACAACAGAATATCGCCTTTTTTCACAACACAACCGACATCGACCAGAATCCGGAACACTTTGCCGGGCATCGGCGCACCGACATGATGCAGATTGTCCGGATCGGCCTTGCGATGCTTGATCTGATCGTCGGCTACCGAAAGGTCGGGAACCATGATCTGGCGCGGTTCGCCATTGAGCTCGAAATAGATGTCGCGATGTCCGTCATCCTGAATCCGGCCGATGGCATTGAGCTGCACCAGCAGGTTTTTGCCCGGCTCCATTTCTACGGTACATTCGTCGCCGAGATCCAGACCATAGAAGAACACCGGCGTCGGCAGCACCGACGTGTCCTGGTATTCCGTTCGATGTGCATCGAACTCCTCGAAAACGCCGGGGTAAAGCACCGCCGACAACACGTCCCGCTCCGAAACCGGATGGCCGAGTTTGTTCTCCAATTCCTGACGTTTGGCGACGAAATCGACCGGTTCGAGAAATTCACCAGGGCGGCAGGTCAAAGGTTCCTCGCCCTTGAGAACGATCTTCTGCAGTTTCTCGGGGAAACCACCGTGAGGTTGCCCGATCATGCCCTTGAAGAAATCAACCACACCCTGCGGAAAAGTCAGTTCCTGCCCCCGTTCGTAAACATCCTCCGGTTGCAGATTGTTCTGCACCATGAACATGGTCATGTCGCCGACGATCTTGGATGACGGCGTGACCTTGATGATGTCGCCGAACATGTCGTTGACTTTGCGGTACATCTCCTTGCACTCTTCCCAGCGGTCGCCGAGACCAAATCCCTCAACCTGCGGTTTGTAGTTGGAATACTGGCCCCCGGGAATCTCGTGATGGTAGACCTGGGCGGTGCCGCTGCGCAGCTCCGACTCGAACGGCGCATAATAGGTGCGCACCGTCTCCCAGTAATTGGCCAGCTTCTGAATACCTTCCTCGTCCAGACCGGGGTCGCGATCATGTCCTTTTAGAGCAGCCAGCAGCGCATTCATGTTGGGCTGCGCGGTCAGACCGGATACGGACGACAGGGCCGTATCAACGATATCGACACCGGCCTGGGCGGCCAGCAGCAGAGTCGCCCCGCCGTTGCTGGAGGTATCATGGGTGTGCAGGTGGATGGGAATCCCGACCTCCTGTTTCAATGCCCGCACCAGTTTTTCGGCGGCCAGCGGCTTGAGCAGCCCGGCCATGTCCTTGATGCCAAGGATATGGGCACCCATTTTTTCCAGCTCTTTGGCCATGTTAACGTAGTAGGACAGTGGATACTTGTCGCGCTTGGGATCGAGAATGTCCCCGGTATAACAGATAGCCGCCTCGCAGACACCACCGGACTTGCGTACCGCATCCATGGCTACCTGCATCCCCTTGGTCCAGTTCAGAGAATCGAAAATGCGGAACACATCGATGCCGCTCTCTGCCGCCTTGGCGACAAATTCCCGCACCACGTTATCAGGATAGTTGCAGTAACCGACGGCGTTGGAGGCCCGCAGCAGCATCTGGAACAGGATGTTGGGGATTTTTCTGCGCAGCCGGTCCAGACGCTCCCATGGATCCTCCCGCAGAAAACGCATGGCGACATCAAAAGATGCGCCGCCCCACATCTCCAGCGAAAAAAGCCCACTGCCAAGGTGACTGGTGGCCGGAGCAATCTTGGCCAGGTCATGGGTTCTGAAGCGGGTGGCCATCAGCGACTGGTGAGCGTCACGCATGGTGGTGTCGGTGATCAGCAACTGCGGCTGCTCAAGAGCCCACCGCGCCAGGCCTTCGGCCCCCTTTTCGAGCAGGATGTCCCGTGAGCCCTTCGGACGCGGCACGTCATAGCGGATTTCCGGAATGCGGGGGTCGCGCAAATCCTTGTAATGCAATGGATTTTTAATGCCTGGATAGCCATTGACCACCACATGCCCGATATAGGACAGCAGCTTGCTGGAACGATCACGTTTTTCCGGTATCTCGAACAGTTCGGGATGCGTGTCGATAAAACTGGTATCGCAGGCCCCGGCCAGAAAGGTCGGGTGGTTGATGACGTTGGCCAGAAAACCAATATTGCATTTGACACCGCGCAGCCGGAATTCCGCCAGACTGCGGTCGGTAGTGCGGGCCGCCTCGCGCAGGGTCAATCCCCAACCGCTGATTTTAACCAGCAGCGAATCGTAATGGGGAGAGATCCGCGCCCCGGGAAAAGCGCTGCCGGCATCGAGACGCACGCCGAACCCGCCAGGGCTGCGATAGGCCGTAATGGTGCCGAAATCAGGGGAAAAGTTCCGGGTCGGATCTTCGGTCGTGACACGGGCCTGAATGGCGAAACCGTTGAGCTGAATATCCTTCTGGCCGCGTATGTTGATTTCCGGATCGCTCAAACGGTATCCCTCGGCCACGCGGATCTGGGCCCGCACCAGATTTCGCCCGGTCACCATTTCCGTCACGGTATGCTCGACCTGAATGCGGGTATTGACCTCGATAAAGTAGAAATGGCCTTCGGCATCCATCAGGAATTCAACCGTACCGGCGTTGACATAGCCGACATGATTGGCGATGCGCAGGGCGTAATCGCACAACTCCTGCCGCTTGGCGGCGCTCAGGTTCGGCGAAGGTGCCACCTCGATGACTTTTTGGTGACGGCGTTGAATGGAACAGTCGCGATCGTAGAAATGCACCACGCTGCCATGCTGGTCGCCAAGGATCTGCACTTCGACATGCTTGGGGTTTTCAATGTATTTTTCAAGGAAAACCGACGGGTTACCAAATGCCGCCTTGGCTTCCGAGGATGCCGACCGCAGACCTTCGGCCAACTCCTGCCGGTTACGCGCGATGCGCATGCCGCGCCCGCCGCCGCCAGCGGCGGCCTTGACCATGATGGGATAACCACATTTGGCGGCGAACAGCAGCGCTTCCTCTTCGCTGGTCACCGGCTTGTCGGTCCCGGGAACCACCGGAACACCAGCCTCGATGGCCACCTTGCGCGCCGCCACTTTGTCGCCGAGCTTGCGCTGGATCTCGGCACCCGGGCCGATCAGGGCGATACCGGCCCTCTCGCAGGCTTCGGCAAATTCAGGGTTTTCCGACAGAAAGCCGTAGCCGGGATGGATGGCATCGACGTCCTTCTTCTTGGCCAGATCGATAATTTCGTCGATGCCGAGGTAAGCCTCGATAGGCCCTTTGCCCTTGCCGACGCGATAGGATTCATCCGCCTTGTAGCGATGCAGGGCCACCCGATCCTCTTCCGAATAGATGGCCACCGTTTTGATGCCCAGTTCGATGCATGCGCGAAAGATGCGAATGGCGATTTCACCACGATTGGCCGCCATGACTTTATTGAATGTCTTTATTTCCATGAATCAAACCTCCCTGGTGCTAAGTGTTTGGACCGGCCGGCTACTTTACCAAAATCACAAGTCCAAAACAACAATCTGTTTATTCGAGAAAACCGATATATCGAAACTGCCCGAAAGCATTTACGCCGCATCTCGCCGCGGCACCCCGTCATTCAGGAGCGATGCAGACCGTCAGCATGACCAAGACATGCGATCATTCTTTGTGCGGGCCTCCCAAAAACGGCCGGACAAGATCCACCGGAAACGGGAAAACTACCGTCGAACTGTTCTCCGTGGCGATTTCGGTCAGGGTCTGAAGATAACGCAACTGCAGGGCGCCCGGCTGGGAAGAGATAATGCCGGCCGCATCGGTGAGCTTCTGTGCCGCCTGAAATTCCCCTTCGGCATGAATGACCTTGGAACGCCGCTCGCGTTCGGCCTCGGCCTGACGGGCCATGGCCCGCTGCATCTCCACCGGCAGATCGACATGCTTGATCTCGACATTGGAAACCTTCACCCCCCAGGGATCGGTCTGACGATCGAGGATTTCCTGCAGATGCCGGTTGATATTCTCGCGATGCGCCAGCAGTTCGTCCAGTTCGGACTGCCCCAGCACACTGCGCAGGGAAGTCTGCGCCAGCTGACTGGTCGCGTAAAGGTAGTTTTCCACCTCGATGATCGATTTTTCCGGGCTGACCACCCGGAAATAAAGCACCGCGTTGACCTTGACGGAGACGTTGTCCTTGGTGATGACGTCCTGCGGTGCGACATCCATGGCCACAGTGCGCAGGCTGATTTTCATCAGGCGGTCAACCACCGGAATGATGAGTCGCAGTCCCGGCCCTTTGACTCCGGCAAAACGTCCCAGACGAAACACCACGCCACGTTCGTATTCGTAAATCACTTTCACGGCACTGGAAAGGATCAGGACCAGAAAAACCAGGACTATGACGGGATAGATCATGGGATATTCTCCTTGTCGGAACCTGACATTGGGTGTGTATTCACCACGGTGTGAACCGGTTTCGGACGCCGCACTTCCAGGCGCAGGCCCTGCGCCATTCGCACCACCTCGACGGTCTCACCGGCGGGAATCGGCTCGTCGGCGTAGGCGGACCAGTATTCGCCACGCACGAAAATCTGCCCATCTCGATATACTTCGGTAAGCGTCTCGCCGCGCAGACCGGCCATGCCCTCCTGCCCGGACACAACACGCCGCCGTTGGGCGCGGACGACAAACCAGGCCACCAGCAGACAGAACCCGGCCGTCACCACTGCCGTCCCGGCGATAACCGCCCTGGAAAGCCGCATAAAGGGTTCGGTATGTTCAAACAACATCAGTGAGCCGAAGGTCATGCTGATCAGGCCTCCGACGGTAAGCATGCCGAACGAGGTCACTTTCACCTCCAGAACAAACAGTACCAGAGCCAGTACAATCAGCAGCATGCCGACATAATTGACCGGCAGGGTCTGAAAGGCAAACAGCGCCAGCAGTAACGCCATGGCGCCGACGGCGCCGGGCAGCACCACCCCGGGTTGACTGATTTCGAAAAAAATGCCGAGCAAACCGAGCAGGAGCAGCATATAGGCCACATTCGGGTCGCTTATGGTATTAAGAATCTTCTGCCGCCAGTCCATGCCGGAAAACTTTACCGTGGCATCCTGGCAGACCAGCTGACGAATCTCATCACCGCGACGGTACGTGCGCCCATGCAGCATCCGCAGCAGTTCCGTACGGTTCTCGGCCACCAGATCGACAACCTGACGCTGCAACGCCTCATGGGCCGCGATGGAAACGCTATCACGCACCATCTTCTCCGCCCATACCGGGTTGCGACCCCGGCGCATTGCCAGACTGCGTGCATAGGCGGCCGCATCTTCCACGACCTTTCCCATCAACACATCGTCACCATTGTCCCGTCCGCCGCCGATGGATACCGGGTGAGCCGCACCGATGTTGGTACCCGGCGCCATACCGGCAAAGTCGGCGGCCAGGGTTATCAGCGCGCCGGCTGAAGCGGCGCGTGCACCGGCGGGGCCAACAAACACCACCACCGGCACCTGCGAACCGAGCACCGCCTTGACGATCTGGCGCATAGCAAGGTCCAGGCCTCCAGGCGTGTCGAGCTCCAGAAGAAAAGCCGCGGGCTTTTCACGGTTGACGCGATCGAGTTGCTCCGTTACAAATGCAGCAACGGCGGGGTTGATGGTCCCCGAGATGCGCACTGCCTCGACCACCGGAGCAGACACCGGCACCTCGGCCGCATCTGACCGGGAACCAGGCATGCCAACCAGCATAAACAGCAGCGGGACCAGCATCCAGACAGGCGATACAAAGATTCTGTGAGCGCCCCATGCGTCAATCATTTGAATCACCACCCCATCAATGCGCCAATTTTTTAACGCAAACACTTGCCTGAGCCTTCAGGACATGGTAGCTTCCTAGCATAGCGTCAATCGGATGACAAAGCCACCTTTTTTTCACAGGTTACGCCATGAAAAACATATCACAGATTCTGGTTATCGAAGACGAAGCCGCCAACCGGGAAGCCATCGCCCTGCTGTTGAGCAGCGCCGGCTACCAGGTGACCACCGCCGAAACCGGCGAAAAAGCCCTTGAGATTCTGGCCAAAACGCCTTTCGAGGTCATCCTCACCGATCTTTTTCTGCCCGGCGTCAGCGGCATCGAGATCCTGAAGCGCGTCAAGGAGCAGTGGCCCTTCACCAATGTCATACTGATCACCGGCAAAGGTTCAGCAGAGTCGGCGGTCGAAGCCATGAAAGAAGGGGCCTTTGACTATATTACCAAACCTCTGCACTTCGAAAAGCTGCAGGTTATCATTGCCAAAGCCCTGGAAAAAAGCCGGCTCATCGCGGAGAACCTGTACCTTCGTCAGCAACTGCGAGGCAAATACCGCTTCGACAACATTATCGGCAACAGCCTTGCAATGCAGCATGTCTTCTCCCGCATGGAAAAGGTTCTGCACACCGATTCGACGATTCTGATTCTCGGGGAATCGGGTACCGGCAAGGAACTGGTCGCCAAAGCCATCCACTACAATGGCCACCGAAAGGAAAAACCGTTTGTGGCCATCAACTGCGGCGCCATCCCCGCGGAGCTACTGGAAAGCGAGTTGTTCGGCCATGTTCGCGGGGCCTTTACCGGTGCGGTGGCGGATAAGACAGGGAAATTCCAGCAGGCCCATCAGGGAACCGTGTTCCTGGATGAAATCGGTACCATGCCGCTGCACCTGCAGATGAAGATGCTGCGCGTGCTGCAGGAACAGGAAGTGGAAAAAGTCGGATCATCAAAGAAAATAAAGCTGGACGTAAGGGTCATCTCCGCAACCAACGCCAACCTGGAACAAGAAGTCGAACGGGGTCGCTTCCGCGCCGACCTCTACTACCGGCTCAATGTTATCCCCATAACGCTGCCGGCCCTGAGGGAAAGACGCGAGGATATTGCCTTGCTGGCTCGTTATTTTCTGCAGAAAACCTGCAATGAACTGAACCGGCCGCTACTGTCCATCACGCCCGGAGCCATGTCCTGCCTGGAAAACTACCACTGGCCGGGAAATGTGCGCGAACTCGAGAATGTCATAGAACGCACCGTCACCCTCACCGAAGGATTGGCCATCGGCAAAAGCGATCTGCCGGCCAATATCAGCGGCAGCAGCTGCGAGGACGAAGAACCTCAGATTTCCTGCCCCCGGCTGACCGAAGCGGGGCTGGATATGCCCGAGATCATCGCCAACATCGAACGTTGCCTGATCCGCTCCGCCATGGACCTGAGCCAGGGGGTCAAGGCCCGCGCCGCGGAACTGCTCAACATCAAACGCACCACCCTGGTTGAAAAAATCAAGCGACTGAATCTCTGAGCCCGGATCCGGCGCTTTCCGACCTGGGCGCTGCCGCTCCAGATGTAGGGCATGACAGCGGCGGCAATCAGCTGCACCCGGGGATTGAAGGCCCCGGAAGATAAAACGGCAACAGAACTGGCGGCGGGGAAGAGATCGGAATCATGCTTTTGTAACCGGCGGGAAATTGCGGCATACGGCATGGCGCCGGCCAATGTCTTTGGCCTGTAGGAACCTTAGCGCAAAAGATGCGAAGCTTATAAAATGCGCAGGGACTCGTCGGACAGGGTCAGGGATTCGAGGCCGTCGCGGGTCACCACAAAGGTATTTTCGATGCCAACCGCGCCCAGCCCCGGAAAAACCGCCTTCGGCTCAAAGGCGAAGGTCATGTTTTCTTCCAGCCGCTGGTCGTGCATATTGCGGGCGATAAAAGGATATTCATCGATTTCAAGCCCGATGCCATGACCGATAAAGGACACCTGGTTACCCACGGTCCCCATGAAGTGCTCCGCGTACCCAAGATCGGTGGCCAGGCGGCAACACTCATCGTACAAACAGCCCCACGTCGCACCGGGGCGGGCGGTTTCAACCAGCAAGGCCTGTATTTGACACATGGCATCGTAAGCCCTGCACAGCTTTTTATCAAGGTGACCCAGAGCAAAGGTGCGGGTCTGATCCGCATAATACCCCGCCCCGTAGCCAATCAGATCCACCGTTACCGGCACGCCAGCGGTCAAAGGCTTTCCGCTGGGACCGAAACCGATGGCCGGGTGCAGCCCCACGCCTCCCAGCGGAGTGTTGCGAAAGGACGGCACGGCGCCGTTGTCGCCGATCAGGACCATGCCCATGGCGACTTCGCCGTTAAAAGCACGCATGCGCGCATAGCCGGGGTGCCCGAGGCTGCGCGCCCTCCCCTCCAGAGCAACGGCCAGTTCGAGATCGGTAAGCCCCTCACATGCCAGGTGCAGCGCCAGTCGCCAGACTTCGTCGAGACCGATGGCGGCCCGCCGCATTTGCTGCAATTCCCAGGCAGACTTTATCGCCCGCGTCCGGCGGATCAGCGGCGAAACATCTTGGATATGGGGGTTTCCCAGAGCCGCGTCCAGCTGCCGGTACAAAGCCACCGGCAACACATCGAGTTCCAGACCGATCCGCCGACCGGGAGGCAAGCCGAAGTCTTGAAGGATACCGGATAGTTCCCGGAAGGAACCAAAAGTGATGATACGCGAAAGGCAGGATTCGCGGCGAGCCCGAGCGGCATCCCGTCGTACCAGATAAACCGGTTCGCCCGCCGCGGGGATGTAGAGCAGTCCGCTCTGAAGCGTTCCGGTAAAATAATAAAGATCGGCATTCTGCATGACCACCCCGGCATCGAGGCCGGCCACGGCCATGCGCCGCTGCAGAGCGCCAAGTCGCGCCTCAAGCTCGGTGCATGGCACGTTCGCTTCGAATTCGCCGCCCACGGTCGCGCCTAGGCCGTTTCCACCGAATTGGCAGCCTCGAGGTTCAGCTCCTTGATGGCCATCTCCCGCAGCTTGAATTTCTGAATCTTGCCGCTGGCGGTCATGGGAAACTCATCAACAAATTTGACATAGCGCGGCACCTTGTAATTGGCAATGCTGCCCCGGCAGAAATCCTGGATTTCCTCTGCCGTCGCCACCGTATCTTCCTTGAGCTTGATGGCCGCCATGACCTGTTCGCCATACTTGATATCCGGCACGCCGTACACCTGAACATCGGCAACTTTCGGATGGGAATACAGAAACTCCTCGATCTCACGGGGATAAATATTTTCCCCGCCGCGGATAATCATGTTCTTGATGCGTCCCGTGATCTTGCAATAGCCATTTTCATCCATAACCGCCAGGTCGCCCGTATGCAGCCAGCCCTCGCCATCAATTACCCGCGCGGTTTCCTCAGGCATCTTGTAATAGCCCTTCATGACCAGATAACCGCGGGTGCAGAGTTCTCCCTGGCGGCCGGGAGGCAGGGTCTGGCCATTCTCGATGTCGACGATCTTGACTTCGACATCCGGCAGCGCCCGCCCGACGGTAGCAACCCGCAACTCGATGGGGTCGTCGGTGCGGGTCTGGGTGATGACCGGCGAAGACTCGGTCTGACCGTAGGCAATTGTAATTTCGGTCAGGTTCATGTCGCGAATGACGCGCTTCATGACCTCGATGGGACAGGGCGACCCGGCCATGATGCCAGAACGAAGACTGGTCAGATCGTAACGACCGAAATTGGGATGATCGAGTTCAGCGATGAACATGGTCGGCACGCCATGCACCGCCGTGCAGCGCTCGGCCTCGATGGTCCGCAAAACCACCTCCGCACTGAAGGTCTCGACCGGCACCATGGTGCTGCCATGGGTTACGCAGGCCAGCACCGCGAGGACGCAGCCGAAACAGTGAAAAAACGGCACGGGGATGCACAGCCGGTCCTTTTCGGTGAACCGCATGCATTCACCGATATTGAAACCGTTGTTGACGATATTGTGGTGCGTCAGCATCACCCCTTTGGGAAACCCCGTGGTGCCGGATGTGTACTGCATATTGATGACTTCATGCTCATCCAGGCTGGAGGCAATTGCAGCCAGCTGCGCATCCTCGATATCCCGACCGAGGGATTCCATCTCGCTCCAGCAGCGCATGCCTGGAAACTGCCGGTCCCCCAAAAACACGACATGCTTCAGAAACGGCAGCCGCTCGGAACAGAGCTGTCCCGGCCCGGCATCGCGCAGCTCCGGCACCACACTGTAGAGGGTTTCAACATAATCGGTATCCTTGAATCCCGAAACCAGAAACAAGGTGGTGGCATCCGACTGTTTCAGCACGTACTCGAGCTCCACGGACTTGTAATTGGTGTTAACCGTTACCAGGACAGCGCCAATCTTGGCGGTGGCGAACTGCAGAACAACCCACTGCGGCACATTGGTGGCCCAGATGGCGACATGGTCGCCTTTGCGAACGCCCAACGCCAGCAGGCCTTTGGCCACCCGCTCACAAAGAGCGTTGAATTCCAGATAGGAGTAGCGCAGTCCCTGATCCGCGTAAACCAGGGCATCGTTGTCCGGAAACCGGTTGGCGATGTCGTCCAGCAGTTGCCCCATGGTGAAATGCAGCCTGTTGCTCATATCGAAATACCTTCCTTCGTGCTTAAAATGCCCTGCGAAATATGCCGGGCCGGGATACACCCACGAAAATAAAACATTGTATCCATTGGGCGAGTTGAATACCACAAAGCCATGATATGGTCAAACGCTAATCCATGGCACCGACCCTCAGCGTCACCTTGCCGCCCCCCGCCGGGTAGCAACCAGCGGCCCGATAGACAATCTGGCCGAGTTCCGCGAAATAGTGGCGGTCAGGCCCGTTCGGCAGCCACCCTCCTCATGCCGCGCCGCTCTGCCAGCGACAAGATCAGCGAAAACGTACCTTGCGTACCCCTTCCAGGTTGGCAATATCCTCAACAAGCGTACTGGACCTCATGGGCCCGATGCGCACGACCACATAATCGTAACGCACCTCCCCTGCTTGCTTGTCCTTTTCCACGGCGACATCGACACGTCGCAGTCCCTGGGCATCGAGGCAGGCTTCCACCAGAGTGCCGACCGATGGATTGGCGTCGCAATATACCGTCAGGGTGGCGTAGGAATCCTTGGCCATGGATTCCTCCACGCGTTTGAGGAACATCAGGGCGCCCACGGCCATGCCGGTCACGGCCAGCGCCGGCACATACAATCCCGTGCCCACGGCCATGCCTATCCCCGCAGCAACCCATAAGCAAGCCGCGGTGGTCAAGCCGCGAATCGCCGACCCGTCCTTGATAATGGCACCGGCACCGAGAAAACCGATGCCGGTCACGATCTGGGCCGCGATCCGGCCCGGATCGATGCGCATAGCCGCACCGCTGGTGAGTCCGTGATACTTCACGAAAAAAAATTCCGAGACCAGCATCATCAGGCAGGCCCCAAGGGCAACCAGCAGATGGGTGCGGAATCCGGCCGGACGGCCGTGAATTTCCCGCTCGAAACCGAGCATGCCCCCGAGCAGTGCCGCGAGCAGCAAACGGCCCATAAGGGAAAAATCGTAGTTCAGAAGTCCGGGATCGATGGTATTCATGCCGGTTTTTTCATCGCGCGCAGTCGGTGGGGTCGCCTTTGAGCTTCTTCAATCCATGCGTCAGCGCCGGAAGCACCACTTCCAGGTTTTCACGCACGCCTTTGGGGCTTCCGGGCAGATTGATAATTATGGACTGGCGGCGCACACCCGCACGAGCGCGGGACAGCATGGCGTGCGGCGTCTTTTTCATGCTCGCCGCACGCATGGCTTCGGCCATCCCGGGAATTTCCCAATCAAGAACTCGGGCGGTAGCCTCCGGGGTGACATCCCGGGGGCTGAGGCCGGTGCCGCCGGTGGTCAAAACAAGATCCACGCCGTCACGATCCACCCAGTCGACAAGGGTTTCCACGATTGTCTCCAGATCGTCGGGGATCACCCGGTAATGGGTAACTTCACCCACTGCAGCGATCATCTCGCGAATCACCTCTCCGCTGAGGTCCTCCCGCTCTCCCCGCGCCCCCTTGTCGGACAGGGTCAGAATGCCTATGGTAAAGGAGTATTCGGTCATGCAGGGTCCTTTCTGTCAACGGGCGGCAGAACCAGGATATCGTCCCCGGTTTTGACCGGGCCGCCCCTGAGTACCACGGCAAAGATGCCCTCCCTGGGCATGACGCAATCGCCGGCCTGATAATAGATGGCACAACGGGTGTGACACACCTTGCCGATCTGTGAAACCTCGAGCAGCACCTCCGCACCAACCTGCAGGCGCGTACCGATGGGCAGGGAAAACAGTTCCAACCCCTCGGTGGTGAGATTTTCCGCAAAATCCCCGGGATGGACGTCAAGCCCTTTGGCCTGCATGGAGGCAATGCTTTCCATCGCCAGAAGGCTGACCTGGCGATGCCAGTCGCCGCCGTGACCGTCGCCCTCCAGCCCGAAGCCTTCAATAAGGGTTCCGTGTCCCACATTTTTCTTGCGCGCGCCTTTTTCCGGACTGACGCACACAGCTACAATCCTTCCTCTCATAAAGCCCTTCTCCTTGAAGACTACGGCCCACGGACGGCACCAATTCCATAGGTGGCGGGGCCTTGCGCGGGCGTTGTTCACGTCAGTTTGAAAAACACTGCCATCCTCCGGCAAAAACCGAAGAGGTCATCCACCCGAATCAGCCCTGCCGGTTTTTGCTCATCAGCATGCGCCGGGCATTGTTTGCAATCACGGGAGAAACCTCACGGCTTTTCACCAGGTTTTTGAGATCTTTTTCCGTCAGGGCCCCCATGAAACGCAGGGCATTGCCCATCGGCGTGCGTGGATGCATGATCAGGGCCAGCTTGATGGCATAATTTTTCGTCCATTCCCGATTCAGCAGGATAAGACGGATCAGCTCTTCGCTGCTCGACTTGTTGCGAGCTATGGCATTGACCTCACCTTCGGTAATCCGCGGATTTTTCAGAACCGCCGCCGACACCAGCCTGTTGGAATCATTGACCAGCAACCCGCGCCATTCCTTGTCTCCGGTCAGGGCGGCCTTGATCTTGTCCGCGACGCCCATCTCCAGGGACATCTGATATTTGGAAAGATGCTCGGTGGCCTTCTGCGTTTCTTCCTCACCTGACTCCGTCTCAGCCCCGTCATGGTGTTCTTTGTCGGCCGTTTCCGATGCCTCGGATGGCGACGCACAGGCGTTGCCCTGCGTTGCCATGGAGCGCCGCGAGGCCAAGGACTCAAGAGGCCCGCGCAGATTCTCCGGCAGGTTGGGGTTGGTCAGCAGCAACGGTTCCAAGGCATGCCGGGCCGCGTAGCGCCTGGCCAGAAAACCGACCAGAAGCGGAGGCAGGGTGGCGTCTGCCGCCAATTCGCGCAGGCTCTGCACCGGAAATTTTTCCAAAGCCTGGCGTACCTCGCCGGCCAGGATCTGCGGTTGTTTCTGTTCAAAATAAATCAACAGGGTCAAGCGTTCGCTATCGGTCAGATCAAGCTGCCCCCGGATTGCCTGCAACTGTGCATCGGTGCCGCCCTGACCGTCTGCGATGCGGGCGACGCGGGACGAAACTTTAAGACGCAGACGCGGTGCGGTTTTTTGTGCTGTGACTTCGTTCATAAGCCTTGTGGAACAACCAGCGGAAAGGCAAGGCCGCCGGCGGGTGGCGCACGCCGGCGGCCTTAATCGCGGTTTTGGCAATAAAATAAGGTTAGCGGTTACACTTCGCGCTTCAATTCGGCCAGCAGCTTGCCGGTCAGATGGCCGGGAACTTCCTCGTAATGGGAGAACTCCATGGTGAACATCCCCCTGTCCGAAGTCATGGAACGTAGTTCCGGCGAATATTTCAGTACTTCGGCCAGCGGCACCATGACGTTGATCTGCTGGATCCCCCCTTTGGGATCCATGCCCAGAACCTTGCCGCGCCGCGAGTTCATGTCGCCGATCACATCCCCGACACATTCATCGGGCACGGAGATTTCCATCTTCATAATCGGTTCAAGCAACACCGGAGAAGCCATCTCGGCCCCTTTTTTAAATCCCATGGATCCGGCGATCTTGAAGGCCATTTCCGATGAATCCACGGTATGAAAGGAACCGTCGAAAAGCGTCGCCTTGAAATCCACGGTCGGAAATCCGGCCAGCACGCCGCTTCGCGCAGCTTCGGCAATACCTTTTTCCACCGCCGGGATGTACTGGCGCGGAACGGCGCCACCGACGATCTTGTCTTCGAACTGGAATCCCTCTCCGCGCCCCAACGGACTGAATTCAAGCCAGACATCGGCGTACTGACCCCGGCCCCCGGACTGCTTTTTGTATTTGCTCTGAAGTTTGGCGCTGCCGCGCAGGGTCTCGCGATAGGGTACCTTGGGTTCCCTGAGATCGACCTCGACGTTGAATTTGCGCTTGAGTTTTTCCACCGTGACTTCGACATGAATCTGGCCCATGCCTGACAGGATCAGTTCATGGGTTTCCTCGTCCCGCAACAGTTGCAGAGTCGGATCTTCCTCGACAAGGCGTTGCAGAGCGGAATGAATCTTGTCCTCGTCGTTCTTGCTGTGTGCCTCAAGAGCGAAGGAAATCACCGGCTTGAGGGGGGCGGGAAAATCCAGCCGGATCGGATGGGAGCCATCGCACAGGGTATCGCCGGTCACGGTTTCCTTGAGTTTGGCCACCGCCACGAACTCGCCCGGCATGGCCTGATCCACGGCGATCTGTTTTTTGCCGACCATCTTGAAAAGCTGCCCGATGCGTTCGGCGCAATCGCGGGCGGCATTGAAGATGGTCGAATCGGATTTCAGAACTCCGGAATAAACCCGCATCAGATTAAGTTTCCCGGTATACGGATCGCTGATGGTTTTGAATACCAGCGCCGAAAACGGTGCATCGGATGCATTTGGTCGCTCATCCATCTCCTCCGATTTCGGATCGACACCAATGGCGGCAGGCCGATCCGCCGGCGATGGCAGGCACATGGTCACGGCGTCGAGCAGCAGGCCGACACCGCGATTGGCCGGCCCGCTGCCGCACATCACCGGCACAATGTCACCGGCCAGAGTAGCGGCGCGCAACCCGATCCGGATCTCTTCCTCGCCGAGATCATCCTCTTCGAGGTATTTTTCCATAAGCACTTCATCGGTCTCAGCGGCGGCCTCCACCAGGGCAATGCGCTGGATCTGCGCCTCTTCCCGCAATTCCTCCGGAATATCGGCTTCCTCCATACGTCCGCTCGTGTCGTCCGCGAAAAAGTAGGCTTTCATCGCAACCAGATCGATCACCCCGCGAAAATCGCTCTCTGCCCCGATGGGCAGCACCAGCGGGACCGCGCGGATCGACAGGGCTTCGGCCATGGATGCCACGGCATTGCTGAAATTGGCTCGTTCCCGATCCATTTTGCTGACAAAAGCGACGGCCGGAAGGTGCCGCTGGCGGCCCCATTCCCAGATTTTCTGCGTCTGGGATTTGACCCCGGAAATGGCCGAAGCCAGCAATACCAGACCGTCCACGACACGCAGGCAGTTGCGGGTATCGTGAAGGAAATTGGCGTACCCCGGAGTATCGAGAATATTCAGTTCATGTTCTTTCCACGAGAGACAACAGGAACCGGCGTCTATGGAACTGGTCCGCTTGACCTCCTCCGGTTGATGGTCCAGCAACGAACTGCCGTCATCGACCCGCCCCAGCCGATCCGTGACCCCGCTGCAGAACAGCATAGCCTCGACCAGGGAGGTCTTACCCGCCCCGCCGTGTGCAACAACTCCAAAATTCCTCAACCTAGCCGTGTCGTACTTTCCCATGGTCTCTCCCTTCATTTTCCCCGCCGGGGGAACGCGCGTGAGAATCACATCTACAGGAAACAACGAACGCTGCGATAAAAACATCGCGGCTTATGACATCGTCCCGGCAGCCACTGCCGGATTATGCATGAGGAACACTGTCTTTTATGCCCTGTCCGCCGGACAGGTTCAACGGGCATCATTACCCCTTGTTGCGCAGATAAAGAATTCTCAAACCTTCCAGGGTCAGATCGGGGTCCACCTCGTCTATGGTTTGGGTTTCGTTGGCCATAAGAACGGCCAGACCTCCGGTGGCAACGACCAGAGGATCATCGCGGGTTTCCTTTTTCATGCGGCCGACAATGCCGTCGACCAGGCCGACATAGCCGTAAAACAGTCCGGACTGGATGCTGTTGACGGTGTTTTTTGCCACCACGGCGGGTGGTCTGGCGACTTCCACCCGTGGCAGTTTGCTGGCTTTTTCGAACAGGGCATCGGCGCTGATTTTAAGCCCCGGGGCAATGGCGCCGCCTTGATACTGCCCCTTGGCGGTCACATAATCGAAGGTGGTGGCCGTGCCAAAATCGACCACGATCAAACTGCGCTGCCAGCGGGCAAAAGCCGCCACGGCATTCACGATGCGATCGGCCCCCACCTCGCGGGGGTTATCGTAAAGGATCGGCATCCCCGTCTTGATGCCGGGACCGACCACATAAGGAAGCCGACCTATATATTTGAGACACAGCGTTTCTATAGCGTGCTGCGTCGGCGGAACGACACTGGACACCATGACGTCCCCGATGCGGTCGAAGCTCACATTGGCCAGGCGCAGCAGTTCGTGCAACAGCAAGGCGTATTCATCACCGGTACGCCCCTTGTCGGTGGTAATCCGCCAGTTGTGAGCCAGGGTCTGTCCGTCATACAGGCCGACCACGGTATTGGTGTTGCCGACATCGATAACCAGAAGCATGTTTCTATCCGAGTCCTTCTATTTCAGGGGGCGCACATCCCCGGCCAGAACACGTTCCCGGGAACCATCGCCCAGCACCAGCAGCAGTGCGCCGTCATCGTCGAGCCCCGCAACCGTGCCAACCACACGGCGATCATGGTAATCGACCTCCACGGCACGTCCGATCAGATCGAAATAAGACATCCAGGCTTCCAGCACCGGGACAAACCCCTGCGTCAGATAAAGTTCGTAAAGAACATCGAGGTGGCGCAACAGACAGCGTGTGAAATCGATGCGGGACACACTTCTGCCGGTTGCCAGCAACATGGAGGTTGCAGGATAACGCAAGTCTTCGGGGAACTGGTCGGCCGTCATATTGAGATTGACGCCAATCCCCAACACCAGATAGTGGATACGCTCGGTTTCGGCATCGAGTTCGTTGAGCAAACCGGCGATTTTTCGACCTGCCACCAACACATCGTTGGGCCATTTGACCGAAACCGGAAGCGAAGCCGTTTCGGCAACGGTTCTGGCGACAGCGGCAGCGGACAAAAATGTCAGCTGGCTGGCATGCCGCGGCGCCACGGGGGGCGTACCAGCACTGAAGCATAGAGATTGACCCCTGCCGGAGAAGACCACCTGCGACCCAGGCGCCCCTTGCCTGCCGTCTGGCTGTCGGCCAGTACCACCGTTCCCTCCGGAGCGCCCGACTTTCCAAGTTCGTGGGCCCGCAGGTTGGTCGAATCGGTTTGCGCAAAGTATATCACCTGGCGGCCAATATGCCGGGTCCCCAGTGCATTCGACACCTCGGCGGGCAACAGCAGATCGGGACTGCCCTGCAGGCGATACCCTTTGGAGGGCACCGCCTCGATGGCATAACCGAGAAGCCTGAGCTGTTCGATTTTTTTCCAGACCGCTGTGCGCGATACCCCGAGCGTGCGACTGATTCGGGCGCCGGAAACAAATCCGTCACCCGCGACGCGAAACAGTTCGAGAATGGTGCTGCGCGCATTCTGCACGGTCATGACAACCCGCTATTGAAAAAGCATGGAAATGTCGACCGCCGGACTCGAATGGGTCAAGGCGCCAACGGAAACAAAATCAATGCCGGTTTCAGCGATCCCGCGCACCGTTTCGAGGGTAACGCCACCCGAAGCCTCGGTAATGGCGCGGCCATCGATAAGCGCCACCGCCTGCCGCAAGGTATCGAGGTCCATGTTGTCCAGCATGATAACATCGGCGTTCGCCGCCAGGGCCTCCTCCACCTCGACCAGGTTACGCGTTTCAACTTCGATGCGCAGGGTATGGGGGGCAATCTCCCGCGCCCGGGCCACGGCCACGGCGATGCCGCCGGCCGCCGCAACATGGTTTTCCTTGATCAGCACCCCGTCATAAAGGGAAGTGCGGTGGTTGCGGCCGCCACCGGCGCGAACCGCGTATTTTTCCAGCACGCGCAACCCCGGAGTGGTTTTACGGGTATCGACCACCGCCGTACCGGTGCCTTCCAGTTCCTTCACGAATGCCGCCGCGTGGGTGGCGATAGCGCTCATGCGCTGCAGCAGGTTGAGCGCCACACGCTCACCCTGCAACAGAACGGCGGCATCGCCCCTGATCCAGGCCAGCACGTCACCACGCTGAACCCGTTGGCCGTCTTCGCGCAGTTTTTCAAAAGCGACCGAAGGATCCAGTTGCCCGAAAACCTGTCGGGCCACATCGATACCGGCCAGAACAAAATCCTGCTTTGCGACCAGTTCGGCGCGGGCCATGGTGCCCGGCGCAATGGTTGCCTGGGTGGTTATGTCGCCCAGTCCGATATCTTCCTGCAGGGCGGTCCGGATAATGCGCTCGATTTCGAACATGCATATGCTCCACGCGAGAGTTTAAAACATTTTTACATCAGTAACATCAGCCTTTTATATAGCATGGTCCAAGAAGACCCCGCAACCAATAAAGCCTCATTTGGTCTTTACAAACACTTACCTTTTCGCTAGTGTCCATCCGGAAATGGCCCTTTTGCCAGCTGTCAATTGCCACACTGAAAGGAAAAAGACGTGCACAAGCCCTTTCTGTCCATTGCAGCCATTCCGGTGCTGGTTTTTCTTGCGTCCGGATGCATCAGCCGCTCCGAGTTTCAACGCAAAACGGACGAAGCGCAGCATTTCGCGGCCCTGAGCCAGAGCCTTGAGCAGGATTATGCCAAACTGCTGGAACAGCAGAAACAAACGGCACTGCGTTACGATGAGATGGCAGGTCAGCTGGAGGATGCCCGCAGCGCCCTGACCGCCTTGCGCAACGAGAAACTGCGCGCCAAGGCCGACATCGAACGACTGGAGGGAATCCTTGCCGAAAGAGGCCATGAAACCGGAAAAGCCATGACCGAACTGCGACAGGCCGTTGACCGTCTGGAAGAGGAAAAACGCGCCATCACAGAGCAGTTGCAGCAGGAAAAGCTGGCCCGTCAGGCACGCATCGCGGAACTTAAAACAACCTACGATGCGTTGGTGGGAAAACTGGAAAACGAAATCAGACGCGGTGAAATCACAATCACCGACTTGCAGGGACGCTTGACTGTGAACCTGGTGGAAAGGATTCTCTTCGACTCCGGCCAGGCCGAAATCAAACCCGCCGGCCTTGGCGTCCTCAGACGTGTCGGCAGCGTACTCAAACAGGCTGCCGGCAAAACCATTCGTGTCGAGGGACATACCGACAACGTCCCCATCAGTCCACGACTGAAAAAAATCTACCCGTCCAACTGGGAATTGTCCACCGCTCGCGCCGCGAGCGTCGTGCATTTTCTGCAGGAAAGCCTGGGCATTGCCGGCGAACGGCTGGCCGTCTGCGGCTTTGGACCCTATCAGCCTGCAGCGAGCAACGCCACCGCCCAGGGCAGGGCTCAGAACCGCCGCATCCGCATCATTCTGACAACTGTGGATGAAAACCCGGGAAAAACGCCCTGATCCCTGCTTTCCACGGACGCTGTGCCAGAAACACCTTACACAACGCAAAAGGCCGGACATGCCCTGTCCGGCCTTTTGCGTTGCAGCAAAAAAAACCCGCGGCGCCACGTGTTCCGCTCAACCCGCCTGATGGGAAATTTCGCGAAGCAGTCTGGCAACGGAAATTTCGTGCTGGGCCATGACTTTCAGACAATCCAGAATACCGAGGTACAGCGGGGCGGCGTGCGGAGTACAGAGACCTTCGATAAGGCGCGCCTCGTGATCGGTGGCAAACTCCATACAGAGGTTGGACAAATGGGGCCCCTTATCGTCGATGATATAGGTTTTAAGAATGTCGTTATCGGTTTTGAGAATATCAGCCAGGGTGCGGATAATGTCGAGATGCCGCTGGAAAAGCTCATTCACCTGGCTACAGGCCTTGGGTGAAAAAGGTATGCCGTCGCCGATCTGCCGCCGCAGGGGATGGGTAAGTTCGCTCAGGGCCTCGGTGACAATTTGCAAATGGGACAACACACTGTGCAGTTTAAGGACTCGCACATGAGCTTCACCCGAAAGGCCACTGAGCTGATTCTCTATCCGTTCGGTGGCCAGGGAAAATTCTTCCTCGATGATCCCTTTCTGGTGCTCCATTTCATCCAGCATCTGGCGGCACTGATGATTGAATGCGCTGCGCGCCATCTCGACCATAATGGAAAGGTTGTCGACAACCGCTCCAAACAGGTCCGACTGGTTTCCGACGGGTTCGGTAAATCCCATATCATCCCTCGCCTTGTCGCCTGGGTTATGGTTGATTTCGATTCAATAATACCAGACCCCGATGACATGCTCCAGAAGATTCTGACACCGGCACACCGGACAGGATTCGCCGAGAACACTGTGAAATTTCAGGGAGCAGGATGGCCAAATCCGGCAACCGTCAGTTCCCACGGTTCAGCGTCACGGTTTCAAAAGCCACATGGGGTTTGAACAAACGCGTCCCGCCCCCTTCGGAGACAACCCGGAACACACCGTCGCAATCGAGCACCCGGGCTCCGGAAATCTGGGTGACAGGCGTGTCGGCGAAAATCTCCGGACACAAGGGTGCCGACGGACCCAGCAGCAGCACACCACGCGGATCACCGAGGCTGCTCAGCAGATCATCAAGGGTGCCGGTAATCAGGCTGGTACCGGTCAGAATGGCAATATCACACGCCTTGAGGGCTTTTTTACCCTGCTCCGGCGAAATAACGCCAGGGCGGCTCGAATCAAGTTCGATAATGTCCAGATGGCAGCCGACCTTGCCCAAATCACTGACCACCGGACCAAAATATCCGACCATGGCAACCCGGCTATCCGCCGTGATACCGAGCGGTGACAAGGCGTTGACGGTGGTCGCGCCGGGACATGGATGAGCGGCGAGCGCCGCATTGGCGGTGGCCAGTCCCAAGGCACGCAGCAAGGGACGTGCTTCCGTCAGCCCTGCCAGTAATTCCATGGCGGGTTTTTCGCAAAGGGTTCCGGCATTGTGCAGATGAGTACATTCTCCGCCCATACTCTTCGGAGTCCAGGCCAGACCCGCCTGCCCGTTGTCGAGTTTAACCGCCGTATAACCCAGGCCAATGCGAACCTCGGCAATCTTGACTCCGGCGACCCTGTCAGCGATGAAATCCTGCAGCTTTCCCTGCATAACCAAGGACATGAAACTTCTCCTTAAATTAAGGTTCATCTAGATGTTTGTCGCACCCTTATAGCACAACTGTTTTTGATCTGCACCTGTTTTCCCCCCAGCGGCAACTGCGCCTGCCTTCGCCGAATAAAAAAGTGCCGCTGTATCAAATGGCGCATGTGCTCCATCTCCATACAACGGCCAGGTTGGGTAAGGTGCAACAAGGAGGCCCTGAAACTTTTTTGGTGGCGACCGGCTCCGGTAACCGAAGCTTGCCTTCAATCATGGCTTATCCGCTGTATAGCACCGTCTATAGCGAAGACTGTCATAGATATCTGAAAGTTGCAACCCCTTTTTAATAAAATATTAAAACTCCTTGGACCATGCCAGACTCATGGAAGAACCACCATACCCGCTTGTTATCCCGTCTTCCCGCAACAACCCGAAATTGTGATTGAACCCCAACTCGAGCTGCGAGTTCCAGGGAGCACCGCAGGTCACCGCAACATTAACCGCAGGCAGCATATCCGATTCCCAGTCCAGACTGCCATGTCGGATACGCGGTCGATCGATCCACGCCAACTGCCCGCGCAGATGCAGATAGCAGAAAAACAGCAGTTCGCTCCGGTATTCCAGATTGGCGATGGCATAACCGCGGCTGTAAAATTCATCGAACATGGCACCCAGCAGGTTAGGCCTGGAAAGCGCCTCCCATTCGCCGCCGCCAGGTTCGCCGCCAAGCCGAAAGGCGCTGAAGCGGTCCAGATCCTCGCCCATGCCGGCGAAAACCGAAGCCACCAGGCGGTGACGCTCACTGCTGGTCCAGGGCAAAGGCAGGGCGGCGAGCGCGTGAAACCGCCCCGCAATCCAGGTGTCATGATCCGCCCCGCTCTGCCAAGCGGAAAACCGCCCGCCTCCCCAATCGTCCCAGCGGGCACGGTGGCCGTAAAAACCATCGACTCCGGCGGCCCACCCGGCATGAGGCAGTTCCATGACATTGCGTTCCAATGCATCGGCGCGCAGTCGAAAATGCACCCTGCCCTCATAGGTATCCCGGGGCTGACGGAAATCTCCCGCCGTATCGCCGCCGTCGCTGAACCACAAAAACCCCGGCTCGTAGGTCAGCGCGACCTCCAGGGCATTGTCCTGATGTCCGGGAGCCAGCGGGGTCCGCCAGCCAAACCCGAAACCGAAATGCAGGCGATGCCATTCCAGTTCTTCCTGATCGATTCGACGCCCCTCGACAAACTCCTGGCGCGCCATGGGAACGGTCATGCTGTCCAGCGTCACGACCAGTTCAGTCTTGCCGAGTCGGTCGGGACTCAGATGATATCGCACTTCATTGTAAAATCCCGCCAGCACCGCGCGCAACCTCTGGCGACCACCGTCCTTGTTCCGCCACAAAAACAGCGCACCGAAGGGCAAAACCTCATAATCACTCGGCGCATCTTCGACCCATTGCACACCAAGGTTGAGAGCCGTAACGTTGCAGCGATCGCGGGGCGGTACCGTCACCGCCTCGCCAAGCACCACCGTCGAAAAACCGTCCCCCGCCCTCGGTGTACGATAACCATCCGCCAGAACAACTGAAACACTCATCACCACTACGAGCAGGGCGCCTGATAATCGCCCCACCCCGAACCGGACCCATGCCGGCGATGTGTTACCCAACAAGTTATTTTCCCTCCCGATTCATATTCATGCTCCATCCATGCAATAAATCCTTGTCCGGCGACACATTCCGCCGCTACGTTAACCGATTGGCCTAGCCCAATCCGACATCCAGGGTCATCATGGCCACAAACCCCAACATGGCGCACAAGGTAGCGAAGTCGCCAAAATCGCCCTGCTGCGTCTCGGGCACCACCTCCTCGATCACCACGAAAATCATGGCACCGGCGGCAAAAGCAAGCGCATAAGGCAATATGGGGCGCGCATGCAGAACGGCAGCAGCGCCGATCACCCCGGCGACAACCTCAACGAAACCGGAGAGCTGACCATACCAAAAACTTTTCCTTCGCGACAAACCATCCCTTCGCAGAGGCATGGACACGGCCACCCCTTCGGGGAAATTCTGCAGGCCTATCCCCAGGGCCAGTGCGATGGCAGCCGCAAGACCGGTCGCCTCGAGCCCGGCACCGGCGGCGCCAAAAGCGACCCCGACCGCCAAACCTTCCGGTATGTTATGTAACGTTACGGCCAATACAAACAAGGTACTGCGTGGCCAATGGGTTTTGATCCCCTCGGCCCGACTGCGCGGCAAGTCTCTGTGAAGATGGGGCAAGAGCAAATCGAGTCCGCGCAAAAACAATCCGCCAAGCAGAAAACCTATAGCGGGAGGCAGCCAGGATGGCAGCGCCTGGCCTTGAGACAATTCAATGGCCGGCGCCAGCAAGGACCAGTAACTGGCGGCAATCATGACCCCGCCCGCAAATCCGAGCATCCCGTCGAGGGTCTTGCGGCTGGGCTGGCGGGAAAGAAAAACCGCAGCAGCCCCCAGGGATGTGACGCCCCAGGTAAAACATGTCGCGAGCAAGGCTTGTACCACAGGGTGCATATTGCCAAACAGGTTCAGCATCCGTCCCTCCCCAATTGCGATTGTTGTGCGACTTGACTTTCACGAGTGCGGATTTTATAGTTGCTTCCCATTCGGAAACTCCGAATGGAAGCCGTATTGCCCCCTGACATTCCCCCTCTGCCGATTCCTGCTTGGGAAGCCAAGATACGATGAAAGACCTTTTCCTGGCCGACACGCATCTGGTCGATCCGCGCGATGAACGCTACAGCCGCCTGCTGACGTTTCTCGACGAAAACCGCGGGCAGTTGCGCAGTCTGGTGATGCTTGGCGACATCTTTGATTTCTGGATCGGCTATCGCCACTGCGTTTTTTCCGCTTACATCCCCTTGCTCGAAAGCCTGCGTCGCCTGTCCGAGGCGGGCACTGAACTTGTTTTCGTCGAAGGCAACCACGACTTTCATCTTGGCCCCTACTTTCGCGACACGCTCGGCTGCCGCATCCTGCCTGATGGAGGCTGCCTGGAGCGCGATGGACGCAAGATCTTCATCGCGCATGGTGACCTGATCAATCCGCGGGACCAAGGGTATCGGCTGTTGCGTCGTTTCCTGCGCCACAACTGGACCCGCCATCTGATGATGATGATCCCCCCCGATTCGGCGTGGCGCATCGCCCGCTGGGCCAGCGCCAAAAGCGCCCGCAAAAACGGCGGCCGCGACCGCCACCGCCTGCCCCGCGAGGACTTGTTGGCTTTTGCGCGGAGCCGGTTTTCCGAAGGGTACGACACCGTCATTACCGGCCATTTCCATGTTCCCCTGATGCATCGGGAGAAGCGGCACACCCTGATCGCCCTGGGAGACTGGAGCACAAAGCCATCCTACGCCATTCTGGAAAACGGCGATTTCACTCTCTATTCCTGCTGAACATTCGTCGTCCTGGAAGCGGCAGCCTGTTTTTCCCGAACAAGATCGCGATAGTTCAGATTTCCCAGTGCCACATTTTCCGCCTTTCGAAGGGTTTCTTCCAGTTCGCGGATGATTTCCCGGCCCGGCATGCGAAAATTGCGCGGCTGGGTCGCCCCGTCTTCACGCAGCATTCGGAGCACACCCCGAATAACCATCGTTTCGGGTGCCCTCCCGGGATGGTAGACGAAATCGTCCTCGGGAGGATTTTCCACCCTGGCGAGCAGCCCGATCCTGACCAGGTCATTGAGCACAGCGCGCACCAACCGCGGCGGCAATTTGAGATCCTCGCAGAAGCGTGCATGGGACCACGCAGAGCCGTCGTCCTGGAAAGATTCGCAACAGAGCAGCAAAATTGTAAGCGCGACGCGCTCCCGGCTGGCAAAACTTACCCTCTCCTCGCCGTATTTTTCCCGAAGGATGGTCACATTCTGCGTCGCGTAGGTCATCTCCAGCCCCAGCAGAACAATCATCCATGAAACATACAGCCACACAATCAAAATAGGCAGGGCCGCCATGGTTCCGTAGATGGCATTATAGCGCGAAACACCGATCTGAAAATTGACATAGGCCCATTGCGCCAACTGCCAGAGAGTCCCTCCGAAAACGCCGCCAACCAGTGCCGGCCCCAGACGAACCCGCGTATTGGGCATAAACAGGTACATGAAGGTAAAAGCCGCCCAGACCGCCAGGTAAGGAAGAATATTGAATGCCAGCAGCAAAGCCTCTCCGACCACCGCTGTCTCCAGCAACCGCTGCACCAATGCCTGGCTACGCAGGCTGGTTGTCAGGGACAGGGCCGCGACAATCAGCAGCGGACTTAGCAGTACGACGGAAAAATAGTCCGCAAAACGGCGAGCCAAAGAGCGGGTTTCCGCCACACCCCAGATGTGGTTGAAGCTTTTTTCGATATTCGACAAAAGGGTCAGAACGGTTGCCATCAGAATCACTAGCCCGACAGTACCCAGACGCCGGAAATTTGTATTTTCAATATAAGAAAGGATTTCCGCGATCACTTCCTCGGAGCCATGCGTAAACAGTTTGAAGAGAAACGGCTCCAGCAGGTTCTGCCCGCCAAAGCCCTTGATCAGGGAAAACATCAGAGCCAGCAAAGGGACGATGGACAGCATCGTCGCGTAAGTCAGCGCCGACGCCCGCAACATGCAGCCATCCGAGAAGAAGCCACGCGCGACAATAGCGGCAACCTGCAGCTGACGCAGGAAAAACAGTCGCCAATGGGTCAGGCCGCGGGGGTCGAAATGCCACAGATCATGCAGCAGGAAGACACGCAGTTTTTCCCGTAACCGATTTGCCACCTGAGTCTCCTTCCAAAATACCCTTCTCGACCGAACGCACCAATTCACAATATCTTAAACAATAAAAAAGCATGTAAAATAAGTATGATATCACGTTACATCTAGAATCATTCGAGCTATGGTCAGGCGTTGCCACCGATCCACCCGAACATCATCGGCCTGTTTGAGAAAAACGGCATTAACCGCCGCCAGAGCGGCATTGAGCCGGTCGATATCGATCATTCTGTCACCGGACAGAGTATCGAGATTTTGGCAATTTTGCGGGCAGAAATCGACCATCGCCTGCCCGTTGATACGTGAGAGAACAGGTAACCCGTGGGTGCGACAAATGATGGGACGCGCATGGTAAATCAGGCAGGCATGATTCTCAAGCAGCGGGCATGGACCATCGGGTTCTGCATTCAGGGCACGCAGTCGCAGCGTCTCTTGCTGGGGGCGGGTAACGCCGCGACAGCCCCGGCCATCGCTTCGGCCTCCACCGGGAACAGGCTCAGATGCCGGCAGCAAAGGTCGCAGCCTTTATGGCAGACCAGGTGCCCTTTTAGTCGCGCGGTTATAGCAGCGCACAATTGATCCACACGAGTCAGCAGATCATGATAATTTTGCAGATTTTTGGTTTCTGGCATCCGTCGAATCGCTCCGCTGTTGCGAAGCGCCCCATATCATGCTGTTCACGGCGGAGATATCGTCTTGAGCGGCATCCCGAGCTGGTCCGACAAAAGGTCGGGCCGATCGGGGTTTCCTACCAGAAACAAGGTCTGCTGCCCAGGCAACAGCCGACGTTGCGCCACCTCCAGCACGGCATCGGCATCAACCGCGGCGATCCGGTCGCGGTAGCGGACCAGATAATCTTCGGGATATCCGTAAAACGCCAAGCGCATGCTCTGGCTGACCACCTCGTGGGAATCCGCAAAGCCGAACACAAAAGAGTTGATCAGGCTCTCCTTGGCCAGAGCCAGTTCATCTGCGCTCACCCGTTCTTTGCGCAGGCTTTCCATTTCGCGACGCATCAGGCGGACCACTTCGGCGACCGAGGCATTCCTGGTTTCGGCGCCGGCCACAAACAATCCGGGCAGGCGACGCCCGACCTGGAATTGGGAATAAACCGAGTAGGCAAGCCCGCGCCGGGTACGGATTTCCTGCATGAGGCGCGAGTTGAAGTTGCCGCTTCCCAGAATAAAGTCGGCAACCCGCAGGGCGTAAAGATCCGGATCGCCCTTGTCGATCCCCCGTTGCCCAAGCACTACGGTAGTCTGGGGAAGATCCTTGGGAACCAGCATCACGCATGGCGAAGGCGCGGCAGGAAGTGGCTCGACCGCAAAAAGCGGTGGTTTTGCGTGGTTACGCCAATCCTCAAGAAGAGGGCTCAGCAGAGCTGACAGCGAGGTTCGGTCAATATCCCCGGAAACAGCCATCCACATATTGCCTGGCATAAAGACGTTTTGATGGTAGGCCAGGAGATCCTCGCGTCGAATCGCCGAGACGGACTTAGAAGAGGGCAGCTCGCCCAACACGTGCCCCTGATAAAGGGTGGAAATCAGCGCCTTGCGCGCCACCAACGCGGGTTGATCGTGCTCGCGCCGCAAATTTTCCAGAAAACGCTCACGCGCCAGCGCGACCCCATCGGCGTCAAAGCGCGGATGACGCAGCACGTCCGCAATAATGCCCATACCTTCCGCCAGATCGGAACTCTGGACGGAAAAACGCAGCAGCGTCGCGTAGGTATCGGCCGTTATCGACAGATCGGCAGCGATGCCCTCCAGCGCTTGATCGACATCCAAGGCACGGCGGTCACCGGCACCGCCTCCGCGCAATGCACTGGCGTGAAGCGACGCCAGACCGCTTTTACCCTGCGGGTCGCAAATACTGCCGCCCTCGAACATAATGGTGATGGTCACCAGCGGCAATTCCTGGTCCTCCTGCAAAAAAAACCGGACGCCGCTATCCAGACGAAATCTGTCGATTTTCGGCAGATCGAAGCCGAGTTCTGCAAATTCCAGGGTATTCGGATGCGGCGGGGCGTGCCCGGCGACACACCCGCACAGCAGAACAAGCCCTGCCACGAACAACATGCGAAACCCTGTCATCATGGCGTTTGCCCTTTTGGCTTGAGGACTGCCACCGTGCGGTTTTCGGCGGTCAGATATCTTCTGACGACATCAGAGACATCGGCGGGGGTAATGGCCGCAATCCTGCGGTCGTATTCGGTCAGATAACGCCAGTCGCCGACAATGGTCTGAAAGTGCGTCAGAGTGCGCGCCAGACCGTCGTTGTCCTGCAATGAACGCAACTGATCCACCTGCAGGCGCCGGCGAATCCGATCGAGGTCCGTCTCGCTGACCGGCTCACGGCCAAAGCGTTCAAGCTCCTGATAGACGGCCTTTTCCAGCTCTTCGACCGTATGCGGATAGCGCGGCACAACAGAAATGACAAACAGATTCGGATAACGTGCCCCGGGGGCCCCGTAGGTGGCGACATCGGCAGCCAGCTGCTTTTCAACCACCAGACGTTGGTAAAGCTGTGAGGTCCTGCCATACCCCAGAAGCAGATCGATGACATCGAAAACGTAATCATCCGCCGCCGGCAAGGTCGGCTTATGGTACGCGATTGCCAGCATCGGCTGTGCATCGAATACCACCTCGACGCGCCTTTCGCCACGCTGCACAGGCTCGATAGTCGCTACCGGCGGCACCACAGTGCCGGCGGGCAAATGCCCGAAATACCTGCCAACCGTATCCACGCAAGCGTCGAAATCGACATCACCCACCAAAGCAATGACCGTATTGGCGGGAGCGTAATATTTATCCATGAAACCGCGAACATCCGCTGGACTGAGATTTTCGATGTCGGAGGACCAGCCGATAATGGGATGCCGGTAGGGATGGGCAATAAAAGCGGTCGCCAGCAGATGCTCGTAGAGCAAACCGCGGGGATTGCCGTCATAGGACCGGCGCCGCTCTTCCAGAATCACCTGGCGCTCCGTATAGAACTCCCGCAGCACCGTATTGGCCATGCGGTCGGATTCAACCGCCGCCCAAAGCTCGAGTTTGTTGGACGGCAGGGAAACGACATAACTTGTCAAATCCTTGCTGGTAAAGGCATTGTAACCGACACCGCCGTTGCGGGCATAGATATTCGAGGCCTCATCCGAAACCACAAAGGCCTGGTGTTTGTGCTGAAGCTCCGCCAGGCGGGTTTCCAGTGCGGCTATCTGCTGTTGGTCGGCCCGTGGGTCGCGTCGCAGGCGATCGAGGGTCTCGCCTGTTTCTTCAATGGCTTCCAGCAGGGGCTTTTCGGCGGCATAATTGCGCGTTCCGAGAGTTTTGGTGCCCTTGAAACGCAAATGTTCGAGAAAATGGGCCACGCCGCGGTTGCCGTTGGTTTCGTCAACCGACCCGACCCCCACAGTCAGATGCGCCGTAAAGATCGGCGCGTTGCTCCGCTCGACCACCAGCAAACGCAAACCGTTGGCAAATACATGTTCCCGCACCTTTTCAGCCAGGGGCTGAGCCTGGCCGACGGATACCCACAGAAAACACAAAAAAAAGGCGGCCACCCGCCGCCATCCGCTCAGGATCGACACAACCAACTCTCCCGGACTCTGGTGATCTGATTTAGTAAGGCCTCCCCGTGACTATACCGAAGCCCCGAAGCTAAAGCAAGATTCAACACTTCGAGACCATGCCGTACAGATCATGAACCGGGCCGCGGGTCAAGCAGGACGGAAGGATGCTCCACAAACAGATGTGGTTTGTGTTCCGTCTCGGCGATCAGAATATGAGCCATGACATCCGTCATGCTGCCGACCGGAATGATAGTCATTTCACAAAGAATCTGATCGTCAAGTTCCTTGAGATTTTCCCGGTTGCGTTCCGGGAGCAGGACGGTAGTTACCCCGGCCCGTCTGGCCGCCAGCACCTTTTCCTTCACGCCACCAACTGGCAGGATCCGGCCAGTCAGGGTCAATTCTCCCGTCATGGCGACATTGCGCCGGGCCGGGCGACCGGTCAGCAGGGAAATGAGTGACGCCGCGATGGTGACCCCGGCCGACGGGCCATCCTTGGGAATGGCCCCGGACGGCACATGGATATGGATATCGCTGTGCTCGAAGACTTTGGCATCGATGCCGAAGGCGGCATGATTGGCCCGTACGTAAGAGAGTGCCGTTTTTGCCGACTCCTGCATGACGCCGCCGAGACTGCCGGTCAGGATCAGCTCCTTACGGCCGGCCATGGCTGCGGCCTCGATAAATATGATGTCCCCTCCCGACTCGGTCCAGGCCAGGCCGGTCACGACACCGATGCGGTCCTCCTCTGCCGCCACATCCGAAAAATACCGGCGCGGCCCCAGCATTTCCTCTACCTGCCCGGCGCTGATGACAACCGCGGCAGCAGCGCCCCGGGCGACATCCTTGGCGACCTTGCGGCACACGGAGGCAATCTTGCGGTCGATGCCGCGCACTCCGGCCTCGCGGGTATAATCCTTTATGATTTTAAGCACCGCATCTTCCTCGAACTCCAGGGGATGCGCCTGCAGGCCGTTTTCGGCCTTCTGCTTGGGGATCAGGTATTTGAATGCGATCTGCAGTTTTTCCTCGTCACTGTACCCGGGCAGGCGCAACACCTCCATGCGATCCCGCAAAGGCGGGGGAACCGTGTCGATCACGTTGGCCGTGGTAATGAACATCACATGCGACAAATCGAAAGGTACGTCAAGGTAGTGATCGGTAAAAGTGTCGTTCTGTTCCGGGTCGAGGACTTCCAGCAGAGCCGCGGCGGGATCGCCACGAAAATCCTGGCCGATCTTATCCACTTCATCAAGCATGAATACCGGATTATTGGCACCGGCACGGCAGATTTCCTGAATAATGCGCCCGGGCAGGGCACCGATATAGGTGCGGCGATGTCCACGGATTTCCGCTTCATCCTTCATCCCCCCAAGGGAGATGCGGATGAATTTCCGTCCCAGCGAGCGGGCAATGGAACGTCCCAGAGAGGTCTTCCCTACGCCGGGTGGCCCTACCAGGCAGAGGATCGGGCCCTTTAGAGAAGCCTTGAGGGTGTGGACGGCCAGAAACTCCAGAATCCGTTCCTTGATTTCCACCAGATCGTAGTGGTCCTCATCGAGGACTCTCTGGGCACGATCGATGTCGAGGACATCCGCGGTACCTCGCTGCCAGGGCATGTTGCAGAGATACTCGACATAAGTGCGCGCCACCGTGTATTCGGGCGAGGAAGGATTGATGCGTTCAAGACGGGCCAGTTCCTTTTCGGCCACCGAGCGCACCACCTTGGGCATTTCACCATTTTCCACAATCTTTCGGAACTGACGGATTTCGGCCTGTTGCGGATCATCTTCTCCAAGCTGGTTCTGGATCTGCTTGAGCTGTTCGCGCAGCAGGTTTTCTTTCTGACTGCGAGCCGCCTTCCTGGAGACTTCGCCTTCCCCCTGCCCACGGGACTGCATTTTCTGAATCTCGGAAGTCAGAAAAAGATAAACCTCCTTCAATCGCTCCAGGGGATCGAGGGTTTCCAGCAGGCGTTGCTGATCCTTGACTTCCATATTCAGGTAGACAGCCAGAATATCGGCAAGCTGGCCGGCTTCATCGAGACGGCCAACCATACTGTTCACATCGTCAGGCATGGCCTGCCCGAGGGACTGGGCCACCCGCAGCAGTGCGATGATGCTCTGCATCAGAGCCTGAGCTATGGAATTGCGGTTTTCCCGATCGGGAATCAGGCTGACCGAAGCCATGACAAAGGGCGTCAGTTGACGGGTATTGATCAGGCGAACCCGGTTGCGTCCCTCCAGCATAATCTTGCAGCCCCCTTCAGGAAACCGCAGAATCTGACTGATGCTGCACAGGGTGCCGACCCGGGCATACTGTTCGCGCCCGGTGATCGGATCCACGGCCAGCACCGTCAGAATCACCAGTAGATGGTTTTTGCGCAAAGCCTCTTCGACAATCCCCATGTGCTCCCTGCCGACAAACAGCGGAAACGTCATGTGGGGAAAAATCACCTGCTCATGCAACGGGTAAACAGGCAGTTCCGGAGGCAGGCTATCGAAAGGCGATCCGCTCATAGATATGTCTCCTTCGGCGCGAACCGGTTATCATCCACACACGGGCTTGCCACCGTAACGGCGCCGATCAGCGGACTTGTTTGTAATGTGGCCCCTTTGTGGATCTCGTTCCGCGGGTAGTTACAGACAGTCCAGGCAGACAGGTTGAATTGATTGCCTGCGCGAGACGTCATGGCCGGGCACGGATCATGGCGGCTATGCGCACGGTTTGATTCAGAGGCACTGACTATATGATAGCAACCGCTAATGGACTGTCAAGGCAGGGAATAGCTTATCATTCCGGGGAGTTGTGAATTTCGGGAAAACCGTGGGAAACACGGGAGCAGCACTCAGCAACGGCGCCGGACAGCGGACCGGGCCAGCGCGACAAGCTCTTTTCGAGCCGTGCCGTCCGGGAAATATTCCAGCTGCGCACAGGCTTGCCGCACAGAGAGATCCGCCTGCCGCCGGGTGTAATCGATACTTCCATATCGGGAAAGAAGGCCCTGAACAAAACCGAGATCCGCCTCGATCGGATCTTTTCCGACAAATATCCGCTGGAGCATGCGCCGCTCGCTTTCATCGCAGTAGCGCAGCGCGTGAATCAATGGCAGGGTCATTTTCCCCTCGGCAAGATCACGGCCGACAACCTTGCCGGATTCATCCGGATCGGCAATATAATCAAGGGCATCGTCCACCAGCTGAAAGGCCACGCCGAGATGCATGCCAAAAGCAGCCAGGTTTTTTTCCCGGTCGGAATCGAGCTGACCGAGGATCGCCGCGCATCGGCAAGTTGTGGAAAACAGCGCCGCTGTTTTGCTGCGCACTACCCTCAGATAACGCCCCTCGTCCAGCATCAGATCGCCGCTGTTCATAAGCTGGATTACCTCGCCCTGAGCCATCAGCGAGGTCGTTTCCGCCAACACCCGCATAATACGGCGGTCACAGAAATCAACCATCATCTCGAAACATCGTGCGAACAGATAATCACCAACCAGGACCGCTGCCTGGTTGCCCCAGGCGATATTGGCGGAAATCCGCCCGCGACGCAGGGTGGCGCTGTCAACCACGTCATCGTGCAGCAAGGTTGCGGTATGCAGAAATTCTATAACGGCGGCAAGCGGATACCTGGATTCCCCTTCATAACCACACAAACGCGCGCAGAGCAGCAAAAGAATCGGCCGTATGCGCTTGCCCCCGCTGGCCAGAATGTAATCGCTCATCTGCCGCACCAACGGCACTTCGGAAGTCAGATGTTGCCGAAGGCTCTTTTCGACGCGGTCCAGATCCTCCTTGAGCCACTCCCGGTCAAACTGCATGCAAATCCCCATATCCTTTCATCGGGTAATCACCCGGCTACCGCACGTTGTTTGACCGAAAGCGCCCGCTTGTGAGTGGGCCAGGAAAAATATCATCCTTCAAAGACAAGTGTTTATTCAGAAAGGAAGTCATATATCCAATCTGTCGAGGTCGTAAAAGGGCCGTATCGCCGCAGGACAAAGCTATAACGACGCCATCAGATTCGATGCATCCTAGAAATTAGCGCAATACTTGTCAAAACATTTCTGTCGCCGGACAGCTGTCGGACTCAGCGCTTCTCATCCGCCGCCCCCATGCAAAACGGGCAGGATTCATTGTCCTGCCCGCCTATCGCTTCAAAGACAGAAGTATCCGCTGCTACCACCGGAACATCGATCCGTCCCCATAGAGTTGATTGTGCTCCCGGTGCTGCCGGGCCAGTTCTTCCATCTCTTCGTGACTGAAAAGGGCATTTTCCACAAAAAAACGGCCGAGCTTCTGCTGCCGTGAGCGTTGATAAAACAACAGGGTCTGCAACTGTTTCTGGCTGATATAGTCTAGACGCACGGCCTTTTCGCCAAACCGTCTTCCGGCGCCGCGAACCCCCAGGATACAGTTAACCTCGTCCTCGCTCAGCCATCCCCAGCGCAGCGCGATATCCCCGAGGTTGGGACGTTGCCGGCGTTGCCAAAACAACGCCTCCATCAGCAACCGATAATCGATCAGCCTCCGATAATAGAGAAACAGGCCGATCTGCAGAACCTGCCTCGGCAAAAAACCGGAGGCAGCTGTTTCCGCCCTGCCGGGAGGTCGCTGGTGGGCGTATCGACCGCCGGAGTGCGTCCGCTGCTGAGCCGCAGGTTGCCGCGGAGTACAAGCGGGCGCCCATAATCCGCTGTCGCGCAACTTGAAGTAATCGCAAACAGTCTCATAAGAAGATCGCAGTTTCTGAAAGACCTCGGTACGGGAGCGCTGCAAGGTGCTTCCCTCGTTACCGAAAAGGTCCGGATGGGTTTCCTTGACCTTGCGACGATAGGCGGATTTGGCCCCGCTGGGCTGAAGGTAGGAAAAAAAATCCGGAGAAAGCTGGACATCATTCCCGAAAAGGGCGCGACAAGCCTCGAAAAGATCGCTTTCAGATATCCGCACACTCAAAACCGGCTCCCCTGAAAGTAGCAACAGCTGTATTCGCCGCCAGGCATTCGATGCCTGGAATCACCTCCGCAGAGCAAGACGGCGACCTTACGCCATTTAACCTTTTGAGGCTGTTTTGTCAATAGCAGGCTGTCGAGAGCAACCGGTGACGCCCGGCCACGAGCGGCCAATAGCATGGGAAAGTCTCGCCGTGCCGCCCCGGAGCAAAGGCGCCCCGAGCCAGGACACCGTTTGTCCGGGGGGGCCAAAATGGGCCATACAAAAAAATTCAACCTTCGTCAATATCATGACAAAAGGGCCACGCCATAAACCGCCGGCCGCGACAACTGATTTTTATTGCATGAGCCTGGGGCTAGCGTATCCCCCCGCTTTACGGTACAACCTTTGCAGTCGATTTGTATTTCTACCGGTGACATATTTGATATTTCCGGTCATTTGTTTCACCCCGGTGACAAGGTCCGGCTTTGCCGGGCATTCCATAGGCCGACAGAGGGAGGGAGCAACTCGTGAAGGATCTTAAGATTTCTGCAAAAATTTTTCTGCTCAGTGGCAGCATCGTCCTGGTTTTCACCCTGGTTGCGTCATGGCTCTATATCCAGTTCCGCGACAACATCATGGAAGCGCGCCGCAACGAAATCCGTCACGTGGTCGAATCCGCATGGGGGCAGGTCGAGCACTTCGCCCGTGTGGCCCAAACCGGGCAGATGCCCGTTGAGCAGGCACAGACACAGGCCAAGGCCGTGATCCAAAATTTGCGTTTTGCCGGCGACAACTATTTCTGGATCAATGACATGCAGCCAGCCATGGTCCTGCATCCCCTCGATCCGGAGCTCAACGGCACCTCTCTGGCGACCAGGGAAGATTCAAACGGCATGCGGATGTTTGTCAAAATGACCGAACTCTGTCGTGAAAATGGCGAGGGTTTCGTCGAATACGCATGGCACAAGGACGGCTTCAGCAAACCTGTCGGCAAAATTTCCTTTGTCAAAAAGGTCGAGGGCTGGGACTGGGTCATCGGCGCCGGTCTCTACCTCGACGACATTGAAGCGGTGCTTGCCCGGCTGTTTTACACTACCTTCGGCATCCTGCTGCTGGTTATCGCCTGCTCCATGGGTCTGGTGTTTTTCGTCACCCGATCCATTTCACGGCCGCTGAACGAATCCACTGAAATT
Organism: Syntrophotalea acetylenica; assembly: GCF_001888165.1. Lineage (NCBI taxonomy): Bacteria > Pseudomonadati > Thermodesulfobacteriota > Desulfuromonadia > Desulfuromonadales > Syntrophotaleaceae > Syntrophotalea > Syntrophotalea acetylenica. The sequence goes on from NZ_CP015455.1 coordinate 1,895,297, forward strand.
ATGGAGAAGATCGGCAAGGGTGATTTCAGCCTGCGCCTGGATCTGGACCGCAAAGATGAAATCGGACGCATGGCCAAAGCTCTCAACGAATGTTTCGACAATGTCCGCGAGATGTTCCTCAATATCCGCACCATGGGCGTGCAGATCGCCGTCAATACCCTCAAGGTGTCGTCCCAGGTGGAGATGTCCTCGCACAACAGCAGGGAGCAGGGAATCCTGGCGCAGGACATTTTTGCCAGCAGCCAGGAAACCAATGCCGCGCATGGTGAAATCTCGGCCAACACCCAGAAAATATGCGCCTCGACATCGAACAACCTCGATACGGCGCAAACCTCCTTTCAGGAACTCATGGCGACCAATGCCAGCATCAACAGCATGACGGAAAAGATTGCCGGCTACACCGTAACCATCAACAAGATGGACAGTGAATCGCAGGAAATCAAAAAAATCGTGTCCCTGATAAAATCGATCGCGACCCAGACATCCCTGCTTTCCCTCAACGCAGCCATCGAAGCAGCCAGAGCCGGAGTGGCCGGCAAGGGTTTCGCCATTGTTGCGGATGAAGTGAAGGCACTGGCCGAGCAGGTCAATGGCGCCAGCGAGGACATTGCGGGCAAGATCAACAACATGCTTTCCCACATCGAAACCTGCATCAGTGAAACCGAGGATATCAGCAACGTCGCCAAGGCAACCCAGGCAGCCGTCAGCAAATCCTGCAACGGCTTCAAAACCATGATCAGCGACCTTGAAAAAAGCGATGATCAACTGCAAAGCATTACCGCCTCGGTGGAGGAACTGTCAGCCGCCAACAACGAGGTGCACGGCAAGGTCACGCATATCAATCAGATCAGCCGCGAAGTGTCGGACACCATGGAGGAGGCCAAAACCTCGACGGAAAACCTCTACCAGATCACGGAAAACCTGCAGCGCATGAATGCCCGTTTCAAAACCGGCAGGGGATATGGCGAGTATATCGTCGGCGAATTACGTAATGCCCGTAACAAAGTTCGCAAAAACCTGGAGAAAATGCTGGAGCGCGGCATCGATATTTTTGATCGTGATTATCAGCCGGTGCCGGGGACCGATCCCGCGAAATATCGCACTGCCTACACCGACGCTTTTGGCAAAGATCTTCAGCCGATTTATGACAAACTGGTCAACGACCTGAAAGGCGGCGTATTTGCCGTCTGCGTCGATGTCAATGGCTATGCGGGGACCCACAACAGTTTCTGCTCGCAACCTGTGACCGGCGATCCGGAAATCGATGCGATACACAGCCGTGACCAGCGCATCTTTGATGATCCCAGCAGCCTGACCGCCGCGCGCAATACCGATCCGGTGCTGCTGCACACCTACCAGCGCGACGATGGAGAGATCCTGAGCGAATTCGCCATGCCCATATTCATCAAAGGAAAGCATTGGGGAGCCTTGCGGCTCGGCTGCGACCCCGAAGTGGCCATGGACATGAGCTATATTTCCTGACGGACAGTCCTTAGCGGAAAATGAAAACGCCCGCCTCCATGAACGGATGGCCGGGCGTTTTTTATAGTTAGTGTCCGTCCGGAAACTCCGGATGGATACAGCGTAGTTTTCATATGGGAAACGATCAATTTTTCGTTGTGGCAAGGAAATCAAGGGGTTGCGCGGAGGCGTACATCGGTACGCCGCACAAGCAAGCCTGCGGATTGACGCCGCCATGGCGGAAAAGGGCCGTTTCCGGATGGAAACTAGTTACTTCAGTCAAATACGCAGGGCGCTGATTTTTCACATGCAATCCATTGGAACTTCGCAAGGCAGGAAGGGCCGGTGAAGCAGCCGGTCCGGCAAAAACACCAGACGGGTTTCCGGTGGCGGGCACAATTCCAGGTACAGATCCCCGCTTCTGTGGCTGCAGGATTTGGACAAGTGCACAGGCATATAGAAATCCGGCTGTATTTCGGCCAGCAGCCGGTTCATATCCCGGGTGCAGAGATGAAATGAGCGGCGGGCCTTTTGCTTGTGGTCCGCAAGAAAAGCGCATTCCCCCACAAGCAATCTGACTCCCTTGAGCAATGCGGTCACCACAGTCTGATTCTGCCTTGAAAAACCGATATCCGTCAGGTAGCCAATGGACGCACCTGACTGGCGGCGGCAAATGTTTTCATACAACTCGCGGGTATTTTCCACCAGACAGGCAATCGTATGACCATTTTCGTCAAAACGCGTCGCGTTCAGCGGGGTCCTGCCCAGCAAACCGTGATAAAATTGATGTTTAAGAACATCGATCCAGGGACCACCAACCAACCCTTGCGTGGCAATGCGCTCCGCATCCAGTGAAAAACCTGCCTTTTCGGTCAGGCGATACACCAGAACCGGGATCCGGTGACTGGCCTGCCGGGCCTCTACTTTGACCCAGCGGTTTTCAAAAATCGTCCCTCCAACACGGTCATCCTGCCCCTCAAAACAGCGGATAAAGCGTTGCGGCCCGGGGAAAATCCACCGATGCACCCTGTCGCCGGACAGCTCGTGCACACGAAAGCTGCACCAGAAATGTTCGTGCAGATTCCAGTCGTAGGCCGCCAGTTTGTGCTCTACCTTGTCGGCCAGTCCGGGAGGGCCAAAGACATCAAAAGTGCGGGGCGATACAAGCACCTGCCTCACCAGGGTATCGAATCCCATGAAATGATCCATGTGCGCGTGGCTGATGAAAACAGCAGCGACGGATTTCAGCACCCGCTTGGCCAGATGGTGCAACTGACCGCAATCGAATAACAAGGAGCGGCCCCAGGGACGCACTTTGACCCACAACACCGGATCATCCAGAAGACCGGCAAAAAAGGTTGGCTCAAGATAGCGAAAGGACAAGCGGCAGGCCATGCGCACTCCGGAAATCGAACCCCACGGTACCTGTATGCAAGGTTCCTGGTCGGCGAAAAATGCAGATACTAAAACCTTGGAAAAGCCTTTACAAACAACGCTTCAGACGTCAGCATCTCCAGGGAAAGAGTGAAAATCGATGAATAACACGGCAGGAATAAAAGTATCCGCCTCATTGACCGGCGTGCCGAACAACTCGGTGGTAAAGGCGCCGAAAAGCGCCATTTCCTTCACAAAATGCCCCCGAAAATCCCATCTCAATTCCGGGCATTCAAAGGGATTCTCTCCGACAAAATTAAGACTGCAGTAAAGCTCGGAGAAAACAGTTCCCGACAGATCGATGTTCGGCAGGCCGTGCTGGCGGCATATCAAAGGTCGCCAGGAATACACCAGGCAAGCACCGTTCTCGTCCAGAAACGGGCAAGGGGTAGGATCATCCTCGGGCATATCTGTCCATAGATGATCCGGCAGGTTGTTCAGCAGATAGGGCGGCTGGAAATCGGCCCACTGCTGCTGCAAAGCCTGCAATTGCCTTCGGGCCCGTCCGGCGATTTGCCGGCGGCGACCAGCAGGCAACCGCGAATAACCCTGCTGGAGCAGATAGGCATCAAGAAGGGTGATGTCAAACAACCCTCTGCAGCATGCAGAACAACCCTCACCGCAGCGGATCCGATCCCCAACCTGCATTTTGCACTGGGCAAACCAGGCGTCCACTGTCTCCAGAAGATGCCGGTATCGCAAGGCGATGGCATCGAGTGCGGATGTATTCACCATTATGAATGAGTCTCCGGGCTGTTTCAGCCGGGGCGAAACATGCCACTTTCCGGGGAAGAACGCTTTATAAAAAATCACGGCAGAGGTTGCGTCCCTCGCGAAGCACAATTTACAAATCCGATGGTGCCGCAAAAAATCCGTTCTACAGCGTTACGGCGTTTTTTACCACCAGAACACACGACAAACATGCCTTCACCCCTGAAAAACCCCAAGCCCTGCAGGACGAATTTTTTGCCTGGACGTCCAGGTTTTCACAAACACCTCAATCTAATCAGTAAAAACCAGCCCATCGAAATCATCGTCGGTTGCCGTAATCAGTTGATCGAAATTCTTCCTGGCGAGCGTTGCCAATTCACCAAGGGGGATGATCTTGAAAGGATCGAAATCGAAGCTGCTCATGTTCCTGGTTACATGGTAAAAAGCAATGGCTTTCTCCGGTTTGATGCCCATCGCCAGCAGTTGCCGGCAACCTTGCTGCAACAACACTATTTTACCGTACAAGTCATCCTTGTCGGCAACAGTCCAGACACCGAGATAGATGGGGCTGTCTATGTTCTTGACATCGCCCTTGAATTCACCGCGAATGAGCTGATCTCTTTTCCTGTTTAAAAGCGGTACGAAATCCAGGTGCTCGGCCAATCGCCGGTCGGCAGCATAAAAATTCCCGGTATCCGGATCAAGCGTAAAGATGATGGTTTTATTGATGGCCTGTCCGTAACTTTTAAAATATATGCCCTTGTAATCCTCAAAATCATATGTATTCAGAAGAAATTTTTCATTCTTTTTGATACGATTGATCATGCCAAGCAGCCAGAATTTAATGATTTCGTGATCAACTCGATATTTCTCAATTTCTTCTTTAATCTGTTTGAAACTGGTTTTTCCATACCGATAGGTCAGAATAAGTTTGAAGATATCACGGACGTTATTGTAATTACTGAAAGACTGAATCAGATCATAACTGAAGATTTCCATCCGCCTTAAATGCCAGATCAGGGAAGCCACTTCGGTCCGGCCGCTTTTATCACTCAACTCCAGCGTCTCGGTCGCCTTCATGAACCCGATAAAGCGCGTCTCAAGCAAGCCAAGGCGGTCGGTTTTTTTCTTGGTGCTGATATTCAGGGTGATGGTCCAGCGGGTAAACTTGCCCTCGCGGCTTTCGACCTTGATATTCCCCGCACCAAACGTCGAAAAAACCTGTCGGGTTCCGACACCCTCCCCTGCCCTGTCCGCCTTGGTCGTTTTGCCTACGAATAGCGGAAGGTTGCGATTGTCGAGCTGCAACCGCTCCGCGCCAATGCCGACTCCATTGTCCTGGATGATCAGCACCACCTTCCCTTCCTTGCGGGTAATCATGATCTGAATGAGCCCGCTTCTGCCAGCCTCTTCGATGGCATCAATGGCGTTGGAAGTCAGATTGATCAGCGCCCGGCTGTAATCCATGTAACCGCCGATGACAGGGGGTATGCTTGCTCCCAGCACGAGGCGAACCTCACAGGGGACATTGGAAGCTTCAATGAAAGGTATCACCCTGTTGGTGAGAATTTCCTTGATATTGACTTCGTGAGAAGCTTTGATTTTATCTTCATACATACTCAAGGTATTGAGCAGTGCCGTATTTTCCCGATTGATATCTTCGATAATATTATTGAAGTTATCAACAGACATGATGGAAACCATATCCGATAGAACTTTGAGGGATTTTTTCGCATCATGCCGGACCTTGCTCAACTCCTCCAGAACCGATACATCTTTATCCTTGAGCGATATACCTTTTTCCAGGATTGATTTTGCGGTAGCGGACATAAGGTAGAAACGCATTTTACGATATACCGTGGACTCTTCAAGATTAAAACCGTTGCTATAAAAAAAGTCTATCGTGCTTACAAGTTTTTCCCATACGAACAAATAAATATAGGATTCACCAGGAACGTCTTTGGCAAGTTTTCTTATAAAGGTTGAACCTATGCCTTTGCCTCGTCCAAAAGGTGAAGTAACCTGTTTATATACCTGAAACTTTGTCTTGTCCGGATTTGAATAAACGAGAATATATCCAAGAAATTCTCCCTCTTCGTCCCATACGTAACTGTGCTCATAATCGATTTCTAGAAATTTGTCCTTGATAAAAGGTGAAGGGATGAGAATTGAATCAATATTTAAAAACGGGATTTTCTTGATCTTGTTCTGATCTTCAATTGTAAGACACCTGATATAGGTAAAGTCATTTGTTGCAACCTCATCCATAGAAAGCCTCTTCCTTTCAGTTTATCCGGTCAGGGCGACTGGTCCTGAACAATCTGCCGGGCACCGACTCGTCTCTCGCTTCCGGCATTGAAACGTCACAGGCATCGAAAAAAACGATTCAAACACCAACGGACCCTTACTCGCACAGTAAGAGTCCGTTGGTGTGCTGCAATCTGCTGGCGACAATCGTCGACCTTCGCATGCGAGCCTTCCTGGCAAAGATTCAGCGAATCCCCGCCACATCCTCCATCATGTCCAGGGTTACGGATTTGGGCCGTTCCAGAGGATAGCCAAGAGCCCGGTCCCAGATAATATTGGCCAGCACGCCTATCGCCCGACCGACGGCAAACAAAACGGTATAGTATTCATATTGGGTTATACCATAGTGCCACTGGATCACGCCGGACTGGGCGTCGACGTTCGGCCAGGGGTTCCGGGCCTTGCCATGTTCCCGCAGCACATTCGGCGCCACCTTGTAAAGCATCTTGACCAACCGATATAACTTGTCATCAGGCAGATATTTTTCGCAGAACTCCATCTGCGCCTCAAACCGCGGATCGGTGCGCCGCAAGACCGCATGCCCGTAACCCGGGATAACCTGGCCGCTGTTCAGGGTTTCCCACAAATAAGCCGCCAACTCTTCTTCAGTGGGAATTCTTCCGTCGAGCTTTTCCATCTTCCCCTGAATCCAGCGCAACACCTCCTGATTGGCCAGACCGTGCAAAGGCCCCGAAAGACCGTTGACGCCGGCGGAAAAGCTGTAATAGGCATCGGCCAGAGCTGAAGCCACCAGGCGGGTGGTGTGGGTCGAGACGTTGCCCGACTCGTGGTCGGAATGCAGAATGAAATACATGCGCGCAACATCGTCGTAGGGCGGCGCAATCCCCATCATATGTGCGAAATCCCCGCCAAGATCAAGCTCCGGATCCGAGGGTATGGGAGTATCACCCTTGTATTTGAGACGATATATAAACGCGGCAATGGCAGGCAGCCTGGCCAGCAGGTTGCAGGAATCCTCATACATGGGATCCCAGAGGTCGCCCTTGCTCATGCCTTCATTGTATCGCCTTGAAAAAAGCGATTCGCGCTGCATGACGACAACGGCAGCGGAGAGCATGGCCATGGGATGCAGATCACGAGGCATGGCTCGCAAAGCCTCGAAAACGTAGCCCGGCACAGGCCGCCGTGCCTGAAAATCCTTGACGACCTGGAGGGTTTGATCCATAGTCGGCACCTCCCCCGTCAGGAGAAAGTACCAGAACCCCTCGACAAAGGGATATTCGGACCCAGGCACCCTGGGCAGGGCTGCGAAGGTTTCGGCTATGGTTTTTCCACGAAACCGCACGCCCTCCTCGGGGTCGAGATAGGAAATATCGCTGACCAGACACTTTACTCCCCGCACACCGCCGATGGCCTGCGCTATGGAGACCCTGTCCAGCTCTACCCGGCCAAACTCCTTGAGCAGACGGGTCACGCGGGGACGCTGCTCCTCAATTTTTTTGAACAGAACGTCTTTCAGCCTGGGCATCGGCAACTCCTTGAACATAGTGCATTTTGCATATTGAAAACGGCCAGGATAAACACCGGATAGCAATTGCACAGCCGTTTGACCGGCCGGGGTGCGTGTTCGGCACAAGTGCTGCAAGGATCCTGGAAAAAATCCTTGTAACTCTGTAACCTGGGGGAACACATCCGAAACGGCATCATTGGCTTTCAATGTATCGCATGCTCAACATCTTGTAAATACAGTTAAATTTCAGCTCACCGGATTTTCCCTTGCAATCTGGTCGGGTCGTGTTTAAACTGCATAAAAATTGTGCAAATGAAAATAGGATCGCTACACCTTAAACACAAATTATTATTGGCGCCCATGGCGGGGATCACCGATCTTGCCTGCCGGCTGATCATGCGCCCGTTCGGTATCGGCCTTGCTTTTTCGGAAATGGTCAGTGCCAATGGCCTGGTTCTGGGTGGCGAGGCAACAAAAGATCTGCTGATATCCGTACCCGAGGACCGGCCTCTCGGCATCCAATTGTTCGGCGAAAATCCCGAAATTCTGGCCGAGGCCTGCCGCCGGATCGAGGAACATTGTGATGTCATCGACATCAATATGGGATGCCCGGTAAAAAAAGTCGTACGCAGCGGCGCCGGCAGCGCCCTGTTGAAAAATCCGGCGCGAGCAGCCGGAATCGTCGCTGCCATGCGCAAAGCAACCAGCCGGCCTCTGACAGTCAAAATCCGCGCTGGATGGGATCAGGCCTGCATCAATTTCCTGGAGATCGCGCACATCGCCGAACAGGAAGGAGCCGATGCCGTAACCCTGCACCCGCGGACCCGCAGTCAGGGTTTTTCCGGCTGCGCTGATTGGACCCTGATTGCCACGTTGAAGCAGCAAATTAAAATCCCGGTCATCGGCAGCGGTGATGTTTTTACACCCCGTGATGCCCTGCGCATGCTGGAGGAAACCGGCTGCGACGCCGTGATGCTCGGGCGCGGCTGTTATGGTAACCCCTGGCTGGCCGGCCAGATTCTCGATCTGCTGGGCGGCAAAGTGCCGCACGCACCAACGACTCAGGAACGCTGCGAAATCGCGCTGCTGCACATGGATACTTTTCTGCGTCATAACAGCGAGCGTAAAACCGTGCTGGACATGCGTAAACATCTTTGCTGGTACGCCAGAGGTTTAAGCGGAGCCGCCCAGTTCCGGGCCGCCGTTAACAAGGTGGAGCAATTGGAGGAACTGCGCTCCGTGGTCAAGCAATTTTTCAGGAACGCCGAACCGCCCGCCGAGGTCTCATGAAAAACCGGGAGCCAAAGGATCGTGCCCTCTACATGAGGGTGCTGGAAAACATGGAAGAGGCGGTGGTCGCCATCGACAATGACGAGCGCATCGTGCTGTTCAATCCCGCCGCGCAGATATGCACCGGATACTCTGAACGGCAGGCGTTAAAACGGCTCCTTGGCGACCTGTTCGGCTCGAGCGCCGACCTGCTGCGTCTGGTGCGCTCTGCCCTTAGCTCGGGACGCTCGATCACCAGTCATGAGGATATCATGCTCAGCCGCAGTGGCGCTACGCCGCTGCCGGTCGGCGTGTCGGCTTCTCCATTGTTCAACGATGATGGCGAGCAGGAAGGAGCGGTTCTGATCCTGCGTGATCATTCCCAAATCCGGGAACTGGAGGAGACGGTCCGTCAGGCGGACAGGCTCGCCATGCTCGGCACCCTCGCTGCCGGCCTGGCCCATGAAATAAAAAACCCCCTTGGCGGCATTAAAGGAGCGGCTCAATTGCTGAACCTCGAATTGCCTCCCGAAAACCCTTTGCGGGAATACACCCGGGTCATGACCCGCGAAGTCAACAGGGTCAATGATCTCATCGAAGAGCTTCTTGACCTGACGCGACCTCGTCCGACACAGTTCGGCGAAGTCAATCTGTCACGCATTTTGGCCGACCAGGTTTTACTGCAGAAACAAAGCCATCCGGACAAGCAGATCAGCTATCAACTGCAACTCGACCCCAGCATCCCGACAATACGGGGCGACGAAGCCCTGCTTTCACGGCTGTTCCTGAACCTGTTGAAAAACGCCGGCGAGGCCATCGAAAGCAAGGGGTTGATTACGGTAACCTCGCGCATCGCCGGGCAATATCTTTTCAACAAACCCGGCGAACGACCGGTACCGATGGTCACGGTAGAGATCCAGGACAACGGACCGGGTATCCCCGAAGACCAGATCGACCGCATCTTTACACCCTTTTTCACCACCAAAACCCGTGGCTGTGGATTGGGACTGGCCATCTGCCAGAAAATCATCAACGAGCATCAGGGGTCGCTGCGGGTCAACAGCCGGCCGGATCAGGGCACGACTTTCACCATCTCCTTGCCCCTGAAAAGAGGTTGACCAACCGTCTGCACCACACCGGATCATCGCGATTTTAGCCGACTGCAGTAATGCAGCCCTAAACCTCACAAGCAGGATCGAGCATGTCCATTCAACGCATTCTGGTAGCCGATGACGAAGAAAGTATCCGCTGGGTGCTGCGCAAGGCGCTGAGCAAACAGGGTTTTAATGTGGACCTTGCCGCCGATGGTGGCGAAGCCAAAAATCTTTTCAGGCGACGGCACTACGATCTGGCCATCCTGGACATCAAGATGCCGGATACTTCCGGACTGGATCTGCTGCGCTACTTTCAGGAACAGCGCCCGGAAATGCTGGTCATCATCATCACTGCCGAATCCTCCATGAAAAATGCGGTGGAGGCCATGAAACTCGGCGCCTATGATTATCTGACCAAACCCTTCGACCTGGATGCCCTCGAAGCCATTATCGTCAAGGCCCAAAAAGCAGCAGCGGCCGCCGAGGAAGTGCATCGCCTCAAAACCGAGCTGAAAGAACAATATCCCCTGGATCGCGCCATCATCGGCAAGAGCAAACCGATGCAGGAGATCTATAAAATCCTCGGCCGCGTGGCGCCCACGGACGTCACGGTGCTCATCACCGGCGAAAGCGGCACCGGCAAGGAGCTGGTCGCCCGGGCGATTCACTACAACAGCCCCCGGGTTGGCAAGGACTTTCTGGCGCTGAACTGTGCCGCCATCCCCGGAGAGTTGCTGGAAAGCGAGCTGTTCGGTCACGAAAAAGGCGCCTTTACCGGTGCCACCGATCGCAAGATAGGCAAATTCGAGCAGGCCAGCGGCGGAACCTTGTTTCTCGACGAAATCGGCGACATGCCCCTTGAGCTGCAGGCCAAACTGCTGCGCGTTCTCCAGGAGAAGGAGATCACCCGCACCGGCGGCAGCAGCTCCATACCCGTTGATGTGCGCATCGTTGCCGCCACCAACCAGAACCTGCGGGAAAAAGTCGCCGCCCGCGAATTCCGCGAGGATCTGTTCTACCGACTGAATGTCGTCCCCATCGCCATTCCGGCCTTGAGAGAGCGGCGGGACGATATTCCCCTGCTGGTGGAGTTTTTTCTCGACCGTGCCCGCGAGGATCTCAATGTCGGCGTTCAGGGATGCACCAGGGAGGCCATGGCACACCTGAAGCGCCATGACTGGCCCGGCAACGTCAGGGAACTGGAAAACACCCTGAAGCGTGCAGCCCTGTTATCCTCAGACCAGATGCTCACCCCCAGTGACTTTCCCGGGCTGGTTCCGGAACCGGCCCGCAAGGAAGCCGAGGAATCCCTGGAAGCACTGATCGCCAACAAGCTAACAACCACCTTTGCGCCCATGGATGTCAATGAGCTCAATAATCTTTATCAGATGGTGCTGCATCAGATGGAACGCCCCCTGATCACCATCATTCTCGAAAAAACCCGTGGCAATCAGGTGCGCGCGGCGGAAATTCTAGGTATCAACCGCAATACCTTGCGCAAAAAAATTCAGACGCTGGATATTGACCTGAAGGAACTGTAACCTGCCGGGCCCGCAACCGATCACTAGCAAAAACGGCTCCGGAGCACATGTCCCGGAGCCGTTTTTGCTGATTATTGCCAAAGCCACCGCATCAGTAGGGTTCCTCACGTCGAACCTGATTTTCGAAACGGGTGAATTGACCGAAAAAGGTCAGATGCACAGTACCGATGGGACCGTTGCGTTGCTTGCCGATAATGATTTCCGCATCCTTGTCGTGCCCTTTTTCGCAGGTACGCTCTTTACTGCGGCAATCGTCGCAATAAACCGCTTCACGATAAATGAACATGATCACGTCCGCGTCCTGTTCGATGGCGCCTGACTCACGCAGGTCCGCCATGATGGGGCGCTTGTCGGTGCGGTTTTCCAGAGAACGATTCAACTGGGACAGCGCCAGCACAGGCACATTGATTTCCTTGGCAAGCGCCTTCAGCGAACGGGAAATTTCCGAAATCTCCTGTTGGCGGCTCTCGGGATTGTGCCCCTGCATGAGCTGCAGGTAGTCAACCACAACCATGCCAAGATTGTGTTCTGCCTTGAGTCGACGGGCTTTGGCCCGCAGTTCCATGACGGTAATGGCCGGCGTATCGTCGATGAATATGGGAGCTTCGGAGAGCTTGCTGGCCCCCTCGATAAGCTTCGGCCAGTCGGACTCGACCAGATTGCCGGTCCTCAGGCGGCCGGCATCTACCCTTGCAAGGGAGCACAGCATACGCTGAACCAGCGACTCCTTGCTCATCTCCAGCGAAAAAATGACCGTTGGAACGGGTTTGGCACCATGGACCGCGGCATTTTCCACGAGATTAAGGACAAAGGCGGTTTTCCCCATGGAGGGGCGACCGGCAACGATAATGAGGTCCGAGGGCTGCAATCCGGCGGTCATTTCGTCCAGGACCTTGTATCCGGTCGTGACGCCGGTTACCAGCTCCTTGCGATGGTATAGATCCTCGATAATCTGGATGGTGTCCTTCATGATTTCCCGGGTGGAAAAATACGAAGGACGGTTTTTCATGCCGCTGATTTCGAAGATGGATTTTTCCGACCAGTCGAGCAAAGCCTCCACATCGCCACCGGTATAGCCGCGCGTTGCGATTTCCGTCGCCACGGAAATAAGATGGCGGGTCAGGGCCTTTTCCTTTACCAGCCGGCAATAATAAACGATGTTGGCAGCGGTCGGAACATAATCGACAAGGGTGCTGAGATAGGAGCTTCCGCCAACCGCATCGAGTTCGCCCTTTTTCTGCAGTGCCGCGGTCAGGGTCACCAGATCGGCGGGCTCACCGACATCGGACAGTTCGACGAGGGTGGCAAAAATTTTTCTGTGGCTTTCCCGGTAAAAGTCGTCCGGACGCAGAATTCCCAAAGCCTTGTTGAGGGCTTCGTTTTCAAGAAGAATGCCCCCAGAACGGACATTTCGCCTTCCAGGGATTGCGGGGGAAGCTTGGTCACCGAAATCTCGGTCATAAAAAACAACTTACTACGCTGAAACAGCCGGTACCGGGGCATGCCCGATACCGGCCGCAAGTTTAATCAAGAGCGGTTACGGCCACTTTCACCGTTGCGACGATGCCGGCGGGCAGCCTGACGCCAACCTCGTAATCGCCGAGTGCCTTGATGGGCTCATCGAGCTGGATCTTCTTGCGATCGATCTCGATACCCGCCTCGGCAAGCTTGGCCTGAATTTCCATGCTGGTAACGGAACCGAACAGCTTGCCGTCTTCACCGGCGCGCAGAGCAAAAGCACAGGACACCTTTTCGATCTGAGCCTTGACCAGTTCCGAAGCCTGGAGCATTTTCTGGGCCTTGTGTTCCATCTGGCGTTTCTGATGCTCAAGTTCCTTGATATTGCGGGTATTGGCTTCTACCGCAAATTTTTTGGGAATAAGAAAGTTGCGCGCGTAGCCGGGCTTGACTTTGACGAGATCACCGATCTGGCCCAGTCCTTCCACGTTTTCCATCAAGATGATATCCATTGAGTTCCTCCAAAAAGGATCTAATCCTTGTGTTTTCCAGGTTTGCGAAAATCGATCCAGAGATCGAATATTCCAACCCCCGTTGCAAGCACCCGCAAGGGAAAACTCGCAACAACCAGAAAATAACCGATCGCCCTGAACGCTGGCGGAAATCGTTTCACCCTGAAATAGTGGCTCAGGATGGCCAACCCCTGCAGGAAATAAATGCCCAGCACTACCACCAGAACATTCCACGCAAGACGCTGCCAACCTCCCTGCAGAAAGGTGGTCCCGACACCCCCGGCAATCAAAACCCAGATCAGGTTTTCAGGCACCTTCCAGGCGCAAAACGCAACTTGTTCAGGGAGCAATGCGCCCGTCCTGCGGTTCAGAAACCACACTGTAGCCAGCAGCATCACAGCCACCGTCAAAATGATTACGGCCGGATACAGCGCAATGAGACTGTGGCCCAGATCACGGAACAAGGCCTGTGTCTGCTGAACCATTTCAGGTGGCAGATCGGCGGTTTTCAGGGCCTCCAGAGCCCGATTGACCTCACGATTCGCCCATTCGTCCGCCAGTTGCAGCGGGTTTTTCCCGATGCGGACCGCATAAGCGGTCATCCCTAGACTGCCAATGGCAATGATGGTGCCCGTGCCGATGGCCACCACCCGGTCCCACCGGCAGCCCTTATGGAGCAAACCGGAAACGATCAGAGAAGCCAATCCAAACTGGCACAGGTAAGCGGCACCAAAGGGCCACCCTGCCCAGCCTCCGAGGATCACCGCGCTGGCCAGCACCGCCGCAATGCCATCCGCGACGCCTTGCCGGACAACCAGCAGTGCCACGGGCCACGATACGCAAAGCGCCATGACACTACCCATAAGGGTCAGCAGGCTGTTTTGTGCCTGTGAAATAAGGCCGGCCACCATCGCCTGCAAACCGATGGTTAGCACTACCGTGCAAGACAGCGACAAAAGCCTTTGCGTGATCCTCAAAGCGGCTTTCCCGGTTTAATCGAGAGAATGACCGGCCGTAAAGGGCAGCAGGGCGATGTTGCGCGCCCGCTTGATCGCTTCACGAACCTTGCGCTGATGTTCGGCACAATTGCCGGAAATCCTGCGCGGTACGATTTTGCCGCGTTCGCTGACGAAATAGCGCAGATTGCGCACTTCCTTGTAATCGATTTTGAGGGTGCTGTCAGCGCAAAACCGGCAGCCCTTGCGCCGCGAAAAGCGACGGCGGACAGAACGTTTTGCGGGAGCGCCGGTAGTATTTCTTTCATTCATGATCAATTCCTCCTTCAGTACGATGCGATGGGCCAGTTGCCCGATTCCGGTTTACTCTTCTTCTTCGAAACCAGCGGTTTCCTCAGCAGCGGCGGAGGAAGACTCTTCCACAAAGCCTTTTTCCAGTTGAACTGTCTGGAATTTGAGAACGGCTTCGTCGAGGCGCAGTCGGCGCTCGAACTCGTCAATAATGCTCGGATCGGCTTCGAAAACGGTCAGAACGTAACTGCCGCGGCCCTGTTTCCTGACCGGATAGGCAAGCTTGCGCACGCCCCATTCATCGACTTTAAGGAGGTTGGCGTTCAGGTCACCGAGAACGCCCTTGAATTTTTCGACAACGGCGTTGTACTCGTCACCCACTTTTTCCGGATGCACGATCATAATGTTTTCGTAGGTACGCATTTATCTCTCTCCTCTCGAGTGTTTAGCCCCGGCACCCGCCGGAACAAGGAGTAGGCACCAAGTGCCTGCCACAAACCAGAACATGATTTACTATCATATAAATCGGTCTATTTCAATGTTTTTCAGATCGTCAAGCCGTCAGGAGTCTGGAAGTTTGCGTCAGTCAGAGAAAGGGCGCAATCCATCACAAAATTCCCAAGAGGCGATCGGCCACCTGGAAAACGTAAAAGCAACCTATACATTGAACCTAAAATGCATAACGTCACCATCCTGCACGACATAATCCTTGCCTTCCAGACGCAGCAGGCCTTTTTCCTTTGCGCCTGCTTCGCCGCGGCACGCCACGAAATCATCGTAGGCTATTACTTCGGCCCGGATAAATCCTTTTTCAAAGTCACTGTGAATAACACCGGCAGCCTGAGGAGCGCGGTCCCCCTGACGAATGGTCCAGGCACGCACCTCCTTGACGCCTGCCGTGAAATAGGTAATCAGGCCTAGCAACTGATAGCCGGCCTGGATCATACGATCGAGGCCGGAGCACTCCAGCCCCATTTCCTTGAGAAACTCCTGTTTTTCCTCTCCGTCGAGTTCGGCAATCTCCGCTTCGATCTTGCCGCAGATAGCCACGGCTTCTGCGCCTTCGCGGGCTGCGAGCTCCCGTACCCTGGCGACATGCGGATGTTCACCCTGCAGATCGTCCTCGGCGACATTGGCAACGTACAGTACCGGCTTGGCGGTTATAAGATGCAGATCGTAGACAAGACCGCGTTCTTCGTCGGACAGGCCTGCCGCCCGCGCCGGTTTTCCGGCATTGAGAACCTCTCGTACTTTTTCCAGAACCTCCTGCTGCGCCTTGAGTTCCTTGTCGCCGCTTTTGGCCTGCTTTTGAATCCGCGACAGGCGCTTCTCAAGGGTATCCAGATCGGCCAGGTTGAGTTCCGTCTGGATGACTTCGATATCCCGCAAGGGGTCGACGGACCCATCGACGTGCACAACATTGTCGTCATCGAAACAGCGTACGATATTGGCAATGGCGTCAACCTGGCGGATATGTCCCAGGAACTGATTTCCAAGGCCCTCTCCACGGCTGGCGCCGCGGACCAGTCCGGCGATATCGACGAACTCGATGGTGGTAGGCAACACCCTCTGAGGTTTGACGATTGCCGCCAGCGCATCGAGCCGCGGATCAGGCACGGAAACCACGCCCACGTTCGGCTCGATGGTACAGAAGGGGTAATTGGCCGACTCGGCTCCGGCCGAGGTGATGGCGTTGAAAATGGTCGATTTACCGACGTTGGGCAAGCCAACGATGCCACATTTGAATCCCATGAAAATATCCTGCCTAAATAACGATAGCCGGGAAGAGATCCCGGCTATCGATTTTAACGATGTCAGATTCTGACGCTGCGAATCAAACCAGCAGCGGTGCAATAACCAGCGATACAACGCTCATCAGCTTGATAAGGATGTTCATGGCAGGACCCGAGGTATCCTTGAACGGATCGCCAACGGTATCGCCGACAACGGCCGCCTTGTGAGCCTCGCCGCCTTTGACTTCGCCGTCAAGCTCACCCTTCTCGATAAATTTCTTGGCATTATCCCAGGCACCACCGCCGTTGGACATCATCAGCGCCAGCATTACGCCGGCCAGGGTCGCACCGGCCAGCATGCCCCCGAGGGCTTCCTTGCCGATTACGAATCCGACCAGAACCGGAGCTATGACGGCGACCATGCCGGGCAGCACCATTTCGCGCAGAGCGGCACGGGCGGAGATATCAATGCATTTTTCCGGTTCAGGCTTGGCACCAGGCTTGCCTTCGAGAAGCCCGGGAATTTCGCGGAACTGACGACGGATTTCATCAACCATCTTGCCAGCGGCACGACCAACGCTGGTCATGGTCAAAGCACCGATGAAGAAAGGCAGCATGCCGCCAATGAACAGCCCGATGATGGTGGAGGGATTGATAAGGTCGATTTTCTCCAGACCCACCGTGGTGGCATAGGCAGAGAACAGGGCCAGCGCGGTCAGCGCCGCGGAGCCGATGGCGAACCCTTTGCCGATAGCGGCGGTGGTGTTGCCGATCGAGTCGAGTCCGTCGGTAATCTTGCGAACGTCCGGTCCCAGACCGCACATTTCGGAAATGCCGCCGGCATTGTCGGCGATGGGGCCATAGGCGTCGACGGTCATGGTGACGCCAACCGTGGCCAGCATGCCGACCGCGGCGATACCGATACCGTAAAGGCCGGCGTAGTAGTTGGCGACAAAAATGGAAACGCAGATGATCAGTACCGGCAGGGCACAGCTCTCAAGACCGACGGCCAGACCATGGATGATGTTGGTGGCGGGACCGGTTTTGCTGGCCTCGGCAATACGGGTAACGGGGCTGCCCGCGGTATAGTATTCGGTTACCTGGCCAATGGCGATGCCGGACAGGGTACCTGCCAGAATCGCCCAGAACACACCTACGCTCAGGCCTAAACCCATGATCAGGAAATATGCCGCCACCAGAAAACCACCGGCGGCAACGAACGTGGTGTAATGCAGAGCCTTGGCGGGTGCGATGCCCTTGAGGAACTTCATGGAGCCGATGCCGATCAGCGAAAACAGCAGGCCGACGGTCGCCATGGCCAAAGGCAGCTGCATTGCAGCGGCCTGGACATTCACGCCGGATCCGAGCTGGGCCAGCAATGCAGGGCTGGCGGCGGCGGCAATGGCAATGGTTGCAATGATAGAACCGACGTAGGATTCAAAAATGTCGGCGCCCATACCGGCGGTATCGCCGACGCAGTCACCGACGTTATCGGCAATGACGCCGGGATTGCGGGGATCGTCCTCGGGGATGCCGGCTTCAACCTTGCCAACCAGGTCCGCCCCGACATCGGCAGCCTTGGTATAGATCCCGCCACCGACACGGGCGAACAGGGCGATGGACGAAGCACCCATGGCAAAGCCGTTGATGTACTGTGCGGTCTGGGGATCGCCGAACAGCAGATAGGCGATGCCGACGCCGACCAGGCCCAGGGACGCAACCGCCAGGCCCATGACAGCACCACCATTGAAGGACACCAGCAGCGCTTTGCTCTGGCCGGACTGGCGGGCGGCTTCCGTGGTGCGCACATTCGCGCGGGTGGCGGCTTTCATGCCGATAAACCCGCAGACCATCGAGCAGACGGCACCACCCACAAAGGCCAGGGCGGTTTCCTTGTTCATGCCCATGAAGATCAGAAAGAAAACAAGAACGATAAAAATTGCCAGAACCCGATACTCACGTCCGAGGAAGGCCATGGCGCCGGAATGAATGGCGTCCGAAATTTCCTTCATGCGCGCATTGCCGACCGGCTGCGCCTTGATCACATTGTAGATGACAATGGCGATCACAAACCCCACCGCACCAAAGATCGGTGCAAGCTTTGCAAGCATTTGCAGTTCCATTTGTGTTCTTCCCTCTCTGTTAATTTAAAAACACCCGGTTATTGAACTCGTTCATGGCATGCTGTGCACCTTTTTGCATCAACACCTCCAGTGCCCTGACCGAGCTATCCAACACGTTGTCGAGTTGTGATTTCTCCGCGGAAGAAAAGGGGCCCAGGACATATCGGGCAACATCGATCGGTCCGACTGGTCTGCCTATACCAATCCGCAGCCGGATAAAATCCCGCGATCCGACCAGCTCCATGATACTTCGCAGGCCATTGTGCCCGCCATGCCCCCCGCCGGTCTTGATGCGCACCGAACCGAAGGGCAGATCGATTTCATCGTGGATGACGACGAGATCTTCCACACCGAGGCCCTTGCACTTCATGGCGGAGGCTACCGATATACCGCTGCGGTTCATGTAGGTCTGGGGCAGCAGCACCATAACCTCATGCCCTTCCACACGACCGTTCCCCACGATAGCCTGATAAGACTGCCGCTTCAGGGACATGCCGGCTTTTTCAGCAAACTTCTGGGCAACCAGAAAACCGATATTATGCCTTGTTACAGCATATTCCGGCCCCGGGTTGCCCAGACCAACAAGCAGCTTCAAGGATTATCCCCGCGTCCCTATTCCGCGGTTTCTTCCTCGACGGATGCAGCAGATTCTTCCGTCTCGGAGGAACGGCCCGTGACGGTCACCACGGTAAAATTGACATCCGGGGGCAATTCGACACCGGCGGGGAGCCGGAGGTCGCTGGCGTGCAGCGCATCGCCGATATTCAACCCGGTGACGTCAACTTCAAGAGACCCGGGGATATTGGTCGGCAGGCACACAAGTTCGATCTCGTGGCGGATAACCTGCAGATTGCCGCCCTGTTTCTCGCCTTCGGACTTGCCGACGGCAACCAGAGGAACCATAACATGGGCTTTCTCTTTGAGATTGAGGGCCTGAAAGTCGACATGCAGGGGGACTCCGCGCACCGGATCAAGCTGCATGTCCTTCAGGATTACAACCTTGCCGTCAAAGTCGCCTTCGCCCTTGAGGGTGATCAGCGTATTCCAGGCAGTTTCGCTCTCGAGAATAGCGGCGAGTTTTTTGGGTTCCACGGTCAAAGCGCAAGCCGCAACCCCTTTGCCGTACATGACGGCGGGTACCAGCCCTTCGCGACGCAGACTGCGAGCAGTCCCTTTTCCAAGCCCTTCACGCAGGCTGACATTCAATTCCGTCTGTGCCATGTATCAGATCCTCCAATCATCAGTCTGTTACGGTTCATGTAGAACCCTGTCGGTGTTTTATACAAAAAGAGAGCTGACCGATTCACTGCCGTTAATGCGCCGAATGGCCTCGGCAAGAAGCTCGGCCACGGAAAGTTGCCGTAACCGTTTGCAGGCTTTGAGTTTATCCAGCAAGGGAATCGTGTTGGTGACCACCACTTCTTCCAGGCAGCTGTTGTCGATCCGCTCCAGAGCGGGACCGGAAAGAACCGCATGGGTCGCAAAGGCATGCACCTTCCCGGCGCCCTTGTCCTTCAGCGCCTGGGCAGCCTGACAAAGCGTTCCGGCGGTATCGATCATATCATCCACGATGATGCAGGTTTTGCCTTCGACATCACCGATGATGTTCATGACCTGAGAAACATTGGGGCCGCTGCGACGCTTGTCGATGATCGCAAGACTGGCATCGAGGCGTTTGGCAAAGGCCCTGGCCCGCTCCGTGCCGCCGGCATCAGGGGAAACAACCACCAGCGAATCCGAAAACCGGTCGGCAATGTCCCGCAGAATCACCGGTGCGGCATAGAGATGATCGACGGGAATATTAAAGAAACCCTGTATCTGACCGGCGTGAAGATCCATGGTCAGCACCCTGTCGAACCCCGATGTAGAAATGAGATCGGCGATCAGCTTGCTGGTAATCGGGGTACGCGGCGCAACCTTGCGATCCTGCCTTGCATATCCAAAATAGGGAATAACGGCGGTAATACGGGCGGCCGAAGCCCGTTTAAGGGCATCGGCCATGATCAGCAACTCCATAAGATTGTCGTTGGCGGGCGCACAGGTAGGCTGAACCACATAAACATCCCTCCCCCTGACGTTTTCTCCGATCTCGACCATGATTTCGCCATCCGAAAAAGGGCGCACCTTGGCAGCCCCCAACGGAACGGCCAGATGACCACAGATTTCACGCGCAAGAGGCGTGTTCGAATTACCAGAGAAAATTTTCAGGTTGTTCACGACAGATCCCCAGAGATTTTAAGTAGAAAAAAACTGCAGGCCATGGAAACCATGACCTGTTATGCGACGAACCCCGGAAGTGTCCGCCTGCCGACTCGCACCACCATCGAAACAGCCTTCCGAAGGGGGCACGACTATGTAGGGTGGCTGGGGCGCCAGGGTTCGAACCTGGGAATGCCGGAATCAAAATCCGGTGCCTTACCGCTTGGCGACGCCCCAACAATACACACAATCTCTATATCTTTCCGACAAACCCTGTCTTTCGTCAAAGACATCAATCATTTATCGGCTTGACAGCAAAAGCCCTGAATCCGGGCTGTCTACCCATTTCCTCGGCGGCGGCACGAGCCCGATCGCCATTGCTGAAGACACCAAAAACGGTCGATCCGCTGCCACTCATGAGAGCCCCTTCGGCCCCCAGATCAATCAGCTGTCGCTTGACCTGCCCGATCAGAGGAAAACGCGCTGCCGTTACGTTCTCAAGATCGTTGTGCAGCACATTAACGATTTCCTCTACCGTGCCGGAAAACCGAGGTATTCTAAGATCATCCCGACCAGATGTCAACCGCAAATTTTGATAAACCCAAGCCGTTGAAACTTCCAGTCCCGGATTGACCAGTACATACCACAAAGGCGGCAGCCCGACCACCCGTTCCAGGTTTTCACCGATGCCCGTAGCCCACGCGGCATGCCTGAAAATGAAAAAAGGCACATCGGCACCGAGTTTAACCCCCGTCTCCATGAGCTGGGCAGGCGAAAATCCCAGCTCCAGCATCTGATTGAGGCCCATCAGCACCGTTGCCGCATCGGACGAACCACCACCGAGACCGGCCGCTACAGGGATATTTTTCTCAATGACAATCTCCACTCCCCGGCTCATGCCGGCGCGCCGGAGAAGCGCCTCGGCGGCCCGGGCCGCGATATTTCCCTGGCCTGCTGGCAAGGTCAGGCCGTCACATCGGACCCGGATTCCAGGGCCCTCGACAATGGCCATCTCAATTTGATCATATAGCGAAACCCGCTGCATAAGCATGGCCAGGTCATGATAACCGTCTTCGCGGCGCCTGAGCACATGCAGACAAAGATTGATTTTGGCCGGCGCCAGAAAAGTGGTCATTGAAAGCAGCCTTAACGCGAAAAATGAACAAACAGGTTCTGTGTCGGGATTACTCCCTCAAGGCGCCTATCTATTAATAAATTCGCCTCCTCATGTCAAGCCTTATCCCGGCTATAAATGGCCCCGAATGATGGATTTAATTTTAAAGACGGACGAAATAATCTTCCCAGGCCGCCGTGATGGTCTCCTTGCTGAGAACCGGCGGATAGCCGTGATAGGAGGCATCGGCCAATATGTGTTCGACCAGATCCTGAGGATGACAGGCGCTGTAACGGATTTCGAGCCGCTTGTAATAATTGCTCATCAGGTAATCGAAAACTTCCTTGTCAAAAACAATACTGTTGAGTTGACAGACCTGACGGAAAATGTTCTCGAACTGTTCCTCTGTAGGGTAGTCGACTTTGAACTTGTAATGGATGCGCCGCAGAAAGGCTTCATCCACCAGCTGCTGCGGCTCGATGTTGGTGGAAAAAATCACCAGGTTATCGAAGGGAATTTCAAATTTCATCCCTGTGTGCAGCGTAAGAAAGTCGATACGCCGGTCAAGCGGAACCATCCAACGGTTTAACAGCAATTGGGGGTCGACCGATTGTCGTCCGAAATCGTCGATAATGAAAATGCCGTTATTGGCCTTTACCTGAAGGGGGGATTCGTAATATTTGGTGATCGGATTGAAGTCGAGATCGAGGGTTCGCAAGGTCAGCTCGCCTCCGGCAATGACCACCGGCCGCCGTACAAACAGCCAGCGCTCGTCATAGGCACAGGCTCCGTTTTCAACTTCCAGAGCGTGATGGTTGACCGGGTCGTAGACATTGATGATTTCCCCCGCACATACAATGCATAGGGCATATAAATGCCGCCCGGCAGCAGTTCGGCAACAGCCTCGGCGATGGAGGTCTTGCCGTTGCCCGGCGGTCCGTAAAGAAAAATTTCCTTTCCCGAACTCAGTGCCGGCCCCAGACGCCGCAACAACCGATCGCTGACAACCAGATGGGAGAAGACCTGATGCACCCTTTCCTGGCTTATCAGGAGACTACGCACCGTCTGGAGGTCCACCATGTCGCGGTAATCGTCAAGAGCAACCGGGGCGGGTCCTACATAACGGGAAACATCGAGCAGCGCCGAGGCCCGACGGATGCCTGGTTCGGTAATACAATACTGATAGGTGCTTTTGGAATAGAGGGAGGCCCCCTTCACTTTGACAAAATGCTCTCTTCGGAGCTCTTCCACTGCCAGATCGAGAATATGCCCCGGAAGCTTGACCCGATCGCTCAGGTCGGCGAGGGTAAAGTCTCCAAGGAACAGGGCATGCTTCAATGCCAGATCGGCAATGAAAAACAGGTCGAGGCCGGTATCTTCGATGGTCTGCGGGCATTCCGGAGGCTTTCGAAAAAAATTCTGAAGCTTCTTCTCATCGAGCGATCCCTGGGCACAAAGATTCTGCCCCAGCCGCCCTCCCCGCAGCCTCTGACGCTGTAACGCCGCGCTGAGTTGCTGTTGAGATATTACACCCTCTTCTACCAACCTTTCACCCAGGGGAATTTTCATAACGCCAGCCTTCCATGGTGTTTGGATTACATTTGCAAGCAGCATTGCCCTGCTTGCCGAAAATTCATACTGAAAGTTTACGTTAAAAACCGCGGGAAGCCAGTTCCGGAAAACCGGAAAATCCTCAAAACGCCCGGCACCTCTGGATAGATCCGGCAGTCATCGGCATCAGGCATCGGGAAACACATTGTCCCGAAACTGGTGAAAATCCGTAAAGCAGGCACGACGGCACTGGAAAAGCAGTAAAAGACTGCAGGCGGCGACGCCGGCGACAATGGCACACATAATGGCAATCTGGTATCTGACCGCAATCAAGGGATCGGTACCGGAGAGGATCTGGCCGGTCATCATGCCGGGAAGCGTTACCAGACCGGCGGCGGCCATCGAATTGGTGACCGGAATGAGCGCTGCGCGAAACGCCTGCCGCAAGGCCGGAGCGGCTGCTGTTGCGGCGCTGGCGCCGAGACACAGGGCGACTTCGATCTCGTCGCGCCGGTCACGCAGTTCCGACAGATACCTCTCCAGCGCCAGGGTCGCACCATTCATGGAATTTCCCAGGATCATACTGGCCAGCGGCACCAGGTAGCGGGGGTCGTACCAGGGGGAAGGACCTACGACCAGCAGACAGAAATAGGCCGTCACCGAACCACAGCCAAACAGCAGCGCGATGCCGATCATGCGGTGCAGACCGCGCAGCCGCGATTTTATCCGACCACCGATGATCTGCAGGGCGAAGGCGACCATGCTCAGCAGAATCATCAGGGTGAGTAAGGGGCTGCGTACGGCAAAAACCAGTCGCAGCAGAAAACCGACCGCGACCAGTTGCGCCACCATGCGGAGCGAGGCCCACAACAACGCCCGTTCCCGCCCAGCACCGCTAAGACGCGCCAGCCCCACAACCAGCAGGATCAGGCCATATGCGAAAGCCATATTCGCCGCATTCGGGTCGATTATCACGGCCTGATTCATGGCAGGTCTCCCCCGGCGTCGGAATGTACCAGAAAACGGCGCAAGGCCGCGCTGCGAGGATTATTGAACAGATCCCCAGCCGGCCCCTGCTCCTCGATTTTTCCGTCATTGAGGAACACGGCCTGATCGGCGACGCGCGGCACAAACCATAAATCATGACTTGCCAGCAGCAACGTCACGCCCCGCGTGCGACACAGGCTGCGAAGCGATCGGGCGAGCCCGTCACAGGCCGGTCGGTCCAGGGCGCTGGTCGGTTCGTCCAAAAGCAGCATGGCCGGGCGACCGACAAGCGCCCGCGCCAATCCTACCCGCTGCTGCTGCCCCAGAGACAAGGAACCGGCCGGCCGGTCCAGAAACTCGCCGGACAACTGCGCAAGATCCAGCACCTCCCGCCACAGCGGATCACGCAGCGGCGGCGGTTGCTGTTTGCGTAGCAGAAACGGTGCCCGCAGGTTATCCAGCACACTCCCCTGGAACATGGTGGTTTTCTGCGGCACCAGAGCGACCCGCTGGCGCAGCTGCACAGGATTCATCGAGGCGATATCCATACCGTCAAGCAGAATCCGGCCCGCAGTCGGATCTTCCAGCCGATTGACAAGACGCAACAGCGTGGTCTTGCCGCTACCGGAGGGGCCTATCAGCACCACGGCGTCCCCGGCCGCAATCTCCAGGCAGACATCCCGCAGAATGTGCACGGACGATCCGTCCTGGCGCAGACGAACCCTGGTGATATTTTCCAGCCTCAGCAAGGTTTGACAGCTTTCTCAGGCATCACTGCCACGCAACCGGCCCATGACCTGTTTAAGATCTTCCCACACTTCCCGCTTCGAAGCGGGATTCCTCAAAAGATAAGCCGGGTGGTATGTAGGCATCAGCGGAATGCCTTCGTATTCACGCCACTGGCCTCGCAGACGACTGACAGCCTGCTTTTCCCGCAGCAGCGTCTGGACCGCAAAACGCCCCATACCCACAATGACACGAGGGCGGATGGCCGCCAACTGTCGTATCAAAAAGGGTTCGCAAGCAGCAATTTCCTCTGACTGCGGATCCCTGTTGCCTGGTGGCCGACACTTCAGCACGTTGCAGATATAAACATCCTCCCGGCCCAGCCCCATGGCAAAAAGCATCCGATCCAGCAGGCGCCCGGCCTCGCCGACAAAGGGCATCCCCTGCTTGTCCTCTTCGCGGCCCGGAGCCTCGCCGACCAGCACCAGGCGAGCCGCGGCACTACCGCAACCGAACACGATGTGTTCGCGTTTTTCGCAGAGCATGCAGCGTTGGCAATCTCCCAGATCCGCGCGGATCTCCTCCAGACTTTCCGGTCGGCACGGTCCGGCACCATCCCCAGAGTCCTGGGAGGTCACGCAAACCGGCAGATCCTCTGTCGGCACGGCAGGCGGCAAATGCCGCACCCCGAGTAATTGGAGGTTTTCCAACAGCCCGCGCACCTGGCCGACCGTCTCACAAACATCACGGTAAAGCTTATCCGGCATATCTCTTTACATTTCCCTGGCTGCGGGATTATGCTTGCAGCAGAAATCAACGCAGGTATCCATGGCGTTCATATTGTTCATCACCACATTTTTCGCGATTCTCGCTATCCCGGCCGATGCATCGGCCTGGGGTCTCGGTGTCCATCTGCAACTGGGCTCGCAGGTGCTTGGCGAACTGCACCTTCTGCCGGAAACGCTGCGGCACCTGATCGCCGCGCATCCTTTCGATTTTCTCTACGGCTGCATCAGCGCCGACATCACTCTCGGCAAACGTTTCACCCATTACCTGCAGCACTGCCATTCCTGGCGGGTAGGCTGCCGCATCCTCGAAGCCGCCGAGAACGATGCCCAGCGCGCCTGTGCCTACGGCTACATCGCCCATCTGGCTGCCGACACCATTGCCCACGCCTATCTGATTCCCTACAAGCTGGTGCGAACCTTCAATACCGTCATGCACAAACACACTTACTGGGAGATGCGCTTCGAAGGCCGGGTAAATCCCGCCTGCTGGGCCCTGGCGCGCTCTTTGGCACAGAAAGATCTGAGTGCCGACGACACCATGCTGCGCAAAACTCTGGCACCGACGCTGTTCTCCTTTGGCACCAACAAGCGTCTGTTCAACTCTCTGCTATTGTTGAGCCGCCTGCAGCAATGGCAGAAAATGCTACGTTCCCTTTCCGAGCACTCCAAGTGGACGCTACAGGAAGACAATCAGGATGAATACCTCGGCCTGGCCCATGAAGCCGTAATGAGCGTGTTGCGGCACATGCAGGACAGCCCTTACTGGAAAGCCGATCCCGCTGGAGAAAGGGCCCTTAACGCCGCCAGGGCCATCCGCAAAAATCTGCGGCTGCTCTGGCTGGAGGGGAAGTTGCCCGACAATCAGGCAGAGCAGTTGCTTGGCGAGATCAAACTGCGGCTGCGCCGCGGAATCACTCATCCGGAAAAACTTCTCGAACTGCTGTCGGGCTACTGACCTGCCCCGTTGCCCGCCGCCGAGGGATATCGCAGGCGCAGCAGCCTGTCCAGCACCACATCGGCCAGTTCGGCTTTGCTCATCAAGAGGCACTGCTCGGCGGTGCCGTTGCGATAAAAAATCCGAACCAGATTGGTGTCTACCTCAAAACCGGCCTCGGGGTGACTTACATCATTGGCAAGGATCATGTCCAGATTCTTGTTCTTCAATTTTCGCAACGCATGTTCTTCCAGATTCTCCGTCTCCGCGGCAAAGCCGATGAGCAGCCGGTCGCCCTTCACCCGGCCCAATTCCGACAGGATGTCCGGATTCTTGAGCAGGTTCAGCTGCATCCTGTCTGCAGGCCCCTTTTTGATTTTCTGCTTATCCCGTTGTTCCGGCCTGTAATCCGCAACCGCCGCTGCCTTGATCACCACCGTCACCACCGGGAGGCACTCCATGACCGCCTGTTGCATCTGCAGAGCGCTGGACACCCTGCGCACGTCGATCCCTGCCGGCGGCGCCAGACAGGTCGGTCCCGACACCAGGATAACCCGCGCCCCGCGTCGACTGGCGGCACGGGCGATGGCGTATCCCATTTTGCCGGACGAATAATTGCTCAGGTAGCGCACCGGATCGAGTTCCTCGCGGGTCGGACCGGCGGTGACCAGAATGGTTTCCGATGCCAGATCCTGCGGAGTCAGCAACCGTAGTGTTTCCTCCCATACCACGTCGGGCTCGGCCATCTTGCCCTGCCCTTGCCAACCGCAGGCCAGAAGCCCGCTGACCGGATCGACAAAACCGTACCCAAGGTTCCTCAGCCGCGCCTGGTTGCCCTGATAGACGGGATTTTCCCACATATTGCTATTCATGGCCGGCACGAACAACACCGGCGCTTTGGTCGCCATGATCGTGGTTGTGAGCAGGTCATCGGCCAGACCGGCGGCCACTTTTCCAATCAGGTTGGCGGTTGCGGGCGCCACTACCAGCACGTCGGCACGGTCCGCCAGTGTGATGTGGCCAATTTCCCGCTCGCTGATCAGGCTGAACAAATCGGTGTGCACGGGATTGCCCGACAATGTCTGGAAGGTCAGCGGCGTGATGAATTCGGCAGCGGCGCGGGTCATGATGACATGCACCTGCGCGCCGGCCTTGACATACAGCCGGACCAGTTCCGCGGCCCGATAAGCCGCTATGCCTCCCGTAACCCCGACGACGATCTGTTTGCCGGTCATCATCGCCTGCCTCCCTCAATCAAAATAATTCAGGAACGGATTGCCGCGCCGCTCGTGGCCGATGGTCGTCTGCGGACCGTGGCCGGGATAGACCAGGGTGTGGTCGGGCAGCGTCAGCAGCCGATCCTGCAAACCCTTGAGCAATGTCAGATGGTCGCCGCCTGGCAGGTCGGTCCTGCCGATAGAGCCGGCGAACAGCACATCGCCGGCAAACAGGGCATCGCCGCAGCTGAGACAGACACTGCCGGGCGAATGTCCCGGCACATGGATGACCTGCAGGGCCATGCAACCGACTTCCAGCACCTCGCCATCCTGCAGGAACCGGCTCGGCTCGGGGGAAGGGTCGATCCGGGACAGCCCGAATGCCGCAGCATGTTCCGACGCAGACCTCAGCAGCGGCAGGTCCGCCGAATGCAGCAGCAGTTCGGCATTGGTTGCCTCGACAAGAGTGCGATTGCCGCCGATGTGATCGAAGTGACCATGGGTATTGATAACGGTCTTCAACACCATTTGCTGCGCTTCGAGCATGGCCAGGATCCGGTCACCGTCTCCGCCCGGATCGATGACAATGGCCTGGCGGGTCCGCGGACACCCCAACAGGTAACAGTTGACGCCAAGTGGTCCCGTAACAACAGATGCTTGCCAGAACGCGCTCAATGGTCATCCCTCTCGTTCAGATTGAAAAGATCCAGGTTTTTCCCGCGCAACTGGTCCCCGATGGCGCAATTGAATCCTCTCCGGCGGCGCTCGGCCGGCTGCCGCCTCGTTTCGGCCGTTGCCGTGTCCGTGGCGGGGACGCCGCACTCCGGTGCTGCGGTGGCGGGGCAGCCACCCTCATCTAACAACAGGGGTGCGACGGAACCGGTCTTGTAGAAATAGCGATCATAGATGCGATGGTAGCCGGTCCAGGACTCGTCGCTGTCCGGTTCTTTATCGATATGTGCCTGGATACCGTTAATCTTGGAATCGAGATCGTCAAGATAGTTGAGGATGGTGGCTTCCAGTGTCTTGGGTCGTTTCGGGGAACCGTATTCGTATTGCCCATGGTGGGACAGCAGCAGATGTTTCAGTAGCAGCGCCGTTTCCGGCGGGAAATCCTCGACCTGCGCCAGCTTGCTGTCGAGCATCTGAAACCCGATGGCAATGTGCCCCAGAAGCTTGCCTGCATCGGTATAGCCGAAGCTCCTCTCATAACAGAGCTCGGCCACCTTGCCGATATCGTGCAGCAGAGCGCCGGTCAGCAGAAGATCCCTGTTGACGGATGGATAGTGGCGACAGATGTCATCCACCAGGCGGGCCACTGCCAGGGAGTGATCCAGCAATCCGCCCAGATAGACATGATGAATGGCCTTGGCCGCCGGGGCACTGGCGTAACCATGCATGAACGACTCGTCGGCAAGGAACCGCTCCATCAGGGTTTTCAGGCAGGGGGTGGTGAGACTCTCGATCCAGGCACCGAGTTCCGACAGCATGTCGGCCTTGCTCCGCGTGGCCACCGGCATGTAATCGCCCAGATCGACCTGTGAATCCTCGAGCTTTTTCAGATCCTGCACGACCAGCTGCATTTTCCCGAGGTACAGACTGG
This sequence comes from Syntrophotalea acetylenica, assembly GCF_001888165.1. Taxonomy (NCBI): domain Bacteria; kingdom Pseudomonadati; phylum Thermodesulfobacteriota; class Desulfuromonadia; order Desulfuromonadales; family Syntrophotaleaceae; genus Syntrophotalea; species Syntrophotalea acetylenica. The sequence continues at coordinate 1,924,777 of NZ_CP015455.1, forward strand.
CTTTACCCTGCACCTGCACAAAGTCATCCTTGTCAAAAGCTCCTGATAGTTCCTCGACGCGGTCCCAGACACGCCCTTCGATTTCCCCGGTGCGGTCCATCAGCTTGATGGTGAGGTAGGGCTTGCCGTTGCGCGCCATGGCGGTAATTTTTTCTCGTACCAGGAAGGATTCCTGAACAATATCCCGGTCCCTGATCTGACCCGCATAAACTTTTTTCACCTGCATCTCCCGGTTGGTACAGAACGGATGATTTGTTCTCCGATATGGATGCCGTCAAGGGCTGCACTCATGATGCCCCCGGCATAGCCGGCCCCTTCGCCCGCAGGGAAAAGGCCGGGATGGGAAACGGACTGTCCGTCACTCCCGCGCAAAATTCTCAAAGGCGCCGAGGTTCGCGTTTCGATGCCTACCAGTGTCGCATCGCCGGTAATGAACCCTCGCATGCGCCGATCGAAATGGGGCAGGGCCCGACGTAGCCCGATCGTCACAAAGTCGGGCAGCGCCTCGGCGAGCTCCGCTTCGCATACGCCCGGACGACAAGTCGAGTGCAAAGGGCCGCTGCCACTGCCGAGAAATGCCAGCAGGTTCTGAGCCGGGGCACGGAAGGTCCCGCCGCCCAGGGCGAAGGCCTGCCGTTCCCAGCGGCGCTGAAAACGCACGCCGGCCAAAGCGTCGTGGTCATCGAAATCATCGGGGCGCACCGCAACCACCAGGGCGCTGTTGGACATTTCGCCGTCGCGCCGCAGGTAACTCATGCCATTGACAACCATGCCGTCCGGCTCGGAGGAAGCCACCACGACCTCGCCACCCGGGCACATACAGAAGGAATAGATTCCTCGTCCGGTCTGGGGGTCGTTCCATGTCAGGGCATACTCTGCCGCCGGGAGCCTCGGATAGCGTGCATGGCCAAACTGGATGCGGTTGATCAGCTCCGTCGGGTGCTCCACCCGCACACCCACCGCGAAAGGCTTGGCCTCCATGGCCACCCCTGCCGACCGGAGCATGTGATAGGTATCCCGCGCGCTATGGCCGCAGGCCAGCAGCAGGCTGTCGCAAGGCATTTCCTCCCTTCCGTCGAGAATCCCCCCCGTGATGCCTCCTTCATGGACCACCAGGGAACTGAGCCGGGTCCTGTAACGGATATCGACCCCCAGTTCGGTCAGCATCTGACGAAACCGGATCAGCACCAGGCGCAGCCGATCCGTTCCGACATGCGGCTTGGATTCGATGAGAATGTCTTGCGGCGCCCCGCATGCCACCAGTGTTTCCAGAACCGCCCTGTGCCAGGGGTGCCTGACCCTCGTGGTCAGCTTGCCGTCGGAAAAGGTACCTGCGCCGCCTTCGCCAAAAACGATGTTACTGTCGGGGTCAAAGTGACCCTCGCTGCGAAATCGCCGCACGTCCCTGACCCGACTCTCGACAGGACCGCCACGCTCCACCAGCGTAACCCGTGCGCCGCTGCGGGCCAGCCTCCAGGCGGCAAACAGGCCTGCCGGACCCATGCCTACGACCAGCACCCGCCATGGCCGGAGCAACGGCACAATCAGCGGCAAAGTCGGCGCTTCAGCTTTTTGCAGGCGGGAAAGACCGCGATGACGCTGTAGCAGCGCAGCTTCGTCGGCTACCTCGAACTGAACATTGAACACGCGCAGAATACGGTTTTTCCGCCGCGCGTCGATACCGCGGCGGACAATCCTGAGGTTTTTAAGCGCGTCGGGAGCGACGCCGAGTTCCTCGCCGATGCGCAACGGCAGCAACCCCTCGCCCTCGTCAAGGGTCAGTGCGATTTCTCGTAACAACAGGGACATGATGCTCAGATAGTCCAGTAGGATTGAGGAGCAGTAACCTTGTTCAGCAGCATGACACAGCAAGAGGGAACTCGAGATTGAAAACCGTCCCTTCCCCTTCGGTGCTGCGGACACTGATATGGCCTTGATAAGTCTTGACGATGCGCAATACCACCGACAAACCGAAACCGGTGCCCTTGGCCTTGGTTGTGAAGAACGGATCAAAGATCTTGGTCAGATTTTCTTTCGGAATCCCGCTGCCGGTGTCGGAAACCGCTATGGAAACCTTGTTGCTGTCGTACCGCACCGTCACCCCCAGACACCCGCCGTGCTGCATCTCGTACAGAGAGTTGGCGAAAAGATTATTGAAAATCTGCTCGATTTCACCGATATCCGCCATGATCGGAGGCGGCACCTGTTCATATTGTCGTTCAACTTTTACATGGCAGGATTTCAGCTGCTCGTCAAAACCATCCAGGATACGATCGATGGTTTCGACCAGGCAGACAGGCTTGAGTGTGACTTTCGGGCCCTTGCTGGCATCCAGAAGCTTGGACAGGATCGCGTCGATACGATCAACCTCGTACAGCAATTTATCGATGTAGCCGGATTTTTCGGCATCATGGGCCAGTACCGGTTTCAGAATCTGGGCGAACAGGCCGATAGCATTGAGAGGGTTGCGGATTTCATGGGCCATGCCGGCCGAAACATGGCCAAGGGCTGCGAGTTTCTCAGCCTGCAGGATTTCCGCATGCGCCAGTTCAAGTTCTCGGGTTTTTTCCGCGACGCGACGCTCCAGCTCCAGGTTCCAGCTTTCGATTTCGTTTAACAGCCGTTCCCGTTCCTGACGCAACTCCCGATTGTGTATCTCGATGCGCCGGATACGAAGGACATTTTCAATCCTTTCTACAAGATCCTGGTTTTTGAAGGGCTTGAGAATATAATCAGCAGCGCCGGCCTTCATAACCTCCACGGCGATCTGCTCGCTGCCTTTGCCGGTCAGCATGATGACGTAGGTGTCGGGATGATGCTGCCGCAGATATCGCAGGGTCGTCATGCCGTCCATAACAGGCATCATGTAGTCAAGCAGCACCAGGGCAGGCGACTGCCGCGAGACAATCTTCAGGCACTCCTGACCGCTCTGGGCCGTGAGCACCTCAAAGCCGCGACTGGTCAGCACCATCCTCGCCAACTGCAGGATTATTGCCTCGTCGTCCACCACCAGAATCCGGTTGGGCATACCTGTCTCCACTGAAGGCTGAAAAAACGCCGTAACGCCATCGGGCGGCCCTTATACAACGCCTTCAAGGATAACCTTCACCAATTCGCGAATGCAAGGGGGAAATACCGACTGGCCAGCAACCCTGCGCATGGCAAAAAAAAGAGGCGACCACCTGTCGCCTCGCAGACATTTGAAACCGGGAAGGAATCAGTTCGGCACCCGGACGGTCATGACCGGAACCGGGGATTTGCGCACCACCTTTTCCGCCGTGCTGCCGAACAGCACATGATCCAGGCCGGAGCGCCCCTGCGTGCCCATGATAATGAGATCGGCGGACAACTCCCGGGCCTTTTTGATGATCTCGTCAAACGGGATCCCCGGCAGAATGAAGGTCTGGTAATTTTCAAAATCTTCCAGGTGCATGACGCAAAACTTTTCCATCATCTTTCGCGCGCCTTCTTCGATTTCCTCTTCCAGGGACTCAAAAGAGATGTGGGGAACGTAAAATCCCTTGAGATCCACCGGTTCGTTGATAACGTGCACGATGGCGAGCAGAGCCTGGTACTTACGCGCCATGGCCAGCGCATATCCAAAAGCGTACTCGGAGTTTTCAGAAAAATCCGTGGCAAAGAGAATCGTTTTGAAATCCTTCATTATCCCCCAGAAATAGTCAGTTCGCTCTGGCCGATCGGTTCTCCGCCAGCATCTTGTGCATGATGTTTTTCAGCTCATCGACCTTGACCGGCTTATGAATGTATTCAAATGCGCCCAGCTGAATCGCCTCGAGATACGATTCGACACCGCCGTAGGCTGTCACCATGATCACCCGCGTGCTGGGGTAGTGGCGATTCAGTTCACGAAGGAAGGACAGACCATTCATTTCGGGCATCCTCAAATCGCTGATGACCACATTGACCTTATGCTGACGAAGAAATTCCAGAGCTTCATAGCCATTGGCGACACTGTCAACCTCGTATCCTTCTTCCTGCAGAATGGCGCGCAAGGCGATCCGGGCATTTTCCTCATCATCCACGACCAGAACCTTCTCATGACTCTGCACCAGTGCCACCCCCCTTCCTTATTTTTGCCTAAAGCATATCACCGCCGCAGGGGCTGTCAAGTGCTTGCTGAATCTTTACAAATCGTGGATTATTCAGTTTTTTCAATAGGTTGCTGGCACTTGCGGGTATGTGGAGACAAACGGCAAAAGCAGCAGTCAAATCGCGGCGCAAAGATCATCGCCACCACAACCGGCACAGCAGTTCAAGCAAAACCGCAAGCTGTCGGACGCCCGTTTGACCAACAGCAAGAACATCGTCATGTCGAAGGGTTCTGGTTGCCAGCCCCGCCGCCCGGTTGGTTACGAAACTCAATCCGACGAGTTCCATGCCGAAATAACCGGCCATGATGGCCTCCGCCACCAGCGACATGGAAACGGCATCGGCACCCAGTCGTCCCAGAGCGCGCACTTCGGCCGGGGTCTCGTAACTCGGCCCGGCTACGGCTGCCAGCACCCCCTGGTAAAGAGTCATGCCCCGCGCCAGGGCCTGCTGGTGCAGATCCGGATAAAGATCACCGCGGTAGAGGTGGCAGAGATCGATAAAGATATCGCCCGGCATCCCTCGAAGAGGATTGTCTCCCGACAGGTTGATATGGTCCTGGACAAACATGAAGCGGCCGGGCTGCAGGTCAGAATGGATGCCGCCAACGGCATTGGTCAAGAGCAGGCGCCGGCAGCCCAGAGCATGAGCAAGCCTTACAGGCATGGCCGACTGCCAGGCTGAAAAACCCTGGTAAAGGTGGAAACGCCCCTGAAATAGCAGCACTCTGCGTCCATGCAGGGTCCCGGCAACCAGCCGCCCGGCATGTCCGGCTACGGCACCGCGGGGAAAACAATCGAAGTCCCGGTAATCCCACAGGCCTGTTACGGCCACATGCTCCGCTGCCGCGCCAAGGCCCGACCCCAAAATGATGGCCAGGTCAAGCGGTTCGTCCCCGAAACCGGAATGCACCGCCGCAACCGCGGAAGCAAGGTTTTCCTCATGGTGCATCGCTCATGCCTTCAACGTCCGCGGAACCAGCCGTCGGTGAAGGGGCATCGGCCGTAGCCGACAATCGCGCGAAAACCACTGTACATGCGCCTGGCAGAGATACTTCACGACCATCGACCCAGGCCTGCATGCCACCGGCAATGTCGAGCCGAATGATGGCAGACTCGCGGATCGTCCACTCGACAAGAGTGCCATCCTGCATATCGTAGCTTTGCAGGGGCCGTTGATCGGCTTCGATCTCCAACCATCCGGCGCCCTTCGCGGCCAGGCGGAAAATGCTGCCGCCATCGGCCAGGGGAAAAGTGATCATCCGCGAATCCAGGGCCAGCTCTGCGCGGGATGGGCTGATCAGGGGTTGGGCCGGCACGGGGCCGGCAACAACCGGCGCGGCCGGTACGGAAACATTTGTGCTGGTCTGGCCGCTTGCCTCATCGGCAGTTTCTTCAATGGAAGCTTCTGCGCCGTCGGATTTCTCGACTTTTGGAGCAAACTTGCCGGCGATGCCGATAATCAGCAATCCGATAACCACCGAAAGCAGCGCGCCGATCGCAAGATACCACCAGAACCGGCCTGTGCCGCGGTATCTGAAACGTCGGTCCGAGAGCAAAGCATCCGGCTCGGATGGACCGTCATCCGCCTGTGAAGCCGGACGAACCTGCCGGTAGGCAGCGACCAGCGGCGCAGGGTCGAGCTGCAGCAACACCGCATACTGTCTCAAAAAGCCAACCGCATAGGGAGCTGGGGGCAATTTCTCCAAGTCGCCGTTTTCAAATGCTTGCAGATAAGTCTGGCGGATGCGGCTCTGCTCCGCCATCGCATGCAAGGTCAGGCCGCGGGCCTCGCGCGCCATGCGCAACTGCGTGCCAAAGTCCGGAAAGGCGGGCATTTCAGCGGAAACAGTTTTCTGAGTGGTTTCATCCATGGTCTTTCACCTCACTGCAGCATATCGAGATAATCACCGGCGCGCAGCCCCAGTTCAGACTCGGGAATCAGTTCCGTCACTCTGGTAAAAGATTGCCGGGCCTTTTGCATATCGCCGTTTTTCATAAAAGCCAGTCCCATAAGAAAGTGCAGGCGGCCGTATTGCGGAGACAAAACCAGCGCCTTGCGATACTCAACCAACGCCCGGTCCACCTGTCCCAACACGCTCAGTACCTCTCCAAGACGCAGGTAGGCTTCAACATACTGCGGATTCTTGCCCAGGGCTTCCCGGTAGGCCGACACCGCTCCCAGATAATCGCTTTTAAGAAAGCGCGCGATGCCGATCCCCGTCAGGGGGATCTCCGGGCTGGGGAACAACAGATTGTTCACTGCCTTTTCCAGGTACGTCAGAGCCTCGTCCGGTCGTTGCATATCCAGATACAAGGTGCCGATATTGTTATGAAACCGTGGTTCATCCGGTCGCATCCGAATGGCGTTCAGGTAATGTTTTTCCGCTTCGGCATAAGCTTTTTTCCGGTGATAGGCCTGGGCCAGTCCTTCCTGGATATCGGGATTTCGCCTGTCCAGTTTTTCCGCTTCCAGAAAACTGGCCAACGCCGAGGTCGGGTTGTTGTTTTTCAGCTCGGCCACGCCGAGAGTGTACTGTACCTGCGCATTGTCGGACATACTCAAACCCTTGCCGCCGGCAGGCGCGCAGCCGCTTGCCAGCAACGGCAGTATCAGCAGGCACCATTTCAGAAACTTGATTTTTCCAGATATACGCACCTTGAAGCCCCCCATTGAGCAGATCAACGGATTATTGGAGATATTTGCCAAGCAGCAGTTCGAGCCTGGCGCGCGTCGCCGGCGGGATCACTGCGGGATCGTTCATGATGGCGTAACGCAACGCTTCTTTGCAGGCGCAGGCCCTATCGTGACTGGTGGCCAGAATTTCCGCCGCGTGGCGAATGATAAGACGTGCCATGGCGACATTCTGCCTTACCATGGCCACCACCGCATCAACGGAAACATCGTCGTGCCCTTCGTGCCAACAGTCGTAATCGGTTGCCAGGGCGATGGTACCGTAACAGATCTCGGCTTCGCGCGCCAGTCGCGCTTCAGGAATGTTGGTCATGCCGATAATATCCACACCCCAGCTGCGATAAATCTTCGATTCGGCGCGGGTGGAAAAATTGGGGCCCTCGATACAGAGGTAGGTGCCCCCCTCATGTACCGTGGCACCGGCTTTGCGGCCCGCTTCCGCCAGGGTTCGGGAAAGGTCGCGGCATACCGGATCGGCAAATTGCACATGCCCGACAATGCCTTCTCCGAAAAAAGAGGAAACGCGCCGGCCCTGGGTGCGGTCGAAAAACTGGTCAGGAACGACGATATGCCCCGGCGCTATGTGCTCTTGCATGCTGCCGACTGCCGACACGGAAATGATGCGCTCGACTCCGAGCTGCTTCATGCCATGGATGTTGGCGCGATAGGGCACTTCCGAGGGCATCAGGCGATGGCCACGGCCGTGACGCGGCAGAAAAACCAGCTGCACGTCTTGCAGTTCACCGACTACAAATACATCGGATGGTTTACCAAAAGGCGTGGAAACCGCAACTTCGCGAAGGTCGCTGAGCCCTTCCATATCGTAAAGACCACTGCCGCCGATAACCCCTATGATGGTCTGCTTCATCTGTTACCTCTCTTTGAGGAATGCTCCGGCGATGACGAATCAACGCTGGATTGCCGCGATTGTGCCGCCGTCAGTTTTCCCTTGAGCTGGCCGCAGGCTGCGGCGATATCCTGCCCCTTGCTGGCCCGGCGCACCGCCACCATACCGCGGTCCAGCAGATACCCCTGGAACCGGGAAACAGACTCCTCCGCGGGCGCCTTGAAGGGAGACGCAGGATGCTCGTTATAAGGAATGAGGTTGACCTTGGCCTTTATACCATGCAAAAGCTTTACCAGTCGGCGGGCATCCTGCTCCGAATCGTTGGTGTCCCGGATGAGAATATATTCAAAGGTGATGCGTTGCCTGGGCTGCAGAGGATATTCCCGACAGGCCTTCATCAGTTCAGCGAGAGGATAGCGGCGGTTTATCGGCATCAGACGGTTGCGCACCTCGTCGGTGGTAGCATTGAGCGACACCGCCAGATTGACGCGAATACGGCGTCCCAGCTCCAGCATTTCGGGCACCAGGCCGGCTGTCGACAAGGTGACTTTTCTGGGACTGAAATCAAACCCTTCGGGGGTATAGAGGATCTGTAGGGCTTTGACGACATTGTCGAGGTTATGCAGTGGTTCACCCATTCCCATGAGCACGATGTTGTTGACAGGAGCTTCGGCCATGGCGGCACACACCTGATTGACGATTTCCGCCGGCGCGAGATGGCGCACCAGCCCGAAGCTGCCGGTGTGACAAAATACGCAGCCCATGGCACATCCCACCTGCGTCGAAATGCACAGTGTGCAGCGATGATCCTCCATGGGAATACGCACCGTTTCGACGGTTTCGCCATCTTCCAGGCGAAACAGATATTTTCGGGTGCCGTCCTGGCTTTCTTCAACGGTTTCGGGCACCAGATGCGATATACGCGCACGCTGGCTCAACTGGGACCGCAACTCTTTGGACAGATCGCTCATGGCCTCGAAATCCTGAGCCAGACGGCCATACATCCAGCGCATGATTTGGCGGGCACGGAAACGCTCCTTGCCCATGCCGGCAAGAAATTCTGTCAGTTCCTCAAGGGTGAGATTCTTCAGATCAATCAGGGAAGCGTTGTTCATGCTGTATTCCAAACGGCTACGCAAGCCAGCAGATTCTCAATAAAAAACCCTCCAGATTGTATCCGAAGGGCTCCCCGGGCACAAGGCCCTATCCTGAACTATCCTATCCTGCGAGGCCCGCATCGGGCCAAACAGCTCTACAGCAGTTCCATGCCGGAAAAGAAATAGCCAACCTCGAAGAGGGCGGTTTCCGGCGCATCGGAACCATGCACCGCATTGCGCCCGAGCGAAGTTCCAAACTGGTTGCGCAGCGTCCCGGCAGGAGCTGTGGTGGGGTTTGTAGCCCCCATCAGATCCCGCCATCTGCGAATCGCAGCCTCGGCTTCCAGCACCATGACAATGCAGGGTCCGCTGCTCATGAATCCTTTCAGATCGTCAAAAAAAGGCTTATCGGCATGCACGTGGTAAAACCCGGCAGCCTGCTGCTCGGAGAGATGCAGTTTTTTCAGGCCGACAACCTGAAAATCCTCCTCGTAAATTCGCGCAAGAATATGTCCGGCGTGACCGGCGGCAAAGGCATCGGGTTTGATGATAGCCAGGGTTCTTTCCATGGTAATCTCCGTGAGACTGAAATCCGGCACAGACAATCCCCGTGCCCTTGAAGCAAAATGCAGAGGTTTCAGATAATCTTTGTCAAGGGATATTCGATAACCCCCTGAGCACCCAGCCTGACGAGTTCGGGAATGATGCACCGCACTTCTTTTTCGTGCAGGACCGTTTCAACAGAAACCCATTCCGAACGATAAAGATTGGCCACCGTGGGCCGATTGAGGCTCGGCAGAATACGGATGATGTCTTCCACCCGATCGTGGGGAACATTCATTTTCAGGCCCACCATCTTTTCAGCACGCAAGGCGGCCTCTAGCAGGGTATGCAACTGCTCGATCTTGCAGCGCTTCCAGGGATCCTGCCAGGATTGCCTGTTGGCCAGTATCACAGGCGTCGACTCCATGAGCGTTTCAACAATCCGCAGATTGTTGGCCCGGATGGTCGAACCGGTTTCGGTTACCTCGACGATGGCATCGCACAAACCCTCGACGACCTTGGCCTCGGTAGCCCCCCAGGAAAACTCTACATTAACGTCGATGCCCCTGTCGGCGAAATAGCGTCGGGTAAAGCCGACCAACTCGGTGGAAATGGTCTTCCCCCCGAGATCCTCCAGTTTCCGTACCGGCGAGTCGTTCGTCACCACCAGTACCCAGCGGGCCGGGCGTCGGGAAACCTTGGAATACACCAGGTCGCTGATGATTTCGACATCCGAGTCGTTCTCCACGACCCAGTCCCTCCCGGCGATGCCGACGTCGATGGTGCCCCGCTCCACATATTTACTCATTTCCTGGCTGCGGATCAGGCTGCAACTGATTTCATCGTCGTCGATTGCAGGAAAATAATTGCGGGAGGCAATGCGGATATCCCATCCGGCCTTGCGAAAAAGATCGACGGTAGCCTGCTCCAGGCTGCCTTTGGGGATGCCCAGTTTAAGTAGCCGGCTCATTTTTTGTAGACTTCATCGGGGTCGAACAGCGGTTCGGAGTGCTCCACCCATGCTCCGTTTTCCCAGTGGACATAAAAACAGCTGCGGTTGCCGGTATGGCAGGCGGCACCACCGTTCTGCTTGACCTTGATGACCAAAGCATCGGCATCGCAATCGGTAAAAACTTCCCTGACTTCCTGGGTATTTCCGGATTGTTCGCCTTTCATCCAGTACTTGTTGCGACTGCGACTGAAAAACCATGTCTTGCCGGTTTCCAGGGTCAGATTGAGGGCTTTCTCATCCAGAAATGCCACCATCAGAACCTCGTTGGTCTGATAGTCCTGAATAATGGCCGGCACCAGGCCGCCCATCTTTTCAAAGTCGATCTTGATCATCTTTGCCTCCCGACAGATCGGATCATCCTGCAACAAACGCAAAACAGCCTGATCCTTAATACAACGCGAAAACCGGACTGTCAACCGTTTCCCCGATCTGCCTGCAACAAACACCTGCTGTAACATGCCGGAAAAACATATGGATAAACCGGGAAAGGCACTGCTCGTCGTCAACGGTACAGGGGCAACTTCATATAGAAACAGCTCCCGCAGCCAGGTTTGCTCTCAAGCCAGACCCGACCGTTGTGGGCCTTGACGATTTCCCGCACCAGAGATAGCCCGAGACCGGTACCTCTCATGGTGTGATAATCGGACGGCACACGAAAAAAACGATCGAAAATCGACTCCTGGTGTTCGGCGGGGATTCCTACCCCCTGGTCCTTCACATAAAGCACAACGCCGTCGACCTCCCCATAGGCACCCACAACAATCGCTTCATTGTCGAGAGAATACTTGATGGCATTGGACAGCAGGTTGTACAGCGCGCGGTACAGCTGGTTTTCATCGCCCCGGACGGCGGGCAAAGCCTGATTGCACTGAATATGTATGCGATCCCGGCCGCGATCGGAGGAAAACATGCTCACAGCTCCGTGCAGCAGGGGAAAAACCTCGACGGGGTGAATGGAACCGACGCCGCAGCCGGCTCTGAGACGCTGGAGGTTGAGATGATTTTCCACCAGATCCTTGAGGCGTTCACTTTGCTGATGGATGATTTGCAGGAAATCTTTTTGCCCCGCCAGAACTTCCTCCGACTTGAGGAGATAGTCGGTGAACCCCAGAATCGCCGTCAGGGGCGTGCGCATTTCGTGACTGACCGCCGACAGCATATCGTCCTTGAGCTGCTCGATACGGTTGCGATCGCTGACATCCCGCAAAAAGGCGGCAAACACCCGGTGTTTTTTCCAGTTGAAGCATCCGATGGACACCTCGATATCCAAAGCATCGCCATTTTTCCGGCGATGCCTGACCTGCGGAAAATGTCGAAGGTCGCCGGATATGACCTGCTGCATGCGAAACCGGCTCTGCTCGATCTCTTCGCCGAGATCCAGCATGTCGAGAGACAAAAACTCTTCCCGCGTATAGCCATAGAGATCGAGCGCCGCCCGGTTGACATCGAGAATACGATAGGATGCCGACTCGAAAATCACGATCGCATCCGAAGAAGAAGAAAACAAAAGCCGGTATTTTTCTTCGGATTCCAGCACTTCCTGCACAGCCTGCTTATGTTCGGTCACGTCGACAAACGAAGCCATGTAGCAATGCGCCTCGCCTTCGGGATTTTCCACAACATGCGCCGAGACCTCAAAATAAGCCGGCTGCCCATCGGGTCGAACCGCCGCAACCTCGCCACTCCAGTCCCCGAATTTCTGTAAACTCCGCAACACTACCCGAGCTTTTTTGGGGTTTTTCCAAAGGCTTCCAACCTGGCGGCCGAGCAGCTCCTCGGGGTGTTGATATCCCACAAGGTCGATAAAGGATTGATTGACATAAGTCAGCAACCCTCCCATATCGGTGAAGGCAATGCCGTTGATGGAAGAGTCTATGGCGCGCCGGGCCAGTTCGAGGTCCTTTTGACGCTGCCGGCTTTCGTCAATATTCTGCAGAAAACCAATGATGTGACAGGAACCGTCCGCCCCCCGGCCGCAGATATAGCTGTAATCCCGGACCCAAAGGTAGTGTCCTTGCCGATGGCATACGCGGTATTCAATCCGCACCGGTTGGTCCGAACGCAGAATGCGGTACATTGCCTGCAGGGCATCGCCACGATCCTGCGGGTGGATGCGAGCCGCCCAGCTTTGCAGGTCGCTGCCCATTTCATCCCGCGAAAAACCGAACAGCCGGCTGCATTGATCGGACCAGTCAAGCTTGCCCCCCGGGTGGTGCAATTCATAGACAACGCCGTCGAAAGCCTGGGACAGGGCCTGAAATTTATGCAATGAAAGATTCTGATGGAAATTGCTGTCCATTTGACCCACCGGAAAGAGTGCCACGCGCAACAACGCCGCTGTTCAGTACACTGTCTTCCCTGGCCGTCCACCAGCCGCCAAACCTCCGTCTGAAAAAACCGGAGATCGCGCGCTGACCTGAAGCATCAACGGCCGGAAGTATTGTATGCGTGAAGAATGGGACTCCGGGTGGCAGTTGGGAAAAGAAGAAAACCTGAAGGTCGAAATGAAACAGGCGGCATCCCTCTCAACACGGCATGCGATTCACAATAAATCAACTACCCATACTAACAGAAAAAAAAACAATTTTCTGAGGTGGTCATCTTTTTTTTAAAAAAAATAAAATTGCACAACATACTCCAGTTGATGGCAGGAACCGGTATCCGGACCGATTTGAGGAGCACGGCCCTTTTCCTCTCTGGCGGGTTGATGTATAACGTTTCCCATGAAATATATGACGTTATATCTGATCACCGTGACTATTCTGACCTGTACCCCGGCTTACGCCTGGTATCCGCCTTATCCCACGCAGAGCCGACTACCCGGCACGTCTGCCGATCCGGTTATCGGCCAGAACCAGCTTTACAAGGTGCGTGCCGGAGACACCCTGGTCGAACTGGCCCCAAAGGCGGGCCTGGGTTTTCTTGCCCTGCTCCGTGCCAACCCCGGCGCCGACCCCTGGCTGCTTCCGACAGGAGGAACCGTCCTTTTGCCCTATGCCTTTTTGCTGCCGCCAGGTATTCAACCCGGAATAACCGTCAACCTGGCCGAAATGCGCCTGTACTACCTGTGGCGGGAAACGCATGGCACGCACGTGCGGGTATATCCTGTCGGCATCGGCAGATCCGGATGGGATACCCCCGAAGGGAAATTTGAAATCACCCGGAAAATCGTTGACCCGGCATGGAATCCGCCCGCCTCCCTGCGCCGTGAAAACCCTCAGCTGCCGTCGCGCATCCCTCCCGGAGCTGACAATCCCCTGGGAGAATACTGGCTCGGTCTTTCAAGGGACGGTTATGGTATCCACGGCACCAACAAACCCTATGGAGTTGGACGGCGCATCAGTCACGGATGCCTGCGCCTTTACCCTGCGGATATCCGGGACCTGTTTGCACGTGTCGAGACGGGCACCGCCGTGTATATCATCAACCGTCCCCTCAAGTTCGCACACCGGGACAACCGCCTGTTCATGGAAGTTCACCGCCCGCAGGAGGCGGACAGCGAGGCCTTGTATAGGGAGGCTCTCGAACAGGTAGCCCGAATGCCCTGGCGAGGCACGATAAATCTGGAGGCCATTCGGCGGGAAATTGCGCTGGGACGGGGCGTGCCGACCCTGGTGGGCGGGGAATAACGCCAGCGAATCAGGCCAACCGGCAAAAAAAGCCCTGCAGCAGATACTGCAGGGCTGTGATGAAAACCACCAATGGTTATTTTTTCTGACACATTTCAAAAGCGCGCTCAGCTTTCTGAGCGCTGGCCTGGGCATCGGCGGCACTTTGCGCGGCCTGAGCGGCAGCGGCTTCGGCGCGCTGGGCCGAGTCCTCGGCACGCGCGGCCGCATCGCTTGCCATTCCGGCGGATACCTGGGCTTTCTGGGCCTGTTCAGCAGCCATCTGCCCCGACTGCACGGCCTGATTGAGGAGTTCCCGGTCGGTTGCGCTCATCTGAGCCGAACAGCCGCTCAATACCATAACCGACAAAGCGGCGCCACCCAGCACGATCTGCCATTTTTGCATCGTTCCACCTCCTTTGGGTTAGAGTGTTTAATTAAGCATGACTACCTGTGTTTGTCAAACGGTCCCGACGAGGTACCCTGGTCGGTAAATATCAGGCGCGAGGCATCATAGCCCTGCCCCTCAAGACGCCGAAGAAGTTGTTCGAGCACCTCTCCGGCCAGGTACGGCTGACGGGCGAGAATCCATAAATACTTCCGGCGAGGATGTCCCACAACGGCCCAGCTGTAGTCTTCAGCCAGGTCGATGATCCAGTAGTGTCCATAAAACGGCCAGAAAAAAGTAACTTTCAGCTTGCCGTCACCCGAGTCTCCGGCAGCTCTGGCGCGGCCGGTAATTTCAGCCACCGCCTGTTCCCGATCGTCGCGCCGGCAGCGATTTACAACCTCCAGATGCCCATCGTCAAGCATCCTGTAGGTGGCGGTAACATGACTGCAGCCCTTTTGGAAACGATTGGGATAACGGGCTATTTCGTACCAGGTTCCGACGTAGCGATGCAGGTCCACATTGGCGACGACACGGGGAGAATCCGTTGGAAATCTGCATCCGGCCACAGTCATGGCAATTAACACTATGATGATATTTCGCAGCATAACCCGAACTTTCCGAAGGTACGGCCATGGTCTTAATTATGCAGCATACAGCCAGCAATGCAACACGGGACGCTACGGCGGATAACCATCACAGCGGGCAGGCAGCGAAACACCACGGGCTATAGATCTATGCTGACAAGGGCGCGCCAAAGCAGCGGAGACTGTCGGCAAGTTGCCTGAGGGCCTGCCCGCGATGGCTGATGCGGTTTTTAATCTGCATCGGCAACTCCGCCAGAGTCATGCCGTATTCGGGTACCAGGAACAGCGGATCGTATCCAAAACCGCCGCTCCCCCTGCCTTCCGTCAGAATGATGCCTTCGAGACGGCCTTCAAAAAACCGGCAGGTTCCATCAGGCCTGCACAGTGCCATCACACAGACGAAAGCAGCCTGACGCTGATCGGCGCGAAGTGACGCCATTTCCTGGAGCAATGTGCGATTATTGTCAGCATCCGTCGCGGCAGGCCCGGCATACCGGGCCGAGTGAATGCCCGGCCGCCCGCCAAGCGCCTCGACCACCAGCCCTGAATCATCCGCCAGGGTAACACATCCGGTCAACCGGGCGACGGTTTCGGCTTTTTTCCGGGCATTGGCAGAAAAGCTGTCCCCATCTTCTATCACCTCGGGCAAAGACTCAAAAGCGTCAAGTCCTTTGACAAGGATCCCTGCATCGCCGAGAAGGTTCGCGATTTCCTTCAATTTTCCCTGATTACGCGTGGCGACCAGCAGCTCCATGCTCAGGCCTCCAGGGTTCGCATTTGCATGCGATGCAGTTCGCGGCACCCGGTCAGCGCCAGATTGCGCAAATCATCGAGTTCCTGCATGGAAAAAGGCCGTTCTTCCGCGGTGCCCTGCACTTCGACAAACAGCCCGGAACCGGTAACGACAAAATTCATATCCACGGCGGCACGAAAGTCCTCGGCGTAGTCCAGATCGAGCATCGGGTGATTGTCCACCAGCCCGACGCTTACAGCGGAGACGCTGTCGCGCAGGGGCGAAGCGTTCAGCTGGCCCTGGCGAATCAGTCCAAAGACGGCATCGTGCAAAGCGACATAGGCTCCCGTTATAGCGGCGGTACGGGTGCCGCCATCGGCCTGCAGAACATCGCAGTCGATAAGGATGGTGCGCTCCCCAAGAGCTTCGAGATCACATATGGCGCGCAGCGAACGGCCGATGAGTCGCTGAATTTCGCTGGTGCGGCCACTGAGCTTGCCCCGTGCCGCTTCACGTGGCGAGCGCACCTGGGTTGCGCGCGGCAGCATGGAGTACTCGGCGGTAATCCAGCCCTGCCCCTGCCCGCGAAGAAAGGCGGGCACACCTTCTTCGACCGTCGCATTGCACAGCACCCGGGTTTCGCCGAAAGACATCAGCACCGACCCTTCGGCATAGCGGGTAAAACCCCGGCTGAAATAAACGGGGCGCAATTCACAAGGTGTCCGGCCGTCGGCACGACGCAAAACGGGATCACTCACAGCACTTCCTCCTGCTTTTGTTCAATAAATGAATTCAGCCCTTCAAACAGGGCAGAGGCCATGGCCTGCTGTCCCTTTGCAAGGGAAAGCCGGGCCTGATCCCCGACATGGCTCAAATACCCCATTTCCACCAGAACGGTCGGAAGATCTCCACGCCCCAACGGCAGCAGCGGCGCCTGCACGATGCCGGCAACCGGCACCCCCATGGAGCGCAGGGAAGATTGCAGCGTCATGGCCAGCCGCATGCTGTCATCCTTGCCGGAAGCCCTCTCCCCGGCCGCCCGTTCCGATGGCCGCACAAAAAGCACGACACCATGTACGGCGGAGCTCAGTGATGCCTGGGCATGCAGCACCAGCAAGAGATCGGCATGGGATCGGGAAAGATGCTGCAGCCGCTGTTCGGCGTCAAGGGCATAATCGGCGTTGCGGGCAAGCGTTACGGGAATGCCGAGCTGCATCTTGATCTGTTTTTCCAGCCTCCGGGCAACCTCCAGGGTCACATTTTTTTCCTTGGCCCCCTCAACACCGATGGCTCCCGGATCCTGGCCGCCATGCCCCGGATCGATGGCAATCCTGGAAACAGCCTCCAAACCCGGTGCTTGCCCGGAACCGCGCCGCAGCAAGAAGGCAAACAGGCGATCCAGATCCGAGCCGGGCTGGGGATCGCGTGTATCGCCGGGGTTCAGATTGTGGAATCCAATAGACCGGCCTGTTAATGCCGCAAGGGTTTTTTGCACAAAGCTCTCCGTAACGCGCAGACGGCCATCGATGAATTTCGGCGGCTGGTCGAGAGGCATGATCTGGCCGCCGGAACGCAGAAAATGACTGCCGGGCGAAATAATGGCTTTACCCTGCAAGGTGATAATCTCGTAAACATGCTCGACCGGCTGCCAGCTCCCGCGCAGCCCCACTGTCGCCAATACATCGTCAACCGCAAGATAGGCGGTGCCGTTGCGGTGATAGACCTCCTCGATGCGCATGGGTGTTTTCCCGTCCGGGGTAATCTCCACGGCGGCAAAACCCGAGGCAGGCAGTACAATCATCCACAAAATGACGAAAAAACGCATTTGGAATTCCTCCATGGTGCAATCCGTTACTCCCGATCCGGTGGTCCGGACCCGTGGCACACCGGTCCGACCTACTCGGCCACCAGCGGCAGGCCGGGAACGGGGTAACAGCCAAGGGTCTGCAACAGGCGCTGCGTCAGGGTCTGCTCGAGGCGCACCAACGTATCCCGGTCTGCCGGGGTATCCGGAATCTGGCCGCCGGCAATCATGTCATGACCGCCGCCGGTACCGAAACCGGCAACCAGGGTTTGCATGATTTCGCCGCTATTGAGGTCGTTACGCAGCGTGCGAAACGACAGAGCCACGCCATCTTTGTAATGCCCCATGCCGAGAACGATCTTCACCTCGTCAACCCGTAACAGAAAATCGGCGAGTTCGGCGACCATGTCCGGGGTATCGATCTCAAACAGATTGAACACCAGCACCTCGTTGTAGATCATTGCATTACGAATCGCATGGCTGAAGTGGGCAAAATAGGCGCGAGGCACTTCCGCATGGAGAATATCGAACAGAATGCTGTTGTTCACCAGGGGCAAGAGATGCAGATAGGCGCGGCGGTCGGCACGAATCCAGTCCCGGCCGAGATCCTGGGTTTCTGATTTGATGGCGTAATACAGAATGGTGGCGAGTTTGGTCCCATAGGAAACCTTTTGCGCTTCGAGGTATTCGAACAGCATGGTGGCGGTGGCACCGTACTCTTCCCGTACATCGACCCACCGGACATTCCGGCAGGATTCCCGAAGCGGGTGGTGATCGATGACCAGATCGACACGCCGATCAAATGGATAAGAGTTGTTGCCCGTGCCGGGCTGGCTGTCGACCATGCAGACCACGGGGAAACGATCCAGATCCAGGGTGTTCAATGGTACCAGGTCGATCTCCAGTTTCCGCACCATGACCCGGTTCTCTCCCCGGCCGATCATGCCACCGAAAGCCACCGTGGCCGGCTGGCCGGTTTTCACGGTAATCAGGTGTTTGAGTGCCATGGCGGCGGCCAGAGAGTCTGGATCCGGGTGATCGTGGGTAACGATCAGTACCGCACCGCGACCACGCATCCACCCGAGAAATTTATCGGTGAAATCCAAAGTTCGCGCCAGATCCACCGTGGTTTCCGCAATCATGGCCACCCTTTCGAAAACAGCGACATCATTTCAGCTCGGCCATAACGGCAGCCACGGCCTCTTCCGGGGTATCGACATACACAACATCGGGCAGGCCCGGCCAGCTGCCCAGGGCGATCACCGGTTTTCCAAGCTTGAGGCCGATGGCCATTTCCGACAGAGTGCCGAACTCCCCAGCAACGGCAATAAGCGCTTCGGCGGCATGGGCAATGATCATATTGCGCGCATGCCCGAGGTTGGTCGGAATCGCCAGGCTCACCCAGGGATTGGCCTGCTCGGCATCCGCGCCGGGCAGGATACCAAGGGTGTGACCGCCCGCTTCCCGGGCCCCGCGGCAGGCGGCTTCCATGATGCCGCCGAGGCCACCGCAAATCAGAACCGCTCCCGACGCGGCAATCAGCCTGCCGACCTGTCGGGCGGTTTCACAGGCAGCGCAACCGGCCTGACCTGCGCCGATAACCCCGATCATCCGTTGACGCATGCTTTCACCTCAACCAGAGTGACGGCGTAGACGCTCACCGCACCCACGCAGCAACAAACTGTTGGTTACCACCGACACACTGGACAAGGCCATCGCCAGCCCCGCGTACTCGGGCTTCAGAAACAGGCCGAAGGACGGATAAAAAAGCCCGGCCGCGACAGGGATGCCGATGAGATTGTAAAAAAAAGCCCAGAACAGATTCTGCCGGATTTTCGACAGGGTCTTGCGTCCCAGAAGAATGCCTCGCGCCACATCGAGGACATCTCCTCTTACCAGAATCACGTCACCGGTTTCCTTGGCCACGTCCGTGCCGCTGCCGATGGCAATGCCAACATCGGCGGCCGCAAGCGCCGGAGCATCGTTGATTCCGTCCCCGACCATGCCCACTTTGTGGCCATCGGCCTGGTAACGCCGCACCACGGCCTGCTTCTGGTCGGGCAGAACTTCAGCTTCGACGCCGTCCACGCCAAGACTGGAAGCCACCGCCTCGGCAACCTCCCGCCGGTCTCCGCTGATAATCACGGTGGTCAAGCCCAGACCGCGCAATCGGGTGATGGCAGTGGCAGCCGAATCCTTGAGGGTGTCGGCCAGGGCCAGAAGACCGCGCAACCGCCCGTCCACGGCGACGTACAGCAGTGACTTCCCCGCTGAGGCGAGCTGATCAGCCCGTCCGGCCACAGCAGCGATATCGACGTTTTCGCGCGCCATCAGGCGCGCATTGCCGAACAGAACTTTTTGTTCACCAAACCGCCCGGCAAGGCCGTGTCCGCCGATTTCCTCCACGCCTTCCAGGGCCGGCATGTCGTACGACATGCCCTTTGCAAAACGGTAAACGGCCCGCGCCAGGGGATGACTGCTGGAAGCTCCCGCGGCAGCGGCGACCCGCAGCCATTCCTCATTGTCCGGCACCAGCGGCACCTGATCCACAACGCTGAAATCCCCGGTCGTGAGGGTGCCGGTTTTGTCCAGCAGCAACACCTGGAGGCGCGCGATATTCTCCAGCACCGAAGGTCTTTTGAACAGAATGCCGAGAGAAAGCCCCTCGGCACTGCCCACCATGATGGCGGTCGGCGTCGCGAGGCCAAGCGAACAGGGGCAGGCGATAACCAGCACAGCGATGGCCATGCGAAACGCAAAAACAAAATCCGCATGGGCCCAGAAATACCACAGCACCAGAGTCAACCCCGCCACGGCCACAATAACCGGCACAAAGACATTGGCCACGGCATCCGCCAGCCGCTGAATCGGGGCACGGTCGGCCTGGGCGTCTTCCACCAGACGCACGATCTGGGCAAGCACCGTCTCCTCGCCAACCCGCTGGACACGCACCACCAGCCTGCCGCCACGATTTATGGTTGCCCCGGTCACGGGACTGCCCGGTTGTTTTTCAACCGGCAGGGATTCGCCGGTTACCATCGACTCGTCGACTGCCGAATGACCGGTTTCGACCACCCCGTCAACCGGAACGCTTTCACCCGGAAGCACCACCACCAGGTCCCCGGGTTGCAGCTGGCTGGCGGGCACCTGCCGCTCGCCCGAATCGGTCAGCAGCAGGGCACGGTCGGCCTGCAGTTGCAGCAGTTTCTGCAAAGCTTGACCGGCACGGCCCCGCGCCCGGGCTTCCAGCCATTTTCCGAAACGGATAAAGGTGACAAGCATGGCGCCGGTCTCGAAAAACACTTCGCCGGTCATTCCGAACAGATGAAATCCGGCCAGCATCGAATATCCCCAGGCAGCTGTGATGCCGAGGGCCACCAGCACATCCATATTTGCAGAACGATTGCGGATGGCCTGCCAGGCGCCGCGGTAAAACGTAAGTCCGGCACTGAACTGCACCGCCGTCGCCAGAAGCACGATGACATAAAGGGTCCGCGACCCGAAAGGGTGCCACCACATGAGCGGCATGATGGGCAGGGTCAGGGCCGCTGCCAGCAGCAGCCAGAAACGGTCGGACTTCTCCTGACGCGCCTCGTCGGCGGCGCTTCGGGCGGCGAGAGGGCGAAAACCCGCGGCACGCACGGCGTCGAATATCTGTCTTTTTTCCAGCCGATCGGCAAGATAGTGCACCGACGCTTTTTCCGCGGCAAAATTGACCCGCACGGACTGAACGCCATCAAGCCGGGACAACGCCTTTTCCAGGGTACGGGCGCAGGTAGTGCAGTGCATGCCCCGCACCCCAAAACTGGTCCTCGTCAGACCCGTGCTGTCCTGTGACATGAAAAAACCTCCGCACCCTCACAAAAGATGGAACTTTTTAAACAGACGTCGGAATGAAGGCGTTTCGCGTACCGCATCGAAAGCTTCATCGGTCTTGGCCGCCAACAGCTTTCCCGGATCGCGGGCGGCAGCCTGCCCAAGGGATTGCGCGGCTTTGCGTATCTGGCCCTGCCGGGCATAGATACAGGCACGACGGTAGGCAATATCGGGATTGTCGCCCTGTTCGAGAACCCTGTTGAAACAGGACACCGCTTCCTCCAGGGACCCCATTTCCATCAGGAGCAGGCCTTTGAGCGACAGGGCCTTGCGATGATCCGGCGCTTTCTCAAGGCTTTGATTCAACGCCGCCAGAGCGTCATCGACGCTACCCTGATTTTTAAGAAGAAGACCCCGGCAGCACAAAATATCCGGGTGCGCGGGATAACACTCCTCGGCGGCCGCCAGCATCCGCCGGCTTTCCTGCCAACGCTCAAGTATCTGGAATATCTCAGCCTTCTGCAAAAACGCCTCGAGAAAACAGGGATCGATCCGCAACACTTCATCCAGATCGTCAAGCGCGTCCTGTAAACGGTTTCGCGAGCGCAGCGCCAATGCCCGGTTATACCGGTAAAGTGGAGCTTCCGGGGCGACTTCAACAGCGGCCGACAATGCGGCTACAGCTTCGTCCCCGCGCCCCAGGCCGGCAAGGGCCAGTCCCTGCCCGTTCAGTGCGGCAGCACTGCCCGGTTCGCTTGTCAGTACCGTTCGGAAGCTGGCCAGAGCCTCCTGGAAGCGCCCGAGACGATTGAGCGTACAGCCCAGATTGAAATAGACATCGGCCGTATCCGGCAGGCGCCGCAATGCCTCGCGATACATGCGAAGCGCCTCTTCCCCCTGCCCCATGGCGTCAAGCACATTGCCAAGATTGATGTAGGTCTCGGGGAAATCCGGCTGCAAAGCCATGGCCTGCCGCAAATGATGCAACGACTGGTCGTAGTGCTTTCGCTTTTCAAGCAAGGCTCCGATGTTATGATGCAGCAGACCGTGGCCGGGGGCCAGACTCAGGGCCTTGCGGTACAGCGCCAGGGCCTTGGCATCATCCCCCAGGCCAGCGCAGGCCAGGGCACAGACATGCAGCGCCTCCACATCCAGAGGATGCTCCTCCAGCCAGGCTTCCGCATATTCAACCGCCTCGGCCAGTTCATTCCGCTGGAAGGCGATCTGCGCCATTTCCAAAGGATCCTGCTCGTCGCCGGACTCATAGAAAAATTCGTCGAATTCGTCGTTCATTGCTGCTCCAATGGCAAACCGTTCTGTCAGTTATTTCGCAAGACAGCCTATTATAGCAGCTTTACCGGGACACAGGGGCGTTTTTACATGATGGCGACACTCCCCGCGATGATATGAGCAGCCATGCGATATGTGCTCGAAAAGTGAAAGAACGCCGCATCCGCCCTGGCGGCGGCAAGGCAATAAATGGCTCTGCGCCATCTGCAATGGAACGAGCTGGATCAGGACAGGGTAACCAGCAGATCGCTGACACCCCGGCCCGATGAAAAGACAAGGCCGGCAACAGACTTCAGGCCGTTACCCGCTGCAGATATTCCCGATAAACCCGGAAAAATTCGTTGGAAAAAAGCACAAACAAGACCCTTTCAGGCAAAGGGTTGGTATCGAGAAAATCGCGAACCGTGTCGATGGCGATGCGGCTGCCCTCCTCAATGGGGTAACCGTAGATGCCGCAGCTGATGGCGGGAAAAGCGATGCTGGCCAGTCCGTGCTGGCGGGCGAGTTCCAGGCTGCGGCGATAGCAGGAAGCCAGCAGTACCGGATCATCGGGACGACCATGATAGACGGGACCGACAGTATGAATGACATGCCGCGCGGGGAGACGGTAACCCGCGGTGATACGGGCATCGCCGGTTTCGCAACCGCCAAGCGCACGGCACTCTTCAAGCAGCGACGGTCCGGCGGCGCGATGGATGGCGCCATCGACGCCGCCGCCACCGAGAAGACTGCGATTGGCCGCATTGACGACAGCATCAACCTCGACCCGGGTAATATCCCCCAACAGCAACTCGATCCGGCCGAATTTCTCCTGCATGGCAGTCTCCTTTCCGGAATGTTTCATCAAAGGCCCTCGACGGCAGTCACCGTTTCCTTTTCCCACAGAGCAAACAGATCGGCCTGTTCCAGATAATCCGGCACGTTTGATGCGGGGATTTTCGCAGAACCGATAACATCGAGGCGGGCCCCGGCGTTACGGGCCACGGACGCGGAAGGGTCGGCAGATGTCACAATCCCGGCCTGTCCATCGTGGAAAAAACCGAGATACGAACCATTTTCCATCAGTATGACCGTCGCCTTCCGGTCGTCATAAACATGCAGCCCGCCGCTGAAACCTTCCTGTTTCAGCAAAGCGAGCAGATGTGGAAGATCAAGCAGGGCAAGGTGTTGTTCCCTGCAGAAGGGCTGACCCTCGACCAGGTTGCAGATTGCGAGCGCCAGATCGGCTTCAAGCCGGTAGATATCGAGATACGCCCCGCTTGTCCGTGACGCCGACAGGATATGCTGCATGGCATTTTCGCCGCCGACAAACTCTGCGCCGCGGCCATATCTTATCGCCGCAAGCTGACCGTGATAAAACAGCAGCAGGCCGCGGTTGGCATCACAGACAAAATTCAGATAGCCGGTAAACCGGCCATCATGCAATTTCTGCAGAACTTCCCGCCAGTTCATCCCGGCGGTAGCGACATCTTCCTTAACCGGCTTTCCCCGCGGCAAGACAATCATACCCCCTCCAAAAAACATGATCCAACATCAACTCCCTCGCCGCCCGCAGACGGCTTAGGCTGTCTCTTCCAACTGCAGTGCTTCCCAGCGCCGGTAAAGCTCGGCAATATCTCCCTGCAGCATCTGGTATTCCTCGGCTACCTGCCTGGCCCTTTTCGGGTCGTCGTACAAGCCGGGATCGACCAGAGCCGACTCCATCCGGGCCAGGTTCTCTTCCGATGATTCGATAACAGCCTCAATTTCAGCCAGCAACTTCTGCCGCCGACGCTCCTCGCGCCGCACGGCTTTACGTTCTTCGTAAGACCCCGCCGCCGGCTCAAGCGGTTTTTCATTTCCGGCGGCAACAGCCGCCCGCCGCTGTTCAACCCTTTCAGCGCAATGGCTGTCATCCCCGACCGCAGCCCTGCACCGCAGAAAGTCCTCGTAATTACCGAGGTACGAAACGGCCCGCTCGCCGCCGACCTCTATGATCCGGGTCGCCAGGGCGTCGACGAAATAGCGGTCATGGGAGACAAATACCAGCGTACCCTCATAAGCCTTCAGGGATTGTAACAGCACATCCTTGGATTGAAGATCGAGATGATTGGTCGGTTCGTCCAGCAACAGCAGATTGGCCGGACGCAGCAGCAAAATGGCCAGAGCCAACCGATTGCGCTCACCGCCCGACAGAACCGACACCGGTTTATGCACATCGTCACCGGAGAACAGAAACGCCCCGAGAATATCCCTCACCCGGGGCACCATGTCAAAAGGCGCGGCGGCTGTCAATTCCTCCAGCACGGTTCGGCCAGGGGTCAGGACCTTTGCCTGGTCCTGAGCGAAGTAGGCCAGGTGCAATTGATGCCCCTCGCGTCGAATTCCGCTGCGGGGTGTTTCCACCCCCGCAAGCAGGCGCATAAGGGTCGACTTGCCGGCGCCGTTGGCCCCGACCAGCGCGATGCGCTCACCGCGTTCGATGCTCAGATCGACCTGCCGCAACACGCGGAGGTCGCCGTAACCATGTTCGATGCCTTCCAGCTCCATAACCGAGCGGCCTCCTTTGGGAGGCGCGGGAAACCTGAAGGTGATGCGCTTGCGCTCGGGAGGCACTTCGATACGCACTATCTTTTCAAGCTGTTTGACGCGGCTCTGCACCTGGGACGCCTTGTTGGCCTGATAGCGGAACCGGTTGATAAAAGACTGAATGCGGGCGATTTCCTCATCCTGGCGCTGGCGGGCGGCACGCAAGGCACCGATGCGCTGCTCTCGCTCGACCACGTAAGAACTGTAATTGCCGGAATACTCCGTCAAGGCGCCATTCCATAATTCCACAATGCGGTTGACCACCCGATCAAGAAAAAACCGGTCATGGGATACCAGAACCACGGCAAAGGGATACTCGGCCAGATAAGTTTCAAGCCAGTCCCGTGCCGGCAGGTCGAGGTGATTGGTCGGCTCGTCAAGCAGCAGCAGATTGGGGCGCTGCAACAGCAGCTTGGCCGTCGCAATGCGCATCTGCCAACCGCCGGAAAACGCTTCGCAGGGTTTTTGCCAGTCTTTTTCCGCAAAACCGAGACCACCGAGCACCCGGCCGATTTCCGCCTCGATAGCATATCCGCCGCGATGCCGGAAGGCTTCCTGCGCCATGGCATACCGGTCCAGCAGCGCTTCGGATGTGCCGGCGTCAATGCGTGCTTCCAGCGACCGCAGCTCTTCCTCCAGGGCAATCAGTTCCGCCAGGGCGGAGCGCACCTCATCAAAAAGACTGCGGCCGGCATGCACCAGGCCATCCTGCGGCAGATAACCGATGGTGGTATCCCGGGCGCACTGCACCTCGCCGTCGTCGGCGGAAACCTGCGCGGCCAGCATACGCAGCAAGGTGGTCTTTCCGGTGCCGTTTTCACCGCAGAGCCCGATGCGGTCGGCGGGCCTGATATGCCAGTCAATACCGGCAAACAAGCGCCTGTCGCCAAAATCCTTGATAATATTTCGCAGTTGCAGCATGGCTCTTTTTATAGCACAATAGGCACCAAGGTTAAACCTCGAAACCAACGTCTTGTGAACTGAATGTCTCAGTAAAATTCCGGCTTATCTCCACGTGGCCTGAAGAACCTGTTTCAGCCAAACTTATTTTCGAGGTTTTACAATTAGTTAGTATCCATCCGGAAACTCCGGATGGATACAGCGTAGTTTTCATATGGGAATCGAGCAATTTTTCGTTGTGGCAAGGAAATCAAGGGGTTGCGCGGAGGCGTACATCGGTACGCCGCACAAGCAAGCCTGCGGATTGACGCCGCCACAGCGGAAAAGGACCGTTTCCGGATGAAAACCAGTTATCCAAGCTCAAGGGTCCATTCCCTGGCCATATAAGAGTATCATCGGTCCTTCCGGTCCCAGTCTCAGCGCGAATACCGCCTCCCTGCAGGCGAGGTGTAGCCTGTCCGGAACGGAAGAACCGACATGCCGAAACGAGTTTCGGCCATCAACCAATTGCAGTGGTTGCCGAATGCGGCAACCAGAAGGATTTCTATGACAAAAAAAATGCTCATCAACGCCACCCATCCCGAAGAGCATAGGGTGGCCATTGTCGAAGACGGTGTCCTGACAGAACTCGACATCGAAATTTCCGGCAAGGAACAGACCAAAGGCAATATTTACAAGGCCGTCGTCACCCGTGTTGAAACCGGGCTGCAGGCGGCCTTTGTCGATTACGGCAGCGAGCGCCTTGGATTTCTCCAGATTGGGGAAATTCATCCGTCCTTCTTCCGCGGTGCGGAAGGTCGCACCGAAGATGGCAAGCGACCGCGCATCAACGACCTGCTGCGGCGCGGGCAGGAAATTCTGGTACAGATCGTCAAGGAGGAGCGGGGCACCAAGGGAGCCGCGCTTACGACTTTTCTGTCCCTCCCCGGACGTTATATGGTCCTGATGCCCGAATCCGACACCAAGGGCATATCCCGCAAAATCGAAAAGGAATCCGACCGCAAAAAACTCCGGGAAATAATGGACAGCCTCGAAATCCCCGACAACATGGGTTATATCGTGCGCACCGCTGGCAGCAGTCAGAAAAAAGCTGATCTCAAGCGCGATGTCGACTACCTGCTGCGGCTTTACGAAAAGATCCAGACCCTCTCCGGGGAGACGAAAGCACCGGCGCTCATCTACAAGGAATCGAACCTGGTGATCCGCTCCATCCGCGATTATTTCAGCGACGATATGGACGAGGTTCTGGTGGACGACGCCCGCGTCTCAGCGGAAGCCAGGGATTTCTTCCGGGAGGTGATGCCCGAATATGCCGAACTGGTCAAGCTTCATCAGGAGCGCCGGCCTATTTTCGCGCGTTACCAGATCGAGGAACAGATCGATACCATTACCAAAAACAAAGTCATGCTTCCCTCCGGCGGTTCGATTGTCATCGACACCACCGAGGCGCTGGTAGCCATCGATGTCAACTCGGGGAAAATGGCCAGCGAGCAGGGGGTCGAGGCCACGGCCTACAAATCCAATCTTGAGGCCGCGGTTGAAGTTGCGCGCCAGTTGCGCCTGAGGGACCTCGGAGGCCTGGTCGTCATCGACTTCATCGACATGCGCGACCGGAAACACATCCGGGAGGTCGAAAAGACCCTCAAGGATGCCATGAAAATGGATAAGGCCCGGGTAACCATCGGACGGATCAGTCAGTTCGGCCTGCTTGAAATGAGTCGGCAGCGCATCAAATCGGCGCTGGCAGCCGCTTCCTTTGAAGTTTGTCCCCATTGCAACGGCAGCGGCAAAATCAAGACTGTGGAAGCTCGGGCGCTGGCATTTCTGCGCCGGATTCACGCGGGACTGGCCAAAGGACATATCGGACGGGTCGACGCGACCCTGCCGCTGGATGTCGCCGGCTATCTGCTTAACTACAAGCGGTCGGAACTGCTGCACATCGAACAGAAAAACGATGTCAGCGTTCACATCAAGGCGTGTCCGGACTATCTGAATAGCCAGGGAGAGGTTGAATTCCATAAACGCGAAAAAGACGCCATCCCGTCCGCGGCCTGGATCGAAGCCAGTCAGGTCCGGGCCGAGAGCACACCGGACCAGGAGGAATTTGAGGCCGCCCCCGCTGATGAGGAACCGAATGCGGAGGACAAACCCGCCAAGCGCAAACGCCGGCCGCGCCGCCGGCGCAAACCTGCCGGAGCGGAAGCTTCACGCAAGGAGCAGGGTCTGGAAGAGACCCCCGACAACAAACCGACAGATGCCGTGAATTTGAGTCCGGAGACACAGTCCGCGATCGTTGCTGCCGATATGGCCACCGCTGAAACTGCCGACACAAGCACCACCGAAGCATCGTCAGCCGCGGTTGCTGAATTGCGGGAGGAATCGGCGGACAACCAGCAAACCATCACGAAAAAACCGGCAAGATCACGCTCCCGCCGTCGCAAACCGGCCGCCAGGAAGCTGGCGGAAGCCACGCCGGAAGCCACGCCGGAAGCCACGCCGGAAGCCACGCCGGAAGCCACGCCGGAAGCCACGCCGGAAGCCAAACCGGAAGCCAAACCGGAAGCCAAACCGGAAGCCAAACCGGAAGCCAAACCGGAAGCCAAACCGGAAGCCAAACCGGAAGCCAAACCGGAAGCCAAACCGAAAAGGCCCCGACGCGTTTCGACAAAAACCCGCCATGAGGCAGCACCGGAATCAGGCGGCACGGTACCGCAAAACAGTGCCGAAACACCTGACACTTTGGCGACTTCGGCTACCCAGGCGGCACCGGAACCCGCTGCTGCGACCGTGGCAACACCAAAGCCCAAGCGTTCCAGGCGTGTTGCCCTCCCGGCAAAATCGATGATCCCGAAGGAAGCTGAACCGAACCCGACTGCAGCCAACGGGACTCCCGCTGTTGCCACCGCCACGGCCGAAGAACCGCCCAAGAAAAAACCGGCCCGTCGCCCTCGCAAGCCGACAGTCAAAAAACCGGCGGAACCGGCAGCGCCTGACACCAATAAGGACGAGCCATCATAAAAGTTCAAAGGTTCCCCATAGCAAAAGGCCGCAGCGTTGCTGCGGCCTTTTGCTATCCGGCACCGCCATCTTTGCGGGTTTGCCGCAAAAAAACCACCAGGGCCCCTTCTCCACCATACCGGGCCGGAGCGCGTCCCCACTCGACAACCCAGGCCTTCGCTTCATACCGGAGGTATTTTTCCATATCGGCACGCAGCACCGGCCCCCCGGGAGACCCTTTGCCCCTCCCGGTGATCACAAGAACTGTCTTCCGGCCCTGAAAAACGCTGTCTTCAAGAAAAAAACGCACCTTCTGTCGGGCTTCATCGCGAGTAGCGCCGTGAAGATCGAGTTGCGCCTCGGGCAACAGCTTCCCCTGGCGCAGTTGCCGCATGCGTCGGGGCGCAGCAGAGGGCTCTGCCTGCGACGGCATTTCATCGCGAAACACGCTGTCCATACTACCCAGGGCGGCAAGAAACAATTCCCTGTCCGTAGCAGGTATCGTGGCCGGTTGCGCCGGTATTGGCGCGGGACTCTCCTGTTCGGGGAGCATGGACGTCACATCGTCGGCATCCCGTTTTTCCACCCGCAGCATCTCCATTTCCTGCGCAAACAAAGCCGCGTCATCCGTCTCAGCCGGAACCGGCGTTGTCCGCAAAGTGTTTTTTCCCTCAGCGGGAGACGGCGGCAGGTGTGACTTGGAAACAGCAAGCCCCTTCAGTTTTTTGAAGGGGCTGATTTGAAATTCCTTACCGGAAACACTGGGTTCCGGTTTCTTTTTGCGTGCCACGCCTATCGCCTCACAATCTTGCGCCGCCCCTGCACCGCCTTGGTCTGTTTCTTGACAATGGCGCCGGTTTTTTCCAGATGGAACTGCAGCCATGCATCACCATAAATCTGCATCTTCATTTTGCGTCCGTTGACGAGCGCATCGAGATTTTCCTGGAGATTTTCATCGTTGCCGGTTTTTTTGAGTCCCTTTTTCATAACCTCGATAGCCTGGCTGTGCTTTCCGACTTTTTCCAGGCAGTAGGCATACAGATTCCAGAGCAGTGGTTCATTGCGGGTGAGGCTGACGGCTTTTTCAAAGGTTTGAATCATTTTATCCGTTTTGTTCCGCTTCATGTAACAGATGGCCAGCATCCCCATCGAGGGCCAGTGACGACCGAAGCCTTTCTGCAGAAAATCAAAGGCCTTGCCGAAATCCCGTTTAAGATAATGAAGACTGCCAATCTGGGAATACAGCTGGGAAGTTACCAGAAACTGCCATTTCCCCAAAGGCAGGGTGGCCTCCAGGGTTTTGATGGCTTTGTCGGCGCGGCCGGCCATCATGTCACGTTGAACGGTTTCCATAACGGCCGTCAGCTTTTTGAGCACGCGGCGGCTCAGCAGGAAATAAACCAACCCGAACGCCAACAGCCCGACAAGCGCGTTGAGCCAGGGCTGCAGATCAGTCGCCACCTGCAACAAACCGGCAACAAGGATGTAAACCGCCAGGGATATCGCCAGATTGATCATATAAAAAAGGGTCCTTTCACATGGGAAATCGATTCGCGAGGCAGTGTAGCAACGGACCCGGAAAATGTCAAAATCTTATCCCCGATGATGGTTGCCGACATGCAATGTCAGTTTCTGGCCGGGCCGCAGAACATGGTTTTTGGCCAGATTGTTCCAGTTGCAGATCTGCCCCACGGCGAGATCGAACCGGCGGCTTATACTCCAAAGGCTATCGCCGGAGCGCACCCGATAGACAATTTTTCGCTGCTGTTGGCCGCCAGCGCTTCCGGATAATTTCAGCGTCATGCCGGGTTTCAGAAGACTGTTTTTGTGCAAATTGTTGATGGCGCATAAATGCTGTACCGTCACATCGTGTCGACGGGCAATGTCCCAAAGGTTGTCCCCCTGACGAACTTCGTGAGTCCTCTCGGACCGGGCTGCCCTGGCAGTCCCGCCGACAATCTTCAGCACCCTGCCGGGCCGCAATACGTCATCCGACTGCAAACCATTGCTGGCTGCCAACCGGTCCGGGGCCATGTCGAAACGACGCGCGATACCCCACAAAGTGTCGCCGCGCCGTACCTTGTAACTCGCAGGTACCACCTGCGCCTTGTCTTCATCCGAAAAACTTTTTACCAAACCACTCAAATCAGAACGCAAAGGCAGGGTAATCTCGGCTCCGGCGCGAAGGGAACGAGGATTTTTGATGCGGTTCAAACGCATGAGATCTTGCGTTTTTATGCCAAACCGCAAAGCCAGCGAACTCAGAGTATCGCCGGGACGCAAACGGTAGTGCCGATAACTGGCACGACGGCTGGCCGGAATGGCGGCAAAAGCGGCGAGGAAGGAATCCCGCCTGCCCTCGGGAATCCGCAGCTTGTAATCCTTGATTCCCGGCGGAGTACACCAGCGTTTCAGCTCCGGGTTGAGCTTCTGAACATCGCTGATCTCCACATCGCATAAACGGGCGACGATATCCAGATCGGTGCTCTCCGGCAGCACCACCTCGTCATAGGCGAGAGGCGGCTGGTAGGCGATATTATCAAATCCGTACCGGGACGGATTTTTGGCTATGTGCAGCACGGCGTACAGTTTGGGTAAATAGTTGCGGGTTTCCAGCGGCAGATGGCCGTCCCGGCATATTTTCCAGAAATCCCGGGTTCCGGCATTGCGAACCGCCTGCCCCACCCTGCCGGAGCCGGCATTATAGGCGGCGATAGCGAGATTCCAGTCTCCTTCGAACCGCACATGAAGATCCCGCAGATGACGCGCCGCGGCAATGGTGGCCTTGACGGGATCGCGGCGTTCGTCAAACCACCATTCGTTTTTCAAACCATACAATCTGCCGGTAGCCGCCATGAACTGCCAGGGTCCAACCGCATTGGCACGACTGACCGCCTTTTCATTGAATCCCGATTCGATCATGGCCAGGTAGGCCAGATCTTCAGGCAGGCCTTCCTCGGCAAGGATGCCGCGCATCATGGGCAAGTAGCGCCCGGAACGCTCGAGCCAGCGGTGGAATGCCCGACTGCCACGATTGACGTAATAATCGATAAAGTAGCGAACCTTGTCGTTTTCGACCACCGGCAGGTCGTAGACAGGGTCCTGCTCAACAGCCGTCACGCCCTCATCTTCCGGGGCCAGCATATCGGCATCGGAGAGCAGGGCCAGATCCTCGAGGGTTTCGGCATCATCGGGCACCATGCTTGCCTCGACACCCTCGTCGTCGCCGAAGAATTCGGCTTCCTCGCCAGCATCTTCGTCGGTGAGGCCTTCATCCAGAGCCGATTTTTTTACCGATTGCAGTTTTTTCACGGGAACCGGCGCGGTTTTTCCGAAGGGTCCAACAGGACCATGGCAGCCGGTCACCAGACTGGCGAGCAGGAAAAACCCGAAATATTTTTTTATCATGACAATCACATCTCCTCAGCTTCCGTCCGCCCCTCTTTTTCCAGGGGCCAGAATCTTCCCTCCAGCAAATTCAAAAGCGGCTCGAAACTCTTTCGATCGCGAGCACTTACGGCGATCGCATCAAAGCGGCGGCAGAGAGCATCGACCTGCTGCCGGGCAACCAGATCCATCTTGTTGAAAACCAGCTGTCTGGGAATATGCCCCAGATCGAGATCGTTGAGGATTTTTTCCACCGCGGCGATCTGCTCCTCGAAGCGCGGATTGGCGCAATCCACCACATGCAGCAAAAGATCCGCATCTTCCAGCTCTTCCAGCGTTGCACGGAACGCGCCAATCAGGCTTTTGGGCAATTGCCGGATAAAGCCGACCGTATCGGTGATAATAACCTCCCGCTCCATGGGAAAGCGCAAACGGCGGCTGGAGGTATCCAGCGTGGCAAATAAAAGATCTTCGGTCAGCACCGTGCTTTGGGTCAGGGCATTGAGCAAAGTCGATTTCCCGGCATTGGTATATCCGACGATCGAAATGATGGGCACACCGGACCGGATCCGCCGCTGGCGGCGCTGCAACCGCCCCCTGGAGAGATGTTTCAGCTCATTTTCCAGGCGGGTGATACGATCGCGAATGCGCCGACGATCGATTTCCAGCTTGGTTTCCCCCGGTCCGCGCCCGCCAATGCCGCCCATCAACCGCGAAAAAGCGACCCCGCGCCCGACCAGGCGTGGCAAAATGTATTTGAGCTGCGCCAGCTCCACCTGCACCTTGCCATCGCGGGTGTGGGCCCGACGGGCAAATATGTCGAGAATCAACTGTGAACGGTCGATGACTTTAAGGTCGGTCAATTCGGAAATGGCCCGCACCTGGGCCGGGCTGAGATCCTGGTCGAAAACAAGCAGCGTGGCCCCCTGCTGCAGAGCGCGGATGACCACTTCCTTGGCCTTGCCCTCACCCATCAGATACCTGGGATTGATCTGGCGAGGCCGCTGAACAAAACGATCCAGCACCACCACCTGGGCGGTACGGGCCAGCTCGGCCAGTTCATCCAGGGAATCCTCCACCTCGTAACGTGGTTGCTGACTGACGGAAATCAGGATTCCTTTTTCCCGCGGATCGGAAAGATCCACGGTTTCAGCGATTCCGGATTCGAGTTCCTGTTCCAGAGATCGAAGAAAAATCCCCAGATTGACATCCAGATCGTGAATTGAAGCGGTTTTCTCGACCTCGACCTGCCGTCCTTCCGGATTCGGGGGCAGCAAATGCGCATACTCGACCTTTCCCGGCCCAGCCTGCGTCCCCGCATCGATGACAACCATCAGATCGAGACACAACAGCGCCAGGTCGGTCAAATCGTCTTCGCTTAATGGCTCGCCCCCGATGTGAGTATGGATACAGCGCAACCCCCGAAGGCCGCTGCGGCCACGGCCATACCCGGACAGATCCGGGATGACGATTTCACGGTCGTCGCCGACAATTACATAGCGGATGGTACCGCTACGGTCGATGATCACCCCGACCTGACGCCGAATTTCGAGAGATTGCTCGCTCAGATAGCGGGCAAGCTCCGTCGAAATAATCTGATCCGGGGGAATCCGTCGACGATAGATGCGCTCCAGAGCCTTGATCTGACCCGGTTTCAGTCCTGTGAGATTGCCGTGAACCACCATAGCGCCCTGAAAAATAAAAAAGGACCCACGAGAGGTCCTTTGTGTCTATAGAAAGTCAAAGCAAGGCCATCGGAATTTCAACCGACAACAAAATTGAAGCCTGCATCGACAAAATGCACTTCCCCCGTCACACCACTGGCCAGATCGGACAGCAGGTAAAGAGCGGATTTGCCAACCTCTTCCTGGGTAACAGTACGGTGCAGTGGCGCGATTTCATCCATGATACGCAGTTTTTCCTTGAACTGGCCGACAGCGGACGACGCGAGGGTCTTGATAGGACCGGCGGAAATCGCATTCACGCGAATATTCTTTTCCCCCAGTTCGGCCGCCAGATAGCGTACCGATGCCTCCAGCGCAGCCTTGGCGACCCCCATGACATTGTAGTTGGGCACCGCCCGCTGAGCGCCAAGGTAGGTAAGCGTGATGACGCTGCCCCCCTCGTTCATCAGGGGAATGGCACCACGGGTCACAGCAACCAGGGTATAGGCACTGATATCCATGGCAAGCTTGAAACCGTCGCGGCTGGTCTGACTGAAGGAGTTCTTGAGATCTTCACGATTGGCGAAAGCGACCGCATGCACGACAAAATCGATCTTGCCCCATTTTTTGTCGACTTCCTCGTAAACCGCTTCAATATCCTCGTCCCTGGACAAGTCGCAGGGCAGGATGAGCTCCGCATCGACGCTTTCCGCCAGGGGACGAACACGTTTTTCCAGGGCTTCGTTGAGGTAGGTGAAAGCCAGGGTGGCACCAGCGGCATGAAGCTGCCTGGCGATACCCCAGGCGATACTGAGGTCGTTCGCCACACCGAAAATAATGCCACGCTTGCCCGTCATAAGACCCATAGAAGAGCCCTCCTTTTGTGAATATAATGTAAAGGCAATTTTTAACAAAATCGGTCCGATTGTTCAAGACATATATAACTTATTCCTCAAATCCACGAATTACCGAGGGTTTACACTACACATGCATTCGGTTGCGCCCCCTGTACGGGCGGCATGCCCAGACATTGACACCGGTTCGGATGCGGTCAAGGACTGACCGGATTTGCGATTGAGCCGGAATCAGAGACGCATGCAAGCCTGCGGATTGACGCCGCCACGGCGGAAAAGGGCCGTTTCCGGATGAAAACTAACTGCTGGCGGCAAACGGCAACATCGGATACAATGGCGACATCATGACTCATGAGAACACGTGCGCCGAATTACTCGACCAGTTGCAGGCCGTAGCGGATTCACTTCCTGCTCCCGTTTTTGTCATTGATTACGATGGTCGTTACACCGCCGTATTCGGTGGACGGTTTCGCAACCATTACGATGGGGGGCTGAACCTGGTGGGATGCCTGATGCAGGATGTGCTGCCGGAGGAAAAATGGCGGCTGTTTCTTTCGGTGGTTCGTCGAGCCATCGATACGGGAACGCTACAGACCTGCGATTACCAGCTCGCCTCCATGGAAGTCGGGGTCACCGAAAACGACGGCCCCCCCGGTCCCCAGTGGTTTCATGGCCGGATCTATCCTGTAATGCCCAGGCCAGGAAAAAAACCTTCGGCGGTCTGGCTGGCCATCAATGTCAGCGAACAAAAAACGATGGCGGATCGACTGCAGCGACTTTCCGAACGGGACGATCTGACCGGCACCTTCAATCGCCGCTATTTCATGGCCCGTCTGGCCGCCGAGGTTCAGGCCGCCAGACGCGAGGACACCGCACTATGCATCATCACGCTTGACGTCGATCACTTCAAAAGGATCAATGACCGTTACGGTCACATGACAGGGGATCTTGCGTTGCAACATCTGGTGGCAACCCTGCGTGTTCAATTGCGCCGGCAGGATATTCTGGCGCGGATCGGTGGCGAGGAATTTGCCATCCTGTGCCTGGCCACCGTACCGACCGAAGCCTGGACCGTGGCCGAGCGCCTGCGCCAGGGTATCAAAGACGCACCCCTCGCCACGGATCATGGTCCGTTGCGCATGACCATCAGCCTGGGCATCGCGGCCATGCATGCCCGGGAAACAAACCTTCAGGCCCTGCTGTCGCGTGCCGATCTGGCGCTCTACCAGGCCAAGGAGTCCGGCCGTGACCGCACCTGTTTCGCGGCACCTCCAGACCCCAGCGACTGCCAGGGGCCCCAGGACCATGGCACAAACCAGCCCCTTCCCCCCTGAGTATCCGACCGGAAAACACACACCGGTCCATGCGCAGCGCTTCAATAATTTTTATGGACATTCCGGTTCATCACGTTATGATGAAGCCGGAAAGTTTTTATACATCTCCAGAAACCCCCAGAAACCCGTTGGATGGCTGGAAGAACTTGCGAGCTGCATGATCTGATGCTCTTTAACCGGCAAGACAAGGTTCTGAAACTACGCCGCAACACCGTAAGACCGAGTTTTTGCACCTCCACCAAATTTTCCGATAATGGCAAAACCGGGGCAACCCGGTGACGCAAAGCCACGGATCCCGAAAGGGATAGCCGGGTTACCGAAGAAAATGGCCGATAACGACTCCCTTTTTTCCATAAAATTCACCCGCAGCACCCGAGGCCCTGTTACGGCAATGGCTGGAGGTGCTGTTTCTGTACCGGCATTCATACGGCATGAGTAAATTCAGCAACCGGCACCTTTCCGAGGTTTATCCCATGCGGTCTTTTCTGAAATATCCCTTTGTGAAAACTGTCATTCTTTCATTTTCCGCACTGCTCTGCCTGTCGGCACCGACCGTTGCTTCCAGCTGGCAAACCGGATTGGCAAAACGTCCTGAGAAAAACCTCGTCCAGCCAGCCGTGCCGGGCTCTGCGGTCTTTCCATGGCAGGCCTGCGCCCTGGCTCCAGCCGGTTTGTTGCTGCTGCTGGGGCCGGTTGCTTGCATCATATACCTGCGTCATAGGCGCACGTCCCGGGCGCTGCGGGAAAAGGAAAAGCTCTTTCGAGCCATGGTCAAGTTCACGCATGACTGGGAATTATGGCTGGACCCAAACGGTGCGTTACTCTATTCCTCCCCTTCCTGCGAACGCATCACAGGGTTTCGTGACGAGGATTTCAGGCGCGATCCCGACCTGCTTTCACAAATCATCGCCGTCATGATGCTGGACCTGGACGATTTCAAACAGATCAACGACACCACCGGACATGCCAAGGGCGATGAATTGCTGGTGATGCTTACCGCGCGGATGCGCCAGCAGTTGCACCCCGGCGACATGCTTGCACGGCTTGGCGGTGACGAGTCTATCCTGTTGCTGAACAATATCGGCAGTGCCACTCTGGCCGCAAACCGGGCAAAACAGAAATCCTTGCTGGCTGAACGCCTGCTTAAGGCATTGTTTCAATCCAGCCAGCTCACCATCATTTCAAAGTCGATTTTCTTCGGCGCTATGCCGGGCTTTGCCTCGTAACCGACAGGAATGACCGCCATAAATTCCCCTTCTCTCTCTCCCATAAGACGTAACACATCATCCTTGATGAGAAACAGTATCCCCAACCACACGGTGGCCAGGCCGAGAGAGGTCGCCGCCACCAGCAGGTTCTGAATGGCCGCCGCCGAACTCTGAATTTCCATGGTTTTGAAAAAGTCCTGAGCCAACGGCTTATCGATCTGAAACAGCTTGGTACCATGATCGATCAGGGCGCCGGTATTGGCGACCACGACCACCACCGGAGCGGAATTGATGCTGCGTGCCGCCATGCGCAACAGCACCGCCGCCGCCCTGGGAAATTCCCCGGCACGGGCATTGACCAGAGTGGCCAGTTCCTGCTTGCGTTTTCCACGGAGAACGGAAAATCTCCAGGACTGCTGATTATGGGCCGATGGCGCCTGGTTGGCGGCTCGCAAAACCGTCAGCAGGTCTTCTTGGGATACCGGCCGATCGGTAAAAGATCGGATGCTGCGCCGCGCTTCGATGTGATGTAAAGTAACCCGGGCTGAATGGGACAGGCACATACGTCATTTCTCCTTCGGTTCTAAATATCGTATACAAAATGACGATGGTCGCACCAGGCGCGCCGCAGAGCAACCATTAATTGCGGTGTTCCCTAAAAAAGGGCAGCATCTCGAACCGGCACGAATCCTTGCGGAAAATTTTATCTCAAAAAAGGTTATGGATTTCCTTCTGTGCATGGTTAAAATAGGCGTTGCGTTTATCTGCCATTATGCATTATTGATGGCGTCGCAAAACCTCCGCCCGCGGTGTTGCGAAAAAGATACGCTGTGAACCCGACCTGACCCGATGACGATATATCAACTTCGGCCCATGCCGTCTGCACAAGGGATATTTATGGCTTTTCGCATCTTGAAAAAATGGATTATTGGCACAATGGCCTGCATCCTTTTCGCCACTCCGTGTGTTGCGAAACCGGATGCCGAAATAAGCAAGCTCGGCTACTCGGTGCAGGTCGGAGCCTTTGCCAGGGTTGACAATGCAGAACGGCTGGCATCCAGGCTCCAGGATCAGGGCATCGAAGCCTATTATTTTAAAAAGGAAAACAATGTCTTCGCCGTCCGGTTCGGCAATTACCCGACCCGCAAGGACGCAAAAAAAGCGGCCAGACAACTGGCCGAGGCCCGACTTATCGACTCCTATTACATAGCCTCGCCCCTGAAAAAAGACATCCACCCCCTGGCCCTGGAGACCGCCGGCCCCACCGATACGGATGTGACGACAGCGCCTGCCGGTGCGACGGCGTCGCCGGTGAATCCTCCCACCTCCACGAAACCGGTGGTGCAAAAACCCAAACCGGACAATGAAATGGGCGAAATCGCCGCCAGGACGGCGGAAAGATTCGTCGGCATCCCTTACAAATGGGGTGGCAATACCGTGGTTGAAGGACTCGACTGCAGCGCCTTTGTCAAATCGGTCTATTACCTTTGCGGCATCAACATCCCGCGCACCTCCGCGGAACAGTTCAAGGTGGGACGGAAGGTACCCCAGGAAGAACTGATTGAAGGCGACCTGGTATTTTTCGGTCATAACAACCAGGTCAGCCATGTTGGCATCTACGTTGGCAGG
Organism: Syntrophotalea acetylenica; assembly: GCF_001888165.1. Lineage (NCBI taxonomy): Bacteria > Pseudomonadati > Thermodesulfobacteriota > Desulfuromonadia > Desulfuromonadales > Syntrophotaleaceae > Syntrophotalea > Syntrophotalea acetylenica. Next base: position 1,963,847 of record NZ_CP015455.1, read on the forward strand.
GGCAAGTTCGTTCATGCCCCCAAACGCAATGACGAAATCAAGGTCGCGGAGTTGACCCGGCCCGGCTTCACCAAAAAATATCTCGGCGCGCGCCGTTATTTCTGATCGTATTACTGGCGCCGGCCACAAAAACCTCCACGGCTGGAAAACTCCCCGCGGCGACCGTGCCGTGCCTTTCAAAAATCGAAAGCCCCCTTATCCAGACGCCTTCGCGAAGTTTTGGACAAGGAGTCTTTTTTTGTTTGAATTCCCGTTATTTCAGGCTGACACGCGTCTCGCCCCGGGCGATGACATGAAGCGACAGGCGATCGTCTTGCACCGCTGCCTCGCCAAGGGACAAAGCCCTGACAACACCGGCCAATTCAACATGTTCGGCTACCTGCACACAAGACAAGGCAGAAGAGGCCTTGAGGCGCGCCGTTTCCAACTGTTCCACCACGGTCGCATCGAGTCTGGACTTGATGGCGGAGCGAATAGGACTGCTGAACAGCCAGCTTCCGGCACCTATCAGCCACCCGGCGTTCTGTGTGTCGAAATCGACATCCTCAAAGGTGAGCGTATTTTTTTGCGGGTCGTGCACCGGCCTGGCAAACAGGGTCAGTTTCCCCTCGAACGCCCCCGTGGTGTTAAGGACAACCACAAGCCGCCCGTTTTCCCCCTTCATGTGGAAGTTGTGGATGGTTATCTTCTTGTCCTCGCCAAAGGTCTGGTTCAAAAGCACCGGGTTGAGGGCGGCCACGAGATCGGCAAGAAAAATGTCGGCGGGCAGCCGTATATGGAAGCTCCTGTCAAAATCGGAGCATAGCCGCACTGGTGGCAGCGGCCTGGCAGGTGTTGCAGCCGGTTTGGGACCGACGGTAATCTCGGCACCGGTCACGACCCCAAGAAACAAACGGATACGATTGCTTGCCGCCGAAATCGGGCTCATAACGATTTTTTCCGGCGTCAGCTTCAGCCAGGCGCGGTATTCCTTGCTGACCGGTTTCGGTGAAAACGCACTGCGCCACACCGGCGTGATCTTGTCACGCAGTCGAATGGCGTCATTGATCTTTGCGTCGATAATGGGTGCAAGGAGTTTCTGCACCGGCTGACTGATGTTCTCCACCATGCTTTTGGGCTTCAGCGACAGCGGCCCGAGTTTAAAGGTGTCCGCCAGATTATCCGACAAGCCGGTGTAGTAAAGCTCGGTTTTCAGGCGCCAATCGGGCAGAACATTCACTTTTAGCTTAAAACACAGCCTTGTTTTCAGCGGATAACTTTCATAGACGGCGTTGCTGAATCGCACCTGAACCGGCATTGCGAGATAGATGAATCCCTCCGAAGCGGTGACCGTTGCCGGTCCGTTTCTATGAACGGTAACCGCTGTGCCCAGTCCGCCGTGTCCCTTGTACAGCATTTCAGGAACCGACTTGTTGATAATGCCGGCCAGGTCGGCCGCCGAAGACTCGATTGTGAGATTGATGGACGATGCCGGCACAGCAGCCCAAACACACAGGGTGTGACACAGCAATAACATAAAAACAATGAAGAACCGGCTGAAAAAAGTCATCCCTGCCCCCTTGCCGTTAGCACTCGGCCGCCATTGCCCATCCAGGAAGGCGAAGGCGCCATCGCTGTACCCGAATATTTCCGGCCGGATAATCCTGCAAAGGGATCGCCGTGTCAAGCAGCAGAATTGCAGAGAACCAAACCGCCACGAGCGGTCTGCCCGTTTGCCTCGCCTTGATCTTTTACACCCCACCCGGTCGTGCGGCGCGGCCTGGCTGATTTGCGCTACGGCTCATGACATTCCGCCCCTGCTCGACTCGTCCATTCTACTTCGGCGGCTGCACCCTGGAGCCGGCCATTTTCAGCAGGGTTGCGGCATCGCGAAATCCGGAAATGGGCCGGCCATCGGGGAGCACCACCGTCGGGGTCGAATTGATGCCAAGCTTACGTGCCAGCGCGATGGTCTGGTCGACAGCGTCGGCGCGGCATAGTGGCGGCGGCACAGGCTGGCCTGCAAAGCTTTGTTCGAGCATTTGCAGAGAACGGTTGCAGACGATACTCCTGGCGATCACGTAGGCTTCGGGATGAATATTGAGCGGCAGCATCTTGATATAAAAGGCGACATCGGGATCGATGGCCACCGCCTTTTTCATTTCGGCATGCAGCTTTTTGCAAAAGCTGCACTGCGGGTCGGTAAACACGATCAGCTTTTTGCTGGCCCCGGGTTTTCCGAGCAACAGAGCATCGGCAACAGGAATGGCGGAAACATCGATGCGGTTGAGCCTGGCGACATGTTCCCGGGTCAGGTTTTCACCATCTTTCAGGCGCAGGATTTCGCCACGCAAAACATAACTTTTGGTGAAATCGATATAGACGGGAAAGCGCTCACCCTTTTTTTCCACTTCGACCACCCACAGGGCCTGTACCTGGGATGGCGCGACCTTCAGAATCCGGTCGGCCTGTTTGCCCAGCAGGTGCTTCGCTTCTTCCCTGCTCAGGGTGTGGCAATCGATGCAGCTCTGTTCGCCGCAGCTGTCCTTGGGAAAGGCCCAGGCCGTGGCGGCGCAAAAGAAAAACATAACGGTCAGCAGCAATTTCATAAAATGTCCCTCCTCCGATTATATCCGGAACCGCCCGGTAAACCCGGCCAATGGTATAACGGAGCCTTGCGCGACACAAGTACCTACCCTCGCTTCATCGAAAAAAATCTGCTTGTCCGTTGCGCGCCACCACACTGATGCCCATGCATACACCGATTGCCTGAATCATACCGTTGAAACAGACTGCCAGAGGCTCACCCCTGAAGACAATACGGCGGAGGCAGTAAAAGCGCCCTGACTTCGTCCCCCACCTGCAGAGGTCCGTGCCCTGCAGGGATGTCGATGAGGGCGTTGCAGGTGGTCATGGACTTAAGGGCACCCGGGCTTTGGATTCCCGCGGGAACCCCACGATAGGCACCCTTTTCCCAGTTAACCACGGCCCTCAGCAAACGGCGCTGGCTGCTGCTTTTACCAAATGGCTGTGCCATGACGGCGCTGACTTCCGGCAGGCTGCCTGTCGCTTTTCCTGCCATGGACCGGATAATGGGGCGCACCAGCATGAGAAAGGTTATCATGGCTGCCGACGGGTTGCCGGACAGCCCAATCATCAACTTTCCGCCTTTTTGTCCGCAAACTGCCGGTGTGCCCGGCTTCATGCCGACCTTCCAGAACAGGATATCCGCCCCGCTGCGGCCGATGCCTTCCCTGACAAGATCCTTGCTGCCCACGGAAGCCCCGCCGGTGGTAATGACCAGGTCGTTTTGCGAAAGTGCACGACTGATGGCCGAGGCGATTGTCACGACATCATCCGGCACGGTTTCCTGAAGAATCGGTATCCCGCCGGCCTCCCTGACCTGAATGGCAAGCGCGTAAAGATTGCTGTTGTAGATTTTTCCGGGGGCCAGAGGGTTCCCCACTTCCAGCAGTTCATCGCCGATGGAGATAATGCCCACCCTGGGTTTTTTGTATACCACAACCTTTTCCAGGCCCAGGGATACCAGCAGGCCTACCACGGCGGGGGTGATATTCACACCTTTTTCAAGCACCGTTTCCCCATGGGCAACATCCTCGCCTTGCGGTACCACATTTTGCCCGGGGCGAAGCCGGGAGCAAACCGTTATGCTATCGCCATCCCGCCTGACGCTTTCGAATTTGATGACGCAATCACTGCCCTCCGGAAGCGGCGCACCCGTGGTGACGGCAGCAGCTTCCCCCGCACGCAGGGGATGGGTCGGTACACAACCCGCAAACACAGTTTGTGCAACCGTCAGTTCAACCGGGCTATCCGCATCCGCGCCGGCGGTGTCGACCGCGCGCAGGGCATAACCGTCCAAAGGTGATCGCTGAAAGGGAGGAAGAGGAAAACCGGCCTCTATGTTTTCGGACAAGATCCTCTCAAAAGCATCGACAACGGGTATTTCTTCGCTTCCCACCGTGGAAGCAAACTGTCCCAGAATCTCAAGGGCATTTTCCATCGATATGGACTGCAGCATTTTCTGTATCTCCTGATCCACATGGCATCTGCCAACCGGGCACGCCCGGATGGCACCGGGTAATCGATCCGATTTTTCCTACGACACGGCGTACTTCAACACGAAAATGCCGGACCCGCAAAGGGCCCGGCATTTTCGCTCTCCTCATGGCACCTGAGGCATCAAGCTGTTGCCGCTTTTTCAATCTTGACAGCCGCAACTTTGTATTCGCCGGTTTTGCTCACCGGGTCGAAGGCATTGACAGTCAATTCATTGGTGGGCGATTCGTGATAATGGAAGCTCATCCAGATCATGCCCGACTGCACTTTGTCGGTTACATTGACCTTGGTCTGAATGCTGCCACGCCGCGAGGTCACCTGCACGGTGTCTCCCGTAACGATACCGAGGACCCTGGCATCCGCGGGATGAACCATGGCCGCCTCTTCTGGCCGATGGGTATCCAGTGCGGACGAATAGCGGGTCGTCACGTTGTAGTGATAAAGAATACGGCCCGTGGAAAGCAGGTAGGGGTAATCTTCATCCGGCATTTCCGCAGGTGGCGTATGGTCGATAGCCTTGAAAAGGCCCTTGCCACGGGAAAAGCTCTGGGTGTGCAGAATCGGGGTACCCGGATGGTCGAGCGTCGGACAGGGCCATTGCAGTCCGGTAACATCAATCCGCTCGTAGTTGATGCCGCCATAGGACGGTGTCAACGATGCGATCTCGTTGAAAATCTGCGTTGGATGAGTATATTGCATGGGATAGCCCATCCGATTGGAGACTTCGCAAAGAATCTTCCAGTCAGGCTTAGTATCGGCAATAGGCTCGATGGCCTTGCGTACCCGCTGAACCCGACGTTCGGAGTTGGTGAAGGTGCCGTCTTTTTCCGCGAAGGTGGCGCCTGGCAGAATAACATCGGCGTATTTCGCAGTCTGGGACATGAAAATTTCCTGCACAACCACGAAATCCATGGCCTCGAAGGCTTTCTTGATGTGGTTGGCATCCGGATCGGTCATGACCGGATCCTCGCCAAAAACATACATGGCCTTGAGCTTGCCTTCCACGGCAGCGTCCATCATATCCGGGATGGTCAACCCTGCCTTGGGAGACAGTTTCACACCCCAGGCTTTTTCGAACTTGGACTGTACCTCCGGATTCACGACTTTCTGATATCCGGGATAGTCACCAGGCAGCGCACCCATATCGCAGGCACCCTGCACGTTGTTCTGACCGCGCTGGGGATTGACGCCGCAGCCTTCCTTGCCGAGATGACCGGTAAGCATGGCGATATTGGCGGTGCTCATGACGTTGTCCACACCGCAGATATGCTCGGTGATGCCGAGGGTGTAGCAGAGCATGGCCTTGGGCGTGCCCGCATAGAGCCTGGCGGCATCATAAAGAAGGTTTACGGGAACACCGGTAACTTCGGAGGTCTTTTCCGGAGTCCATTTTGCGACGGCGGCCTTGAGGTCTTCAAATCCCTCGGTACGCTCATCAATAAATTTCTTGTCGTGAAGATCTTCCTTGATAATGATATGCATCAGGCCGTTCAGCAGCGGGATATCCGTGCCAGGCCGCAGCTGCAGCCAGATGTCGGCTTTTTCAGCCAGCTCGATGCGGCGCGGGTCGGCCACGATCAGCTTGGTCCCTTTCAACAGGGAGGACATGATCTTGGCGCCCGCCATGGGATGGGCTTCGGTGGGATTGGAGCCTATAACAAAGTACAGATCGGTATTCAGATAATCGGCGAAAGAGTTGGTCATCGCGCCGCTGCCAAACGAAGTAGCCAGACCGGCTACAGTGGGAGCGTGTCACGTTCGTGCGCAGTGATCGATGTTGTTGGTACCGATCCCCGCGCGCATGAGTTTCTGCATGAGGTAGTTTTCTTCGTTGGTGCAGCGGGCCGAAGAAAGAGCGGCAATGGCGTCACTGCCATATTTGTCCTTGATCCCGCCGAGCTTGCTGGCCACCAGATCGAGGGCCTCGTCCCAGGAGGATTCCACAAACTCCCCGTTCTTTTTGATCAGGGGCTTGGTCAGGCGACGGGGGCTGTGCACGTAGTCGGCTCCAAAACGCCCCTTGACGCAAAGATCCCGCCCGTTAACCGGGCTGAGGGGATTGGAAGTGACCCCGATGACTTTGCCCTGATGGACGTTCAGATCGAAGTTGCAGCCAACCCCGCAGAAGGGACAGGTAGTGCGGACCTTTTCCACTTCCCACTTCCGCGCCTTGCCGAGCATGGCTTTTTCGGTCAACGCCCCGGTGGGACAAACAGCCACGCAACTGCCGCAGGAGACGCAGACCGAATCCGCAAGGGGCTTGTCCATGCCGGTAGAAACCTTGGTCCTGAAGCCGCGGTAAGCGAAGTCAATGACAGCCCGGCCCTGTTTTTCTTCGCAGGCCCGCAGACATTTGCCGCACAGGATACATTTGTTCATGTCCCTGACAATGAACAGGTTGTCGTCTTCGACCTGATAATCTTTCTTCTGACCACCGAAAACGCCGGCTTTCACGCCGTAGAAATAGGCGTAATCCTGCAGTTTGCAATCGCCGGCCTGGTGGCAGGTCAGACAGTCTTCCGGATGATTGTCAAGCATCAGCTCCAGAATGGTTTTCCGGGCCTCGATGACGGCCGGGCTGGCGGTCTGAACCTCCATGCCTTCGTTGGCCTCGGCGCAGCACGAGGCGACCAGAGCGCGGGCGCCCTTGACTTCCACCACACAGATCCGGCATGCGCCGGGGTTGCTCAGTTCATGGTCGTGGCAAAGTGTCGGCACAAAGGCTCCGGCTTGCCACGCGGCTTGCAGGATGGTCGTTCCCTTGGGAACAGTCACCTGTTTGCCATCTATGGTCAATGTGACTGTAGGCATTGATCATTCCTCCTTTTTTTCTTGGATACTGACAGGTTATGCTTTCACGATAGCGTCGAACTTGCACTTGGCCACGCAGGCACCGCACTTGACGCAGGTCTTCGGATCGATGACGTGGGCCTTTTTCTTCTCGCCGCTGATGGCGCCCACCGGACAGGCCTTGATGCACACACCGCAACCCACACACTTGTCCTCCAGGATGGTGTAGGTCAGCAGCGCCGGGCACACCCCTGCCGGACAACGCTTTTCGTTGATGTGCGCTTCGTACTCGTCGCGGAAATACTTCAGGGTGGTCAGCACCGGGTTCGGTGCCGTCTGACCCAGGGCGCACAGAGCCGAAGTCTTGATGACCCGGGCCAGGCGTTCCAGGTTGTCGATGTCTTCCGGCACGCCGTTGCCTTCGCAAATGCGTTCCAGAATCTCCAGCATGCGCTTGGTGCCTTCCCGGCAGGGGGTGCACTTGCCGCAGGATTCCATCTGGGTGAAATTGAGGAAGTACTTGGCGATGTCCAGCATGCAGCTGGTCTCGTCCATGAACACCAGACCGCCGGAACCCATGATCGCCCCGGCCTGGCCAAGGTTCTCGTAGTCGATGGACAGATCCAGCTTCTCGGTCGGCAGGCAGCCGCCGGAGGGACCGCCGCTTTGCACCGCCTTGAATTTCTTGCCGTCCTTGATGCCGCCGGCAATGTTGTACACCAGATCGCGCAAGGTAATGCCCATGGGCACTTCGCACAACCCGGTGTTGTTGATCTTGCCGGTGATACAGAACACCTTGCTGCCCTTGCTCTTTTCGGTGCCCATGCTGGCAAACCAGTCGCCACCGTTGCGGATGATATTCGGTACGTTGGCGAAGGTTTCCACGTTGTTCAGGCAGGTCGGTTTCTGCCACAGACCCTTGTGGGCCGGGAACGGCGGACGCACCCGCGGCATGCCGCGCTGGCCTTCGATGGAGTTGAGCAGCGCGGTTTCCTCGCCGCACACGAACGCTCCGGCCCCGGCCTTGATGCGCACCTTGAAGTTGAAGCCGCTGCCCATGATATTTTCACCCATGATGCCCATCTCTTCCGCCACCTTGATGGCCATATTGAGACGGCGGATGGCCAGCGGATACTCGGCACGGCAGTAGATCACGCCTTCATTGGCACCGATGGCGTAAGCGGCGATCATCATCCCTTCCAGCACCGCGTGCGGGTCACCTTCCAGAACGCTGCGGTCCATGAACGCCCCGGGATCGCCCTCGTCGGCGTTGCAGACGATGAATTTCTTGTCGCCCACGGCGTCATGCACGAACTGCCACTTGGTGCCGGTAGGAAAACCGCCGCCGCCGCGGCCGCGCAGCCCGGATTTCTTGATCTCGTCGATGATCGCCTGACGGTCCATGCTCAGGGCTTTTTCAATGCCCGCGTAGCCGCCCGTGGCGATATAGTCCTCGATGCGCTCGGGGTTGGTGCGACCCAGCCGCGAAGTGACCGAACGCACCTGCTGCGCGTAATACCCGGACTTTTCCATGACAGGAATATCCGCGTAGGGCTTGGCGCCGCCCAGGATCTGAATCTGGGCCATGTCGAGCATCGGGGTCTCGTCCACCAGGTGGCTCTTCATGAGCTGCACCACATTGTCCGGAGATACTCCGCCGTATACCACGCTGGCCTTGCCAGGCGACATCATCTCCACCACGGGCTCGGCGAAGCACATGCCGATGCAGCTGGTGAAATCGACATCCACGTCCATGCCGGTCTTTTCCACTTCGGCCTTGATGGCGTCCATGACCTTGCCCGCGCCGGCGGCAATACCGCAGGTACCCATGCCGACCACAATCCGGGCACGGTCCTGTTTCGATTTGTACTGCTCCTCGATTCCGGAGCGCATTTCCTGTAATTTGCTCATCTTACGCCATCCCCCCTTACTGATACTGTTCCAGGATTGCTTCCAGGCCGTCCACGGTCAGACGACCGTGAGTGTCGTCGTTGATCATGATGCATGGCGCCAGGCCGCAGGCCCCGATACATGCCACCGATTCCAGGGTAAATCGCAGATCTTCCGTGGTTTCGCCATTGTCGACCCCAAGAATTGCCTTGAGGCGATCGAAAATCTTGGCATTTCCCAGCACGTGACAAGCGGTGCCGAGGCAGACGCGGATGATGTTGCGCCCACGGGGTTTGAGGTGAAACTGGGCGTAAAAGGTCACCACGCCGAAAACCTCGCTGAAGGGAATCTTCAACTCGTTCGAGACCTTTTCGAGAACCTCCTCAGGCAGATACCCGTAGATATCCTGCGCACCCTGGAGCACCGGAATCAACGCACCATCGTAGCCACGATAGTGGTCCAGCAATTCCATCAATTTCAAATCTTGCGGCGAATCAACACGTTCGCCGGCACAATTGCAAACCGCCATGTTCTTCTCCTCTCCTGTTAGTTTGTGTCCACCCGGAAACTCCAGGTGAACGCCGGGCATGAAAACCTTTTTCCATGTTGGCCGTCTCGCAGCGCCTGTTATCCCCGATCCTCATCCATTCCAAAGGGCAACCGCATGTCGCAAGGGGAAATATCCTGATCTTCCACGGCAAGTCGCAACACATTGGCTATTTAATGAAAGTGCGCCTACAAAAAAAACCCGCACCAATACAGGAAGTTTTTCCGGTATCAATGCGGGTTTCGTTGAGTCCGCCAGAGGCAGAGGTCGAAATGAGCGCTTAATTATATCGTGTATATCGGGTCAGTATTTAATTCTGTCTACGCAGGCAAATCTCAAATGATTAGTAGTTCATCGGACAACGGGGCAAACGGGCAAACCCTCTGTCCATCCGCTTATTGCCTGAAAGTTTGCAGCTGTAAGCCTGTACGGACAACCAGTTTCAAACAGTTGCCCGAGCGGACGCCTGGCCTTGAAGTTCCGAGGTTGGGCATAACCGCCCGAACCACACCCGAAACGCCCAGGCGGCAACGTAATGGCGCACATCGGTAGGCTTCATCACGCGCAGGATTGCAAAATGGACATCCTCCGGTTGTCCGAAGGGCGAGGGCCATGGATGGCCCGAGTCACAAGCAAGCCTGCGGATTGACGCCGTCACATCGGAAAAGGGCCGATTCCGGATGAAAACCAGCTAAAAAAACCCGCACGTGCACCATGTAACATTACGGTGCAGATGCGGGTTTCGTAAAGTCTGCCAAAAGCAGAGATCGAAATAAGCGCACTCTATGATAGGAAGTTTTTCCGGATATCGAGACCAGGCTAAAAACGCGTTGCCACGGCAATGGTCTGCCTTGCCGGCGGGGGGAAAGCCATCGACCGGTACTTACCCGCCACTTGATCCGAACTTACGCATCGCTATTTACCATACTACATAGGGACATGCAAGAAGATTCTATAAACCGATAGCAAGGAAATGCCGCCGCCAGCGTTGTGCTGCATTTCTCCACGGAATTCCCATGCAGCAAAAAGCGCTGGAATGGCAATGTTCCATCAGCCCCGAAGCCCATATTTTTGCGCCAGCAGGTCGGCAACACCCACGGCGTCCTCCAGATCGAAAACGGGCACGCCGATGTCCCAGTCGGCATCGCTTACCACGGCAAGCAATTCTTCCGGCGAACTCAACAACTCCGAGGAGTGGGCCTTGCGATGGACTTCTATTTTAGGGTTGATGGAGCGTTTATAGCCTTCGACGAGGATGATATCCACGCCGGCAATCATGGCCGTTATCTCGTCAAGACGCATCTCCTGTTCCACGTGCCGGATCAGGGCAAAAGTTGACGGCGAGGATATGGCCACCAGCTCAGCGCCGGCCTGCGCATGCCGCCAGGTATCCTTGCCGGGTTTGTCGATGTCGAAGCCGTGCACATCATGCTTGATGGTTGCGACATGCACGTTACGTTGCTTCAGTTGCCTGATCAGTTTCTCGAGAAAAGTGGTTTTGCCGGTGCCTGATGTGCCGACCAGAACCACCACAGGTATTGAGGACATAAAAGCATCTCCCGTATTCCGGGTTATCCGTGAACGGCCCGGGCTGAATTTCGCACACCATACCACAATCAAAAAATCCGGCAACCCTGTAACCCGTTTTGCCTGCGACCACGATGGTTTCAAAAAACAATGTCCCGCGATCTGGCGGATATTTCAGAAAAAGCAGCCATGGATAACGCCAGGGCCTCGGCCAGACACCCCATACCCACTTGACACTGAAGGAGGGAAATATACAATGGGGCGACAAAAACGCCGGGGTCAACAAAACGCGATCTTGACCACGCCGCGGTTGCCGCGGTTTTTTCAGGAAAGGCTATCCTCTTGCTCAGAAACATCCCGAAAGTCGACAAGGTCCTGGAATGGTCCGACGTCCAGGTTCTTTTGGACCGATATCCCCGTCCGGTGGTAATCAGCGCCGTGCGGGAAGTCCTCGGTCTGCTTCGCGGCGAACTGCTTGGCGGCGCAGGCGCGGAAAGCCTCGAAGACAATGCGATCGCCGCGCGGATTGCCGGTACCCTGGAAACAATGAACATGCCCGGTTTGCGGCGCGTGATCAACGGCACCGGAGTGGTTCTGCACACAAACCTGGGTCGGGCTCCGCTGGCCGAATCGCTGCGGGATATGATGCTGGATGCGGCCTTCGGCTACAATACGCTTGAGTTCGACCTGGAAACAGGAGGACGCGGTCGCCGCGCAACCCATGTGGAGAAGTTGCTCTGCCAGCTGACCGGTGCCGAGACGGCGGTGGTGGTCAACAACAACGCGGCTGCGGTACTGCTGGCACTTTCCTCCCTCGCCCGTAACAGGGAGGTGGTGGTCTCCCGCGGGGAACTGGTGGAAATCGGCGGGTCGTTCCGTATCCCCGAGGTTATGGAACAAAGCGGTGCGATCCTGCGGGAGGTCGGCGCCACCAACCGCACCCATCCCCGGGACTATCGTGCCGCCCTGACCGCGGAAACCGCCCTGCTTCTTAAAGTGCACACCAGCAATTTCGCCGTGGTCGGCTTTACCAGCGAGGTTTCCACCGAGGAGATGGTCGCCATCGGTCGCGATGCCGGCGTACCGGTCATGGTAGACGCAGGGAGCGGCACCCTGCTGGATCTCTCTATCTGCGGACTCCGCGGTGAGAAGACCATCAGGGAATACCTCGATGCCGGTGCGGATGTGGTCAGTTTCAGCGGCGACAAACTTCTCGGCGGCCCCCAGGCCGGCATCATCGTGGGCAAGCGCAGTTTTCTGGACCCCATGAAAAAACACCCGCTGCTGCGGGCCCTGCGTCTTGACAAGGTCACCCTCGCAACGCTGGAAGGGACGCTGCGCCTGTACCGGGACGAACGCGAAGCCCTGCAGCGCATACCGATCCTGCGCATGTTGACGGTCCCGGCCGAAGAGCTTGCCAAGCGGGCCACAAAAGCCGTACGTCGCATGCGACGCGCACTGCCGGTCGCCGTAACCGTCACCGCCCGCAAGGGGTTTTCCCAGGTTGGGGGCGGCTCCTTCCCCCTGCTGGAAATCCCCACAACCCTGCTTTGCGTCGCCGTCGAAGGCCTGTCCGCCCAGCAACTGGAAAGGCGGCTGCGAACCAGGGCCCTGCCGATTATCGGCAGAATATCGCAGGGCGCCTTCCTGCTGGACCTGCGTACCCTGGCCGACACGGAGATTGCGGACATCATCAGCGCCTTGCAATCCATCACCGTCTCAGCTTGAGTTTTCGCGCAAACCTGTCGCCTATCGCTTTCTCAGCACCCTCTTGTCGCCAACCCGGATGGTGATCTTTTCCTGGTCGAAATACTCCAGAAGAGGGATCATGTATTTGCGGGACAAGCCGGTCAGTTCCCTGAACTGCGGAGGGGTTATGCCGTCATTTTCCCGCAGGAAGCCAACCAGCTTGTCCTGCAGCTGCCGAAGGGTTTCGGGATCGTAGAAAAGATCGGCCTTGACCTTTGCCACCCGTCCCTCGCGGACCAGCAGATTCAGATAATCCAGGACGCTTTTCTCACTGCCGCTCACTGTCTCGCACAATTCCTTGATGGTGGGCGGTTCGGTCCCGCCGGCTGCCAGAGCGGCTTCCAGCCTGGACAGAAGCTCGCCCCGGTCGGCAACGGCAAAAGCCTTATGGCCCGGCTTTTTTACCAGATCCCGGTCAACCTGTGCGGTGCCGTCCTTCTCCAAGGCATGCAGGACCAGCGGGAAGAAGCGGATATCGCTGCGTTTCGGAATGCACGCCTTCAACTCTTCTTTTCCGATCCCCTCCTTGTGGGGATTGTCCTTCACGTAGTCTTCCAACCCTGCAAGCAGCAGGCACTTGAGACGTTCAAATGCTTCTTTTGCCAGGAAAATCCGAGGCTTTCGCAGTGCCTGCACAATTTCACCCTGGGAAAGCAGTGCCGCGAGGGCGGCCTCGGCTCGTGGCGCCGGAAGGCCGCTGCGAATGACAAGATCCTCCAAACTCAGGCCGGACAGCAGGCTCTCCCGAACCAGAAGCAGGAGTTTGTCCGCATCCGCCCCTTCACTGAGCGCATCGAGAAGTTCGAGGGCCTGCGCGGAACGACGCCTGCGCCGCGGCGGCGCAGGATCGATCACCACACCGCCGCCAACGGTAATCTGCGGTGAATAGCTGCGCACAATGAACAGATCCCCGGGCAGAAGCAGAACCGGGTTTCTGAGGCGCAGCTGAACAAAGGCGGAGTCCCCTGGTGCCAGGGTATCCCGATCCAGCAGAATGATCTGCGCCGGTACTTCGTAAGTGGCCGAATGCAGGCGCAGCGTTGCGCGATGCTTCAGATCCCGTGGGGCCGAAGACAGATAATCGATGCGGGCGTCCACGGTACGGGTCGCGCGAAACACCCCACGCGGCACAACCACGTCGCCCCGGGACATATCGCCATAATCGGCACCCTGCAGATTGACCGCCAGCCGCTGTCCCGCCGAACCGCGTTCCGATTTTTTGCCGTGGGTCTGCACGCTGCGCACCCGCGAGGTCAGGCCGGAAGGTAGAATTTCCACCTCATCGCCAGTGGCGATTTCCCCGGAAAGCAGGGTGCCGGTAACGACGGTGCCAAATCCCGCAACGGTAAAAACTCGGTCAACCGGCAGCCTGAAAGGGCCGTCGGTGGGCTTTTCCTCTATTTCGGCGGCAAGCTGCCCCAGGGTGGCCTTGAGCTCATCCAGGCCGGCGCCGGTTTTTGACGAAACCGGGATGATCGGTGCCTGTTCCAGGAAACTTCCCGCCAGATAATCGCGCACCTCTTCCATCACCAGATGCAGCCATTCCTCATCCACCATGTCGCACTTGGCAAGGGCCACCAGACCTTGCCTGACCCCGAGCAACTGGCAGATCTCCAGGTGTTCGCGAGTCTGGGGCATAACGCCTTCATCGGCGGCAATCACCAGCATGACCAGGTCCATGCCGCCAACACCAGCCACCATGGCCCGCACAAATCGCTCATGGCCAGGAACGTCCACAATCCCGAACTGCACGCCGTCCGGCAATTCCAGATGCGCGAAACCGAGTTCGATGGTGATGCCCCTTGCCTTCTCTTCCTTGAGACGGTCCGTATCGATGCCCGTCAGGGCCTTGACCAGCGATGTTTTGCCATGGTCTATATGCCCGGCGGTACCAAGAATAAGGTGTTTCATACAATGCCCTTACCAACTGCTGTGAGACACGATAGTGGAACGGAAAGAAAACCGGATGCGCTGTATTTCAGAAAAACCGGGTGGGGAGCGGGGAATTTGGCGGAAGCGCATGGGAATCGAACCCACCTGGGAAGTTTCTCACCCCCCACACCGGTTTTGAAGACCGGGCGGCCCACCAGCGACCGACGCGCTTCCATGATCTGCAATAACGGATCTGCATGGCACGAGTCCGGGGTTCTATAACACTGCCAGCAGCCAGAACCCGGCCCTGAGCGCTCTCCCGTATCGTTTCCAATGCGCAGCAGATACTACCCGATCATTTGAATTTATGCAACCTCTTATGCCCGTTTTAGAAAGTGTCGCCGCGCCGGACAGATCGGCCACCGCGCACTATTCCAGGCCAAAACGTTGCAAAATGCTGTCGACAAAGGCTTCGGCGGCGGGAGAAAGCGATCGCCCCCTCCGGGTCACGAGATAAAAATGCCGGGAAATGACCATTCCCCGCACCGCGACAAGAAACAGTTCTCCGCGCTCGCATTCCTTTCTGACCGACAGTTCGGACACAAAGGAGATGCCGGCACCATTCAGAATGGCCTGTTTGACCGCTTCGTTGCTGCCCAGACACAAGGAAACGTTCAGTTGATCGGGATCGAGGTTCGCCCTGACCAGTGCGTCGCGAAAGGAACTGCCGGTTCCCGAACCCGATTCGCGAAGAATCAGGGGCTCATCCAGAAGCTCTTCCACGGCAATGTCCTTTTTGCCGTACCAGCGATGACCCGCCGGCACCACCAGGGATATCCTGTCGGGAGCAAGGGGCGTAAAAACCAGATCCTTCTCAGCGAAGGTGGTGCCGACCAGCGCGAACTCCACTTCTTCACACTTGAGCCGCTCAAGGGTCTCCCTGCTGTCACCCTGATAAAGGGTTATGACAACGCCGGGATAGTTCTCCCGAAAGGAAAATATGCAGTCCGGGATCATGTAGCATGCAGGAATATTGCTGCCACCGATTTTCAGGGCCACCTCGGCAAGCCCCCGAAAACGATTGAGAGCCAGTGCCACGTCCCGGCCTTCCTGAAGGATGCGCCGGGCGTGCTCCAGCAGCAGTTTTCCGGCCTCGGTGGGAAACGCCCCCTTTCCGGTCCGGTCAAGCAATTTCAAATCGAACTCTTTTTCAAGCGATGAGATGTGCTGACTGACGGTTGACTGGGTGAGAAAAGCAGATTCCGCGGCTCGGGAAAAACTGCCGCTGTCCGCAACGGCAATGAATACTTCAAGCTGTTTCAGGTTCATGAACATCCTCAAAAAAGGTATCGAGCAGGTAGCTAGAACCATGCGGCTCGAGCTTTCATTGATTTTTTCACTATATAGCATGATTTTTTTGAATAGAAAAGTTTTTGCGAAGATGCCAGGTCTCAAAGTCTCCGGACGTATGTCAACCAGACGTCAATCCTTCGAAAAATCCATTCTCGCCTCGCTGCCGGTAGCGTACCTGTGCTAGAATGCGCGCCTGTTCGCGGGCAGAAACCGTGGTCGGG
This sequence comes from Syntrophotalea acetylenica, assembly GCF_001888165.1. Lineage (NCBI taxonomy): Bacteria > Pseudomonadati > Thermodesulfobacteriota > Desulfuromonadia > Desulfuromonadales > Syntrophotaleaceae > Syntrophotalea > Syntrophotalea acetylenica. The sequence continues at coordinate 1,979,855 of NZ_CP015455.1, forward strand.
GCAGACTGCCAGCCGGCACAGACGCCAGCCCTTCCCAGCAGCAAACGTGGCTTCCGGAACGCCCCAAAAATCCGCGTTGCACATACCGATCAAAAGGTCGGAACATGATTGGAAAGACAGGTTTTAATGGATATGATCACGCTTTTCGGCCTGGCGATTGCCCTGGCCATGGACGCGTTTGCCGTGGCTCTCGGCTGCGGCCTGGTACTGGAACGGCTGACCGCCAGACATCTGTTCCGCCTCGGTTGGCACTTCGGCCTTTTTCAGGCCATGATGCCGGTTGTCGGCTGGCTGGCCGGCCTCACCGTGCAACGCTGGATCGAGAGCTACGACCACTGGGTAGCCTTCGCCCTACTGGCGTTTGTAGGCGGGAAAATGATTCGGGAGGCGTTTCAGGACGGGGAAACCCGTGCATCGCGGGATGACCCGACACGGGGCATGTCGCTTATCATGCTGTCGGTCGCGACCAGTATCGATGCCCTGGCGGTGGGCTTGTCACTGGCCATCGTCGGCATTTCGGTATGGTTTCCTGCGCTGGTCATCGGCATGGTTGCCCTGGTGATGACAGTGATCGGCATGCTGCTTGGCCGCCGGGCCGGCGCCCGCTGGGGCCGGCCCGTGGAGATTGCCGGCGGCGTCATCCTCATCGGCATCGGCCTGAAAATCCTTTGGGAGCATACGTTGGGGATCTGACAAACTCCCCGGCCCGGCCGCAAAGACCAGGGAAAAGGTACCCTGGCAGCACCTCTGAACAAGGATCTGTCGGCGCAATCAAGGTTTGGCGCAGGGAAATCCGTGTCGATCGAAGCGCCAGTCGACAAAGCCGAACATATAGTTGTGATCGAGGCTGCGCAAGTGCCACTGATTGCGATGATTGAAGCCGATCAGCTTGTGCATGGATGCAAAATCGAGCATCCAGCCGCCGTCGCCCCAAACCAGAAAATAAGGTGCCGCGCCCGTCTCGGCCAACGGAAACCGGATCACGGCCCGGCCGTCATGCTGAAAAACCTTGCCCTGACCGATATGAGACTCCAGCTTGCGCCGCTCATTGTCCTGCTGGGCGTCGGTCACCAGCCATTGGCGGAAAAAGTCCTGGGTTTCAGGAGAATAAAGGCCGAGTCCGGGGTCCTTGATGTGCCCGCGAAGCACTTCCAGATAGGCTTCCAGAGCCTGCTCCGGCGAAGACTGGGCGCCAAAAGCCGAAGCGTCCTCGAGCAGCGGCTTGTCCACCACGCCGATGCCGATGTCAACGGCGCTGCGCGCCCCGCCGCCCCCCGAAAGGTGGGCCAAACCGCCCGCTGCGGCCGACGGATCGTAACCAGCCTCGTCAATGGCGCCAAGGGCCTTGCCGACCACCAGTTCGGCGGTTGCCTCGATCCCGGCGCCGAGGCGCCCCGCTTCAAAGAAGGGCGCCATCTGGCGCTGCTCGATATAACCGATGAAGGCGTCGGGAAAGATCCCCTCCAGATCGTAGCCGATCTCCATGCGCACCTGCCGGCCAACCGGATCGACCAGCAGCAAAACCCCGCGGGTCCCCCTGGTGCGTTTCCCGATGCCATGCTGTTCGACAAGCTGTGCCGACAGCGAGTCCAGATCGCCGCAGGCGTCATCCAGCACCACGACCTGCAGTTCGATGTCGAGTTCCTGCAGCAGTTTTTTCTGAAAAGTCCGCAACCGCAACTCTTCATCGGCGCTCATCAAGCCGGCGCGGTCGTCGATGTATCGATCCCCGCAGGCAGCCAACAGCAGCGCCAGACCCAGCATCACACAAAACAAAAAGCCCCTCATGCCCCACCCCTTGTTTTGAACCCCGACAAACTCCTAACGCCGCGTAATCCGCCAGCAATTGTGAATTCTCGGATTGCGGGCGAAATCCCTTGGGATGGTAGCGGCGGTAATGTCTTCGATTTCCAGTTCCGGCAGCGACGCGAAATCCATGCGGAATTTACGGAAGTTGTTGGAAAAGATCAGCACTCCATCGGGGCTCAGCAGATTGGCGGCGAGGCGGATAAGGGACACGTGATCGCGCTGGATATCGAGAGTCGTTTCCATCGACTTGGAGGTGGAGAAAGTCGGCGGATCGAGGAAAATCAGATCGTAGTGTTCCTTCTCCCGCTCCAGGTATTGCAACACATCGGCGACGATGAAACGGTGCTGCGGGCCGGCCAGTTGATTGAGCCGCAGATTAGCCTGGGCCCACTCGAGGTAGGTACGGGACATATCAACGGTAACGCTTGTGGCCGCACCGCCTTTGACGGCGTGCACGGTGGCGGTGCCGGTATAGGCGAACAGGTTGAGGAAGCGCTTGCCCTCGGCCATGGCCTGCAGCATGAAACGCGTCGGACGGTGATCGAGAAACAGGCCGGTATCGAGATAGTCGGTCAGATTGACCAGAAACCAGCAGTTGCCTTCCCGCACTTCGAAACGCTCGCCGGTCCGGTCGAACCTCTGATATTGGCTGGAGCCTTTCTGTTTGCGGCGTACCTTGAGGGAAATGGCTTCAGGTTGGACTTCCAGTACCTCCGGCAACACCCGCATCGCCTCGCGCAAGCGTCGCTCTGCCTGGCGGCTATCGATGGAAGGCGGCGCCTGGTATTCCTGCACATGCACGCGGTCTTCATACACATCGACGGCGACGGCGTATTCGGGCATGTCGGCATCATAGAGCCGGAAACAGGTGACATCCTCCTTTTGCAGCCAGCGCTTGAGCTGCTTGTAGTTCTTGCGCAGACGATTGGCGAACATCCGGGCCCCTTCGCTGAGCGGGGCCTGCGGTGCATCGGCACCAAAGAAGCGTTCTTCGGCAATGTCAAAATTGAGCAATCGGCATTCCAGGGCACCATTGTAAAGCGTGTAGAGCTTCTGGGCACGAACGCCGATATGTTTGGCCAGATCGGGATTGCCAGTAAGGATGGAGGCCTGCCAGCCGCCGAAATATTCGCGCAGTTTTTGCCCCAGCAATTCATAAAGGGAACGCAATTCTTTGACCTCGCCGAGACGCTCGCCGTAGGGAGGATTGGAGACCAGCAGGCCTGGGCAGTCCGAGGTCCCGGGAACGGCCTGAAAATCACTCAGTTCGCAACGTTCAAAGTGCAGATGTTGCCGCAGTCCGGCCTTGTCGGCATTCTCCAGCGAGGCGCGAATCGCCTGTCGCTCCCGATCGTAGCCAACCATGACCGGCAAGCGTTGCAAGCCTGCTTCGCGGCGCTGCCGAGCCTCGTCCAGCAGCCCTTCCCAGAGACCGGCGCGATGCTGCAGCCAGCCGGAAAATCCCCAATAGGGACGGGTCAGGCCGGGCGCGCAATCGCCAGCCATCAGCGCGGCCTCGATCACCAGCGTGCCGGACCCACACAAAGGATCGACCAGGGCGCCGCCCCGGGCCGCCAGCTGCGGCCATCCGGCCCGCAGCAGAACCGCGGCGGCGAGGTTCTCCTTGAGCGGCGCCAGCACCCCTTCGGCCCGGTAGCCGCGCCGGTGCAGGCTGTCGCCGGACAGGTCGAGGCTCAGAGTCGCCTGATCGCGGTCGATGTGCAGATTGATGCGGATAGCAGGACGTTCGAGATCCACCGAGGGTCGCTGATCGAAGCGATCGCGGAAACGGTCCACCACCGCATCCTTGACACGCAAGGCGGCAAACCGTGAATGGTGGATCTGCGAACGCCGTACCGACGCATCGACGGCCAGCGTACCGCCGGGGCGCAGATGTTCTTCCCAGGGAATTTCCCTGGTGGCGGCGTACAACGCATCGGCATCGGCAGCCGGGAATTCGGCCAGAGGCATCAGTACACGACTGGCCAGCCGCGACCACAGGCAAACACGGTAGGCCGTCTCCAACGTTCCCTGAAAAGAGACGCCGGCCCGGGTTTCCGAGACGTCGAGGGCACCTAACACCCGCAGTTCATCAGCAAGCAGGGATTCGATGCCCTTGGGCGCCGTGACAAAAAATCGTAGCGATAATTCCATTCATTCAACTTTCGAGGCCGCGGCGGCGCCAGGCGCTGAAACACCAGACCAGGCCGGTAACAAGACATACGCAGGGCAGAATATCGCCGAAACGGTTATAAAAGGTCGGTCTGCTGCCAAGTCCGGCAATGCCCTGCAGGGCCGCCGTCTCGAACAGATCGGTCCTTGCCGTGATGCGTCCCGAGGGCGCAATCAGGGCCGAGATCCCGGTATTGGCGGCGCGTGCCAGCCAGACGCGGTTTTCCACGGCGCGGAAGCGGGCCATGGCCAGATGCTGGTATGGAGCCGAGGAACGCCCGAACCAGGCGTCGTTGGTGATATTCACCAGCAGATCGCTGCCGCGGCGCACATATTCACGGGCCAGTTCCGGAAAAATCCCCTCGAAGCAGACCAACACCCCGATCTTGTGCCCGTTCATCGGCAGGGGGCTGATGGTCCCCGGGGAAAACTCGCCAATCCCGACCACCAGTTTATCGATAAAGGGCAGAAAGGTTTTCAGTGGCACGTACTCTCCGAAGGGCACCAGGTGCACCTTGTCGCTACGTCCCAGTTCCTCACCATCGGGCGCCAGCAGAAACGCGCTGTTGAGATAATGTCGGCGTCGATTGATATCCTCATAGGCCGGACTGCCGAACAGCAGCCAGGCGTTGCGGTCGGCAGCGACCTGCCGCACCTGCTCCGAAAGTGCACCGGATTCCTGAAAAAAAAACGGCACGGCGCTTTCGGGCCAGACCACCAACTGCGCCGGCTGCTCCGGTTGCAGGGACAGGCGACGGTAGACATCGATGGTCGCCCGTTGGTAAGCCGGATCCCACTTCCGCGACTGATCGATGTTGCCCTGGACCAGAACCGTCCTCAGAACCGCTTCGCGACGATCGGGATCATTGGCCAGCCGGTAGCGGCCGTAAGCCAGGTTGCCCGCCATCAGCAGCAGGGTGACGGCCAGCGCAAGGCGCGGAAACGAAGTCTCCGGGCGTCGCAGGAACCATGATACCACTCCCGCCAGGGTAGCATTGGCAAGAACCAGCAGGAAACTCAGGCCATAGGGCCCGAAAACATCGGCGCACTGAATAACAGCCAACCGACTCTGCTGGGAGTAACCGAGGCTGGCCCAGGGAAAGCCGGTGAGGAAGAAGGAGCGCACGAACTCGACGGCCACCCAGATGACCGGCAGGCTCAGGGGCATGGCAACGCCCAGGCGTGTCTGCAGACGCCGGGAGCCCCAGATGGCAACGCCGAAAAAGGTCGCCAGATAGGCGCACAACAACAGGTAGGCGACCCCGGAGAGAAGCGGCGGCAGCTGGCCGTAGCGGACCATGACAATATTCAGCCAGTACAGAACCAGTCCGAAAAACCCCAGGCCGGCGGCAAACCCTGTAGCGAAGGGCCGTTCCCGGCACACCAGCAGCAAAGGCACCAGCCCGAACCAGGCAAAAGCTGCCAGGTCCGGGCGGGGAAACGACAGGGCCAGCAATAGTCCGGAAAAAAAGGCCCACAAAAGGGCCGTATCGGGGAGACGCGGTTTCATGGCGCGGAAGGCGTTTCGGCGCCGCTGTCACGGCGCACACGCACAGCATGAATTTTACGCTCGTCACATTGTTCGACGGTCATCACCAGTCCCTGAGAAACGATTTCCTCGCCCCGGTGGGGCACCCTTCCCAACAGATGAAACAACCACCCGCCGACGGTATCGAACCGCTCGCGAGAGATGGTGATGCCGAAATAATCCTCGAATTCATCGATATTGAGGCGGCAATCAACCAGCAAACTGTCGTCCTCCTGCGGCAACAGCCAGTCCTCCTCCAGATCGTATTCGTCCTGGATGTCGCCGACAATTTCTTCGATCAGATCCTCGATGGTGATCAGCCCGGAAGTCCCCCCGTACTCATCGATGGCAATGGCCATATGTACCCGGCGGGTACGGAATTCCTTGAACAGCTCCTCGATCTTTTTGGTTTCGGGCACGAAGTAAGGCTCGCGCATGATGCCGGCCAGATCGATATCGGCCGATGCCTTGCCCCAGAATTTGAGAAGATCCTTGGCATAGATCAGCCCCACGATGTGATCGGTCGTGCCCTGGTAAACAGGAATGCGGGAGTGCCCGGAGTCGATGATGGCATCCAGAACCTCGCGGACTGAAGCATCGATGCTGCAGCAGCGCATATCGGTGCGGGGAACCATGATCTCGCGTACGATGGTTTCCCCGAATTCGAATATGGAATGCAGCATCTCGCCTTCTTCTTCATTGATGATGCCTTCTTCTTCCGAGGCATCGATCACTGCCTGCAATTCCTGTTCGGTACGGATCCGCCGGCGGCCCGGCAGCAACACATCCTTGAGGCGGTGCCAGAAAGCCGGCCTGTTTCCAGAACTGTCGTCGTCCAAATGTCTCCTCCGGATAAATGGAAAACTCGATGTTTCGGGGCCTTTCAGCCAAAACAAAGGTGCAGAACCCAGGTCACCCCGGCACCGAGCATGGCGCCGGCCAGAACCTCCTGTACGCTGTGGATCCCCATGTAAATGCGACTATGGGCGATCATAACGGCCAGAGACAGGGTCAGGAGCATCACCACCGAGCCGACCGGGGCCAGTGCTACCGTGGTCGCCACGGAGAAAGCGAAGGCTGCATGACCGCTGGGCATGCCGCCCTCAAGCGGCGTGCCGCGCCCGGCCCAGGCCTTGAGCAGAACCACCAGCAGAATCACCGTCGCCAGACTGAAAACCGCCAGCTCCCCTGGTGCTACCCCGCCCAGATGGCTTGCCGGCTGGTCGCCGGGGGGGCAAAGACGTACCCTGACAGGATCAGATACCCCACGATGGCGGCGCCCACGCTGACCAGCAGCACCGCCCCCGCTGCAACATCCTTGACCCGGCGGGCCAGAGGATGGAAATCCGGCGAGGCCAGATCGACCAAGGTTTCGCAGGCGGTATTGACCAGTTCGGCAAAAAGCACCAGCACAATGGCAAACACCAGCAGGATGAATTCAAGCGCGGTCACCCTGAAAATCAACCCGGCCAGAACCACCCCGACAGCTACCAGGCAATGACAGCGCATATGCTGCTGGGTGCGGACCGCCCACAGAAATCCCTCGATGGCACAGTTGAAGCTGAAATGCACGCCCTTGGCGGGTTTCATGCCGGACACTCAGCCATTGAGAAATTCTTCCCGGATCCCGGCGAACAGCTGCGCTTCACGCTCTTCCATAAGCTGCGCCTGCTCCTGGGTACCACGCTCGTGATCGTAGCCAAGCAGGTGCAAAATGCCATGAAGCAGCAGAAAGTACAACTCGCTCTCGAAAGACAACTCCGCTTCGCGCGCATCCCGTGCCGCGGTGTCGGCGGAAATGATCACGTCACCGAGCAGTTCGGGGTGCAGTCCCGAGCCCTCCCCTTCCTGCATGGCGAAGGAGATGACGTTGGTCGACTTGTCACGCTGCAGATAATCCCGATTGATTTCGCGGATCTCGATGTCGTCGACGATCACCACCGACAACTCGGCATCAGGACATCCCGAGTCGTTTAAGATCCTCTGAGCTACCTTTTGCAGCGTTTCCAGCGCTATCTTTTGATTCTTTTGGCGGTTCTCGATGTGAATCATCCCCATTTTTCTTCTTGACCGTTTCCTTCTCCCGTTCTTTGTGAACGGGCTCGGGGTAATCGATCCTGTGGTGGAAGATGCCAGCCAGGATGCGGTTGAAACTCTTGGCGATGTTGTGCAGGTCCTTGAGGGTCAGTTCGCATTCGTCGAGTTGACCGTCGATAAAAATATTGTTGATGATCTTCTGCACCATGCCCTGGATACGCGCCGGGGTCGGATCAGTGAGGGTGCGGCTGGCCGCCTCGATGGCGTCGGCCAGCATTATCAGCGCCGCCTCGCGGGTCTGGGGCTTGGGCCCCGGGTAACGGTAATCGCGTTCGTTGACCTGCTGAACCCCCGGATCCTCGAGATTTTTGGCCTTGTCATAAAAGAACTTGATCAGGGCGGTGCCGTGGTGCTGGCGAATGATATCGATCAGGGTCTGTCCAAGCTTGTTTTCGCGGGCCATGTCGGCTCCTTCCTTGACATGAGACATAAGAATCAGGGCGCTCATGGAAGGGCTGAGTTTATTGTGCCGGTTCTCCTGTGTACCGATGTTCTCCACGAAATACAGGGGCTTGCGGATCTTTCCGATATCGTGATAGTACGCCGCCACGCGGGCCATCAACGGATTGGCGCCAATGGTTTCGGCAGCGGCCTCGGCCAGGTTGCCGACGATGATGGAGTGGTGATAGGTGCCGGGAGCCTGGATCATCAACTCGCGCAACAGCGGCGTATTCATGTTGGCCAGTTCCAGCAACTTGATATTGGTGGTGTATTTGAACAGCGCCTCGACCAGCGGTACCAGTCCGGTGACCAGCAGCGCGCAGATGAAACCGCCGGCAAAACCGAAACCGGCCTTGTAGAACATCTGGGTATCGAAGCCGCGCCCGGCGATCAACTGGGTGGCCAGCACCGTGCTCACATTGACCAGGGACAGCTGCCATCCGGCCTGATAGAGGGTAGTGCGCTGAATGCAGTGCCGCACCCAATGCCCACCGGTGAAACTGCCGACCAGGGCAAACAGGGCCATATGCAGATTGTCGCCGAACAGCAGGCCGACGACCATGGAAAAGACCAGTCCGAAAAGCAGCGCCACCTCCGAATTGAGTACGATGCGAACCAGCATGGCGCCGACCGCAAAGGGAAAGGCGTAATAATAACTGGAAGACTCGATATAGGGGAATGAACCTTCCAGGGCGCTGCAGATAAATATGGACAGCTTGACCAGGATGAACAGTCCGGCGAAAGTCACCGCCATGAATGTCAGGTCGCGGTTGTCCACGCGGTATTTGCTGATATTGCGCCGTCCGTACCGGTGCGCGACGGAAAGCAGCAACAACATCATCAAAAACAGCCCGGCCGCCATGCGCAGGGACAGATGATCGCTGCCCAACTCGCGAAAGGCCTTGAGTTTGGCCAGCTGCTCGCCCGTAACCCGCTCGCCTTCGCGAACGATCATCTCGCCTTTCTTGACCTGCATGAGAACCGGTTTGACGGCATCCCTGCCGGCCTGTCTGCGGCTTTCGGTTTCACTCTGGTTATAGGTCAGATTCGGCCGCAACAGCTTGCCGACCTGGGCCATGAGCGCGGCCCGGTCTCCATTGTTCAACGGCTGGATGTCCCGGAGCTGCTCTCCCACAATATCGATGGCATCGCCAATGCCGATCACCTGGTCAAGACCCCGGGCAATCTGTTCCTGCCGGGTAACCAGGTTGCGCATCACAATGCCGTGCTCGCCCCCGGTCTGAAATAGCTTGAGATTTCCCACGATCTGGTTCTGCATGACATCCCGCAGTGACTGCACCAGAAGAGAAGCCTGTTCCGGACGCGAGGCTACCCGGCGGAACACCGCCAGCTCCGCATCGGACAAACCGATGCCGAGCAGCGCTTCGAGCTCCTTTCGCCGCACTGTTTCCGGTGCGGGCGCTTTGTCGAGGATCATGAAGGACTGCTTCAGACGCTCCGTGATATCGTGTCCCGCGCGCGGATCGTAATCGTAAAGCGGCAGCACCGCATCGGCGGCTTCACGCTGTTTCTTTTCCGTCAGCACCTCGTCGGGCACCAGCAGGTCGCGAGGAGCCTTGACGTTGCGCTGGGCGATGTCGCCGGGCTGATAGAATCCGGGAATGAAATTGCCCTTGGGGATGACGATAAAGGCAATCAGAAGACTCACCAGCAACAGCAGCAGGTTGCGTTGGGTGTTCTGATCCAGCGAAAATTTCAAACTCATGAAAACGGAAGCAGGCCTGCCTCTGCGGGCAGGGGTTTCCTGCTTGCGATCAGTCTTGCCGGTCATGGCAATCCGTGTCTCCTTTGCCTGTGGCCGCCCCATCGCCCCTTTTACGGTCATAGGCCTTGACAATGGCCTGGACGATGGGATGCCGCACGACATCGCGATCGGAAAAATAGTTGAAATGGATACCATCGATGTCCTGCAGGACATCGACCGCTTCCAGCAATCCCGAGCGGCGCCCGGTCGGCAGGTCGATCTGGGTGACATCGCCCGTGATGACCGCACGACTACCGAACCCCAGCCGTGTCAGAAACATTTTCATCTGCTCGGCGGTGGTATTCTGCGCCTCGTCGAGAATCACGAAAGCATCGTTGAGGGTGCGCCCGCGCATGAAGGCCAGCGGCGCCACCTCGATAATCCCCTTGTCAATCAGCATCTGGCCGCGATCGTAATCGAGCATATCGAAAAGAGCATCGTAAAGGGGCCGCAAATAGGGGTTGACCTTCTCGGCAATGTCGCCGGGCAGAAAGCCGAGCTTTTCTCCCGCTTCCACCGCCGGTCGCACCAGAACGATCCGCGCTACTTCCTTTTTCAGCAGGAAGGAAACCGCCATGGCCATGGCCAGATAGGTCTTGCCGGTCCCCGCGGGGCCGATGCCGAACACCACCTCCTTGCTACGGATGGCGTCGATATAGCCCTTCTGGGCGAGACTTTTGGGCGAGATGATTTTCTTGCGCGCGGAAATGCAGACGGTGTCGAGAAAAATATCCTTCAGACGGACCGTGCCATCGGCGCTGAGAATGCGTATGGCATAATCGATATCGGGTGGGTACAGAGGGTAATCCGCTTTCAGTACCTCATACAACTGCTCGAGCAGCCGCTGGGTCAGCGCGGTCTGATGATCGTCCCCGAAAATCTGCAGTTCGCCGCCCCTGGAGGTAATGCGTACCCCGAGGATTCGCTCGATCTGCCTGAGGTTGCTGTTGGCTTGACCGAAAAGGAGGTTCGCGAGCCGCTGATCATCAGCCGCGAACCTCCCCTGGGAATTCCGTGTATTCAAAAAATATCCTTTTATTTTTAAGAATTTGATACTCTTCCTTTACCATTGTTCAGCGGGCAAATCAATCCTTTTCGGAGGTTGCAGTCACCAGACCAGACCAAAAAAGAGGTTCCAATTGCAAACCAATATGCTATAACAGGGTCGGCCGCCCAGCCGGCATAAATCTTCATTAATCCAACACTTTTAGCAAAGGGGCTTATCATGAGCGAAATCGTCGATATCTATGCCCGCGAAATCCTCGATTCACGGGGAAATCCCACAGTTGAAGTCGAGGTTTATCTCGAAAGTGGCGCCATGGGCCGCGCCGCCGTGCCAAGCGGTGCCTCCACCGGCGAACGTGAAGCGCTGGAAATGCGTGACGGCGACCCCGCCCGTTATCTGGGCAAGGGGGTTCTCAAGGCGGTGGACAACGTCAACAACGTGATCGCCGCCGAGCTTCTGGGCTGGGATTCGACGGAACAGGCAGCCATCGACCGCAGGATGATCGAACTCGACGGCACCGAGTTCAAATCAAACCTCGGCGCCAATGCCATGCTCGGCGTTTCCCTGGCCTGCGCCAGGGCCTCCGCCGACGAACTCGGCCTGAGCCTGTACCAGTACCTGGGCGGCCCCAATGCCCGCGAACTGCCGCTGCCGATGCTGAACATCCTCAACGGCGGCGCCCACGCCGACAACAATGTCGACATCCAGGAATTCATGATCATGCCCGCCGGCGCCTCTTGCTTCAGGGAAGCGCTGCGCATGGGCGCGGAAATCTTCCACGCCCTGAAGTCGGTGCTGAAAAAGCGCGGCTGCAACACCGCCGTCGGCGACGAAGGCGGCTTTGCCCCCAATCTCAAAAGCAACGAGGAAGCCCTCGAGGTTATCATGGAAGCCATCCGGGTCGCCGGCTACAAACCGGGTGAAGATGTGCTGCTGGCCCTCGATGTGGCGGCTTCCGAACTCTACGCCGACGGCAGATACAATCTGGCCAACGAAGCCCAACCGCTCAAGACCGCCGCTGAGTTGGTCGATTTTTATGCCGATCTGGTCGATCGATACCCCATCGTCTCCATCGAAGACGGCATGGCCGAGAACGACTGGGACGGCTGGAAGCTGCTGACCGACAAACTCGGCAAGCGTATCCAGATTGTCGGCGACGACCTGTTCGTCACCAACACCAAAATCTTCAAACAGGGCATTGACAAGGGCATCGCCAACTCCATCCTTATCAAGCTCAACCAGATCGGCACCCTGACCGAAACTTTGGAAGCCATCGAAATGGCCAAACGCGCCGGCTACACCGCCGTCGTCTCCCACCGCAGCGGCGAAACCGAAGACACCACCATCGCCGACCTGGTCGTGGCCACCAATGCCGGACAGATCAAAACCGGATCCGCCAGCCGCACTGACCGGGTATGCAAATACAATCAGCTGCTGCGCATCGAGGATCAGCTCGGTGACGCCGCCTGTTTCAACGGCCGGGGAGTATTCTACAACCTGCGCTGATCCGTCTCGGAACCGTCTGCAACACAGCGAAGGCCCGCGGTTTGCCGCGGGCCTTCGCTGTTTCCTAAACCCCTGCAGCCTTCAACGCCGCGCCGACGATAGCGCGCGCCTCGTCCTGGATCTGATTCAGGTGCGCCTCGCCGAGAAATGATTCCGCATAAATTTTGTAAATATCCTCGGTGCCCGACGGACGGGCCGCAAACCAGCCATTTTCAGCCGCGACCTTGAGGCCGCCAATACCGGCACCATTGCCGGGAGCACGGGTAAGTTTGGCCCGAATCGGTTCTCCGGCAAGGTGGGTAGCCGCAACCTGTGCGGGGGAAAGATTGCCAAGCACCGCTTTCTGGGCAGGCGTGGCACCGGCGTCGATGCGGGCATAAACAGGGTCGCCGAACTTGCGCGCCAGGTACTGGTAATGCTGGGCCGGGTCACGTCCGGTGACGGCGGTAATCTCCGCCGCCAGCAGGCTGAGAATGATGCCGTCCTTGTCGGTGGACCATACGCAGCCGTCCATGCGCAAAAAGGAAGCTCCAGCACTTTCTTCACCGCCAAAACCGCAACTGCCGTCGGCCAGGCCGTCGACGAACCATTTGAATCCGACCGGCACTTCCGATAGCGGGCGTCCCAGATCGGCGGCGACGCGGTCGATCATCGATGAGGACACCAATGTCTTGCCAACCGCGGCGGTCTGGCTCCAACCGCTTCGGTGACGGAAAAGATAGTTGATGGCCACCGCCAGATAATGATTGGGATTCATCAGCCCCGCCGACGGGGTCACGATACCGTGACGGTCGAAATCGGGATCGTTGCCGAAAGCGATATCATAATCGTCCTTGAGTCCGATCAGGCCCGCCATGGCACTGGCGGAAGAACAGTCCATACGGATCTTGCCATCCTTGTCGACACACATGAAGCCGAAGGTCGGATCCGGGCATCCATGAATCACGTCGATATTCAGTCCGTACTTCTCGGCGATCGGACGCCAGTAGCCGAGACCGGATCCGCCCAGAGCGTCAGCCGCGATGCGCAGACCGGCGTCCCTGATCGCTTCCATGTCGATGACATGAATGAGGTCATTCACATAAGGTGTCACGTAATCGTGCGAAACGGTGGTGGATGCGCCGAGGGCTTGCGGGTACGGGACACGCTTCACCCCCTTCAGGCCGTGGCGCAGATAAGCGTTGCCTCGGTCGGCAACCGCTGCAGTCACGTCGGTGTCGGCCGGGCCGCCATGGGGTGGGTTGTACTTGATGCCGCCATTATCCGGCGGGTTGTGGGATGGCGTAATAACGATGCCATCGGCCCGATGTTGCTTCCGGCAGCGGTTCCAGGCGAGAATCGCGTGGGAGATGACCGGCGTGGGAGTATAGCCCGAACCGGCTGCGATGCGTACCTGTACCCCGTTGGCCGCCAGCACCTGCAATGTCGTGGCGTGGGCCGGCTCGGAAAGCGCATGGGTGTCCATACCCAGGAACAAAGGCCCGTCGATGCCCGCAGCGGCCCGGTAATCGCAGATTGCCTGCACGATGGCGAAAATGTGATCCTCGTTGAACGATCCATGGGTCGCACAGCCGCGATGCCCCGATGTACCGAAACTGACCAGGTTGGTCTCATCGTCCGGGTCGGGGTGCCGCGTATAGTAATCGCTGATCAACCTTGGAATGTTGCAAAGGATCGACTTCGGTGCCGGCTGTCCCGCCAGAGGGTGAATCTGCATATCTGCGCCTCCTTGAAATCATCGTTCATTGCATTGGCCGGGGATCACAACACCGCCAGTCTATAGAACCTGCAACGACTGTCAAGTCACGGTTACCACCCCCGATATCACCGACAGCCACGCAACGCAACCACCCTCAGTTCTCCACCCCGCCGCCCGCCAATTCACCCTGCAGCAAAACGCCTTCTTCGGATTTTGTCCGGGACGTGCTCTTCACCTCGATGCCGGCCTCGCGCAGCACTTCATCCACCCTCCGGCTGTCGAGAACTTCTTCCTCGAGCAGGGCTTCGGCCAGTTTTCCCAATGCGAACAGATTGCCACCGATGATCTCATCGGCCTGCTGCTCGCCGGTCTTGACGATCTTTTCGATCTCCTGGTCGATTATCCAGGCCATGTGTTCGCTGAATGAATTGTCGCTGGCAAGCTTGCGGCCCAGAAATGGGTGCTCTTCGCCGCGACTGAAACTCATGGGACCGATGCGTTCGCTCATGCCCCACTGGCAGACCATTTTTTCGGCCAGTTCGGTGGCTTGCTTGAGGTCGTTCTGGGCGCCGGTGGACAGCTCCTCGAACTCCGCCTTTTCGGCGGCCCGTCCACCGAGGCTGACGGCGATGCGGGTCATCAGGTAGGTGCGGGAATAGTGATAGCGGTCATCCACCGGCAACTGCTGCGTCATCCCCAGGGCCTGACCGCGCGGAATAATCGACACCTTGTGGATCGGGTCGGCGCCGGGGCTCAGGCGCGCCAGCAGGGTATGCCCAGCCTCATGGTAAGCGGTGATGCGCTTTTCCTGCTGAGACATGACCAGTTTGCGCTCGGTACCCATGAGCACCCGGTCCTTGGCCCGCTCGAAATGGGCCATGCAAACCTGCTGGGCATCCTCGCGGGCCGCGATAAGGGCCGCTTCGTTAACCAGATTCTCCAGATCGGCGCCGCACATCCCCGGCGTGCTGCGGGCAAGAAGCTGCAGATCGACATCGTCTGCCAGCGGCACCTTGCGGGTGTGCACCTTGAGGATCTCCCCCGGGCGCGCCAGTCGGGACGCTCCACCACCACCTGTCGATCGAAGCGGCCGGGACGCAGCAGGGCCGGATCGAGAACGTCCGGACGATTGGTGGCGGACATGACAATCACCTCGTCATGGGCTTCGAAGCCATCCATCTCCGACAGCAGCTGATTGAGAGTCTGTTCCCGCTCGTCGTTGCCGCCGCCAAGGCCGGTGCCGCGGGAACGCCCGACGGCATCGAGTTCATCGATGAAGATAATGCTGGGCGCATTTTTCTTGGCATTTCCAAAAAGATCGCGAACCCGGCTGGCGCCCACGCCGACAAACATTTCGATAAACTGGGAGGCCGAGATGGTGAAGAACGGCACCCCCGCTTCTCCCGCCACGGCGCGCGCCATCAGGGTCTTGCCGGTGCCTGGCGGTCCCACCAGCAGCACGCCGCGCGGCGCCTTGGCCCCCAGCCGCATGAACCGTTTGGGATTGCGCAGAAATTCCACGATCTCCATCAATTCCTGCTTGGCTTCCTCAAGCCCGGCCACGTCGGCAAACGTCACGCGGGATCGTTCCTTGGTATACATTTTGGCGCCGGATTTGGCGAAACCGCCCATGACTCCGCCACCGGGCCCCTGCCGGGTGCGCATCCCCTTGAGGATGAACCACCAGACACCGATGATCAGAAGCCACGGAAAGAGATAAATCAGGGCGGTGGTCCAGGCCGACGGTTTTTTTTCGGGACGCACAGCAACCTCGACCTTACGTTTTTCCAGTTCCTGAAGCAATTGCGGGTCGGACACGGGCGGCAGGGTGGTGCGAAACAGCAGGAAGCTCTTGTCGCCTTCTGTTTCGGCGGTACCCTCCAGCAATACCCGTTCCTTCAGGCGACCGTCCAGGCTGTTGCCTTCAAAGGTGACGGCTGCCACATTTTCGGCACCCAGTTCCGCCTTGAAACGACTGTAACTCACCTCCGCAACCGTCTCCCGGGTTGGCGGCGTCAGTTTCGTCAACGCGTAGTTGACCATCAGGATGGTTGTCACAACAATGATCAACTGCCAGAAAAGACCACGCGTCATAGGTGCTTCCTTTCATCCGTGCCGTCAGGATGATGCCTGCCGACGGGCATCGCACATCCTGCAAGATCCATTCTGATCCGCCTGCCCCTGCCACAGGGAAACGACCTGTCAAAATAGTAACAAATTTCACAGACAAATGCTTTTTGGCGCTTTGCGCCAGGACAACCCGCCGCAAGGCCCGCCCCGTGGAAACGACAGCCCCGGATGGTTGCTTTCGGCGAATCCTTCTGCTAAAGTCCCGGCGTGGTCGAAAACAGCCGGCCGCATCCTGCACCTTCTTATTCTACCTTCAAAATTCCAGGGATGGCCGCGACCATGTTTGAATTTTCATTACTCGCCAGGGATTCCGGAACCGCCGCACGCCGCGGCCGGCTCTCGACACCGCACGGCACCATAGAAACCCCGATTTTCATGCCGGTCGGCACGCATGGCGCCATGAAAGCCATGACCCCGGCCCAGGTTGAGGAGACCGGCGCGCAGATCATCCTTTCCAACACCTACCACCTGCACCTTGCGCCCGGGGAGGGTTTGATTGAAAAAGCCGGGGGGCTGCACCGTTTCATGCACTGGAATCGGCCGATTCTGACCGATAGCGGCGGCTTTCAGGTATTCTCGCTGCCGAAAAAACGCATCACCGAAACCGGGGTGTTTTTCCGTCATGAAATCACCGGGGAAGAAATCTTTCTGGGGCCTTCCGAGGCCATGGCGATCCAGAATGCCCTTGGCGCCGACATCATCATGGCGTTTGACGAATGTATCCCCTACCCTTCGACCCACGCCTACGCCGCGACATCGATTCGCAAAACCCTGCGCTGGGCGGAGGCCTGCCTGAAAAGTCACGGCCGTGCCGATCAGGCGCTTTTCGGCATCGTACAAGGAAGCATCTACGAGGATCTGCGCCAGGAGTGCGCCCGGCAGATGACCGGAATGGATTTCCCCGGTTACGCGATCGGCGGCGTCAGCGTCGGCGAGGGGCTGGATCTGCTCAAGAAAGTCGTCGACTATACGGCCCACCGCTTGCCCGAAAACAAGCCGCGCTACCTGATGGGGGTGGGACTGCCCGAGGATATCCTGGAAAGCGTCGAGCGCGGCATGGATATGTTCGACTGCGTCATTCCGACCCGCTATGCCCGCAGCGCCACCCTGTTCACGCGGCGCGGGCGCATCCGTCTGACACACCGGCGCTACCGGCGGGATTTTTTTCCGGTGGATGCTTCGTGTAATTGTTATTGCTGCGCCAATTTCAGCCGCGCCTATCTGCATCACCTGTTCAAATCAAATGAAATCCTGTCGGCAACCCTGGCCGCCATTCACAACGTGCATTTTTACCTGAACATGATGAGCGAAGTGCGGCAAGCGATTGAAAACAACGATTTTGCCGCCTTCAAGAAGAATTTTCTGGAAGAATACGGCGCCGAAAGCTGATCGCGATGGTGTCCTGCGTGACCCATGGATGGCCAATCGGAGGTTCAAGCGATGGATGCAGACCTGGCGCGCCGCCTGCGTCGTGCCCTCACCGGCAGCCGCGAAGAACTGTTCATCACCATGCAGGATCCCGCGCCCGAGGTGCTGCACACCGCACTCCGAAACCGGGCGCTGAATGAGCTGCATCTGCTGGCCCTGCTCAAGCGCAGGGACCTTGGCGAGGATCTGCTGCGGGCCATTCACCAGACCGAAAACGCCCGCCAGAGCCATAAAGTCCGGCGGGCGCTGATCAGGCATCCTCATCTGCCCACGTCACTGCTGCAAACCCTGCTGCCGCTGCTGCACCTGTTCGAACTGCTGGACATCTGTTTTCTGCCCGGCGTCGCACCGGACCAGAAACTGGCCGCCGAACGCCTTATCATCCAGCGCCTGCCCACCACCCCTCTGGGCAACAAGATCACCCTCGCCCGCCGCGCCACCGCAACCGTGGTGGCGGAACTGCTCAAGGAAGGCCATCCGGCCCTCATGGAACCCTGTCTGGAAAACCCCCGGCTGCAGGAGATGGCGGTAGCCCGGTTCCTGCGCGGAGTCCGGGCCGACGCCGAAAACATCTCCATCATCGCCAGACATCCGCGCTGGAAGGCACGCAAAACCCTGCGCACCGCCATCCTCAAACACCCACGCACCCCCGGCATCTGGTTCGCTCTCTGGCTGCCGGGCATGCGAGGTCCGGAAATTATCCAGTTGGCCGCCTCGCAGCGCCTCACACCCTCCCAGAAGTCGTGGATCAAACAGGAAATGCGCCGCCGTGGCCTGGCCTGAGGGCATCCCCGCATTCTCTGCCATCACACCACTGTTGCTTTTCGACTCCGATAAATTTTAAAGGGAAGACCGACCAGCAGAGCTGTAATCAGCGTTACGCCTCCTTTGGCGAGCAGGGAGAGAATGATCTGCGCCAGAGTTAAAGACTGTGCGGCAAAAAAATAGAAAATCAAAAAAGCAAGCATAAATCCGGCTGGAATCAAAACAGCGGCACGCCAATACCTTTTTTCGACAGCATGAACCGCCAGGCTTGCCAAAATCGCGATACCGATAAACAGCCCGACACCGACCCAAAGCAGCGGACGCTCCGATAACGGATACGATCCACCCGCGGCAGACTCCGAAACGTCCTCACCTGCAACCGGGGCAACCGGTCCGATACCCTGAACGATATAACAGGGCAAGTAACCAACCAAGCGGGGCGTGCCGGTTCTTGTTGGTTGCAAGCCAGCCACTGACACTGTCCCGATAATCACACCGGAACCGCCACCGGAACCGCCACCGGAACCGCCACCCGAACCGCCGCCCGAACCGCCGCCCGAACCGCCGCCCGAACCACCGCCGGAACCGCCACCGGAACCGCCACCGGAACCACCACCGGAACCACCACCGGAACCACCGCCGGAACCACCGCCGGAACCGCCACCGGAACCGCCACCGGAACCGCCACCGGAACCGCCACCGGAACCGCCGCCGGAACCACCGCCGGAACCACCGCCGGAACCACCGCCGGAACCACCGCCCGAACCACCGCCCGAACCACCGCCGGAACCACCGCCGGAACCACCGCCGGAACCGCCACCGGAACCGCCACCGGAACCGCCACCGGAACCGCCACCGGAACCACCACCGGAACCGCCGCCCGAACCACCGCCGGAACCGCCACCGGAACCACCACCGGAACCACCACCGGAACCGCCGCCCGAACCACCGCCGGAACCGCCACCGGAACCGCCACCGGAACCGCCACCGGAACCGCCGTCATCACCTCCCGGCAAGGCATTCGCCACGGGCGTATATGTATGATTGACAATCTTGCCCAAATCGCCTATGGACGCCATTGCTACAGCAACAATCAAGGCAAGAACGACGGCATACTCCACCGCTGACTGCCCCCGCTCGCTACATTTTCCGAAAACCACGGCTTCGTACCTCCCTCCGCCGACCCAAATGCTGCTTCTGGACCCCTGGAAAAAATAAAACCATGAAGATTTTTACATCATGATCTATAACATACCAGAAACAGCCTCCCTTGCCAGATGCCGAGTTGCGGAAGAGGTAAAATCCCTGGCAAAACCCATGTCAGGTCCGTGACGGGGGATGCAACCGTGCGGCCAATCGCTCCGCCGCGCAGCTCAGCAATTCGGCGGCACGGGCGAAAGCCTCGTCAAGCGGCATGTCCTCAGGGGTAACGGACAGGGCGTGGCGGACCCCTGCCCGGGTGCACTCTTTGGCGTTCAATTGCAGCCGACCCGCCAGAACGGCCACGGGCACCCCAAACCGCCGGGCCCGTTCCAGCACACCGCTGACCACTTTTCCATGCAGGGAGGTAGGATCCAGACACCCTTCGCCGGTAATGACCCAATCGGCGGACCGCAATTCTTGTTCAAACCGGAGCCGTTCCATCACCACGGCAATCCCCCCCCGCAGCCTGCCCCCCAGGAAAGCCACGGCGCCGGCGCCGAAACCGCCGGCCGCTCCCCCGCCTGCAATATCGGCCACGTTCATACCGAGTTGTTCCTGGATAAGCTCTGCAAGGTGGGCAAGCCCCTGTTCCAGCAT